>CAVSTA010000001.1:0-271720 GCA_963730745.1 uncultured Alphaproteobacteria bacterium
GGGTGCATTTTCGTGCCACAGACTTGTATGCGGTAGGATTGGTTAATCCTGACCATGATGCGGTCATGCGCATCGGCGGCGAAGCTCCGGGCGGCGGGCCCATTCTCTCAGTCGGCATCAAGTGCCAGGTTCGAATACGGCTTCCCGCCACCTCGGATCGTCAATTCGGCAGTCGTGCTGAATCCAGCGCGAGCGCCGAAAATGGTGCTAAGTGGTAAGCTCGTTCCGATCAAGCTCCTTTCAGGAAGCTGGACGTAAGACGACGCCCTCCAGTAGTTCGCCAGTCGTGACAAAGCGCCAGAGCGCAATGATCAACTTGCGTGCCAGCGCGACGATCATGGCCTTGCGCGTGCCACTACGGCTATCAGTGGTGCGGGCGCGATACCACAATGCCAGCGCGCTCTCCTTCTGAAAACATCAGAAAGCGCCAGGCGAGTTGGATCATGGCGCGGCGGACCCGGGCGTTGCCGGCTCTGGCGAGTCCTTGTTCGCGACGGCGCGCGCCGCTCTCATCCGGCGAGCCTGTTAAACCGGCGTAGGGTGCTACTGCTCTGCGGTCACGCATGGGCCGTGACAGCAGCTCATGGACCAGCAGATCAGCCGTCTCCACGCCAATGCCGACGATGCGAGCCAGCCGCCGAACCATGGCGTGGGGCCCGGTCTCGTGCTGTTGCTCCAATCGTTTCTGACGAGCGTCCTCGATCTCTCTGATTTGGCTGACAACAAAGCCCAGCCGCGCCATATCGCGCTGCAGCTCGGCCAAGGTGTTCGGCGGCAGCGGCATGCCCTCCGGGGTGTGCACGGTTGCAAGACGCTCGGCCGACTTGCGCAGGGTTGGTTTGAAGTTGCGAATGCCCAGCCGGGCCAGGGTCGACTTTATCCGGTTCACAATCCGCGTGCGTTCGCCCACCAGGCAGTCGCGCTCGCGGTTCGGCCGCTTGGCGTCCTCTTCGGCAATCGTCGGCACGCGTGCCATGCTGCAATGGCCCCGTTCTCCACGCAGCCACCCCAAGAACCCGCGCTTCAGCAACTCGGTGTCGAGCCGGTCGGTTTTCGCCCGGCGATGTTCCCGCGATACCGCGACACTCGAGGCATGGATCACGTGAGCCTCGACGCCACGCGCCGCAAGCCAGCGCGACAGCCAGAAGCCGTCGCGGCCGGCTTTGAAGGCAACCGCAATCCGCGTGATCGTGCGCCCGGCTCTGACCGCCTCATCCTGCCAGCGATGCAGCAGACCAAGCAGCCGTTCTGGGCTCGGCTCGAGCTTCTTGCGCGGCTGACGCTCAATCCCGGGAAGCATGCCGGCAACGAGCCAGTCGACTGGCTCATCTCGATGACGGCTATGATCGTGCTATCCTGGTTCAGGGCGACGAGGGATCTGCTCAGGTCGTTCGGCTGGGGCATCGCGGCACTCCATCGTTATATGCAGCGACGAAGTTGCCATCCTCGCCGCCCGCCCCATAGCGTCTCCCGACCCCAACCTTGGCAAGGTCCTGCTTGGCCTATCCGGCGCTATCCGCGCCTATTCCACGATCCAACATCCTGTTGGCCATCGCGGATGGCGGTGATCCGGCGGAAGAGGTCGAGGGCCGCGGGAAACAATCACAGTGGCTGAGATTTGCGAGTGGTATCTCGTCGAAGCCGAGGCTGGCCGCATCCTCGGACGCCGCAACCGCCCGATCAAGCCGTCGACCCTGGCCATGGACCGGAGCCGCATCGAAACGCATATCAAGCCGTTGCTCGGCCGACGGCAGGTCCGCGCGCTCAAGGCGGCCGACATTCCGGTATGCAGGCGGACATCGCTGCAGGAAAGACGGCCAAGCCGCGGGAACCCGGCCGCGGCGGCGTGACCACGGGCGGCGAAGGCGTCGCTGCGCGCACCGTTTCGACGCTCCAGAGCCTCCTCGCTCACGCTAACCGGCTCGATGTTATCGCATCCAACCCAGCCGTGGGCATTCGAAAGATCGCCGGGAAGAAGAAGGAGCGCCGCCTCAGCGTGGTCGAAATCAAAAGGCTCGGCGAGACGATGCGCGCCGCCGAGCGGAACGGGGAGCACCCTGTCGCCCTTGCTGCCGTGCGCCTCATGCTGCTGACAGGCTTCCGGATCTCGGAAGCCCAAGGCCTTCAGCGAGACTGGCTGCACGGCGATCAAGGCTATGTTCATTTCCCCGATACCAAGAGCGACGGACAGGTTCGAGCGGTCGGGCCGTCGGCGGCGCAGTTCGCGGCCAGTCAGCCGGCCCGCGGGGACCTGTCCAGATTGCGCCTGTTTCGGACACCGTCGCCCACCTCAGCTGCTGCGCCCGCTGCTCAAATATCAGCGTAAGCATCCGGCGAAGGCCCCCTTGGTCTGGTTATCAGGGCGGCAGCGGCGCGGGTTTCGCGTAGCTTCCAATGCCAGGGAAGGAGCTCGTGCAGCTGGGAGACCGGATGATCGGCGATGCGGCGCAGTGCGTCGGCAAGCCAGGCCTGTGGATTCAACCCTCGCCATCGCACCGTCTCTAGCACCAGTGCAAACACTGTTACTTGCACCAGTGCTAACCCGCATTTCTCAAACAGGGTAGGTGCATCGGGCTCCGGGCTCTGAGAAAATTGTTTTGCAGCAACGGTTTGTCTCAGTGCCAGGGGGAGACCCGATGCAGACAGAGTGTAACGCGGATCTATTGGCTCTTGCAAGGAGCCGGCGCGCTACGCCCCTTTCAACGTGATGTCCTCGTAGGGTGCGGTATAGGGGAACCGGGGGATGAGGCCGAACCCTGATTCTCCGACGCGCGGGCCGACGCCGTTGATAAAGGCCAATTGCCAGATCGGCGCGTAGATCGTCCGCTCATACACCGCTTGCTGCATTTTGTGCAGGATCGCTTCGCGCTTCTTATGCTCGAGCTCGACCGCTTGCTGCTGGTAGAGCTCGTCGAGATCGGGGTAGTTGCCGTAAACAAAGACGCCGCCCTTGACCACATGCGCTTCGAGGCGGGTCGCGGCGTTGCCGAACGCCCCGGGTCCAGCCTGAATGATGTTCTTGAACTGCTTTTCGGCGTACCCTTTGACGAAGGCCGCCCGCTCGATCGGTCGAAGTTTCGGGCGAATTCCGACCGCCTGCAAATTATCGAGAACCGCCTCGCCGATATTCGCGTAGGACGAGTCGCAATAGTAATCGCCGGCGTCGAAGCCTTTGGGGTAACCCGCCTCGGCGAGCAGTTGCTTGGCCTTGTCCGGGTCGTAGACCGGAGCCGGCGGTTGCCAGAAGAACTCGTAATGATCCGGAACGAGCGGGTTGCCGGTAATCAGCGAATAGCCGAGGGTCAGCGCGTCGTTTGTGCCCTGACGGTCTATCGCCAGACTGGCGGCCCGCCGCACCCGCTCATCATGCCACGGCGATTTCGGATCCCACTGGTCGGGGAAATAGAGGCAGAATACGCCCTGCACAACCGCGGGCTTTAGCGTGAGCCTCGGTGTGCGCTGGAGTTCCTCGGCGAGCTCGCCGCGGACCGAATAGACGATATCGATCTCGCCGCGTTTGAGAGCGGCCAGTCGCGTGCTCTCGTCGGGGATCACCTTGAAGACCAGCCGCTTCACATTGGGCGGCTTGCGCCAGTACTGGTCGAAGGCCTCCATGACCAGCTCGACGCCAGGGTTGAACGAGACGAATTTGTAGGGCCCGGCGCCGATCGGCGCCTTCTTGAACCCATCGTCCCCGACTTTCTCGACATATTTCTTGGGCACGATCCAGCCGGCGGCAGTGGCCGTGGCATAAAAGGTGAGAAAATCAGGCCACGGCCTTTTGAGCTTGAAACGCACGTGCCGGGCATCGGGGATCTCCACTGCGCCGACCCGCTCCATCATCAGATCGTGCGAGGCTCCGCGATAGCGCTCGAACGAGAATTTGACGTCCTCAGCCGTAACCGGTTCGCCATTGTGGAACAGCGTTCCCTGGCGCAGCGTGAAATCATAGGTCAGACCGTCTTCGGACGCCGACCATGCCTCGGCGAGGCTCGGCACCGGAGAGGGCTGGCCCGGCATCAATTTCACCATCGCATCATGCAGCGCGTAGAGCACCATGAACGGCGTGATGATCCCCGAGACGTCGGCCGGGTCGAACCACACCGGCGCGAGCGAGACGTGCACCCCCCAGGTCAGCTGCCCCTCCGGTGCCGCGCCATCGGCATCGCCCGGGGCGCCGGCCACCAAGCCGAGCGCAACAAGTGCGAAGATGTCGCGCCGTGTAAGGTCAGCCGGACTGCCCTGGCCGAGCTTTCTGCCGGCATTGAACGCTCGTTCCATGGGTCGCCTCCGTCGCTCGGCCCATGCGGCTGGGCCTTGCGGGCAGTGTAAGCCACCGAAGCGAGACGCTACCAGCGCTGTGCGGCGACCGCCATCCTGCGCTGCCGGCGACCGCCACCGGCTTCGCGCGAGCCCGCAAATTGGGCTAGGATGGCGCGAAAGGCATCACTGTCGGAGGAGGAGCGTCATGGCCGCCGAACGCACGGAGCATCCGATCGTCCACTTCGTCGGCAGCATTCCGCTGCCGGATGCCGAAGCCGTGTTCCGCACGCTCGCCCAAGCGGCTGGGCCTTATCTGCTGCGGCTGCCCGACGGCGAGACCGGCATCCGCAAGACCTGGATCCGCTTTTTGCAAGAGGTTCTTGCCGAAAACCCGTCGATCGAGGTCGCCAAAGACGTGCCGCCCTTCAAGTTCACCCAATGGGACGGCAAGCTGCTGCGTGAAATCCCGCGGTTGCGCATCAAGCCCGGCGCCCGGCCCGATCCCAGGACGTTCAAAACCGGCTACGCCGAGATGGCGATCGCATCATGGAGCCTCTTCGAGCAGCTGCACACGGCCGCTGTCATTCCCGCGAAATGTGAAATTCCAGGTCTCGCTCCCGACGCCGATCGCGCCAACTTACAACAACATGGTCCCGGCGGACCGGCCAATGCTGTTGCCCGCGCTCACCGAGCACCTTATCGGCCAGATCGAGAAGATTGCCGAAGCAATCCCCAGTGATCGCCTCGCCGTGCAATGGGATGTTTGCCAGGAAGTGCTGGCCTGGGAAGGCTATTACGAGGAGGGGCCAGTTGATTTCCGCAGCGAGACGCTCGCGGTCTTGACCGAGATCGGCGACGCGGTGCCCACTGGTAGCGAGCTCGGCTACCATCTCTGCTACGGCAGCCCGGCCGACGAACACGTCGTTCAGCCCAAAGACATGGGCATCATGGTCGAGATGACCAATGCGATCGGCAGCAAGGTCAAGCGCCCGATCCAGTTCTTCCATATGCCGGTGCCCAAGAGCCGGACCGATGACGGCTATTTCGCGCCACTCGAAAATCTGCGCCTGGGCCCGGACACTGCGCTTTATCTCGGCCTCATCCATCACAACGACGCGCCAGGCGATGCGGCACGGCTGACCGCGGCGCGGCGCCATGCCCGGGTCGACGGCGTCGCCACGGAATGCGGCATGGCGCGCGGCGATCCGGCGCGGCTGCCCTCGCTCCTGGCCGCGCACGTTCGCGCGGCCCAACTCGCTGTTTAGGGTGAGCTGCTCGATAATTCGAACAGTGGAGCACGCGTCTGGGCGAATTCCTCCACTGCTTCGACAAGCTGGTCGCCGTCGGCTTCGTCAAGAGCGATGGACAGGGCGAACATGCCGCGCTTCGCAAACCAAAGGCCGCGCGCTAGGAGATCGAAATAGAAGAGGTCGCGCAGTGCACCGTTGCCGCGTTCAGCGTCTGCCTGTGAGCGGATCGGACCATCGGTCATGTGCACTGCGATCATCGAGCCGAGCCCGGTGAACTGCATTGCGAGCCGATGCCGGCGTGCCACTGCATTGAGTCGCTCACGCAAGCTATCGCCGGCGGCGTTGAGGGCGCCGGCGCGTTCGGGAGTGTAGATCTCGGTCAATCCGACGAGCCCGGCATTCATAGTCAGTACATTGTTGTTGAAGGTGCCGGCGTGCTGGAACGCATCCGGTCGGCGGGGGTCGAAGCGCTCCATCAGATCGGCGCGCCCGCCAAAGGCGCCAAAGCTCATGCCGCCGCCGACATATTTGCCCAATGTCGTCAGGTCGGGCAGCATGCCGTGAGCTTCCTGCAATCCGCCCGGCGCCAGCCGCGAGGTCATCACCTCGTCAAAGATCAACACCGCCCCGGTTTCGTTCGCCAATGCACGTAACCCGGCGAGAAACGAGCGCTCCGCCGGAATGCAGCCGGTGGTGCCCTGCATTGGCTCGATCAGAATTGCGGCCAGTTCGCTTCGATGCGGCTGCACCAACTTCTCGACCGCAGCGAGATCATTGTAATGTCCGAGCAGAAACTCGAACGGCGCGTTGAGTGCGCTGCCATGGCCGCGGAAATAAAACACGCCGCCATGATAGCCGCCCTTGAACACCAGGATTTTCGGCCGGCCGGTGATCGCCCGCGCCGCGCTGACCGCCATCAGGTTGGCCTCGGTGCCGGAATTCGTGAAGCGCACCAACTCGATCGACGGGAACCGTGCGCAGATCGCCGCGGCAAACCGCGCTTCGATCGCATTGTGCGCGCCGAAATTGAGGCCCTCATCGAGCGCCGCCTCGATCGCTCTGCGGATTATGGGGTGCGAATGGCCGAAGATGCCGGCGGTGAACTCACTGAGGAAATCGACATATTCGTGCCCGTCGATGTCCCACAGCCGCGCTCCCTCGCCGCGCGCCATCGTCAGCGGAAACGGATCGACATGGATCGCCGAGCGGGTGTTGCCGCCAGGCATCGCGGCGCAGGCCTCGCGGTGCTGCGCGAGGCTCTTCGGGTTGCGCTCGCGGTAGAGCCCTTCGGCCTCGGCGAGCGCCGCCGCGATATCGATGTTAGCCCGGGTAGGCACGGCGGCCGTGGTCGCGCAGCCACAGGCGCACGAGATGGCGCCTGCGTTCGGGGGCCGGGTCATCGACGAAGGCAGTGCGGCTGTGGCCCAGCGCCCGGTTGTCGACGAACTGGATCTGCCCCGGCTCGAGGTCGAAATCGATCGAGAGCTCGTCCTCGTCGAAGATGTCGAGCATTGCCGCAATCGCGGCCTCGCCGTCGTAATCGATCGGCTCGCCCCGCAAGACGTAGCCGCCACCGATCTGGTGGGCGCTGAACCGCGCTTTCAGCTCGCCGGCATTCTCGAATACAGGCGCGGGAAATATCGGGCTCTCTCCCGGCCGAAATTCGCGCTGGCGATCGAACCAGAAATCCCGGTAAAGCCGCTCCAGCCGGTCCGGATGGCGCTCCCGCAGGGCATTGTGGACGGTATGAAAGCTGATGACGCGGCTGTGCCCGCCGCTTTGCGCCCGGCGCAGGCAGAGCAGACCGACATAGTCGGGCGGCGTGTCGTTATAGGCGTTGTCGTTGTGAAAGCGGATCTCGATGTTGGTTTTGTCCGGGCGGATGCCCGATCCGGGAAGCGCCTGCTGCCCGGTGTCGAGGACATCGTAGATCATCGTGCCGTCGAGCTTTTGCGCCACCGGGCGCGACACCATGCTCGACAGCAGCCAATAGATCGCCGTGGCCTCCGCTGCGTCCATTTCGGCCATCGGCAAGCGGTCGACGATCGCGAAGCGCCGGCCGTGATCGAGCATCTCGCGCACCCGCGCCATCTCCCGCCGGCAGTGCGGCATCGCAAAGTCATCCGGGCGCCGCAGGATAATAGGTAGCGGATATGCCCTGATCTCGTCCGCCGCGAGGCGGATCTCGTCGAGACAGGCGGCGGAGAGATCGACCCGGTACTCCTCGGAACGGATGTCCCGCCGCGCCCAGACACTCGCCCCGTCGATCAGTTGCATCATGTTGTCCTCGTCACTCTAATCCCAGTCAGCCGTGTTTGTGAATCGGGTCGATCCAGCGCACCTCCTGCGGGCGCTCGACCGGCTCGATGTCGAGGTTGACGACGACCGCCTCGTTGTCGCTGCGCACTAATACGCATTCGAGCGTCTCGTCGGTTGAGGCGTTGATCTCCTGGTGCGGCACATAGGGCGGCACAAAGATGAAATCGCCGGGGCCGGCTTCGGCGACGTATTCGAGCTGCTCGCCCCAGCGCATCCGCGCCCGGCCTTTGAGGACATAAATCACGCTTTCGAGGTGCCCGTGGTGGTGCGCGCCGGTCTTCGCGTTGGGGTGGATCTTGACCGTGCCGGCCCAGATCTTTTGCGCCCCGACCCGGGCGAGATTGATCGCCGCGGCGCGGTCCATTCCCGGCGTCTGCGCGGTGTTCGGGTCGAGCTGATCGCCCGGGATCACCTTGACGCCCTGCGTCTTCCAATCGATCGGCTCGTGCTCGCGCTGCTCGCTCACGTCCTGCTCCACTCCTGTGCGGTGGGCGATCTTATCATGCGCATAAGGGTGGTTCACGGGTCTTGACATAGATCGTATTTAGATATATCTAATAACAGTCGGAACACATCAAACCAACAGGAGTACGAAGATGCCCGATCTAAAACCCACGCCTATCAAGGTCAGCGGCTATCACGCCCACGTCTACTACGACACCGCGACCAAGCCGACCGCCGAGCGACTTGCCGAGGCGATCGGCAAAAAGTCTACCGTCGAGTTCGGAGGGTTCCGCGACGGTCCGGTTGGCCCGCATCCTATCGCGAACCTTCAGATCATTTTCACCACCGCAGAGTTTCAGAATGTCGTGCCGTGGCTAATGCTGAACCGGGCGGGTCTCGATGTCCTGGTCCATCCGCTGACCGATGATTCAGTGGACGATCACAGTATTTATGCGCTGTGGCTCGGGACGCCCGTTCCTTTGCGGCTCAAGACGCTCCGTCCGACCTATCGGCCCGAGCTGTTACCCACTGCCGGACGCGCTGGCGCGTGAATTTACAAAAGGATTTCTTGATGTTCGGATTTCGAGGTACCCACGGTCAAAGGCACTCACGAGGCCCCTTCGGCTTCGGAGGCGGACGCTTTGGCAGTCGCCACCACCATCATGGTGGTGGCCGGCGCGGGCCGCTCGGTCGTGTTTTCGATCATGGCGATCTGCGCTATGTCCTGCTGCAGCTGATCGCAGAAAAGCCGAGCCACGGCTATGAGCTGATCAAGGCCATCGAGGAGAAATTCGGCGGGACCTATAGCCCGAGCCCAGGGGTCGTCTACCCGACTTTGACCCATCTCGAAGAGCTCGGCTATTTGCGGTCGGAAAGCGGCGGCGGCACCAAGAAGCTCTACTCGATCACCGAGGAGGGCGCGCAGTTCTTGGCCGCCAACAAGGCGCTCGTCGACGCGATCTTCACCCGGATGGCAGAAGCGAGCCGCAGCTCAGGCGGGGGCCCGGCGCCGGAGATCCGGCGGGCAATGCACAATTTGGAGATGGCTCTGTCGATCCGTCTCGGTAGAGGTCCGCTCGATGCAGGACAAGTGCGCACGATCACCGAGGCGCTCGACCGCGTCGCGGGCGAGGTCGAGCGCAGCTGACGGAGGCTCGCCTGCCGGTCCCGGTTCTCGAAAGCTCCCTGGTGATCATCTTGGCGATCGCGATACTGCTGATGCTAATGGTGCCCCCGCCGCCCTGACCGCTCGGCCACCAACGCCGTCGAAATCCTGAGGGTGACCCGATGAAGCTTGCCATACCGGACCTGATCTCAAATTCCTATTTCCCGGCGGTAGCAGCGGTCGAGCTCGGGTTTTTCAAAGAGGAGGGGCTCGACGTCTCGCTGGAGCTGATCTTCCCGGTCGACGAGGCGTATCGGGCGATGCGCGACGCCAGGGTCGATTTCGTCGCCGGCTCGGCGCATTCGGCGCTCGCCGCCTTTCCCGAGTGGCAGGGCGTAAAATTGCTCTGCGCCCAGGCGCAGGGGATGTACTGGTTTCTCGTGATGCGCGCCGATCTTGGCGCCGCGCGCGGCGATATCGGCGTCGGTCCGAGGCCGCCGCATCGGGGCGGCGCCGTGGGTCGAGATGGGTCTGCGCCGCCTCTTGATCGAGGCCGGGATCGACCTCGAGCGGGACGGCGTGGTGATCGCCCCGGTGCCGGGCGCCTCCGGAGCGACCGTGAATTTCGGGCTGACCGCAGCCAGGGCGCTCGAGGACGGCAAGATCGACGGGTTCTGGGCGAACGGCATGGGCACCGAAGTTGCGGTCCGCCGCGGCGTCGGCACCGTAATCCTCGACGTGCGCCGCGGCGACGGGCCAAAGCCTTGCTTCAATTACACGATGGCTTCGGTGGCGGCGACCGACCGGCTGATCGGCGGCTCCCCGGAAGTGGCGGCCGCCGCCATCCGTGCAATCGTCAAGACCCAGGCGGCGCTCAGAGCCGACCCGGAACGCGCCGCCGAGGTCGGCCGCAAGCTCTTTCCGCCAGCTGAGGCCGCGCTGATCGCCGAACTGATCCGCCGCGATCTACCGTTCTACGACGCCGCGATCTCGCCGGGCTTTGTCGCCGGCATGAACCAGTTCGCGCGCGACATCGGCATCCTGCCTGGCGATATACCCTATGATCGGGTCGTGGCCACCGGCTTCGCGCCGCTGTGGCACGCTAAACCAGGCGCTCGATGAGTCGGATAACCCCGACGCCGCCGGGTATTGCGTAAAAAGCAATAGCTCCGACGATCGCCGCGCGCAACGTCAGCACAAGGGCGAGAGCCGCCAAACCCCGCCAGCCATTTCCTCGGAGGTGGCTTCTGCCCAGCTTGAAATCGTAATCGGCCACTGCTGCCCCTTCCGCACGAACGCCGGATAGGTGTTCGCATTATGTTCTATGACACGAAAATGTCAATTAATATTTAATTGATAATGCGAAGCTCGTCCGCGATGGCCGCTAAGACGGACAACCAGTCTCGTCGAGCAGCTTGCCGGAACAGCCGCGCGGTCGGGTACCACGAGATGTGATCGCGCCCGGTGCCCCAGCACCAGTGCGGAGAAAGAGGCAGCATGAGCCATACCGGATGCCCCAGCGCGCCGGCGCAACGCGCCGCATCGTGTCGACCGTGACGAGGAGATCGGTGGCCGCCAAGGCGGCGGCGAACTCGTCGAGGGGGACCTCCTGGGCGGTCGCGTCGACGATGCTAGGGAATTCGGCGGCGAGGCGGCGGCCCGGCTCGGCGCGATCGCCAGGGGGGTCCAGTCCGGCTTGTCGATCCGCGCTTCCATCAGCTCAAAGCCAGCTGGATAATCGTCCAATCGCAAAGTCTACAGCCCCAGATTGTATCTGAGCTGCGGCGCGTCCGGCACCAGTTCCGCAGCACGTCGGCCGTGCTCCAATCCCTGCTGCCACTGTGTGAGGGCCTCGCAAACGACGGCGAGGACGCTGTGCGCATTGGCGCAGCCGCTATCCTGCGAAAGAGCCAACTCGGCAACCGTCCGCGCCAGATCGAGCCGGCCGAGGTCGAACAATTTTGCCGCAGCGCCTGCCAGAATTTCGGCGGAAATCGACGTCATTCACACCGCATTGCGACTCGCTCGGTCTCCGAGGAGCCTGTCCTTCTCCAAAACTCTCGATGCCAGCCAAATCGAAGTCAACAACGCCCGTCACCTCCGCTCAACCCAGCTGCGGCGGATTGACAGGCTCGGCGCCGGGAGGCCTATGTTGCAGGACTGCCGCCTGCGAGAGGGAAGCCATGCCGTCGCGCAATACCGATCCGGCGCTGCTGCCGGCCCATGTGATGTCGGACGAGATTGGCGCTGGCCGGCTCTCGCCGGTCGACATCGTCGATGCGGCGCTCGCAAGGATCGGCGCCCAAGACGAAAAGCTCCACGCCTTTGTAATGGTTTACGACAAGGAAGCGCGGCTCGCCGCGGAGGCGGCGGACAAAGCGATCCGCTCGGGGCATCGGATCGGCCCGCTGCACGGCATCCCGATCGCGCTCAAGGATCTGATCGAGATCGAAGGGCGGGTCACGACCGGCGGTTCGCAGGTGTGGCGCGAGCGGCGCTCGGCCTGTACGGCGAGCCTGGCGCAAAAGCTGATCGCAGCCGGGCTCATCGTCATCGGCAAGACGCATACGGTCGAGTTTGCGATGGGCGGCTGGGGGACCAACCAGCATAGGGGCACGCCGTGGAACCCATGGGATTCCGAGGTCGCGCGTACCCCCGGCGGGTCGAGCAGCGGCTCGGGTGTGGCGGTCGCCGCCGGGTTTGCGCCCTGGGCGATCGGCACCGATACCGGCGGCTCGGTGCGGCTGCCGGCATCGTGGTGCGGCCTCACCGGACTGAAGACGACAATCGGCCGGGTCAGCACCTACGGCATCCTGCCGCTCGCCCCGACTCTCGATACGCCGGGGCCGATGGCCCGCTCGGTCATCGACTCGGCCCTCCTCTACAATGTCATGCAAGGCCCGGACCCGCTCGACCCGCGCACCCGCGGCATCACTCCCGACGACCCGATGCCGGCAATCAAAGGTGGGGTGCGCGGGCTGCGGCTCGCCCGCATGCCCGAGGCGGAGCGCGCTGGGGTCGCCGCGGAAGTGCTCGCCGCCTACGACGCTTCGCTCGATGCCCTGGCGCGGCTCGGCGCCGAGATCGTCAGCGTAGCGCTGCCCCGCCGGTTCGCCGATTTCACCGATCTGACTGGGCGGATCATCGGCGCCGAAGGGTACTTCCTGGTCGGGCATTTGGTCGACGACATGACTCTGCCGATCGATGATGCGGTAAGACCCCGCATCGCCTCCGGCAGAGGCGTCTCGGCGCGCGACTACCTGCGGGCGCTCAGCGAGCGCGATGCGGCAAAACGGGAATTCACAGCAGCGCTAGCCGATGTCGATGCATTGCTGACGCCGACCACCCAGACCGCCGCCATTCCCGTCGACCAGGTCGATCAGGCTTCAACTCCGGCGCATTTCACGCGTTTTGTCAATGCGCTGGAGCTCTGCGCGCTGGCATTGCCGAATGGATTCACCGCGACGGGGCTGCCATTGTCGTTGCAGATCGTCTGCCGCGGCTATGACGAGGCGACCGCCTTGCGCATCGGCCGGGCCTATCAAGAGGCCACCGACTGGCACGAACGCCGCCCGCCCGGGTTTGGCTGAAGGCTGCTGTTGCAGCCGATGGCGAAGCCTGTACTCCTGGTGACCCGCCGCCTGCCGCCGGCGGTCGAGGCGCGGGCCATTCGCGACTATGACGCGCGGCTCAATCCCGAGGATGTGCCGCGCAATGGCGCCGACATTGTCCGCCTAGCCGAGGGAGCGGCCGCGATCCTGTGCTGCCCGGCAGAGCGGCTCGATGCCGCGGCGATCATGGCACTGTCCGATACGGTCCGCGTGATCGCTACCGTTAGCGTCGGTTACGATCATGTGGCGGTCGAAGCGGCGGCGGCTCGCGGCATCATTGTGTGCAATACGCCGGGCGTGTTGTCGGTCGCGACCGCCGAGACCGTGATGCTGCTGATCCTCGCCGCCGCGCGGCGCGCCGGGGAAGGCGAGCGGCTGGTCCGCTCCGGCCACTGGCAGGGCTGGGCGCCAACTCAGCTGATCGGGACCCAAGTCTCCGGCAGACGCCTCGGCATCTTCGGTATGGGCCGGATCGGCCGCGAGGTTGCGCGGATGGCCCGTGCGTTCGAGATGGAGGTGCATTACCGCGACCACGCCCGTCTGCCCGCCGATCTCGAGCAAGGGGCGATCTTTCACGACAGCGACGAGGGCTTTCTTCCGCAGTGTCAGGTGCTGTCCCTCAATGCGCCGGGCGACCCGTCCACCCACCACTGGCTAAACGCCGAGCGCATCGCCCTGCTGCCGCGCGGAGCTGTGGTCGTCAACGCCGCCCGCGGCACATTGGTCAGTGATGCGGCATTGATCGCGGCATTGCAAGGCGGGCAGGTCGGATACGCCGGCCTCGATGTTTACGACGGAGAGCCGATGGTGAGCCCGGGCTATCTCGGGCTGGACAATGTCGTCCTGCTGCCCCACCTCGGCAGCGCTACGGTCGAGACCCGCGACGCGATGGGTTTCCTGGCGTTGGACGGGATCGACGCGGTGATGGCCGGACGGACGCCGCCCAACGCAATCGGCTGAACGCGCCCTACGCCCAACGACCTTCGGTCCACACCCAGCCGTTCGGCCCTTGCTGCCAATAGCCAGGAACCCAGTTTGCGGTGGGCGTGGGCCGCTGCACATATTGCCCGGTGATCCAAACATATTGTCCGCCGCTCCAGCTCCAATGTCCCGGTTGCCAAATTGCCAGCGGCGAGGGCGGCGCTGGCGGAGTCTCCACCTGCTGCGGCGGCGGAGCGAACGGGGCGATACTGACAAAAGTCGTACCGGCGTTGCTCGGCGCGGCGCCCGGCAACGTCGTCGGCCCGTATGGTTGCGTCAGGCCGGTGGGCGAGTAGGAAGGGGTCGTTGCGGTCGCCGGCGGCACATAATAGGGCGGCGGCTGTGGCGGCAGTCCCGTCGCCACCTCAGGCGGGACGACCGCAACCGTCCCCGGCGGCGGAGGATAACACGCCGTCATTCCCAACGCGCTCAATGCGATCGCGGCCATGCCGCCCAAATGATGGAAACGTTGCATCCTCTCCTCCAGACGTTGCGCGCGGTCGAATGGTCTCGATCGCCGTTTACGCTGCTAGAACACGAATGCTTCGCGATCACTCCCAGGTTCCCTGCCGCAAGCCAATCCGATCGATTGACGATATAAAGATATGTGTATATCTTTCTGGACTTGCCCCTGCTGCACGGTGATCGAGGAGAGTCAAGAATGCCCGCATCGACCGATTTTAAGGTTGCCGATATTTCGCTCGCCGACTGGGGGCGGCGTGAGATCGCCATTGCCGAGACCGAAATGCCGGGCCTGATGGCGTTGCGCGATGAATTCGGCACCGCGAAACCGCTCGCGGGGGCACGCATCGTGGGCTGCCTTCACATGACGATCCAGACCGCAGTGCTGATAGAGACGCTCGTCGAGCTCGGCGCCACCGTCCGCTGGAGCTCGTGCAACATCTTCTCGACCCAGGATCATGCCGCAGCGGCGATGGCCGCCCGCGGCATCCCGGTCTTTGCCTGGAAAGGCGAGAGCGAAGAGGAGTACGAGTGGTGCATCGAGCAGACCTTGCGCGGTCCAGCGGAGGGTCCAAGGGGGGGGTGGACGCCGAACATGGTCCTCGATGACGGCGGCGACGCGACCAAGGTCCTCCACGACAAATATCCCGACCTCCTGCGCGAGATTCGCGGGATTTCGGAAGAAACCACCACCGGCGTGAACCGGCTCTACGAGATGGTGCGGGAGGGCTCGCTGAAGGCTCCGGCCATCAACGTCAACGATAGCGTCACCAAGTCGAAATTCGACAACCTTTACGGCTGCCGCGAGAGCCTGGTCGACGGGATCAAGCGCGCTACCGATGTGATGGTCGCCGGCAAGGTCGCCGTCGTCGCCGGCTTTGGCAATGTCGGCAAGGGCTCCGCGGCGAGCCTCAGGAGCCAGGGCGCGCGGGTCATGGTGACCGAGATCGATCCGATCTGCGCATTGCAGGCGGCAATGGAAGGGTATCAGGTCGCGACGATGGACGAGATGGCCTCACAAGGCGACATCTTCGTGACTGCGACCGGCAACATCGACGTCATCACGATCGATCACATGCGGCAGATGAAAGACCGCGCCATCGTCTGCAATATCGGCCATTTCGACAGCGAGATTCAGATCGATGCGTTGCGCAACTATCCGTGGGAGGAAGTGAAGCCGCAAGTCGACGAAGTTGTCTTTCCCGACGGCAAGCGTCTGATCGTTCTGGCCAAGGGGCGCCTGGTTAATCTCGGTTGCGCGACCGGTCACCCGAGCTTTGTGATGAGCGCCTCGTTCACCAACCAAGTGCTCGCGCAAATCGAGCTGTGGACCAATCACGGCAAGTACGACAACAAGGTTTACGTGTTGCCGAAGCATCTCGACGAGAAGGTCGCCGCGCTGCACCTCGACAAGCTCGGTGCGAAACTGACAGCGCTCACCCCGGCCCAGGCCGGCTATCTCAGCGTCGAGCGCGCGGGCCCGTTCAAACCGGACCATTACCGCTATTAATCGTCTTTTACAACTTTAACTACATTATTGACGCTAACGCTCTTGCAATTGGGTAAATAACACTCTTATTGTGGGCCATACGGGAGATCGATAGATCGCCCTTACATTTATGGTTCTAGCAAGGGCGAGTGGTGTGTTCGAATCGGCTGCTGCGTTGTGCCTGATTGTCACATTGGCTTCGGTTGTTGCTCTGTTGCACGCCCGCACTGAGCTCTGCAAGGAGCGCGCGAGATCCGCGACACTCGAAACCGTCCCCCTCGAATGGTTTCGCTGGCGTCCAAATCGGCCGAACGCTGACGCGCCTGATAAAGCGTCGGGCTATCGCCAGTTCCTCGCAAGGCTACAGGCCGTCGATGCGGAGCGGCTGGATAAGGCCCGGCAGAGGCTGCAATCGCGGGGAGCCGCTTTCTCGACCACTTTCGTTACCCGCAGCGGCGCCGCCTATGCCGTCGAAGGGCGGCGCGCAGCGAGTGGCGACACTATCCTGTGGTTGCTCGATGCTTCGGCTGCGGTAACGGTCGAGAGGGCGCGCCGAGAAGCCGCCGATTTGCGCCAGATGCTCGACGCCATTCCACTGCCGGTGTGGCGGCGAGGCTCCGACCGCATCCTGGTCGATTGCAACCGCGCCTATGCGAGTGCCCTCGACACGACCGCCGATCTAGTTGTCGCGGAAGGCCGGGAATTGGCTTCCGGCGCCCGCTCCGGCGAATGCCGGCACGTCGTTATCGGCGGCTCGCGTCGGCTGGTCGAGATCGGCGAGGTGCCGTGCTCCACGGGAGGCACAATCGGTTTCGCCTATGATCGCACCGATCGCGAGGCCGCGGAGGCGGAATTGTGGCGCCATGTCAACGCGCACGCCGAGGTACTCGAGACCATCCGTGCCTCCGTCGCCATCTACGGTCCCGACAAGCGGCTCAAATTTTTCAACGCCGCATTCGCCTCCATGTGGGGCATCGCAGAGGACTGGCTCGCTGCTCAACCCTTGTTCGAGGAAGTTCTGGAACGACTTCGCGAGACCCGTTGTCTCCCCGAGGCCGCCGATTTCCGGGCATTCAAGTGCGAGCAGCTAGGGCTGTTCACGTCGGTCATCCGGCCGCAGCAAGATCTGCTGCATTTGCCTGATGGCCGCACCTTGCTGTTGTCGATCTCCCCACATCCATTCGGCGGCCTCACCTTCGTTTACGAGGACGTCAGCGATCGCCTGGCGCTCGAGCGCTCGTGCAACACCTTGACGAAGGTGCGGCGCGCCACTCTCGACCACCTCTTCGAGGGCATCGCGGTCTACGGCAGCGACGGCCGGTTGAAGCTCCATAATCCAGTCTATCTGGCGCTTTGGGAATTATCGGAAGACGACGTCGCGGGCGAACCGCATATCGGGGAAATCCTCGAGAAGACCCGCGCTCTCCTCGATAATTCGGGCGATTGGAATGCGAGAAAGCAGAGAATCATTTCAAAAGTCACCGCCCAGGCGCCGGCGAGCGGCCCGGTCTATCGAACCGACGGGTCGATGCTGCAGGAGGCGACCGTTCCATTGCCGGATGGCAATGTCTTGGTGACCTATCTCGACGTCACCGATACAGCGAGGTATGAACGAGTGCTGCGCGAGCGCAACGAAGCGCTCGAAACCGCGGGGCGGCTGAAAAGTGAGTTTGTTGCCAACGTCTCCCACGAGTTGCGGACGCCGTTGAATGCGGTCATAGGCTTTGCGGAGATCTTGACCAACCAGTATTTCGGCGACTTGAACCCGCGGCAGCTCGACTACAGCCGCGGCATCCTCCAGAGCTCGCAACAGCTGCTGAGGCTCATCAATGATATCCTGGACCTCGCCACGATTGAAGCAGGTTACATGGTTCTGGAGAACGGCCGGGTCGAGATTTTCAATATGCTGAAAACGGTGCTGGCGCTGACGCGGGGGCGTGCCAAAAGCCGAGAGCTTGAAATCGAGCTCTGTTGTCCGCCGGACATCGGCGTGATTGCGGCGGATGAACGCCGACTCAAGCAGGCGCTTTTCAACCTGATTTCCAATGCCACCAAGTTCACCCCTCCGGGCGGCGCGATACGCATCGAGGCCGAACGCCGCGAGAGTGAGTTGCTGCTGACCGTTGCCGATAGCGGGATCGGCATTCCGCCGTGCGATCAAGCCCGGATGTTCGAGAAGTTCGAACGCGGCATGCCGTGTTCGAGCGCAGGACTCGGCCTATCGCTGGTAAAGAGCCTGATCGATCTGCATGGCGGAGCCGTCACAATTGACTCGGCAGCAGGTAGCGGAACCACGATCACTTGCCGGCTGCCTACGGCGTCGCGGGAATGCGCCGGCGTCCTGCCTTCGGCCCAAATCGAGAGCCGGGCGGCGGCATAGACGAAGTCTTAACCCGATTCGTGCGATAGCGGCGCCCACCGGGTGAAGCCGATCTCGACGACCGCCGATCAGGGCCGCGAACAGACACCCACGGCGCAGATATTGCGCCTGGCCGATGCGCGGTTATACAACGCCTAGGTGATGATTGTTGTCGATCTGCCGGACGAAACTGCTACCGCCGCGCTCGCGGCCCGTATCGCCGCGGTGGCCGCCCCGACCGACATCATTGCGCTGAAGGGCGACCTCGGCGCCGGGAAAACTGCCTTTGCGCGCGCCTTCATCCGGGCGTGCGGCCACCAGGACGAGGTCCCGAGCCCGACCTTCACGCTCGTGCAGGTCTACGATGCCGGCCCGACGGTGATCTGGCATTTCGATCTTTATCGGATCCGTGCCCCCGAGGACGCATGGGAGCTGGGCATCGAGGATGCGTTCATCGCGGGTACCTCGCTGATCGAATGGCCCGAGCGGCTGGGACGGCTGCTGCCCGACCGTCGGCTCGAACTCAGCTTCGCATTCGGCGATCGGATCGGCGCGCGGCGTGTTGTGATGGACCCTGGCAAAGAGTGGGAAGCGCGGCTGGCGGTGATTGCAGCCGATGCGTGATCTGAGCCAGCCTGGCTCTGCCGGCGAATTTCTTTCATCGCTCAGCCCAATGGCCGCTCCCGGCGATCCCGCGCGAAAGCGGGCAATGGCGTCCTTTCTCGACGGGTGCGGCTGGGAGGGCGCCAAACCGGTGCCTCTCGCCGGTGACGCGTCGTTCCGGCGCTATTACCGCCTCGGCAGCAATGGCCGACGCGCCGTGCTGATGGATGCGCCGCCGCCGCAAGAGGACGTCGTTCCATATATCTCCGTCTCGCAGCTGTTGCGCCGGCTCGGGTTCAGCGCTCCCGAGGTGTTCGCGAAAGACCGCGCACAAGGCTTTCTGCTGATCGAGGATTTCGGCGACGACACCTATACCCGCCTCCTCGACCGCGGCGCCGACGAGTCGGCTCTTTATAGCCTCGCAGTTGACACACTGATCGAGCTGCGGCGCGCGGTCGGGGTTCGCGGGACCCCCGACTTGCCCGCTTATGACGCGGAGCGGCTCCTCGCCGAGGCGGCTCTCCTGGTCGATTGGTATGCCCCGGCGGCTCTTGGAGAGCCGTTATCCGAGTCCCGGCGCGACGAGTATCTCGATCTGTGGCGAGCGCTTCTGCCGCAGGCGATGCTTCCCGGTGGTACTTTGGTGTTGCGCGACTATCACGTCGACAATTTGATGCTGTTGCCGGATCGCTCCGGGGTGCAGGGTTGCGGGCTCCTCGACTTCCAGGACGCCGTGTGTGGCCCGCCGAGCTACGATCTCGTGTCGCTCCTCGACGATGCTCGGCGCGACGTTCCAGCCGACCTCCGCCAGACGATGACCGAGCGCTATCTTGCCGCTTTTCCGCAGCTCGACCGGTCGGCGTTCCTGCGGTCGGCGGCCATTCTCGCGGCTCAGCGCAACTGCAAGATCCTCGGCATCTTCACGCGATTGTGGAGGCGCGACGGCAAGCCGCGCTATCTCGTACACCTCCCGCGGATCTGGCGGTTGCTCGAACAAGAGCTTGCCCACCCCGCGCTCGACCCGATCGCTCGGTGGCTCGACCGCCACCTGCCGCGCTCGGCTCAGCATCTCTCCGCATGATCGTCCCGCCGCGGACGGCAATGGTGCTCGCCGCCGGGCTCGGCACCCGCCTGCGTCCGGTGACGGAAACCATTCCGAAACCTCTGATCGAGATAAACGGCCGCACCCTGCTCGATCATGCGATCGACCAGCTGGAACTTGTCGGGGTCGAGACCGTCATCATAAATGTGCATTACAAAGCGGCAATGGTCGCCGCGCAAATTGCCCGCCGCGACCACCCCCGCATCGAGATTTCCCATGAAGCCAGGCTGCTCGACACCGGGGGTGGCGTCGCGCGGGCGTTGCCATTGCTCGACGACGTCTTTTTCGTCGTCAACAGCGACGTGTTCTGGCTGGACGGCAAGGATTGCGCTCTGCGACGGCTCGCCGCCGCTTTTGATCCCGAACACATGGACGCAATCCTGCTGCTGCAACGGACCGTGACAGCGGTCGGCTACGAGGGCAATGGCGACTATTCGATTGACGCATCGGGGCGCCCGCATCGCCGCGGTGAGCGCGAGGTCGCGCCCTTCCTCTTCGCCGGCCTCCAGCTGCTTCAGCGCCGTGCCTTCGCCGGAATTTCGGACCGCGTTTTTTCGCTAGTCCGGGTTTTCGACCGTGCCGAATTGGCGGGGCGCCTGCACGCCATTGTGCATGATGGCGACTGGTATCATATCGGGACGCCGCAGGGCCTCGCCGCCACCCGCGAACGGCTCTCGTCGCATCGCATCGAGCGGTAATTAAGAATTCAGTGCATCCCAAGGTTTATACGATTGCCGCGCACCGGCCGTTTCTGGCGACGCTGGCGGCCGGGTTGCTTGGGATGGCGGGCGCCGATCCGCTGCTGCTGCCGCGCATGGCCGTCCTGCTGCCGACGCGCCGTGCGGTGCGCTCGCTGCGCGACGCATTCCTGCGGGTCGCGCCGGAGGGAAAAGTAGCGGGGATCCCGTTGCTGCTGCCGCGGATGCGGGCGATCGGCGATCTCGATTCCGACGACCTGTCGTTGTCCGACGGAGGCGCGGAGAACCTGGCGGTGCCGCCGCCGATCCCCGAGCTGCGACGGCGTCTGTTGCTGACCCGGCTCGTCCTACATTGGGGCCAAAGGCGCGGTGAGGCGCCGCTCTTGCCCGGACAAGCCGCGGCGCTCGCGGCGAGCCTCGCGCGGCTCCTTGACAGGGTTGCGACCGAGGGGGCGAGCTTCGCGAACATCGCCGATTTGGTCCCGGAGGGGCTGGCGGAGCATTGGCGAATTGTCCACCAATTTCTTGAAATCCTGCCGCAACATTGGCCCCGGATTCTCGCGGAGGAGGGGGGCCTCGACGCGGCGTCACGGCGCAATCGCCTGCTGGAACAGCAAACCGCGGCCTGGCGCCGCTCGCCGCCTCGCCATCCGGTGATCGCTGCGGGACTGATCGGCGGCATCCCGGCGATGACCGAGCTGCTGTCGCTGGTCGCCGCGCTGGACCAGGGCGCAGTGATCCTCCCCGGCCTCGACCGCGACCGCGATGCTGCCGAGTGGTCGGCGATCGAAGAAGACGAGGCTCATCCGCAGCATCTCATGGCGGGGTTGCTCCGGACGCTCGGTTTGACCCCGGCCGAAATTCGCGATTGGCCAACAAGCCGGCCGGACCCCATCCCCGCCCCCGGCTTCGAGGGCCTTTCCGATCTTCCCTTGTTTGCTTCTCTCTCCCGCGGTGCGGGAGAATGCGCCGGGCGCAGCAGTGAAGGCGCAATCGCACGCCGAGTACGGCTGATTGCCGAGGCGTTGCGGCCGGCAATCACCACTGATGCATGGCGGCGCCTGCCCGCGCAGCCAGCAGATACCCTCGACAGGTTGAGCCGGTACGACTGCGCCAGCGCGCAAGAGGAGGCGGTCACCATCGCGCTCCTGCTGCGCCGCAAGCTGGAGACGCCGGGCGCCACCGCCGCGCTCGTCACCCCCGATCGCGCGCTCGCCCGCCGGGTTGCTGGAGAGCTGCGCCGTTGGGACATCGACATTGACGACTCGGCCGGTCTGCCGTTGAACCGAACACCGCCGGGCGTCTTTCTGCGTCTGGTCCTCGATCTGGCTGCCAGCGGGCTCGCTCCGGTGCCCTTGCTGGCCGCGCTGAAGCACCCGCTCGCCTCCGGCGGGCTTGCTCCGGCCGCGTTCCGCGATCTCGCGCGTCAGCTCGAACAAGCAATCCGAGGACCTCGTCCCGCACCGGGCTTCGCGGGCCTCAGGGCTGCTCTCGCCGGCGAGAGAGTTGGCTTGGCGAGGTTTGTAGACCGCCTCGAGGCCTGCTTCGGACCGCTGCCGGAATTGCTGGTCGCCGATGCCGTACCGCTGTCGCGTCTTGCGGCAGCGCATGTCGAGGCTGCAGAGCGGCTTGCCGCGACCGCGACGGAAACCGGGGGCGAGCGCCTTTGGCGTGAGGTGGCGGGCGAAGTGGCAGCACGCTTCTGCCATGAGCTGATCGACGCCGCGCGCGACTTTCCACGTCTACCAGGCCGGCATTATCCGGCTCTGTTCGATGTGCTGGCTGCCGATGCGGTCGTCCGCCCGGTGTCCGGCCGACATCCTCGGTTGGCGATCTGGGGTCTCCTCGAAGCGCGGCTGCAGCAGGCCGACCTGGTCGTTCTTGGTGGTCTGAACGAGGGCAGCTGGCCGCCTTCGGCCGAGCACGACCCGTGGATGTCGCGGCAGATGCGGCAGGAGTTCGGAATTGCCTTGCCCGAGCGCGCCATCGGAATAGCCGCGCACGACTTTGCGCAGGCGCTGGGGGCGCCGGAGGTAGCGCTGACCCGCGCTGCGCGGAGCGAGGGTGTTCCGACCGTGCCGTCGCGCTGGCTTCTTCGGCTCGATACGGTATTGCAGGCAGTCGGATTGGATGGCGCGCTCGGGCCGGACGATGAGCTCCGGCACGCCGCGGAGCTGATTGATCGAGCCGAGGGGTACCGGCCGCTACCCGCGCCCGAGCCGCGTCCGCCTCTCGCGGCGCGGCCGCGAAAGCTCTCGGTGACGCAGATCGAGACCTGGCTGCGCGATCCTTATGCGATCTATGCCCGCCATATCCTCGGACTGAAGGCTCTGGACGAACTCGACGCCGATCCCGGCCGTGCCGAGCTCGGCACGGCCATTCATCGGACGCTAGACGCCTTCTTTCGCCGCTTCCCGCAGGGGATGCCGGATGACGCCGAGGCGGAGCTGCTGCGCATCGGCCGCGAGCAATTCGGGCCCATCCTGTCGCGCCCCGGCGCGTGGGCTTTCTGGTGGCCCCGCTTTGAGAGGATCGCTCGTTGGCTGGTCGATGAGGAGCGCCTCGGCGTCATCGAGAGTCTCAGCGAGTGCGAGGGAAGCTGGACATTGCCGGCGCGCGGCGGGCCGTTCACGATCACCGCCAAGGCGGACCGCATCGACCGTCTCGTCAAAGGCGGCTTTCTGCTGGTCGACTACAAAACCGGCAGCGTACCGCCGGCAAAGCAAGTGCAAACGGGATATGCACCGCAACTGCCTCTCGAGGGCGCGATCCTGCGCGGCAACGGCTTCAAGGGCGTCAGCGGCTCGCCTGCGGCGCTCGAATACTGGCGGCTGAGCGGCGGCGAACCCGCCGGCGAACGCTGCCTAATCGACGCGGGCGACCCCGGCGCGCTGATCGATCGCGTAGTCGCCCGCGTCGAGGCGCTGATCAACCGGTTCGACGATCCGGCGACACCCTATCTTGCGGTGCCGTCGCCACTTTGGGCGCCGCGGTATTCCGATTACCGGCACCTCGAGCGCTTCGCCGAGAGCGAGGCTGAGGAATGAGGTCGTTCGGCGACCCCGACACCCCTCAGCGCAAGGCCGCTGGCCCGCGGGCCTCCGTCTGGGTCTCCGCCTCTGCCGGAACCGGCAAGACGCGGGTGCTTATCGACCGCCTGCTATGGCTGATGCTCGACGGGACCGATCCCGCACGCATCTTGTGCCTGACCTTCACACGCGCTGCTGCTGCCGAGATGGCAAACCGGCTGAACGAGGAGCTGGCCAATTGGGCGACTTTGAGGTCGGGGGCACTCGCCGGGACCTTGCAAAAGCTGACCGGGCGCATGCCGAGCGACGCGACGATTGCCCGCGCCCGACAGCTTTTCGCGCGCGTTCTTGAAACCCCCGGCGGCATCAAGATCGCGACGATCCACGCCTTTTGCCAAACACTGTTACGCCGTTTCCCGCTGGAGGCCGGGGTGCCGACCGAATTTGCGGTCCTCGACGAGCGCAGCGCGCGCGAAACGCTGATCGAGGCCGGCGAGCATGTTGTCATAGCCGCGCGCAACGGAAACGAGCCCGAGCTTGCCGAGGCGCTTGCAGTGGTAGCCCGCCATGCGCCCGAGGAACGCTTTGGTGTGTTGATGGCGTCACTGGCGGCCGCGCGCGGCAAGCTCCGGGATGTGGTCGGCAACGGCCATTCAGAGCTGCGCGACAAGCTCTGCCGAGCCCTGAGTTTGCCCGCCGGGACAACCGAGGAGGCAGTCGTCGCCGGTTTCTGCGCTACGGGAGCCGGGGATGAGACAGGGCTGTGCTCGGCTGCGCAGGCGCTCTCGGCCGGATCCTGCACCGATCGAGAGCGCGGCGGCATCCTTGCCGCATGGTGCGAGACCCCGGAGCAGCGTCGTCAGATGCTTCCGGCGTATACCGCTGCATTCCTGACCATGGAGGGCGAGCCCCGCAAAACCCTGATCACCCGGGACGCCGCCCGTAGCGCCAGCTGCGATGCTCGGGCGGTGCTGGACGTGGAGGCTGAACGGGTCAAAAAATTTTGCGAGACGCAGTCGGCTGCGGCGCTTATCGAAGCCAGCTGCGCGGTGACCAGGCTTGGCGGTGCGTTGATGGACGCTTATGCCGAGCTGAAATGCGCCCAAGGCGTCCTCGACTATGACGACTTAATCTCGGTTGCGCTTAATCTGCTGCGCCACCCCGGCGTTGCACCGTGGGTGCTGTTCAAGCTCGACGGCGGACTCGATCACATTCTGATCGACGAGGCTCAAGATACCAACCCTGAGCAATGGCAAATCGTGGCTGCGCTCGCCGCGGAGTTTTTTGCCGGTGAGGGCGCCGGCGACCGCCCGCGCACGATCTTTGCGGTCGGCGACGCCAAACAGTCGATCTACAGCTTTCAGCGCGCGGACCCGCGAGCCTTTCTCGCCATGCGGGAATATTTCGAAAGGCGCATCAGCGACGCCCGGCAGGAATGGCGTGTGGTGCCGCTGGAGGTCTCGTTTCGCTCGACCGAGCCGGTGCTGCGGGCGATCGACGCCGTCTTTCGTCACGAGGCGGCCCGCGACGGGGTCGCTCTCGACGGCAGCGAGATCCGTCACATCGCTTCCCGGGCTGGACACGCGGGAGTGGTCGAATTGTGGCCGCCGGTGGTCGGGCAGCCCGAGGAGCCGCCCGACCCGATGGCGTTGCCGGTCATCCGCCAGCGGACAACGCAGCCTCGCACCCGGCTCGCCAACGCAATCGCCGCAACCATAGCGGATTGGCTCGACAATGGGGAATTGCTCGAGGCCTCAGGCCGCTCGATCCGGCCGGGAGACGTCATGGTGCTGGTGCGGCGGCGCAACGTGTTTGTCGCTGAGCTGCTGCGCGCGCTCAAACAACGCGACATTCCGGTGGCCGGGGCCGACCGCCTCATCCTGACCGAGCAGCTGGCCGTGCAAGACCTGGTCGCGCTCGGCCGGTTCTTGCTGTTGCCGGAGGATGACCTCACCTTGGCGACCGTGCTGAAGGGTCCCCTCTTCGGCATGGACGAGGAGATGCTGTTCGATCTCGCCCATGACCGCGGGAGCGAAAAGCTGTGGCAGCGGCTGCGCGTCAAAGCCGGCAAATCTCCGCAGCTTCGGCTGGCGGCCGAGCGGCTCTCCGATCTCTTGGCCCGTGCCGACTTCGTGCCGCCGTACGAACTATACGCCGAAATTCTCGGCGCTCAGGGCGGGCGGCGCATGCTGTTGGAGCGCCTCGGGTTCGAAGCCGCGGACCCGGTCGAAGAATTCCTTGCACTGGCGCTCTCTTACGAACGGGAGCATGTGCCGTCCCTGCAGGGTTTTCTTCGCTGGCTCGTTGCCGGCGACACCGAAGTCAAGCGCGATTTCGGGGCAAGGCAGCGCGACGAGGTGCGCATATTGACGGTTCATGGCGCGAAAGGGCTCGAAGCTCCGGTGGTCTTTTTGCCCGATACGATGCAGCTGCCGAACCTGCCGGACACGCTCCTATGGACGGAGCGAGAGGGGCTGCCGCTGTGGTGTCCGCGGGCCGATCTTGCGGTCCCGTTTTATACGAGCGAAAAACGGGCACTGCGCGAGCGCAACCTGGAGGAATATCGCCGCCTGCTCTATGTCGCACTGAGCCGGGCCCAGGACCGGCTCTATATCTGCGGCTGGCAAACGCGGGAAGCGCCCAAGGAAGGTTCGTGGCACGCGCTCTGCCGCACAGGTCTCGCCGAAATTTCCACCTCTTTTTCCTTCGAGGCGACGGCGCTGATCGGCGCCGACGGATGGTGCGGCCAGGGTCTAAGGCTCACCAGCCCGCAAACCGTCCCGCCGGTTCGGGAGCGCCCGGCAGCGACCGTAACGGCGGCCGGACCATTGCCGGATTGGGCGCATCGCCCACCGCCAGCCGAGCCCGACCCGCCGCGGCCGCTCGCCCCGTCGCGGCCGATCGGGGCCGAGCCGCCCGCTCTCTCGCCGCTCGCGGCGCCAGGGCGTGACCGCTTCAAGCGCGGCCTCCTCGTACACCGGCTGCTGCAGGCTCTGCCCGAGCTGCCGATCGAGGAGCGCGAGGTCGCGGCGCGTCGCTTTTTGGCGCTGCCGACGCATCGGCTCATCGCCGAGGAGCAGGACGAAATCCGGCGCGAAACTCTTGCCGTCTTGGGTCACCCCGATTTCGCCGCGCTGTTTGGTCCGGACTCACAGGCCGAAGTGCCGCTCATCGGGCTAATCGGAGGACATGCCTTGTCAGGGCAGATCGATCGCCTAGTCGTCACCAAAAACCGCGTGCTCATCGTCGATTACAAGAGCCTGCGCCCACCGCCCGCCGCCGAGGACGAGGTGGCGCCGATTTATCTCCGCCAGCTGGCGGCTTACCAAGCGGCGCTGGAGCGGATTTATCCGGATCGCGAGATTCGTTGCGCCCTGTTGTGGACCGAAGGTCCGCGGCTAATGCCGATCAGCCCCGAAATCCTTGCGGGGTACCTGCCTTGACGGAGCATTTTCGGCTCCCCTAATCTGACCGGCGGTTAACATGAGGAACACCAGATGAAACCGATCGCCGTCACCGACAGCAGCTTCGACGCCGAGGTGCTCCGCGCGAGCGGGCCGGTGGTCGTCGATTTCTGGGCGGAGTGGTGCGGGCCTTGCCGCATGATCGGCCCGTTCCTCGAAGAGCTCGCGACCGACATGGCCGGCAGGGTCACCGTCGCCAAGGTCAATATCGACGAGAACCCGCAGACCCCGATGAAATACGGGGTTCGCGGAATTCCAACCATGATCCTCTTCAAGGGCGGCCAGGTTGCGGCGACCAAGATAGGCGCCTTACCCAAGAGCAAACTTTACGAGTGGGTAGAATCCGCGCTTTGAGGGCGGCCGACGCCCGCCCGCGGTGAGGCGACCAGCGCGCCGCGCTGGTAGAAAATTTGGGCCGCGAAAAGACCCCCGTCTTGCTGCGCTTGCCACCCTGTCCCGCAGTGCAGTGCGGGAGTGGGAATACGAAGGATTCGACGCAGAGCTCCTCTCCGCACCGCGGCAGAGGAGGGACCAAGCCTGAAGGGCTTGGTGGGTGAGGGTAGCGCGGCCTTCAAGCAAGCTGCTGCCGTCCGCCCCAGCCGGGAGCGAATGAAGATCCGCCGTCCGATCCCTGTTGGAGCCGATTGGGCATTGGTGCGGCTCGCCTCGGGCGAATATCTCTGTGTCGATACGACTACCTTCGAGGCGCTCGGCTATATTCTCGGCTGGGAGCATGAGGCCGATGTCATTCGCGTCTTCCGGACCTTTCTGACGCAGCGCTCGGTCGTTCTCGACATTGGCGCCAATTTCGGCCTCTACACCGCGCTCAGTGCCGGCATTGTCAAAAATCATGGTCGGCTCTATGCGTTCGAGGGCAACCCGCGCGTCTTCGAGAGCCTGGAGCGCACGATCGTTGCAAACGATCTTTACTTTAATCCGAATATCGTTCTGGCAAATGTGCTGGTCTCTAACAAGAGCGGCCGCGGCGTTCTGCATTATTCGGCGAACCTGCCGTCGGGCGGGACCATGTCGGACATACAGCTGTCGGGCGGCAAGCAGCATGCGATCGAAGTCGACATGACGACGATCGACGATTTTCTGCCGTCCGATCTGACGGTCGACCTGGTCAAGATCGACGTCGAGGGCCACGAGCCCTTGGTGCTGCGCGGCATGGAACGGACCATCGCCCGATCACCGAATATCCGCATCGTCATTGAATTCGCCGATAACCTTCTCGCCCATACCGTAACTCCGGCCGAGTTCGCCGATTACATCCGCAGCCTGGGCTTGGCGATCTGCCGCGTGCTGCCGAACTTCAAGCTCAGGCTGGTTCCCGCCGGCGAGGCTCTTGGCGGCTTCAACTATTGCCTGTTGACCCGCAGACCGGAGGTGGACATTCGGTCGATCGAAGAGCGCCGGAAATTCCCGCCGATCCGGTTCAAACGATGGCTCGATCGCCATCCGCTGAGATGGGGGCGCTGGCGCCGCATCTGGGGCCGCTGGTGATGCCGCGCGCCTCGCCTAGCCCGCCGCTTCGGCTTGCCGCACCAGATCGTCGCGCGCCGCGAGCATGTCGTCGAGCGATCCGAACGCGTTCATGTGATGGCCGGTAAACCCTTTGCCTTCGATCCGCCTGAACATATCGGCATAATCGAGGTCGCGGCGCCGGGCTTCAAATGGATTTCGTGGCGGCTGCGAAAGTAATCCGCCAGCCGGACCTCCTCGACCCGGCTCATATCGATCGCATCGACTATTCCGTGACCTGGCGCGAGGCGACCCGCCCCTTGCCGGCGGAAGGCGGCGCTGTTAGGGAAGCCGGGGTCCACATGGGGTCGTCCAAGGGAGCTTGTTTTGCGGGCGGAAAATCGGAGCGAAGCCGCGATCCGAGACTGGTGCGTGGAATACCTGGCCCGCACGCTCGATTTGCCGGACCACACCATCGACCCGGAGATGACGTTCGTCCGGTTGGGGCTCGATTCCGCAAACTCGGTGTTCTTGATCGTCGAGCTCGAAGATTGGCTCGGCTTGGAGCTCACGCCAGAGCTGCTGTTCGACCATCCGACGATCAGCGAGCTCGCCCGGCACTTGGCAATGCGCGCCAATTAATGAACCAAACGACGGCGATGAACGAAACAAAGGCGCGAACCGAATTTTCGTCCCTGGTTGACGTGCTCCGACGTCGCGCAGCGGAGCAGCCGGATGACCCGGCCTACATTTTTTTGCCGGACCGCGGGGCCGAGCGGCTTTCCTTGTCTTTTGCCGAGCTTTATTCGCGCGCCGGCACCGTGGCTGTCAGCCTGGCCGAGCGCGGACAGAAAGGCGACAGAGCAGTCCTGCTGTTTTCGCCGGGCTTGGACTTCATCGTCGCGTTCTTCGCCTGCCTATTGGCCGGGGTGATCGCGGTGCCCTTGATGGTCCCGCGGCGCGCCAGCTCGAGGGATGCCAGCGCAGCCATTCTGGCTGACTGCTCGCCGCGCTTTGCGATGACCCGCCGCGATTTGCTCACCGACGCCCGGCCGGAGCTGACGGTGCGTTTCGGCACTGGACACCTGGATTGGGTCTTTGTCGATGCCTGCGGCGCGGGTTCCGGAGAACTGCAGCCCCGGCTTCCCCTTCCCGCACGGGAAGACATTGCACTTCTTCAGTACACCTCGGGTTCGACCTCTTCACCCAAAGGGGTCATCGTCAGCCACGGCAACCTGATCGAAAATTCGGAGATGATTCGTATTGCCCTCGGCAATACGCGAAACTCGACGCACGTCAGCTGGGTCCCGCTCTATCACGATATGGGGCTCATTTTGAATGCGCTGCAGTCGCTCTATGTCGGAGCGTTGTGCGTCCTCTTGGCGCCGGTCAGCTTCATGCAGCGCCCGCTCAGCTGGTTGCGGGCGATCCACGACTATCGCGCGGAAGTCGCGGGCGGCCCCAACTTCGCCTTCGATCTCTGCGTCAGACGCCACCGCCCCGAAGAGATCCGCAGCATCGATCTCTCTTGCTGGAAAGTCGCCTTGAATGGAGCCGAGCCCGTCCGGGCGAGTACGATCGACCGGTTCGCCTCTACCTTTGCGCCCTATGGCTTCGATGCCAAAAGCGTCCACCCCGCCTACGGCATGGCCGAGGCGACATTGTTGATTTCAGCGGCCCGGCGGGGGACTGGCCCAGTCACCCGCCGGATCGATCGGGACGCTCTGCAGCGCAACCAGGTGGTTGCCCCGGCACAAGCGCAGGATGCTCAGATACTGGTCGGGTGTGGCCGGCAGCTCGTCGGCGAGCGCCTAGCGATCGTCGATCCGGAAACGCGGATGCCGCTGGGGCCGGGGCTGGTCGGAGAGGTTTGGGTTGCCGGGCCGCATGTCGCGCAGGGCTATTGGCACAACCCCGAGGCGACTGCTTCGGTGTTCAGGGCGCGAGCGGCGTCCGGCGGCGCCCAATATTGGTTGCGCACCGGCGATTTAGGTTTTCTCGACGAGGATGGCGAGCTTTACATCACCGGCCGGAGCAAGGACCTCATCATCATCCGCGGCATCAACCATTACCCGCAGGACATCGAGGAGACGGTGCAGGACTGCCATGCCGCGCTGCGCCGCGATTGTGGCGCCGCCTTCAGCGTGCCCGGCCACAACGACGAGGAGCAACTGGTGCTGGTCCAGGAAGTCGAGCGTACTTTCCGGCGGCAGGTCGCTATCGAAGAGATCATCGCCTCGATCCGCGAAGCAGTCGCCAGGGAACATGAAATTGCCGCCCGTGAGATCGTCCTGATCCGCACCGGCAGCCTTCCCAAGACGACTAGCGGCAAGATCCAGCGCCGTCTCACGCGGCAAATGTTTCTGGCCGGCACGCTTTCACTCGTCTAGAGCGCCATAGCCATCCTCTAGAGACGGTACAGCGCACGACGGTATCTGTCCCATCCCGCTTCCAGGCGCTTGATGGACCTCTCTACGCGCGCCGCCAGATGCTTCCTGGCGCGCTGAGCATGCGCGATATCCTCTTCCGGCGTCCTGGTCAGCAAGCAGAAGTTAGCGCCGCGCGGCGTCTGCCCGCGCTCGATCAACTCCAATCCCGAGCGCGGCAATACGCGGCAAATTCGGAAACCCAATCCGTCGATTTCCGCGACAAACTGGTCCGCACCGATGGTATGCGACAAAAAGGTTTCGACGAATTCGATGAAGATCCGAATATTTGGCGAACGGCGTATAGTTTTTTGCATGCCCCTGACGACAAAGGGCTCGTGACCCTCTACATCGATCTTGACGAGATCGACCGCCAACCCAGCAGGCAGGAATTCGTCGATCGTGATCATATCGAGCTCGATCGAGCGCTTTGCATCGCCCCACGCCGCAATATCGGTCATCGTCGCGCCGCCGAGGAATTCCGCAAGGTAATGAAGAGTTCCGCGCCCGGCACTTTCACCAACCAGGGCGTTGACTGCGGTTATATTCGGGCGATGCACCATCCTGTTCGCGTACAGAGTTCGCTTCAGCAGATCGAAAGTGTGCGGGTTCGCCTCGAAAGAATAGAGGCGGCCGTGGTCCCTCATCCGAGAGGCCGAAATCGCAGTGTAGAGTCCGAAATTTGCGCCGATGTCGAGGACCACAAACTCGGGTTGCAAATAACTTCGGAATAACGGGAGAACATCTGCCTCCATGTCCCAGCCGAGGAGGTAGTCGATGGCATCGAGCGAATTGGTGTCGACGCAGATGTGCTCGCCGGAAGCGAGGCGGACCAAAGCCCGATCAGCTCCCGCATAGACTGGCCCTTTCACGTGTAATTCTCAACTCTGTGGCAAACCGGCTTTACCATATCCGCGGAGTCGTGCGCCGGAGAACCCCTTGGGGGAGACGAACACAGCCCTCATCCTGCGCAGCATCCAGGTGCTGCGGAGTATGGCCGCGTGGGGCCTGGTGCGAGTATCCGCGCGCGAGTCCGGCGAGGAAGGTGCGATCGGTGCCCGGCTCCTGCGATGCGATGCGAATCCTGCGCTTCTCTGCGGTCATAACCTGTTCGGCGCTGGTGCTCGCCTGCACGCTCTCGCCAGTCGTGCGCGTGGAAGACCCGTTTGTCGGAAACTGGGTCACGGCGGAGAACGCCAGCATCACGATTCGCCCGGATACAATTGTTCAGCATCAACCGGACGGGGAGAGCACCACACTCGACCAGACCGCGTGCCGCGGCATGTTCCGCTTTGCCCACGGCACGAAGAGCCGCCAAGACCTCACCGGCCTGGTGTCGCGTCAGCCAGACCTCCGCCAGAAGATTTCAGACATTTTGGTCGAGCAGAGCTATCCGGTTGCTGAACTCAGTTGCGACCGAGGCGATCAGACTTACGTCCTGCTGAATGATCGTCAATTGCTGGCGATCTACCGCGACGGCGACATCGGCGCAATAGAGCGCCTGGCACGCCGCTGAGCGGGTGATGTTTCCCTTGCGAGGCTGCTAGCGGTGCGATCGATCTGTGGAGAGCGGCGATGGTCGCTCGTCTACCCCACTCTGCTTAGCCTGGGAGCGGGCGTTCTCGCGGCATGCGCCGCAGACGAGGCGCAGCCGAGGGCGCAGACCTCGGCGGTTCGCCCGGTGCCGCCGCCCCCGGAAGCGCCAACGGTGCATAGCGCCGCTCCGCGACCGGCCCGCAAGCCGACCCCGCCGCCGGCCGGCATTCCGGCTCCGGCACCGGATGGAGAACCGACGGAGGGTGCGGCCGGCCCCGGAAGTTCCTCGCCATCTTCCGATTTGGCGGCGCTGTCGACCTCGCCGGGCCAGCACGGCCAGATCCCTTCGCAAGCCGAACTGATCGGGCTGGACCAATCCGGAGCGGTGCGCCTCTTGGGACCGGCGACGGAGAAATCGGACGAACCGCCGGCGATCGTCTGGCGCTACAAGACCGCAAGCTGCGAGCTCGACCTGTTCTTTTACCTCGACTTGCGCAGCGGTAGCATGCGAACGTTGCACTACTCCTTTAAGGGCGAGGATGCCGAGGTGGCGAGACGACAGGAATGCTGGCGTTCTTTGATCGCCGCTCGAGGCGGCTAGGCCGGTTCGCCGATGCCGCATCTTCTTCTCGTCGACGATGACGATCTATTTCGCGAGTCGCTCGGTCTCAATCTGATCGACGAAGGTTACGAGGTCACCAGTTTCGCGAATGGGCGCGATGTGCTCGCCTATCTGGATCAGGGCGGCGGCGCCGATGTGATGCTGCTGGATTGGCGCATGCCCAACCTGACGGGCCTAAATGTGCTGCGTCAAATCCGGGCTGCCGGGACGACGATCCCGGTCATTTTCCTCACCGTACTATCTGACGATATCTACGAGGAGGCGGCGCTCGAGAGCGGGGCGGTTGATTTCATCGACAAATCCCGCCGTCTGCCAATCCTGCTGAGGCGTCTGCAGTTGATCGCGGAGGGCGGCCGACCGTCCAGCGAGCCAGAACCGGCGCGGAATTCAGCGCTGCAGCTCGGTCCGCTTACCCTGCGCTTCGATATCAGCCGGGCGGTCTGGGCGGGACGGATTCTCGATCTCACCCTGACGGAATTCAAGATCCTCACCCTGCTGGCCGAGAAAGCAGGTCAGGACGTCGGCTACCGCGAGATTTACGATCTGGTCCACGGCAAAAACTTCGTCGCCGGACACGGCTCCGAGGGGTATCGTGCCAATGTCCGCACCTTTATCAAGCGTATCCGCAAAAAGTTCCGCGATGTCGACCCAGGTTTCGACCACATCGAAAACTACGCTGGTTTTGGATACCGGTGGACCGCGGAAGGCTGAAAGGCGCTGCGGTATCCCCTGGGCCTGGTCGATTACGGCCAAGACCGCCTTTCTGGGGGTCGTCTTCGTACTGGTTCCCGTATTCCTTTACATCGAATTCCGCTCCGCCCACGAGACGAGCCAAGAGCTGCTGCTGCGCAGCGTGCGCGCCGAAGGACGCACGATCAGCCAGTCCTTGCTGCCCTTGCTGAGGAACGCCGATCCTTCCGCATTGCCGGAGATCGGCCGCGATCTCGCTCGGTATGCCGGCGAGGTAACGACCATAAAGCTGCTGCTGCAGCCGGCCTCCAATCAAAACGGAACGGAAGGGTTTTATTATGTAGCCTCCTGGCCCCCGGTGGCGCCGAGCAATCTGGAGGCGGAGCGTGATACACTGGCGAGTCAAGGCGTGCTGAACCGTCTCTCCGAGAACTGCAGAGACGAAATGCCGTTCTCACTGATCTACCACCGGCCGACCGGCGGCGAGGAGATCGTCACAGCGGTAACGCCCGTGCCGACGGCGGCAGGCTGCTGGGCAGTGGTGGCGTCATTTTCCGAGGATGCTTTCCCGGGCGCTCATCTAGGCCAGCCCTATTGGGCGACACCGCCGGTCATCATCGCGGCGGTGATCTATGTGATGATGGCAGCCATCACCTTTGCGACGTTGCTGAGCGTACGCGCCGGACTGCGCCGCTTTGCGTTGCGCGCCCGCCGCATTCGCGAGCGGGGGCCGGACGCCGGATCGTTCGCCGACCGCTACAACCTCCCCGAATTGGCGGATGTCGCGGCCGAGTTTGACCGGATGGTAGAGGCCCTGCATCGCTACGCTGCGGACATCCGGCAAACGGCGGAAGACAATGCCCACGCTTTCAAGACGCCAATCGCGGTCATTCGCCAATCGATCGAGCCATTGCGTCGCGCCTTGCCGCAAGACAATCAGCGCGCGCAGCGGGCGATCGGCGTTGTCGAACACTCGCTTGACCGGCTCGACGGGCTCGTCGCCTCGGCGCGCCGGCTCGATGAAGCGACCGCCGATCTAATCGCCGGGCCGCATGGGCCGGTCGATCTCGGACGCGTAATCGGCGGCCTGATCCAGATCCGGTCCGCCATCCTCGCCAACCACGATATCTCGATCATTCTCGCCAGTCATGACCTGACGATCTCGGCCGACCTTTTGCCCGGTCTATACGTGCTCGGCACTGAAGAGATGATCGAGACCGTCGTCGAAAACCTGATCGAGAATGCCGTTTCGTTTTCTCCGGCGGGAAGCGAAATCCTGATTCATTTGGCCCGCGATGGCCGGTTTTCCCGCCTGACGATATCCGATCAGGGTACGGGAGTTCCCGCCGAGCAACTCGAGCGCATCTTCGACCGCTACTACTCCGAGCGCCGTCCCGAGCCGGCCAGCGACGCGACGTCGAGCTATTTCGGGATTGGATTGTGGATCGCTCGCCGCAATGTCGAGGCTATGGGCGGGACGATCGAAGCGGAAAATCTGGAGCCGCAAGGATTGGCGATCCACGTTCGCCTGCCCCTGGCGCTCGAGCGCAGCTGAAACGGTCCAGCGCGTTGGAAACGAGGTTGAAGAGCGGAATATGGATCAAGGCGCTGATCCGGCGGTGCGACCTTGCTGCGATCCCGGTCGCCGTGGTGGCCCGCGGCGATGGCGATGCCGGAGCTGTATTGCTCAAGCTCAACGGCGGCGTCGCGGAGGGCTGTTCGGTGCTGACGCAGGCGCGTGGACAGGATGGCGAGCTTCTATGGATGCGGGCAATTGGTCCTGTCCCGGTCGCCGAGGCGGATGCGGATGCTTACATAGCCCGCCAACGACAGCGAGATCCGGACATTTGGGTCGTCGAGATCGAGCATCGGGAGGCAGGAAACGTGATAGACGGGAGAGTTGTTTGAGAAACGGCCGAGCAGCCGAACGGGAGCGCATGAGTTTCAGCATCCTGATCGTCGACGACGAGCCCGACATCGCCGATCTGTTTCGCCAACGTTTCCGGCGAGAGGTGCGGCAAGGGCAGTACGTGCTCCATTTCGCGGATTCCGGCGAAGAAGCTTTGCGCCGGCTCGCCGAGATTCGTCCCGAGCTGATCGTGATATTATCCGACATCAATATGCCTGGGATGGACGGCTTGGAATTGCTGGGGGAAGTGAGGCGGCTGCGGCCGGAGCTGCCGGTCTTGATGGTGACCGCGTATGGCGACGACGAGCGCAGGCATCGCGCCGACGAATTGGGCGCCGCGGCCTTCCTGAGCAAGCCGGTGGACTTCGACCAGTTGAAGCAGCAGCTCGTCCAGCTGATGCGGCCGATTGGCTGAAGACGATGGCGGGCAATTCGTTCGGCGCAATATTCCGTTTCACCACCTGGGGCGAAAGCCACGGGCCGGCGATCGGTGTCGTCGTCGATGGCGTCCCGCCGCGGCTGCCGCTCGCCGAGCCCGATATTCAGCATTGGCTCGACAAGCGCAGGCCCGGCCAATCGCGCTACACAACGCAGCGCCGGGAAGCCGATCTGGTGCGCATCATGAGCGGCACCTTCGACGAGGTGACGACCGGCACTCCGATCCAGCTGTTGATCGAAAATACCGACCAGCGCTCGAAGGACTACCGCAACATCGCCGACCGGTTCCGTCCGGGTCACGCCGACTACACCTACTGGAAAAAATACGGAATCCGCGACTACCGCGGCGGCGGGCGCGCCTCGGCGCGCGAGACCGCCTCGCGGGTCGCCGCGGGAGCCGTCGCGCGCAAGATCCTCGGCCCCTGCGTGACGATCCGCGGCGCGCTCGTGCAGATCGGGCCGCATGCGATCGACCGCAGCGCCTGGGACTGGCGCGCCACCGAGGAAAACCCGTTCTGGTGCCCGGACGCCGCCGCGGCGCTGCGCTGGGCCGATTATCTCGACGGTGTGCGCAAGGCCGGCTCATCCGCCGGCGCGGTCATCGAGATCGTCGCGAGCGGCGTCCCTGCCGGGCTCGGCGAGCCGGTCTACGACAAGCTTGACGGCGATCTCGCGCGCGCCTTGATGACGATCAACGCCGTCAAGGGGGTCGAGATCGGCGCCGGCTTCGCCGCGGCGGCGCTGCGCGGGGAGGACAACGCCGACGAGATGCGGATCGAGGATGGCCGGGTCGTGTTTCTGTCGAACAACGCCGGCGGCATCCTAGGCGGGATCTCGACCGGCCAGGACATCATCGCGCGCTTTGCGGTCAAGCCGACCAGCTCGATCCTGCAGCCGATGCGCACCGTCGACGTCGACGGCAACGAGGTCGAGATCGAAACCCATGGCCGGCACGACCCCTGCGTCGGCATCCGCGCCGTCCCGGTCGGCGAGGCGATGGTCGCCTGCGTCCTCGCCGATCACCTGCTTCGTTATCGCGCTATCGGCGGCGGCGTATGACGCCGGCCGCCGCGGCTTTTAGGTGACTGAAGTGCGGAGGCGGCGGCGAGAAACGCGCGGATCTTGTCGAGGTCCTTGACCCCGGGGCGGCTCTCGACGCCAGACGAGACGTCGACTGCCGCGGCGCCAGAAATTCTAACCGCCTCCGGCAACAGCTCGGCGGTCAGCCCGCCCGACAACATCCACGGAGCGCGCCACGGGCGATCCGCGATCAGCGCCCAGTCGAAAGCGAGGCCATTGCCGCCGGGTAGGGCGCCCGGCCGACGCGGCGGCTTTGCGTCGAACAGCAGAATATCGGCAACCTCCTCGTAGCGAGCGGCGGCGAGCACATCATCGGAACCCGGCGATCGCCACCGCCTTCATGACCGGGCGGCCGAAGCGCCGCTTGGCCGCGGCGACCCGTTCCGGGCTTTCGCCGCCATGGAATTGCAGAATGTCGATCGGCGCCGCAGTCAGAGCGGCCTTCGATCACCCGATCGTCGGCATCGACAAAGAGGCCGACCCGCGCGATCCCGGCGGGAATGCCGGCGCACAGCCGCGCGGCACGTTGCGGCGTCACTGCGCGCGGGCTCGGAGGATAGAACACAAAGCCGAGGTAAGCGGCGCCGCCGGCGCTCGCCGCCGCCACCGCCTCCTTTGTCGACAGACCACAAATCTTCGCGGTTACACCCATCGCCCGCATATATGGGGCCGCGCCCCGCCTCAAGGCCGGGTAGACGGAACCGAAATGTCGACCTGTCCTTCAGGCTGTTGCCGCTCTTTGGCGGCACTGATCTCGGCATCGCGGTGTTGCCGGTAGACGCTGCGCAGGGTCGCGTAATAATCGAGCGAGTTGCGCTCCAATTCGTCGAGATCGTGAAGATGTTGAGCGCGCGTGTCGACCACATTCGCGCTCCCAGTAGCGACGCTCGCATAGGTCGCCGGTGCGCCGCCGACAAACGTCAGCGGGTTCATCGCCATGTCGACGACCGTGCCGACCGCGTCGCGCGCATTCGACGGGCCGAGCAGAGGCAGCTCGACAAACGGGCCTTCTCCGACGCCCCAGACCGCCAAGGTCTGGCCAAAATCGGCCTTGTGCGGCGGTATCCCCAATTTATCGGCCACATCGAAGATCCCGGCGACCCCGGCCGTCGAATTGACCGCGAGCCGCTGAACCGATTGCCAAGCCTGTTTGACATTCCCCTGCAGTGCGTCGTTGACGGCGACAGCGGGTTCTTTGAGGTTTTGCACGACGTTGTGGATACCCTTTTGCACGCCCTCCGGAACATGGTCGGTGTAAGCTTGGGCGACCGGTTTCATGACCGCATGATCCGCTGCGACATTAGCCTTGAAGATGGCCCTGTTGACGGGCTCCGCCGGATCATGCTCGGCATCGGCATCATCTGTGACGGCCGCATCGCGAGGCGCGGCGCGCATCCGCCGCAACATAGCACCAACCCGAAGACGACGGCCGAACGCACCCGTGACTTGCCTTCGCGGCCGGCGATCCGAACAAGGGGACGGTTTTCGAGCACCTGTATTTCTCCGCACATCGTATGTTCGATGTTCCGCGTCCGAGCGGCGCGCGGATCTTCCTCAGCCCCGCCCCCGGGGTCAAGGCGACGGCAATTGCCGTCCTGTCCTCGGCAAATTTCTGCGGCGCGACGCGGTCAAGGCGGCCGGGTCCAGCGGTAGGCGATTCGAGTTCGAGCTCGATCAGCCCGGCATGAGCCGGTCGAGATCGGCTTTGTCGAACACGTAGCGCGTGTTGCAGAACTCGCAGGTCACGGTGGTGACGCCCTTCTTTGCGCATATCGTCGAGTTCATCCGGCGGGAACGCGCGCAGGATCCCCTCGATGCGCTCGCGCGAGCAGCGGCAGCGCGCTTCGAGCGAATGCGTGTCGTAGACCCGCACGCCCTCTTCATGGAACAGCCGGTAAAGCAGGCCATGCGGCGGCAAATCGGGGTCGACCAGCTCTTCGGGGGTGGCCGAGCTCATCAGGACCATCGCCCGCCGCCAGCCATCCTCGACATCATCGGCGATCACCGCATAGCCGCCCTCGGGCGGCACGCGCTGCAGCATCAAGCCGCCGGCCCGCCAGGTGCCGCCGGGTCCGGAGCGGCCGACCGACAGCTTGATCCCCGCCTGAACCTGTTCGGATTGCCGGAAATAGTGATGCGCGCATTCGGTCAGGGTCGATCCGGCGAGCTCGACGATGCCCTGGTAGCGATCGGTGTCCTCGCCTTGATCGACGGTGAAGGCGATGTAGCCGGAGCCGACGAGCAGCGGCACCGATGGCGAGGACGCCCGGGCACGGGCCAGCGCCGCCTCGAGCTTCGCCTCGTCATATTGCGCATAACCGCGCAATGCGCCCTCGGTCGAGACGTCGGCGACCATCATCCGGATCGGTCCGTCGCCCTTGGTCTGCAGCGTGAAGATCCCGTCGTATTTGAGCGCGCCGGCGAGCACGACGGCCAAGGTGATCGCTTCGCCGAGCATCGCCGCGACCGGTTCCGGGTAGTCGTGCTGCGACAGAATGCGGTCGATCGCCGGACCCAGCCGCACAAGGCGGCCGCGCAACGCAAAGGGATCGATCCGGAAGGGCTGAATCAGATCGTCGGGTGCGGTCTGGCTGAGCGAATTCAATTCGGGCGCTCCGGCGTCAATGCTGGGAAAGAATAACACTCCGACTGTTGTTCCGGGATGCCCAAACGGGCAGGTCCGGAAACAATGAACACCAGTCTCTGCTAAATTCCCTAGGTCCGTGTCCTTAGCTTCCAGGCGCGGGGCTTCGCACCCGTCCCGGAACGACTAGCGGAGACACCAGGCGAGAATACCCTTCTGCGCGTGCAGCCGGTTCTCCGCCTCGTCCCAGACAACCGATTGCGGGCCGTCGATGACCCCGGCAGTCACCTCTTCGCCGCGCTTTGCCGGCAGGCAATGCATAAAGATCGCGTTGGGTTTGGCGTTCGCCATCAGGTGTTCGTCGACGCGGTACGGCGCCAGCATGTTGTGGCGGTTGACGCTCGCTTCAACGCCCATCGATATCCAGGTGTCGGTGACGACGCAATCGGCCCCGGAAACCGCCTGGATCGGGTCGGCCGTCAATTCGACGCGGCCTCCTTCGCGGCGCGCCCAGTCGAAGAGCCGCTGCGGCGGGCTGAGCTCCTCCGGGCAGGCGAGCCGCAATGTGAAGCCGAACCGAACCGCGCGCGTGAACCCAGCTGGCGGCGACATTGTTGCCGTCGCCGCTCCAGGCCACGACCTTGCCGGCGACCGGGCCCTTCTTTTCCTGCAACGTCATCACATCGGCCATGATCTGGCAGGGATGCGAGGTGTCGGTCAGCCCATTGATCACCGGAACGGTGGCGTAGCGGGCGAGATCGTCGAGTTTGCGCGGCTGGTTGGTGCGGATCATGATCGCGTCGACATAGCGCGACAGGACTCGGGCGGTATCGGCCACGGTCTCGCCGCGTCCCAGCTGGCTGTCGGCGGTGCTGAGATAGATCGTCTCGCCGCCGAGCTGGCGCATCGCGACCTCGAACGACACGCGGGTCCGCGTCGACGGTTTCTCGAAGACCATCGCCAAGATCTTGCCGGCGAGCGGCCGGTCTCGACGGCCGTTCTTGTAGGCAAAGCCCGTATCGAGGATCGCCCGCAGCTCGGCCGGGTCGAACTGGTCGATGTCCAGGAAATGCCGCGGCGGATCCGGCGGCGCATGCTGCTCGCCGATCGACGCCAGTTCGCGCGCCACGCTTCTCACGCCGGCCATTCCCGGGCCACCTTGTTCATGATGTCGAGCGCCTCGTCGATGTCGCGCTCACCGACGATCAGCGGCGGCAGAATGCGCAGCACATTGTCGCCCGCCGTCAGCGTCAGCAACCCGTTCTGCCGCAGTTTCGTGACAAAATCGGCGGCCGGCACGACGCAGCGGATGCCGAGCAGCAGGCCTGCGCCCCGAACTTCCGCGAACAGCTTGGGGTATGACTCGGCGAATGTTTCAAGCCGCCCCCGCAGCAGCTTGGCGACCCGGTCCACTCGGGCGAAGAAGCCGGGCTCGAGCATCGTGTCGAGGACCGCATTGCCCGCCGCCATCGCCAGCGGGTTGCCGCCAAAGGTCGATCCGTGGGTCCCGGCGACCATCCCGACCGCGGCGCGCTCGGTGGCGAGACATGCGCCGACCGGGAAGCCGTTCCCAAGCGCCTTGGCGATCGCCATGATGTCGGGCGGAACGCCCTCCCATTCATGCGCGAAGAGCTTACCGGTGCGCCCCATGCCGCACTGCACCTCGTCATAGACGAGCATCAAGCCGAACTCGTCGGCGATGTCGCGCAGCCCGCGCAGATATCCCTCGGGCGGGGCCCGCACGCCGCCTTCGCCTTGGATCGGCTCGACCATGATCGCCGCGGTCTCCTTGCCGATCGCGGCGCGCATCTCGTTCAGATTGCCGAAGGCGACGTGGTCGAAGCCCTCCATCGGCGGTCCGAAACCCTTGAGGTAGGCCTCGTTTCCCGCGGCGGCCAAGGTCGCAAAGGTGCGGCCGTGGAACGAGCCGTGACAGCCGATCACGCGATAGCGCTCGGGATGGCCGGTCTCGGACTGGTATTTGCGGGCGATCTTGATCGCCAACTCGCACGCTTCGGCGCCGGAATTGCCGAAGAACACGGTGTCGGCAAAGGTATTGTCGACGAGCCGCTGCGCCAGCCTCTCCTGCCCCGGAATGCGGAACAGGTTCGAGGTGTGCCAAAGGCGCTTCGCCTGCTCTGTAACGGCGGCGACAACATGCGGATGGCAGTGACCGAGGCCGGTCACCGCAATCCCGCTGGTGAAATCGAGAAATTTGCGTCCGTCGGTCGCGTAAAGATATGGGCCTTCGCCCCGTTCGACGGCAACATCCCACCGACCGTAGGTCGGCATAACGGCTGGTATCACGAAATCTCTCCTGAGCGATTTTGGTGGGGGAATCAGCGAGAACGCGGCTTTATCGTCGTCGCCGGTGCCCCGCACTTGCGGCGCCCGGGCATCTTTCCCAACACCGGGTCACTTTGCCGGGATCGCCCTTCATCGCCCTCTCCTCGCTTCGCCGGGGCCGGCTCCGCCGCCCCATTCGCCGAGCAGGAAAGCGGCGGAGTATGGGGAGGGCTACAGCGCCTGTCAATTCGCGCGGGGACGACCTTGGTCACTCAGTTTCCTGAGCAATTATCTCACGTATCGATCTCAGGCCGAGCGGGGCTGCGTCCGGTGATGCCCGCTGACTTCGGCTCCGTCGAGCGGCGAAAGTCGCAAGAACCCGAGGGCGGACAGCAGCGGCAGAAGAGCTATCAGGAAGAAGGCGATCCGAAAATCCTCGACTGTCAGCATTCGCGGACCGGCGATCAGCGCGAGCAGGGCGGCGCCGATTGCGATGCCAAAGCCTCTCGCCAACTGCTGAGCGACGCCGCCGACGCTGGTGCTCTTGCTCAACACCGCGCCGGGCACGTCGGCGTAGCTGATCGTATTGAGGCCGAGATATTGGATGCTGCGCACGCACCCCGACAGCAGAACGAAGAGGACGATCAGCCAGGCCGGCGTGTCGGGGCGCAACAGGCCGCAGCCGGCGGTCACCGCTGCGGCGAGGCAGGCGGTGCCGGCGAGCAGCCGACGGAACCCGAAGAAGCGCAGAAAGGTCCCCGAAAGCGTTCGCACGAGCATCGCGCCGAGGCTCGACGAAAACGACAGGAGACCGGATTGCAGCGGGCTGAGGCCGAACCCGACTTGGAACATCAGCGGCAACAGGAACGGCACCGCGTCGAGGCCCATCCGGCAGACGCTGCCGGTAACCGTGCCGATGCGGAAGGTGCGGATGCGCAGCAGACGAAGATCGAGGATCGGATCTTCGCGGCGCCCGGCATGCCAGCGATAGAGCAGCAGGATAGCGAAGGCAGCGGCGAAGAAAACGGCCCCGAGCGGGCCCGGGATCATCGGGCGCCCGACATTCTCGATCGCCAGCTCCAGCAACGCGAGACCCAGCCCGGCGATGAAAAACCCGCGCAGATCGAACCGCGTCGGCGCCGGTGCGCGGAAATCTTCGATCAGCCACAGCGCCAGCACCACGCCGGCGATCCCGATCGGCAGGTTGAGATAAAAGATTGCGCGCCACGAGAGATAAGTCGTCAGGAAGCCGCCGACGATCGGGCCGACTGTCGGCCCGATCATCGCCGGGATCGTCATCCAGTTCATCGCCGAGACGAGACCCGATCGCGGAAAGCTGCGCAGCAGGATCAGGCGGCCGACCGGCGTCATCATGGCGCCGCCAAACCCCTGCAGAACGCGCATCACCAGCATCATCGGCAGGCTCGTCGACAACCCGCAGAGCGCCGATCCGGCGGCAAAGATCGAAATTGCAACGCAGAACACGACACGCGTGCCGAGCCGGTCGGCAATCCAGCCGCTGACCGGGATGAAGACGGCAAGGCTCAACAGATAGGTCGTGATCACCAGATTGAGCCGCAGCGGGCTCTCGCCGAGGCCTTTGGCCATGTCGGGGATCGCCACCGCGATCATCGTCGAATCGAGCCCCTCCATAAAAAAGGCGCAGCCGACCACCAGCGGGATCAATGATCCTGAGGCGTGGCTTCCGCGTGGTGTCGGAGAGGTGGCTCGTCTCGCTCAGCCTGGGATGCTCGGTTCTTTACGGCTTTTCGCCGCTTGCGGTTGACACTCGGAGGGCGTCGAGAACCATAGCCGATTGCTGAACCTGCAGTGGGGCGCAAAGGTGGCCGAGAGTGAAATAGGACCCGACCTCCTCGAGCGTTGGGCACTGCACTATCTCGGCCGCTATGCCAGTTCGGCCGAGAATTTGCGGCGGGTGCTGACGCGGCGGGTGCGCCGGCGCGCTCCCGAGGCCGTGCCGGCGGCGGGCGCGCTGATCGACGCGCTCGTCGCGCGCTACCGGGAATCGGGGCTGCTCGACGATGCGGCTTACGCCGCGGCGCGGGTGCAATCGCTGCATCGCCGCGGCGAGTCGATGCGCGCGATGCGAGCCCGGCTGGCGGCGAAGGGAGTGCCGGCCGCCGATGTGGCCGATGCCGTCTCGGGCCTGCGGGCCGAGGCGCCCGACCCAGATCTCGCAGCGGCCTGCGTCTTCGCCCGGCGGCGCCGGCTCGGGCCCGTTTCGGCGAGCCGCCGCGGACCATGCGCGCGAGCTCGGCGCGTTTGCGCGAGCCGGCTTCAGCCGCCGGGTGGCCGAGGCGGTGCTCGCCTGCTCGCGATATCGCGGCGGTCGAGGCGCTGGCACGCGGGGAGCCCGACTGACTTCTTCCGCGCTCGCATGGCATGGAAGACCGTAAAAAATGCAATCTCAAACCGGCTCGCGGTCACGCATCAGCCGAGCGACGGCGTGGGATTCGGGATCACCCTGGGCTTCGAGCGCGGCGATGACGCCGGGGCGGTCGGCCGCCGGGCGGTTCTGGCTCAGCTTGTATTTGCCTTCGAGCCGGGTGACGGCGATGTCGAGCCCGATGATGCCCTTCAGCATGGTCTCGACATAGGCCTCGGGCAGATCCTGCATTCGCCACGCTACCGGATTGCGGGCCTCGTGACGTTCCGACAGACGGACCAGAAACCGGCGCAGCCATTCGGCATCCTCGACCAGCTGCACCGTTCCATAGGCATGCACATCGACGTAGTTCCAGGTCGGCACACTCGGGCCGGTCGCATACCAATTGGGCGAGATGTAGGCGTGCGGCCCGTGAAAAATCGCCAGCACCTCGCCGCCTCGAGCGAGATCGCCGACTTGCGGGTTGGGGCGGGCGAGGTGGCCATGCAGGTGCAGTCGCTCGCCGTCGCGTTCGATCAGGAACGGGATGTGGCTCGCCACGAGCCCCTCGGCGCCGTGCGTGACGAGCAGGCCGAAATCGTACCGCTCGATGTGCTCCATCAATACTTCCGGGCGCTTTTCGGTGAAGGCGGGTGGCAGGTAAACCATGCAATCGTCTCCTGTAGCCGAGCCTCGGCGGCATCAGCTCATATGCGCGATCAGCGGTGCGGCGAGCAGCCCTGCCCCGGACAGCAAAAGAATGGTCCCCGAGGCACGGTTGATCCATTTCAGATGACGCGCTTCGAAGGAACGGAACAGCGATCCGAGCCCGAAGGTCAGCGCCAGCCACCACAGCAGGGAACCGAGCCATACCCCGAGCACCAGGATCGCTGCGCGGGCGAAGGTGGCGTCGGCGCCGCTGAGGCCGAGGGCGGAAAAGATGCCGAGGAAGGCGAGGATCGTGATCGGGTTGGTCAAGGTCAACGCGAAGGTCGACAGAAAATCCCGCAGCAGGCCCTCGGCATCGGGTTCGGAGGATTGCTTGGCTTCGGGCTCGGCGAGCAATGCGGAGCCGCCGACATAGAGCAGGTAACATCCGCCGGCGATGCGCAGCCATTGATGATAGCCGATCAGCCAATCGGAAACAAAGGTCAGCCCGAACGCGGCGATGCACCCGAAAAGCGCATCCGCCGTCGCGGCGCCGAGCCCGGAGACGAAGCCGGCCCGCTTGCCCTCGAAGATCGTCCGGCGGACGCACATGACGCCGACCGGGCCGACCGGCACGGCGATCACAATGCCGACCGCGATGCCCTTCAGCAGGAATATTAAAAGCAATCTGAAATCCCGCCGCTGCAGCCGCGACCGAAGTCGCGCTATGCTATTCGGCATCGCTGCAAACTTTCGAGCCGCCGGAGGTCGCGATGACCGACACCGATGACGCCTACCGATTCGAGTTCGTTTCGATCGACGGCGAGCGCCTGCCGCTCGATGCGTGGCGCGGGCGGCCGGTGCTCGTCGTCAATACCGCTTCGTTTTGCGGGTACACCCCACAATACAGCGATCTCGAAGCCTTGTGGCAGCGCTATCGCGATCGTGGCCTCGTCGTGCTCGGCGTTCCGTCCAACGACTTTGGCCGGCAGGAGCCGGGCTCGGCCGGCGAGATCAAGGAGTTCTGCACGACGAATTACTCCGTCGACTTTCCCTTGACCGAAAAGTGCCGGGTCATCGGCGGCGAGGCGCACCCGTTCTACCGCTGGATCGCGGAAAACCTCGGCGAGGCCGGCACGCCGCGCTGGAACTTCCACAAATATCTGGTGGGACCCGATGGCCAGCTCGCCGGCGCGTGGCCGGCGCAAGTCTCGCCGAGCGACCGCCGCATCACCGGCGAAATCGAGCGGCTGCTGCCCCAACGAGTCTCAATAGAGGCTGCTGGCGACATGACTGATCAGTACCCCCAGCAGGAGGTCGACGAAGACGACGAACGCCGCGGCCGATGGCGGTCGTGTCGAGCGCGACCCGGGCGATGAACCACTCGTAGACGAGAACGGCGACGGCAGCGGCGACCTCGATCGCCTGGGCGGGTTGGGCGCCCAGCACTCCGCTCTCGGTTTCCAGCCCGACCAGCACAAAAAGCGCGCTCTGCGGCAACTGTGACCAGTTGTAGGGGACCATGAAATCGAAGAAGCGGTGAGGCCGGCCGATCCGTTGCGTCACGATCAGCATCATCAGCGGGAACGCGGTCCAGGCGATGACATAGGCAATCGTCTCGACCGTGATGATCAAGAGGGCCCCCGACCTCTCCCATTCGGCGACGGTCACGCGCATCGACAGTAGAACCAGATAGAGCGGATAGCTGATGACGGCGGCGCGGAACGAGCGCCAGAACCCGTCTAGCCGAGCGGTCGAAACACGCCAGCCCGCCACGGTCCCCGCGCGCCAGCCGCAGCGCACCAATCATCGCCAGCCGTACTTCCGGCCATGCCGCCGTCGGCATCAGCGGCCTTCGCCAATGATGGCGTCGGGCTTCGACTACGCGTGAGGCGACCCGCCCTATACACATCGTCATCACTGGGCTCGACCCGGTGATCCACGGCCGCTCCGGCACCGAGAAGCGGGGTGGCAGGGGCGTGGATGGCCGGATCAAGTCAGATCAAGTCCGGCCATGACGGCTGGGTTCGCGGGATACGGATCGCTCGAAAAACAGGCCGAGGAAGGTGTGGTAGATCGCGGTCAGGGCGGCAAGATCCGAAAGCTCGACCCGCTCGTCCACCTTGTGCATCGTCAATCCGACGAGGCCAAATTCGGCGACCGGACAGTGGGCCCGGATGAACCGCGCGTCGGAGGTGCCGCCGGTGGTGCTGAGTTCGGGCGTCCTTCCGGTGACCCGCCGGATCGCCTCGGCAAGACAGTCGCTGAGCATCCCCGGCGCAACGACAAACGCTTCGCCGCTGACTGAAATATCGAGCGCGTAACGCCCGCCGACCTCGTCGAGCCGCTGCCTGAGCCAGCGCTCGAGCTTCTCGCTCGTCCAGCAATCATTGAAGCGGATGTTGAACACCGCCCGCGCGGTCGCCGGGATCACGTTCGCGGCCGGATTGCCGATGTCGATCGTCGAGACCTGCAGAGTGGAAGGCTGGAAATGCTCGGAGCCCCGGTCGAGCTCGGCGGTGGTCAGCGCGTGAAGCATTGCAACGAGACGATGGGCGGCATTGTCGGCGAGATGCGGGTAGGCCGTGTGACCCTGCACGCCGTGCACAGTCAGGCGGCCGGTCATGCTGCCGCGCCGGCCGATCTTGATCATGTCGCCCAATGACTGCGCGCTGGTTGGCTCGCCGACGAGACAGGCGTCGATCCTCTCGCCGCGCTCCTTGAGCCAATCCAGCACTTTGCGGGTGCCGTTGACGGCGTCGCCCTCCTCGTCCCCAGTGATCAACAGGCTGATCGATCCGGCGAAGTCCCGCCCGCGCTCACCCCCGCGCTCATTGAGGAAGCGCTCCGCCGCCGCGATGAAAGCGGCAATCGCTCCCTTCATGTCGACTGCGCCGCGGCCGCACAGCGCGCCATCACGCAGGCTGGCCGAGAAGGGATCGAAGGACCATGCCTCGGCAGTCCCGGTCGGCACGACATCGGTATGGCCGGCGAAACACAGATTAGGGCGGCCGTTGCCACGGCGCGCGTAGAGGTTATGGATATCGCCAAAGACCAGCCGGTGACAGTCGAACCCCAGCTGCTCCAATGCGGCGGCGACGAGGTCGAGCGCGCCCTCGTCCTTCGGGGTGACGCTCGGCCGGCGGATCAGCGCGGCGGCGAGCGCGGCGGGGTCGAGAGCCGTCTCGCTCATTCCCGCAGCAGCTCGTTGATCGAGGTGCGCGCGCGGGTGCCCGCGTCGACCTTCTTGACGATGACCGCGCAATAGAGGCTCGGGCCCGGCCGGCCGTCGGGTAGGTTCTTGCCGGGGAGCGAGCCTGGCACGACGACCGAATAGGCCGGCACGCGGCCCATCAGGATCTCGCCGGTGTCGCGGTCGACGATCTTGGTCGTGGCGCCAATAAAAGTGCCCATTGCCAGCACTGCACCGGTCTCGACCACCACCCCTTCGACAACTTCGCTGCGCGCCCCGATGAAGCAATTGTCCTCGATGATGACCGGCTCGGCCTGCAACGGCTCGAGCACCCCGCCGATCCCGACGCCGCCCGAGAGATGGCAATTCTTGCCGATCTGCGCGCAGGAGCCGACCGTCGCCCAGGTGTCGACCATCGTCCCGGCGTCGACATAGGCGCCGACATTTACAAAGCTCGGCATCAGTACGACGTTCGGCGCGATATAGGCGGAGCGGCGCACGATCGATCCCGGCACCGCGCGAAAACCAGCGTCGCGGAAGCGGTTCGACGACCACCCGGCAAATTTCGACGGCACCTTGTCCCACCACCGCGCCGCCCCGCGCTCCGGGTCGCTGGGACCGCCCGGGATCTCGACCATGTCGCTAAGGCGGAACGACAGCAGCACGGCTTTCTTCAGCCATTGGTGGACCTGCCATCCCTGGGTTGTCTTCTCGGCAACGCGCACCCGACCCTCATCGAGCGCGTCGAGTGCTTCCTCGACGGCCTCGCGGTAAGCGCCGCAGCTGTGCGGCGCGAGCGTGTCGCGGGCTTCCCAGGCGGCATCGATAGTCGCGGCGAGATTGGCGTCGGTCATGGCTGTCCCGAGTGCTGGCGGTGTTCGAGGGCGCCGCAACATGATCGACCCGCCCCTGCAGTGTCAACGCAGCTCACCGCCGCGCCGCGGCCGTCGCTGTTTTCGCTGATATCCAGGGAAAAACAGCGAAGAGGTCGACGTGCGCCGCGGAAATCCTCGCTGTTTTGGCCACACGGCGGCGGAACAACAGCGCATAACAGCCAGCAAGAACAGCGGACAACTGGCTGTAGGTCGCCCGATGGCGGCGGCAGGGGCTTGAACAGGAGCAACTGGCGCACCCGCTCTCCGGTGAATGACGGATAACCTACTGACACTGGGAGTGTGCGGACTGAGCATCTGTGGATTCAGATTTAGATGGCATTCGAGCAAATCCTTCACTCAGCGGAGACTGCGCTGGGGCGCAAATTCGACTGCTACCATGCCATTACGGCTATTTTCGGGACCGGACTTTCGCTTCGACAACATCGCTTCGGTTATGTTTGCGACTGTCAAACCTGACTTGAAATGAACTCGGTCATCACACGACGGCTATCGTCGCCCGCGCGAAGCGGGGTCCGCGCGGCAACCGCTGCGGCCTTGCAGTCCCTGGATTCCCGCTTTCGCGGGAAAGACGAGGTGCAGCGGCACCTCGTTGAGAACTACCGCTTCTTTTTTGGTGAGACTGTCAGCGAAGAAGCAAGCCCACAGCTTCTTATGCAGGAGGATTTCCTCCAGAGGGCGAATCTCGCACCCGGAACTGAGCCCCATCGGGTCGCCACCATTTGCGACTCGAGGTCGCCGCCCATGACTACCGCAGTGCGGCGAGTCCGTCGTCCGGGCATCAAACAATAATAATTTCTTGCAGGCGGCCTTTTTTCGATGCGCTAATTCTCCATTTATCGGAGAATATCGGCGCAATAGCGCATCGGGCTCGCTATTGGGAGACGAGGAGGGATAGACCAGATGGCGACGTTGGACGAAATTGGGCAGGAAAAGCAGCGGATTTCCGAGCGGCTGGCGCGGATTGATGCCGAACGGACAAAACTGGCTGATCAGCTCAATGAACTGGAGATCACCGAACGTGTTTTGACGCGATTGGCGGCAGTGCCGATACAGCCGAAAGACGGCGGCGAGGACGCCCGGCAAGAACTGCCCCGGCAGCCGCCCCGCAGCGCAGAACGCGCGGCGGCCAGCAAGCGGCGGCGAGCGTGTCCTTGAGCGATGCCACTCTGCAGGCCGTCAAGGCGCATCCCGATGGGGCGACCGCGAACGACATCCTCAACCACTTGTCGCGCGAATTAGGCATGACGGTTCGGCCGAACCACCTCGGTATCGCACTGCAGCGGCATCGGCGCGCTGGCCGTCTCGAAAACCGTGATCAGCGCTGGCATCTGCCGCCACCGGGGCAGCGGGAGCAATCAGATCACGCCGCGATGACCGGCTGACCCCAACGGGCTCCCAGATGGCGAAATAGGCCGCTCCAGCCGGTCCTATTTGGAGGTGCGCGCGGCCTCGGACATTGGGCGCGCTGAGGGCGGGTTCCTCGGTTGCGCCCAACTTGGTTTTCTGCGAGCCAATCCCGGAACGGCGCTGCTACTCGATTTTTAACAGCCGCTTGGCATTGCCGTTCAACAGCTTCTCCTTGTCTTCCGCGCACAGTGGCAAGGTTTCCGTCCATTTGGTGCCCGGCGGGTTGTCGACAAACGGATAATCGACCGAAAACAGGATGCGGTCGATCCCCATTTCCATCATGCAGCACAAGAGGGCGGGATCGGAGAAGAAGCCGCTCGTCGTGATGAAGAAGTGCTCGCAGAAGGTGTCGCGGAAGCCCTTGCCGCCCTTGCCGTCTCGCGCCAGGCCCATGTTGATGCGCCAGAGATAAAACGGCAGGCCCTCGCCGAGGTGGCCGAGAATGATCTTCAAACCGGGATAGGCGTCGAACACGCCGCTCAACACCAGACGAACGCCTTGCGTTGCAGTCTCGACCGTGAAGCCCCAGGCGGCGCGCAGCAGTGAAGGGTACTGCGCCACATAATCCTTGTAGTAGGCCTCGATGACAGCGGGATGCGGGGTCGAGGGATGCATGTAGAGCGGCACGTCGAGCGCCTGCGCCCGCTCGAAAATCGGCCAGAACCGCTTGTCGTCGAGGAAGAGCCCGTTCGTCAGACCGTTTACCAGCGCACCCTTGAAGCCGAGCTTGGTAACAGTGCGCTCCAGCTCCTCGGCCGCAGCCTTCGGATCGGGTGTGGGGATTGCAGCAAAAGCGGCGAACCGGTCGGGATGCGCTCGCACTGTTTCATAGAGCCGGTCGTTGGCGCCGCGCGCCAGCCGGACGGCGGTCTCGGCATCCAGTTTCTGCAGCCCCGGATTGGCATGCGACAGCACCTGCAAATCGATGCCGGCCTCGTCCATTTCCCGCAGCCGCAACGCGCCAACATCGTCGAGACGCTCGACGATCCGGGGCGCAGTGGTCATGTCCAATCCGGTGATATGCCGCTTCACCTCAGGGTCGAAGTAATGCTCCTCCAGCGCGATGATGTAGGGTTTGGTTGGCATTCGTCCTCCTCCTCCCATCCAGCCACACGTACTAGCGGCCAGGCAGCCTGCGAGCGTGGGCGCGTAGGTCGTAACTCTCGTCGGCTGCCTGTTCCGGAGACAATTCAGGCTCGCCCGCCAACAGCCGCCGCGCGATGACGTGATCGGCTGTTCGATTGACCGATTCGACGCCGATCAACCGACTGCCGCGGAAACAGAATACCGAGAAATTGCGGTCAGCCGGGTCGCCGCGCAGAACCGATGTGTCGTGGCCTGTGGTGATGCCGGCAATCTGCAATTTCAGATCGCCCTGGTCGCTCCAGAACCACGGTACCTTCCGGTAGGGCGCCGGCCGGCCGGCGAGACGGTCGGCGACGCAGCGTCCTTGGTCGACCGCGTTCTGCACCGATTCGAGGCGCACGCGAACTGGCGCGAAGGGCGTCGGGAAATTGGCGCAATCGCCAATGGCGGAGATCGCCGGCTCGCTGGTCATCAGGTATTCGTCGACAACGATGCCGTCATCGACTGCCAGCCCGGCGGCGCCGGCCAGCTCGGCATTCGGAATGACGCCGATGCAGATCAGGACCAGGTCGGCGGGGATACGCCGGCCGTCGGTCGTCTCGACCCCGGTCACTCGGCCGGCGGCGCCGAGGATTCGGACTACTCCGGTGCCGAGCGCGACCTCGGCTCCCCAGCCGATATGCGCTTCGGTAAAGAACCGCGACACTGGATCGGAAACCACCCGGCCCATTGGCCGACGGGTCACTTCGATGATGTGGACCATGGCGCCGAGAGCGAGCGCGACGGCGGCGAATTCGAGGCCAATAAAACCTGCACCGACAACCACGACCTCGCGCGCCTTGTTCAGTCGCTGCCGTAGGACATCCGCATCGGCGAGGGTGCGCAGCGCCAATACGCCGTCGAGCTCGGCTCCGGGTACACCAAGCGGACGGCACCCGGCTCCGGTCGCAAAGACGAGATGGTCCCATGAGAACTCGGTGCCTGAGGCCAGATGCAGGCGACGCTGTCCGCGATCTATTGCCGTCACCGCGTCGCCGTAGACGAGGTCGATCTCTTGCTTGGCGTAGAACTCGACCGGCCGCAGCCACAAATCATCCACCGCGGATTGACCGGCGAGATACGATTTCGACAGCGGCGGGCGCTGGTAGGGCAGAACAGGCTCCTCGCCGATCAGCACGACGCGGCCGGCAAAGCCGCTGTCGCGCAACGAGGCGGCAGCCTGGAAACCGGCTTGGCCGGCGCCGATGATGGCGACGACCGGAGCCGGCATCAGACCTGCGTCTCTGGCAGATAGACGACGAGACCGTCGAGTTCAGTGGTCGCGAGCAGCTGACAGCTCAACCGGCTGTTCGGCTTGCGCTCACTCGCAGTGAATTCGAGCATCGCCTTCTCGTCGTCCGACTGGGGAGGAGTGCGATCGAGTTGGTCCGGCTCCACATAGACATGGCAGGTTGCGCACATCATCTCGCCGCCGCACTCGGCAACGATGCCATCGACGCCGTTGACGATCGCTGCCCGCATGACGCTGGTGCCAAGCGGAACATCGAGCACTTCGCGCGCCCCGTTGGGATGTACATAGGTGACTTTCGGCATCGTTTTCCTATCGGTTGGACACAGGGCAAGTGGATTGGACAGGGCAAGCGACAGCCGATCTAAACCGCCACCGGCCACCCGGCGTCAAGTCCCGAGGTCGATCGCGACCTCATCGCCTTGCGCGACAAGCCTGGCGCCCAATCTAGCACTTTCCCGCGCGATCCGGTCGAACGCTGCGCCTTCATCGGCAAGCGCGCGGGGAACGGTGCGGTTGCGGTCGTCGTGGCGGACGAATTGGAAGCTCGGCTTCTCGATCCGCTCTCGGTCCCAGGATGCCCGGACCATCATGCCGAGCCAATCGCCGTGCCTTCTGCCGCCATGGCCGGTGTGAAAGGAAAAGCTCCCAAGCCCGTAGAAGATCGGCGTGCCCCGGTACACCTCGATCGGCAGCGAGAAGTGGGGCCCGTGGCCGATGACTATGCCGGCGCCCGCGTCGATTGCCCCGTGGGCGATCTCGGTCATGTAGTGCAGGACTTCCTCGTGTAGCCCCCAATGAAACGACGCGATGACGATGTCGGCCCGCCGTCGCAAGTCGGCGAGGTCTTCTGTCGAGCCATCGCAGATAGGCCGGATCGGCCCAGGTCACGATCTCGGGCGGAATGCCCGGCCGGTTTGCCGGCGGACGGCTGCCGTGCAGCGGGATATGATAGGCGGTATGACCGCGGATCACCGCGATGCCCGCGGCGTTGTCACCGGCTTCGTGGTTGGTTGGCCAATAGACCGAGCTGCGCTGCAGAAACCCGAACCGCACCCCGTCCCGCTCAATTATCACCGGAGCCCGCGCTGCCGCCTGGCTCGCTCCGGCCCCGGTATGCGCGATCCCGAACTCATCGAGCCGGGCGATCGACCCGGTAATTGCCGCCTCTCCATAGTTGACGTTATTGGCGATGCCGACCGCATGAATGCCGGCCAGTTTGAGGGCCTCGCCGGCTATCGAGGGATCGGCATAGAACCCCTCGTGCTCGACCGAATGCCCGCTCGGCGGCCGATATAGACAGCATTCCAGATTTGAAAAGACGATGTCGGCGGCGTGGAACTGGTTGTCGATCAATGAGAATGGCACCGCGGGATCGGCGACGTTCATCAGATTGACGTCACCCGTCAGGATCAATTTAACCGGCATTGCACCCTCTGCGCTCCCATCCGCAGCCGACGATAATCGTGCCCGCCGGGAAGCGCCACCCGCAGCTGTCCGCCCGCGGCTACAGATCCGGAAGATTGGGATTATCCTTCCAAGCGGGGCGCGCGCGGGCGGCGTCGAGATAGGCGGTGATCCGCGGAAAATCGGCGAAACTGAAACCGGCCTTCTCGATCACGTTTAAGATCGGGGTGTAGGCGCAATCCACGAGACTGAAGTTCGCGCCGAGCATCCACCGGTTGTTCGCGAGCTGGCCTTCGACGACCCTGATCGGGGTGGGCAGCGCTTTTTCGCCACGGGAGACGATGCCCTCATCGAGGGAATGCCGAGCACCTTGGCGCGGATCCGCAGCGCCACTTCCCCGGCAGGCGGAATGATGCTGTTCCCCCTTAGAGAGGTCCACCGCGATCTTTTCGCAGTCGAGCCCAAGCTCCAGCAGCGCAAACGTGACCTTCTCCCGCAGCAGCGCCGCCAATGTCCGCTCCTTCTTGCGCTGCGGGCTGAGGTCGAGGGGCGGGAAGCGCTCGCCGCCGGAAAGCGACAGCGTCTCGGCGAGCAACGAGAGCTCGCCCGGCTCCGCCCCGTCGCCGAGCGGCGCCTCCAGTTTGTCGAGCTTTGTTACGGTCGTGTCGTCGCGGGTGAACCCCGCGGCGCGCTCCAGCTGGCCAATAAACGGGTAGAGCGCGCTGTCCTGATCGTGGCGGCGAGCAGAAATACCGAATCCGGGTGTGCGGCTCGGTCTCGATATGTTGCGACAGCGCCGCGGTCAGGCGCGACTTGCCGATCCCCGGCTCGCCGGAGACCCCGGCCGGGCCAGCGCCTGCAGACGGGCGGCAAGGTTTGGCGTGTCGCCGACGACACCCCGCTCCTGCGCGGCACCCGCGCCGATCAGATCGCCAACGACGACCAGGCCGCTGGCGATGCCGATCCGAACGTTCAGCGGCTCTGGTGTCGCCAGCCGGCCGACCGCGTCGATGACCGCGAGCCCGGCGCGAGCCGCGCGCTCGGCGTCGTCCTCATGCGCCTCGGGATAGCCGAAATAGACCAGCACCCCGTCGCCCATATACTTGGCGACAAAGCCGGCAAAGCGGCCGACGGTATCGGCGACGCAGCGGTGATACGCGCCGACGATCTCGCGCAAATCTTCGGGATCGAAGCGCGTCGACAGCGGGGTCGAACCAACCAAATCGCAGAACATCACCGTCAGCTGCCGCCGCTCGGCCCCAGCGGTGGAGTTCGCAGGGGACGCAGCCCGCACGTCCTCCGTCGCGGCCCGCCCGGCATCGGCCGCAAGATCAGCGATCGCTTTCAGCAGTAGCCGGTGATGGCGATCGCGGCGACGCCAAGTTCTTTCAGATCGTCGGCCGTCAGCTCCGGCAGGACGCGCAAGTCGATCTCGTTGTCGCGGAAAGCCTGCTCGTATCGCTCCAGCCCCAGCCCCCGCAGCCAGCCCCCAATGTCTATCGTGTCGTTCCGGCGCTCGTCCTCGGCGCATAGTACGCGCGCACGATAACGCGTCGGAGCCTATGATGCGCCCGAAGTAGGCGTCGAACGAGGGCCGTCGTCGCTGATCGCAACGAGTGACCGCAAAGGGGCAATTCGGGTCGCTGCCTCCATTGCCGGGAACGCTCGGGTTGCCGTCGGCATAACGCGTCGGCGCCGCGGACCGCGTGTCACGATCGCCTCTTGTCCGCGGCGAACACGATTTGCATTGTCGGGGCCGGTCAAACGGCCGATCCTGGTCTCGCGCCCGCCGGGAAGCTGGCGAATGTCGGGTAAGCGGAGGGGACCGTGATGAGCGCTGTGCCAAAGCAGAAGCCGATCGTCCACTTTGTCGGCAGCATCCCGTTGCCGGACGCCGAGACCGTGTTTCGTACCCTGGCGGCGGCAGCCGGGCCACGCCTGAAGCGTCTGCCGGACGGTGAGACCGGCATCCGTAAGACTTGGATCCGGTTTTTGCAGCAAGTGCTGGCCGACAATCCGGCCATCGAGGTGGCGAGCGATGTGCCGTCATTCAAATTTACCCAATGGGACGGCCGGCTGTTGCGCGAAATTCCGCGCCTGCGCGTAAAGCCTGGCGCACGCCTCGACCCGGCGACCTTCAAGACCGGCTATGCCGACATGGCGATCGAGTTGTTTGGACTGTTCGACCGTCTTCAGCGGGAAGGCGTGATTCCTGCCGGCGTCAAGTTCCAGATCTCGCTGCCGACCCCGATCGCGCCGACCTACAACAATATGGTGCCGGCCGACCGGCCGGCGCTGATCCCGGTGCTGACCATGCACATGCTCGGCGAGGTCGCGGCGATCGCGCGGACCTTGCCCAACGAGCGCATCGCGCTGCAGTGGGACGTGTGCCAGGAGGTCATTGCCTGGGAGGGCTATTACGAGCCGGGACCGGTCGATTTTCGGAAGGAGACGATCGCCGAGCTGATCGCGATCGGTGACGGCGTACCGGCTGCGATCGAGCTCGGCTACCATCTGTGCTACGGCAGCCCTGCCGACGAGCACGTGATCCAGCCGAAGGACGCCGGGATCATGGTCGAGATCGTCAACGCGGTCTCGGCCAAAGTGCGGCGGCCGATCCAGTTTTTCCATCTTCCAGTGCCGAAACCGCGCACCGACGATGCTTATTTCGCACCGCTTGCCGGGCTCGAATTGCGCCCGGAAACCGAACTCTATCTCGGCCTCGTTCACCGCGATGATTTGGCCGGCAACGCCGCTCGCCTGGCTGCTGCGCGGCGCTATGTCAGGGTCGACGGCGTGGCAACCGAATGCGGCATGGCGCGTGGCGGTTCCGAAGGTTTTCCAGCCCTGCTCGCAGCGCACGCGCAGACCGCCGAACAGTGAATGAGCGCCGTTTGCTTTCCATTGGCAGATTGTGGGGGGTTCTCCGTATAGTCCATTTTGCGTATCGATCACGCAATTGCCATAATCGTATTGCAGTATCGCGGCCGTCGGCGGCTATGGGCGGGTCAGGTAATTTTCCGATGTGCAAATTTGGTGACGCCTGATCTCGACCTGATAAAACAGGCGGATCAGGGGTGCGGGCGGTTCGAAAAAGCCGGTCTATGGACCTCGGGCGGGTCGACTGCAACCAACAGAAAGACGAACATGCCCGAACCCGGGACAGTCATAGAGACCGATATCCCCGCTCGCCTCGACCGCTTGCCCTGGACCAGGTTCCACACGCTCGTTGTCGTCGCGCTCGGTATCACCTGGGTGCTTGACGGGCTCGAGGTCACCGTTGCTGGGTCGATCGCCGGCGCTCTGCAGGAGAGCCCGGTGTTGCATTTCACGGCGGCGGAGGTCGGGCTCGTCGGCAGCGCCTATTTGGTCGGCGCGGTCACCGGCGCGGTGCTGTTCGGCTATCTGACCGATCGTTTCGGCCGCAAACGGCTCTTCATGGTGACCTTGGGGATCTACCTGACGGCGACGGCTGCGACCGCGCTATCCTGGGATTTCTGGAGCTTCGCCGTGTTCCGCGCCGTGACCGGCGCCGGCATCGGCGGCGAATACACCGCGATCAACTCGGCGATCCAGGAACTGATACCGGCGCGGTTTCGCGGCCGCACCGACCTCGCAATCAATGGCAGCTTCTGGCTCGGAGCGGCATTGGGCGCAGGCGGCGCCATCGCCTTTCTGCAGCCGGGCTTCCTGCCGCCCGATTGGGGCTGGCGCGCCCCGTTCGGCATCGGCGCGGCGCTCGGGCTGTGCATTCTGGGCTTGCGGCAGTTCATCCCGGAAAGCCCGCGCTGGCTGATCCTGCACGGCCGCGCCGAAGAGGCGGAAAACGTAGCCAGGGACATCGAGCGGCGGGTCGCGCACGCCGCCGAGACCGGGTTGCCGGAACCGCAGGGGGGGCGGCTTCGGCTCGCCGCCAGCTCCCACACGCCGATCGCACGCATGGTCCTCGCGATTGTGCGGGACTATCCGCAGCGTGCTGTTCTCGGCCTCGTGCTGATGAGCTCACAGGCGTTTTTCTATAACGCCATCTTCTTCACCTACGCGCTCGTCCTGACGAAATTCTTTGATGTGCCGCCGGGCTCGATCGGCTGGTACATTTTGCCGTTCGCGCTCGGCAATTTTTGCGGCCCACTGTTGCTCGGCCCCCTCTTCGATCGCATCGGGCGCAAGCCGATGATCGCCTCGACTTATGCGATCTCGGGCGTGCTGTTGGCGATCGTCGGCTATTTCTTCCGCGAAGGTGCCCTCGACGCCGCACAACTGACCCTGTGCTGGACGGGCATTTTCTTTTTCGCCTCGGCGGCGGCGAGTGCGGCTTACCTGACGGTCAGCGAGAGCTTTCCGATCGAAGCGCGAGCGCTTGCCATCGCCTTCTTCTATGCGGTCGGCACCGCACTTGGCGGAGTGGTCGCGCCTTGGCTCTTTGGCACCCTGGTTGCTTCGGGGGAGCGCAGCGCGGTGTTCCACGGCTATCTTCTCGGCGCCGGCTTGATGGTCGCAGCGGCGCTGACGGAACTGGCGATCGGCGTCAAAGCCGAGCGCCAGCCGCTGGAAAGCGTCGCGCGGCCGCTCTCCGCTCTCGCGGATTAGGCGAAGGCGGGCGCGACTTCAGCCATAAAGCGCGCCATCTCGTCCTTTACTTGCGCGTGCGGCTTCAAGCCGACATTGAAGTAGAGGATGACTTCGTCGAAACCGGCGGCCTCGACCCTTTTCAAAGTATCGGTAATCTGCGCCGGCGAGCCGAGCAAGACCGAATTCTCGGTCAGGTCGGCGGGGCGCACGTTGCGCAGCCGGTCGACCATTGCGATGAAATAGCGATAGCTCGGCGGCGCGGTTTTCGGGTCGCCCGGAAAGGCGGCAATCACGCACTCCTTGTAATAGCGGATCTGCCGCGCCCGCGCCGCCTCTTCCTCTCCTTTCGTGTCGGCGAAATGAATGAAATAGCTGCACATCAGCCGGCCCGGCGCCCGCTCGTGCCGAGCGCAGGTCTGGTGGTAGAGCTCGGCGACTTGCCGCAGCCCGCCATAGCTCATCGCCGCCGCGAAAGGCGCGACAATGAGGCCGCAGCCCAGCCTGCCGGCGAGCTCGATCGAGGGCTGCGAGAACGAGGCGACATAGGCCGGGATCGGGTGCTGCAAGGGCTTTGGCGTGATCGCGACATCGTCGAACCGGTAATGCTTGCCGCGGTGAGAGATAGGCTCCTCGCTCGCCCACAGCCGGCGGACTACTTCCATTCCCTCTTCGAAGATTTCTTGGTTATCCTCGAACGAGACCCCGAGCGGCAGATACTCGCGCCGGTCATAGCCGCGGCCGGCAGCGAAATCGACCCGGCCGCCGGAGAGCAGGTCCAGTGTCGCCCATTGCTCTGCGACCCGGATCGGATGGTGCAGCGGCAACACGGTGACAGCGGGTGCGAGGCGGATGCGTTTCGTCCGAGCCGCGACATTGGCGAGCACCAGATCCGGGCAGGACAGCACGCCGAGCGTGCTGAAATGATGCTCGCCGATCCACGCCGAGTGCAGGCCCACCACCTCGGCGTAAATCGCCTCGTCGAGAATGTCGGCGACGAACTCGTTGGCGCCCCGTTTATTGTCGTCGTAATGATTGTCGCTCAGCGTGAAGTAGCCGAATTTCATTGGTTTTCCTCCCTAGTAGCCTGCGCCTGCGCCCTCGGCCCCTCGTGTCAGCCTCTGCCCCATAATTCATGGGTCGCGAGGCGGGCGCCTTCCGCCAACGCCGCCAATTTGGCCCAGACGACGGTCGGATGAACCTCGCAGGAGGTCGAGAAGCTGGCGAAGCCGCAATCGGCGCCGGCGATCACGTTCTCGCACCCGACTGCGCCGGCAAAGCGCGCAATGCGCTGGGCGACAGTTTCGGGATGCTCGACCAGATTGGAGGCGTGGGTCACGACACCGGGGATCAACGCTTTGCCTTCCGGCAGTTTGAGCGTTTCCCAGACGCGCCACTCGTGCTCGTGCCGCGGGTTGGCAGCCTCGAAGGAATAGGCGCCGGCCCGCACCCCGAGCATGATGTCGACGATGTGCTTCAATTCCATGTCGTGCACTCGCGGGCCCATATTGATGCTGTAGCAGGTATGATAACGGACCCGCTCCGCCGGAATGCCGCGCAGCGCGTGGTTCAGCAGCTCGACACTGGCGGCCGCCCATCTGCGGCATTCGGCAATGTCGATCTCCGGATGCATCGCCCAATGGCTTGCCAGCTGCGGATCGTCGACCTGCAGGACGAGTCCGGCATCGACGATCGCCTGGTATTCCGCGTGCAGCGCGTCGGCAATGGCAATGCGGAACTCTTCGTCGGTTTTGTAATGCTCGTTGGTGTTCCAGTTGGCGAGATTGGCCGGAGACACCGCCGGCATGAAGGCTTCCTCGCACGCTATTGCGGCAAGGGCATCCTTCAGATTATCGATATCGCGCTGCAGCGCATCCCACCCCCGGTAGGTGATCGGCCCGGTGCAGACCCATTGCGTCGGCGGGTTTCTTCCGGCCGCCCCCGGCATTTGCGAGGCCCATTGGTAATATTCCGGAAACGCCAGATACTCCCGCGATTGGGCCCAGTTGCTGCCGCGGCCGCTGCTCTTGCGCGGCTCGATGCCGGCAAGACGCTCGTTGACATAGGGGATGAAGCCGAACCGCCCCATCTCGCCGTCGGCGACAATGTCGATGCCGCTTTCGGCCTGCTTGCGCACCACTTCGGCGACCGCGCTTTTGACGCGGCGCGCATAGGCCTCGGCGTCGAAGGGCTCGCCCCGTTCCTTGGCCTGGATCATTTCCAATAGATCCGGCGGCCGCGGCAGGCTGCCGACATGGGTGGTGAGTATTCGCTGCGTGCTTCGTTTCATCGCGCCCCTCCCGTCTGGAGGGACAGCGTAGCGCGAAACTCGGATCAGGTCAGCACCGTGCGCAGCGCCGAAATCGACGGCATGAAGAAATAACCTGCGGCGGTCAGCACGACGAACTGCCTCGGCAATTCAAGCGTCGTCCGCCGGTTCCCGGCCGGATAGTTCGGGTAGGGCTCGTCCATGTCGCGCGCGCCCTCACCGGCAGCTTGGCCGATGATCGGGTCGAAAGCCCGGCGTCACGGCGCCGCCACCCGGGCGGCGCTTGCCGCCGACGAAGCCGGGTTGTTTGCGTGGCGGCGCTGGATGTACTCGAACTGCCGCTCGATCGAGGTCTGATAGCAGACGAACATCAATCCCGCGGCTGTGCCGGTTGTCGTTTCGCCCGGCGCCACTTCGGGGCCGAACGGGATGCCGGCGCGGATGATGCGGTGCCTCTGCGCCTCCGCCTCGCCGCCGGGGCGTCGTCGCGCGGATAGACCTTGCGAATATGCGCGGCGTACGGGCATCTCCGCTGCTCGGGATCGTCGCCGAAATCGAAGTCATTGTTGCGCTTGTCGTCGCCGCCGAGCGCCGGCATTGTCGTGCAGCGGGGCGAGCTCCAGCGGAGCGCCGCTCTTCCAGCGGCCGAACATGCGGGCCGCCAAGCAAATCCGGATCCATCCCCAGCCGAGCCGCCCGCTCCGCGACGAACCTGCAAAACTCCGGCACTTTCTGCTCGAGCCGCCGGAACACCATATAGGAGCCGTTGCGCATCCACGGCGCCGCCATCTCCGGCGCGGGCCCCCTTGACCGGATCGTTGGGATACTGCCCCGGGTAACCGAACACAAACTCCCCCGGCCATAGAAGATCCTGGCCTGGCAGCCCCTGATCGGGGCGGTAAGTCGGGTTCGAGGGCCGCGTCAGGCCGCGTATCCCGGGATGTGAGATCCCGTCGAGAAAGCCGAAGTGCTCGTGCCCGCGCTGCGCCCGGGGCCGAGCTTTGCCCATTTCCGAATACACGATTTTTATGGTCGTCCCAAAGCGTTCGCGCAGCGCGTTGGCGTGAAACTTCACAAACGATGGGTTGGGGCCGGCAATCAGAAAACACGCCGTCGATCCGATCGGACCGAAAGCCCGGCCGTCCATTTCGACAGGGGCGGATCATCGAGCGCTGCGATTGTCTCCGAATGCTGCGCGCCGCGTTCGAAAGCCAAGTCCAAGTGCGGCCGAGCCGGGCCTAGTAGTTGCGTCAACCCGTCCTTGCTAAAGCCGAAATTAAACCCCAGCCAGTCTCCGGTCCTACTAGCCCCCTGGCGCCTGCTCTCATAGACCTGTCGATCACGCTCCTGAGCTGTCCGCGGCGTCGTCAGTCGACCGGCGACGTATTCCCTGGCTCGCGATCTGAAACGAGCAGCGTCGGCAATCTTAAAAAAGATAAAGAGTTCGGCTTTCTTTTGCATGCCGATCAGCACATCACCCTGGAATCTCGTCAAGGTCCAGCGGGGGTGCCGGTCTGTTGTGCCATTCCAATCCCCCTGTTCTGCAGTGATCGCGCCAGCATCATCGCCAGCGCGATGCACTGTACATATGTTGACACGTTCGACCCGCGCGGGCGAGGCCGAGTTCTGACAAGCGTCTACCCGCCCATACCGCCTGCGAAACCAACCAGTATATATTCGTCGACCCAATACAGGACGGCTCCGTCCCCGTTTTTGATAGGATATCTATACTTAATTCGAGCAGCCATGCCGACCCTTTGCGGCTCTCCCTTGAAGGTCCATTCCTGCGCGTAGGGACCTTCCATCTCCACCCCAACGATGGTGTCGGTCGAGCCGGCGGGCGAGGTCGCTTGTCTCGTATTGTCGACGTACAGTTCCATTTCCCCTGTTGATAGACCGGTCACCCTGTTCTGTTGATTTGTATACGGGTTTAACTTGCGAATAAGCTCGCCCAAATCAATGGCGAGCGCTCTTTTATAGGTGGCAGCCTTTTCAGCGGTGTCTGTGGACATGGTTCTGATCCCTTCTCTGAGTTAGAGGATCGATCCCGCACGCCTGTCAAGCCCATTACTGTGCTCAATCCTGGCTGGTTCGACCAATCTCGGAATGCGGCTCGTTCGATCCAGCGCTAACCTTAAGACCACCGGTTCGTCGCCTTTTGTGAGCTACTTCACACTGCGCAAATTTTCTTAACCGCGACTTCTGAGGGTCAGACGGGATCTGTCGCAAGGCGTACCGCCAGGGAAGACTGGAGCGTCGCGACAAATCCCCAGCAGCGGGATCGGAGATCCTCAATCGAGTGCAGCGAGCGCCGCCCTTACTCGCGCGGGCTCGTCAATTGTCCCAAGCGTCTCGAATATAGCCATCGCCTCGCTGAGCAACCGTCGCGCTTCGACGCGATCGTTTTGGGATAATTTGGCGCGCGTAACTAGAGCCTTCGCGAGATCGTTCCGCGCGCCGATGGCTTCGAAAATCCGATGCGCCCCGTTAACGTGCTTCACAGCAACCGCGGGTGCCTCGAAGACCAGGCATTGGGCCATCAGGTGCTCCGCCAAGCCTTCGAGATACCGATAACCGAGCGCCCGACTGTTGGACAGCACATCATCGATGAGCTCCCGCGCAACTGCCACCTCGCCTCGACGAAGGTAGCCTTCGGCGAGCCGCAGAATTGCAGGCAAGCGAACGTGAGATAGGCGAGATTGTTCGAACCAAATGATCGCCTGCCGAAGGTCGGCAATACCCTCATCAAGGCGGCCAGCTTTGATTTGACCGTAGCCGCGGAACACTTTGGCCATCGCCACGTCGTAAGGTATCGGTTCGAGCGCGAGTGCTTCGTCGCAGTAGCGCACGCCGCGCTCGATATCGCCGCGCTGAACATGAACCGAACCGGTGCGGTACAGGCCGACCACCTGAAGGCGCAGGTCGTTCACGCTCGCGCCATGTGTAAGCGCGCGTTTGCAGTAGGACAGGCCGAGATCCCATTCTCCAAGATAAATCGCGGACTGGGCCAACCTCCCAAGGGTTCCGGACGCGATGGTCGGCGCGCTCGCCCACCACGAATTGCCTAGGGTTTCGAAACTAGCGAGGGCTTGCTCGCCCACCTCAACGGCTTCGCGGAGCCGGCCGGTGATCATATAGATCTCAGACAGACAAGACTGGGCATAACCCTTGATCTCCTCCAAGCCCGCGGCCGCTGCAGCTCGCGCTGCTATATTGCAGTGATCGATCGCGACATCCGGCCGGCCGCCCGTCAGGATCTGCAGGAACCCGGTCCAGTAATGCCAAGCGGCGCGGCGGCGCGGCTCGTCGATCCGGTCGACGAGGCCGCGAATTCGTTCGAGCGCCGCTAGTTGCTCGGCATGCCGTCCGAGCGCAAATTTGACCTCGGCTTGCTTGAGCACGGCGTCGATCGCGGCGCAGCCGGTTCGGCTCCGTATCGGGCATGGTGTCGAGGCGGCGGAGCGCGTCGTCGAAATAGTTCAGCGCTTCGCTGTTGGCCCAGCGGCGTTGGGATTTTTCCGCGGCCAGGATCGCGTAATCGACCGCCTTTTCGGCCTCATCGCTGCGTCCGAAATGGAGGGCGAGCAGTTCGGCCACCTCGTCGCTGCGGTCGCGATAGAGCTCTTCGAGAGCGTATCCGACAGTGCCATGATGCGCCTTGCGGTGGCGTTCGAGGAGACTCCCATAGGCAGCCTCCTGCGTCAGCGCATGGCGAAAGACGTAGACAATCCCGTCGCCGACGAGGCGCTCATAGACGAATTCCAGACGATTGAGCTCGCGGAGCAGGCTTTCGAGCCGCCCCTCGCCGCTCCATACCGCGCTCAGCAAGCGCAACGAGAACTCCCGGCCGATGACCGAGGCTATTTGCAGAAGCTGCTTCAATTCGTCGGGCAGCCGATCGATCCGCGCCATCACGACGTCATGGATCGTGTCCGGCACCATCAGGCCTGATCGAAGGTCCTTCGCCTCGCCGGCGTGAAGGGTCAACTGCTCGAGGAAGAGGGGATTGCCGTCCGCCTTGGCAACGATCTCCTCGGTAGCCAGTTCGATAATCCGCTCGGCATTCAGCACCGAGCGGACGACGTCGATACTGTCGTCCCGCGACAATGGCTGCACCGGCACCTGTCCCGCGTAGGATTTGTCGATCCACGGCGGACGGTACCCTGGCCGATAGGTCGCCAGCATTAAAATGCGCGCGTCGCCGGTATTTTCCGCCAGGAACCCGAGGAACTCTTCCGAGATTTTGTCGACCCAATGCAGATCCTCGAGCACGAGGACGAGAGGCCGTTCGAGACTTAATTTGATAGCGACTTGGCGGAAGATGTCGAAGGTTTTCGCCTTGACGGCTTCGGGATTGGCAAGGACCGGCGCCGTCTCGGCGTCTTTGACGCCCAACAGATGCAGCAGCACGGGGCTATCCTGATCGGGATCAATCCCGATCCGCTCCAGACCCGAGCGGACCTTCGCGATCATCGACTCCGGGGTGTCGGTCTCCAGAATGCCGCAATTGCTGCGCAGCAGATCGAGCATCAGCAAATACGGGATCGCAGTGCCGTAGGAAACACACCGGCCCTCGATCCAGGTCACGCGCTCGCTCCGCGAGTTGCCGCTGGAATTCGGAGAGAAGCCGCGACTTGCCGATGCCGGGCTCGCCGACGATGCCGACGGCTTGCCGGTTGCCGCTTTCGACTTGCCGCAAGAAATTGTTCAAGATTGCCAGGTCGCTCTGCCGATCGACGAAGGTCGTCCTGCGAGCTGCCGTGGATGGCCGGAGGGCGGCGCGCGCTTGCGACACCTCGAGCAGGCGGTAGGCGGTGATCGGATCGGCCTTGCCTTTGAGGAGGAGCGGACCGACCGGTTCGACCCGAGCATAGCTCTGCGCCAGCTCGTAAGTCGCATCGCTCAGCAGGATCGTCGCCGGCTCGGCAGCTTGCTGAATCCGGGCCGCAACATTGGCGGTGTCGCCGATAGCCGTATATTCCATCCGGAATTTATCGGCGACCGGGCCGAACACCACCGGCCCGGTGTGGATGCCGATCCGCACCGGCAAGTCCAATTTATCGGCGCCGCGTGCGTCCTCTGTCCCGCCGAGCGCCCGCTGGATTGCCAAGGCGGCGAGCAATGCGCGCTGGACATGGTCTTCCTGCGTTACCGGGGCGCCGAACAGCGCCATGAAACCGTCGCCGGTAAATTGCGGCGCGGTGCCTCCGTAGCGATCCACCTCGGCGAGGCTGGCGGCCAGAAACGAGCTGACGAGGTCGCGCATCGCCTCGGCCCCGAGCCGTTCGGTGAGGGGAGTAGAGCCGACGATGTCGCAAAACAGCACCGTGACCTGCTTCATTTCGCCGGGAAGCGCGGTCCCGGAGCGCTGCGGCGGGTTTCGGTATGAATGGCTCGCGCGCAACGGCTTCCTGCAGACCCGGCCGGTCGAGCGGCGCGCCGCAGTGGCCGCAAAACCGGTGTTCGGGAGGATTGCCCAAGCCGCAAGACGGACACGGGACGCCCAACGGCGCGCCACACTGTCCGCAGAACTTCGTCCCGGCGAGATTGTCGGCGCTACACCGAGGGCACCTCATGCCGAGCCTCCACGGGGCGCCGGAAACCGGAGATTGAGATTTTCCAGCCTAGTCCTCTCCCGTTCGGGCGGTCAACATCTGGCGAGTGCGGGCATCCAGGCCAATTCTCCATGTAAAAAGGTTAATGCCAAAGCCGGTCTATATGATAGGTTGCTGACGGGCATAAGGCTCAACGCAGCAGACATCAACTCGCCGCGCTTGCTCTGGCGAGAATGAATTTTCTGGCCTTCTTGATCGTGCCTGTAAGGGAATTGTCATGAACTCCCCAACGCATCAGGAAAAACGGCAGATCTTCGAACGTCACCCCCTGTTCGGGAAGCTGAGCGCCAGCGAAATAGACTCGCTGATAAGTTACTCCCGGGTCGAACGCTATCCGTCCGGCCGCGAGATCTTTGCCAAAGGGTCGCCCGGGCAAAGCTTGGTGGCCGTATTGCGCGGAAGCATCAAGATCAGCTCGCTTTCCGACGAAGGCAAAGAAATCGTATTCAACATTATCAATGCCGGTGAAATCTTTGGTGAAATAGCGGTCCTCGACGGCGAAGAACGCAGCGCGGATGCGACTGCGATGACCGACTGCGAGCTCTTGGTGTTGAACCGCCGGGACTTTTTGCACCTGCTCGAAAATCGGGCGGATCTGTGCATGATCATGCTGAGAATCCTGTGCCAGCGGCTTCGGCAGACGAGCGAACAGGTCGAGGATGTCATGTTTCGGCATCTCGAGTTGCGACTCGCAAAAAGGTTGCTGCAGCTCGCCGAGAGCGCCGGCCTGCACGGGTTGCAAAGCACCCTCGTAGAGCTTCACGTCTCGCAGCGAGAACTCGGCAATATGGCCGGAGGGAGTCGGGAGAGTGTTAATAAGATCCTGCAGAATTGGCATCGCCAGGGCCTGATAGATCTCGGCAAGGCGTCGGTCCTGATCCGCGATATCGAGGCGTTGAGACGCCTGGTCTAGGCTTTATCGAGGCCGGCCGTTCACCGCGCTAGGCCCGGCCCCTATATCGGGGATGCCGCCACCCACGATCTTCGCCAGATGTCGCCCTCTGCTCCGCAGCCAGAGACCTGGATCAAGACAACGCCGGCCGGGCTCTATTGCGAGCCCGGCGGCTTCCATATCGACCCGCTACTCCCGGTGCCGCGCGCCATTGTCACGCACGGGCATGGCGACCATGCCCGGCCGGGCAACGAGCGCGTGCTCGCGACACCCGGCACGATCGCGATCATGCAGTCGCGTTACGGCGAGCTGGCCGGAGGTTCGCTGCAGCGGCTCGACTATGGCGAACCCATCGCGATCGACGGGGTCGGGGTACGCCTCCTCCCCGCCGGCCACGTGCTGGGCAGCGCGCAGATCGTGCTCGACTACCGCGGCGCGCGGGTCGTCGTCTCCGGCGACTACAAGCGCCGGGCAGACCCGACCTGCGCGCCGTTCGAGCCGTGCAACTGTGATCTCTTTATCACCGAGGCGACCTTCGGATTGCCGGTCTTCCGCCATCCCCCCGACCGGCTCGAGATCGACAAGCTGCTGCATTCGCTATCGCTTTTTCCCGACCGCTGTCACGTCGTCGGCGTTTATGCGCTCGGCAAATGCCAGCGTGTTCTGGCGCTGTTGCGGCGCGCCGGATACGAAGAGCCGATCTATCTGCACGGCGCGCTGATCGGCCTGACCGAGCTCTATGAGAGCTTAGGGGTGCCGCTCGGGCCGGTGCTGCCATGGGCCGAGGCGACGCGCGAGGCGCTCAAGGGCCGGATCGTGCTGGCGCCGCCCGCCGCGACCACCGACCGCTGGTCGCGGCGGCTGCCCGATCCGCTAGTCGCGATGGCGTCGGGCTGGATGCGCGTGCGCCAGCGCGCCAAGGCTCGCGGTGTCGAATTGCCGCTGGTGATTTCCGATCACGCCGATTGGGACGAGCTGACTGCAACCATCGATGAAGTCGCCGCCGAGGAGGTTTGGGTCACCCACGGCCGCGAAGAGGCACTAGTCTATTACGCGACGAAAAATGGCTACCGTGCGCGCGCCCTAGCGATTACCGGCTTCGAGGAAGACGAGTAGGAGCCGGCATCGTTTTATCTGGTCATTCGATTTTGCCGGGAACTCGCCCGGAAACGCCTTGTTGACCTGGGGTGGCTGATCTCGGGCGACAACCCGCGGAATGAGAAAAAAGGCAAGTGCAAAGGGCGGGTTACCGGAACGAGGATGGCGGCGGATTGGCGTTGGCATCGCGCTCGCGGCGCTGCTGTGCCTTGGCTCGCCGGTGCAAGCGGCGGACCCGGAAGAGGACGGGCAATGGGTCATGCCCGGGAAGAATTACGCTGGGCACCGGTTCAGCGGCCTCGATCAGATAAACGTCGATAATGCCAAGAACCTCCAGGTGGCGTGGACCTTCTCGGTCGGCGTGCTGCGCGGACAGGAAGCTGCACCGATCGTCGCCGACAACACGATGTTCGTCGTCACGCCCTACCCCAATATCCTCTACGCGATCGACCTCACCAAGCCGGGCGGGCAGCTGAAATGGAAATTCGAGCCGCAGCCGGCCGCCGCCGCGCAAGGGGTGGCATGCTGCGACACAGTCAATCGCGGCGCGGTTTACGCCGGCGGCAAAGTTTTCTTCAACACACTCGACGACCAGACGATTGCGGTCGACGCCAATACCGGGCGGGAGGTCTGGCGCGCCAAGCTCGGCGACATCAGCCAGGGCGAGACCATGACGATGGCGCCGCTGGTAGCCAAAGACAAAGTCCTGGTCGGCAACAGCGGCGGCGAGTTGGGCGTGCGCGGCTGGATCACCGCTCTCGACGCGGATACCGGCAAGATTACTTGGCGTGCCTACAGTATCGGCCCCGATGCCGATGTGCTGATCGGCGATCAATTCCATCCGTTTTACGAACAGGACCGCGGCAAGGATCTCGGGGTCAAGTCGTGGCCGCCGGAAGCGTGGAAGATCGGCGGCGGCACGGTGTGGGGCTGGGTGACCTACGATCCCGCCAGCAACCTTGTTTATTACGGTACCGCCAATCCCGGGCCTTGGAACCCCGACCAGCGTCCGGGCGACAACAAATGGACCTCGGGCATTTTCGCGCGCGATCTCGATACCGGCCAGGCGCGCTGGTTTTACCAGTGGTCGCCGCACGATCTGCACGATTATGACGGCGTCAACGAGAGCGTCCTCGTCGATCTCGATTATCGCGGCAGTCCCCGCAAACTGCTCGTCCACCCCGACCGCAACGGATACCTTTATCTGATGGATCGCGGTACCGGCGAGGTGCTGTACGCCAAGCCGTTTGTGCACATTACGACTTCAACAGGCGTTGACCTCGAGACCGGCAGGCTTCAATACAACCCGGCGGCAAAGCCGATCCCCGGGCAAGTTGTGCGCAACGGCTGCCCCGCTTCGCCCGGCGCGAAGGACTGGCAGCCCTCCGCGTTCTCGCCAAAGACGAAATTCCTCTACATCCCGGAGAATAACCTCTGCCAGGACGCCGAGGCGATGCCAGACCAGCTATATCGCGGGCACGCCCTATGTCGGGATGGACGTGCGGATGAACGCCGGACCGGGCGGGCACCGCGGCAAGTTTTCGGCCTGGGATGTCGCCAAGGGCGAGGAGGTTTGGGGTATCGATGAGGACTTCCCGGCCTGGAGCGGAGCAGCGGTGACCGCCGGCGGTGTCGTGTTCTACGGAACAATGGAGGGTTGGTTCAAAGCAGTGAACGCAGAAACCGGGAAGGAGCTTTGGAAGTTCAAGACAGGCTCCGGAATCATCGGTCAACCGACGGTCTATCGCGGGCCCGACGGCAATGAGTACGTGGCAATCCTATCGGGGGTCGGCGGCTGGTCCGGCGCGATCGTCGCCGGTGGTCTCGACCCGCGTGACGGCAGCGCAGCTTTGGGCTTCGTCAATGCGATGAGGGATCTGCCGGATAAGACCGCGCGGGGCGGAACGCTCTATGTCTTCACCCTTCGCCAGTAGCCGTTCGGGCGCGCCGCTTCTGCTTTTCGCCTTTTGCGCGCTCGCCGTCGCCGCCTGCGAACGCGAGGAACGGCAGTTCCGGCCGAAGCCGCCCGAAGCTGCGCTGACAGGCACGATCCAGATGAGCCCGATTCAGCCCGGAATGGCGCGGGTGGCGGTGCAGACCCGGAACAATTACGAGACCAACGCCTACGCCGTTGCTCAGGGGCAGCAGCTGTTCCGGGCGTACAACTGCAATGGCTGTCATTCCAATGGCGGCGGCGGAATGGGGCCGCCGCTGATGGACGGCAAGTGGATCTATGGCAGCGATCCCGCCAACATCGTCGCCACGATCCTCGAGGGGCGGCCGAACGGCATGCCCTCCTTCCGCGGCAAGATTCCCGAGCAGCAGGTCTGGGAACTCGCGGCCTATGTCCGCTCCATGAGCGGCTTGCTGGCCAAGGATGTTGCGCCGGGACGCCCGGACCATATGGTGGTCAAGAACCCCGAAAACGAGACCGAGCGCCGTCCGCCGAAACAGACCGGGACGCCGCCGAGCGCACTCGGCACCGACTGATGTCTGCACGAGCGGCGCGCTGTTCTTGTTGCTGCATCCTAATTGCTTCGGTATTGGCCGGCTGCAGCGGTATCCAGACCGCGCTCGATCCGGCGGGGAGCGGCGCAGACGGCCATCCACCGCCTGTGGCTGCTGCTCTTCTGGGTCTGTGCTGCGGTGTGGTTTCTCGTCCTACTGGCACTGCTTTGGGCGATGCTGCGACGGCGCGGCATCCATGACGCAGCGACATTGCCCGAACCGGAGCCGCATCCGCCGACCGAGCGACGCATCGGCGGTTTTGTCGGCATCGCCGTTGCAGTGACGGTAGTCACTTTGATTGCTCTGACAGTGGTCAGCTATTCCGCCGGGAGGGGGCTCTTCTCCGAAAACGGAGACGGCGCGGTCAGTGTCGAGGTCGTCGGACACCAGTGGTGGTGGGAGGTGCGGTATCTCGCTGCCGAACCGAGCAACACCTTCGTCGGCGCCAACGAGATCCACATCCCGGTCGGTGAGACGGTACGCCTCATATTACGCGCTGACGACGTGATCCACAGTTTTTGGGTTCCCAACCTGACCGGCAAGAAGGATCTGATCCCCGGGCCAGGTGAACGTGTTGTACCTGTCGGCCGACCGGCCGGGGACCTTCCGCGGGCAATGCGCCGAGTTCTGCGGCGCGCAGCACGCGCATATGGCGCTGTTCGTCGTTGCCGAGCCCAAGGAGAACTTTGCCGAGTGGGAAGAGAAGCAACGCCGCCCGGCAAAACAGCCGCAGAATGCCGAGCAGGAACGTGGCCAGCAGGTCTTCCTTCGCGGGCCGTGCGTCATGTGCCACACGATCCAGGGCACGATAGCCGGCGCAACCACCGGACCCGATCTGACCCATATCGCCAGCCGCCTCTCGATCGGCGCCGGGCGGCTGCCCAATACGCGCGGGCACCTCGGCGGCTGGATCCTCGACCCGCAGACCCCGAAGCCCGGCAATCTGATGCCGCCAAATCTGCTGCCGCCCGAGGACTTCCAGGCGCTCCTCAGTTACCTCGACAACCTCGAATAGGAATGCTGCGGTGAGCCCCATTGCCAATGCCGGTGCAGCCAACTCCGAGCAGGAGCGCCGCTTTCTGGAGCAGACCTGGGCAGAGCCGCCGGGTATTATCGGCTGGCTCAGTGCGGCCGATCACAAGACCATCGGCAAGCGTTATCTCGTCACCTGCATTCGGCTTTTTCATTTTTGCCGGGCTTCTTGCAGCCGCAATGCGGTGGCAACTCGCCACGCCCGAGAACGACGCGATCGGGCCCGACCTCTACAACCAGCTGTTCACGACGCATGGCACGACGATGATGTTTCTGTTCGCCGTGCCGATATTTCAGGGATTGGGGGTCTATCTGGTTCCGCTGATGGTCGGGGCGCGGCAGATCGCCTTCCCTCGCCTGAACGCGTTCAGCTATTGGCTCTTGCTGTTCGGCGGACTGATGCTGATCATTGCATTCCTGCTCAACATCGGTCCCGATGTCGGCTGGTTCGCCTATGTCCCGCTTTCGGGGCCCCAATACTCGCCCGGCAAGCGCGCGGATTTCTGGGCGCAGCTCATCACGTTTACCGAAGTGTCGTCCCTGGCGGTCGCCGTGCAGCTGATCGTCACGATATTCAAGATGCGGGCTCCGGGCATGTCGATCAACCGGATCCCGCTCTTCGTGTGGGCGCAGCTCGTAACCTCCTTCATGGTCATCTTCGCGATGCCGGCGGTCATGCTGGCGAGCTCGGCGCTGATTTCCGACCGTCTCGTCGCCACGCATTTCTTCAACCCGGCGGAAGGCGGCGATGTCCTCTTATGGCAGCACCTTTTCTGGTTCTTTGGCCATCCGGAGGTTTACATCATCTTTCTGCCGGCGACCGGCGTGGTTTCGGCGATAATCCCGACCTTCGCCCGCCGGCCAATTTTCGGATACCTGCCGCTGGTCTTGTCCCTGATCGCGACCGCGTTTCTCGCGTTCGGGCTCTGGGTGCATCACATGTTCGCGACGGGCTTGCCGCAGCTCGGCGCCAGCTTCTTCACCGGCGCGAGCATGATGGTGGCGATACCCAGCGGCATTCAGATCTTCTGCTGGCTCGCCACCCTCTGGGAGGGGCGGATCGTCTACCGGACACCGCTGCTCTTCGTCCTCGGCTTTATTGTGCTGTTCGTGCTCGGCGGTTTGACCGGCGTGATGGTCGCCTCGGTGCCTTTTGACCTGCAGGTGCACGACACCTTCTTCGTGGTCGCGCACTTTCATTACGTTCTCGTCGGCGGCGCCGTTTTTCCGCTGTTTGCCGGGTTTTATTATTGGTTCCCGAAGATCACCGGGCGAATGCTGGACGACACTGTCGGGCAAGTGGAACTTCTGGCTGTTTTTCATCGGGTTCAACATCACTTTCTTCCCGATGCATTGGCTCGGCCTAGCCGGGATGCCTCGGCGCGTCTACACCTACCCCGACGGGCTCGGCTGGAACGAGATGAACCTGCTGGCGAGCGTCGGTGTGGTGCTCATCGCCGCCAGCGTCATCGTGTTCCTCGGCAATGTGGTGACGAGCCTGCGGTACGGCGCTGCAGCGGGCGCCAATCCGTGGAATGCCGGCACCCTCGAATGGGCGGTGAACTCACCGCCACCGGGCTACAATTTCCACTACGTTCCGGTCGTCTCCGGGCACGAGCCGCTGTGGATCGAAGGGGGCGAGCGCAAGGTCGTCACGGGGTTGCGCGCCAATGTGCGCGAGGTGCTGATCACGCATCTGGTCGACGCCAGACCCGACCATCGCTATCGATTCCCCGGGCCGTCGATCTGGCCCTTTCTGGCCGCAGTCGCTACGACCGGCTTCTTCATCGGCTCGATTTTCACGCCGTGGGCGATCCCGATCGGGGCAGTGCCGCTGTTCATTACCTTGACCGGTTGGTTCTGGCCGAAGGCGAATGAATCAAGCTCCGAACCGCAGACGGCCGCGGTGGCGAGCCCGCGATGAAGCTGAACCCGGTTCTCGATGTCGCCGACCTGCCGACCTACGCCTTTGGCCATCGCAGCATTCTGTGGTGGGGAACCGTCGGGTTCTGCCTGATAGAAGCCACCGCGTTCGGGCTCGCCCTCGTGGTCTATTTCTATCTGCGCAGCAAAGCCGTCGAATGGCCGCCAAACGTCGCCCCGCCACGACTGCTGTGGGGCACCCTCAATACGGGGGTTCTGCTGGCCAGTTGCGTCCCTAACCACTTGACGAAAAAGGCGGCGGAAGACGAGAACTTGCACGGGGTTCGGATCTGGCTGCTGGTGAGCATCGCCTTTGGTCTGGTGTTCAGCGCGGTTCGGGGCTTCGAGTTCGCCTCGCTCAATGTCCAATGGGACACCAACGCCTATGGCTCGATCGTGTGGGCGCTGCTGGCGCTTCACACGACGCATATCGGCACTGACCTCGCCGACACGATGGTCCTGACGGCGCTGATGTTCACAAACCACGCTCACGGCAGGCGCTTTGTCGATGTCAGCGAGAATTCGTTCTACTGGTACTTCGTCGTGCTGACTTGGCTGCCCATCTATGCGGTCATTTACCTGGTGCCGCGGGTGATGTGAGATGGACCCGCGCACCAAGCCGTCTCCCCTCTTCGCTACCGACGAGGTCTCGTGGATCGGTCTTTCCGCCGGTCCGCTCGCCTGGTTTGCCGCCCACGCGCTGAATTATGCGATCGTGCCTTGGTCCTGCGCCACGCACCACAAATTGCCATTGCATCTGGTAAGCTTGGTGGCGCTGCTGATTGTCGCTGTCGGCGCAGTAATTGCCTGGCGCGATTGGCGCAGCCACGGCTCAGTCAGCTCCGAAAGCGAGGACCCCGCAGGCAGGGCAAATTTCATCGGGCTGCTGGCTTTCTGCTCATGCGTGGTCTTTGGCCTTGTGGTGGTGATGGAAGGCATCGCGCAGTTTTATTTCGACCCATGTCAGCGCTGAGGGAAATGCCCCGCCGCTGGGCTCTGGCGCTCATCTGTTGCGGCAGCATCGCTTGGCCGCAGGCCGCCTTCGCTCATCATGTCGCGGGGCACGAGGAGGGGCTCTGGCAGCCGGAGTGGCCGGTCGCGGCCATTCTTGCAATTTCTCTGTCGTTCTATCTGGCAGGCGTGCAGCGGTTGTGGAAAGCGGCGTCGCCCGGCCGCGGCGTCAGCCGGGGTGAGGTTGCGTGTTTCATCGCCGGTTGGCTGGTCCTCGCGGTTGCCCTGATGCCGCCGGTCCACACACTCGGCGAGATTTTGTTCTCCGTACACATGGTCGAACACGAGCTGCTCATGGCGGTAGCCGCGCCGCTGCTCGTGCTCGGACGCCCGGTTGTCGCATTCCTGTGGGCATTGCCGCAGCCTGCCCGGCGCGATCTGGGCTCGTTGTCTCGGGCACGGCCGGTGCACGGCGTCTGGCTCTTCGCCACGAGCGCATTGGTGGCCTGGACGGTTCATGCGCTCGCCTTATGGGTCTGGCATTTGCCCGCCCTGTTCGAAGCTGCTCTTGCGAGCGAGCTCGTTCATTCGCTGCAACATGTCTGTTTCCTCGGTGCTGCGCTGCTCTACTGGACCTCGCTGCTGCATCGCCGCCACGACGCCGAGGGTCGCGGCGTGGCCGTGATATCTTTGTTTGCCACCACCTTGCACAGTAGCATTCTCGGAGCCCTGCTGACGCTTGGTACAGTGCCGTGGTATCCGCTCTACGGCGGAAGATCCGCCACCTGGGGTCTGACCGCCATCGAGGATCAACAGCTCGCCGGCCTCGTGATGTGGGTGCCCGGCGGGCTGGTTTACATGGGCGCAGCACTAGCCCTCGCCGCAATGTGGCTGCGCGAGTCCGAGACGCGCGCCCGTCGCTGGGAGACTGCCCTCCTCAAGGAGCGGCACTCGTGACGCGAACAGCCTTCCTCATATTCGTCATCGCGATAATTCTTTGCGGCGCCGTGGCGGCAGCATACAGGAGCGCGGCTATCGCACGCCGTACCACGGTCGAAGCGGAGGCGCTGACGGGCGGCGATGTCGAAGCGGGGCGGGCCGCGGTGAGGACCTATGGCTGCGATAGCTGCCATACGATCCCCGGTGTCGTCGATGCGCGCGGCCTTGTCGGTCCACCCCTGACGCAGATCGCAAACCGCATCTATATCGCAGGCGTGCTGACAAATACGCCGGACAATCTCATTGAATGGATCCAGAACCCGCCTGGGGTCGACCCGCGCACGGCGATGCCCAACCTCGGCGTCGACGAGGCCGCTGCACGAGATATCGCGGCTTACCTCTATACCCTCAGGTAAAAGCTCCGCATCGCCACCGGGAGGAGTGGTGTGAACCGATTTGCCGCACTGCTCGATGCGCTGCTGTTCACGCCGTCGCGCAATGGCAAATTGCGGCTGATGCGGGAATATTTTGCGGCTGTCCCCGACCCGGAGCGGGGGTGGGCGTTGGCGGCGCTGACCGGCGAGCTCGTCTTCGACGAGGCCAAGCCGAACCAGGTGCGCGCCTTGGCAGCGGCTCGCGTCGATCCCGAGCTGCTCGGCTGGTCCTACGATTTTGTCGGCGACCTCGCCGAGACGGTGTCCTTGATCTGGCCCGCCGCGCCGGGTGGCGCAGGCCACGTCCCGAGCCTCTCCGAGATCGTCGAGCAGCTGAAAGGGGCGAGCCGCGGCGAGGTGCCGCGGCTGCTCGAGCCATGGCTCGACGCCCTCGATGCGACCGGGCGGTGGGCGTTGTTGAAACTCGTCACCCGCGAGCTGCGGATCGGCGTCTCGGCGCGGCTCGCCAAGACCGCGCTCGCCGAATGGAGCGGCGTCGAGCTCGACCGCATCGAAGAGATCTGGCACGGCCTTGCGCCGCCTTACCAGCCGCTCTTCGATTGGCTCGAGGGCCGCCAGCCCGCCGCCCGAGATCGGCGATCTGCCGACCTTTACCCCGCTGATGCTGGCGCAGCCACTGGAGGACGCCGACATCGCGGGCCTCGACCCGCGCGACTACCTCGCCGAATGGAAATGGGACGGGATCCGCGTGCAGCTCGTCGCCCGCGGCAGCGAAAGGCGCCTCTATTCGCGCTCCGGCGACGATATCGGCGCCGCCTTTCCGGACATCTGCGCGGCGATGCCCTGCGATGTGACATTGGACGGCGAGCTGCTGGTGATCCGCGACGGCGAGGTCGCGCCGTTCAACGATCTGCAGCAGCGGCTAAACCGTAAGACCCCGACCCCGAAATTGCTGCGCGATTTTCCGGCGGCGGTGCGGCTCTACGATATTTTGCGCGAGGGGCCGGAAGATCTGCGCGGCCTCTCTTTTGCCGAGCGGCGGCGCCGGCTCGAAGCATGGTATGCGCGGGAGCCGCGGCCAGATCTCGACCTGTCGCCGATGGTGCCGTTCACCAGCTGGGACGAGCTCGCGCGAATTGCGCGACGGTGCGCGCCAGCGCGGCATCGAAGGGCTGATGCTGAAGCGGGCGGATTCGCTCTACGTCTCCGGCCGGCCGAAGGGTCCGTGGTTCAAATGGAAGCGCGGCGCGCTGACCCTCGACACCGTGCTGATGTATGCCCAGCGCGGCCACGGCAAGCGCTCCTCGTTCTATTCCGACTACACCTTCGGCGCCTGGCGCGGCGACGAGCTGGTGCCGGTCGGCAAGGCCTATTCCGGCTTTACCGACGAGGAATTGCGCCGCCTCGACCAGTGGGTGCGCAACAACACCGTGCGGCGCTGGGGCCCGGTGCGCGAGGTCAGCCCGCAGATCGTCCTCGAAGTCGCCTTCGATAGCGTCCACCGCTCGACCCGTCACAGATCGGGTGTAGCCATGCGCTTCCCGCGCATCCACCGAATCCGCTGGGACAAGCCCTTCCGCGAAGCCGACACTCTGGAGACGCTCGAACGAATGATGACGTGACGGATTCAGACCCGGCGGGCGGCGAAATCGATGCGGGGATCGATCAGCATGTAGGTCAGATCGCTGACCAATTTCAGCAGAAGGCCGATGAGGGTAAAGACATAGAGCGTCGCGAACATGATCGGGTAGTCGCGGTTGATCGCCGCCTCGAAACCGAGGAGGCCGAGGCCATCGAGCGAGAAAATCACCTCGATCAAGAGGGAGCCGGTAAATAGAATGCCGATCAGCGCCGCCGGAAAGCCGGCGACGACCAGCAGCATCGCATTGCGGAAGATGTGGCCGTAGAGCACCCGATGCTCCGTCAAACCTTTGGAGCGGGCGGTCAAGACGTATTGCTTGTTGATCTCCTCCAGAAAACAGTTCTTGGTCAGCATCGTCAGTGTCGCAAAACCCGAAATCACCAATGCGGTGATCGGTAATGCGATGTGCCAGAAATAATCGGCAATGCGCATTGGCCACGACAACGAAGCCCAATTATCGCTGACCAGACCGCGCAATGGGAAAATCGAGAAATAGCTGCCGCCGGCGAACAGCACGATCAGCAATACGGCGAACAGAAAACTCGGCACCGCATAGCCGACGATTATTACGGCGCTGGTCCATACATCGAACCGGCTGCCGTCGCGCACTGCTTTCCTGATGCCGAGCGGGATCGAGACGAGGTAAGTGAAAAGGGTGGTCCACAACCCGATCGAGATCGAGACCGGCAATTTGTCCTTGATCAGATCGATGACCCGCCGGTCGCGGAAAAAGCTGGTGCCGAAATCGAACGTGATATAGTTGCGCATCATCAACAGAAAGCGCTCGAGCGGCGGCTTGTCGAAACCGTATTGCTTTTCGAGCTCCTTGATCAGCGCGGGATCGAGGCCGCGCGCTCCGCGATAACGGGTATCACTGCCGCCGGCCTGGGTCTTGAATTCGCCCGTGCCGCCGCTGACCCGTTCGGTGGCGCTGACGTCGCTGCCCTTGAGCTTCGAGATCATCTGCTCGACCGGCCCGCCCGGCGCCGCCTGCACGATCACGAAATTGACGACCATGATCGCGAAGAAAGTCGGGATGATCAGCGCGATGCGGCGGATCGCGTAAGCGATCATGGGCTCACCCTGCTTCTCGCTTTACTCGGTTCCCTCGCCGCATCGCGGAAGCGCCAGCCGGCATGGTCGCACGCCCGTGCTCCGAGAGCGCGGTGCGGGCGAGGGGCTGTAGCGTCAAGCACGCCCAAAGCTCCTCTCCCGCACCGCGGGAGAGGGTGCATGCGCGCAGCGTAGCGGGTGATAAAAGGGTCACTGCTTGGTCACTTCGCCTTTCTTGGCCTCGACCGACTGCTCGGCGGCGGGATCGATCCACCAGGTGTCGAGTCCGACCGCGTATTTCGGCGAGACCGCGGGGCGGCGGAATTTGTCCCAATAGGCGACGCGGAACGCCGCGATGTGGTAGTGCGGGATCAGGTAATAGCCATACTGCAAGGCCCGGTCGAGGGCGTGCGTGTGGGCCACCAGGCTCGGCCGGTCGGGCGCCCGGACCAGCTCTTCGATCAGCTCGTCGACAACTTTGCTCTTGATGCCGAGCAAGTTGCGGCTGCCCTGCTCGTCGGCGGCTTGCGAGCCCCAATAATCGCGCTGCTCGTTGCCGGGCGACAAGGATTCGCCGAAGGCGACGACCGCCATGTCGTAGTCGAAGGTTTCCATGCGCTTCTGGTATTGCGCATTGTCGACGGTGCGCACCCGCGCAGTGACCCCCATCCGCTCGAGGTTCTTCGCAAAGGGCAGCACGATGCGCTCGAACTGCGGGTTGTCGAGCAGGATTTCGAACTCGAACGGCTGACCCGTCTCGTCATTGACCAGCTTCTCGCCCTTGAAGGTCCAGCCGGCCTCCTTCAACAGTTTCAGTGCCGCGCGCACGCCGTCGCGAATATTGCCCGAGCCGTCATATTTCGGCGGGTCGTACTCGGTCGTGAAGACCTGCTCGGGGATCTGCCCGCGGAACTTTTCGAGGATCTTCAATTCCTCGCCCTGCGGCACCCCGGTTGCCGCCAACTCCGAATTATCGAAATAGCTGCGCGTGCGCTTGTAGGCGCCGTAAAACAAATTCTTGTTCGACCATTCGAAATCGAAGCCATAGGCCAAGGCCTCGCGCACCCGCGGGTCCTGAAACAATGGCCGGCGCAGATTGTAGGCAAAGCCCTGCATGCCGCTCGGCAATCCGTTCGGGATCTCTTCCTTTTTGATGAGACCGGCGCGCAAGGCCGGGCTGTCATACCCGGTCGCCCAGTCCTTCGACGAATTTTCGAGCTTCACGTCGAACTGGCCGGCCTTGAAGGCTTCGAGCGCGATCGTCGCGTCGCGGTAATAGTCGTAGCGGATCGTGTCGACATTATAGCGGCCCTTCATTACCGGCAGATCGGCCGCCCAGTAGTCGGCAACCCGGCGATAGGTGATCGAGCGCCCGGGGTCGACCGACTCGATCTTGTAAGGGCCGCTACCGAGCGGCGGGTCGAGCGTCGTCTTCTCAAAGTCACGCCCGGCCCAATATGCCTTCGAGAGCACCGGCATTTGCCCCAGGATCTGCGGCAATTCGCGGTTCTCGGCCGATTTGAACGAGAACCGGACCCCGCGCTCGCCCTCTTTCTCGACCTTGGTGACGTCGCCGTAATAGGAGCGGTAGGACGGAGCCCCCTTGGTGCGCAATGTCTCGAAGGTCCAAATGACGTCCTCCGGCGTCATCGGGGTTCCGTCATGGAAACGCGCCTCGTTGCGCAACGTGTAGAGCACCGAAAGCTTGTCGGGCGCGAGCTCGATCTTCTCGGCGACGAGGCCGTATTCGCTGCTGGGTTCGTCCTCGGAGGAAACCGACAGAGTATCGAAGATCTGGCCTACCCCCGCCGCCGGCACGCCCTTGACGACAAACGGGTTGAGGGTGTCGAAGGTGCCGATCGCGAAGAGGCGCATCGTGCCGCCCTTCGGCGCGTCCGGGTTTACGTAATCGAAATTCTTGAAGTCCGGGCCGTATTTGAGGTCACCGAACAGCGACATGCCCGGCGTCGTCGCCGCGACTGCGGCAGCCACCAGCCCGAGCGATGCAACGAGCGCGACGAGGGTTGCGGGGACTCTGCGCATTACTGAACTCCGCGCGAAAGACTCAACCGTCGATGAGCTCGAGCGCCGCCCGGTGCACACGGGGGTCGCCGGCCACCAGCACGCGACCATCCGAGTCGAGGTTGAGGCCTCCTCCGCGCCAATCGGTAGCGACGCCTCCCGCTCCCTCGACAATCGGAACCATCGCGCAGAAATCGTAGGGCTTGAGGCTGGCTTCAAGGACGAGGTCGACGAAGCCGGTGGCGACGAGGCCATAGGCGTAGCAATCGGCGCCGAAGCGCGTCAGCTTGACTGCCTTCGAAACCCGGGCGAAAACGGCAGCATCTCCCGCCTTGAACATATCGGGGGTCGTGGCAAAAAGGGTCGCGGCGGCCAGCGCTGGGCAGGCCCGGCAGCGTACCGTCGCGCCGTTCAGGGTCGTCGGGCGCCCGGCGAGCCCGGCCCAGCGTTCCCGTGAAATCGGCTGATCGATGATGCCGAGGAACGGTCGCCGGTTTCGGGTCAGCGCGATCAATGTACCGAATAGCGGAACCCCGCTGATAAAGGATTTCGTCCCGTCGATCGGATCTAAAACCCAGACGAAGTCGGCACCCTCGCGCACCCGGCCGAACTCCTCCCCGATAATGCCATGCTCCGGGAAACGCCTCTCGATCAGGGATCGCATTGCCTCTTCGGCGGCGCGATCGGCCGCCGTGACCGGGCTCAGATCGGGCTTGTCCTCGATCGCCAGCGGCCGCCGAAAATATGGCCGGACCGCTTCGCCCGCCGCATCGGCCAAGCCGAGGGCGACTGTAATAAACTCGTCGAGCTCGGGGGATGGCATTGGGAGCCGCCTCTCACCCCAGCGCTCTCCCCGCTCGCGGCAAGAGGCAGGGACCTGCGCAGCGGGAGGGTGAGGGGAACGCCACCGGTATGTCTTACTTCAGCGTGTCGAGATAGGCGATGACGTCGGCTCGGTCCTGCGCCTTGGGAAACCCGGCAAAAGTCATCTTAGTGCCCTTAGCAAAGGACTGCGGATTATGAAGCCACTGGTTGAGCTTTTCCGGGTCCCATTTTTCATTCTTGTCCTTCTCCAATGCAGCCGAGAACTGGTAGTTCGGGACGCTGGCGATCTGCTCCTCGGTGACGTCCCAGAGGTTGGGGCCGATCTTGTTCGGCCCTCCCTTGTTGAAGGTATGGCAGGTCTGACAGACCTTGGCGAGCTGCTCTCCCCGTTTTGGGTCGGCCTTGGCGAGCAACGGCCCGATCGGCTCGAGCGCGGCCGCGGGACCCTGCTCGGCCGGGGCGGCCGCAGTCTGTTCAGCGCCCTGTACGACAAAGACCGGTTTTTCCAGCTCCTTCGGGCGTACGAGCTGACCCGCGAGGATCCCGGACGCCATCGCGACGATCATCGCCGTGAGCACCGAGGCAATGATCTTGTTCCACTCGAATGACGACATCGGCGCCCGAACCTCCCGCGGCTGGAACGAATATCACGCTTCCGGCGCCCGCACGAACCGGGCATGTTGTCGCTATCGCAGCAGGATTAAGCAATACCCGTGACCCGAACCGCACCCGCAAACCCGATCATCCTCATTCCCGCCCGGCTCGCCGCTACGCGGTTGCCGGGCAAGCCGCTCGCCGACATCGCCGGAACCCCGATGATCGTGCATGTCTGGCGCCGCGCCGTCGCCGCCGAGGTCGGACCCGTCGTTGTCGCCTGCGCCGACCGGGCCATCGCCGACGCCGTCGAATTGGCGGGCGGGCGGGCAGTCCTGACCGACCCCCACCATCCCACCGGCTCGGACCGCATTCACGAGGCGATAGGGCGGGTCGATCCGCACGGCCGGCATGACGCGGTGATCAATGTACAGGGCGATCTGCCGCTGCTCGACCCCGCGGCGGTGCGTGTCGCGGTCGGCGGCCTCGCCGATCCCGGGACCGACATCGCGACCTTGGCCGCGATCATCGAGGACGAAACGGCGCTCGCCGATACCAGCGTCAACAAGGTCGTCGCCGGCTTCACCGATCCGAAGTGGCCGGCGCGCGCCCTATATTTCAGCAAGGCCGTCGTACCGTGGGGGCCGGGGCCGCATTACGAGCATATCGGGCTCTACGCCTATCGCCGGGAGGCGCTCGCGCGCTTTGTCGGGTTGCCGCGCGGCGTCCTGGAGCAGCGGGAGCATCTCGAACAGCTGCGCGCCCTCGAAGCCGGCATGCGCATCTCGGTCAGCTTGATCGATCCCGCCCGCCTCGGGGTGCAGGTCGACACGCCGGCCGATCTCGCCCGCGCCCGCGCTCTTGCAGAACAGCTCTAAAGCGAGAAATGACAGCATCTTCAAATCCGGCAGAAACGATCGCGTTCCAAGGCACCTTCGGCGCCTATTCCGACCTTTCCTGCCGTCGCGTCTATCCCGAGATGGCGACCTTGCCTTGCACTCAATTCGAGGACGCCTTCGCCGCGGTCAGCGAAGGGCGCGCCGCGCTCGCGATGATCGCGGTCGAGAACTCGGTCGCAGGCCGCGTTGCCGACGTGCACCATTTGATGCCAGGACTCGGACCTCCACATCATCGGCGAGCATTTCGAGCGGGTGGAGCATCACTTGCTCGTCCTCCCAGGAGCGACATTGGCAACGATTCGGACGGTCCGCAGCCACGTTCACGCACTGTCGCAATGCCGCAAGCTGATCCGCTCGCTCGGCCTCGATCCTGTTGTCGCGGCCGACACGGCCGGCGCCGCGGCCGAAATAGCCGAGCGCGGCGATCCGACCGTCGCGGCAATTGCCTCGGAGCTTGCCGGGCAGATCTACGGTCTCGTCTCGCTGAAGGAGAACATCGAGGACGCCGAGCACAACACGACCCGCTTTCTGATCATGTCGCGCGAGCCCAAACGGCCGCCGCGCGGCGGCCCGACAGTGACGACGTTTCTGTTCCGGGTCCGCAACGTGCCGGCGGCGCTTTACAAGGCGATGGGCGGGTTCGCCACTAACGGCGTCAACATGACCAAGCTGGAGAGCTACATGGTCGGCGGCGCGTTCGCGGCGACCCAGTTCTATGCCGACGTCGAGGCGCATCCCGAGGACCGCCCATTGGCGCTGGCGCTCGAGGAACTCGCTTTCTTTTCGCGCGAGGTCAAGATCCTCGGCGTCTACCCGGCCCACCCATTGCGCATCGCCGCCTCGGCGCGCCAGTCGGATTGAAAGCAGGGGGATTGAAAGAAGGACATCCCGATGATGCTGATCGACCACGGGGAACTGCACGGCATCGCGTTACGCGTTTTCGAAGCGGCCGGCAGCGACCGCGCCGAAGCTCAACTCATTGCCGACCATCTGATCGAGGCCAATCTGCGCGGCCATGACAGTCATGGCGTCGGGCTGATCCCGAACTATCTGCAGCATCTCGCGGGCGGCACCGTCGTCCCCAACCGCAAGGGACGCATCGTCAGCGAGAACGGCTCCCTGATCGTCTATGACGGCGAGCGCGCCTGGGGCCAGATCGCCGCGCGCGAAGCGACGATGGTCGCCATCGCCAAGGCGCGCGAGACCGGGGTCGCGGTCGTCGCGTTGCGCAACCCGCACCACATCGGCCGGGTCGGCACCTATGGCGAGATGTGCGCCGCGGCGGGCCTCGTCTCGTTCCATTTCGTCAACGTCACCGATGCGCGGCCGGCGGTGGCGCCGTGGCGCGGCACCGATGCGCGCTTCAGCACTAACCCCGTCTGCATCGCCATACCGGGACCCGACCCCGAGCGGCCGATCATCCTCGATATGGCGACGAGCACGATCGCAATGGGTAAGGTCCGCGTTGCCCGCAACAAGGGCGAACAGCTCAAACCCGGCATCCTCATAGACGGCGAGGGAAAGCCGACGACCGACCCTGGTGCGATGTATCGCCAGCCGCGCGGTGCGTTGATGACCTTCGGCGAGCACAAGGGCTATGCGCTCGCCTTTGTCTGCGAGATGCTGGCGGGCGCGTTGTGCGGCAGCGGCACGATGCGGCCCGAGCGGCAGGGCCGTGGCACGGCGACGAACGGCATGCTGACGATCGTCATCGACCCTTCGCGCCTCGTCGACCGCGAATGGCTGGCGCACGAGATCGCGGCGATGACCTCCTACATCACCGCCTCGCCCCCGGCGCGCCCGGATGAGCCGGTGCTGATCCCCGGCGACCCCGAGCGCCGCACCCGCGCCGAGCGCATCGCCAACGGCGTGCCGATCGACGACGAGACCTGGCGCGAGCTCACCGCCGCCGCCCGCGCCATCAACGTGCTGATCGAAGCGCCCGGTTAGATCCTACGGTCAGCTCATATTCAGGCCCCGCCAACCAGGCGTGGCCCAAACCGCTCGCCCCGTTCGAGGACTCGAGACTCTGCTGAGCCTACGACATGGCCTCCCGAGTCAGCCGATCCGGGCTCCAAATTTGCTCCGCGAGCTTTTGGTAGAGCGCCTGCCGCGCATCGAGGTCGGCCTTTCTGAACTCGGTGTGCGGGCGAAATGTGAGACCGCTATCGGTCATAAACCGGCCGAAGCCGGGGTTGTGGTCGTAAGCCCCTTCGTGGAGGCTCCGGGCAAGCAAGTTCTGACCATGGCGTAGTGCTTGCGTTTCTCGACATAGGGCAGGTCGCCATAGCTCGCATTGAAGCTCTTGGGCAGAAGCAAGAGGCCACCGATGCGGTTGCGGTACTCCTGGAACTCGCTCGCGTGAAGGAACTCGTCGCCATGGCGCTCCGGATGGTCGGCCCAGATATGTTCGATTTCATAGCCAGTGCGACCGCGCTGCGCGTATTCGGCGTAGCGTGAGGCTTGGCCGGAGCTGGTCTCAACGTAGTCCGTCATACGCGCCAACAGGCGATGGATTTGCGGCCCGTTCATCGCGTGCAGGCCGAAGCGGTCGTTTCGGCCGTTGGGCGCAAAGGTCTCCGTCTCGGCGTCGAGTCGATCGCGCAGCAACCCGGCGAGCCTCGCTGGCGCTCTTGCCGCGGATATCGCGCATCGTCAGAAACATCGCATACTGCATCGTAGAGTAGTCGATCGCGCGCCAGTTCCAGATCCGCCGGTTTATCAGGATGTCAAGGTAACCCGCGGCGATACGGAGCTTCCGCAGCGCGGTCGGTTCGTCGTCGTCGAGGCGGAGGGGCGCGAGCAGTATAGGATACTGGAGCGTGAAGTTGTGCTGGGCGTTGAAGTGGACGCACTCAAGTCCGGGGGTCAGCACATCCGCCGCTCGGCGCAGACGCTCGTACCAACGGCTGTAAAACCCGAAATCGCGCTCAATGAAGCGAGCGAAATCCGCGCTCGCGCCAAGACCAAGACGCGTCTCGCTGTCGCGCACCCAGCGATGGAACTCTGTTGCAATCAGGTCGAAGTCCTGAGGCAGGGCGCCCGCTTTGCGCTCACGGATGCTGGTGGCATATTGGCTGCGAAGCCACGATTTGATGCCGTCGGCGTCCTCATCCTTACCAAGTTCGCTGAGCGCCCGGGTACGTTCTTTCCATATGCTACTGGCGCGCGTGCGCTTATCGCTATCGCTGATGTTCGCCAACAGGTAACCTTTTAGCATGTCCGCAGGCGTGAGCGAGAGCCCACGATCATTCATCGTCTCAAAGATTGTGTATGCATCGCCGTCGGAATAAGCGGTGATCTCGACGAGGTGGACATTCTCGACCAGCCAATCGGCGAAATACGGCAAGGCTGCACTGAGGAGTTCTCCGGGAAAGAGCTGCTGAATTTCGTCGTAGCGGGCGAGGATGTTGGCAACGGATTCCGAAACCTCCGCCCCACCGAAATCCTCTCTCTTGTAGAGGGCCTCCATGCAGGCGGTTCGCTCATTAATGTCAAGGTTGAAGGAGCGCTTTCCGTATTTCTGAGAGAAGATGAGGTCGGCGATCTGCCCCTTATGCTCGGCGTCGGTCAGTTGGTGATGCAGGAAGATCAGGAGAAGCGTCAGCGTGGTTAGCCGCTGTTGGCCGTCGATGATGAATTTTTGGCCATCCTTGTCGCTGATAATGATTGAGCCGAGGAAGTAGTGGGCGTAGTCGGCCACGGCGCTCCGCTCGTCGCCGTCATCATGACTATCCAGGAACTTTGCCGCAAGATCCTCAAGAAGCTCCTTGACCTGCTTCTTCTGCCATTTGTACTCGCGCTGGTAGTAGTCGATCGAGTACTTGCGACCGGTAAGGAGTTCGCGGACTGTGCGGCCCTTGCCATCGATCTCGCGAGAGGAGGTGGTAGTGGTCATTTGTCTCCGCGGGGCTAAGCGGGAAGCAGTTTACCGGGGCAACGGGAGCAATGGCTAATTTAATATAACGGGTTTGTCGCGAATTTACGATATCGAAACATAAATCGCACCGGTAATTTAGCCGGCCATCTCGCATTACTGGCGCAAAGCCGGATCACCCGGCCGTAGGCACTTGAATACGATCTGATAACCAGTTGAGCCGAACTCGGCGCGCGGCGCAGTCTCACCCATCTGTACAGCGAGAAATACACGTGCCTGGCTCTGACAATAGCTCTGTGCCTCCGCTAATGCCTCAGGCTGAGCCGCAATGCTGCCACCCCGAATGGGCGCGAATTTAGCCGTGACTGCATAGGTATCTGGTCCCGCCGGGAGAACACCAGTGCTTCCCGCGCAGGCGGCGAGCACTGCGCCGAGGAGGGCGATAGGGAACAGGCGGATCTGTTCTCTGACTACGCACTTATAGGAGCCGTATCTCATTACGGGAGCTGATTTCGTGCGTTGTTTACAGTTTGCCTGCCTCATAGAGATCCGGTCAATAGCGAGCGCGCATCGCTCTTCGTTGCTCCCAAGAGCGCAACCATCACGAAAGATAGCAAAGAATTGGTTAAGGTGGTTTGAGCGCGCTGGCGGCAGATCGCGGCACGAGAGGCGGTGACGTTCGGCGTCGCCAAAGGCCACGGCACGTCGACGAACGGCATGCTGATAATCGTCATCGACCCCGCGCGCCTCATCGATCGCGAATGGCTGCGCGAGGAGATCGCGGCGATGCCGGCCTACACCACCGGCTCGCCGTCGTCGCGCCCGGATGAGCCGGTGCCGATCCCCGGCGACCCCGAGCGCCTGACCCGCGCCGAGCGCGTCGCCAACGGCGTGCCGATCGACGATGAGACCTGGCGCGAGCTCACCGTCGCCGCTCGCGCCATCAATGTGCTGGTCGAACCGCGGTAATCGCAGCTGAAGTGAAAACGGCGTATCTGGTCATTGCGGGCGCAGTGAAGTAATCTGGGGCTGCGGGGGGCTCGTCCGGTCGAGATCGCTTCGTCACTGCGCTCCTCGCGATGACGACGGCTGCGTTCCCGCGAGCGCGGCGCTGCAGGCAGGTGAATACCGGTTGTCCAGTGTATCCCGTTCGTTGGACCGCTCAGTGCAACCGCACCTCGCTGCAGGCGACCCAGTGGTCAGGCCGCAGTTCGCGCAGTTCGGGCCGATCCTGCTTGCACCGCTCGACCGCGATCGGGCAGCGCGGGTGGAAGACGCAGCCCGAGGGCGGATTGATCGGGCTCGGCACCTCGCCTTTGACCGGCCGGAAAATGCGCTCCGCCTCGACTGTCGGATCGGGCACCGGCACTGCCGCCAGCAATGCCTGGGTGTAAGGGTGCAGCGGGTTGTCGAAGAGCTCGTCGCAGGCCGCAAGCTCGACGATGCGGCCGAGATACATGACCGCGACGCGCTGGCAGAGATGCCGAACCACCGACAGGTCGTGGGCGATGAACAGATAGGTCAGGCCGAACCGTTCGCGCAAATCCTCCAGGAGGTTGATGACCTGAGCCTGGATCGAAACATCGAGCGCGGAGACCGCCTCGTCGCAGACGATGAACTCCGGCTCCAAGGCGAGGGCGCGGGCGATCCCGACGCGCTGGCGCTGGCCGCCCGACATTTCATGCGGGTAACGGTCGGCGAATTTCGGATCGAGACCGCAGACAGATAAAAGTTCCCGCACTCGCGCGGTGCGACGGGTTGCATTGCGCTCGATCCCGTGGACCATGATCGGTTCGGCGATGATCTCGCCAACCTTCATGCGCGGGTTCAACGAGCTGTACGGGTCCTGAAAGATGACTTGGATCCGGCGCCGCAGCGTCACGAGATCTTTGCGTTCCAGCTTGGCGATGTCGACGCCGTCGTAGAGGATCGCGCCCGCGGTCGGCTTTTCGAGCCGCAGGATGCAGCGTCCGGTCGTCGTCTTGCCGCAGCCGCTCTCGCCGACCAGCCCCAAGGTCTCGCCGCGCCGCACCGTGAAATCGATGCCGTCGACGGCCTTTACCTCACCGACTTTGCGGTTGATGACGATGCCCTCGGTGACCGGGAAATGCATCTGCAATCCCCTGACTTCGAGGAGCGGCTTGGCGTCGGCGGTCACTCGTCATTTGTCGAGCCAGATCGTGCCGAGGTCTTGGTTGACGTAATGGCTGGGACCGATTTTCCAGCCTTTGACATAGGACCGGTACGGCACGATCCGCTGCCACCACAGCAGGTAAATCGCATGGGCCTGCTCGTCGAGGACGTATTTGTTGAACTCGAGCAAATCGGCGTGCTGCTTGGCCTTGTCGAGTTCGCGCAATTGCCGGTCGTACATCTCGATTTCTTTCGGATCGTCGAACTGCCCGTAGTTCGAGCTGGACACCGAATGCGGCAGGTATTTGCCGACATCGGCGAGCGGATTGACGACGTTCTGGCAGTTACCCTCGGTGCTGACCTCGAAATTGCCGCTGCGCAACGCCTCGAACCACGGCCCGGTCGGCAACACCCGCTGGGTGACGTGCAGTCCGATCTTGCTCCACTGGTCGACGACCCAGATCCCATAATATTTATAGGGTTGATCGACATTGCGGTTGAGCAGTTCGAAGTGGAGCCCCTCGGCTCCGGCCTCCTTCAGCAAGCGGCGCGCCTCGGCCCGCGACTTTTCGATGTCGGGCCAGTAGCCGGCGATCTGCTGCAGCTCCTCCTTGGTCGGGGCGAGCGGCGAATCCGGGAAAGTCAGGCCGCCGACCGTGTGCACGATCGCGATCTTGGACAGCTCCGGTGCGCTGCCCCAGCGGTCGATCGCCAAGGTCAGGGCGCGCCGTACGCGGACGTCGTCAAACGGCTTTTTCTTGTGGTTCGGGGTTATCACCCCGCCACAGTTCCAGTCGCTGGTCTGGACGGTAATCTTGTCGCCGAGCGCCTTTTTCAGCTCGTCGACAGTGGCGGGCGGAAAGCCGCGAAATTCGATCGCGGCGCGGTCGGCGCGGATCGCCTCGACGCGGACCGCCTGCTTGTCGGCATAGATGCCGGTAAAGCCGTCGAGGTAAGGCAGGCCCGCACGGAAGTAGTCAGGGTTGCGCTCGCCCTTGATCGATTGGCCGGTATCGTAGCTGACGAACTTGAACGGGCCGGAGCCGAGAATGTTCTTTTCGTACCAGTGCGGGTCCTTGTCGAGGATCGCCTTTTTGTAGATCCACGCATAGGGGTCGGCCAATGCCGGCAGAAACGCGTCGGTGGCGAATTTCAGGCGGAAGACCACGGTCGTCGGATCGGTGGCCTCGACCTTGTCGACCATGACAAAATTGCTCTGCTCGGGCGCTGATGACGCCCTTCGGCGGGAAGATGATCTCGTTCCAGCTCGCCGCGACATCCTCCGCCGTCAATGGCGAGCCGTCGGTGAATTTGACCCCGTCGCGGATCTTGAAGGTGTAGGTCTTGCCGTCGTCGGTCGGCTTCGGCATCGCCGTGCACAGATCGCAGACGAGATCGTCGGTCTTGCCCGGATCGTAGGGGTTGGCCCGGATCAAGACGCTGTAGAACGGCGCGGCCGAGTGGATCGTCGCATAGGTCTCCTCGCGATGCGCGTCAAAGCTCGGCGGCGCGTCCGCCGGGATCATATAGGTCAAGATGCCGCCGCGTTTCGGCTCCTCGTCGGCCACCGCCGGGGGGACAGATGCGACATTGCAGGTAAGCAAAATGCGGGTGCCGATGTTCCGCGAAATGCGGGCTCAAATTAGATCTCCCAGGGCTGCAAGGCGGCCACCAGGTTCGCCCCCGGTTCAAGCCAGGGGCCCAGTCAGCTATGGACCCCCGCTTTCGCCGGGGTGACGAATGTTTGGAATTTAATGACATCACAGATCGTTGTCTCATCGAATTTTACTTGTCGAGCCAGATCGTCGCCAAATCTTGGTTGATGAAATGGGTCGGGGCGATCTTGAAGCCCTTCACATAGGACCGGTACGGGCACGATCCGGTGCCACCATAAGACCCAGATCATGTGTGCCTGGTCGTCCAGCACCAGTTTTTCGAACTGGCGCATCAGCGCCCGCTGCCGCGCCGGATCGGTCTCGCGCAGCATTTTGTCGTAAAGCTCGACCTCCTGCGGATCGTCGTAATTGCCGTAATTCTCGCTGTCGACCGTGGCGGGCAGAGCCTTTTGCACGTCGAGCAGCGGGTTGACCATGCCGTGGCCCGGGGCCTCGAGGACGACATCGAAATCGCCGTTGCGCATCGCCTCGAACCACGGGCCGCTCGGCAATACGCGCTGCGTCACATGCAGCCCGATCTTGCTCCACTCGTCGATCAGCCAGGTCGCGACGTATTTGTAGGGCTGGTCGACATTGCGGTTGAGCAGTGCGAAGGAGAGGCCCTCGGCTCCCGCCTCCTTCAGCAATCGCTTCGCTTCTGCCCGCGACTTCTCGATTTCGGGCCAGTAGCCGGCGATCTTTTCGAGCTCCTCTTTGTTCGCTGCCAGTGGCGATTGAGGAAATACAATGCCGCCGACTGTCTTGACGATCGCGATCTTCGACAATGCCGCCGCTTCGCCCCAGCGGTCGATCGCCAGGCTAAGCGCGCGGCGCACGCGCGGATCGTCGAACGGTTTCTTCTTGTGGTTGGGCGTCACCGCGCTGGCAACATTCCAATCGCTTTCTTGCACCGCGATCTTGTCACCGAGCGCCTTGACGAGCTCGTCGCGCGCTGCCGGGGGCATGCTGCGGAATTCGATGGCCGCACGGTCGCTGCGGATCGCCTCGACCCGCACCGCCTGCTTGTCGGCATAGATGCCGGCGAAGCCGTCGACATAGGGCCGCCCCTTGTCGTAATAATCGGGATTCTTCGTGCCCTTGATCGACTGACCGGTCTGGTACTCGACGAATTTGAAGGGGCCGGAGCCGAGGATGTTGCGCTCGTACCAACGCGGGTCGCGGTCGAGAATTTCCTTGTTGTAGATGAAGTTGAACGGGTCGGCGAGCGCCGGCAGAAAGGCGCTGGTCGCGAATTTGAGATGAAACACGACTGTTTCCGGATCCGGCGACTCGACTTTGTCGACCATCAGATAGTTGCTGGAGCGCGCGCTCAGCTCGCCATTGGCCGGAAAAATGATCTTGTTGTAGCTGGCGGCAATGTCGACGGCGGTCAGCGGCGAGCCGTCGTGAAATTTGACATCCCGGCGGATTTTGAACGCGTAAGTCTTACCATCATCGCTCGGCTGCGGGATCTCGGTACAGAGATCGCAGACGAAATGGGTGATGTCCGCCGGGTTTTCCGGATCGACGCGGATCAATACGCTGTAGAACGGCGCCACCGAATGCACCGTCGCATAGGTGCTCTCGCGATGCCCATCAAAGCTCGGCGGCGCATCCGCCGGGATCATATAGGTGAGGGTTCCGCCGAGTTTCGGCTCCTCGTCCGCCAAAGCCGGCGCAAGCATCGCCGCGCCCAGCAGCCATGCAACTGTCCCCACCAATATCGTCGTTCCCGCGAAAGCAGGAAACCAGAGCCTGCCCCTGGCTTGAACAGGGGGCCGCGAGGCTGCAGCACCGGCCCCCCTGTTCAAGCCACGGGCAGGCTCTGGACCCTCGCTTTCGCGGGGGCGACGAAAATGGGGTGAAAAAATCGCTTTCACTTGTAAAAGGGAGCCTATCGGTCGAGCCATACGGTCGCCAGATCCTGGTTGAGGTAGTGGCTGGGGCTGATCTTCCAGCCCTTGACGTAGGACCGGTAGGGCACGATCCGGTACCACCACAACAGAAATATCTCGTGCGCCTCCTCGTCGAGCACATGTTTCTCAAACTGGCGCATGAGCGATGTTTGCTGCGTCGCGTCGGTCTCGCGCAGCATCTTGTCGTAAAGCGCGAGCTCCGGCTGGTCGTCAAATTGCCCGTAATTGGCCGCGTAGTTTGGCAGGTATCGCTGAACGTCGAGCAGCGGGTTGACGACGCTCTGGCAGTTGCCGGCGAGGACGACATCGAAATTGCCTTGCCGCATCGCATCGAACCAGGGCCCCGTCGGCAATACGCGCTGCGTGACGTGCAGCCCGATTTTGCTCCACTCGTCAATGACCCAAGTGGCGTTGTATTTATAGGGTTGGTCGACATTGCGATTTAAGAGCTCGAAGCTCAGCCCCTCGGCCCCGGCCTCCCTCAACAGCCGCTTTGCTTCGGCCCGCGACTTGTCGATGTCGGGCCAGAAGCCGGCGAGCCCCTGCAATTCCTCCTTGCTCGCCGCCAGCGGCGAGCCGGGGAAGACGATGCCGCCGACGGTGTGCACATTTGCGATCTTGGCGAGCTGCGGGGCGCCGCGCCAGCGGTCGATCGCCAAGGTCAGCGCGCGGCGCACGCGCGCGTCGTCGAACGGCTTTTTCTTATGGTTGGGCTCGATAAAGCTGCCGCAGTTCCAATCGCTCTGCTGAACCGTGATCTTGTCGCCGAGCGTCTTGACCAGCTCGTCGCGCACCGAAGGCGGAAAGCCGCGGAACTCGATAGCCGCGCGGTCGCTGCGGATCGCATCGACCCGCACCGCTTGCTTCGGCGCGTAGAGGGCCGTGAAGCCGTCCAGGTGAGGCAATCCCTCGTGGTAATAATCGGGGTTTTTGGCGCCCTTGATCGACTGGCCGACCTCGTATTCGGAAAATTTGAACGGGCCCGAACCGAGAATGTTCTTCTCATACCAGCGCGGGTCCTTGTCGAGGATCTCCTTTTTGTAAATCCAGCTGTAAGGGTCGGCGAGCGCCGGCAGAAACGCGCTGGTCGCGAACTTCAGGTGGAAGACCACGGTCTGCGGGTCGGGAGCCTCGACCGTGTCGACCATCACATAATGGCTCTCGCGCGGGCTCAGCACCCCCTCGGGCGGGTGGATAATGTGATTCCAGCTCGCCGCCACATCCGCGGCCGTCAGCGGCGATCCGTCGTGGAACTTGACGTCGCTGGGGATTTTGAAGGTGTAGGTCTTGCCGTTATCGGTCGGCTGCGGCATCGACGTGCACAAATCGCACACAAAGTCGGTCGTCGAGGAGGGGTTGCTCGGATCGACGCGGATCAGCAGACTGTAAAACGGCGCGGCCGAGTGGATTGTCGCAAAGGTGGTCTCGCGATGCGCGTCAAAGCTCGGCGGCGCGTCCGCCGGAATCACGTAATTCAAGACGCCGCCGGCCTTTGGGGTATCGTCAGCCGATGCGGCAAAAGCCGCAGTGGTCAAGAGGGCGCCAAGGCTCGCCGCCAGCGCCGCCGATTTCGCCTCCATCGCCTTTCCTCCCAGTGAAGCGTCCTGTTCATCGATTTGTTATTTGTCGAGCCAGACCGTCGCCAGGTCCTGGTTGAGGTAGTGACTGGGGCTGATCTTCCAGCCTTTGACATAAGAGCGGTACGGAATAATCCGGTTCCACCATATTATCCAGATCTGGTGCGCCTGATCATCCTCGACGTATTTCTCGAATTGCCGCATCAGCGCCCGCTGCTTCGGAAAATCGGTTTCGCGCAGCATCTTCTCGTAGAGCGCGAGTTCGTCCGGGTCGTCGTAATAGCCGTAGGCCCCGGCAAAGTTCGGCAGATATGTCTGCACATCCAGCAGCGGGTTAGGCACGCCGCGGCAATTGGCGACCAGCGCGACCTCGAAATTGCCGTTGCGCAATGCATCCAATTCGGGGCCGGTCGGCATGACCCGCTGCGTCACATGCAGCCCGATCTTGCTCCACTCGTCGACGAGCCAGGTGCCGACATATTTGTAGGGCTGGTCGACGCTGCGATTCAATAGCTCGAAGGAGAGCCCCTCGGCACCCGCCTCCTTCAGCAGACGCTTGGCCTCTACCCGCGACTTCTCGATGTCGGGCCAGAAGCCGGCGACCTGCTGCAGCTCTTCCTTGGTCGCGGCCAACGGCGAGGCGGGAAACACAATGCCGCCGACAGTGCGCACATTGGCGATCTTCGACAGGGCGGGTCCGCCGTGCCAACGGTCGATCGCAAGAGAGAGGGCGCGGCGGACACGCGGGATCGTCGAACGGCTTTTTCTTGTGGTTCGGCGTGACCAGATTGCCGCAATTCCAGTCGCTCTCCTGCACCGTGATCTTGTCGCCCAGCACCTTGACGAGTTCGTCGCGCGCCGCCGGCGGGAAACCGCGGAACTCGATCGCCGCGCGATCGGCGCGGATCGCGTCGAGCCTTACCGCCTGCTTGTCGGCATAGATCGCCTTGAAGCCGTCGAGATAAGGCAGCCCTTTGCGATAATAATCGGGGTTGCGTACACCGCTGATTGATTGGCCGGTCTCGAAATCGGCGAATTTGAACGGGCCGGAGCCGAGAATGTTCTTTTCGTACCAGCGCGGGTCTTTCTCGAGGATTTCCTTCTTGTAGATGAACGCGAAGGGGTCGGCGAGCGCCGGGAGGAACGCGTCGGTGGCGAATTTGAGGCGGAAGACGACGGTCGAAGGGTCCGGCGCCTCGACCGTGTCGACCATCTCATACCAGCTCTCACGCGGGCTCAGCACCCCTTCGGGCGGATGAATGATCATCTGCCAGCTGGCTGCGACATCGGCGGCGCTCAGCGGCGAGCCGTCGTGGAATTTGACGCCGTCGCGGATCTTGAAGGTGTAGGTCTTGCCGCCATCGGCCGGCGTCGGCATCACCGTACACAGATCGCAGACAAAATCGGTCGTCGAGGACGGGTTCTCGGGATTGATCCGGATCAGCACGCTGTAGAACGGCGCCGCCGAATGCAAGGTCGCGAAGGTCTGCTCGCGATGGCCGTCAAAGCTCGGCGGCGCGTCGGCCGGGATCGTGTAGGTCAGCACGCCGCCGCGCTTGGCAGGCGCCTCCTCCTCGTTGGGCGCCGCCGCGAGCGCCGTGGCCCCGAGGGCGACAAAGCCCAACCCTGCCGCAAACCACCCACTACCGCTTCTCATATGCGCCTCTTGCAAAAGGTCCGTCAGGGGGCCGCGGCGCTGCTCGCCGGCTCCAGGCGGCGCACCGGGGCCGCAATCTCGGCCGCGAGCTCGCGGCTGCGGAAGCATGCCGCGAGATGCGGTCGGTCGCCGGCCGGCAGCAGCGCCGGGCGCGACTGTGCGCAGGCCTCTACCGCAAAGCGGCAGCGCGGCCGGAACGAGCAGCCGGCGTCGAGCCGCATCAGATCGGGCGGCTGCCCCTCGACCGGGTCGAGGCGCGCCTGGCGCGGCCGGTCGAGGCGCGGCACCGAGCGCAACAGCGCCATCGTGTAGGGATGCCGAGGCTCGTGGTAGATCCGCGCCGCCGGACCGCTCTCGACGATGCGGCCGGCATACATCACGTTGACGCGGTTGGCGTAGCGCGCGACGACGCCGAGATTGTGCGTGATGATGATCAATGCGACGTCGAGGCGTTGCGTCAATTGCTTCATCAGCTCGAGGATCTGCGCCTGGATCGTCACGTCGAGCGCCGTCGTCGGCTCGTCGGCGATGATCAGTTTGGGGTCGCAAGCCAGCGCGATCGCGATCATGATGCGCTGCCGCATGCCGCCCGACAGTTGATGCGGGTATTGTTTGAGGCGCCGCGCCGGGTCGGAGATGCCGACCAGGCTCAACAACTCGACGGCGCGCTTCTGCGCCGCGGCGCGATCGGCGCCGCGGTGCTGCTCGAGGCTCTCGGTGATCTGCCGCCCGATCGTCAAGACCGGGTTCAGCGACGTCATCGGCTCCTGGAAGATCATGCCGATGTCGCCGCCGCGCACCTGCCGGATCTCATCGTCGGGGAGCCGCAACAGGTCGCGGCCGGCAAAGAGGATCTGTCCTCCTGTCACGCGACCCGGCGGGTCCGGGATCAGGCGCAGGATCGACAGCGCGCCGGCGGTCTTGCCCGATCCGCTTTCGCCGACGATCGCAACCGTCTCGCCGCGCTCGACGGTGTAGGAAATGCCATCGACCGCGGGCACCACACCGGCCCCGGTGCGGAACTCGGTATGGAGGTCCCTGACTTCTAAGAGTGACGGCAAGACAGCGGCTCTCTCCCCTCAACCTATCCGGGTCTGTTTTTATCGGGTAAGCGAGTGTCGTATCTGTCGCGCCGAGGACTGTCAATCGTGCTGGCGGGGGGTTGGTCTATGTGAACTAGCCGGTAGTTCCGGCACGACTAGCAGTCCGCTGGCGGTCTAATCGGCTCAGCAGCTCCTCTGCCTCGAACGGCTTGCGAATGGTTTCGGCCGCGCCCAGGGACCCGGCCATCCTCAAATAATCGAAGTTGCGGGTTCGTGCACCGCCCGAATAGCAATGACCCCAGACGGCCCATTGCACGGCTGCCATCCGCAGCGGTCAACACCTCGTAGCCGTTGCGCTTGAGGATTGTCGTCGTTGATCACCAAGATCTTCATGGGCTCAGGCTGGCGAGTGTTGTCACTTCGCAAAGCCGCTAGCCTCAATTTGGCGGTTACTCTGTGACGAGGGGCTTAACGTAGGCTTCCTTATGCGCCGCAGCTTCGCGCGGTCAGGCTGCGCCGCCCCGATCGGCGGTGCTGCCAACTCGCTTACCGGGAGGATACCCTGACATCCGCCATCGAGATGGATGCGGAAATGCTCGCGGTCGCTGAGGCCGATCGGCTCCGGCGCAAAGTCGAGTGTGGTCGAGAGGAGCCTGCCGTCGGGCCCTATGATTGCCGCTTAAATCGTCGCGTTCGACAGCAGCGGGATCTCGGGCGCCCAGGCGTGGATGTCGAAAACCCCGCGCGTGGTGCGCATTCGTTGCCCGACGATCTCCATCGCGCCGGCGACGCCGCCGATGCCGACGGCGACGATCTCGATCGTCGTGGTTCGGCAGCGGCGACGGGGGTCGGCGGGGAACAGGGTGGACAAGCTTCCAGGCTCCGAGGAGGACGGAGCATCGAGGCACAGCGACGTTAAGATTCCTCTCAAACAAGTATGCGTTCGGTCCGGCAGGGGCCTTCCAGCGCCTCTCGGCTCCCGTTAAGATCTGCGCGGCATCAACGCCATCATTGATGAGGAGGACCGTTTCATGCCGATCTCGATGTATCACGCCTCAGTACCGGTGTTCCTGCAATTGCTCGGCGGCCTCAAGGGAGTGATCGAAAAGGCCGAGGCGCACGCGACCGCCCATAAGTGGGAAGAGAACGCGCTCTTAAACTGGCGGCTCTACCCCGACATGTTCACCTTCGCCCGCCAGGTGAGGCAGGCGAGCGAGCACGCCTTCGGCGCCGGCCGCGCCGCCGGGGTCGAGGTGCCGAGCCTGCCGGCGATCGACAACAGCTTCGCCGAGATGAAGGCGCGGATCGACAAGACGATTGATTTCCTGAAGGGCCTGAAGGCCGACCAGCTCGATGGAAGAGAGGACCAGCAGGTCACCATCACCGCCGGCGGCCAGCCACGTAATTTCCGCGCCCAGACTTACCTTTACCATTTTGCGATGCCGAATTTCTATTTTCACACGACGACGGCGTACAACATCCTGCGCAGTCTCGGCATCGAGATCGGCAAGCGCGATTTCATGGGCCAGATGCCCTCGTAACGGTTCAGTCGCGCACCCGAAATTCTCCTCTCCCCGCTCGCCCGCTCGCGGGGAGAGGGCGGGTTGAGGGGGGCCGCCGAGCCGGTTTGCGGTCTCGCCCACCTTACCCTGCCGCCGCTGGGCGACGGGCCCCTCCCTCTCCCCCTGAAGGGCGGAGAGGGGCTTTGGCGGCTGACATCGTCCCGCTAAACCCATCTCGGCATCTCCGCTTTGCCCGCCTTTCGCACCCGGCTCATCGCGGGCTCCCCTTGCGCCGCCGGCGAGCGCATCTAATATGCAGCCCATGGCACCAAGAACGCCAGTCCCTGTCGTCCAATTTCGGTACCGCTGGTACGGTGACGAAATCCAAATCACTGCGGGACGTGGGGCTGACCTCTTGTTGAGAGAGGCCACTCCACACTCGGCGACCTTCGGATCACGAGAAGCTGAAACACGAAAGCCGCCTCGGGTGGGGCGGCTTCGGGTGATTGACGCCAATGCGCGATCCTAGGCCGCCAGTATGTGGCCCTTCAATGGTGCAGCGGCGAGCGCCGAAACCTGGGCAGTAACAAATCCTCCTCCCGTCGAGAGCACGAGCCGTGGAACGAGGGACGTCTGGTCGGCCAGAAGCGTCTGGTGAAGCCGAAGGATGTTTGGACGATCTGTGTACGCCTTCAATTGGAAAGGCGTAGGCGCAAGCGACGGGACATGGCGTAATCGCAGGGCATCGGCTGCTCACCGAGCAAGCCGGTAAGCTCTGCAGTGTCAATGCCACCCGGAGGAAAGCCTGGATCAGCACAGCCATTATGTCGGCCTCGACGTTTCGGTCGAGACGACCTCCGTCTGCGTCATCGACGATGCCGGCGCCATCATCTGGCGCGGGAAGTGCTGTTCCGACCCCGAAACGATCACTGCTGTCGTGCGCCAACATGCGCCAAGCGCGGTGCGGGTGGGTCTGGAGACCGGGCAGCCGGGACACTGGAGCCGGCGGGGGAAAAGAATGTGCCAGGCGGCGCGCCGACAATTTCGCGTAACCGCTCGCGGAATTCACGCAACGCTGGGTTATTTCCGACCTCGATGAAGACAGCGCGAAACGGAGAAATTACTGCACTCCTTCCGGTTGCAGTCAAATCGAGGTCATCGCCCCAAGCCTCACGCGGCGCTCGTCATCACCCGGCAGCGCCATCGATCGCGCGACGCCGCCGGTCGACGGCAATGTAGCATACCAAAGGCTGTCTTGGGCGAGCCGATCGTCAATACTCTTCCCTCAATAGGCCGGCGCGCGCGGCGGCTCTGAGACGCTCGAAGCCGAGCCGCGCATATGCGAATGGCGGCGCTTTTGCCGGATCCTGCTCGGCCTCGACCACCAGCCATCCGCCGTAATGCGCCACCGCCAAAGCCGCAAGCACCTCGGCGAAATCGATGCAGCCATCACCCGGCACGGTAAAGACGCCGTCGAGGACAGCGTCGAGAAAGCTCGTCTCGCGGGCGCGGATCCGCGCAAGCACGTCCGCCCGCACGTCCTTGCAGTGGACGTGCACAATGCGATGCGCGTAACGCCGGGCGAGACGAGCCGGATCGGCACCGGCAAAGATCAGATGTCCGGTATCGAGGAGCAGACCGACGCTGTCCTCGGCTGACGCCATCAACCAGTCGATCTCGGCTGCGCTTTCGACGACCGTCCCCATATGGTGGTGATAAGCGAGCCGGATGCCGCGCCGCGAGAGGTGCTTGGCCAGCTCGCTCAACCGGTTGCCAAAGTCGTGCCAGTCGGCATCCGCCAGCCGTGGCCGGCTCGAGAGGTCGGCTGCGGTCGCCGGCGCTGCTGCCGGTGGTTTCGGCATAAACCAGCACGGCGCACCCCATCGCGGCAAGCAGCGCACGATGGTCCTCGATCGCTGCGATTTCCTCGGCAACCGAGCGCTCCAGGAGGCGGCCGCTATACCAGCCGGAGATCAGCGACAGCCCGTGTCGTTTGAGGATCGAGCGCAGCACCGCCGGATCGCGCGGAAATTTGTTGCCGAGTTCGATCCCTTCGAACCCTGCCAAACGGGCCTCGGCGAGGCAGGTTTCGAGCGGTATTGCACCGCCCAGCTCGGGCAGATCGTCATTGCTCCAGCCGATCGGGCTGATGCCAAGGCGTACAGACATGGTGTACGGCTCGCCCGGTTGCGTCCGCCGTCAGCCTACTCGCCGCGGCGCGAGATTGCGACCGCGAAGCGGCGCCTTTATCCTGTCGTCAAATCATGAACCCGGCCGCCACGCCGCTCGAGATTAGCGATGTCAGCGTCCTCTATGGCGCGAACCGGGTGCTCGACCGCGTTTCGCTGAACGCCGCCGGCGGCGAGTTCATCGCGCTATTGGGCGCGTCGGGCTGCGGCAAGACCACATTGCTGCGCGCCATCTGTGGGTTTGTTCCTGTGGCGGCTGGCTCAATCGCGGTCGGCGGCCGCGACATCACCCGCCTGCCCCCCGACAAGCGCAATATCGCGATGGTGTTTCAGTCTTATGCGCTGTGGCCGCATATGACGGTGGCGCAGAATATCGGCTACGGCCTCAGATTGCGAGGCATCGGCCGTTTCGAGATCGCCGGGCGGATCGCGGAACTGTTGGCAATACTGCGGCTCCAGGGGCTCGGCGAGCGCAAGGTAACCGCGCTTTCGGGTGGCCAGCTCCAGCGCGTCGCCCTCGGGCGAGCGTTGGCCGTCAACCCGGAGATCCTGCTGCTCGACGAACCGCTATCCAATCTCGATGCGCGCATTCGCGAGGAGATGCGCCATGAGATCAAAACCTTGCAGCAAAGGCTCGGCATCACTACCGTGCATGTCACACACCCTCGGCAGGAGGCGATAGTTATGGCCGATCGCATCGCGATTCTCGATGCCGGCCGGGTCGCGCAGATCGCCGCTCCGGAAGAGATTTACAACCACCCGAGCTCACCGTTCGTCGCGAGCTTTATGGGCGCCGGCAATGTCGTGGCGCTTCGCGTGCGCGGTGACGGAAAGCTGGCGGGCGACGGCATTGTCCTCGATGCCGCGCCGCTCACCAGGAACAGCGGGCACTGGCCTTGCGACACCGATATCAATGTCCACTTCCGCAGCGAGGAAGCGCGACTGTGCTCGCCCGATCAGCCTAACGATGGCTGTGTCGTATTGCGCGGCGAAGTCGTGCAGTCCGCGTATCCCGGCGGATTCTATCGTTATACCAAGTCCTTGGCGTAATCGACCATATTCTGGGTCGCCGGCGGTAACCAGGTTGAGCGTCGTCCGCTCTGCCGCGAATGCGCCGTTTGCGGCCCACTGGCCGATGATAAACCCCCGCCACTATCGCGAGGTGCATGCGCTGACCCGCTGCATTTTGCCTCCCTTGCTCATTGTGCTGCCGGATAAATGTGCAATGCCGTTGCCGGTAATGCGACGCCAACAGTCTCCCCGATCGCCAGTTTGCGCGAGTCGTCGACGAGATATTGCCGAGATCCGATCCGCACTGTGCCGGGTGCAGCAGCCCAAGACTGCATGTCTCAGGATCCTCGACGTCGTTCCCGCGAAAGCGGGAACCCAGGGCGAGAGGTTTCAGCTGCTGCCCTGGACCCTCTCCCCGGACGGCCGACCCCGTGCGGGCCGTTCCGGGATCGCGGGCGTGGCGATAACGTGGGATTTTCCAGTCGGATCGGTCTTGCACCGTCGGATAGGCGATATGTTGCGCTGCTGCTGGTTGCCCCGGCGCTGGCGATGGTGCTGGCGCTGTTCGTCTACCCGCTCGGCTCTTCGCTGGTCTCGGCGTTTACAGCAAGGGATGGCCATCTGACCCTCGACAACTTTGCCAAGACCTTCGACCTATACGGCTCCGACATCGTGTTCACGGTGCTGATCGTCGTGATCTCGACGGTATTGACTGGCATACTCGCCGCCGCGATCGGCGGATATCTCGTGCTCGGCGCGCATCCCGCAGCGGTCACAATGCTCAAATGGCTCTACCGCTGGCCGCTGTTCATCCCGTTCATTGTCGCCGCGCAATGCATGCGCACGTTTCTCGCCAAGAACGCATGTTGAACAACACGCTCGATGCACTGGGGCTGGTCGATGCGGCCAGCCTGTCGGGCCTGCTCGACTGGCGCGGCATCATCGTCACGTTTGTCTGGAAGGAGACGCCATTCGTCGCGCTGCTGGTGTCGGGCGCGATGGCCTCGCTGGACCGGGCGGGAATCGAGGCGGCCCGCAACCTCGGCGCCGGCAGATTGCGCATCCTCGTCGAGATCCTGTTGCCGCAGGTGGCCAGCGTAATGGCAGTGGGCCTCGTCCTCGCGTTCGTGACGATGCTGTCGGTGCTGTCGGTAGCGGTCATGATAAGCGGCGGCTCGCCGACAATGATCGCTGCCGACATGGCGTTCCGTGTCAATTCTTACAGTGATTACGGCGTGGCCAATGCGCTGGGGTTCATCTCCTATCTGATCGCTGGCTCGGCTGCCTGGCTCTATCTCCGGCGCGCCGTTTCCAGCGAAGCCACGCGATGAAAGCGGCGCTTGGTTGGCTGTGGCGCGGCAGCCTGCTCGGCGTCTTGACCTTTGCTATCTTCGGGCCGCTCGCCAATCTCGCGCTGTGGGCCGTGGCAATCCAATGGTATTTCCCGCACAAATTGCCGCAGATCTATGGCCTGAGATATTGGGCCGCGGTGTTCAAGCCGACTAGCGACGCCTTTGCCTCGCTCGGTACGAGCATCCTTATCGCTGTAATTACGGTTATCGTCTGTCTGATGCTGGCGGTCCCGGCAGGCTATGCGCTCGGCCGTCGTTTGGCGCCAGGACGCGGATTGATCATGCTGATTATGCTGCTGCCGCAGGCGTTCCCGGCCGTGGCAGTTTATCTCAATATCGCACGGCTGTTCTATACGGTGAGCCTCAATGGCACGATCGCCGGGGTCGTGCTCGTTCATGCCGCGCATGGCCTGGTGATCGCGGTCTGGATCGCCTCGGCGGCGTTTGCTGCGGTCGATGCCGAGCTCGAGCTTGCCGCCCGCAATATGGGCGCGTCTGGCCTGCGGACGGCGCTGACCGTGACATTGCCGCTGGCAGCGCCAGGCCTGATGGCGGCGGCAATCTTTGTCATTCTCGAATTGCTCGACGAGTTCACTGGCACCTATTTCGTCGGGGTGCCCGATGTGACGACGTTGCCGCTGATGATGTTCAATGCGAGTCTCGCCGGGAACTACCAAATTGCCGCGATCACCGCGCTGATATTGCTGGTGCCGTCGATCGCCTTCATGCTGCTGGTCGAGCGGTTCCTCAATACCGAGATGCTCGCCAAGATCGGTTGATCAGATCCTGACGACCTGGCCGGTCCGCGCCGATTGGTCGGCGGCGTCGGCCAGCGCCAGGGCCCGGATCCCCTCAACGCCGCCGACTGATGGCGGCGCGCCGCGAACGACCGATTGAATGAAATGGTCGAGCTCGCGGCGATAGGCCTCGGCGTAGCGTTCGAGGAAGAACGGCAGCGGCTTGTCGCCGACGATGCCGTCCGGCCCGTGGAATACGACGGTGCTCTCGACGACATTTTCGGCGTGCAGCGCACCGTTGGCCCCGAGCACCTCGATGCGCTGATCATATCCATAGACCGCGCGGCGAGTGCCGGCGAGCTGGCACAGAGCCCCCGACGGCATGCGCAGATTTGCCACCGCCGTATCGAAATCGCCGGCCGCGCCGATCGCCGGATCGACCAGCACGCTTCCGCTGGCGAAAACCTCGACCGGCTCCTCGCCGAGCAGCCAGCACGCCATGTCGAGATCGTGGATAATCATGTCGCGGAATAGCCCGCCCGAGCGCCGCACGAACGAGAGTGAGGGCGGCGCGGGGTCGTAGCTCTTGATCGATACCAATTCCGGGCGGCCGATCCGGCCGGCGCGAATTTCGCGCTCAAGCTTGGCGAAATGCGGGTCGAAGCGGCGATTGAAGCCGACCATCAGCGGGACGCCGCATTCGCGCACCACCGCCACGCACGTCTCGGCGCGACGGCGGTCGAGATCAAGGGGCTTCTCGCAGAAGATTGCCTTGCCGGCGCGCGCCGCCGCCTCGACCAGGTCGGCATGCGTATCGGTGGAGCTCGCAATTGCCACGGCATTGATTGCAGGATCGCCGAGCGCTTCCGCCTGGCTGCCGACCATGGCGCCATAGCGTGCGGCGAGCCGCTCCGCGGCAGCCGGGTTGGTGTCGACCACGATCCGCAGCTGTGCATCGGGGTGGCGGGCGATATTGCCAGCGTGGATCGCACCGATGCGCCCCGCACCAAACTGGCAGAAATTGATCATTCGTGATGTCCTGTCTGATCGGCGAAGACTAACTCGCTCCCCAGAGGATCACCAGGAACCAGTCGGGAGGCATAGGAAATGACTACGCTGCGGCTCACGATGGCGCAGGCGCTCGTTCGCTTCCTCGCCGCGCAGAGGAGCGAGCTCGACGGCCGCGAGGTCCCGCTGTTTGCGGGCGTTTTCGCGATCTTCGGCCACGGCAACGTCGCCGGGCTGGGCGAGGCGCTGTATGCGGCCCAGGAGCGCTTGCCGACACTGCGCGCGCACAACGAGCAGGCGATGGCACTGGCGGCGGTCGCCTTCGCGAAGGCGAGCCGGCGCCGCGGCATCATGGCGTGCACGAGCTCGATCGGGCCGGGCGCGACAAATATGGTGACCGCGGCGGCAGTCGCTCATGTCAATCGCCTGCCGGTGCTGCTGTTGCCGGGCGACATTTTTGCCGGCCGCCGGCCCGACCCGGTGTTGCAGCAGATCGAGGTGTTCGGCGATCCGACGATTTCGGTCAATGACTGCTTTCGGCCGGTTTCGCGCTGGTGGGACCGGATCACGCGCCCGGAGCAGCTCCTCGAAAGTCTGCCGCAGGCAATACGGGTATTGACCGATGCAGCCGAATGCGGACCGGTCACCTTGGCGTTGCCCCAGGATGTGCAGGCAGAAGCCTATGATTACCCGGAGGCGTTCTTCGCTCCGCGCTGGTGGCGCATCCGGCAACCCCCGCCCGATCCGCGGCAGCTCGCCGACACTGCATCGGCATTATCGCAGGCCCGTGCGCCGCTGATCATCGCCGGCGGCGGCGTGCATTACGCGCTTGCTTGCGAAACGCTCGCCGATCTCGCGGCGCGCCACGGCATGCCGGTGGCCGAGACCCAGGCGGGAAAGGGCACGCTCGCGTGGGACCACCCCTGCAATGTGGGCGCGATCGGCGTCACCGGCAGCGCCGCGGCCAATGCGATCGCTGCCGAAGCGGACGCGATTCTCGCCGTCGGCACACGGCTCTCCGACTTCACGACGGCATCTCGCAGTCTGTTCCGCAATCCGACGGCCAGGCTCATTCAGCTGAACGTCGCCGGATACGACGCGGCAAAGCATGGCGCGCTGCCATTGATCGCCGATGCGCGGGCCGGTCTCGACGCCCTCGACGGCACGCTCGCCGGGTGGATGGCGCCGGCCGAGTGGACCAACAAGGCGCGCACACTGGCTGCCGAATGGAACGAGACGGTGACCCGGGCAACCGCGCCTTCGAATGCGACACTGCCAGGCGATGCCGAGGTGCTCGGCGCGGTGAACCAGGCCGCCGGCCCGCGCGATTTGGTTGTCTGCGCCGCCGGCGGGTTGCCGGGCGAACTGCACAAATTATGGCGCTGCAAACAGCCCGGCACTTATCACGTCGAATACGGCTATTCCTGCATGGGGTACGAGATCGCAGGCGGGCTTGGAGCGAAGCTCGCGATGCCCGACCGCGAGGTCTGGGTGCTCGTCGGCGACGGCTCCTATCTGATGATGAATTCCGAGATCGCGACATCGGTGATGCTCGACAAAAAGCTCAACATCGTCGTGCTCGACAATGGCGGGTTCGGCTGCATCGAGCGGCTGCAGCGCAGCTGCGGCGACGCTTCATTCAACAATCTGTTCCCGGATACCGCGGGCGTCGATATAGCAGCGCATGCCGCGAGTCTCGGCGCCATCTCCCGCAAGGTAAGCAGCCTTGCGGAATTGGACGCGGCGTTGCCTGAGACGCGCGCCGCGCGGCGCACCTCTGTTATCGTCATCGGCACGGATCCCGTTGCGAGCACCCGTGCAGGCGGTGCTTGGTGGGACGTTGCGGTGCCGGAGCTGTCGGACCGGGTGGAAGTCGCCGCCGCTCGCGCCGCCTACGACGCCGCGCGAACCCGCCAGCGGGTCATCGGCTGATCGGCGGATGCGCCCGCGCACCGGATCAGATTGATCGGCGGCGATCCAACAAGGCCGCGATCTACGGCATCCTGCTCAAGACCGCGGCCGAGACACTGACCACGATACCCGTTGACAAGGAACCGGCGCGGGACCGACCAGGGGTCATATTCGATGAGCAAATACGCGGTCTTGTCACTGTCGGAAGCATTGGAGCACGAGCTGGCAGGCACCAATGTCGGCGTCTCGGTGCTTTGTCAGCGCCGTTTCCGCCGAAATCATCAAGGCCCGCCACCGCCGCATCGAGGACGCGCTGAACAGCCCGCGGTTACCCACTACTGACCGTTGCAGACCCGTCGCAACGACCCGGAGTGTCGTCGTTGCGTCTAAAGCACGATCAGCTGCAACAGAATCGTCATTCCCGCTCAGCGGCAGAGGACATAACCACCTACCTCTCCCCCTTAGGAGCGGAGAGGGCCGGGCGCGGAGAGCGGCCGCCGTTACCCGCCCCACCCGCGCGCCGGGCTGGCTGTTTTTGTTGTTTTCCGCAGCGATTTATCAGCCGACGACATCTCGTCCCCCGCATCAATCCTCGGGCAGCCGATGTCCGGCGCTTTGAATAACAGCGGGATTTTGTGGCTGTTATTCGCTGTTCCGTAACGCGAAAGAGCCATTGCAAAGTGTCATTACCGATAAATCCGTCTCGGATCGAAAGCGCGCTACGATATCATAATCAGCAATGTTTGTCAATTCGACAACGGGCGCTGGTCTTCCGCGGTCGCGCCGGCTGTGCTCGGCTGACCCGCCCGTAGGAGCATATCGCGGCAGTATGATAAGCTCTCGACGATCAGAGGAGTTCAAAGAATGACCGAAGCCAAGCTCGCTCCAAGCCTTCCCGATTGGATGGTCGAGCATGCGAACCGCTATCTTTCCAGCGGCGGCGCCGACGGGCACATGTACAAGATGGCCCAGCCGGGCCGGCCAGAGATCACCGTACCAGCGCTGTTGCTTACGACGACGGGCCGGAAATCAGGAGAAAGGTTCATCTTCCCACTGTTCTACGGGAAAACCGGCGAGAGCTATTTCGTCGTCGCTTCGAAAGGCGGCGCACCGCAACACCCCGGCTGGTACCGCAACATCCTCGCCAACCCGGACGTTGACGTGCAAGTCGGGACCGCGAAGATGAAGGCGCGGGCGAGGACCGCCACCGGCGAGGAGCGCGCGCGGCTGTGGAAGAAGTCGCTAGAGTTCTGGCCGCCCTACGCCGATTACCAGCGCAAGACCGAGCGCGAGATCCCCGTAGTCGTGCTCGACCCCGTCCGCTGACCTCAACGGCGCCCTTCAAGCTCCGCGGCAGCGCTATCCGCAGCCCGTGCCTCAACCGCGGTTCCGGTTTCGGAAAGACCCAGTCCCTGGTGGACATACCGATTTTGTAATCAATAGGCCTCGGGTTCGAATCCCGACGGGCGCACCAAGGATTTCGCTACGTTGCGCTGCCGTATTCCCAACGGGTGACGGTTTTGCGAATATAGCGTTCCTGAAAACGCCACCTTTGCATTGCATGGTGAGGTGCGGCAACGGGTCATTTATGTTTCGATCTATGATTGCAAATCGTGATTTGACATGCGGCTGAGCGATGAAGAAAGGGCGATGCTGGCCGGTGAGCTCGGGGCCGTCCGGCGTTGGGGGATAACGCACCAGATCGCGGTCGGCGATTTCTTCGACGCGGTGGATTTTGTGCCGGTGTCGCAGGCCCACGTCATGGCCGACACCGAATCCTTGGGCGAAGCCGGAATACAGTTTCTCGAAAGCTTCGCCTACGCGCCCGAGGCCGAGCGCCGCGTCCGGGTGCCGACGATCACCGACCCGCGGGGGCTCGATTTCCAGGTCTATCGCCGGCTCGGGCAGACCGACAAGATGGCGGCGCTCGAGCAGCGGGCGATCGAGGCGCTGCGCGCCTTCGGCGTACTGATGACGGACACCTGCATCAATTACCAGACCATCATGGCGCCCGTGCGCGGCGAGCACATGGCATATGGCGATACCGGGGTCGTCATCTATTCGAACAGCGTGCTCGGCGCCCGCAGCAATTTCGAAGGCGGGCCCTCGGCATTGGCCGCCGGGCTGACCGGCCGCACCCCGCGTTACGGCTATCACCTAGACGCGTGCCGGCGCGCTACCAGGCGGTTCCGCTTCACCACGATGCCGCGCGACCTCAGCGAATGGGGCGCGCTGGGCGGCATTGTCGGCGAGGCCTGCGGGTCTTATTGGGAGGTCCCGGTCATCGAGGGCATCGAGGCGGTGCCCGGCTCAGACGCGCTGAAGCATTTCGGCACTGCGCTGGCGAGCTTTGGCTCGGTGGCGCTGTTCCACATGCCGGGGATCACCCCCGAGGATGCGGCCTTTGCTGGGTCCCCGCCGCCCGCGATCATCGTTGCGCGGGACGGGATCGAGGCTTTTCTCGCCCGCTACGCCGCGCCTGAAGCCAAGCTCGACGTCGTGGTTTTCGGCGCGCCGCAGCTGTCGCTATTCGAAATGGAGGCGGTCGCAGGCGCCCTCGACGGGCGGCGGGTGCATCACGATACGACGCTAATCGTCGCGACCTCGCCCGAGATCAAGCACGCCGCGGACCGGATGGGTCTGACGAGCCGGATCGAAGCCTCGGGCGCGGTCGTCGCGCAGGGGATCTGCTTTTACCAGAGCTATGCGCGCGAGATGGCCGAGGCCAATGGCTGGACGCGGCTGATGACCAACTCCGCCAAGCTCGTCAACATCATCGGCGGCTATGGCTACCGGCCGACCTCTCGCCAGCCTCGAGCGCTGCGTCAACTCCGCCGTCACCGGGCGGGTGCTGTAGTGCGATCTTGGCGTTTGCCAAACGTTACGGGCCACGAAGAGCTTGCACGCTGGGCACAAGCGCCCCATCGTAAGCCGCACGAGCGTCTTAGAGCCCGACATCATGTTAACGATTGAGATCGAACGCGAACAAGACGGCCGCTGGATCGGTGAAGTGCCGCAGCTGCCGGGCGTTGTGGCCTATGGCGCGAGCGAAGAGGAGGCGCGCAAGAAGGCGGCGGCGCTCGCCCTTCGCGTGATTGCCGATCGAATTGAACATGGCGAGCCGGCTCCCATCGAAGCCAGCGATTTATTTGCGGCAGCGTGAGCGCCTGGCCTTCCACGAAGGCCAGGCGAGTATTGCGCGTACTTTATCGAATCGGGTGGACACTGAAACGGCAATCGGGATCTCACCGCACACTGGCGCGTGAGGGGTGGCCCAACTACGTCTTCGCCTTTCGAGACGATGAAGAGCTGGGGCCGCACATGCTCGCCCGCATCGCTCGACATACCGGACTTCGGCCGGACGATTTTTAGCCGAGGGTACTTCTAGCCAATGCCGATCCGGCTGGATTGCCATAGGGGAATTGGACCCGCGGTGACTGGAACGGCGCTCGTCGCCGCCGATAATTTCAGCGCGCGGTACGATCTGGACCGCACCAAAGGCATCTTCTCGCGCCTGAGCCATAAGCTCGCCGGACAGAGCTATGCCGACCGCATTCTGGTTCTCGACACCGCCAAAGGCGGGGTCGCTACCGCTTGGATGCTGCATGACATGGCCGCGCGTGGCATCGTGCCGCGGGCGCTGATCTTCAACCGGGTCAACCCGATCCTGGCGCAAGGCGCGGCCTTCGGCGGCGTGGCGCTGGTCGACCGTTTCGAGCGCGATGTGACGCAGCTCTTTCGCACCGGCGACGAATTGCGCGTCGATCCCGCTGCCGGGCTCGTCGAGATTCTCAATCGGGACCGCTGATTCGCATATAGGGTGGTGTGAGCCTGGAGGGATACGATGTCGACGACCTACCGTTACGTGCTCCCGGTCGAGCAGACCGAGTGGAAGTTCGACGGCAACACCGAGACTTGTTTTACCTGGGAGTACGACGAGCCGCGCGAGGCCCTGCTGCAGCTCTATGCCAAGGGCAAGAAGCAGCAATGGGATGCCGCCGAGCGGATCGACTGGTCGCTCGACCTCGATCCGGAAAACCCGATGCTGCTCGACGACCGGGTCGTCCACATTTTCGGGACCGATCTCTGGAACCGCATGAACGAGCAGGAGCGCCGGCGGGTTCGCCATCATCTGCAGGCCTCGCAGATATCACAATTCATGCATGGCGAGCAGGGTGCGCTGATCGCGACAGCGAAGATCGTGCAGACAGTGCCGGACCTCGACTTGAAATTCTATGCCGCCACCCAGGTCATGGACGAAGCACGGCACGTCGAAGCCTATTCGCGGCTATTGCACGAGAAATTCGAGCTCGCCTATCCGATCACCCCCGGTCTCAAGGCCCTGCTCGAGGACGGGCTCACCGACAGCCGCTGGGACATGACCTATCTCACGATGCAGATCCTGATCGAGGGTCTGGCCTTGGCTGCGTTTCAACGGATCCGCGACCAGGCCCAGAACCCGCTCGCGGCGGCTGTCAACGCGTACGTCATGCAGGACGAGGCGCGGCACGTCGCCTTTGGCCGACTCGCGCTGCGCGACTTCTATCCGCAACTCAGCGACGCCGAGCGCAAGGAGCGCGAGGATTTCGTCGTCACCGCCTGCTGGCACATGCGCGACCGGTTCAATCAGCGCGAGGTGTGGGAGCGGCTCGGCCTGCCGATCGAGGAGTGCCTCAGGATCGTCGACGAATCCGAGCCGATGAAGGTCTTTCGCAGCCGGATCTTCAGCCGCATCGTGCCGACCGTGAAGGATATCGGTTTGTGGGGACCGCAAGTTCAGGAGGCTTTTGCGGCGATGGGCGCGATCGAGTTCGCCAAAATCGACGCCGGAGCTCTATTGGAGAACGACGCCCGCGTCGCCGAAGACTTCGATGCTCGAATGCGGCTTCGCGACGCCGCGCCTGCTCATTGAACGACCACTTACTCCGGCAGGCCGAACACTTCCTCGGGTTCGAAGAGGCCGCGGACCGGATGAAAGCCGAGCGAGACGAGCGGGCGCGGGCAGATCCGGGCGAAGGCGCTCGACACCAGGATCGGGCGCAAGAGCCGTTTGGTCAGGCCTTCGATCCGCGAGGCGAGGTTGACCGCCGGACCGATGACGGTGAAATCGAGGCGGTCGGCCGAGCCGACATTACCGAAAATCACTTCGCCCAGATGCAGGCCGATCCCGATCCTGACTTCGGGCTGGTTGGCGTCGCGCCGCGCCTTGTTGATATGGCCGAGCCGCTCGAGCCCCTCGAGAGCCGCTTCCAGCGCCTGCACGCTGGCCTCCGAGAAATCGTCGTCGTCCGCGGCCGGAAAAATCGCGAGCACGCCATCGCCCATGAATTTCAAGGTTTCGCCTTTGCGCGCTCCGACCGGGGTGACGATCGCCTCGAAATAATCGTCGAGCAGCTCGATCACCTCCGCGGCCGGCAGCCGGTCGGACAAGGCCGTGAAACCGCGCATGTCGGCCATCATGATCACGGCCCGCAGCTGCTCCCCTTGGGCGCGTTGGATCTGCCCGGCGAGCACCCGCCGTCCGGCTTGCGGCCCGAGATAGGTGTCGAGCAGGTGCTCGGTGACCCGCCGGATGGCGCGAGGCTCGATAATCGCGGCGAGCGCCGGATTGAGTTCTTCGAGCGCGGCAATATCGGCGTCGCTGAACCCGCTCGGCCGGTCGGTGGCCCAAGTCACCACCGGAAAGCGCCTGAAGGTGCGGTTGAGCGCCAGCGCGAAATAATCGGTGACGCCGAAATTCCTGAGCTTGGACAATAATGGATATTCCGGGGTGTCCTCGGTAAGGCGGCGGCGAAACGGCGTTCCGCGCTCGATCGTGGCGCGGATCGGGCTGCGCAGATACTCGTCGGTCTCTTCGTTGCCTTGCAGGATCCGGTACTCCTCGATGACCTTGAGGGGGCGCAGCCAGCGCGCGCCGACGCCCCGGATCTGCGGATGCAATGTCCCCATGTGGAGGGTCGCGCGGAACAGCGGCAAACCGTCGCCGACAAGGCGCCAGCACAGCTCGTCGAACATTTCTACGTCACTGTCGATGTGCGGACCCTCGCGCAGGATCCAGTGTCCGACTTGCCCGCCCGGTACGGGTGCGCCCAAGCTGGTGTAGGCGCCTTCGGTACGAAAGAATTCTTCGCCGCTCAGGGTCGTGTCGGGCGGGACATCCAAGGGCATGCTCGCATCCATTCGCGCAACACCTAAGAACGGCGCGCCTGACGCGTCCGCTACGCGAGAATAAATAGGCGGCCCAGCTGCTATTACGATGGCGGGGAGCTTCGCTTGACGCGCACCACCGCCTGCATGAGCATTGCAGAACCATTCTGGAGAAACCTGATGCGCGCCTTCACTACCCGGCCCGAGATCCGCGGCACCTTTGGGGTCGTCGCCTCGACCCACTGGATTGCTTCGGCAGTCGGCATGAGCATCTTGGAAAAGGGCGGCAATGCATTCGACGCGGCGGCAGCCGCCGGTTTTACGTTGCAGGTAGTCGAACCGCATCTGAACGGGCCCCTGGGCGAGGCGCCGATCCTGGTGTGGAGCGAGGCGAACCGGCGCTGCGACATGATCTGCGGCCAGGGCGTCGCCCCCGCCGCGGCAACGATCGCGCAGTTTCGCGAGCTCGGCCTCGATCTGATACCGGGCACCGGGCTGCTGGCCGCCACAGTTCCGGCGGCCTTCGGCGCCTGGATGCGGCTGATGCGCGACTATGGGACGATGCCGCTCCCCGAGATTCTCGGCCCGGCGATCGGCTATGCCGAGAACGGCTACCCTGCGGTCCATCAGATCGCCATGACAATCGCCACCGTCGCCGAGCTGTTCCGGCGCGAATGGCCGAGTTCTGCCGCGATCTACCTGCCGAACGGTGCGCCGCCCGAACCGGGAAAGTTGTTCCGCAATCCCGCTCTCGCGGCGGTCTACCGCCGCATCCTTTCAGAAGCCGCCGATGGCGGTCGCGACGGGCAGATCGAGCGCGCCCGCCAGGCGTGGTACCAGGGCTTTGTCGCCGAGGCGATCGATCGCTTTTGCCGGCGCGAGAAGGTGCTCGACGCCTCCGGACGCCGCCATGGCGGGCTGCTGACTGGCGACGACATGGCGCGCTGGGAGGCCCCGGTCGAGGCGCCGCTCACGTCAGACTATCACGGCTACACCGTGGCCAAGAGCGGCCCGTGGAGCCAGGGGCCCGTTCTGCTGCAGCAATTGGCACTGCTCGAGGGCTTCGATCTCGACGATCTCGACCCGCTCGGGGCGGATTTTGTCCATACCGTTGTCGAATGCGCCAAGCTCGCCTTCGCCGACCGCGAGGCGTGGTACGGCGACCCCGATTTTGTCGACGTCCCGATGTCCGCCTTGCTCGGCGCCGCCTATAACGATTCGCGGCGCAAGCTGGTCATCGAGCACGCCTCGATGGAATTGCGTCCGGGCCGCCCTGACGGGCGCATGCCCTGCGTGCTGGTCGGCGGCTTGGAGGCAGCCGCGGCCGGGATCGGCGAGCCGACCGTCACCGAGCACGGCCTTGTCGCCGGCGACACCTGCCATCTCGATGTGATCGACCGCTGGGGCAACATGGTTTCGGCAACGCCGAGCGGCGGCTGGCTGCAGAGCTCGCCGGTAATCCCGGAACTGGGCTTCTGCCTCGGCACGCGGATGCAGATGTTCTGGCTCGAGAAGGGGCTGCCGGCGAGCCTTGCGCCCGGCAAGCGCCCGCGCAGCACCTTGTCGCCGTCAATGGCGTTCAAGGACGGCAAACCCTATCTCGCCTTCGGCACGCCAGGTGGCGACCAGCAGGACCAATGGTCGCTCCTGATGTTCCTGCATCACGTCCACCACGGCATGAACCTGCAGGAGGCGATCGACTGCCCGGCATTCCATACCGAGCACATGCCGAGCTCGTTCTACCCGCGCGCGGCGCAACCCGGACTCCTCGCGCTCGAGGGCCGCTTTCCGGAAGCCGCCCGCGCGGATCTGGCGCGGCGCGGCCACCGCCTGCGCGTCGGCGATCCCTGGTCCGAAGGCCGCCTCTCCGGCTGCGCCCGCGAGGAAACCGCCGAAGGCCGCCTCCTCAAAGCCAGCGCCAACCCCCGCGGCATGCAAGGCTACGCGATCGGCCGCTGATTGCGGTACAGGGGGTGCTAAGCGCCGGCGATGAACGACCGCATCGAGCTCGCCTCAAACTCGACTTCGTCGAGCCGGTTCTTGACGACGTCGCCGATGCTGACGATGCCGCACAGCCGGCCGTCCTGGACAACCGGGAAATGGCGGAGGCGGCGGTTCGTCATTTCCGCCATCAGCTGGTCGACAGTATCCGACAGCTCGCAGGTTACCACCCTCCGGGTCATCATCTCGACGACGTTGAGCGACAGCAGAGCGGCTCCGTGGTCGGCGAGGCCGTGCACGATGTCGCGCTCCGAGATGATCCCGTCGACGGTTCCGCCGTCCTCGCTGACGACGAGGGCGCCGACGTTGCGGGAAATCAGCTCCTTCACAGCGGCGCCGACCGTCGCATCCGGCCGGATCGTAGCCACCGCACTCCCCTTGGCGCGCAGAATGGTCTCAACGTTCATCGCAGGCCTCGCATGATTGGCGCGGTCGCACGGAGCAACCGCGGAGCGCAACAGCTTAGGACAAAATGCCGCATCGGGGAATAAGTCTCCGCGAGCATGCGCTGCCGGGATCACGATAATCCCACGGGAGTTCCATGAAAACCGCAAAGAGGGACGGAAATGGAGCGCATCCAAATCGGTGACATCTCGCTCGAGGTGCTGATGGCCGGTGCCGGGCCGCCGCTGCTGTTTCTCCATGGCGGCGACTATTTCGCGCAACACCGGGAATTCTTCGACCGGTTGGCGCGGCACTGGCGGGTGGTCGTCCCGCGGCATCCCGGCTTCGGCAATTCTGAGCGCCCGGATGGCTTCCGCACCGTCCACGATCTCGCTTACCTCTACCTCGATCTGCTCGAGTGCCAGGATTTCGGCAAGGCGACGCTGGTGGGCTCTTCCTTTGGCGGGTGGGTCGCGCTGGAAATGTCCGCCCGCTGCCTCGAGCGGATCGATCGCCTCGTGTTGATCGACTCGGTCGGCGTCAAGTTCGGCGGGCGCGAAGAGCGCGACATTGCCGACATTTACGCGCTTCCGAGCGAAGAACTGCTGCGGCGCAGCTTCTTCGATCCGACGCGCATAGTGCCGGATTACGCCCGGCTCAGCGATGACGAGCTCGGCGCGGTCGCTCGCGATCGGCAGGCGACCGCACTCTATGGGTGGCGGCCCTATATGCACAATCCCGGGCTACGCCAATGGCTGCACCGTGTCCGGGTGCCGACGTTGGTGGTCTGGGGCGAAACCGACGGCATCGTGACGCCCGATTACGGCCAAAAGCTCTGCCAGTCACTGCCCAATGCCCAGTTCGCGGGCATCCGACAGGCCGGTCACTATCCACAGATCGAGCGCCCCGACGAGGTCGTCGATGCGATCGGCCGTTTCGCGCGCGCGGAGGTGTTGTGATGAAAGTCTGGCATTTCAGCGAGATGGCCTACCACCCGGCTTGGCCTCAGCTCCGCGATTCCTACCGGGTCGTCATCCCGAGCCGGCTCTTCGACCCGAAGGCCGGCGCCGATCTCTATCACCGGTATCTCGACGAGTGGGCGCTGTGCGACGAGCTCGGCATCAACATCATGACCAACGAGCACCATGCGACCGCAACCTGCGCTGACTCAGTATGCACGATCCCGATGGCGATCCTCGCGCGCGAGACGAAGAAGGTGCGACTCCTCGCGCTCGGCATGCCGATCGGCAATCGCAACGACCCGATCCGCGTCGCCGAGGAATATTCGATGCTCGACGTCATTTCGCGCGGCCGCATCGAGATGGGTTTCGTCAAAGGGGTGCCGTTCGAAATTTCACCGGCCAACACCAACCCTGCCGATCTGGCCGGGCGCTTCTGGGAAGCGCACGACCTGATCCTGAAGGCAATGACCAGCCATGACGGCCCGTTCAACTGGGAAGGCACGCATTTCCACTACCGCTCGGTCAATGTCTGGCCCAGGCCGTGGCAGCAGCCTCACCCGCCGGTGTGGATGCCGGTCGGCAGCCCCGGCAGCGCAATGGAGGCGGCCGAGCGCGGCATGACGATCGGCGTGCTCAACACCGGCTGGGTGCGCACGCCGCCGATCTTCGAGGCGTACCGCAAAAGGGCGGCCGAAACCGGCCGGCCGATGACGCCGGAGCGCCTCGCCTATATGGCGCTGATCGGCGTCGGCAATACCCGCGAGGAGGGCTGGCGCCGCGCCGACCAGATCCTGGGCTACAGCCGCACGTCGGGCATCGTCGCGCCGCAATTCATGAACCCGCCCGGCTATGCCTCGCCGGCGCAGAGCGCGCAGGCGCTGAAGGCGAGCGGCGCCGGGTTTCGCGCCGGCCGCATCCAGTCGCGCGCCGGCCGCAACATCGACCCTCGGACGATGACCGTCGAAGACGCGATCGAGGCCGGCCTCGTCTTCGCCGGCACGCCCGACGACGTCTTCGACCAGCTGCGCGCCTTCTACGACCATGTCGGCGGCTTCGGCCATCTGCTGATGATGGGCCAGGGCGGCCTCTTGGACCACGACGAGACCGTGGCCAACCTCTCGCTCTTCAGCAAAGAGGTGTTGCCCAGGGTCGAGCATCTCGCTGCTTAAAAGCCATCAAAAAGTTGCCTGGTCGGTCCTGAACCAAGCGATCGCGGCGGCGATGCCGCAGGCCGGCGGCACGTTGTGATTTTGGTCACCGCGCCGATCGCTGGGTGCAGCGAGAACTTCTCCTATTACGTTACGACCTCGGCACCGGCGCGCCCCAAATCAGGATCAAGAGATCAGGCGATTGCGGCGGCCCGATTACCGTCCGTCATGCCCGTGAGATCCTGCTGCGTTGCACCAAGCAGATCGCCCGAGCCCTCGCCGGACTGCCGCGAACCCGCTTCGCACTCAAACGCCCCGCCTTGGCCGCGGTTTGAGGCTGAGCTGAAGCGCCTCTCAGTTGGGACGCAGGGATAGGTGCTCAGCGTATGTTCAAAGCTGGCGCCCTTCTGATCAGCCTCGACCATTCCGGAGAAACTTGCCTGGCAACGCCCCCGTGGGCTTACCGTCTTCAAAGGTAATTTCACCGTTGACCAGGATCCAGTTGTAGCCGTTGGACTTCTGGATACGCCGCCACTCGCCTCCGGGCAGGTCTTCGGCCACTTCCGAGGGCAAGATTTCCAGCTTCTCGAGATCGTAGACCACGATGTCTGCCGGAGCCTGCTCCCGTATCGCGCCACGGTCCTTGAAGCCGCCCAAATGGGCCGGCAGATAACTCAACTTGTAGTGCGCATCTTCCAGACTCACCGTCTTCTCGTCCCGGACCAGCCACGTCAACAGATCGGTCGGATAGATCCCGGCGGTCAGGAACTTGACATGGGCGCCGCCATCCGAGACCCCGGCCACGATGACGTTGGAATCGACGACCTCGGTCGTAAACTGGGCCGTGTCTCGCGCCCTGGGTCGGGGCGAAAAATTCCGTGTCCAGATCGTCCTCGACCACCATGTCGAGCAGCGCATCGATCACGTGCTTGCCTTGCGCATCGGCGATCTGCTGGACGGTTTGCCCGGCCAATGCCGAGTTGGCGGCTTTTTGCGTCCGGCAACAACGCGATCAGCCGGCCCTCCTTGACGTTCACGACGTACGACTTCATCCGGAGTCCGTCGGCGTTGAGGCACTTCCCGCCGTCCTTGTCGTACTGGTAGCCGTGATTGTGACAGACGAATTGTCCGCCGCCCTCGTCCTCCACCGTGCCGCCCTGGTGCGGACACACCCTCGACAACAGCTTGTAGCCGTCGCGGGTCTTGATCAGGAAGTAGGCAGCACCGCCGACCTCAACCGGCGCCGGCAGGGTCGGAAACGCCGCTTCCGCACCGATATCGATCTTTACGTTCTTGGTCTGCACGATCAGGCTGCCGACCGAACCCGCAACCACCGTCGTCGGCCGGATGCCGGCGTCCCATTCCTCTTTCAGGCGGCGGCGCATCTCCGGGTCCTGCATCTTCGCCTTGCGTTCCTCTTTCGTGCCCAGGGTCACCTCCCGCCACGCCTCGGTGTCGTCGAACAGGTTCCAGTCGTCAAAGGTCATCTCGAAGCCGCCGCGCCGGGTGACGCCCTGGCCATAGACGCGCAGCCCCCGCTCCGCACAGCTTTCCAGCCATTTGATCCGTTCGCGGTGCATGCTCGGGATGCACCGCGTTCGGGGCGACGGCCTGGTAGAGGATCGGCCGCTTCGCCACCGCAGCGACCTTTTCAAAGAACTGCTTGGTCGCTTCCGCCAGCGGGCGGCCCTCTTCACCGGTCTCCTGATACGCCAACTCGATGAAGCCTTCGTCACGGTCGGCCAGTACCTTGGCAAAGGTCAGGATTTCGTGCTCCGAGAGCAGATCGGTGACCATCGGGGTCCCGTCATAATCCCGCTGGATCGATTTCGGACCCAAGACCTGGGCCGACCAGCCGCACGCGCCGGCATCCATCGCCTCGTGGATCAGCCGGCACATTTCCTCGAGTTCCGCCTCGGTCGGTCGCCGCTTCTTGGCTTCCTCCCAGCCCATCACCCACGCATAAAGCGGGGTCAGCGGCACGTAGGTCAGGCAATTGACGCCTTTAGGGGTGCGGGTCAGGCTGTCGATGAATTCGGGGAACGTCACCCAATTCCACGGCATGCCCGCCTTCATCGCGTCGTACGGGATCGCCTCGTTGCGGGTCATGCCGAGCATCGCCCGATCGCGGTCCTCGACCCGTGAAGGGGCGAACCCGAACCCGCAATTGCCCAACGCAACCGAGGTTACGCCATGCCACCCGGACAGGGTGCAGTACGGGATCCCAGAAGATCTGCGCATCATAATGCGTGTGCAGGTCGACAAAGCCGGGCGCGACGATACGGCCCGCAGCGTCCAGAACACGGTCGGCAGTTTTCCCTTTCAGGCCGCCGATTTGTGCGATTATGCCGTCCTTGATCGCGATGTCGCTCACATAGCGGGGCGTACGCGTTCCATCAACGATCGTGCCGCCCTTGATAATGATGTCGTAATCCGCCATGGGGTGACTCCGTGATGAAAATGGTTGAACCGTGACCCTGGACCAGGGAAGAGACGCAACCTGAAGAACTCAATGAGGTCTCACGTCGTGCCGCGGAGGTTGATGCTCGCGCGGACGGCCACTTTGACGCAAGAACTTCTAAAAAGAAAATTTTGAGCTGGTGCTGCCGCGGCAATCTCGGTACGTAAAAGGCGATCAGATCAAGGCTCTCCGAGGCGGCGAGCAGCAGCTGAGCCGCTATCAAACCTGATGAGGTCGGCCATTTGAAGTACCTACTCCCTGTCCGGTGATGCGCATCGCACCACAGCCAATATGTCCGACCGGCAAATGCAAAAGGGTGGTTTGGGCTGACACGTTCGACCTCCTCTTTCTCGGATTTGCGATCGGCCGCCCACCGCTCACTGGCCTCGAGATGATAGCCGACATCAGCTATAAATGCTGTCCGGCTGTAGGGCTACCGGAACAGCCGGCGCCCGCATCTGCTTGCTCCGTCCGCGGCTTAGGAACCCCCGAACCACCAAAGGCCATTATCGGGCATTGGCAAAGTTGCCGGAAGTGTCAACGCCCGAAGGAGATTGCATCGGCGGGCCAGAGTAGATTGTGACGAGCATTTCGAGGCCGGCCTTACTGATTGCGTAAGGGCCCCAATAGGGGTGAATGCCGTGGGTCACCCCTGAGGTGACAAAGATGGCGCGGCCGGTACCGGCCTGCTCGAGCGCCGATCCATTGCCGAGCTGGAAAAGCCCCCACCAATGCCCTCGCCCTCTTGCGATGTTCAAAACCAGCTCACTTTCGCCTATGCCTGATTTCCCCGTACAGCCCTGCGCGCCCGCGGGGATGAACCGCAACACGATGGTAGGGCGCGCGGTCGGTGTTGACCTGGTGTTCCCCGCGCCCGCGGGATGAACCGGTAGTGTCGGCTAAGCCTGGTTCTTGCCTTTTATGGCCTGGGAATCGTGGCCGCGGCGGCGGTGCCGCTCTTATCGTGGAGCGAACGCCCGCTTACACCCCCGGCCTACCGATCGCTGGCGAGCAGCTGCCGAACCCGCAGCCAGCGCAGCTGGTGAAAAGTGCTTCTCCCGCGCTCGCGGCGAATGCTCCACCCGAGCAGAGTTCAGGTGGAGCAGAGCGACGGCCCTTGAAGTCGGAGGTCGCAGGTTCAGGGGGTCAGGCCGATCGCGATCATGATCAAGCCGCCGTAAAAGATCCAGCCAATAACGCCAACGCGATCCCTTATGCTTGGGACGAACAGGCAAGCCCAAAACCTAAGGAGGCTTGGTGGCACGCCCGGGCGGTTCGAGTCGCAGAAGCAAAGAAGCGATTTTGGCGACGTCACTTGCAGGCTCGCGTGGAAATCAATCGCGGCGAATGTTTCTTTTTCGTATGTCTTCCTTGGCAAACTCAGCGCATCGTCTACCAACCGCCCCGTTACGTAAACTCAATGAGGAGGGAAGGCGCCGCAAGGCAGCGCCGCACGGGGAGCGCGCGGCGCAGCTCGCCACAGAGCCCCTTGGATCAGACGCTTCAGCCCGTCTCGCCGTCGGCGCTGGCGTAGCGGATTTCGAGGACTTCGATCTGCTCGACGCCGGCGGGGGCGCGGAGCTCGACAGTGTCACCCTCGTGCGCCTTGAGCAGCGCGCGAGCGATCGGGGATACCCAGCTGACTTGGCCGCGGGCGAAATCGGCTTCGTCGATGCCGACGATCGTGATCGTGGTTTCGGTCCCATCCTCGGTGGCGTAGGTGACCGTCGCGCCAAAGAACACCTGGTCGCGCCGCTTTTGCTGTTTCGGGTCGACCACCTCGGCGTTTTCGAGGCGCTTCGTCAGGAACCGGATGCGCCGATCGATCTCGCGCAGGCGGCGCTTGCCGTAAATGTAATCGCCGTTTTCCGACCGGTCGCCGTTGCCGGCCGCCCATGCCACGGTCTCCACGACGCTCGGGCGCTCCACCCGCAGCAGCTGGCGCAATTCGTCCTGCATATGGCGGTGGCCCCGTGGGGTCACGTAGTTCTTGAAGCCGAGTGGAACGACGGGCGGCTCGTCAGAGAGTGCGATCTCGTCATCCGATTCCTTGACGAAGGCTTTGCTCATCAGATCACCTCTCCTCTCGCAATGGGGCAACCTCCGATCTGTCATAGCCCAGGTTCGCCAGAATCTCGTCGGTGTCTCAGGCCGCGCGCGAGCCCGGCTCGCGGTTGGGTTGAAACTGATCTGGACCGGGAGGCTAGTCGATGAATAGGTCCATCTTTTGCGTTACCCTGTTAGCATCGCTGCTCGCCCTTGCCATGTCCACGCCGACACTAGCCCAGGTCGATCCCGCATCGCTGGCATAGCGAGATTTTGGCAGCCGAAAGCCGCGGCGACGTTCCCGCGGCGCTATGACGTGACCGTGGGCCTGTGCTGGATTCCTTGTTTCGGCAAGACCGCGGTTGCCTCCTTGGTGGGTCAGCGCACCGAGCCGCAAACTGCCCGCTTCTTCGAACGGTTGCGGTCGCAGCCACAGTGACCATGCTAGCAGTCACCCCATCTCTGCGCGGGCGATTGCGGTCAAGAGTGGCTGGGTGGGACGATGACGCAGGGCAGTTGGCGGTGGTTGAGACGCGCGCAGGCGCTCGACGCGGCGCTGGCCGACAAATGAGCGAGCCGCGCGCGGTAGAGCACCTTGTCGCCGAACGGCGCAGTCGGCTGCAGTGCCAGGGCGGCGGAGCGCAGCTGGTCTGGCGCCTGCGCGCGGGCGCCCTCCGCCACCGTGCGGGCCAGGCCCGGACTGGCGTAGGCGCCGACCTGGATCGCCCATCCTCCGCCCGGCTCAGCGGAACGGTTCGGCAACGCCCGCGGTGACGGCACGGTGGCTTGGCGGAACGCCGCAGATGCAGGCCGGGCCTTCGCCGGCGGCGATACCACGGCGCTGGCCACTGCTGCCCCGTGACACGGTCTAGCAGGGTTGAAGGCGGCATTCGGGTCGCAATTGGCAGCCGACGCTAATTGGACGCGGGGCTCGGCAATCTGTTGGACCGAGCCCGGCGACGATACGGCTGCCGCCGATTGCGCCGAAGAGGTGCAGGGACGGGCGGGATCGTAGGCCGCATCCAAGTCGCAACCGCCCGCCTCGACCTGGCGCACCACGGGTTGTGGGGCATACGCCTGTTGAGTGTAGGCCGGTTGCGCTGCCGCCCGCTCTAGAGACGTGCAGGGATGGTTTGGATTGTACGCGGCGTTCAGGTCGCATCCCGCCGCCAGGCTGGCTATGGTCGGAGCGTATCTAGGCGCCCGGCCGGAGCGGGCGGAGGCGACAGCGAAAGGCCCGGACCGCGGCACATCGGTGGCGAGGTTCGGCGTGATCGCGGCAAGATAATTCACCGTCTCGTCCGGCAGGACGGCCCTGCCGGCGAGAAAACTGTCGACCCGATCCGGACCGGCGTTATAGGCGGCCAGAAAGCCGGGCGCGCCAAACCGGTCATACATTTCTCGAATATAGGCAGTGCCCGCCAGAATGTTATTGTGCGGGTCGTACGGATCGTCGCCGAGCTGGTGACGCACCCGCAGCTGATCATAGGTGGTAGGCATGACCTGCATCAGGCCCATCGCCCCGACCGGGGAGGTGGCCTGCTGCTCACCGCCCGATTCCTGTTGCATCACCGCGCGCACCCACCGCTCTGGCACGCGGTATCGCGCAGCGGCCTCGCGGATATACGGCCCCCACGGATCCTCTTGCGGGCCCGGCGGCGGATAATAGTGCGTCGGCCTCCTCCACCCGTCCGCACCGATTTCGATCCGTCCGCCGCCCGGGCCGTACGCGGCCTGCTGTCCGCAGGCGGCGAGAAGGAGGATCGGCAGCAGCCGCAATGCCGTTTGTAGGCGGCGCGCTCCGATTGATCCGAGCCACCGGTCAGAGCCGTTAGAGCAATTCATCCGGTGGCCATTCTTGGTTGATCATCGCAAGCACGCGTTAGCGGCATCGACGCCGCACGACAAGTTTTTCTGTCTTGCTTTTCGGCAGATCAGGAGAGGAGCGCCATTTTACGGCGGATCGGAGGGTAATCCGTCTCGGCTAGTCAAACGGCGCAATAGCGAAGCAAGCAAATCGATACCGCCCGAGCAACAGACTGTGAGCGCGCTCCGAGCCTACTTTTGGCGCGCCGCTTGGGCCTGCTCCCAATTTCGTCCGTCGAAAAAGCGGGCCGGCCTCAGCGCCGCCGGATCGATCGCCTCCAGGCACCGGGCATTAACGCTGATTTTGTCGGGGTCCGAGCGCGGCACGTAAAAGGCGTGAATGCCGCAATGTCGGCAGAAAGTGTGCTTCGCGGTATTGGTGTTGAATTGGTAAGTCGCGAGGTCCGCCTCGCCCTGCAGCAGCTCGAACTGCTCGGGCGGCACGATCAGGTGCAGAATGCCCTTCTTCGTGCAGATCGAGCAGTTGCATTCAAGCAGCCCCGTCAAATCGGCGCGCACCCGAAAGCGTACCCGGCCGCAATGGCAGCCGCCCTCGTAAGCCTCGATCATCAGAGCGGCTCCGGGACCAAGAGGAATAGATCGGTGTCGCCGGTTTCCTGGCCGGCGGCGGTCAGCATCGCGTGTACCTGGCCACGGTGGTGGGTCTGATGGTTGAAGAAATGGCTGATCAAAAAGCTCTTCGGCGCGCGCATCTCGTGCCCGGCGGCGCCGCTGAACCAGACCAGGTCTTCGGCCATCCAGGCGTCGTCGAGCTTCGCCGCCCAGCGCGAGATGTCGGCGTCGGCCGTCTCGCGCGCCGCGCTGAGCGCGGCAAAATCCTCGATAAGCCCACCGCTCTGCTTGATCGCGGCATCGGGCTTCGGCCAATTGTCGAAGCGCGACATCCACTGCCGGTCGCCCCATAGGAGATGGTTGAGGGTGCCGTGGATCGAGCCCCAGAAGGCACCGCGCGGCTGCCGTCGCTCGGCGTCGGAAAGGCGCGCGGCGGCGCTGTACAGCCGACGGTTCATCTCGGCATTGTAGGCGGCCATCGTGCGGACATAGGCGGGCGTGATCATTGCAGCTCCTCACATGCGGTTCGGATAGCGGCTTTGCTTGCTACCCTCGTCATGAAGATTTATGGGTCAGGCGAGGATCGCTTGTACAGGGAGAAGACCATGGGGAGAAAGCCATGAAGGCGGTGCTGTTCGAGAGGCATGGCGGGCCGGAGGTATTGCACCTGGCCGAGGTGGCCGACCCGGTCGCTGGCCCCGGCGAAGTCGTCGTCGACATCCATGCCGCCAGCGTCAATGCGGCGGATTACAAGGTGCGGCTCGGCGGCGGCGCCTACAGCGGCGGCGGTGTCAAGCTCCCGCATATCCTCGGCCGCGACTTCTCGGGCGTGGTCAGCGCGGTTGGTCCCGGTGTCACCGATTTGAGGGTCGGCGACCCGGTGTTCGGGGTGTGTGACCAGGGGATCGAGGGCGCCTACGCGGAAAAAATCGCGATCAAGGCCGCGATCATCGCCAAAAAGCCCGACAGTCTCGGTCACGCCGAGGCCGCCGCGATGGCATTGACCAGCCTGACCGCGCTATGGGCGCTCGAAGACACGGCAAAGCTCAAACCCGGCGAAACCATCCTGATCCAGGGCGGCGCGGGCGGGGTCGCCGGCTTTGCGATCCAGCTCGCCAAGCATATCGGCGCGACGGTGATCACGACGGCGAGCGGTCGAAATCACGATTATGTCGGCCATTTGGGCGCCGACCGGGTTATCGACTACAACAAGGAAGACTTTACCAAGGTCATTGCCGACTGCGACGTCGTATTCGACACGGTCGGCGGCGATGTCCAGGTCCGCTCCTATGAGGTGCTGAAGCCGGACGGCCGGCTGGTGTGGATCGCGCCGGCGCCGGCCGGGTTTCAGCCGACCCGCAAGGATGTGCAGGTGCTGCGCCCCGGCGTGGCGCGAGACCGCGCACATCTGGAACGAATGCTGGCATTGCTCGAAGCCGGCGCGGTATCGCCGCCGGCGATCACCCGCTATAAGCTCGCCGACGCGGCGGAGGCTCACCGGGTCAGCGAAAGCCGTCACCTGCAGGGCAAGCTGGTCCTCGAAACCCGTTGAAAGGAGAGACAAATGGCAGGCAATGGGCAAATGGTGATCGACCTCGACAAGAAGCGCATGACTGCAATGGCGCAAAAGGATGTCGCGACACTGAAGACGCTGCTGTCCGACGACCTGATCTATACCCACTCGACGGCGCAACTCGACACCAAGCAGAGCCTGATCGGCAACATGGAGGCGGGGTCGACAGTCTACACCGCAGTCGAGCCCTCCGACGTCAAGGCCCAGGATCTGGGCGACGCAGTGGTATTGACCGGCGCGTGCCGCATCAGCGTGATGGCGCAGGGGCGCCCCAACAGCTTCAGCGTCCGCTTCACCGACGTTTACGCCAACAAAGGCGGCCAGTGGCAAATGGTGACCTGGCAATCCACCCGCCTGCCGGAATAAACCCCTATTCGACAGCTCGCACCACTTCGAGGAGCGGGTACAGCGAGCGGTGATGGGCGATGGGCCCGGGTGCATCGTACGGCGGCGTCATGCCAATGCGGTCGTGCCAATAGGTTCGAAGACCGACTTTGCTCGTGCCGAACAGGTCGTAGACGGAGCCAGCTACGAACAGACACCGGCTAGGCGCTACACCCAGTTCGTCCAGAGCCATCTTGTACGGTCGTGCGTCGGGCTTGTAGAAACCGGCGCGCTCCGCTGTGACGGCGACATCGAATTCGATGCCGGTGCGAGCAATCGCCTTTGCCGCGAGTTCCTCGGAGCAGTTCGTCACAACGCCCAACGCCACCCCTTCTCGGCGGAGTGCGCCGAGCACTTCGCGAACCTCGGGCCACGGTTTGAGTTCGCTGTAGCGGAAGGCGAGCTGCCCAGGCAGACCCGGTGAGAGTCCGACCTCGGCCGCAGCCTCGGCGAGGAGCGCCTCATAGGGACGGTAGGCGCCCGTCTCGTATGTGCGGTGCAAATAGGCTGCGCGCCACTCGCGCCCATCTTCCGGGCTCCCGGCGACAATGTTCCACAACGTCCAGGAGTTGAGCAGCGCCGTCAACAGGTCGAAAAGGACCGCCTCGAACCTATGCGCGGGCATGACCAGCGTGCCTATGCAAACCGTTTGCGCCGAGAATACCGCGGAAAATCGAGAAACGTGGGAACCTTTGAGGGCTGGCGCATCTAAGGCGTTGACCGCGGCAGGAGGCGCGAGATGGATTTAGCGGCTTCCGACTGGAAACAGGAGAGCCTCGCCGAGGCCGAGTTGCTCGCCGGCAGGCGGGCCGGCGACGCGGCGGCCTTTGCCGCCCTGATGCGCGGCAATAACCAGCGGCTGTACCGACCCGCGCGCGGCTTTCAGCGGGTGACGGGCTTTTTGTGACAGCGCAGCCGACCCCGGAGCAGGCGATCGCCCGGCGGGAGATCCGCCGCGCGATCGAGCAGGCGGTGGACGCGCTGCCCCCACCCTTCCGAAGCGTCTTTGAGCTGCGCTCCATCGAGCAGATGAGCATCGAGGAAACCTCGTCCAGTGTCGGTATCCCAGGCGAGACGGTCAAGACGCGCTTCCACCGCGCCAACAAATTGTTGCGCCGAGCGCTGACGACGCAGCTCGGCGCGATCTTCCACGACATTTACCCGTTCCTTGGGTCGCGCTGCGATCGGCTCGTCGCGACTGTTCTCCAGCGCATCGGCAAATTCGCCGAGAGCCGCCCCCCGGTGCCGCAATGCGATCGGCCGGCACCGTACCGCCGTCCAACCTAGCACCCGCCGGTCGCGTGATCAGAATATGGAGAGACCTCATGCGAAGAGCCGCCGCAGCCTTCGCTGTCCTGATGCTTGCCTCGATTCCGGCCGTCGCCCAAAACATCGAGAACACACCGCCAGGCGGCAATTACAAGAAGGTCAGCGAACTGGTGAGGCTGCCAGACTTTCTGCCTGGCATCGGGACACTCTATGTCAACCCAAGCACGCTGCCGGAGGGGGAACTGTAGGCAAATCTCGCAGTGCTGCTGATCGAGTTGGCTTCGGCTTCCCAATCCCCGCGGGATAAACTGATGGTTAAGCGGATATCACGCCGAGCAGATCAAGCAGACGGGCGCGCACTACCAGACCCACCCAAACGGCTGTCGGCGACGGGGCGCCACCCGCTGCCAGAACGCCAATAGCCAGACCCGCGCTTTCCAGCAATGCTGCGGACGAGGAAATGAAAGAGGCGGACAAGCCTCCAGCCCGGCAAATGTAAGGTCGTGCAAGGACCGATTATTCCTCATGGCTGGTACCAGTTTTTCGCATCAAGACAGAATGCTCGCTGAACGCCTCGTCAGGCCCGTCGTTCAGTATTTATTGGCACTGGCGAAGTAGAGCTCGGGCTCGGCGGCGCGGATGTGCTTCCACGATCCGAAGGGACTCGGGTGTCGAGTATCGACAAGCCAGGCGCGCCTTGCTATAGAGCGCACCCCGCGGCGGGTGCATAGCTCAGTTGGTAGAGCAGCTGACTCTTAATCAGCGGGTCGCAGGTTCGAAGTCCTGCTGCACCCACCAATCAACCTACTGTAAACTGGTGGGACTGGCTGGCAGGCAAATAAGCAGCGGCCAAATAAGCAGAAATGTCCACTCCTCCTGCAACTAAGAGTTGTGTTCTCCGGGATCGCGCGATCTACCTAAAGAGGGTGATCGCGCGCAGCCACCGGACGATCTCGCGCTTTGTCGAGCCGACCCATATGCGCATAGTAGGACCGAGAACACGGTAGGTCATCGGAAACCCCGCTGGCTCTTTCAAGGAATGCTGGCGGCTGTGACTGCTTCGCCGCGCTGAGCGGCGTGCCGGGGGAGAAGGCGCTGACGATTACGATGCTCGAACGCGACGCTCGAGGGCGAATACGCCTTGGGCGTCACTGAAGGCCTCGTCCCGGCCCTTTCCACAACCTGACCATCCTCCGCTCGCGGGGGAGGGGAGAGGGTGGGGGCAAGCCGGGACAAAGTGGGGCCCGCGCCGTGGGAGCTGAGGGGAGGGGTGAGGGAATTGGGCGACGGCGCTACCGGGTGCCGAATTTGGCGGTGACAATCGCTTGCTTGCAGGGCTCGGAGTACTCAGCGAAATGGTCCTTCATGCAGGCCTGGATGCGGCCGCCGCCGGGTTGAACACCCGGACATGTCCGCTGGACATCCGCCTTGCAGGCCCTCACCACCGCCACGCTGCTCAGCATGGCTCGCTTGCAGGGCTCGGAGAAAGCGGTGAAATTCTCCTTGACGCAGGCCCGCAGCCGTCCCTCGCCGGGTTCAACCCCGGCGCAATGCTGCTGGATCTCCGCTCCGCAGGCCTGGCGCACGGCCGTCCCCTGCGCCATGGCACCGACCGGCGCCATCAGTAAGAGGGACGCGATCGTGAGCCTTCCTATCGTATGCATGAGGTCATCCTTCCGGTATGCCGGCACGGCGCAGGCCGGGGAAATAGGTGGCTTCAGCCAAGGCGCGGATCTTTGGATTGTCGAACCAGGTCGATTTCTCGACGCGCGCGAGGCTCGAATAGAGGTTGCTTAATCCCTGGGCCTCGGTGAGTTCCGCTCGAGCGCGATCGATTTCCCCTTTCAGCGCGTAAGCGGCCGCAAGATAGGCGTGGACAGGGGCCAGCTGGGCATTCTCGCTCTTCGCCTTTTCCAGCCAAGCGATCGCCTCGTCGGTGTGTGATTGGAGCAGATAGATGACTCCCATTCGTCCGTACCACGGGGCAATGCCGGGCTCGTGCGGGCTGAGGCGGATGGCTTCCTCGAAATAGGAGATGGCCTCATCGACCGAACCGGTAAGGAACTTGCACCAACCGAGCCGCGCATAAGCCGGAGCGCGGCTGCGGTCGAGCCCGATTGCCCGCTCGTATTCGGGAATGGCCTCGTTACAGCGCGATTGCGCGAATAGAACCTGCCCCTTCACGTAATGCGCCAGCGCACTGTTCGGCGACGCTGCCAAGGCTTGTGCCACCAGCCTTTCGGCGCGCTGCAGGTCCTCGTCGGGAGAATCGCTGAACTCGTCGGTTACACGGAAGGCAAGCGTAGCCGCCAACCAGGTTGCCGCATCCGCCGATTGCGGGTCGAGCGCTAACGCTTTCTCGAAGAGGGTCGCGGCCTCTTTACTGTTCTCCTTCGAGATCGGCCTCTGCAAAACAGCGCGGCCACGCAGGATGTAGTCAAGCGCGTCTGGTCGAACCGTCGGGCGACGGGCTTCGGCGATGGCGAGCTGTCCCTGCAGTGCTCGCGCGATCCGCGCCGTGATCTCGTTTTGCAGGGCGAACAGATCGGCCGCGTCGCGGTCGAAGCGATCGGCCCACAGTTGCGCACCGGTTTCGGCATCTACGAGCTGAACGTTGATCCGTACTTTGTTGCCGGCCCGCTGGACGCTGCCCTCGAGGACGTAACGTACGCCCAATTCTCGGCCGATCCGCTTGACATCATTGTTTCCTTTGTATGTGAAAGCGGTGTTGCGGGCGATCACCAGGCTTCCTTGGATTCGCGAGATGTCGGTCGTCAGATCTTCGGTGATCCCGTCAGCGAAATATTGCTGCCCCGGGTCGTCGCTGAGATTGGCGAAAGGTAGCACGACAATCGACAATCGGGGCGCCGAATAAGGCTGAACCGAAGTGTTCGTCGACTCCGCTTGAAGCGGCCGCAGCTCGGAATGCTGGCCGGGCCACAACCACCATACCGCAGCCGCCGCCGCGATCAGCGCCAGCACGGCGGGAAACAGCATGACGGCACCGGTCGCCCGTCTGCGGCGGACGGACAGCGGCGACCCTCGGCCGGGGGCTCCGCCGACCTTGAAGACACGCACCGGCTCGGCAATGTTCTTGACCTGCTGCTCGCCGAGAGAGGTCAACCCGATCGGCAGGCGAGAGCCGATCTGGTCGCGCACGGCACCGGAGAGGCAAATACCGCCCGGTTCGGCGAGCGCTTCCAACCGAGCGGCGATGTTGACACCGTCGCCGAACAGGTTTGTTCCCTCGACGAGGACGTCTCCGAGATGGATGCCGATGCGGAACCGCATCGGCTCGGTGGCCGGGCGACTCTCGTTTTCTTTTTCAATGGCGCCCTGCACCGCGACGGCGCATTCGACGGCATCGACCGCGCTTGCAAAATCGGCGACAAAGCTGTCGCCGGCGGTATTGAAGATCCGGCCGCGATGGGCGGCGATCAATCGATCGAGGATCGCCCGGCAGGCTTGCAGCCGGCGCAACGTGCCGACCTCGTCCAGCCCCATCAGCCGGCTGTACTCGGCAATGTCGGCCGCGAAGATCACGGCGAGCTTTCGTTCGACTACCTGGACTTCTGCCACCGGCTCTCCTCAAGGGGCGTTGATGCCGCAATCAAATCCTTGCACAGCGAATATAGCAATTATTCCCGCTTTGTTCGATGGCGGCGTTGTAGTTCGCGTTCACTTGGCCGAGAGGGATTCGGTTGAAGCGGGGCTGCGACGCCTCGTTGATCCTTTCTCCGTAGTCTCCGTGCGCTCCGTGGTGATATCGATAAACAATGGCGCGAGAAGATGACGGTTATGCGGCCGATATCCCGTATTTGCGGGACTTCAAACCGATGCTGGCGCCGGCTTGGCTCGATCATGTGGCGCTCGTCGCCGGGATCGAGCCCCCCGCGCGGCAAAATGGTTTTGCATGGTGCGACCTCGGCTGCGGCCAGGGTGTTACCGCGGCAATCCTCGCCGCGACCCATCCTTCCGGCGTATTCCACGGTATGGATGCGATGCCTTCGCACATCGACCATGCCGGCCGGCTGGCGGCGGCCGCGGCGATTCCGAACGTGCGATTGCATGCCGTCGATTTCGCTGCCGCGATCGGTCTCGAATTGCCGCAGTTCGATTACATTGTCGCGCACGGCGTCTACACTTGGATCGGCCCTGAGGCGCAGTGCGCCGTGCGCCGGTTTATCGACCGCCGGCTCAAACCGGGCGGTCTCGTCTACCTCAGCTATAACGCAATGCCGGGCTGGGCGCGCGATCTGCCGTTTCAAGGTCTGCTGAGAGAATTTGGCCGCACATTGCCGGGCGGCAATTTCGCCCGCCTTGCCGGAGCCGTCGCGGCCGCCCGCTCTCTAGCCGGCGCAGGCGTCGCCTCATTGGCGGCGAGCTTCATCGTCAAGGAATTGCAGGAGCGGCCGGAAGACTATCCGCCCGCCTATCTCGTCCACGAGTTCATGCCCGCCGCATGGCAGCCGCTCTACGTGACCGAGGTCAGAAGAGACATGGCGAGGATCGGGCTCGAACCGGTCGGCTCCGCGACATTGAGCGAAAATTTCGACTGGATGGTGCTGGACGAAGCAGCCCGCCAGAAGCTCGGGGCCATCACGGACCCTGACGCGCGCGAGCTGGTCCGCGACTACTACCTCGACCAACGGTTCCGCTGTGACGTGTTCGCCCGCGGCAACCGGCAGCTCGGCCTTGACGAGCGGGCCGGTCGCCTTTATTCGAGCACCTTCATGCTGGCCCGCCCGGTGCCGGCAATCCGCTATAGGATGACCACTCCTGCGGGTTCGTTGGCCTACGACAGCCGGGCAGCTCAGGCAATCGTAGCCGAATTGAACGCGGGCCGGCCCGCGAGAACCGAGGATTTGAAGACGCTGCTGACGTTATGCGCTGCTGGGGACATTATGCCCTCCGAACCCGGACACGCCTTGGTAGCCGATCTCAACCGGGCCCTATGTAGCCGCGTCGACGGACCGGAGGAGATCCGCTGGCTCGCGCTGCCGTGCGGCACTGCCGTGGCAGTCGATCCCGCGGTTGCTTAGGGCTTTGCGCGACGGTGAGCCGGTCGACGACGGCTGGCGCCACTTCTTCGCCTGCCATGGCCTCTAGCCCCGATCGCTTCTAGGCAGAGGTGCGGGGATCCATCGCGTCGCGCAATCCGTCGCCAATGAAGTTGATCGAGAGAACCGCGAGGAAAATCGCCCCGCCGGCGAACAACGCCCAGTGCGGCGCGATATCGAGGTAGTCCTTGGCGTCAAACAGAATGCGTCCCCAGGTGGGAATATCGGGCGGGAAGCCGAGGCCGAGAAAGGACAGGGTCAACTCGGCAATGATGGCGGCGGCGACGTCGATCGTACCGGCGACGATGATGGGGCCCAACGAGTTCGGCAGGATGTGACGTATGACCAGGCGTAAGCCGGTCATGCCGAGAGCCCGCGCCGCCTCGACGAACTCCTTTTCGCGCAGCGAAAAAAACTGCGCGCGCACGAGCCGCGCCACCTGCATCCACCGGAAGCCGCCGATCACCACGACGATCAGGATGAAGGTGCCGGCCTCGAGCCCGACCAACTGCGTCAAGGGCTCGCGAAACAGGTAAATAATCAGCAACAGCAATGGCAATGGCGGCAGCGAGAGAAACAGGTCGGTGAGCCACATCAGCGCCGCATCGATACTGCCGTGGGACATCCCGGCCATCGCCCCGATGGTTGTGCCGACAATGATCGCCACCAGCATGGCCGCCAGTCCGACCGCCAGCGAAATTCGGCCGCCATAAAGCATCCGGGCGAGCAGGTCCTGGCCGAGATCGTCGGTGCCGAATGGATGATTCCACGACGGGCCTTCGAGATGCGAGCTGAAATCGATGTCGTTGATCGGCACTCGCCACAGCAGCGGCCCAAATGCCACCGCCAGCGCCATTAATGCCAGAATGACGGTACTCGCGACGGCCAGCTTGTGCCGGCGAAAGCGCCGCCAAACCTCGCCGGCGGGCGATGCCCGCTCGCCCAGGGCGATGCCTTCCGGCACCGGGCTAGCGATAGGCGATGCGAGGGTCGAGCCAGCCATAGAGGACGTCGGCAAGCAGGTTGAACAGGATAACCAAGCAGGCGAACACAAACGTCACCGCCATGATGACCGGCGTGTCGTTGGCGAGGATCGAGCTGATCAACAGCGATCCGATACCGGGGATGCGAAAGATTTGCTCGGTGACAATGGCGCCGCCGAACAGTGCCGGCATCTGGAGCGCGACCAAGGTCACTACAGGGATCAGCGCATTGCGTACGACATGCTTGATCAGGACTATGCGTTCGGGGAGCCCCTTTGCGCGGGCGGTGGTGACATAGTCGAGCCGACTTACCTCGAGCACCGAGGAGCGCACATAACGGGTCCAGGAAGCCGCCTGCAACAGGGCGAGCACCGCCACCGGCATTGCCGACTGCTTGAACTGCTCCCAGTACCAATGCCAGCCGGTTGCGTTGAGGTCGGTGCGGTAGACGAACGGCAGCCAATCGAGATAGATGCTGAACAGCAGGATAAACAGAAGGCCGGTGAAGAATGTCGGCAATGAAAAGCCGATGAACGCCAGCAGATTGGCGATCTGGTCGAAGATCGAGTAGGGCCGCACTGCCGAATACACGCCGACCGGCAGAGCGATCAGCAGCGCCAGGACCTGCGACGACCCGATGATGAACAAGGTGGCCGGCAGCCGCTGCAGGATCAGGGTGTCGACATCCATCCGGCTGACGAACGAGAAGCCCCAATCGCCATGCAGCATCGCGGAAATCCAGTGCAGATAGCGGAGCGCAATCGGATCATCGAGCCCGAATTTCGCGCGCAATGCAGCACCCACTTCGGGCGGCACATTCGGGTTGCTCGCGAGCTCCCCGAACGGGTCGCCGGGCGCCAGCGCCAGCACCACAAACAACACGACGCTGATCCCGAGGAGGCTCGGGACCGCGATCAGCAAGCGCCGGAGCAGGTATCGGCCCATGAACTCGATGGTTATGCCAAGGGGGTCATGTCTCGCGGTACCAGTCTTTCAGGTTCCAGAAATCATTGTCCCAGCCGCTCAAGGTCGCTCTGAGCTTATGCGACATCGCCGCCACCCAGCGACGGTTCACCACCGGGATCACGACCCCGTCTTCGACAACCATATCGTTCATTTTGATGAACAACGCGGCTCGCTTGACCGGGTCGAGCTCGCCCTGGGCCGCACGAAAGATATTGTCGTATTCCTCATTGCGCCAGCGTGTCGGGTTGCTGCCCTGCCATTTATTGTCTTTCGAAGCGATCTCCCAAGACACGAACTGCTGCATGAAACGTTCCGGATCGGGGACTGAAGGCGAGCCGATCGTGTACATCTGAATGTCTGAGTAGAACTTTCTGGCAGTATCGGGATTCGCCGCATCGGAGGAGAAATAAACCGACGCCGTCACCGACTTGAGCTCCACGTCGATGCCCGCTTTCTGGCATGCCTGCTTCACGATTGACTGGGTCTTCTGGCGCGGCGCATTGATCGAGGTCTGGAATACGAGCTTCAGTTTCTTGCCGTCCTTGGTGCGGATGCCGTCGGATCCGCGCTTCCAGCCGGCCTCTTCCAGCAACTGGTTCGCCTTGTCGATGTTGAACTCCCATTTCGTGTTCTTCGAGACAAAGCGCTCCGGATTGTTGAGGAAATTTCCGGTCGCGACCCCGGTACGTCCGTATATGTACTTCTCGACGGAAGCGCGATCGACGAGGAGGCGAAGCGCCTGCCTGACAGCCGGATCGCTGAACAACGGATGCTTCGTCTTGGGGCTGGATCGTTCGCCGTCGACCTCGGTCCACGGATCGGCGAAGTTGATCTGGATGTGCTCCATCGCCCGGCTCGGCACGATCTCGGCTCGGCCCTTGGCGTTGCCGGCGTTTTCAAGCCTGAGGAGGATCTCGTCCTCGACCTGCATGTTCCAGGCGTAATCGTATTCGCCGGTCTGGATCACGGCACGCGCCGCCGACACGGCGTCGCCGCCGCCCTTCATCTCGATCGTGTCGAAATACGGCCGGTTGGCGACATGGTAGGAGGGATTGCGTTCGCCTCTGACGAGATCGCCCGGTTTGAACTCGACAAACCGATAGGGGCCGGTTCCTACCGGCTTCAGGTTTGCCGGAGCATCGCGCGAATTGGCGCCCTTGTAGGGCTCGAACAAATGCTTCGGAATGATCATGCCCCCGGCGGCGACGAACACACCGGCCCAGAACGGCGTCGGCTTTTCGAACCGAACGCGCACGGTAAGCGGATCGATCTTTTCGACCTTGACATCCCGATAATCGCCGATCGTCGTTGCAGCTGTCGCTGGGTCGGCGGCGTATTGCCAGTTGAATACGACATCGTCGGCGGTGAAGGGCTGGCCATCGTGCCACTCCACGCCTTTTTTGAGGTTCCAGGTCACCGACATGCCGTCGGCCGCGACCCCGCCGTTCTCGATGTCGGGGATTTCGGCGGCTAGCACCGGGACCAAATTGCCGTCGGGGTCCCAAGCCGCCAGCGGTTCGTAAAAAATCCGGCAGCCTTCGGCGTCTTTGGTGCCGACGGCGAAATGCGGATTGAGCAGGGTGGCGGCCTGCCAGAACAACAGTTTGAGCGCCCCGCCACCGCCGGCTTTGGTCGGCTTGTAGTCGGTTGGGGGCGCGGTTTGCGCCAGCCCGGCATGGGCCAACAGCTGGGTCGCAAAAGGCGCGGTAAGGCCGAGGCCGACCATCTTGTTCACGAAGGCGCGGCGCGACACGCGCCTCGCCTTTACTGCGGCAATGAGCTCTCGCAGCTCTCGCTCATCCATCAAGCTCTCCCCGACCGGCGTCTTTTCCGGGCGCCGTCATGCCTCGCGATACCAGTTCTTCAGGTCCCACAAGACGTTATCCCAGCCGCTCAAAGTCGCCCGGAGCTGACGCGACATCGCCGAGACGCTCGGGCGGTACACGACCGGGATGACCGCCGGATCTCCGACGACCATGTCGTTCATTTTGATAAACAACGCCGCCCGCTTGACCGGGTCGAGCTCGCCCTCGGCCGCATGAAAAGCCTTGTCGTAATCGTCATTGTGCCAGCGGGTGATATTGCGGCCCTGCCATTTGTTGTCTTTGGACGCAATTTCCGAGGAGAGGAACTGGCGCATGAAAAAGCCTGGATCGGGCTCGCCCATCGTCGTCGTGAACATTTGGATATCGGCATAGAATTTCGAATAAGTATCCGGGTTCGCCACGTCGGAGGAAAAATACACCGACGCCGTCACCGATTTGAGCTCGACCTCGATGCCCGCCTTCTGGCAGGCCTGTTTGACGATCGCCTGAGTCTTCTGACGCGGCGCATTGATCGAGGTCTGGAAGACGAGCTTCAGCCTCTTGCCATCCTTGATGCGGACGCCATCCGGCCCGCGCCCCCAACCGGCCTCGTCCAGCACCTGGTTCGCCTTGTCGATACTGAACTCCCATTTCGTGTTCTTCGAAACAAATCGCGACGGGTTGTTGATAAAATTGCCGGTCGCGAGCCCGGTGCGGCCGTAAATATGACCCTCGACCGAGGCGCGGTCGACGAGCAGGCTCAGCGCGTGCCGGACCGCCGGATCACTGAACAGCGGATGCTTGGTCTTGGCGCTCGAGCGTTCGCCATCGACCTCGGTCCAAGGGTCGGTGCCGTTGAGTTCGATGTGCTCGATACTGCCGCCGGGCACGATCTCGACACGGCCCCTGGCGTTGCCGCCGTTTTCGAGCCTGAGGAGGATCTCGTCCTCGACCTGTAGGTTCCATGCATAATCGTATTCGCCGGTCTGGAGCACGGCGCGCGCCGCCGACACCGCGTCACCGCCCCCTTTCATCTCGATCGTGTCGAAATAGGGGCGGTTTGGCAGATGATAGGAGGGGTTGCGCTCGCCCTTGACCAAATCACCCGGCTTAAAGTCGACAAACCGATAGGGGCCGGTCCCGACCGGCTTCAGGTTTGCCGGCGCGTCGCGGGAATTGGCACCCTTATAGGGCGCGAACAGATGTTTCGGGATGACCATGCCGAACTGGCCGACGAAGGGGCTCGCCCAGAAAGGCGTCGGCTTGGCAAAATGCACCTGAACCGTGAGAGGATCGAGTTTTTCGACTTTAATGTCCCGGTAGTTGCCGATTGTCGTGGAGGCGGTTGCCGGGTCGCCGGCATATTCGCCGGTGAACACGACATCGTCAGCGCTAAACGGATTGCCGTCGTGCCACTGCACGTCCTTCTTGAGCTTCCAGGTAACCGACATGCCGTCGGGCGCCACTCCGCCGTTTTCGATGTCGGGGATTTCGGCGGCTAGCACCGGCGCCAAATTGCCGTCGAGATCCCATGCCGCGAGCGGCTCGTAGAAGATGCGCGAGCCCTCCTGGTCCTTCGTGCCGACGGCGAAATGCGGGTTGAGCAGGGTCGGCGCCTGCCAGAACAGCATTTTGAGCGCTCCGCCACCCCCGGCTTTGGTCGGCTTGTACTCGCTTGTGGTCGCCGCATTCGCGATGCCGGCGTGCGCCAGAAGCCCGGCCGCAAACGGCGCAGTGAGGCCGAGTCCGATCATTTGATTCACAAAGGCTCGCCTCGACAGCCGCCTCATTCTAACGGCGGTGATGAGCTCCCGTAGCTCGCGCTCGTCCATGGAAAACTCCCCGGCCGGCATTACGGATTATCGGAATTTCGTCGTCGCGGGGAACGCCGGCCTGCACGAGCGCCTATAATATCTCCCCATGAGCCACGGCGCCATTCGCATTAGTACAGGACCGAAGGAAGATATGCGCCTGCGGGCTCGTTATAGAGACCAATCGTCATCAGGGTCAGTTGGTGCACGAGGCGCAGGTCGTGCTGCAGGCACCAGCGAAACAGGTCGCCGTTGCGTGTCGGCACCAGGAAACCACCGCCCGGGAAAGCAGAGGCTGATCCGATTAATGCCTTCAGGCCATTGTTGGTGTCAGCGATGGCGTGAGCGAAGAAGGCAATGTCGGTGCAGTATGCGGTGACCTCGCCCAAATGCTCGACGACCCGAGCCGACCCCTGCCTGATCGCATCACCGAGTTCACCACCGCGGTGGTGCCCATGGACCCGCTGGCACAGCGCGTTGCAAGCGGGGATGTCGCCTTCCACCGCCGGCCGCACCCCGTAGCCCGGCAAGCTTATTCCCAGCGGCTTGCCGTCGAGCTTCGACACCGTCTCGCGCGTCTCAAATCCGAGCTTCGTATAGAGGCAGAGCGAACGATTGTGGTAGGCCGATTGCAGGAGCCGCACCCCGGCTACGCCGCGGCGCGTACAACGCTCCATCACATCGAGCATCAGCCGACGGCCGATCGAATGGTTTTGCGCGGCGGGATCGACCGTGATCGGGCCGATGCCGGCGATCGGACCGCGTTCGTCGAGAAAGTTGCTGCCGACCACCTTGCCGTCCCGCTCGGCAACGACCGCGTAGACCCCGGGGTGGGCCAGCAGCATCTTGATGCCGCCCGTCGCAATCTCCGCTGACGGGAAATCCGGCGGGAAATTGTGCTCGCTGGCGATCGACTTGAACGCCTCGAAGCAGATCGCACCACAGGCCGCCGCATCCGCCGGAGTGCCCTGCCGCAGGATTACAGTCATCGCTTCCCCTTTTTTGCGCTTCGATTGGCACTTCGTATCAGAACACCACCGACCGTACACGCCCGAGTGTCGCTTGCTCTTGTCCTCGACGCTCAAACGGCGGATTATCGCAGTCTGGCTGAAGGTCGGGAGAAGGAAACCACTGATGCTGACACGCGAAGAAAACGAGCTGGTGACGCGGGTAGGACCGGGCACGCCGATGGGCGATGTGTTGCGGCGGTATTGGATTCCGGCCCTGATGTCGCGCGAGCTGCCGGAGGCGGACTGCCCGCCGGTGCGCGTGAAGCTGCTCGGCGAAAAGCTCGTCGCCTTTCGCGACAGCCAAGGACGCATCGGACTTGTCGACGAGTTTTGTCCCCATCGCCGCGCCTCGCTGTGGTTTGGGCGCAACGAGCAATCCGGCCTGCGCTGCATCTATCACGGCTGGAAATTCGACGTCGAAGGCAAATGCCTCGAGCAGATGAACGAGCCGGAGCCGTTCTGTCACAAGGTCCGCCTGACCGCCTATCCGACGACCGAGATTGGTGGGGTGATCTGGGCCTATATGGGGCCGCGCGAAAAGATGCCCGCGCCGCCGGCCTTCGAATGGACGCAGGTGCCGGAAACCCACCGCCACGTCTCCAAGGTGTGGGAAGAGTGCAACTGGCTGCAGGCACTCGAAGGCGGCATCGACACCTCGCACGCCCCGATCCTGCATCGCACGATCACCCCGAACACCAGCCGCCCCGGCATCCCGGTTCAGGGGCCGTTTGTGCGGGGCCGGGCGCCGATCCTCGAAGTCGATGTCACCGACTACGGCTACCGGTATGTCGGGATACGCCCGCTCGACGAAGACAAAACCTATGTGCGCTCCTACCATTTCGTGATGCCGTTCACGCAGATCCGGCCGCAGCAATTGGGCCGCGCCCTGGGCGGCGGCGATCGGACCAACATCGCCGGGCACATCTGGGTCCCGATCGATGACGAGAACTGCATGGTGTACAACTGGATGTACAGCTACGGCGCGGATGGGCTGAGCGACGACGACCGCATGGAGCGCGGCAACGGCAACGGCCCCGACTATGTCGAGCAGTCGGGCGAGTTCCGCTCGTTCCGCAACGCCCGAAATGACTGGATGATCGACCGCCGGGTCCAGAAATACGAGACCTTTACCGGCATTGACGGCATCAACACACAGGATCGCGCGGTGCAGGAAGGCATGGGGCCGATCGTCGATCGCTCGAAGGAATATCTGGGCCCTGCCGACCGCGCGATCATCGCGACCCGGCGGCTTTTGCTGCAGGCGGTCAAGACCGTGCAGGAAGGCGGCGACCCGCCGGGCGTCGACACCAGCTATTACTCGGCGCGCGCCATCGAAAAGATCTTCCCGCGCGAGATCACCTGGCGCGAGACCGTGCTGCCGGAAATGTATGCCGAGGACATGCCGGTGGCCGCGAAATAAGCGTCGCGCCCCCTAACCGCCGAAAATATCTCCACCCGCTTGGTCGAGAGGGCATGGTGAGGGGGTAGCGCCGCCGGTGCACGAAGCGCCAAATCGCACCCTCACTGCGACACGTCTTCGGCGTGGGGGCGCCCGCCGGCATCGGGTTGGAACTTCCCATGCGGCCTACGCCCTCCGCGGCGCCGGCTTTATTGCAAAGATGTTCGACCCCGGCCGGGGCGCCTCTCGTCGCAACGCTTCGGCGACCTTTTCGGTCAATCGCTCCAGACGATACGGCTTTTGTAGGACGAGATCACCGTCGGCTGGCGCGAAGGCTGCCACATCGGCGTAACCAGTGACCAGCATTGCTCTAAGATCACCCCGGCGCTCGCGTGCCCGCCTGATCAGCTCGACCCCGTTCATCCCCGGCATCGCCATATCAACGATCAGCAAGTCGACCGGCCCGCTGCGCGCCAGCAAATCGAGCGCCGCCGGTCCGTTCTCGGCTGCCAGCATATGGTAGCCGAGGCTTTCGAGATTGCTGACCGCCACTTCCCGCACATCCGGATCGTCGTCGACGACCATTATGGATGCCTGTTCGTGGACCGCTGTCGATAGGGGTTCGCGTTCCCGCGCCGCTGCCGAGACAGGGCGGGCACGCGGCAGATAGACGTTGACGGCCGTTCCATGGCCGAGGCGGCTGTCGATATGCAACCCGCCGCCCGACTGCGTCGCCACGCCGTGCACCATGCTGAGGCCGAGACCGCTGCCTTTGCCAAGCTCCTTCGTCGTGAAGAAGGGCTCGACCGCCCTCCTCAGCACCTCCTCGGACATGCCCTCGCCGGTATCCGACACCGAGATCAGCACGTAATCGCCCGGCGTGAGATCCCGAGGTGCCTCAGCCCGGCTCACATTGGCTGTGCGGATCGTCAGGCGCCCGCCTGCGGACATCGCGTCGCGTGCGTTGATTGCCAAGTTCAGCAGGACCAGCTCGATCTGCGTCGGATCGACCAACGCCGGCCACAGTCCCTCGCTCAGCACCGTCTCGATGCGCACGGTGGCGCCGATCGTGCGGAACAGCATATCGCTGGCTTCGCTCACCAGCCGGTTCAGATCGAGCGGTGTCGGGGCCAGCCGCTGCTTGCGCGAGAAGGCTAGCAGCTGATGGGTCAATCGCGCGCCCCGTTCGGCCGCCAGGCGCGCCGCCCGCAATCGGCGGAGTGATTCCTGGCTTTTCAGCCGGCGCTCCAGCAACTCCAGATTGCCGAGAACACCGGTCAGCAGATTGTTGAAATCGTGCGCAACGCCGGAAGTGAGCTGCCCGACGGCCTCGAGCTTCTGCGCTTGCAGCAACGCTTCCTCGGTTCGCTGCCGCTCGGTCATTTCGGCGGTTAACCGGTCATTCGCGGCGGCCAGACTACGGGTTCGTTCGGCGACCAGCCGTTCCAGCTCCTCCCCGCTGCGCTTCAGGGTCTCACGCGCCTCGACAATGTCGGTGATATCCGTACAGGTGCCGAACCATCGGACGGTCCGGCCTTCGTCGCGAACCGGCGTCGCACGCGCTTTGAACCAGCGATATTGGCCGTCGGCGCGACGGATCCGCAGTTCCAAATCATAGTCGTCCCGGCCCCGAACCGCCGCGATCCAGCGTTCCCGAACGCGCTCCCGATCCTGCGGGTGGACAACCTTTTCGAGCCAGGCGGAGCCGAACTGCTCTTCCTCGGCTATGCCGGTGTATTCGACCCATTGGCGGCTGAAATAGTCCCGCTGGCCATCCGGCCGGCTGGTCCAAACGAGTTGCGGCAATGCTTCGGCGAGCGTGCGATAGCGGCGCTCGCTCGCGGTCAACGCCTCAAAAGCGTCATGCACCTCGTATTGGCGCCCACGTGCCCGCAAGGCCGCCCGGACCGCGCTGACCAGGGTCGCGGTTCCGACCGGGCGTTCCAGCAACGTCAGATTACCTGACTGCTGCAGCGCGTCCCGCTCCTGGTTGCAGGCCTCGGCCGAGGACCCCGGCTCAAGCAGAATGATAAACGGGAAATCCGACCAGGAGGGCTGGTGCGCCACCCATCCGAGGAGATCGCTTATATCCCGCCCAATCAGCGCTTCTTCGGTAACGACGGCGGCGGCAGCGCCCTCAACGAGTTTCCGCTGCAGTTCGTGCAGGTTGGAGCACACCACGCCCTCTACGCCGCCACGGGTGAGAACCGACCCGGTCAGCGCCGCATCGCGGCCCACCGGGGCCAGGATCAGCACGCGCGAGCGGAAAGCCGCCTCACCCATGTGTGTCATCAGCGGCCGCTGGGATCATAGGCTGCGATCCAACATAGGTCGGAATTCCCGACATGATGCCTTGGAAGTCTGTTAGTGGCTCGCCGACTTGCAGCCCTTGGGCCGTCAATCGAAGCTCGCGGATGGTGTCCTCGTGCGTACCGACGCGTTTTTTCAAAACCGAAATTGCCTTGCGAACTTTCCCCTGGGCCTCGAAAAACCGCAGCAACAGCACGGCGTCGCTGAGATAACTGAGGTCGATCGGTGATTCCACGACCCCGACCAGGCCATGTTGCGCCATGACCAAGATCGTCAACACTCGCTGTTGGTTCAGGTAGGAGAGCAATTGGTGTATTTCGAGCGCCAGGAAGCGCTCCTGCGGCATCGCCTGCAGATAGCCGTTGAGGCTGTCTATAACGACGACCGTCGCGTTCCGCTCGATGACGCCTCGACAAACGAGGGCAGTGAACTCGCCAGGCGACATCTCTGCAGGATTGATTTGATGCAGGACGATATCACCGGACGCGAGCAGCGGGCCAAGCTCCATTCCGATCCCCCTTGCTCGCTCGATGATGCTCTCGGAGCCCTCGTCAAACGCGTAGAGGGCGGCGCACTCGCCCTGTTTTGCCGCATTATACGCGATGCTGAGAGCCACCGAGGACTTCCCCGACCCGGCCGGGCCAACGAGCAGCGCGCTGGTGCCGCGGCGCAGGCCGCCGCCGAGCAGCGCATCGAGCTGCTCCGAACCGCTGCGAACGACTTCCTTCGGGAGGGTTCTCGGGTGCTCGGACGCCAATAGGCGCGGAAACACTTCCAACCCGCCGGTTCGGATCGCGTAATCGTGATAGCCGCCGCGAAATTTAACCCCGCGAATTTTCGTCACCCGTAACCGCCGCCGCTCCGCGCCATAGTCGAGCCCCAACTCCTCCAAGGTGACCACGCCGTGCACGATGCTGTGAAGCTGTAAATCGTGGCCTCTCCGACGTCACGTCGTCGATAATCAGCACTGTCGCACGCCGCGGCCCCAGGAAATGCTTCAACGCGAAAATCTGCCGCCGATAGCGCAGCGGGTTCTGCGCCAGCAGCCGCATCTCGGAAAGCGAGTCGAGCGACGATGCGCGCCGGGTCGATGCGCTCGATCTCACGGCATAGCAGCCGCATCGTCTCGCCGAGTTCGACTTCCGAGGGGCGGAACATCGTTTGCCGATTTTCGTCGCCCTCCGCGGAATCGGGCGGCACCAGCTCGCAAAACTCGATGCCGCCGAGCGACCAGCCATGGGCGGCCGCGACGGCCTGCAACTCGCTGAGGCTCTCGGACATGCTGACGAAGAGCACCTTTTCGCCCCGGTCGCGGCCGGCCATGACGAACTGCATGCCCAAAGTCGTTTTGCCGGTGCCCGCCTTGCCTTCGACGAGGTGGAGGCGGCCCAGGACAAAGCCGCCGCCGAGGATGTCGTCCAGACCCGCTAGCCCGGAGGACGCTCTATCGCTCCCGCTCAAAGTTCTCACTCCCGTAATTCGGACGCGGCGCAGCGGGCACGCCAGCACGCCCGCCGACTCTATTCTGGTTTCTCTCGCATCAGAAAAACAGCCCTCTGGGGGTTTTGTTCGACGGGCGCAGCCACTGGCTTGCCGGCGATCCTGCGGCCTGGACTAAACTCGTCATGGCCGGACTTGATCTGACTTGATCCGGCCATCCGCCTGCCCGACACTGCGTCGGCTTGTGCCGGGCGTGTGGATCACCGGGTCGTTCCCGGTGATGACGATATGAGGCGAGGCGCCGATGACCGATCCGTATGCGCGCTATACGCGGCTCAAATTCGATCGCCCGCATCCCAAGGTTCTCCGCGTTACGATGGAGAACGGCCGGATGAACACGACGGATGCGAGTATGCACGCCGAGCTCGGCGACATCTGGCGCGATGTGGACAGGGATGCGAGTGTCAACGCCGTGATCCTGACCGGCGCCGGCAAGGTATTCTCGGCCGGCGGCGATTTCGCGATCATCCAGGACAACATTGACGACTTCGCGTCGCGCGCCCGGCAATGGAAAGAGGCGCGCGACATCGTTTACAATGTGATCAACTGCAGTAAGCCGGTGGTCAGCGCGATGCGAGGGGTCGCAGTCGGGGCCGGGCTCGTTTGCGGCCTGCTCGCCGACATCTCGATTGCGGCCAAGGATTGCCGCATCATCGACGGTCATACCCGGCTGGGGGTGGCCGCCGGTGATCACGCCGCGATCGTCTGGCCACTCCTATGCGGCCTCGCCAAGGCCAAATACTACCTACTGCTGTGCGACCAGGTGCTCGGCGAAGAAGCCGAGCGTATCGGGCTCGTTTCGCTTGCGGTCGAGGATGCCGAGCTCGACGCAAAAGCGGTGGAGATCGCTACCCGATTAGCTGAAGGAGCGCAGAGCGCGATCCGCTGGACAAAATACGCATTGAACAACTGGCTGCGCGCGATGGGGCCGACCTTCGACACGTCGCTGGCGCTCGAATTTCTCGGCTTTACCGGGCCCGAGGTGAAGGAGGGCCTCGCCTCGCACCGCGAAAAGCGCAGCCCCGACCTTCCCTCCCAGCACGCCGCTCTGATTGCTCAGGCGGCGAGGCGCACCGGCAGCGATTTGATCGAGCGCAGGAAGTTCGAGTAGGCGTAGACCGGCTTGTCCAACACCTCGATCTTCAGATCGCGGTTGAGGATCTCCTCCCAAAGGATGCGCAACTGCAGTTCGGCGAGGCGATTGCCGAGGCAGCGGTGAATGCCAAAGCCGAAGGAGAGGTGCTCGCGCGGGCGGGGACGATCGGCGATCAGGGCGTTCGGGTTCTCGATCGCCTCCTCGTCGCGGTTGCCCGAGATGTACCAGATCACGACCTTGTCGCCCTTCTTGATCGGCTTGCCGCCAATCTCGGCATCGTCGAGCGCGGTGCGCCGCATATGGATGACCGGGGTCTGCCAGCGGATGATCTCCGATACCAGGCCCTGGGATCAGCCCGGGGTTTTCGCGCACTTTGCGGAGCTCGTCCGGGTATTGGCTCACCCCCCAGACGCCGCCCGACATCGAATTGCGGGTCGTGTCGTTGCCGCCGACGAGAAAGAGGATCAGGATGCCCATGCGCTCGCGCAATGACATCTTGTTGGTCAGATCGCTGTGCGCGAGGATCGAGATGATGTCGAATTCGGGCGGCCGCTTGGCGCGCTCCTCCCACAACACATTCATGTGCTCGGTGAATTTGAGCAGCTCGGCAAAGCGCTCTTCCTCGGAGCGAACGAGCGCGTCAGGCGCATTGATGTCGCAGATCGCGACCTCCGACCAGCGGATCAGCTCGCGCCGACCGTCCAGCGGATAGTCGAATAGCGTGGCCAGCATCCGTGAGGTGAGCTCGATCGAGACCCGGTCCACCCAGTTGAATTCCTCGTTGCGCGGCAGCTCGTCGAGCACACTCGCATGTCCGCTCGCGAATGAGGCTCTCCATCTTCGCGAGGTTCATCGGGTTCACGGTCGGACCGACCACCTTGCGCTGCTCGTCGTGCTCCGGCGGATCCATGCGAATAAAGTTCGGCCGCTCCATTCCTTTTGGCGGGTCGTCGATCCTGATGCCGCCGACATCGTCGGATGACGAGAAGACGCGGTGGTTCACCTCCACCTTCATGATGTCTTTGTATTTGGTGACGGCCCAGTACGGCCCGTATGGGCTCTCCGGCGTGTAGTGCACCGGAGTCCTCGCGGCGCAGCCGTTCGAAATAGGGATACCAAGTGTCCGTGAAATAGAGCTGCGGGTCGCTGACGTCGAATTTGTCGAGCGGCCTCGAATATGCATCCGCGCGGAGGTCGTAATTGATATGCGTGTCCATCGAATTGCCTCCCACTACCGGCCCTGGCCGGGATTAATGTTGTCCGTCCGGGAGCCGAACGACTAGACCGTCGAGCTCCTCGCGCATCTTAATCTGGCACGAAAGACGAGAATTGGGCTCGGCCGCCGCCGCGAACCCCAGCATGCTGGCCTCTTGCGAGTCCGGCTCGGGCAGGCCGATTTCTTCGAGCCATGCGGGGTCGACATAGACATGGCAGGTAGCGCAGGCGCACTCGCCGCCGCAATCGGCATCGATGCCCGGCACGGCATTATTGACCGCGCCGCGCATCACCGAGAGCCCGACCGGCACCTCCACCTGATGCTCGGTTCCGTTATATTCGATATACGTAACCTTGGGCATGAATGCCTATGGAAACAATTGTTCCCCGGTCTCGGCGTCCTCGACGAAGATCGCGCTGACCGGGCAATTCTCCGCTGCCTCCAGGATCTTCTCGACTGTGTCCCCTGCGGGATCGACGGCTTCCGACTGGCGGTTCTCATTGAGGCGAAACACCTTGGGGGCGATCGTCTCGCACATGGCATTCCCGACGCATACGTCGTGGTCTACCCGGACGCGCAGTATGCGCGCCATGGGCCGCCTCCTATTGCCAAGTGACCGGCAATGACTTCAGCGAGCGGAACGTGATGCTGGGCTGATAATCCAGTTCCTCCGACTCGAGCTGAAGATTGGGGAAGCGCTCGTGCCAGAGCCTTGAAGACTTCCTGACCTTCGACACGAGCCAGGGTCGCCCCCAGGCAATGGTGAACCCCATTTCCGAAGGCCACGTGTGGGTTCGGCTGCCGGGTAATGTCGAACTTGTCGGGCTCGGCGAACACATTGGGATCGCGATTGGCGGAAGAGATGAACCAGCGGATGCGGTCGTTCTTTTCCATCACCTTGCCGCGCACCTCGATATCCTGCGAGGCGAGCCGCTGGATCGATTTGACCGGCGCGTCATAGCGCAGGCACTCCTCGGTCGCCCATTTGGCCCGGCCGACCGGGTCTTGCTTGTATAGAGCCCATTGGTCGGGGTGTTGAATGAACGACAACGTGCCGTTGCAGATCAGGTTGATCGTCGTCTCGTGGCCGGCCAACAGTAAGAGCGAGGTGTTGACCAACACCTGATGCCGCGTGAAGACGCCCTTCTTCTCGCCGCTCGCCAGCACCGAGATGAAATCGTCGCCCGGCCTGACGATGCGCTCGTCGACCAGCGGCGAGACGTATTCGACCATCCCTTTCATGCCGTCGGTCAGGATCGGCATGCGGTCGTATTCACCGCGGCCGATGTAGAGGAGCTTCTCCGCCAGCTGTCGGACATAGGGCCGATCCTCGGCGGGGACGCCCATCATCTGCGCGATCACGAGCACCGGTAGCGGGGTCGCGAGATCCCGCATGACATCCATGGAGCCCTTCTCCTCGGCCGCGTCGAGGAGCTCCTTCACGGCGTTGACGACAAACGGCCGCCAGGATTCCATCGCTTTGGGCGTGAAGTAGCCATGCACGATCTTGCGCATGTCGAGATGCTCGGGGCGGTCGTGCTGGATGAACTGGTCGGCCTGGTAATTCCTGACATACTCGTAGAGGCCGAGATCGGACTCGTCGATCGCCGGATAGGCCGGCTTGGGGTCGTTCCTGAAGACGGCGGACGAGAACAGCTCGTTATGCCGGGTCATCCAAGTCACGTCGTCATGCCGCGTGATGACCCATAACGCATAAGTGTCGTTCCAATGTACCGGATCCTCGTCCCGCAGCCGGCCGTAATAAGTATAGGGATCGGCGAGGACATCCGGGGTGAACATGTCATCTCGAATAGCGGTAGTCATAATCCTCCTCCCTCCTCATTGCGTACTCGTCATTCCCGCGAAAGCGGGAACCCAGGGCAAATGTCTCAGCGCCGTCCCCTGGGCCCCCGCTTTCGCGGGGGTGACGAGACCGAAGGCTGTTCAATTCAGCCCGTATAGCCCCATCGCGCCGCCGGCCATGACCTGGTGCTTGGTCTCCGCCGACAGCCCTTCCATGCGATCCATAATCATTTTCGGCGCGCCGGGGAAGAAGCCGTCGGGATGCGGATAGTCGGTCGCCCACAGGATCTTGTGCGGGCCGATATAGTCGGCCAGCGCCTTGATGCTGCCCTCGACCGGCTCGAAGGAAATCCAGCAATTGCGCTGGAAGAGCTCGCTCGGGCGCGTCGTCAGACCGGAATCGTTGAAGCCCTGGTCGTCGAAATGCCGGTCCATGCGGTCGAGCCACGGCGCGATCCAGCCGCCGCCCGATTCGAGGAAGGCGATGCGGATCTTCGGATGACGCTCGCAGACGCCGCCCCAGATCACGCTCATGCAGGCCAGCATCATCTCCATCGTGTGCGAGATGATGTGGCGCGCGCCGCGGCCTTCGAAACGGTCGACGCCGACCGTCGGCATGCCGCTCGAGGCGCCCTCGTGGAAGCCGATCGAGAAATCGAGATCCTCGGCCGCCGCCCAGAACGGCTCGTAATCGGGGTGGTGGATCATCTTGTTGTTGTAAGGATTGGGCCGGATGAAGCCGCCGCGAAACCCGAGCTCCTTCTTGGCAAAGCGCATCTCGGCGATCGCCAGATCGACCGACTGCAGCGGCAGCATCGCCACGCCGAACAGGCGGTCGGGATAGGGCTTGCAGTAATCGGCGAGCCAGCGGTTATAGGCGCGGCAGGTCGCGGCGGCGAGCGGCGGGTCCTGGATTGCGCCCGAGAACAGGCCGAGGCTCGGATAAAGAAAGGCGGCGTCGATGCCGTCGGCATCCATATCGGGGATCCGCTTGTGCGGATCGAACCCGCCGGGCTTCCCGTCCTTGTACTCCATCGTGTCGTCGACGATACCCTGCCGCGCGCCGACCGCACCGATCCGTCCGATGCCGCGCTGAGCATCGCCGACCCCGTGCTCCTCCATAATGAGCCGCTCTTTGCCGTTCTCTTGCTTGACGATCCGCGGCGCCCGGTCGCGGAAGGCCGGGTCGATGTATTTGTCCCAGAGGTCCAGCGGCTCGAGGATGTGACCGTCGGCGTCGATGACGTTGTAAACGCGACCCATAACCCAGCTCCTTTTCGGGTTGCCTGACGAAGCCCGTAACCAAACGCCCGTTTGGTTTCCGGCGACGCTATGCCGCGGAGTCGTGCCTGTCAACCCCGACCGGCGTCAGATGCAGCATGATTTCCTCGCTATGTCTCGGGTTCGGATTTCGGACGGGATATCGCCGGGGTCCGGGCTTGATCAGGAAGGGCATCGCTCCCGCTGACTTGGACTCCGTCGTCTAGACGGCACCGTCCGGGATCAAGAATATCTTTCGGGTACACCGGCTTGCTAAGATAATGCCATGATGGCGTTCACGCAGACTTGCCTATGATGAGGTATCCACGATCTTTGCTGGTATCGCGGAAGGTAAGTCTATTTCGTCTATTGCGGATCGGGTTAGGCGTTCTCGAACAACTATAAACGATCTAATCAGAGGGCGGAAAAAAGACTTTGCATCCCCATACGTGGGCATCGATCGTACGCTCGGGGCTTCTGGTATCAGAGGGATCTCAATATACGATACAAATGGTCGTCCTGTAGTTGAACCGACAATCAGGATAGGGGAGCGGAATATATTCTTAGGTAGATATGAGATGGAGGATCATGATCTTGCGGTAAAGGTCCGTCAGAAAGCAGAAGAGATGGTAAAGGCTGGGGTCGCTGATTCTGATCAATACACTGCAATGTATAAAGCCCTTCATCGTCAGCGCAAAGTTTCCCATCGTTATCCACCAGGAACCGCGCCATCACATTGCACGATTCCTGGCTGCACAGCAAAACATGTCGCGAAAGGTCTTTGCGGCAAGCATTACCAGCGAGCAAAAGCGAAATCAAATTAGGGCATGTTAGCGTCCGAGGAGAAGGGGTACCGCAAACCGCCGCAAATTCGAGCAGTTTCATATATCAGTTGATGCTGTCCACCCCAATGGGTTGGCTTTTCCATGAAGATCGCAAAAGGTAATTTTCCGTTGCAGATTACGAGGGATCTCTGATTTCAATAGTATTTTCCTTAAATCCATGATAAAGAATATGCACCATACAATCCAGTCCAAGTTCCAAATGCCCCATGATATCGTCAGGTGACCAATGGCAGCGAAGAATGCCTCATCGGATTCCGACGTAAATGTGCCAATATTGTTGTCGCTTTGCATAAGGAACGGATGCCTTTTGTGCAGAATCGAGGGTTGCACAAAAAGGATGGCGTTTATTGATTTTATGTGCAAACCCCGCGCAAGCGGCGAGCGGGTAAACGTCAGCGCGCCGGTTTGGCGCGGCTGCGTATCGGCGCGGCGGGAGGGGCGGCGAGGCCGGCGAGCGCGAGAGAGGTCAATTGCTCGGCCACCTCCTGCACGCTGAGGCGGCCCTGCGGGTCGTACCATTTGTAGAGCCAGTTAAGCATTCCCAAGAGGCCGTAGGAGGCGACCTGAATGTCGAGCTCCGCGCGGAACTCGCCGGCCTCGACGCCTTCTCGAATGATCTGCTGCCAGCAGCGCTCGTATTCTTTCGGCGAAAAGCCGATCATTTCGCGGAAACGGCGCTTTACCGACTCGCGCTCGCGCAGGTAGACGAAGAGGTGCGGGTAGTGGCGGTCGAAGGCTTCGAGATGGGCCGAGATCGCCCGCCGCAGCTTTTCCGTGGCGGTCCCGTCGGCGGCGGCGATCTCGCTGATCGTGCGGTACATTTGCGCGATCGGCTCCTTGACGACGAGGTAGAGCAACTCCTCCTTGCTGTCGAAATGGTGGTAGAGGCTGCCCTTCAGGATGCCGACCTCGTCGGCGATGTCGCGGACCGTGGCGGCATGATAGCCTTTGGTCCGAAACACCTTCGCCGCTGCCGAAACGATGTCGTCTAGTGTGGCCATTATTCAGTCAGGTGGCCTACCTCGCCTTCCAATGCAAGCTGATATTCGCGGTGAGGAGCAAGGACGGATGCTCACGTCGATTCCTTGATTTTTGCTTGCCCGAGCCCCGCCCATGCGCCAGCATGGGCCTAAGCTTTCTTAACTAAGCGAGATGAGCCTCGGCGAGGCTCGGCCAAATTCGAGGAGGAGACGTGACCAGACCCCGCGCTGCCGACGACTTTGCGACGATCCGTGCGCGTATGGAGGAACTCCGCCGCGAGCGTGCACCAGACCCCAAGAAACAAAGCCGTGATCCCGATGCTGCCGCTTCCGGCGGCCGCAGCCTGCTGAAAGCCGGCGAAAGCCGACAGCGGATCGAAAGCGAGCGCTGGTCGACCGGCGGGTCGAGCCGGCGTTACGGTTCGGGACATTAGCCGGCGGGCCCGGCGGCGGGCCGTCGCCGGGCGAGCCGGAACCTGACAACACGGCGAACATCGACAGTCTCGCTCGTCGACCGCCGCCGTGCCGGGTTCTGCTGATCGGTGTCCGACTGGGATTTGTGGGCCATCCTGGAAGCGGGAGCGCTCGGGCGCATAATCGCGCTCTCGTTTGCGGTAAGCGTTTCCGCAACCGCATTGGCGACATTGTTCGGGGCACCGCTGGGAGCGGCCCTCGCCCTCTACAGCTTTTCGGGCCGGCAAATCCTCGTCGTGACGTTCAACGCGTTGCTCGGGCTTCCCCCGGTCGTTGTCGGTCTTGCGCTCTACCTGCTGCTCTCGCGCTCGGGTCCGCTCGGAGCCTGGGTGTCCTCTTCACGCCGGCCGCCATGGTGCTCGCACAAACAGTGCTGGCGCTGCCGATCGTGACCGCGCTCGTGCACAGCGCGTCGGCCGATTTGTGGGCGGAATACGGCGGCGCGCTCCAGGTCGATGGCGCGACGCGGCTGCGCGCCATTCCGCATCTGCTGGCGATGGCGCGGCGCCGGCTGGTCACGGCCGTTCTCGCCGGCTTTGGCCGCACGATCTCCGAGGTCGGCGCCATTCTGATCGTCGGCGGGAACATCGCGGGCTACACGCGAACGATGACGACGACGATCGTTCTCGAAACCAGCAAGGGTAATCTGTCGCTGGCCCTCGGCCTCGGCTTTGTGCTGATCGGCATCAGCGTCGCGGTCAGCGCGACCATCTTCGCGCTCGGCGCCGACGAGGAGCGGATAGGGATGCGGCTTGGATTTGCAGCGGCGGTCCTGGCCGCTTGCGTGACCTTGGTCGCCGGCCGGGCCGGCGCCAGCGAGACGATCGTGCTGGCCTCGACGACCTCGGTCGAAAATTCGGGGCTTCTCGCGCGCATCCTGCCGGAATTCGCCGACAAGACCGGCATCTCGGTGCGCGTCCTCGCACAGGGTACGGGCCAGGCGCTGGCAACGGCGGCGCGGGGCGACGCCGATCTGGTATTGGTGCACGATCCCGAGGCCGAGCAGCAATTCATCGCCGAGGGCCACGGCGCCGAGCGCCGGCAGATCGCCTGGAACGACTTCATCGTGGTCGGCCCGCGCGCGGACCCGGCGCACATCGCCGGCGGCCAGGACGCGGTCGCGGCGTTCACCGCGATCGCCAAGGCCGGCGCGCCTTTCGTGTCGCGCGGCGACAAGAGCGGGACCGATGCCCTCGAACACCGCCTGTGGCGGGCGGCCGAGATCGACCCGGCCAAGACCGGCGGGGGCTCATGGTACCGCGACATCGGCGGCGGCATGGGGGCGGCTCTCAACACGGCTGCGGCGATGGGCGCCTACACCCTCTCCGATCGCGGCACCTGGCTCAGTTTCGGCAACAAGCGCGACCTCGCGGTGCTCGTTCAAGGCGATCCGCGGCTGCTGAACCGATACGACGTGATCCTGCTCGACCCGAAGAAGCACCCGGAAGCCAAGCAGGAGCCCGCCCGCCGCTTGGCCGACTGGCTCGCCTCGGCCGAGGGACAAGCCGCGATCGGGGCGTACGAGGTCAATGGCGAGCAGCTGTTTCACCCCTCGGCGGCGGCGCCGAAATAGCTACTCCGCTTCGGCCCCGCCCAGCCTTCGGCGCTGGCGCCGGCCAGTGCGCGGACGCGATCCTCGTCCTTGGCGAATTCGCCGGCCGCGCCGGAAAACACGACGCGTCCGTCGTCCAGCACATAGGCGCGGTCGGCGATCTCGGTCGCCGCGCGCACGTTCTGCTCGACCAGCAGGATCGAGATGCCCTCCTCGCGCGCCGAGGTGACGACCTTGAAGACCTCCCGCACGATCAGCGGGGCGAGGCCCTGCGACGGCTCGTCGAGGATCAGCAGCTTCGGATTGAGGATCAGCGCGCGGGCGATCGCCAGCATCTCCTGCTCGCCGCCCGAGAGCTGGCGGCCCTTGTTGCCGCGGCGCTCTGCGAGGCGCGGAAAGAGCGCATGGATGCGCGCGATCGTCCACGGACCCGGCCGCTCGAGCGGCACCTTGAGGTTCTCCTCGACCGTCAGGTTCGGAAAGATGTGGCGCCCCTCCGGCACATAACCGACGCCGAGCGCGGCGATCCGATAGGGCGGCCAGGCCGTCGTCGTGTGGCCGAAGATCTGCACCGCGCCGTTCCGCGGCGGGGTGAGCCCGACCAGGCTCCGCAAGGTCGTGGTCTTGCCGGCGCCGTTGCGCCCCAACAGGGTGACGATCTCGCCCTCGCGTACTTCCAGGCCGACCCCGTGCAGGATGTGGCTCTTGCCGTAGAAGGTGTGGAGGTCCTCGGCCGCCAGCACCGGCCCGCTCATGCCGCTTGCCCCAGATAGGCGGCCTGCACGGCTTCGTTCGCGGCGATCTCCTGCGGCGTGCCCTCGGCCAGCATCGCTCCCTCGGCCAGGACCATGATGCGGTCGGCGAGGTGAAAGACGACCCGCATATCGTGCTCGATCAGGACGATCGAGAGCTTGTGGTCCTGATGCAGTTGGCGAATGAGCCGGGTGATGTTGTAGGTCTCCTGATCGCCCATCCCCGCGGTCGGCTCGTCGAGCAGCAGAAGCCGCGGGTTGAGCGCCAGCGCCATCATGATCTCGGTGGCGCGCTGGTCGCCGTGGCTCAGTTCGCCGACCGGGCGGTCCTCCTTGTCGGCCAGCCCGCCTTTGTCGGAAAGATCGGTGACGCGTGTGCTGATCTCGGCGTCGGCATGGCGAGAGATCCACGGCCGCAGCCGATAACCAGCCGCAACCTCGACGGCGATGCGCAGATTTTCCCGCACCGTCAGCTCGGGAAAGATCTCGGTGACCTGAAAGGTGCGCGCGATCCCGCGCCAGACGCGCCGCGCCGGCAACAAATTCGTGATGTCCTGCCGGTCGAACAGGATGCGGCCGGAGGTCGGGGCCAGAAATCCGCTGATCAGATTGAAAAAGGTCGTCTTGCCCGCGCCATTGGGTCCGATGACCGCCCGCAACTCGCCGTCCTCGACGGACATCGACACGTCGCGCACGGCGACCAGGCTGCCGAAGTGGCGCGAGACGTTCTCGACCTCGAGCAGGCTCACGGCGCGGCCCTGCGCTGGATTATGCCGAGCACACCGCGCGGGAAGAACAGCACGACGAGCACGAAGAACAGCCCGATGAACGACATCCAGTTCGCCGTCTCGCTCGAGACATAATCCTGCAGCACGACAAAGATCGCCGCACCGATCAGCGGCCCCCAGAAGGCGCGCATGCCGCCCAGAACCGCCATGATCACGAAATCCCCCGACTGGTCCCAGCGCAGATCGTGCGGATCGGCGAAATTGTTCAGCAACGCGTAGAGCGTGCCGGCCAGGCTGACGAACAGGCACGAGATGACCCAGGACAGCCAGATGTGCCGGTCGACCGGAATGCCGAGAAACCGCGCGCGCCGCTCGTTCTCGCGGATCGCCAGCAAGGTGCGGCCAAAGGGCGAGCGCAGCAGCGCCGCCATGATGGCGACCGCCACCGCGAAAGAGACCAGAACCAGATAATAGAGGGCCTTGTCATTGCCGAGGATGTCGACGGTGGTAAATCCCAAATCGATCGGCATGCGATGCCAGCCGGAGAGCCCGTCATCGCCGCCGGTGACCGAATTCCAGCGATAGGCAATGAAGTAAAAGACCTGGCCGAAGGCGATCGTCACCATCGCGAAATAGATGCCCCGGAGGCGCACGATCAACAGGCCAATGAGTGCTGCGGCGATGGTGCCGGCGATCACCCCGACTGCCATGCCGATCAATGTGCTCGGCACCAGATATTTGATCGTGAGGCCGACGCCGTAGACGCCGAGCCCGAAATAGGCGGCGTGGCCGAACGACAGAACGCCGGTGAAGCCCAATAGAAAATTGAGCGACATCGCGGCGAGGCCCAATACCAGGACGCGGCTTCCCAGTGCGGTGTAGCCGCCCACCCAATTGAGCCAATAGGGCAGCGCGAGCAGCAGCAGCCAGACTGCAATATCGGGACCCCGCCTGCCGAGCATGCTCACTAGAAGCGTCCTTCCTCGCCCAACAGGCCGCGCGGCCGCACCAGCAGGACAAGCCCCATCAGGACGTAGATCACCGCTTCGCTGGCCGATGGGAAGAACACCGTCGTGATCCCGGAGGCGACCCCGATCAGCAAACCGCCCAACAGCGTGCCCGGCAGGCTGCCGAGACCGCCGATGATGATCGCGACAAAGCTCGGCATGATCAGCGTGCTGCCGATCGTCGGCTGCAGCCCGAGCATGCCGGCGGCGAGAACTCCCGCCAGCCCGGCGAGATAGATGCCGAGCCCGAAATTGAGGTTGCGCAAAATGCGGGTGTTGACCCCGAGGACGGAGACCATCTCGAGGTCCAATGTTCCCGCGCGGATGCGCATGCCAAGCCGGGTCCGGTTGAGGATCAGAAACAGCCCGACGACCGCCGCCACCACCAGCCCCACCATGAACACGCGGTAGCCGGTCAGAAAAAAGAAGGTGCTGCTGAGCGGGCTGGACAGCCAGCCGCGGGATCGTGAAAGGCAAGGTGGCCGGGCCCCAGATGTAGCGCGTCCCGTCCTCCAGCATGAAGGCGAGGCCAAAGGTGAGCAGCAGGCTGTACAAGCGGATCGCGGCCGTAGAGCGGGCGGATCAAGACGCGCTCGACGACGAGGCCGAGGGCCGCCGTCAGGACCGGCGCGACCGCCAATGCGCCCCAGAAGCCGATATGCGGGGATCAGCATGTAGGCGAGATAGCCGCCGATCGCCAAAAATCCGCCATGCGCGAAGTTGATCACGCCGGAAAGGTTGAGGATCAGCGACAGACCGAGCGCCATCAACGCGTAGAACGCGCCAATGATCAGCCCGTTGAACAGGTTGAAGAGCAGGAGCTGCGTCATCGATGCGCTAAGCCGGCGCCGACCCTCACCCGCCTCGCTTCGCTCGGCACCCTCTCCGGCAATACCGGAGAGGGGCTAAGGGGTGCACGACCCAGAAATCCTCTCTCCGCTCAGGCCGGCCAACTCAGATGGCAGCCGGTCTCGGCCACCGGCAAAGCGGCGTCGACGCCCTTGACCAGCTCATCGACCTTGAACAGATCCTCGGGCTCCGGCCCCTTCTCCACCGCATTGCCGACATAGAGCGTCGGCATCAGCTGGTGATCGCCCGCGCGATAAAAGGTGTCGTACGGCATCAGCGCGATCTCCGGCGGCAATTTGAAATTTTCGAGCGCCTTGGCCAGCTTGACCGGGTCCAGCGTCTTTTGCTCGTTGGCGACGAGCGCGCAGGTCCAAGTCGCGACATAACCGAACCAATGGCGCGCCGTCGGCACCTTGCCGCCATTGATCTTCCTGATGTCGGCGACGAATTCCTTCACGTGCGGCACATTCGGCTGCACCCAATACCATTCGAAAACCCAGGTGCCGATGCGCGCCTCGGGCGGCAGGCCTTCGAGCACTTCGAGCTCCTGCTGCGCTCCGGCGATATGGAAGCGCTTGTCGAGGCCGAACTGCACCGCTTGCTTGAGCGAGTTGACCGCGTCCTGGCCGGCGGTAAGAAAGATGATGACGTCCGGGTTGGCCGCCTGCGCCTGGATCAGATAGGACGAGAAGTCGGTGGCGCCGAGCGGCGTCAGAGAGGCGCCGACCTCGGTGCCGCCGAATTGCTTGAGGCTGGCCTCGAAGCCCTCCTGCAGGGTGTGGCCGAAGGCATAATCGGGCGTGATGAAGTACCACTTCTTGCCGTATTTGCTGAACAGGATCTTGGAAATCGAGTTGGTTTCCATGCGCGTCGTGTTGCAGACGCGAAACACGTTCCAATGGCAATCGGTGCCGGTGACGGGATCGGTATGGCCGCCGGTAACAATGTGCAGCGTCTTCAGTTCGTTCGACACCTCGCCGAGCGCGAGCGCCATCGCCGAGTTGACGTTGCCGAGCAGGAAATCGACTTTGTCACGCTCGATCAGCTTGCGCGCCTTCTGGACGGCGATGCCGGTATCGGCGCTCGTCGAATCCTCGACCAGCAACTGGGCCTTGCGGCCGAGAATCCCGCCTTTGGCATTGATCTGGTCGATCGCCAACTGGCAGCCGATCTGCTCGTTTTTGCCGAGCTCGGCATAGGTGCCGGTCAGCGGATCGTCGAGACCGAACTTGATCTCGTCGGCGGCGCGAGCGGTAATCGCAAAGGGCGCCGCCAGTTGCGCGACACCGGCGCCAGCAGCCGCCTTGATGATGGTGCGACGGTCGAGCTTTCCCGATGGAATCCGCTGATCATAATCATTCCTCCCGGGCATGGCTGTTGTGGTTCGGTTTCGGCAAGGCGTGCTTAGGTTGCACTCGCGCCAAGCGGCACCCCTATGGCCACAGGGCGCGCCGAAAAGAAAGCGGATTTCCCGAGGATCATGCCTGACGAAATTTGAAGGAGAGCCCGATGACACCACGACAGAGAATGAGAGAGCTGATTGCCCGCCGCGGCTACACGATGGCGCCGGGGGCCTACGACACGTTGACGGCGCGGCTCGTCGAGCAGGCCGGGTTCGAAGCGGTCTACCTGACCGGCGGCGGCTATTCGCGGGCCAACGGCTATCCCGATCTCGGCCTGCTCACCTTGTCGGAGAATGTCCGCTTTATCGGGCTGACGGTCGAGGCGGTCGGCATCCCGGTCATCGCCGATGCCGATACCGGCTACGGCAACGCGATCAACGTGATCCGCACGGTCCGCGAGTACGAGAAGTCGGGGGTCGCCGCGTTCCACATCGAGGACCAGGTCGCAGCCCGAAGAAATGCGGCCATTACGAGGGCAAGGAGGTCATCAGCCTCGGCGAGATGGTCGGCAAGATCCACGCCGCCGTCGATACCCGGCAGGACCCCGATTTGGTCATCATCGCCCGCTCGGATGCGCGCGCCATCGAGGGCCTGCAGGCCTCGATCGACCGCGTCAACGCCTATCTGGAAGCCGGCGCCGATGTCGGCTTTGTCGAGGCGCCGCAGAACATCGACGAATTGCGGATCGTCGCGCGCGAGGTCGCGGGCCCGGCCCTCGTCAACGTGTTCGAGGGCGGCAAGACGCCGATGGTGCCGGCGAGCGAATTGGCGGCGATGGGGTTCCGCCTCGGCATCTACCCCTCGCAGACCCATCGCGCCGCGATCCGCGCCGCGCAAAAGGTGCTGGCGGCATTGAAGGAGGACGGCGACACCCGCCGCATCGAAGGCGATCTCGCCACCTTCCAGGAGCGCGAAGAGGCCGTCGGCACCGCCCGCTGGCGCGCCCTCGAGGAGAAGTATATGCGGGCGGGATGAGGGGGCCGGCTACACCACCGGCGAGCGGCCGCCGTCGACGTTGATCGCGCAGCCGGTCACATAGGAGGCGGCGTCGGAGGCGAGGAAGCACGCGATGTTGGCGAATTCCTCGGCCCGGCCCATGCGGCCCATCGGCACGCCGCGCCCGGCCTGGGCGATGAAATCCTCGAGCGAGACGTTGGCGCCCTCGCGCTGATGGCGGCGCACGATCTGGTCGCTGACGATGACCCCGACATGCAGCGAATTGACCAGCACGTTGTGCGGCGCGCCTTCCTGCGACAGCACTTTGGTGAACGCCATCTGGGCGGCGCGGCTGACCGAGGTCGGCGCGCTGTCGGCGCCCGGCGCCTTGGCGCCGATGTTGAGGACGCTGATGATGCGGCCCCATTTGCGCTGCTTCATCTGCGGGAAGAGGAGCCGGCAGAAGCGGATCTGCGCGAACAGTTTGAGGTCGAGATCGGCCTGCCACATCTCGTCGGTGATCGTCTCCGACGGCCCGCGCGTCGATTGCCCGGCATTGTTGACGAAGATGTCGATCTTGCCGAACTCGGAGACGATCTGGTCGTAGGTCTTGCGGATGTCGGCCGCCTTCGATACGTCGCAGCTGATCGCGGCGACCTTGCGGCCCGGCGCGCCCTCCTGGATCCTGGCCTTGGCCTCGTTGAGGGTTCCCTGGTCGCGAGCCAGGATCGTCGACGTCGGCGCCAGATTTGGCGTATTCCTCGGCGATTGCCAGGCCCAGCCCCTTGCTGCCGCCGGTGACGACCGCGGTCCTGCCGTCCAACCGAATTTCCATCTCGCTACTCCTCCTCCGGGATTTGAGTCATTTGGCCGTCAGCGCATCGATCTCTTGCATCTCCTGCGGCGTCAAGGCCCATGCGGCCGCGCGGACATTCTGTTCGACCTGTTCCGGCCTGGTCGCGCCGGCGATGACGCTGGCCACGGCCGGGCGGCGCAGCAGCCAGCTGAAGGCGAGCTCCAGCAAGCGTATGGCCGCGCTCGGCGGCAAACCCCGCGAGCCGCTCGACAATCGCCCAGTTTTCATCCGTCAGGTTGCGATCCGCTGCTCTCGCCATCGTCGCCAGCCGGGTGCCCGCAGGCGGCGGCGCGCCGCGCCGGTATTTGCCGGTCAGCAGCCCATCGGCCAGCGGGCGGAACGGGATCAGACCGAGACCGTAGGCTTCCAGCACCGGCATCATCTCGCGATCGAGGTCGCGCGCGAGCAGGCTGTACTCCTCCTGGCACGAGATGAAATGGTGAAGGCCGAGATGCCTCGAGGTCCACTGCGCCTCGACGACCTGCCAGGCCGGCAGGGTCGAGCAGCCGATGTAGCGGACCTTGCCCTGCCGGACGAGGTCGTCCAGCGCCCGCAACGTCTCCTCGATCGGGGTCAGCGGGTCGGGCTGGTGCTGCTGGTAGAGGTCGATCCAGTCGGTCTTGAGGCGCCGGAGGCTCGCCTCGACCTCGGCCATGATGTAGCGCCGCGACGCCCCCTGAAACCGGCCGGCGGCATCCATCGGGCGGGCGAATTTGGTCGCCAGCACGATGTCCTTGCGCCGGTCGCCGAGGATCTGGCCGAGGCAGGTCTCGGAGCTGCCGCGCGGATCGCCATAGGTGTCGGCTTCATCGAAAAACGTGATGCCGAGATCGAGCGCCTTGTGGACGACCTTCTTCGTCGCCTCGAAATCGATGCGGCCGCCGAAATTGTTGCAGCCGAGCCCGACCACCGACACGAGAAGGCCGGATCGGCCGAGACGACGCTGTTCCAATCACAGTCCTTTTTATTTGCGAGACCTACTGCGCCAGCCGCACCGGAGGGACCTCGCGGGGGATGATCAGGTTGCATCCGGTGGTCGCCCTCACTTCCTCGACCGTTACGCCGGGGGCGATCTCGCGCAGCGCCATGCCTTCCGGGGTTATCTCGAACAGCCCGAAATTGGTGGCGACGAGATTGACGACGCCGCGCGCGGTGGCCGGGATCGCGCAGCGCTCGACGAGGCGGGGCTTGCCGTCGCGCGTCTGGTGCTCCATCGCGACAAAGACATGTTTGGCGCAGGAGGCCAGATCCATTGCGCCGCCGATGCCGCCGCCCTGCTGGCCCGCCATCTTCCAGTTCGCAAAATCGCCGTTCTCGGCGACCTCGTAAGCGCCGAGCACGGTCACGTCGATCCGCCCGCTGCGGATCAGCGCGAAGGAATCGGCGTGGTGCACGATCGCCGCGCCCGGCTGCAATGTGACGTGCTGGCCGCCGGCATTGACGAGGTGCAGGTCCTCCTTGCCCGGCGCGGCGAGCGGGCCGTAGCCGATCACCCCGTTCTCGGAATGAAAGATGATCTGCTTGTCGCCGAAATCGAAATTCGAGCACAGGGTCGGAATGCCGATCCCGAGATTGACGATCCAGCCGTCGCCGAATTCCATCGCCAGCCGGTCGCACATCTGCTGCCGGGTCAACCCTTTCGCCCTCTCGCTCATCGGCCGATGCTCCCTGGACGCTGCGGCCACCAGCCTTCGGGCGGCGGCGGGATCTTGACGATCCGGTGCACGAAAATTCCGGCGGTATGCACATCGTCGGGATCGATGGCGCCGACCGGCAGGATGTCCTCCTCGACCTCGACGACCGTGACCCGCGCCGCCATCGCCATGATCGGGTTGAAATTGCGCTGCGAGCGCCGGAAACGGAGGTTGCCCGCCGCGTCCGCCTGGTAGGCCCGGATAAAGGCGTAGTCGAGCGGCAATGCGTGTTCGAGCAGGTATTCGCGGCCGTTGAACACGCGGGTTTCCCGCCCCTCGGCGAGCTCGGTGCCGACCGCCGCCGGGGTGTAGAAGGCCGGGATGCCGGCGCCGGCCGCGCGCATCCGCTCGGCGAGCGTGCCCTGCGGCACGAGCTCCGCCTCGATCAGACCTTTCTCGACATATTCGGACAAGATCAGCCTTTGCGAGGCCCGCGTCGGCGCGGTGAAGGCGCAGATCACCTTCTTGACCTGCCCGTTCTTGATCATCTGGCCCATATCGGGCGCATCGGCCGGCAGAGTGGCGCCGCCGCGCGTCGAATTCGACACGCAGGTCAGGTTCTTGGCGCCCTGCTTGGCGACCGCCTGATAGAGGTTGATCGGCATTCCGACGACCGCAAACCCGCCAAAACCGAGGGTCGCGCCATCCGGAATGTCGCGGACCGCATCATCGAAGCTCGAACAGACCTTGCTCCTGGCGCTCATTCCCCGACCGCAGATTTTTTGTTCACCGGCCTCATCATGCGGCAGGCAGCCCCAGGCGGCAACCCACTCAGCGTCCCTGACCGCACCGTTTCGGCAGGATTGCGAGCAGGCCGGAGAAGCTGGCTTCGACCGAGCACCCGGCGGTGTCGATGACGGCATCGGCTCGGGCATAGAGCGGGGTGCGGGCGGCGAGGATGCGTTCGAGATCGGCCATTGCTTCCTTGTTCTCGGACATCGGGCGGAGGTCGCCTTGCGCGATGACGCGGCTCATATGCTCCTCGGGCGAGGCCTTGATCCAAACCGTAAAGCAGCGCGCGAGGAGCTCGTCGTAGGTTTCCGGCTCGGCGACGATGCTGCCGCCCGCCGCCAGCACAAATCCCGGGTGGCGGTCGAGCACGCCGTCCAAGGCGCGGCGCTCGGACCGGCGGTAAGCGGATTGGCCGGAAAGGGCGAAGATCTCGCCGAGCGACAGCCCGAAATCCCGCTCGATCTCGGCGTCGAGCTCGATGAACGGCACATCGAGATGGCGCGCCAGACGGCTGCCCAAGGTCGATTTGCCGGCGCCGCGCAGCCCGATCAGCGCGATCCGCCGTTGCCGCGCGTGACGATCGGGCGCGGCGAAATGCGCGTCGAGCAGCGCCCGCGCCTCGCCGAGCCGGTCCGGCGGCAGGCGGCGCAAAAGCTCGACGATCCGCCCCAATTCGGCCGGTTCGGCGGGCTCGCCGCCGAGCAGCCTGGGAAGCGGCAGGTTGAGCGCGTCGCCGACCCGGCGCAGCAATTTGATCGAGAGATTGCCCTTGCCGCTTTCGAGCTGCGCGAGATAGCGCTCCGACAGTCCGGAATCGCGCGCCAAAATCCGGCGGGTCATGCCGCGGCGGGCCCGTTCTTCGCGCACCCGCTCGCCGAGGCGGCAGAGATAATCGTCCCGCTCGGCGGCGGTGTCGGGAAGGCTGCCGCTGCTTGACCGCTGCATGCGAGGAATATAATGGCCTTGCGGCCGATCTCGACAGCTTGCGGCCGGCAACGCGACATCGGGAGGATGGCGGATGAGCAGTGAGAGCCCGACGGGATACAATGCCGCGGCCGACCTGATCGAGCGAAACCTCCACGCCGGGCGCGGCGCGAAGACGGCTTTTATCGACGATCGCGGCCAATACAGCTATGCCGAGCTCGCCGAACGGGTGAGCCGGTTTGCCAATCTCGTGCGCCGGCTCGGCATTCATCCGGAGCAGCGCATCCTCCTGTGCCTGCACGACACGATCGATTTTCCGACCGCCTTTCTCGGCGCGATCAAGGCCGGGGCCGTCCCGGTTGCGGTCAACACGCAGCTCTCTGCCGCCGAATTCGCCTTCATGGCGGCCGACAGCCGCGCCCGCGCCGTCGTCGTCTCCGCGCCGTTGCTGCCGGTCATGAAGGCTGCATTGGCCACGTTGCCGGGGCCGCGGCCGGCGCTGATCGTCTCCGGGGGCGACACGCAGGAGCACTCGCTCGCCGCTTTGCTCGCCGAGATGCCGGCGGCGTCCGAGACCGCGCCGACCCATCCGGACGAGCCGTGCTTCTGGCTCTATTCGTCGGGCTCGACGGGCCGGCCGAAGGGCACCGTGCACATCCATTCGAGCCTGATGCAGACGGCGGAGCTCTATGCCGTCCCGGTACTCGGCATCGACGAGAGCGATATCGTGTTCTCGGCGGCAAAGCTGTTCTTCGCCTATGGGCTCGGCAATGCGCTGACCTTTCCGCTGGCGGTCGGCGCGACCAGCGTGCTGATGGCGGAGCGGCCGACGCCGGCGGCGGTCAGCCGCGTATTGCGCGAGCACCGGCCGACAATCTTTTACGGGGTTCCGACCCTCTACAATGCGATGCTCGCCGGCAACGATCTGCCGCCTCGCGACGAACTGGCACTGCGCCGTTGCGTTTCGGCCGGAGAGCCGCTGCCGCAGGAGATCGGCCGGCGCTGGTCGGCGCGGATCGGGGTCGACATTCTCGACGGCATCGGCTCGACCGAGATGCTGCACATCTTTCTCAGCAACTGGCCGGACGGGGTTCGCTACGGCACCACCGGCAGACCGATCCCGGGCTATCGAGCTGAAAATCGTCGACGAGGAGGAAAGGCCCGTCCGCCGCGGCGAAATCGGCGACCTGTTGGTCAGCGGGCCGACCAGCGCCGCCTATTACTGGAACAATCGCGAGCGCTGCCGTGCGACGTTCATGGGCCGGTGGACCCGCACCGGCGACAAATATTTCGAGGACGAAGACGGCTATTACGTTTATTGCGGCCGCAGCGACGACATGATGAAGGTCAGCGGCATGTACGTCTCGCCGGCCGAGGTCGAAGCGGCGCTCGTCGCACACGAGGACGTGCTCGAGGCGGCCGTCGTCGGTGCCCCGGACGAGGACGGTCTGGTCAAGCCGAAGGCGTTCGTGGTCGCCAAACCCGGGAGTTCGTGCCGACGAGGAACTCGTGCGGGCGCTGGAGGGGCACGTAAAGGGGCTGCTGGCGCCCTTCAAATGCCCTCGCTGGTACGCGTTTCTCGACGACCTGCCAAAGACCGCCACCGGCAAGATCCAGCGCTTCAAGCTCCGCGAGCAGGAAATCCCTCTCCGCCCTTCACGGGGGAGTAGGGCTGGGCCCACGCCGTCAGGCGTGCGAAGGTGAGGTGGGCGATCGCGACCACGCGGAATCCCCCACCTCACCCCGGCCCTGTTCCTGCCAAGGGCGGAGAGGGTGATGCCAATTTCTCTGTCAGGCCGAGATCGTCAGGTCTGCTTGTAGAAGCGGTTCGCGTTGTCCCAGAAGAGCTTGCGCCGCTGGTCGGCGGCTGAGGCTCGACCAGGCGAGGATGTTGTCGATCGAGTCCGGGAACTGGCATTCCGAATGCGGGTAGTCGGAGGCGTACATCAGCACATCGTCACCGAGATATTGCGTGACGGTGTTGAACATGTCCTCGCCTTCCTGGCGCTCGATGCTGCAGAAGAAGCGGCCGCTCGTCAGGTATTCGCTCGGTTTCAGCTTGAGCGGCGCGGTGCCGCCGACATAGACCGCCTGCTCGTCCATGCGCCGCGCCCAGAACGGCAGCCAGCCGAAGCCGCATTCGAGCACGCCCATTCTGAGGCTCGGGTAGCGGTCCATGATGCCGCCGCCGATGAAGGAGGCGACAAACCGCATCGCCCCCCACGGGTGTGAGGCCAGCCGGCCGAGAAAGATGTTGTCCCAGACATCGCGATAGGCGGGATAGTAGGGCGGGTTCCAGGTCGAGCTGTGGTGCGCGATCGGCAGGTCGTGTTCCTCCGCCGCCCGCCAGATCGGCTCGAGATCGGGGTGATCGGGCGGGATGTCGGTCGGCATCAGCGGCTTGACCGCCACCGCCCATTTCGAATTCCCCCATTCGCGGATCTCGCGCACGGCTTCCTCGGGAACGCGGGCCGAGGCGACGATCAGGCTCTTCAGCCGGTTCGGGAACTGCCCGCAGAAATCGGCGATGTGGCGGTGATAGGCGCGCGCCATCGCGACCTCGAAAGCCGGGTCGTCGAGCCCGACAAAGCTCATGAACGAGCCGGGGATCAGGAAATGTACATCCGTCCCCTCGTCGTCCATGTCCTTGACGCGGTTGGCGGCGTCGGCGTCCTGCACCCCGGGGCGCGGCATCTTGCTGCCGCGCCAGCGCGAACTCGCGGCCGGTGAAGGTCTCGCGCGGCGCCGCCTCGCCGAGCACGCGGCGGTAGAATTTCCTGCCGAAGCTGTAGGAGTGCAGACCGTCGCCGGTGTCATGGCGATAGGGCGCCAACTCGGCGAGCCGCGGCCGAAAGCTCGGGTCGAGATAGCGCTCGAGGACCTCTGCGGATGGACTGACATGCGTGTCGGCGTCATAGACGCGAAAGCCGTTCTTCATGGCGGCTCTCCTCGTCGCGTCCGCGGCATCAGGCTTGTCTGAAGAAGCGGTCGGCGTTGTCGAAGAGGAGTTTTCTCTTCGTATCCTCCTTGAGGCTCGACCAGGCGATGATGTTGTCGACCGACTCTGGGAATTGGCATTCCGAGTGGGGATAGTCGGAGGCGTACATCAGAATGTCGTCACCGAGGAAATGGGTGACATAGTTGAACATGTCCTCCCCTTCATGGTGTTCGATGCTGCAGAAGAACCGGCCGCTCTGCATGTATTCGCTCGGCTTTTGCTTGAGCGGGGCGGTGCCGCCGACATAGACCGCCTGCTCGTCCATGCGCCGGGCCCAGAACGGCAGCCAGCCGAAACCGCATTCGAGCACGCCCATCCGCAGCTTCGGGTAGTTGTCGAAGAGCCCGCCGCCGATGAAGGACCCGACAAACCGCATCGCGCCCCAGGGATGCGCGGCGAGCCGGCTGAGAAAGATGTTCTCCCAAAGATCTTCGTAGCCGGGGTAGTAAGGCGGGTTCCACGTAAAGCTGTGGTTGGCGATCGGCAGATCGTATTCCTGGGCCGCCTCCCAGATCGGGCTCAAATCGGGATGATCCGCCGGCAGGTCCTTGGCGAGCAGCGGCATCACCGCGACCGCCCATTTCGATTTGCCCCATTCGCGGATCTCGCGCACGGCTTCCTCGGGAACGCGGGTTGACGCAACGATCATGCTCTTGAGGCGCGTCGGATATTGCCCGCAAAAATCCGACATGTGCCGGTGGTAGGCGCGGATGAGGCCGATTTCGAGCGCCGGGTCGGGAAGGCCGACGGCGCTGAGCCAGGAGGTCGGGATCAAGAAATGAACATCGGTCCCTTCGTCATCCATGTCCTTGACGCGGTTTTCGGCCTGGTCGTCCTGAACACCCGGCCGCGGCATCTTGCTGCCCATCCATTTCGTCTCGCGCCCGGTGAAGGTCTCGCGGGGCGCGCGCTCGCCGAGAACCCGCCGGTAGTATTTCGTCCCGACGCGATAATTGTGGAGCCCTTCCACACCGCCGACCGCTCCTTGCCCGACCGCAAACCGATAGGGCGACAGCTCGCCAAGGCGCGCCCGGAAATCCGGGTCGACATAGCGCTCCAGCACTTCCGCGGCAGGGTTGACATGCGTGTCGGAATCATAAACGCGAAACCCGTTTCTCATTCTGCGCTCCTCCGTTCGCCGACGCTTTTAACTCGAAGCGAAAGCGCCTGATCATAGGTTCGCAGGGACCGATTGTCGCGAGCTTTTTGGCTTTGGGGTCAAACCCTGACCCGGGAAGCCGCGGCGTGGGAGCCGTTGGCGGCGAGGTAGACGGCCTTGTTGGTTTCGACGTTGAATGCCGGGAGATGCTCGCGGCGCTCGAATTGCGGCCGCGCTCGGATGCGGCCGGCCAGTTCGAGGTGGTTTCCGATGTCGAAGAACTCGATGAGATTGTGGTGATAGCGGCTGAGCTGAATAAAGGTGTGGGTCCGCGAAGCAATGACACGGCAGCCCAGCTCCAATGCCTGGGAAATCGGGCCGGACGAGGATTGCCCTACCTCAATATAAGGGAATACGACGGCGTCGCAGATCGCCATGCCGCCGAGGAAATCGGCGTCGCTCTGGGCCCCCATGAAATGAATGCGATCCGACAGATCCTTTGGATGCTCGATCAACAGATCGCGCATCGAGCTGTCGACGGCGACCGAGACAGCCGGCGCGGTCCCCTCCCCATTGGATCCGATACGCTCGGCGACACTGGTATCGATATAACCGGCGTCGAATAATGAGGAGACGACAGGATCGATGGGCTGGTGGGGCTTGATTTCATTTGGATGGACGCCGCCGAAAATCAGCAGATGATGATCTTTTGGCAGGTGATGCAGTGCCCTGACGACGGTATCGAACCCCTTGTAGCGCCCGAGAAAGCCGAAAACCCCGATCAGCCTGCTCCCGGCCGGGACGTCATCGAGCACCGGAAATTTCTTTCGCGATGCAGCGCGCCGAATGTCCGCCGCTTCGGCGGCAGACAGAAACGAGAGGGGATGGTCGTATACATTACGCATGCCGTGCGCGAATTTCATCTGCGAGAGGTCGCGGCGGGTATGCACGATAAGAGTGATCGGCTTGAAGCACTGAGCACGCCGTAGCCGGCTGGCCAGCCCCGCTGACAACAGGTGCTCGCGATTGTACTGCGCTCTCATCGCCATCGCTCTTGCGAAATTGCGCTTCAGAATTTCTCTGAAATACTCCCGGTAATTGAAGGCCTCGCACTGGAACACCGTGTGGAATGTCACTGAAAGCCGCGGAGCCGCCCGCAGGATCCAGGAAAACCGCCGATGAATGTCATGGCAGCTGCGGCCCAACGTGCCGTGCTCGAGTTGCAGATTGACGGCCTCGTAGTCTCTAATTTCACGACAAATGTCCAGAATGTGCCGGTCGGCGAATTTTCTGACGCGGCCATGAGTGCTGCGCAACAGATATTGGTCCAAGTCGAATACCGTAACTTCGAAGACATCGTTTAGTTGCTTCTCCAAACTGCGGGTGTAGGCCGCAATCCCGCACAAATCGTCGTGGCTCGAAATCAAGGCGAGCCTTTTGCGTCTGCGGCGGACGTGACGGAACGGCGAGACGGTGATCGGCGGCGCCGACAACAGCCGAGGGTGAGTGTCGATTTCGAGCGTCGCCATGATGTCTACAAGTGCTCTCGCACCGTCTGGACGATGAAGGCGCCGATCAGCCAAACGGCGCAGCACAGAAAAAGGACAATGCCGACATTGCGCAACCGGCGTGGATAAAGCGCTTCCTCGGGAAGGCTCGGCTGAACGAAGCCCGCAATGTAAATCTGCTGGCGGTCGGCGTTCACGCGCGCCCGATCGAGCGCCTCCAATGCGTGCTGATAGGCTTTCTCGGCGAAGGTCCGTTCACTCTCGAGCCGCTCATAGGATCCCATCACCCGCGACAGAACCTCGGAGCGCGATTTCTCGGTGTCGGTCACCTCGCTTTCCACCGACTGGAGCTGAGCCTGCAGCGATTGCATGCGGGCGTCCAGTATCCTGACGGACGGAGCGTCGGCTCGCATGTAATGCTTTACGGTGGACAGTTCGGTGTCGGTCCGGACGATCTCGTCGCGTATCCGGCCGGCCAGCGCCTGGGTGGCGTCGGCGGTCTTGCGCGGATCGATGATGCCCTCGCGGTCGCGAAACTCGCGAAGCCGTGCGAGCGTCGCCTTGAGCCGCCTTTCGGCGCGGTGCACTTCCTTCTCCGAATTCGACAGAGTGTCGTGCCGCGCCCGCGCCGACAAATCGTTGACCAGGCGCTCGGCCGAGGTGAGGACCGCCCGCGCCAATTGCAACGCATCGTCCGGCGTGAAAGCGCTGGCCCGGACCACGATCGTTCCGTTGGTGATGTCGTAGAACGCGTCCACCTGGCTTTTCCAGTACCTGACCAGCTCTTCGATGGAGACCGGGAGCTGCAGCCGCGCGACCCAATCGGCTTCTGGCCGCGAAAACATCTCGCGCAGATCGAGCGTCTTGCCGAGCTCGTCGATGACATCGCGGCTGCCGAGGTATTGGACAACGGCATAAGAGTCCACACCGACCGGCGAGGGCGCGACACTTCCTTGGAATAACCCGCCGACCTCGGCTCGGACGGGTTCGACGGTGCGCAATGCAAAGCGGAATTCGGCGACGTATTGGTCGGCAGCGATCAGAAAATAATAGACCGCCGCCAGCGTCGCCGGCACCAGCACGACGACAACCAGCGACAACAGGCGAACCGGGACGCGTCGGCGGCGTGCAGCGAATTCCTGCGCCTGAAAAACGGCAATGGCTCCGCCGTCCTCGGCGGGTACGGGAAGTCCGGCGGTAATGGCGGGTCCGCTCGCCTGCGAGGAAGGCGGGCCGATCCAATCGCCGACCGGCCGCGCGCGTGTCGGCTGCGCCGTCATCAGGCACGCTCCTGCAGCAGGCGATGGTAAGATTCCAATGCTGCGGCGATATCGTCGTGCAATGTCAGCTGGCCATTGGCGAGGACAGCGCCCCTGTCGCAATATTGCCGGATCGTATGAGGGTTGTGGGTTACGAGAATGATGTCGGACCGCAGCATGCGCTCGCGGAATGCCTCGGCGCATCTGCGGCGGAAACGTTGGTCGCCGATCTCGGTCACCTCGTCGATCAGGTAGACGTCGAAGTCGATCGCGAGGCAGGTGGCGAACGCCAGCCGCGCGCGCATCCCGGCCGAGTAGGTATTCACCGGCATCTCGAAATATTCGCCGAGTTCGGAGAACGCCTCGACATAGTTGATCGTGCCGCGTATCGCCGCTCCGTAGATGCGCGCGATGAAGGCGACGTTTTCGCGTCCGGATAGGGCGCCGTGAAACGTGCCGCCGAAACCGAGTGGGAACGACACTCGGGCGTAGCGCCGGACGATGCCGCTATCCGGCGGCTCGGAGCCGGCGATGAGCCGAATCAATGTCGACTTCCCGGCGCCGTTCGGTCCCAGGATTCCGAAGTTGTGACCCGATTCGAAAACCGTGCTGACTTGGTCGAGCACGGTCTTCCGACCGGCTTTCGTGCGATACGACTTGCAGACCCGGTCGAGCATGATCATAGCGGCTCGTAAAGCCGGCGCTGCAACCCGCGCTCGAGGCCAAGTCCCGCCAACAAGGTGACCACGGCGAATGTCAGCAGATAGGAGCGGTCGAGCCAGTGCGGCTCGTATTCCCGAAAAAAGCTCGAACGGAACCAGTCGACCGCGTGCAACACCGGGTTCCACGCCAGAATATCGCGGATCCATTCCGGCATCATTCCCGGCACATAGAAAATTCCGGAACAGAAGTACAAAAGACGGGTCAACTGAGCCCAGATCTTGTCCCACGACTTGGCGAATGCATTGATCACGGCATTGAGGAAGCCGCACCCGCAGCCGAGCAGCCAGACAACCAGGAGTGAGACCGAGACGCCGGCAAAATCCTGCGGCAGCGCGCCGAACCCGAGTGCGCCGAACCCCGCCAGAAGGAGGGCCGCCACCAAGGTATCGGTCAGCAGTTCGAGCAGACCTCGCGCCATCAGCACGTCGAACGTGCCGACCAGAGGCAGCTGCAACAACGAGCCATTGCTCGAAATCGCGTAAGTCATGCTGCTGCTGGTGTGGACAAACATGTGATAGGGAATGATCCCGGTATAATAGAAGATGAAGAATTCTTCCCCGATCGGCGGCCGGCCCCGCATCAATACTGAGAACACGAGAGACAGCATCAGGATGTGCGCAATCGGTTCGAGCAATGCCCAGCCGTATCCGAGCTTGGAGTCGCCGAAGCGCGTGCGGGTCTCGCGGATGATCAGGGCATGGACGACGCGCCCTTGGGTGCGCAATCTCTCGAAAAATCCGGGAGGCGGCCGCGGTTCCCGGCGCGGTCGCGACGCACGCTCGCTGAGCACGACGTAATCGCCGTCCAAGGTCTCGAACCGGCGGTTCAGTACCTGCAGCACCGCCTGCGCATATTCTTCGTTTTCCGGCGCGGCGCGGATCAGTTCTCCCCCGACGGCGAGCGCCTCGGTAAAGCGGCCGCTATCGAAATAGACCGTGAGCTGCGAACGCTTGGCATCGGGGTTTGACGGATCGAGCGCCGCCGCCCGGCCGAAGGCCTCGGCCGCTTCGTCGAGCCGGCCGAGGCGGTAAAGCAGGTTGGCTCGATGCAGATGGTACTCGGCCGTGTCCGGGGCTATAGCGAGCGCCCGATCGATCGCCTCGAGTGCATCCCCGATCCGGCCGCGCAACATATGCGCGGCGGACAGCAGGCGAAACGCGACTTCGTCCTGCGGGTAGATGTCGAGCGTGCCGGCGATGATGTCGGCTGCCTCGTCAAAGCGCCCGGTGCGCAGCAACAACTCGCCGGCATGCAGCGCGTTCTGCCGATCGCCGGGCGCGAGCGACAGGGCGCGCAGCGCAAGAGCCACGGCGTCCTCTGGCTTTTCGAGGGCGAATTTGAGGCCCGACATCTGCCGCAAGACAGTGCTGATGCCGGGCGCAATGACCGCCGCGCGCATCAGATAGTCGACTGCCTCCTCGTATCGGCCCGCAGTCTCGCACAGGCAGGCGGCGTGAACGGCGAATTCAAACGAATCCGGGTCGAGTTCGCTGGCTCTGCCGGCATGGAGAATTGCGCGATCGAGCTGTCCGGCGGCGGCAAGCGAGCCGCTCGCGTGACGGTGGCCTTCGGCCCATCGGGGGCGGATTTTCAGCAATCGCTCGTAGGCCGCCGCGGCTTCCTGGTGGCGCCCGGAATTGCTGAACACCCAAGCACAGAGATTGGCTATTTCTTCCCGAACGGGCCGCAATTCGAAGGCGATGTGGGCGCATTCGGCGGCATGCTCGCGCCATCCCCGGTGCAGCAAGGCTTCGCTGAGCCGGCCAAAGAAGATCGAGAATTCGTCCTCGGGAATTTTGCGCCGAGCGAGATAGACCCGGCAGGCCTCGATGAAATCGGCGGCGGCGCCCAATGGTCGGGCGCTACCTACCGCCTCTTCGCAAATTTCATCGAAATCGATCACTGTACGATGTTTTCGGGCAGGTGCGCCGTTTACCAGCAATAAATGTTAAGGATTCGTTAGTCAGGATGAAGCCTGCGCCGTCATAAGTTCGTCACTATATCGTCAAAAATTCGTCTATTCCATCGAATTAAGGACTATCTCATGACGGAAAACGATCAATTTTATATTAAATTAAGCAACAGCTCCAATTTTTCTTAAGTCCGAGCGGCCGACTTGAAGCTGGGCAGCCAATCTTTAACGTTAAGGTAGGAGGCAGCGGCTTTTACAGGACAACCGGGCAGCCCGTCCGATGACGGGGCTGTGACAATCGCAACCGAGGCAGCACCCCTTTCTTGGCTGGCATCGGCGCTTCATCGACCGTAGAGTGTCGGCGCGATGCAAAGGGAGAAGCGGCGATGGCGTTCGAATTCGGCATGTTTCACGAGTTTCAGTGTCCGGCGGGCGTGAGCCAGCCGGAGGCTTTTGCCGAGTCGTTCGAACAGGTCGAAGCGGCCGAGCGCTGGGGTCTCGATGCGATGTGGCTGGCGGAAATCCACGTTGCGCCCGAGCGGTCGGTCTGCGCTGCGCCGTTGACCATTGCCAGCGCCATCGCGGCGCGCACCAAACGCATGAAGATCGGCACCGGCGTCCAGGTATTGCCGCTGTGCCATCCGCTGCGCCTGGCGGAGGAGGCCGCCACGGTAGATCAGATCAGCCACGGAAGGCTGATCTTCGGCGTCGGGCGCAGCGGCTTCCCGCGCACCTACGAAGCGTATGGCGTGCCCTATGGCGAAAGCCGCGAGCGCTTCGCCGAGACCCTCGAGATCCTGAAGAAGGCGTGGACCGAGGACCCGTTCTCCTATTCGGGCAAGTACTACTCGTTCCAAAACGTCAGGGCGACGCCCAAGCCCTACCAAAAACCCTGGCCCGAGATCCGCATCGCCGCCAACAGCCCCGACACCTTTCCGGCGATCGGCAAGCTCGGCCACGGCGTGTTCGTCGCGGTTCGCCTCGGCACGCTGTCCGAGCTCGCCCCTAACATCAAGGCCTACCGCGAGGGTTGGAAAGAGGGAGGGCATCCGGGCGAGGGCCACGTTTTCCTGCGGGCGCCGGTCTATGTCGCCGAGACGGCGGCGCAGGCCCGCTCGGAGCCGGAAGAAAGCATCATGTACTTCTATCGCTATCTCGGCGAGCGGCTCGAGGATTCGGCGACCCGCGCCGGCGTGCGCGCGATCGAGGACCGCGCCGCGCGCGGCCGGCGGCTGCAGACCATCACTTATGACGAGGCGCTGCGCGACAAGATCATCGTCGGCACGCCCGAGCAGGTCACCGACCGGCTCATGGGATTGCAGGAGGAGCTCGGCCTCGACGGCATCCTGGCGGAGATGAATTGCGGCACCAAAATCCCGCATCAGCGCGTTATGAAGTCATTGCAATTGCTCTGCGAGAAGGTGAAGCCGCAGTTTCACTGAGGGTCAGTGCAGTTCGGCCAGACCCATCGCTTCGCCAAAGCGGCGGCTGGCTTCGAAGAAATCGCCGTATTTGCGGTGCCCGGCGGAGATGTGCGCGCAGGCCAGCAATAGCCGCTCGCGGTCACGGCTCTGGCTCTTGCCGTAATCCTCGAGCATGCATTGCGGGATTTCCTGGTTGTGTGGGTCATTGCCGATCCGCGTCGCCATCAGGGCGAGCCGCTCGACGAGCCGTGAGCGGTCCTCGCCGCTGTCGAGATAGGCCTTTGTCCAGGCCACCGCCTCGGGCGGGTTGAGCGCCGCCAATCGCCGCTTCGAGCCGCTCGATGATCTGGTTGCCGCTCATCCGGTCGGCGCCGCTCGGGGCCTTGATCGGGTCGGATTTGAGCCAGCCGGAGCTGCGCTGGTTCCACGCCGCCTGATTGACCATCGAGCCCGCCACGTAGAGCAGCTTCAGCCGCTGCGGGTGCTCGAAATTGTCGTAAAACCAGCCGATCGTATTGCAGTACTCGTAGGTGTGCTGCGGCATCGAGAAATTGTTCGGCCCCACAGTCTCCAGCACGATTTGGGCGGCGGCCAGCTGGATCGCGTCGATGATCCGGCGCGGCGATTTGCCGGCCAACAACAGCGCGCTGATCTTTTCGATATAGGCGGGCTCGTGCTGATGGATCAACGCGTCGATCAGCTCCTCGGTCTCGGCTTCGTCCAATGATCCGGTATTGGCCAACAGGGCGCGCTCGCGCTCGGCCGTGCCGCCTTGCGGCACGGCGTGCACCTCCTTGCCTTCGATAAAGATCGTGACGACGTTGCACGCCATCTCGTAGACCGAGTGCCAGCGCGGCCCGACCGCAATGTCGAGCGCCCCCGCATAGATCACGTCGTGCGCATTGTCCCAGCCGATCGCATTGCCGATCTCGACCACCGACCGCGCACGGTAGGCCTTATGCCCGGTCGTGTAGGAGCGGTTGTAGAGCATGCGGTCCTGCACATCGATCATGCCGGCAAAGACAAGCTGGGCCAGCACCTCCCTGCGGTGCTCGGTCTCCTCCATCAGGCCGAGGAAAACACGGTAGGCATCGATGACCTGACCGCGCTCGACCAAGGTCAGCCAGTTGTTGAGGCGCTCGTTCAAGGGGCCCGATTCCCTGAGCGGTTCCTGGTCCGGCCAATAGACGACCGGCTTTGGCGGCTCGGCGTTCGGCATCTTGTAGCCGCGGGTCGCATAATGGCCCGGCGCCTTCAGGATCTTCTGGTTCCAGATGTCGAGCCCGGACGGGATGTACCAGATCGTCTGCGCCAGCGGCAGGCCGGCGAGCTTCTCCGGCAGCATCGTCTGCAGATTGACCGCGGCGCGCGCCGAAAGCAGGCAATGGTCGTTGTTGACGAAATTCGGAAAGCCGTCGTCGATGCGCTGATGGTAGGGCACATGCGTATAGGGCGCATGGATGCGCACCGCTTCGGCCATGATCTCCGGCAGAGGCCGCCCGCGGCGCAGCAATTCGTAATAGACGCGGCTGCCGCCCTCCTGATCGCGCGCGAGCATGCGATCCTCGAGCTCCTGATAAAGGCGAGCCGCTTCCTGACGGCCGTTTGTTGCTGTTGCGGCTTGCGCTGGCATGAGTTTTTGCTCCTCGGTCGCGGTCGGTGGCATGCTGAACAATGTAGTCACCCCTCGCCGCCGGCGGCAACAGCCTTACCCGCATGGCGCGAGTGCATTTGAGGAATTGAGGCGGATGGTTCCCGACGTCTTCCACCGTGATTTCACGCCGATCCCGTATTGGTGGGAGGCTTACACGCCGACCGCCGGCGACCTCGTCGAGGTGCCGAAAGCGGCGCGCGTCGCGATCGTCGGCGGCGGATATGCGGGGCTGTCGACGGCGCTCGAACTGGCCAAGCAGGGCATCGACGCGGTCGTGCTCGAAGCGAGCGAGCTCGGCTTTGGCGCCAGCACCCGCAATGGCGGCGCCGTCAGCGGCGGCGTCAATATCGGCAAGAGCTTCACCGGGCGGAGCGCCGAAGTCGAGCCCGAGCGGGCCGAACGGCTGCTGTCGGACGCCTCAGACGCGTTTGGCCTCATCGACCGGCTGATCGAGGAGGAAAAGATCGATTGCTTCTGGGAAAAGCCCGGCCGCTTTGTCGGCGCCTGGACAAGAAAGCATTTCGACGCCCAGACGCGGCGGCTCGCCGTCCTCAATTCGGCGGCGCAGTCCGGCGCCTGCATGGTGCCGCGCGAGCGGCAGCGCGAAGAAATCGCCAGCGACTATTATTTCGGCGGCATGGTCGTCGAGCGGTCCGGCAAATTGCACCCGGCGCTCTATTACAAGGGGCTGCTCGAGGCCTGCCGCCGGCGCGGTGTTCCGGTCTGCGCCAATGCTCCGGTCACGGGCATCCGCCGGAGCGGCGCCGGATGGCATGTCGAGACCGGCCGCGGGGCGGTTTCCGCCGGCGATGTGGTGATCGCGACGAACGGCTACACCGGGGGTCTCACGCCGGCGCTCAGGCGACGTGTCGTGCCGGTCGCCAGCCACATCATCGCGACCGAGGAATTGCCGCCGGATCTCGCGCGATCCCTGATCCCGAAGGCTAGGACCTTGTCCGACACCAAGCGGGTGCTGTGCTATTACCGGATGTCGCCGGACGGCCGGCGCATGGTGTTCGGCGGCCGCGCGCGCTTCACGCAGGTCGACCCGACGGTCAGCGCGCCGATCCTCCACCGCTACATGACCGATCGCTTCCCGCAATTGCGCGGCGTCAAGGTGACCCATGCTTGGACCGGCAATGTCGCCTTCACCCTCGACGCATTGCCGCATATGGGAGAGCGCGACGGGCTCCATTATTGTCTCGGCTGCAATGGCAGCGGGGTCGCGATGATGACCTATCTCGGCTGGCAGACGGCGCGCAAGATCGCTCGCGTCGCCAACTATGCCTGCAGCTACGATACCGAGGATTTCCCCGACCACCCGCTCTACTCCGGCAAGCCCTGGTTCTTGCCGGTCGTTGGCGGTTATTATCGCCTGCGCGACAATCTCGACCGCCTGCTGGCGTGACGCGAAATCTTCCGAGAGGAGATATGAGATGGATTTCGAAACCTATAAAAGCTCGCTCGCCGACGAGGCGCCGCCCGAGGGGCTGAGCATGGCGGCGCAGGCGCTGTGGTGGGAAGCAAAGGGCGACTGGCACCTGGCGCATCAATGCGCCCAAAAGCAGCCCGACCGCGAGGGAGCCTGGGCGCACGCCTACCTGCACCGCGTCGAAGGCGATCTGCGGAATGCCGGCGGCTGGTACAGCCGCGCCGGCCGACCCGCCTCGACCGCACCGCTGAAGGAAGAATGGGAAACGATCGCCCGCACACTGCTCGGTTAGGCGCATATTGCCGGGACAGCCCTCCCGAACGGTGCTGGCTGTTTCTGCTGTTCTTGCAGCGAATTATCAGCCAGCGAGTGCGCTTTGCCGCAGGAACCCTGGCGGGCTGTCAGCAGGAAGGAAAAAATAACGGCAAACAAACAGCGAAATAACAGCGAAGCAACAGCGAAAGACAGTATCGGCTCCAGATACCGCAGTCTCTCGCAAGGTGTGAGGCCATCGGCTTTGCATTTACCGCGAAGTATGTCGATTGGAACATATTACGATATTAGCATGGCATTGTAAATTAATCAAGGTCGAACAATGATCCGCTCGCGCGTCGAGGAAGGATGCGAAAAGCCCCCGCATTATTCGGGGTGGGTGTACGGGCGAACAGCATACATTCCGGGGTGATTGGACTTGCGGGACTACCACTGACGAGCCCCGCGCACCTGCGAGGGTTGAAATGGCCACGCCGCATCCCGGCGCGCGTTCATCCCAAGGAATTCTCGATGAACTCGGGTTGACGGTGAGCGAGGCGGCAACGTATTGGAGGTGCGCCGCGCAACCCTCTCCGAGCTCGTCAACGGTGACGCCGCATTGTCGGCGGAAATGGCGCTGCGGATCGAGAAGGCATGCAATTGCTGCCGTCCAGTCTGACGCCGCCGCGTGGCCCGGCTGCACAGCCTTAGCTTTAGTCTCAGTTTAAAAATCGAGCAGACTGTGTGGAAACACTGTTTGCAGCGGTGCCGGCTTATCAACCGGCTGGCAGACTGAGAGTGATTTTTTCTGAGCTGCAATTCGATGGAGAAGGGTTTGTCCAATCCTTGCGTTCGACAACACCCTAAACTGGATCGAGAGGCGCCTAGGGCAGGGTTTTTAGGCCGGGAGCGCGGCAATCAATTTTGGAAGACCTACGATATTGAGGACCCGCCTGAGATTGTAGGCGAGCGCGGTCAGGCTGAACTCGGCGCGGACCTTCTCCAACCCTCGCATCAGAAACGCACCCTGGTTCATCCATTGCTTGATCGTGCCAAACGGGTGTTCGACGGTCTCGCGGCGTTGGTCGAGGATGTCGGGCCGCTGCGCTATGCGGGCTTGCATTCGATCCAATACCGCCTCGTTCTCGAGACGGGATACGGCGCGGAATTGATTGCCCGTGCATTGCGGCCGGATCGGGCAGTCTCGGCAGGCTTGGCTGTTGCGGTAATTGATCTTCTTCAAGCCCCGCATGAGAGAAGATGAATAGGGATGAAGACGCTGACCTGCCGGGCACAGAAAGCTGTCGCTGGTTGAGTCGTAGCTGAACTCATCTTTCCGGAACAGGCCCGCTCTAACCGAAGGACCACGCTGCGGACGCGGCACATAAGGCTCAATCCCGGCCTTCTCGCAGGCCTCGATGTCCTCGATCTTGAAATAACCCCGATCAGCCACGACCGCGATCCGCTCGACGCCGAGAACCTCTTTTGCCGGTTCGGCGGTCTGTGCCAGCAGACCCATATCGACAACTCGGTTGGTGACCTGCTGCTCGACGATCAGCTTGTGCTTGGCATCAACAGCGATCTGCACATTGTAGCCCACCGCGACATGCGTATGCGCCGCCATCGCTCGGCTGTCGGGGTCGGTGAGCGAGATCTGGCTCTCCCCCGTCTGGTCCAGTTCCGCCAACATGTCCTTGTGCCGCTCACGCCGCTCCCCAATCGCGGCGATCTTTTCAGCCAGGTTCTTGACCCGCGAGCCGCCTGTTGCGCTCTCCGTGCCGTCGCTCTTGTCGAGGCGCTGAAGGTAGTCCTCGAACTGGCGTCGGTGGCTTTAATGAACTGGGTCAGCGACGCCCGGGTGAAATTGCGATCCTTGTTGTTGACCGCCTGGATCCGCGTGCCATCCACGGCGAAGCAGCTCCCTGCCAAACAGGCAGTTGGCGACACAGCAGTACAAATTCTCGAGAACATTGGGAAGGCTGCGGTTGTCGCGCCGAAAATCAGCGATCGTCTTGAAGTCCGGCTTCAGGTGGCGCAGCAGCCAGATCACCTCGATATTGCGGTGGGTCTCGGCCTCCAGCCGACGGCTCGACCGCACCCGGTTCAGGTAGCCGTAAAGTAGAGCTTCAGCAGGTCGGCGGGCGAATAGCCCGGGCGGCCTGTCACATTCGGCTCAACATGGATAAACGACGCTGCGAAGATCCAGTCCATCGACAAAAGCATCGATGAAGCGCACCGGATTGTCCGGGCCGAATAATGTCAACCGCCTCCGGCAGGAGTAAAACTGGGATCTGTCGTGGCCCGAGAGATGCGTCATGCCATATTCTACCGCGTCATGCGCCGCGCCGGAATCCACTTGATGCGACTTTTCGCACAGTCTGCAAGATTTGCGCAAGGCTGGCCGGGCGATGCCGAGCAGCCCGATCTGGTAACGATTACCAAATCGGTCGGTCAGCGCGGTCCGGCTGGGCGTAATATGGAGCGTCAGCTCTCGCCGGTCGCGTCTCACCACAATAGTCATCGGCACATCCGGATTGAGTTCGCACGATCTGCTGGACTTCTTCGAAACGTTGGACCGTGCTTCCGCCGATGCTAAGGATCACATCGCCCGGTTGGAGGCCGCCCTGTTCCGCCGCACTCCCCGGCTGCACCCGACCGACTTCGGCTGGGGTAAAGGGTTGGCCATAGCTACCTTTGGTGTTCATCGGTCGCGACCGTGTGCGAAGGGGCAGTCGGGCAATGCCAATGGCCCACCTGGCGGTTCACGAACCAGGCCACTCGGGCTTCCGAGCTCTTGTTCGCCAAATCAGGTAGACAGCTACATAATTCCGTTCTTTTGGCCGAACCGGATCTTATGGTATCGCGGCTCGATGAGAGAACTCGCGCTCGACGAGGTTGAGGCGCTGGCGGTCGGCGCCTGGATCCTCGGCACCGGGGGCGGCGGCAGCCCCTATCTGGGGCTCCTCAACATGCGGCGGCTCTATGCCGAGGGACATCGCGTGATCGCTGATGTCGCCGCTCGACCTCGGCGACGAAGATTGGGTGGCGGTGGTCTCGAATATGGGGGCGCCGCTCGTCGGCCAGGAGCGGCTCGCCGACAGCCGCAACATTGCCCGCGCGGTCGAAATTCAGCAAGGGTTGCTGGGATCAAAGTTCCGCGCGGTGATGCCGCTCGAGATCGGCGGCGGCAACGGCATCCAGCCGCTGATGGCGGCGGCCCATCTCGGGGTTCCGGTCATCGACGCGGATACGATGGGCCGCGCCTATCCCGAAGCGCAGATGACCAGCGTCGCGGTCGGCGATCTTCGCCCTCATCCTTGCGTGCTCTACGATCCGCGCGGCATCGAGGCGGTGGTGACCAAGGTCCCGAGTTGGAAATGGATGGAGCGGGTAAGCCGCAAGATCTGCGTCGAGCTCGGCTCGATCGCTTCGACCTGCAAGGCGCCGCGCACCGGGCGCGAGGTCAAGGATTGGGGCATTCATTTCACCGTGACGAAAGCAATCGGAATCGGCCGCCGCGTGCGGCAGGCGCAGCGGCATCACGAGGATCCGGTCGAGGCGATCCTCGACGAAGGGCACGGCAAGCTCATCTTCCGCGGCAAGGTCATCGACGTCGCCCGCCGCACGACGGAGGGGTTTCTGCGCGGCCGGGCGGTGATCGAAGGCCTCGATGAAGACCGCGGATCGCGGCTCGATATCGCATTCCAGAACGAATGGGTCGTGGCTTGGCGCGACGCGGCGCCGATCGCGATGTCGCCCGAACTGATCTGCGTGCTGGACACCGTATCGGGCGAAGCATTCGGCACGGAAACCATCGGGTATGGCCGGCGGGTCTCCGTCGTTGTGCTTCCCGCGCCTGCGGTTTTCCTCACGCCGAAGGGGCTCGATCATGTCGGACCGCGCGCCTTCGGTTACGATCTCGACTTCCGCTCCGTCTTCGACCCAGGGCGCATAAGCTGATGCGCAGAAGCTGATGCGGCGGATCGGCATCGATGTCGGCGGCACCAACACGGATGCTGTTATGCTCGAGGACGGCAGGGTGGCGCACGCCGTCAAGACGCCGACCACGTCCGATGTCACCACCGGCATCGTGACGGCGCTTGCGGAGCTGACGCGCCGCCCGGAAATCGCGCGCCGCAGGATCGACGGCGTCGTGATCGGCACGACCCATTTCGTCAACGCCGTCGTGCAGCGGCGCGACCTGGCGCGCGTCGCCGCGGTGCGGATCGGGTTGCCGGCGAGCGCCTCGCTGCCGCCGTTCTGCGACTGGCCCGCGGATCTTGCCGAGCGGGTCCGTGGCGAGGTCTTCATGATCGAAGGCGGGCACGATTACGACGGCCGACCAATCGTGCCGTTCGACGAAATCGCCATGCAGCGGGTGGCGCGGCAAATCCGCGTCAGCGGGATCCGGTCGGTAGCGGTCGCCGCAATTTTCTCGCCGCTCGATCCGGGCTGCGAGGAGCGGGCACGGGCGATCCTGGCCGAGGAGTGTCCGGATGCTTCCGTCACAATCTCTCACTGGCTCGGCCGCATCGGTCTCCTCGAACGCGAGAATGCCGCGCTCCTCAACGCCGCACTGATCGATCTCGCTCGGGCGACGATAGCGGGGTTCATCACTGCGGTGCGCGGGATCGCGGCTCCGCTTTATCTCACGCAAAATGACGGGACGATGATGCAGGCCGAGACGGCGGCGGCGCTGCCGGTCATGAGCTTTTCCTCGGGTGCCACCAACTCGATGCGCGGCGCGGCCTTCCTCTCGGGGCTGACAGACGCAATGGTCATCGATGTCGGCGGCACGACGACCGATATCGGCCAATTGCGCCGCGGATTTCCGCGCGAGGCGAACTCGGTCGTCGAAGTGGGCGGCGTGCGCACGTTGTTCCGCATGCCGGACCTGTTGTCGATCGCGCTTGGCGGCGGGAGCCTGGTCTCGGCCGATGGCCTTTCGGTCGGGCCGGAAAGCGTCGGTTACCGGCTGATCGAAGAGGGATTGGTCTTCGGCGGCAATACCGCGACGGCGACCGATGTCGCAGTCGCGGCCGGCCTCGCTCAGATCGGCGATAATCGAGCAGTCGCCGATCTCCCGCGCAATCTCGTGCAAAGGGCGCTGGACATAGCGCGGGCAAAAATCGAGGATTCGGTCGATAGGATGAAGACCGACGCTGGCGAATTGCCGCTGATCGCCGTAGGCGGCGGCGCGTTCTTGGTGCCCGACCGCCTCGCGGGCATCTCGCAAGTGAGCCATGTACCGCATGGCGACTGCGCCAATGCCGTCGGCGCCGCGATCGCCCAAGTGAGCGGCGAAACCGACCAGGTGTTATCGCGACCTCAGCCGCGAAGAAGCAATCGCGGCCGCCGAAGCGCAGGCTAGAGAACGCGCGATCGTGGCCGGCGCCGAGCGCGGGACGCTTCAAACGGTCGATGTCGAAGACATTCCGCTCGCTTATCTGCCGGGCAATGCGCTCAGGGTCCGGGTGCGCGTCGCCGGCGAAATGGCTTCGTCAACAAATCGGAATGGATCGAGCTCGGTGTCGCAATAGAAATAGTCGCGCCAGCGCTGCGTGCAGTTGATTGGGCGGAAAGGCGCGGCCGTTCGTCTGGACCCGATCCGCGCGTCCTCCCCGTCCGCAGGAGTAACGCAATCAGCAAACAAGCGTCGGTCATCGGCCGGGCCGGATAGTAGGATACCAGGCAGGCTGCGCCGCGCTCTCCAGAATATTTGAATAAAGAATCTATCGGTGATAGAATCATCCTGCGCAACTAGCCATCGCAAGTCGATGACTTTCACCGAAATCGAGAGCCGGAGCGGCCAACTGCCACCGCGAAAGGATCAGGCACCCGGAACAGCTACACAACGCATTCCAGATCGACTTTGCTGAACGATGTTTTCAACAACCAGTATCCCGGGACCATTGGTCAAAGCTATGACAACCAACAAACTTCGAGTTCCCCCCGGACCAAGTGAGCAATACAGTTCGGCTGAAGATCTCTGCCGCTGGATGAATGAGAACTTTGTCCGTTATGGGGACATCTTCAAAGCATCGATCTTTGGAAGCGACGTGTATGTGGTAAGTGCCCCCGAATACTGCGAGCGCATTCTGCGTTGGAATTGGCAGAATTACCCGAGAAAGGGGCAAGTAGTCAAACGTATTACCTTGTTACTCGGTAACGGCCTGATTGCGAGCAACGGCGAATTTTGGGCAAGTCAGCGGCGCATGATGCAACCCGCGTTTTCCAAAGACTCGATAGCCGGCTTGATGAACATTATTTTCAGCATCAACACCGAGCTGCTCGAAAAGTGGAAACTGGCGGCCAAATGTCAAAGAACGGTCAACGTCACGCACGACGTTAGTTTCATGGTCCTGAAACTCATACTGATCGCCATTTTTGGCGATGACTACTTCACAGTCGCGCCGCATTTCAATATTTTAGCGGAAGAATCGACGAGAAATTTTGAATTTGCCGGAACGTTCCGTCCCTTGGGCAAAATTGTTCTTGAGATCGCTGCACAGAGGCGACGCATCGGCGTAATGGCCACGGATTTTCTCGGCAGGCTGATGCAGGCGCGTGATCGGGAGCGCGGGAAACCTATGCCAGACGCACAGCTGGTCAGAGAGGTCATGACCCTTGTGGTTGCGGGCCACGAGACCACTGCCGGGCTCCTGAATTGGATGTGGTATCTGCTGGCCAGACACCCGGAGTCGCAAAATAGGTTGTCCAGTGAGTTTGACCGCTTGCCATGGGAGGAGGTTCCCGCAATCGACACGCTGCCAAAGTACACCTACACCCGGCAGGTAATCGACGAGGCGCTTCGTTTATATCCTCCCCTGTGGCTTATGACGCGCAGGGCGGTTAGCGACGACCAACTCGGGGATTTTTTTGTACCCGCAGGAACGGAAATTTACATCTCACCCTACCTGATTCAACGCAGCCCTCATCTATGGGAGGCACCCGATCAGTTTGATCCGGATCGGATGAGTCCAGACAATGCGCGCGATCGGCACGAACTGGCGTTATGCCCGTTTGGCGCGGGCCCCCGGAACTGCATCGGCAAGTCATTCGCGCGGGTCGAGATTCAGACCCATTTGATGCTGTTCGCCAAGGAACTGCGAATGCGCTACGATGAAGAGAGGTCGCCGGAATTGAGCACTGGCATGAATTTGCTCAGCAAAGATGATTTCGTAATGCTGCCGGAGATCAAGACAACAGTGGCGCGCTGACATCGCGTCCTACCCCGGGGCGGATTTGCATCAGCCGACCCGTCGCGTCGTCGAGGAACACCAGCAAGCTGCAGACCCTGCAGGACCGCCTTGTCGAGGAGTTGTGGCTGGCGGCCGCGGCGAGGTTGGCGGCCGACTCAGCCGAGCCCTCCGCCGAATTAAACTTTTTCTGATTGCCGCAAAAGAGCAATTCCGCGCTCCTCGACCCTGTCTCGGATTATGTCAAGCTTTTGGCGGCAATCAATCCAGGGCGAGAGCGCGCTGCGGAAACGCGACTTCAGTTCAACGCGGCGGCCATAGCCAAGCCAGGGCGCACACGGAACATCCTCGATTATTGGTGGTCCATATTGACGGAGGTATTCGACAAAATTGACCGCGTTCTCATCAACATTCAGCAGAGTGTCGCAAGTAGCTCCTTCCGCGTAGATCACGTCGTGACGTTCGAGCTTGATGTGAAAGAACTCCAGTTCATCGAGGCTACCTGCGTCATAGAGCGTAATCGTCGTGCCGTTGATTAGATTGCAAACCGGCACTAGCACGCCATCGATGAGCAGTGAATGCGTCTTCGTGACATACAAATCGGCATACGGTATATCGGGACCAAGGGCCGATCTAGCGACCCGAACCGGGAGTACGTCCCTGACCCATGGCTTGGCGGGATCGCTTTTCTTAAACGGATAACGGCCGACCCACTGGATGGGACACATCCCGCTAAAAACAGTCCGCAGCAAATCACCCACGACAAGGTCTTCGACCTTCCTATCGCGGTCTGCGGTTCGGATCATGGTGCCCTTTAGAAAGCAGCGACAGCCTAGCGCTGTAGCACATACCGCGTCCGCTCGCGTCGTCTTCATTGAAACAGCGAGCATTGCAGACGCCGCTATGGCACCCATCTTCATGAGATGACGACGCGAACTCTGGATCCCGGTGGGCAGATTTTCAAGATCCGACATGTTTACCGTCCTGGTAATGTTCAGCACGCCGAAGTCTATTTCAGGTTGCAGACAGACGCAAGGCAGTTTCACCTCGCCATTCGCCATTCCTATCGCGCGCGCGGCTTCAGCGTGGAGCGCTTCAAGGTCGGCTGAGCTGCTCTAGGAGCCGAACTGTCTAGCGTCCGCTCAGTAGAACAACCGGTGCAGCCTCGAGCTTTCGTGCAGCGGGCGCGGGTCGACGCTGCGCTACGCCGGGGTCCGCACCCGCACGTCGCCCGACCCCGATGCCATTTTCTACATCGCTGAGGCGGTGACATTGGTATTTGGGGGACACATGACGCACCTACACCCAGACAGGCACTATTGAGACGAGTCGTGTTGTTAAAACCCGAACAATCCCGCCTCGGTGTAAGCGAGATCGCCGAGCTGCGGCTGTTTTGCGCCGCGGAAGTACATCGGATACTTGCCGTCGATATAGACCCCGGGGAGGCCTGGAACCGGCCCGTTGCTCGCCACCAGCACCACCGGCAACCCTAACCGCAGCAGGTAACGTCCGACGGGGCGGGCCAGATGGACCAGGTCTTCTAGATCGCTACAGTATATCAGTTGTGCGCACGCAAGCCACGACTTGATAACACGCCGCCGAAAGACGAAGGGGTATCCGCGCTCGTGGGTCTCGCACCAAAACGCGATACATCCGGCCCGAGAGTGGTCGAGGAGCAGATTACAATCTTCCTCGGGGATTGGCTGCTCCGCCTCAGCCAGGCGGTCGACGTTAAGGATTCTAATTCGACCACCTCGCCAGGCGATTGCCGGAACCGACAGGGAGGTTCCATTGGCGAATCGAACGAAACCTCGAGCCTCAATTATGGGAAAAGTGTGCTCGGCCGGAAAGACATTCAGGTAGCTGTCGCAAGGCCAGCGCAACCACTGCGTCAACAAAATGGGGGCGTAAGTGCGGAATCCAGGCCGAACGTACCAACTTGACCCATTGGAGCGCGTCGTGGTCTTTCCGTCACACCGCACCTCCGCCGCGATCATCAGAAGTACGCCCACCGCGCGTCCGTCGCTCTCAATCATATAGCCGTAACGCGGCAGTCCGCCCGGTGTCGGGTGGGCACTCATGATCTCAAATGCGGCGACCCAATGCCGGCGTGGCCGCCTGACGAAGCCCTCGCACAGCAGGTCGAGGACGGTGTCGATATCGTCCGCGTTAATTTGCCGGCAACGCACCCGCCGTGCGGACGGCCCGCGCGCGTCCAGGCGGATTTCAACACCCAGTGCGGGCGTATCAGCACCTCGCCCTGTCAAACTGCATCGAGCATCGTTCTCATCGGAGTTTTCCATTTTGTTGTTCGCCGGAAATGAAGGCTTAACCATTTTGGGGATTTTCAGAGGTTAAGTTGAAGCGAGAGGAGATATATAGCATTAACGATACTTGAGCGTAAAAGTTTCTGGCCAGAAAGGGACAATATATGTCATAATCTGCATCGTCGCAATTACCTCGTCGAGGAGCGTTAATATATGTCGGTGAGGTCTACGCTTGTTGCCCAATTCGAGAAAGTCGCCCGCGAGCAAGCTAAAAAATTGGCGCCGCTGACCGATGGTCTGGTACTTCTGGATTCGGGGCTCGAACTCGTTGTGTTTCGCGATCATCGTGGCGCGACTGGAAGACACTTTGGGATGCGATCCGTTCAGCGCCGACGAAGAGGTCGAATTTCCGGTGACCTTCGGCGACTTCATCCAATTCTACGAAGATGCCGCAAAATGAGCGTCGCTCACTTTGGGATTGGCTGGATGGGGCCGACGGCTCAGAGCGTCATCTCTGGGGCGCCCAGGCGAGTGCCCGCTTAGCCCGGTTGGCCCGGGGCTCCATCCTGCGGGGCCAACTTGGCGAGCTCCGCGGGCGCTCGGTATTGCTCGCGACCAAGGATCAACTGACTGCCGCGTTCTCGCTGATCGAACTCGATGGCATCGCCCGGCGCATCGTTCTTTGCCCTCCCGATTTGCCTGCTGAGCATTTGCTTTCTGTCATGAGAACGGCAGAGATCGACGCAATCGTTTCCGATGCGGGCGGCCCGAAGCCGTGGCTTTCGCAAATCAGGTGCTTCGTGACGTCCAGCCCCGAGATTATGCCGGCCGAGCCCGAACCGCGTCGGCGAGCATCAAACGGAATGGATCCTCCTAACATCTGGCACCACAGGCATGCCAAAACTGGTCGTCCACACGTTGTCGACCTTGGCGGCGCCGATTGAGACCGGCGAATCGTCAGGCGGACCCGCCGTCTGGAGCACCTTCTACGACATTCGCCGTTACGGCGGGCTTCAGATCTTTCTTCGTGCGGTCGTTGGCGGCGGATCGATGGTGCTGTCGAGTGCCGCCGAGCCGACCGGAGACTTTCTGACCCGAGCCGGCGCGTGCGGCGTGACCCATATCTCCGGAACCCCGTCCCATTGGCGTCGCGCGCTGATGAGCCCGTTGGCTCGCAAGATTGCTCCCCGATACGTTCGGCTGTCTGGAGAGATCGCGGACCAGTCAATCCTCGACCACTCCATGGCTTTTACCCGAAGTCCGGGATAGCCCATGCTTTCGCTTCGACGGAGGCGGGCGTAGCTTTTGAAGTCGGCGATGGTCTAGCGGGCTTTCCCGCAAGCCTGATCGGGCGACGAGGCGCCGATGTGGAGATGAAGGTCGAGCACGGGTCGCTTCGGATCCGGTCGGCGCGAACGGCGGCCGGTTATCTCGGCAGGAGAGACGAGTCCCTGGCAGACGAAGACGGCTTTGTCGACACTGGCGATATCGTCGAGCTGCAGGGAGACAGGTATTATTTTGTCGGCCGAGGGGACGGGATCATCAATGTTGGCGGGCGGAAGGTGCACCCGGAGGAGGTCGAGGCGGTGATCAACCGCCATCCGAGCGTGCAAATGTCTCTCGTCAAGGCGCGAAAAAACCCGATTACGGATGCGGTGGTCGTCGCCGATATCGTCGTGACAAGAGGCGACCTGGTCCGGTGGGACCGCCTGAGACGAGCGGCTCAAAGCCGAGATCCTCGAGGCTTGTCACCGCGCTTTGGCGCCGCACAAGGTTCCGGCTGCAATCCGTTTCGTGCCGTCGCTCGACGTCACGGCCTCCGGCAAATTGGCTCGACTTGGTGCTTAACGTCATCGTAACTGGCGGCAGCCGGGGCTTGGGTCTCGGGATCGCGCGAAAGCTGCGGCGGCCGGTTATAGCGTCATCGCAATCGCGCGCCGGGAGGACAAGCGAGCAACTCGCGGCGAATGCGGAGGTCGAGTCACGGGCGGGGGTTCGCTGCATTTCCGGCCATTCGACCTTGGCGATCTTTCCGGGATTCCCGATTTGGTCAGAGGGGTGCGGAATGAGTTTGGAGCGATATATGGGCTGGTCAATAATGCCAGCCATTGGGACGAGCGGCTTTTGGCCACAATGCCCAATGCCCAGATCGAGCGTATTGTCCGCCTGAACACAGTGTCTCCGCTGATCCTGACCAAGTACGTGGTGCGATCCATGATGGTTGATGGAGTTGGGCGGATTGTGAACATTGCTTCGATTGTCGGCACCACCGGATACAACGGCCTCTCCGTTTACGGTGCAACAAAGGCGGCGATGTCGGTTTTACACGATCCCTCGCCCGCGAAGTTGGACCGCTCGGCATCACCGTCAACGCCGTCGCGCCGGGTTTTGTGGATACGGAAATGACCCGGGCCTGGCGAACAGGCAGCGCGAGCAAGTCATGCGGCGCAGCGCGCTGCGCCGTCTCGCAGACGTCGATGATGTCGCCAATGCCGTCGAATTTCTTCTCGGCGACAAGGCGCAAGAATATCACCGGAACCGTGCTGACCGTCGATGCCGGCAGCACGGCGTGAACCCTGAGCTCACAAGCGAAGATTGCCCGTTCCAATGCGCTCGTAAAGTACAGCATCGAGCTTCACGAAGGCTTCGCGCCGCCGATCATCAAAGTAGATCGGATCGGCAATGACGGTCGGATCAAAGCCTTCCCGGCAAAGATCCTGCTTCTTCGGCTTGAAAGTCCGGTGAGTCTCGAGTTCGCGGCGGATACGTAGAAACAAAGGGCGGGCATATTCGGGCAAGCGCTCGGTGAGATGCTGCCGAAATGTGGTTAGATCGAAGTCCTGGCTGAGCGACGATGGCAGCCATCCCGGCGCGGCCCTCCGTACCAGGGACGATCACCCCGTATACGATTGCCTCGACAATGCCGGCGCAGGCGAGAGGGTCTCGGCAACCTCCGTGGTCGAAACGTTCTCACCTTTCCAGCGGAACGTGTCGCCGACGCGGTCGATAAAATAGAAATAGCCGCTCTCATCTCTGCGCATCAGGTCGCCGGTGCGAAACCAGGCATCTCCATTCACAAATACGTTGCTCAGAACCTTTTGTCTCGGAAGCCTCCCCGTCCGTATAACCTTCGAACCGGCTGCCGGAGGTGTCCGTCGTTGCAAATTCTGCCGATCGCCTCGCCAACGTCGTTCGGGGCGCAGCGGATGCAAAAGCCATCCTCTGCTACGGACCGGCTCGCCCGTGTCGAGGTCGAATTTGACCAGTGCTACAGGAAACCGATGCGCGAGGAACGACGGGATCCGGCCGATCGCACCGGGTTTGCCCTCGCAGTTGTAAAGAGAAAAATTGCCCTCGGTCGCAGCGTAGAACTCTAGAATTTGTGGAATGCGAAACGGCGCTGGAACTCCTCCCACACGTCCGCGCCTAAGCCCATTGCCGCAGCACAGCCTGACGCGATGCTGCGTTTCCCTCGGGTGAGGCGGGCTGTTCACCAGATATCGGCAAAGCTCACCGATATATTGGAACAACGTGCAATTGCACTCGACAATGTCATCCCAAAAGCGCTCGCCGAAAATCGTCTCCGCAGCACCACTGACCCGCCATTGACCAGCATGGCTCCCGTGGCCACCACTCCGCCGATGCTATGATACATCGGCAGGCAATTGTACATTCTGTCGTTCGGGCGGGTATCGAGCATGCCGGCGAACCAATGGCTCCATTGCATCAGCCGAAAATGACTGACATTGGCGGCCTTTGGTAATCCGGTTGTGCCGGAGGTATAGATATATAGTGCGCGATCCATGATGGACGGCGGCTGATACTCCGAGCCGTGGAGCGGATCTCCTGAGCCGCGCTGGATTTCATGGTCGATCCGCGGCAAGCCATGGTCGCCCGCCGTGCGCCCAGCATCGAACCCCGGGGCAAGCCGGCCGCACGCGGCCAGGGCATCGGCGAGTTCGGCTGCGACAATAATGTGCTTGGGCGCGACAATATTGATGGCGTGCACCAACCAATCGCCGGCGAGATTAGTGTTAATCAGCGCGACAATACCCCCGACGCGCGTTATCCCAAGCCAGATCGCCATGTATTCCGGGCAATTTGGCATAATGAGACAGACGACATCGCCTTTGCCGAGACCCTGCTCAGCGCCCAGCGCGCATATTGATTGCACCGTTCGGCGAGCCCCCGATAGGACAGGCATTCTTCTTCGCCGAGCAACGCCGGCGCGGTGCCAAACTTTCGCGAAGTCATCAATCAAAGACGGCAGAGTTACCAAGGGATTCGCCGAAATGGGTGCAGTCATTTCGAGTGCGCGCAACCATGCTTTGAGAGGAGGTGCCGCTATCGTAAAGAATGAAACTGCGGCGATTTCATAGCCCGTCTTAACGGGGCACAAAGAACTCGGCGTAGGATGCGATCCGGCCTTCTCTGACCTCGACCAGATCGACCAACTCGGTCAATACCGTGGCGCCGGTAATTCTTGAATGAATTCTCGCCTGCCAATGCACGGCGGCCTTAGCGCCGTCGATTATGATGGACAGAATGGTATGGTCGTTGAGCTGGAATGATTTGATCATCAGAGAGAGCCATGAGCGAATTTCGTTGACGCCTGCTGCGGTGATAGCGATTGGATTAGCGCGACTGGCGCCGGCGATCCGGAATTTGGCATCGTGTGAAAAGGTTCGGCAAATCCCGTCTAGGTCGCCGCTCATTCTTGCGCATAGAGTTCGTGGAGCACGTTCGATCGCAAGACGATCCGTCATGGCGAGACCCTGTCGCAGGCCGATAGGTAGACCAGTTTCCGTCGAGCTCGGTCCGGATCAACGGTCATGCTCGACCCATACCGCACGAAATCCGGAGCTAGTGGAGCCTAAGCGCGCCACGAACGGCCGCTGGCCAGGTCGCGACATCCAGGCCGTGCTCCCAGAAAAGCGCGATGGCCAGGCGGTCCATGCCAAACGCGACACAGCCGGTATGGGCGGCCGCGCCGGCCTCGTCCCGGAAACCCCAGATGTCCGAAATGGTCCAGATGGCAGTTAAAGCTCATGCAGGCGGTCGGCTGTTCAGCCGAACGCACCGGGACGAGCAATTCGAATTTCAGCGACTGCTGAATTTGACTGATTGCCATTACTTGGCCGGTCCGGCCGAAAAAAGGATCGCTCGCCGGTGCGATCTGTGTGGTAAACCCCAATTCGTCGGCCAGCTGTTGAGCGCGTTCGATCCAGCGCTCCCGAAAACTGGTGATCTGTCGGGGAGACCGATGCAGACATATTCGCGCATGCGAAATGACTGCAAGCGATCGAGATGCCTCGAAGGCTCCCGCCGAAAACAATCGCAGGCGACATCGAACCGCAATCCGCCGGCCGGAACGGGACCACGACTCGCCGCCAGCGGATAGACGGGATAGCAAGCGGCGGGCGAGAGGACCAGATCGGCCGGGGCCAGAGAAGCTGTCCAGTCGCCCCCCGTCTCGAACCGGTCGGCAGCGGCGCGGATTTCGGCTTCCGTTCCATGCAGCGCGCAGACACAGCCGAGCAGATTGGGGAAGCTCTTCAGATAGCCCGATTTCTCAAGATGGTGGCGGCTCATGACCGGGGGAAACCGCAGGACTTCCGTCGCCGGTTCTCGGTGGCGCGAGATCAGAGAAGACAGGCGGTCGATCAAATCTTCGTAGAGGGGGGTACGCGCATATACGCCGTCGACGCCCATCGGCCGAAACAAGGCGGCCGCTGAAATCGAGTTGCGGATGCTCTCGGTTCGGCGAAGGGTCGGCGCTGCCGATCGTGATAGCCGCGTTCATGCGGATCGGCCTCCGGTCATGCTAATTTGTGGTTCGAGAGGTCCAAATCCGGGCGTCATGCGCGTGCTTCCGCTGCCCTAGTCCTGCAAGGACGTGGGGACGGCGCTCATCAATGAGCGGGCCCGACATTCGCAAGGATGCGATCATTGTTGATCATGATCGGCGACGACAGGACATCACGAAGATGGCGGCCAATGGCAAATTCGCTATCGTTTCGGTAGCCCGACAGTCCGCATGCCCGAAGTGCGCTCATCACGATCGTGACCGCCAATTCCGATGCCTCGACCTTGGTCAGGTTGATCATGGTCTGGAAGTCGAGCGAGGCGAGGGATTGCTCGTCCTGCGAGCCTGCTCATATCTCCGCAGGGACAAAGCCACCAGCCCACGAAGCGTCCCCACCGAGGATTTGCCTTCGTAAAATGTGCCGCCCCGGGCGGAAGCTGGCCGTTTGCCTGGCGTGCGGCATGGCGAATAAAAGCTGGGCGCGCTCAACCGCACCAGCCGCGATCCCGGCCCACACACTGGCCCAAGTCAGATGGGCAACCGGCGCCATGGTCTGAACATGAATTTTCTCGTACGGGTCGGGCAGGATCTGATCGCTCATCGCCAGCAGCCTTAAGTGTAAAACCGGCGCTGCAGGTACCCCGCATTCCGAGCGTGTCCCATGCGAGAAGCGGCTCGAGCGAATAGTCTTCCTTCAAGAACGCGACCAGGACCTGATCGGAAGCCAGGGCATCGGCCGATCGACGCGCCGTCGTCACGATAGCGTCGGCGTTTGCTCCGTAGGAAATGACCGTAGCTCGTCTCTCCAAGGTTATTCGCAAGCCACTGCGTTCGATCGGCGCCTCACTCGAGCGGATGTTCCCGCCGCCCCGGCCTTCCGTTGTCGAAGAGGCAAGAAGCAGCTGTTCGGCGCAAAGGCGGCGCAGCAAATCTTCGTGCCAGCGGACATTTCGCCGATGCCGGATTACACATGCGACCATGATCTGATGCATCGCGTAGATCATAGCCGTGGAGGAACATGCCCGACCGAGCCTATAACAGACATCGACCACGTCGGAGAGACTGGCCTCTTCGCCGCCGAGCTCTCGAGGGACCATGACCCCCAGCAAGCGTTGCGTTCGAACCGCAGTGATCGCCTCTTCAGGAAAACGTGCCTCACGATCGATCTCCTCAGCGCTCTTGGCAGCTATTGCGGCGACGGCTTGCGTACGAGTCTCAGAGGTCGGACGACACAGGTGCTTCCGTAACGATGCGATTGTCCGCATCTGCCTTGACGGCCAACTCGTCGATCGTGCCAAATTCCACTGTAGCCATGGCTTCTACTCGCGACTGACCACTGGCTCATTCCTAACGGCGGTCGTCACGAGGGGCAGCCGGCGGTCGATGGGATTGTCGTCGATCCTTATAGCGCGTAATCTTTTCAATATAAAGAGCGATCTTTTCCGGCGGGATCTTATGAATATCAGAAAATCCTGAAAACACCTCGGGCGGCGGAAGTGCTGAGCCGGCGCATATTTTAACATTTGTTAACATTGTTTTCCATTTGACAAGGTGAGCTTTGGAAGCCAAAGAGAATGAAACCCGAGATTTTCCGACACGCGCCCTATTAGGGCTATCCTCCCGCGCAGTGGTGGGTCAGGAGCTAACAACATGATGGATCGAAATGCCGGCCTATCCAGCTATCGATTGCTAGCTATCGTTAATCAAATCCTTGCCAAGAATTCGATTGCCCGCCCGGTGTCAATTGACGACCTGCTTACTGAAGCCGGCTTGAGCTCGATCGATATGGTCAACCTGATGCTCGCCATTGAGTCCGAATTCGACATCATGATCCCTGCGTCCGAGATCACACCGGCAAACTTCCGGTCGATCTCGACCATCGAGGAATTGATCGTGAGGATCAAACCTCAGATCCCCACGCAGTGAACAAAACAAAGAATTATGACCCCTATCCCGGGGCCCCCCCGAATGAGCCCACCGCAGATTCTATTTTAACCGGATACCGCGTTTATGTCCTTCTTGTTCCTCAAAAGCGACAAACTCATTGTATCTAGGATGCTCAAAATCATGAAACGTAAAAATTTGACTGGACCATCGGAGATTTGGGTACCGTAGGGGCAAATAGCGTACAATGCATATCTTCTTTGAATCATGCGTTTGGTTAAATTCTTCGATAGCCAAAAGTTCTCCAGAATATTCGTTGCAGAGCCAGAGATCATCGCCTACGATGTCATCAAAGTACATAAAAATTCTAGGCAGCAAGTGTGCTGCCTCTGAATCCAACAGCGTCAACGCGTCCTTCGTAGATGAATAGAAATCGAGATCGTGGAGCACGCATCCGATCGGCGCCGGATGATAGTCGTTGAAAAATGTCGCACACGTGTCCTTCACGTCGCCAATGACGAGCTTGGCGCGTTTGAGCCTGCTCTCCAAGGCCTGGCGATTCATGTTGTACAAACCGGTGTGGAAATAATGCGGCATGTCGCGGTGATCTTGCGGACGAGGTAACCCAGAACCGCTGTCAAATCCGTAAAGCTCGATGTCTACGGGAAAAATTTTCATAACTTCCGCGATGTGCGTCTCCGCGCTAATCAGACCGTTTCCTTCGCCGCATCCAAATTCGATTATGCTAATCTTGGGAAAATTAAGCAAACTTGCCAGTCTCGCAGCTTGAAATATACAATATGCATAGTGAGGACGATCGAGCGCCGCAAGAGCCAGGCGGTCCTGGTACGAAAATAGAGAAAGGTGCCTGATCATTTTCCTTGCGAGGACCACGCGGAGAGGCAGCGGGTGTGAAAGAGCTCTGAGTACCACGCCTTTCATCGCACACTCCCCGGACAACTAGCTCAGGAAAACTTGCCGTTGGGCGCGGGCGCCACGATCGGCGGCGACCTTCGGCGGGTTGCTTATGTGATGCCTAAGGCATCATTTCGGATCTAAATTCTAGTATATTGGCCGTTACTGGCATGTGGCTGAACGGTCCTCCAGAACATCGACGAGGTCCATGATGTCATCTGGCGTCGTCCCGCCGTGCGTGACACACGCCCTGATGACCTCACGTCCTTCGAATGTCGCCAGCGAAACCCAGGCTCGACCCGAGGCGAGAACTCGGTTGACGATCGAACGCGCAATGCCGTGACCGGGTTGCGGCTGGATGCACAGCACAGCCAGCGACGAATTGTTGGCAATCGTCCAACCCTGCGCGAGCAGCTTCTTCTCGAGCAACCGGCTCAGTTCGATTGAATGCTCGACGTGCCTGCCGTAGCCCGTCCACCCAGCCGCTGCGAGCGACAGGAACAGGCGCAGCCCAAGAAAGCGCCGCGACCACTGGAACGACGTCACATAAGGGTCAAGACCGAAATTACTGGAAGGCATGTAATCGGCCGAAACCTGAAACGCGGACGACAACGTCTCCTTGTGGCGGGTGATGAACATCCCGCATCCCATCGTCGTCGCAAACCACTTGTGCGCGTCGATGGTGATCGAGTCCGCGAGCTCTATACCGGCGAGCACGCTGCGCAGCCGATCCGAGGCGATCAGTGCTCCACCCCAAGCGGCGTCGACGTGGCACCAAAGCCCGGAAACCCGCGCGATCTCCGCACAGGCCAATAGCGGATCGATCATCCCGGCGTTCGTCGTCCCCGCCGTGGCCGCTATCATGACGGGAATGCAGCCTTGCGCCCGATCTGCTTTCAACGCCTCGCTCAGGGCGTTCGGATCCATGCGGCCCGACCCGTCGGTGGCCACGAAACGCGCCGCAGAGCGGCCGATACCCACTTGGTGCGCGATCTTGAGCCAGGCGAGATGGCTCTCCCTCGAGATGTAAAACACTGGCGGGCCGTCGAATGAACGCGCTCCTTCGCTGGCAAAGCCCGGATTCGAGCGGGTGAGCGCGCAAATGAGCGCCGTGTAGTTCGCCTCCGCCCCGCCGTTCGTAAAGTGGCCAGTGGCCTCGTTTGGCAGCCCTGCGCGCCGGGCAACGGATCGGATGACGTGAGCCTCGATTTCAACTGGGACCGGCGATGTCGCCGAAGACGCCAGCTGCGGGTTGAAGACCGCTGCAATGCGATCGGCGCATTGCGCGGGAAAGCTCGGCGCCGGGTTGAACAGGCCGAAATACCGCGGGTGCGTGACCTGCACGATCCCGTGCTCCAGATTTGCGATAGTCCATGCCAGAACTCTGTCCAGCGAGCGCGGCGAGCAAAAATCGAAGCTGGCAAGTTCGGACTTGAAGGAGGCGAGGTCGAGGGTCGGCGTGACCGCACCTCCCGCGACACGCTCATTGGCCGACGCCAGCTGCCGGGTCAGCAGATCGTTTAAACGCTCGGCGTCCCCTCGCGGAGGGAATAGGACAGAGCTGGGGATATATGGTTCGGGCTGATCTCTCATGTGCTTACGAGTGACCTCTTGCCACCCTCGCAAAAGAGCAGCGCGGCATTGCGATACTCACGACGTAAGAACGTGTGGGTGTACCGGATGCGCCGCCTTGATCCGCACCCGATCGTCGTGCGGGACGGACGACAGTGCAGTACAATGGTTTCGAGCCTTTTGCTGACTTAGGTATGACAACCAGTTCGTATACAGCTGGATCGCGAGGCTACGCCAGCTATGAGGCAATTTTTCTTTGCTTACCGTAGGGAAACTGAGCATCAGCTCAAGACGCGGCTCGCTGAGCGCTTGTGCCCGGTACGCTGCGAGCACCATTCTGGTCTCATGATCGAAATAGCCCTGCGGTATTTCGGGGTAGCTATCTCTCTTGCCGCCGAGAAACAGTCGAATGTCTCGGCGATATTCACGCAACAACGCACCGGCGTCGTATTCCGGATGTCCTTGTAGGAAAATAAACAGGCTGTTTCTTTGCTTTACAAAGATGTCTGCACCGGACTCTGGCGATCTCGACAGAATACGATAGCCCTTCGAAACAAGCGCCGCCTCCGGCAATTCATTGTAGCGGGAATGCGGAACGCACCAGCGTGACGGTGCTCGGGTCATGATCGAGTGGTTTTCGGCCTTGCTACAGTCAAAAATCCCACAGAGCTTTGCGTGTAACGCGCGTCGCGGGATACTGTCGAGGTGTAGAACCGCAGCGTGCGCTGCGAGACAAGACCAGGCCGTCGAAATTGTGTTGTCTTCCGCCCAATCGACCAGCTTCGTCAGGTTTGGCCAATAGGGCTCGTCGGCCAGTGACGCCGAGCGCGGCTCAGCGCCACTGACAATCAAGCCATCGAGACGACTTGTCCACAATGCGCTGATGTCCTCATAAGACTGAGTTAGATGGAGGCTGCCTGCTTCACCGCGCGGCAGCTCCGGAAAATAGAAAAGCCTCCATTGAACCGCAAGGCCATGGGACGCAGCCGAAAGCAGCTCATAGAATTGCAGCTCTGTCCTGTGCAATGCGCCATCGGGCATGTTGTTGACCAACCCAATGATTATCGGGTCGTCTTCTTTGCAATTGGCGCCGGCGTCTTGTAACGGAGGGCGGGATGAAAGCACCGGCATCACGTGCCTCCAGAAAAGCCGCGATCACGGTCCCGCCCGCCGCAGTGTCCGACCGACATCTCTGCCGCCTTGTCCAGCGCTTGATCGAGGTCCGCTATTATGTCCTCGAAATGCTCGATCCCAACGCTGAGCCGGATCATCTCGGGCGAGACGCCGGCCTTTCGCTGCTCCTCCGCGGACATTTGCCGATGAGTAGTAGAAGCAGGATGACAGGCCAACGATTTGGCGTCGCCTAAATTGACTAGCCGCTTGAAAAGTCCAAGCGCATTGTAGAACTTCTTGCCAGCTTCGAGACCGCCACGAACTCCGAAGCTGATCAGCGAGCATGCCTGCCCACCGAGGTACTTCTGGGCCAGCGCATGATACGGGTTATCCGGGAACCCGACGTAGTTGACCCATTCCACTCTCTTGTCTCGGCGGAGAAACTCGGCGGCGCGCCTCGCATTCTCAACGTGACGCTCAACCCGGAGGGCGACGGTCTCAATTCCCTGGAGCAACAAAAACGCGCTGAATGGCGACAAAACCGAGCCTGTCGTCCGCTGATAGACGCTTCGACAGCGCCCGATATAGGCTGCCCGGCCGAAATGCTTGGTGTAAACGAGACCATGATAAGAAGCATCGGGCTCGTTGAAAACCCGAAACCGTTGGGCGTGCTCTTCCCAAGGAAAGTTGCCGCCATCGACAATAATGCCGCCGAGCGTCGTGCCGTGGCCGCCCATAAACTTGGTCAGCGAGTGCACGACGATATCGGCCCCGTATTCGATCGGGCGCAGCAAAATGGGCGTCGCCACGGTGTTGTCGACGATCAGCGGGACGCCGTGCTTATGGGCTAGATTGGCCAGCGCCTCGACATCGCAAATGTTGCCGGCCGGGTTTCCCACGCTTTCGCAAAACACCGCCCTCGTATCCTGGTCCATCAGACTTTCAATCGCAGCAGGGTCATCGGTTTCGGCAAATCGAACCTTGACCCCGAGGCTCGGCAACAGATGCGCGAATAGGGTATGAGTGGTGCCGTATAGCTGCGGGACGGAGATAATATTGTTGCCGAGTTCGGCAAGGTTGAGTACCGCGTAATGTAAAGCGGCTTGCCCAGTGGCGACGCTGAGCGCCTCGACCCCTCTCTCGAGTGCAGCGACGCGCCGCTCGAGGACGGCAGTGGTTGGGTTGCCGATGCGGCTATAACGGTAGCCCTCGGCTTCGAGATCGAACAAAGCGGCGCCGTGCTCGGCGCTGTCGAATGCATACGCAACCGTTTGATAGATAGGGACGGCTACGGCCTTCGTCGTCGGTTCAACTTCATAGCCGCTGTGGAGGGCAATCGTCTCATTGTGCATCTGACGCCTCCGATTGTGCTAATCGCGGCATCGGGATGGAAAGCGGCCTGGATATGGTTAGGTATCGCCGCACCGAAAGCGAGACGCTCATAGCAATCCGCCGAAAATAGCAGCCAGGAATGACCAAGTCATAGGTTCCCACACCGAAAGATCTTCCATAAATTATAGTTAATTTTTACTATCTTCTGGACCGTGTTGAAGCCACGTCGCTTCTCTTACTCTTATGGGTTTTATGTGTTGCGCTCAAGAAAAAAGATGGCCGGAATGGTATCGGCCGTTTCGAGGTTCTTCTTAGCCAAGGAGAAAAGCAAGGCGGCAAAGCCGTATCCCTCTGTCGCGCTGCGGGCAGCCCGTTAAGATGCGAAGACCTTTTCGAGCGGTTGCAAAGTGTGCGTATCGTGATCTGGCCAGCGGCGAACGCGACGATGGATATGTTGGTGACCGAGCGATCGTGATCAGCACCAGGCTCGGCGGGATCGTCTCGGACATGACACTCGAGGTGGCGAGCGGCGAGGCGAGCTCCCCCGGATGGGCGCCGCGGCGCCGCATCTCCGGGAACAGGAAGGCGGCCTGTCCTACGTATTGCTCGGCGCAATGTATCTGGTTTCGGGGATTTCCGGATCGAAGGCGGCCGATATGGCCGCGGTGGCGCCGATCCAATAACCCGAGCAAAGCGGTGTAGACGACGCCGACGGTCGAAACCTCGGTGGCGGTGGCAGCCCCGCCGGTGACCGCGGCGCGGATTACGAATGGCAGGGTCAGGCCGGGGACCGCGATCACGAAGGTGCGGGCCATCAGCATCACCGGCGCCCGAGTGCCAGCGCCGATATCCGCCCAGCGGGCACGTGTTCACCGGCGGTTTATTGCCTGCATTCGTGGCTGCACTCGGCCTCGTCGTCGTCGCCTGGTTTCGTGATCTTTCGCGAGTTCGAGTGGCGGCGGATCTATCCGATCCTCGTCGACACCGTGTCGCTGACCGGCGCCGCCATGCTGATCATCGGCACCGCGACCGCGATGGCCTGGGCATTGACCCAGTCAGGTTTTTCGCAGTGGATGGTCTGGGTTATGGCCGGGGTGCCGGGCGGCACGGCGGGGTTTCTCGCGATCACGATCATCGCCTTCATCATCCTTGCCAGCGTCCTCGAAGGGCTGCCGGCGATCGTCCTTTTCGGTCCATTGCTGTTTCCGGTGCCAAGGCGATGGGCGTGCACGAGGTCCATTATGCAATGATTGTGATCCTGGCGATGGGTATCGGCCATTTTGCGCCACCCTTTGGCGTCGGCTACTACGGCGCTTGCGCGATCGGCCGCGTCTCGCCGGATGACGCGTCGTGGCGAATCTGGCCCTATATCGGCGCGCTCGTCGTCGCCCTGGCTATCGTTGCGGCGATCCCATGGATATCAATCGGCTTTCTCTGATCGATGTCGGCCGGGGGCGGCGTCCCTGTGCCGTTGGTGTTGACGATGCACAGCAGCCTCAGCGCGAGATCGCTTCGAGGCGCAGATTTGTGGTACGCGGGCCCATCGATGCGATCACGGCAAAGACGGAGACCATTGCGGTTGCAATGAATAGGAAGACGCCAGTCGTCCCGTAATTCTTGAGAAAAAAGGCGATGAAGAATCCGACGAAGATCGTGCTGAAACGGCTCCAGGAATAGGTGAAGCCGACGGCGCGGGCGCGGATCCGGGTCGGGTAGAGCTCCGACTGGTAGGTATGCAGCGAATAGGCCAGCATGGTGTTGGAAAAGGCGATCAACAGGCCAAAGACGACGATTCCGGCGGCACCTCTCTGCTGCGAGAAACAGCGGCCAAAGACCGCGATCGCGAGTGCCGACCCGGAAAGCTGCCATTTTCGCTCGAAGCGGTCCGCGAACTGAGTGGCGACCAGCGCGGCTCCCGGCGAGGCCAGTGCGATCACGAACGTGTAGGCGAGCGATTTGGTAATGTTGATCCCTTGCGAAAGCAGCAGGGTCGGAACCCAGCTCGTAAACCCGTAATAGCCGATCGTCTGCAATAGCTGGAAAATCACGAGCATGATTGTCCGTTTCAGATAGGGCGGACGGAAGATCTCCGAATATGATCCGGTGATTTCCTCGACCTCGCCTTCGAGGGCCTGCGGCGCGGCGAGCGCGCGGCCAGTCTCCGCCTCAATCCGCGTTTCGATCATTCGCGCGACGCGGTCAGCTTGCGCGTGGCGACCGTGCTGAGCGAGCCAGCGTGGCGATTCAGGCAGTCCGAGACGCAGCCACCAGGCGATAATCGCACCGCCGGCGCCGACCAACGTCACCCAGCGCCAGCCGTCGACTCCGAACGGGGTTCGAGGCACCAGCAAGGACCGGTCGATTAGAAATTCGCGTGGTGGCCTTCATGATACTTCGTGTTCAGGTACAGCAGGTGCGAAGCCAGCATCTGGTGGGAATGGAGTAAGTCTAGGGAAACGGTCGTTTCCAGATTTCAAAAGGTGCATTTCCGCGGACATGGAGGCGAGCGTCGCCGGTCGAAATGGCAATTGACCGGTCACCCGTCGAGCGATGTCTTTGGCGCAGTCTCTCTGTCTGGGCGGGCTAGGCTCGTCGCTTGATGCCGCCCCTCGGAGCTGTTGAAGAAATATGGATTTTGGACTGATCGACTGCAGTTGCAGGCACGAGCGCAGTCACATGGTGGCAACTTTGCCCCTCGCCGCCTCAAACATTCCTTCGGTCGCTGCCGACGCCCTCCGAACGGCCTTCGGCGCCCCCGCCAGATCGGAAGTCACAAGCGCCTTGCCGGTCTCCCTCTCCCTATTTGCCGAAGCAGATCGGCCGGGACTTTCACACGCAAGAAGTAGCGGGAACCGCGCTTCTGAAGGCGGGGATGTCTGGGCACGTCGTCCGCTCCCTCCGTGCACCCAATTTGGCGTAGCGATCGGAAGGAAAATTCCATTAAATCCAATGCGTTATACACCAATCAGGTATTTAGGTTGTGCCTGGCGGAGAGGGAGGGATTCGAACCCTCGGTCCCCCGTAAGAGGGACAACGGTTTTCGAGACCGCCCCGTTCGACCGCTCCGGCACCTCTCCGATTGAGCGGGGCCAACAACTTAGCACGGCGCTGCTGAGAACGGCAAGAGAACGAAACTAAAAATTGGCACCCGATTGGCACCCGAGGGTTCAAGCCATTGACTTGGCACTCATGGTTTGCTTCGATCACTCGCGCCGCCCCTGCGTCCTTATCATCGCCGAAAGCGTGGGAACCGGTGACAGACCCGGAAGAAACGGCGTAGTGTCAACCATGGCGGGGTGTCGCCTCCGACGATCGGCAGATTCAGCTTTAGCAACCGAATCCGACGCCTGATCAAGGGCTTGCGCTACACCCGCCAACCCTCGTGCATAATGCAGGCTAGCCGAGCTCGGTTTCGAGGATGGCGATGCGCAGGCTGCCGCCGAGCGTCCAATGGAGTTTCATTTTGCACAGGTATATCCCGGTGGCCCTGGCCGCTTGTCACTGCCCCACCCAGCGCATCGTCGGGTTGACGGACTGGTCCCGGTACCGCGGGCCGGCGCTGCATGGTATAAGCCGCATCCGGCCGACGAGGAGGTTCGCGCATGAAGAACGGCATGGTGATCATCGACGCCGACGGACACGCCGTCGATTACGAGCCGGTGTATCGCGAGAGGCTGCCGGAAAAGTACCGGAACCGAGCGACCATCTACCCGGCCGACAATTTCGACCGTACCCAAAACGGCAACCTCGCCGGCAAGCGGCCGCCCTCGCCGGCGCAGAACCTCGCCGACAACGCCCAGGAGGGGATCGATCTGCAGATCATCTACCCGACCGGTGGATTGATGCTGACGCGGGTGCGCGAGCGCGATTATGCGATCGCGTTGTGCCGGGCCTACAACGACTGGCTCTACGACTGGTGCGCGATCGACCGCAAGCGGCTGAAGGCCGTCGCCCTCGTCCCGTTGCACGTCGATACCCGGGCCGCCATCGACGAGATGGAGCGGGCCGTCTCAAAGCTCGGCAATGTCGGGGTCATGGTCAATACCTACGACCGCAGCCGCAATATCGCCCACCGCGATTTCTGGCCGTTCTACGAGGAATGTGCACGACAGGGGGTGCCGGTCGCATTTCACGCCTCGGGCAGCGATACGCTCGACCCGCTGTGCCATTTCGACAATTTTCTGCAGATCCATACCTTGTCGCACGCCCCGGAGCAGCTGATCGCGTGCACGGCGGTCATCTACAGCGGGCTGTTGGAAAAGTATCAGGACCTGCGCGTCGCTTTCCTCGAAGCCGGGATCGGCTGGGTCCCGTTCTGGATGGAGCACATGGACGAGGAATACGAATTCCGGCCATTCGATGCGCCGCTGTTGAAGGCCAAGCCTTCGGAATACATGACTTGCGGCCGGGTGTTCGTATCCTGCGAGCCGGAAGAGAAGACGTTGCGCTACGTGCCCGAGTTCTTCCCGGCCGACAATATCCTGTTCGCCTCGGACTATCCGCACTGGGACGGCCAGTTTCCCGATGCCGTTTCGACCCTGGCCGATCGCACCGACATCGCCGACGGTCTCAAGCGCAAGATCTTCTTCGACAACCCGCAGCGCTTTTACGGCATGACCGTCGACCCCAGCGCCTTCGGCGCGGGCCATTAGGAGGAAACAGGATGCCGAAAATCCCGGCGGAGCGTCTGAGCGAGATCGGTCGCGCGCTGTTCGTGGCGGCGGGGACGCCGCCGGAAGAGGCCGAGACCGTCGTGCGGCACGTCGTCAACGCCAACCTCGCCGGCCACGACTCGCACGGCGTGATCCAGATCCCGACCTATATCGAGCGCATCAAAGTCGGCCACATCGTGCCCGGCGCACCCTGGAAAATCGTCCAGGAATCGCCGACCACCACGGTCGTCGACGGGCATTGGGGTTTTGGCTACGTCGTCAACGAGCGCGCCATGCGCCTGACGATCGAAAAGGCCGAGAAATGCCAATGTGGCGGCGGCGACGGTGTTTCGCCAGGGCCATATCGGCCGGCTCGCGAGCTACACCTTGATGGCGGCGAAGGCCGGGATGATCGGGCTGATCACGGCGGATTCCGGGCGTTCTCCAAAGGCGGTGGCGCCGTTTGGCGGGCGCGAGGCGCGGCTCGGCACGAACCCGATCTCGATCGCGATGCCGTCCGATCTCGAGGGGCCGCTCTATCTCGACATGGCGACCTCGGCCGCGGCGGCCGGCAAGATCGCGCTGTCGGTGGCCCGAGGCTCGCCGGTGCCGCCGGGCTGGATCATCGACCGCGACGGCAGGCCGACCACCGACCCGAGCCAATTGCGTCAGGGCGGCGCGCTCCTCCCGGTCGGCGGCAGCGAAGGATACAAGGGCTATGGCCTGTCGGTCATGGTCGAGATCCTCTGCGGCCTTTTGACCGGCCTCGGCTTTGGCGTCGAGCCGACCGGGCGGCACAATGACGGCTGTTTCATGGCCGTCTTCAAGGTCGACGCCTTCCGGCCGCTTGCCCAGTTCAAGCAGGACATCGGCGAGTTCGTGCGGTATCTAAAAGCAACAAAGCCGGCCGAAGGCAGCAGCGGCGTTTACTATCCTGGCGAAATCGAGCATTTGCGGGAAGAGGATCGCCGCAGTAACGGCATCGAGATCGAGGATGCCACCTGGTACAAGCTGCGCAGCCTGGCGGAAGGGTATGGCCTCGCCGACCAGCTGGGGTTCACGGAGGTCGAGTAGGCCTTCGACTGTAATCAAACCGGAAAAGAGTGGCGGATCCCGGCCGTACCGAGTAAAGTCTGGGTGGGGAAAGTTTGTGGAAGAATTCAGGGGTATTGGAGATGCGGGGGGTGGCGCTCGTTGTTTTTTTTGGCCTGCTCGCTTCCGCCATGGGGGATGCCGCGAGATCCGCGAATGCTTCTTCCGAGCTGCGTGAGTGGCAAACCTTCGCCGGAAAGCCGCCTTCGAAAAACGAGTTTGCGGCAGTCGTCGCCGCCTGCGAAGACAAGGCAAAGACTGCGAACAAGAGCGACCCGATAGAGGGCTGTCTCGCCGATTACGGTTTGCGCCGCGCGCAGTGAGGGATGGCGGACGGAGCTAAACTAATCTCCTCCGTTTCGGCTAGGCAGCCGCTTGCGCAGCGGCTGTGGAGCGATGTCCCTTTTGATGGAAATAATTCGCGCGATAGAACTCGAGCACCAGATCACGATAGAGGGCGGGCGGGTAGCGTGGCGGATCATCGGTTGTGACGCAGGTAGGGGCGCACTCGATTACCGCATTCGGGTTGGGGCTATGGAAATAGGCGATCGAATAGCGGTCAGTGCCCAACTCGTTGAGGACGCCGTGCGGCGTCGATAGAAAGCGATCGTTCGACCAGCGTCGCATGATATTGCCGAGATTGATCAGAAACGTCCCCGGGATGACCGGCGGGGCGAACCATTCGCCGGAGGGCAGCCTCACGGCGAGCCCGGGGACATCGGTGCGCGCCAGCGCGGTCATAAAGCTGTTGTCGGTGTGCGGCGCCTGGCCAAAGGTGTTGTCCTCGGTAGTTTCCTGCGGCGGGTAGTGCAGAAACCGGACGACGGCGTGGGCCTCGTCGGCAAAGAACGGCGCAAAGAAGCCGCCGGGCAGCCCAAGCGCGACGGCAAAGGGCGGCAGCATGCGGTCGCACATGGCCCCGAGCGCCGCGAAATACGCCATTATATCGGCGCGGATGTCGGGAAGTGCCGAGGGCCACTGGTTGCGGCCGCGCAACGGCTTGCCGGCGATGACGTCGGGGTGCTCCGGCCCGCGATCGTGGCTGACAAAGAAGCTTTCGTTCTGGTTGGGCTTTGTCGCCTGGTGCACGGTCGAGGCGCCTTGAACCGATGCGTTGATCGGCAGATAGCCGATATTGTTTTCATTCAGCTTGAGGGCGAGCTTTTCCTCGAGCGGCAAGGAGTGGAAGCGGCGCGAGGCGGCAAAGGCCCGATCGATCAACTCGGCCGGAACGCCGTGGTTCAGAGCATAAAAGAAGCCGATGTTTTGACCGGCATGCGCGACCTCGGCAGCAACGCGTTCGAGGGCTCCCGGCTCGCCGGCGAAATAGGGCCCGTAATCGATTACCGGAATCTGACAGGCGGCCGTTTGATGATCCCTGACCCCGTGCTGCTTGAAGAGATGCATCTCGTTACTCCAGACCGCGCAATATCACAAATATAGCCGTTGTTCGCTAGACTGCGCCACCCGCCAATAAACGAACTTCGGTACTAGCGGGGGCGCCAGGTGAAGACGGAGGACATCGCGAAATTCCACACCGAGCCGACAACCGCTCCCGCCACGCCGGCCAGCCACCAAGTGTGGCTCGAGGTGAACGCGTAGGAGGCGACGCCGACGTTCGCGATCGCCCCGATCCCACAGATCAGGTAGAAAATAGCGAGGCCGCGCACCAATTTGAGCCCGCGCAGCCGCTGGTCGCGGTAGGTGAACTGGTTGTTGAGGACGAAATTCGAGCTCATCGCCACCATTGTGGCAATGGCCTGAGACGCGCTAAACTCGAAGGCAAGCAAATTGAGAAAGACCCACAGCGTCGCCAGATGCACGACGAGGCCTAGCCCGCCGATCAGGCCGAAAAGAGCAAAGCGCACGGGAACGAACCGGCCGACCAGTTTATCGGCGAGCAGCATCCCATATTCCCACGCGACCATCGTATCGAGCTTACTTTCGCCGTGCTGCCGCTCACGGAAGCTATAAGGAAGTTCCCTGACCCTCGGCGGCTCGGGCGACGAGGCGAGAAGGTCGAGCAGCACCTTGAAACCCTGCCCTGACATACGGCGCAGCGCGGCTTCGAATATTTCGCGGCGGCACATGAAAAAGCCGCTCAGCGGATCGGCAACATCGGCCTTGCAAATGATGCGGGCCAGCCGCGTCGCCGCCCCGCTTATCCGGACGCGGCCGCTGCTCCAATCGCCAACCCCGCCGCCCGCCACATAGCGGCTGCCGATCAATACATCCGCGGCGCCGCTGTCGAGCACCTCCAACATTTGTGGCAGCAGCCGCTCGTCATGCTGCAGATCTGCATCCATGACGGCGACATAGGGCGAGGCGCAAGCGAGCACGCCTTCGATGCAAGCGGTCGCAAGACCGCGCCGGCCGATCCGCTGCAGACAGCGCACGCGCGGATTACGCCGCGCGAGGTCTCGGACGTGCTCGGCCGTGCCGTCGCGCGAATCGTCATCGACAAAGATCACCTCCCATTCGGTATCCGGGAGGGCTGCCGTCACCAGGGACAGCAATGGTTCGATGTTCTCGCGCTCGTTCAATGTCGGGATGATGATGCTCAGCACCGTCGTCACGGCTCGAGAGGTCACGCCTTTCGGTTGCGCGCCGAGAACTGCGACATTATCCATCCGCTTCTCCACGACCGGCCGAATCGTCAAAGCGACCGGCCGAGAAGCTTGATTTGCATCGCGGGCGCGACGCGCCCGCGCGGGACCTCTTCCTTCATGCGATAGATGACGAGATCGGCCATATAGCCCTTGCCGTAATTGGCGGTCATCGGGATCCGCTCAACCTCGGAGAACTTATCCGAGCCGAGCGCTTCTTCCAGCGCTTTCACCGAGGCGAGGTCGTCGTGATAGCGCGTCTGAAAGACGACATACTGGACGTGCAGGTTGAGAAGTGTGTCGGCCAGCTCATCCGGGCCGATCACGTTTTCTTTGAACCCGCGCTCGACATAGGCGGCAACCTCGCTGAGCAAAATTTTGTCGAGACGGACGACCCCGAGATCGGGGCGCCCGGAATAGGCGCGCATGGCGTATACAAACGTGCCGTCGCGCGACCCCCAAAAGGCGACGTTGGTCTCCGGGGGCGCCAATTCCGCCACCGCTTTCGCGGCCTCGCGCATACCGGCAACTACGGGGACGGTACCCGTTGTCAGCGTCGATGCCAATATTGCCCCCGCAAATGCTAAAGAGACCCCATAGCGAAGACTGAACCTGGCGAGTGCTCCGTCAATCACCAGCACTGCCGCAAGCGCCAGCGGGTAGGTGATGAAGAGAATGTGCCGCGGCTCTTTGACCGCAATCATCGAATAGAACGCATAGCCGACGAGCAGCCAACTGCCGAGGAAAATGGCGTCTGCACGCGCGAGCCGTAAGGCCGGCGCGAACGGCAGCGTCAGCACATAGAGACATGCAAGGGCCAGAGTCGGCCAGGAAATCACCGACGGCATGATGCGGGCGTAATAGGTCAGCTCCGCGATGCTCCAACGGGACGCCTGCGCACCCGGGAGCGCCGCCGCTTGATCGAGATTGTAGCTGCCGAACGCAAAAAAGATGGCGACCAGCGGCAGCAGTAACACGACACCGAGCGCAGCTGCTTGCAGCACTGCGCGCTGACGAAAAACACACCAACCATGCGCATATACGAGCGAAATGGCGATCGGCGCGACGAAGAAGATGGCGTTGTATTTGGTGTAGGCGGCGGCCACCACGCATATTGCCGCTCCGAAGAGGGCCCATTTTTGCCCGCTCTTCAAATGGCGCACGAGGAATTCTGCGGCCCATACGAGAAAGGCGTAGGCCGGCACGTCGAGCATGATCTGACGGCCCCAAAAGGCCAGTTGCGGCGCACCCAGCAGCAGCAGCGCCACGGCCAGCGCGGGGGATGGGGCCGAGCCAGTGGCGCGACAGGCGAAAGGCCCCCCAAGCCAGAAGGAACAGAAAAGCGAGCTCGGTCAGCAGGGCTGATGCTTCGGAGACGCCCAAGACGGCATAAACAGCTGCCAAAACTCCATAAAATAACGGCGGGTAGAACAGGATCGTCAGTGCCGGCCATTGGCGATAATAATCGTAGGCAAACTCGATCGGGTGACGCCAAGGAAGCTGCTGGATAAAATCGAGGACGAAAGCGCCGTTCAATGCGTGGCGCGATGCGTCCGGCCAATCGATGTCGCCCCGTTTCGCAAGGCCGAGATAGGTTCCCAGGGTGATCGCCAGGAGGATCAAAATATAGGGCCAATCGTTAAAAGCAGTGGCCCGCCAACTTTCCATTTTCAAGCGAAATAGGCCGCGGCCGAGAGTCAAACTCGACCTCGCCGTCCTCAACCAGCTTAGCGATCAAACGAACAGCCGGCGTTAGCACTTACCCGCAGGATCGACACGTTCGTCAGGGGGAACGGAAACTGGCGTAAACCGCCGGCGCTGCCTTCCTGAACCAGTCTCATCCCACTACACGAAAAGGACCAAATGGTCAATCAGCTGCATTGCCGTTCGTAATCCTGCTATTGTTCTCGACATACGTGGTCCGGCGTTAATATTCGGGATCGGATAAAGTCATGAGCGTCGTTTCCGTTGAACAGCGCGGCCCGGTAACAATCGTCGCGGTCAACCGGCCGGAGAAGCTGAACGCGATCAACAAGCAAGTCGCATTGGACCTGCAATCAGCCTTTGCCGAGTTCGACCACTCGAATCAACGGGTCGCAATCCTGACGGGCGCCGGCGGGCGGGCCTTTTCGGCGGGCGCGGACGTAACCGACTTGCCCGAGCTCTGGCGTTGCGTGCCGACGGTCGGCATCGCGACCGAAAAGCCGATCATCGCGGCGGTCGCAGGCTGGTGCATCGGCGGCGGTTTAGTGATGGCGATGATGTGCGACCTTATGGTCGCCGCCGAGACCGCGAAATTCTCCTACCCGGAAGGCAAGGTCGGCATTACCGGTGGAATGATCGCCGGCCTCGCGGCACGCATCCCGCACAAGATCGCGATGGAACTGATGCTGCTGGGCGAGCCGATCACCGCCCGGCGGGCCTACGAGATCGGTCTCGCCAACCGTGTCGTGCCCAACGGGACCGAACTCGACGAGGCGATTGCAATGGCAAACAGGATAGTCGATCTCGCGCCGTTGGCGCTCGCGACGATGAAACGCTTCGTGACCGGCCACATTTTGCCGAAAGGCCCTTCCGAGCTGGCGGCTGGTTTCGCCGCGGATCTCGCGGCCGTGCGCGACAGCGAGGATGCCGCCGAAGGCGTGCGCGCCTTTAAGGAACGGCGCCGGCCGCGATACAAGGGCCGCTGAGAGGAACGCAATCCCGTTCTCAACCCGCCGCGGGAGCACTTACATGCTCGGGGCGAAAGCCGAGCCCGATGAGGCGGGCGGGGAGCCGGCGCAGAGACGGCATCCGCCCCAGGAGCCGCACCGCGAACGGCGGCGACATCTTTGCGGTGCTTGCCAGCACTCGGCCGATCACCCGGTTCTGCAGGACCACCTGGAGCCGCTGCGTCGCGCGCGTCGGAAACTCGCGGCGGCGCTGCACGGCTTCCAGATCCCGCTGCGAAACCGAACCCTGGAGGAGGCGCGGGGTTAGGATGTTGGCCGCGGCGACCGCGTCCTGGACGGCGAGGTTGATCCCGACGCCACCGATCGGCGACATCGCATGAGCGGCGTCGCCGATGCATAGCAACCCGGGCCGGTGCCACGCCCGCAAGCGATCCACAGATACGCTCAACAGCTTCACATCGGACCAATCCTTCAGCTCGTCGACCCGGTCGCGCAGGTAGGGAGCGAGACCCGCGATCTCCTCCCGCAAAGCCGGCAAACCACGAGCACGGATTTCTTCGAACCCGCCTTTCGCGATCACGAAGGCGCATTGCCAATAATCTTCGCGGTTGAGCATCACAAAGATGCGGCCGGTGTCGACCCGCCCGAGGGTCTGCCCCGGATCTCCCGAACGGCGTGACAGCCGCATCCACAGCACGTCCATCGGGGCACCGAGGTCGAGGACATCGAGACCGGCCCGCTCGCGCAGCGTGGAATGGCGTCCATCGGCAGCGACGACAAGATCCGCCTTGACCCTGATCGCCCCGCCGGGGGTCGTCGCCAGCAATCCGGTCACAACCCCGCTGTCAACCGTAAGATCGCGGGCGTCGGCCTCCATCTTCAGCTGGAAGGCCGGAAATCTCTTGGCATGCTCGGCGAGAAAATCGAGGAAATCCCATTGCGGCATTAAGGCAACGAACTGGCAATGGGTCGGTAAATGCGTGAAATCCGCTACTTCGACAAACTCGTCTCCGATCTGCGCCCCGAGCGTGCGGACTTCCTGGTGCGGGCGCTGCAGGAACTCGTCGAGCAGCCCCAGCTCGTACATGATCTCGAGCGTCGAAGGGTGGACCGTATCCCCGCGGAAATCGCGCAGGAAATCGGCATGCTTTTCGAGAACGAGAACAGAGATCCCGGCCCGGGCGAGCAGGAAGCCGAGCATCATACCGGCGGGGCCCCCGCCGGCGATGCAGCAGCGAACCGAAACCTCAGGATCCATCATGACATCTCCCGCCTATATGGCCCGCTCCGCCGCATTGAACCCAACCTGATTTGGGCCCGGTGGAGCGGGTATCGCATATTAGATAGGAGGCGGCGATGGGAAGTGGATCACTTGGGCTGATTTCAGCTTCTCCAGCCGCGCCGTTTCCTTTGCCGCGACGTAATCGCGGTAGGCGGCGCGGTCTGCATCGGCCACTGTGGCCTGGGTTGGAACAGCACACACGGTCGGGCAGCGAGTGACCCCTCTGGTGCTCAAATAGGCGGCAACCGCTGCTTGATAATCGGCATCCGACATCGCGAATTCCCTTGTTGGGTGAACGATGCCCTCAGATAGCGCGAGGCCGGTTAATGATGGGTTTAGAGCAATACCTCTAAAAAAGTTTTAGAAAAGCCGGCGAACCCGTGCGACTCGGCTGGCTTTTCGCGCGGTTCTCGACGATATATGCGAGGCGGGGGGATTAGCCGGGCGAGGTTGGACCTTGGTCCATCCCGATTGCACAGTGAGATTTTGGGGCGTGCGGGGCAGTATTGCCTGCCCGGGGCCAGATACCGTCCGGTATGGCGGCAATACCTCTTGCGTGGAGATCCGCTGCGGGGACCACCTGATGGTCTTCGACGGCGGGACCGGACTGCGGTTACTGGGCAACGAGCTGGTAGCCTCCGTCCAGCCTGCCGAGCTCGATCTCTTCTACAGCCACACTCATTTCGACCACATCTGCGGGTTGCCGTTTTTTGCGCCGTGCTATGACGCGCGGAGCAGCATGCGGATCTGGGCCGGGCATCTGAACGGCAACAGGAGCATCGAGGCGGTGCTCAACAAGATGATGATCGCCCCGTTGTTCCCGATCCCGATGGGCATTTTCACCGCCAAGATGAAATTCATCGATTTCGCCGCCGGCGAGGTGCTGACCCCGCATCCGGGCATCGTGCTTCGGACGGGCCCGCTGAACCACCCGAACGGCGCCACCGGCTATCGTATCGAATACGCGGGAAAGGTCGTGGCCTACATCACCGATACCGAACATCGCCCGGGCGGACGCGACCCCAACGTCCTCGCACTCATCCAGGGCGCCGAGGTAATGATCTACGACGGCTCCTATACCGATTCCGAGTATCCCGCCCACAAGGATTGGGGCCATTCGACCTGGCAAGAGGGTGTGCGTCTCGCCGATGCGGCGCATGTGAAGACCCTTGTAATTTTTCACCATGATCCCGGCCACGACGACGATTTCATGGACCAGGTCGCTACCGAGGCGGCAGCGGCGCGGCCCGGTACCATCGTGGCACAGGAGGGTCTCGTACTGCGGCCGTGATAAGCTGCTGCCGGGTCTGCCGGTTCGGGAATGCTTGAGCGGTTTCGCGTCGAAGTCGCGCCTTCGCAACACGTCACGGCCATAGACTACGCCGCGGCGGCGGAGAACCGCGCGGGTGTGACGTTGATCCTCGGACACGGAGCGGGAGCCGACCAGACGAGCGGCTTCATGGTCGCTTTCGCGAACGCGCTGGCGGAACGCGGGATCGATATCGTCACGTTCAACTTTCTTTATCGCGAGCACCGCCGTCGCATTCCTGATCCGAACGCCATATTGGAAAGCTGCTGGCGCGCCGTCATCGAAACCGTGCGAAACCGGATCTCGTCAGGCAACGGTACGCTAGCGGTCGGCGGCAAGTCGATGGGCGGGCGTATCGCCTCGCAGGTCGCTGCAGCCGGCGTTGGTGATTTCGCCGGGCTGGTGTTTCTCGGCTATCCCTTGCATCCACCCGGCAAGCCCGACCGGCTGCGCGCGGCCCACTTGCGGGACGTGAAGGCGCCGATGCTGTTTGTGCAGGGCTCCCGCGATGCCTTCGGCACGCCCGCCGAGTTGCAGCCGATCATCAGCCGGCTCGATCCCGCCGCGGATCTGTTCGTCATCGAAGGCGGCGACCATTCCTTCAAGGTTCCCAAGAGCGCCGGGGCCAAGCAGCAGGACGTGTACCGCGCCATCCAGGATCGGATCGAAACCTGGCTGCGGGTGATTGTAGCCAGCCGAGGTTGAAAGGTCAGGAGAGCGCGACGAGAGAGGGCGGTACGGCGCCCCGCAGCAGGGCCTTGCGGGCCTCCCATTGAGTGGCCGGGTCGAGGGTTTCGAGGAACTGCGCCTCGCCGCCGGCGAAGAGCGCGACGGGTAGACCGTCGCGGTAGAGGAGGCGGTTGCCGGTCAACGCGGCGAGCTTCGGCCCGGGGGTCAGGATGCCGACCAGGTTCAGCGGATCGGCGCCGGAGAGCGAGACCCAGCTGCCCGAGGGCGGCTTGCGGCGAACCTCGCGCAACGTGCCCACGGCTTCCGCCAGCGCGAATTGTTCGCCGGAGAACCCGGCGACAAACCGGCCGCCGCGAATCTCGCCGCGCGCCTCCAATCGGCGGTAGACGCGGAGCAGGTCGCGCCAGGGCGGCAGCCAAGGGGCCTCGCGCTCGATCAGGCGCCAGAAGACGACGCCATAACGGAGCAGCAATGTCCGCGCGAGATGCTCGACCGCCTCGGGTCTGGGTTGTATTTGAGGCTGGGGCCGGCGCGCAAGAGCCCAGCGGCCGGCGCTCTCCATGGCGAACATCGTGGTGCGCCGCCGCCCTCCGGGGGCGGGTTTGCGCAGCAGGGCGCGCAACCCGGCAAAGCTGTCCGAAGTGACGATGCCGAGCGCCACCAGCTCGCCGAGAGCCTCCTCGACCTGCGGGCGCAACAGGCCGGTGCCTTCGACCAGCTCGTCGAAGAACGATGCGCCGTATTGGCGAATGAAGTCGACGACGGCCCGTGCTCGGGAAGTCGGGCGGGCCGGCTCTTCGATCGCCGACAACGATGCCCAAAGCCCGGCGTGGCGCCGCGCCAACAGAGCAATCGGGGTCGTCCGGACGGGGCTTGCGCTGCGTTCGCCGCCGTTGCGCGGCCGAAGGCGGGCCCAGGTAATCCGTCCGGCCAGGCACTGATCATCCAGCCAGGACGGCTCGTATAAATCGAGCCGCGCCGGAAGGATCTCGGTTTCCCAAGCCCCGGCCGGGGCCTCGAAACCTTCGAGCTGCCGGACCAGAATTTCGAGGGCGTCCGGCCCTTCCATGCGGGTTTCCGCCGTCACCCGCTGCCAGCCGAGCAGAAAGCGCAGGAAATCGCGGGCGGCGACCGGCTGGATCTCGGCGCGCAGCCGGTTGACCGTATACCGGTAAATCCGCGCCAGCAGCCGGCGTTCGCACCATTCCTCGGCCTCCGCGCCGGGCGTAAAACGCCCGCGCATCGCAAATCCCTCGGTTTGGAGTGCGGCGAGCGCCGCCGAAATCTCTCTCGGCTCGATCCCGAGCGGCGCGGTGAGCACGGCCTCGGTAACCGGCCCCAGCCCCTCCAGTCGCCCGCGCAGAATTTCGATCAGCGCCTCCTCGCGCGACCATTCGCGGGCGGCATAGGATTCCGGCGGAGTGATCGGCGGGTCGATCTCGGCTCCGGGCCACAGCGCCCGAAATTGCGGCACCCGCTCGGCCGCGATCCACAAGACACCCTCTCGGCCCTCGGGGTCGGAGAGGGCCACCTCGGCAACCCGGTTTTCCCGGGCGAGATCTTGAAACCAATTCCGCCATTCCGGCTGCGCTTCTTCGGCGTCGAGAAATCCGAGCCAGTCCAGCGCGTCGTGCAATTCGTCGGGGTTCGCCGGGTCGGGCCACGCCTCGGCGCGCACCCGCGCGATGGCTTCGGGATCGAGCCGGCCGATCTCGCTGGCCTCCTCGGGCGCGAGCCAGCGCCGGCCGATTACCGCCTGGGTGCGGCGCTCCTCGAGCGGGGCGTCGTCGAGATAGGCGTAGGGCCGGGCCGAAAGGACCTCAAGAGCGAGAGGGGAGGGCTCGGTCAGATCACGGGTGACGACGCGGATTTCGCCGGCCTCGAGCCGCGCGAGCAGCCGCTCGAGACCGGCGATGTCCATCGCCTCGCCAAGGCAATCGGCGATCGTCTGGCGCACCAGCGGATGGTCCGGGATTTCACGCTCGCCGACCAGGTTCTCGGCGCACGCGACCTGGTCGGGAAAGATCGCTGCGATCAGGTCTTCGGCAGCCATGCGGGCGAGCTGCGGCGGCACCTTCTTCCCGCCGCGGAAGCGCGGCAGCGCCAACGCGACCCCGGCCACCCAGCGCCAGCGCGTGATAAACATCGGTGCGTCGAGCAGCGCCTCGATCAGCAGCCCTCTGATGCTCGCCGAGTGGAGGTAGCGCGGAACGTCCGCAAGATCGAAGCTGTGCGCTCGGGTGAGCGACAGCACGATGTTGTCCTCGGTCGCCGCCGCCTGCAGCTCGAAATTGAATTTGCGGCAAAACCGCTTGCGCAGCGCCAAGCCCCAGGCGCGGTTTAGGCGGCTGCCAAAGGGCGAATGGACGACCAATTGCATGCCGCCGACTTCATCGAAGAAGCGCTCTATGACCAGCGCATCCTGGGTCGGCAGAACCCCCAGAGCCGCGTAACCCGAGGCCAAATATTCGGCGAGTTGCTCTGCCGCGGGTTCGGTGATGCCGACTTCGTCCCGCAGCCACGAAAGGGTATTTTCGCTGGGCAAACGGGCGGCGAATTCGGCCCGCAGGCGAGAGACAGACTGCGACAGCTCGTCGGTCCGGCCGGGCGCTTCGCCGAGCCAAAACGGAATGTTCGGCGCCATACCCGGCGCATCCTCGACGCGCAGCGTGCCGCGCTCGACCCGCATCACGCGGTAGGCGGCATTGCCGAGCTGGAAGATGTCGCCGACCATGCTCTCGACCGCAAAGTCCTCGTTGACCGTGCCGATGATCTGGTTCTCGGGCTCGAGCAGCACCTGATAATCGGCATTGTCCGGGATCGTGCCGCCCGAGGTCAGCGCGGTCAGCCGAGCGCCGCGGCGGCCGCGCAGCTTGTGGTTCACCGCATCGTAATGAATGAGGGCCCCGCGCCGGCCGCGGCGGGTACTGAACCCGTCGGCCAGCATCGCCAGCACCGCGGTGAAATCCTCGCGCGGCAGTGCGCGGTAGGGCGAAGCGCGGCGGATCAGCGCGTAGAGCCCGTCCTCGTCCCACTCCCGAGCGGCAACCTCGGCGACGATCTGCTGCGCCAGCACATCGAGCGGCTGCTCGGGGAGGGTCAGCCGGTCGAGCTCGCCGCGGCGCACGCTGTCGAGCAATGCCGCGCATTCGACGAGCTCGTCGCGCGACAGCGGGAAGAGGCGGCCCTTCGGGGTGCCGGCGACCGCATGTCCCGAGCGCCCGACGCGCTGCAGCAAGCTCGCGATCGAGCGCGGCGAGCCGAGCTGGCACACCAGGTCGACATCGCCGATGTCGATGCCGAGCTCGAGCGAGGCGGTCGCGACCAGCGCTTTCAGCGCACCGGCTTTCAGCCGCTGCTCGGCGTCAAAGCGCTGCTCCTTGGCGAGGCTGCCGTGATGCGCGGTCACCTGGTCGGCGCCGAGCCGTTCCGACAGCTGCCGCGTCACCCGCTCGGCAAGGCGGCGGGTATTGACGAAGATCAGGGTCGTGCGATGCGCCTCGATCAGCTCGGCCAGCCGGTCGTAAACCTGCTGCCAGACTTCGCCTGACATCACCGCTTCGAGCGGCGAGGAAGGAATTTCGAGGGCAAGGTCGCGCGCCCGGTGATGGCCGGTGTCGATGATCCGGCATTCGGCATCGGGCCCGACGAGAAATCGGGCCACCGCCTCGATCGGTTTTTGCGTCGCCGAGAGGCCGATGCGCAGCAGGGGGTTGCCGCAGAGCGCGGCCAGGCGCTCGAGCGAGATCGCCAGATGCGAGCCGCGCTTGTTCGGCGCCACGGCATGGATCTCGTCGACGATGACCGTGCGCGTCGTCGCCAACATTTTGCGGCCGGATTCGGAACCGAGCAGGATGTAGAGCGACTCCGGCGTGGTCACGACGATGTGCGGCGGAAAGCGGCGCATGCGCTCCCGCTCGCCCGGCGCCGTGTCGCCGGTGCGCACCCAGGTGCGGATCTCCACGTCCGGCAGCCCTTGCCTCTTCAGGGCTTCGCGGATGCCGGCGAGCGGGGCTTCGAGGTTGCGCTGAATGTCGTTGGACAGCGCCTTCAGCGGCGAGACATAGACGATCTAGCGTCTCGTCCGCGAGGCCACCGTTCACCCCCTGGCGAACCAGGGCGTCGATCGCCGCGAGAAAGGCGGCAAGCGTCTTGCCCGACCCGGTCGGTGCGGCGATCAGGGTATGCCGGCCCGCTTGGATCGCCGGCCACGCCTCGGCTTGCGCCGCGGTCGGCGCGGCAAAGCTGCGCTCGAACCACTCGGCGACTGCGGGATGGAACAAATGGGTCGGGTTCACGCGAGGAGAGCTCAACGGGTCGGTCCGGCTCTTTCATAAATATGGTGAGCCCGTCGGGATTCGACCCCCAAGGCCTACTGACTGGATCTCACAAACCCTGTTGCTTCGGCAAGGCAAGGCTCAGAAATGTTCCACCGTCCTCGCACATGAGCCCGTGCATCAAGAAGCGACCCAATAGGGCCTCTAAGGCGTTTTCGTCTGTCGTCTCGTCGCGAAGATGCTCGCAGATGTTGGCGACGCTGCGATCCGTGTCGCTGCAGAATTCATAGATCCGCGCCGCAAGGCCATCGAATTTGTACGCCCGTGGCGCCTCGGGTCGGCGCGCATCGAGGATCGACAGCCTGCGGTCCTTGATTGCATAGGTCAGGCGCGGCCTTACCTTGCCGCGCCATTGCTTCTGCCAATGCAAGATCTCGGTGCGGATCGGCGCGTAGGCGGTCTCCGGCAGGGTATCCTTCGCGTTGTATGCGAAGAAGTACGCGATGCGCTGCGTATCGATCTCCTTGGGATAGATGTAACCGTAGGCCTCCACCGGCCGCACATTGTCGAAGCCCATCGCTGCAGCCTGCGTGAAGTTCGGACTGAACCGTTGCAGCGAGATGCGGAACGCGCCCGATGGCGGCGGCAAATGTAAGAGCTGCTTGATGAGATCAAGCTGCTGCTCGTAGTCTTCCTGCTTCTCGCCCGGAAAACCAAGGAGCAAATTCCACGCGATCCCGATACCGTAATAGGACGCCCACTTCATCAACCGAACGTTCTTGATTCCCGTCACGCCCTTGCGCATCAGTTTCAGGATGTGCGTGTTCAGGCTTTCGATGCCGGGTTGTATGCGCCGGATGCCGCCGGCGGCCAGCAGACGTATCTGTTCCCGCCGCAGATTGGACTTCACCTCATAGAAGAACTTGTAGTCCTTACGTTGCGCTGCCAATACGCCGAACACGCCTTCGATATGACGATGGTCCAGGATATTGTCGACGGCGCCCAAATAGCGCGTTTTGTAGCGATAGGTCAGCGTGTCGATCTCGTTTAGGATGCGCGGCGGCGACTTGCTGCGATAGCTCATCCCCATCGCGTTCAGTCCGCAGAACGTGCAGTGCTGCTTCTCGCCCCACCAGCAGCCGCGCGCCGACTCGAAGGGAAGCTGTATGCCGTTCACGACCAAGGCGTTCGGCATGCGCAGCCGCGCCGCGGCGGCGAAGTAATCGTCGTAATTAGGCACGGGCAGGCTGTCGAGATTGCGCAGCAACGGTGACGGGCCGCCGTAATCCACGTTGCCATTCTTGGCATGCGCCACGCCCGGCATGGCAGTGACCGCCTCGCCGTCCGCCAATCGCTCGAGCAGCGCGGGAAACGTCTCATCGGCCTCGCCGAGCACCGCATAGTCAATCCAGTGCAGGGCGCGGACATATTCCAGCCCCATCTCATCTTCAAAATTGGCGCCGCCGAAGACCGTGACGATGTGCGGATGGCGTTCTTTGAGCAGCCGCGCCAGCGCCAGCGCCGCGGCGTTCTGCACGAACACCGAGCTGAAGCCGACTACGTCGTATTGATGCCACGGCACGGAGGCCAGGCAGCCTTCCAGAAACTCGCGCGCGCCGTGCTTGTGCTGGTGCCAGAACCATTCGAGCCGGTTCTGGCTGAGCTGTTTGCCGAAGCGCTGGAGGAAGAGCTTGCCATCGGGCGCGTCCTCCCGGAACGCTTCGCTCGCGAACATCCAATCGCCAATCAAATACAGGGTATGGTTGGATAGCGCCTCGTAATAGTTCCATCCGACGCGCGCGGCGAATTCCAGGTTCAGGTAATGCGCCGTTGCGGAGATGCCCCGCTCAACCAGGATGCTTTGCAGAAGCCCGATCTGCATAGACGGGAACCGCGAGGAGGAGAACGGCATATTCACAAGCGCAACGCGCAGCGCGGGGCGCTTGGCCGCGACCGGCACCGCCGCGGAATTCTGCATAGGCCTGATCACCATTGGGCTGATCACCGTTGGGCTGATCACGATTGGGCTGATCACCGCTTGTCGGAGTCCCTACTTCCGCACATATAGGATGCTCTGGCCGCCCCATCGCGCGATCGCACTCTCCTCGGTGCAATGCAGCCACATCGCCACGCTGTTGCGCGCATTGCGCCGGTTGGAGATAAAGCTGTGATGAGAATGCGGGGAGCACTCGAAGACCAGCATCGAATTGTTCACCGGCGGAACGGTCGCCGCCGGCTGGCCGACATCGTCGTTGGCGCTCCGGTAAAGACCGGTTTCACCGCCGTCGCCCTCCACCCACGTCGCATTGTTCAGGTAATAGATCATCGCGACGGCGCGGACTAGCTCACGCGCGACCGCCCCCGCCACCGTCGTTTTCCCCGTTCGGTAATCGCACACAGCATTGTCGGAGAGATTGACGCCGTCCGCACGCGGCCGATCGACGAACCAACACGCGCTGTAGTCTTTGTGGACGAATCCGTTTTGGCTGCCCGCGGCGTGATGGTGCAACGCGCCGTTCACATCGGCTGTTGCCTCTACGCCGGTCGCGCGTGCCAGCAGCTCAACCCAGGCCCTGCCCGCGAATATCGCCAGCGGTCCTCTGAGACCGGATCGGAACGGCAAGATATGGCCGTCGAATTTGGCGCCATAATAGACCAAACGCGCGCTCCCGGCCCGGTCCGAGCCGTTCGCCAGCACTCCGCGGAACTCGGCTGCCAGCTGGTCATAGACCGATGGCACAAACACGTCCTCGACATGGATATGCGCGAAGGGATGATCGCGATACGACCATCTCGAATCCGCCAACAGCCGGCGCATCTGCGGTCCGGTGCCCGCGCTGACGTCGGGCAGCGTGCGCTCAGCCATTCGCGTCTTTCGGTGGAATATAGAGGATTGACATACCGGCGAGATCACCCTCGCCAATGCTCCCGACCGGGCTGCGCCGGATCACCGGTTCGAGAACAGCGTAGCGCGGCGGCTCGTAGACGACGGCTTCATGCTCGGCGCCATACTCAGCCCGCAACAGCTCCAGCAATTTCGCGCATGCCGTATCTTCGCTCAGCGACACGATCAGCGCGGCCGAGGGGTCGGGACGGCGTCGATGCTCGAGGAAATGCTCGGCGCCGAAGATCTGGCAACCGTGACTGAGCGGATCCAGTCCGAGGTCGGAGAACAAGCAGTCGAGCGCCGACACGCCGGGCACGATGGCCGACGGCAGGTTTTCTGCGCGGCAAAGCGCAGTCGCCTCCCGCAGCACTTGCGCAGTGAGCTCCGAACGTCCGTGATAGGCAAGACATACCGCCAGCCCGGCCCGAACATGGTCCAGCATCCGCTCGACGATCTCGTCGGCCGTCTCGAGCCCGTTGAGCGACTCCACATTCTCGTTGAGCGTCAGGATCCAATGCTCGGTTACCGGATCGGCGCCGAGGAACAGTACCCGGTCGGACTGCTGGATCCAGCGATGTCCTTCCACCGTCACCTGGTTCACCGCTACGACTCCGGTATCGACGATGACCAGAGATCCGGCTGTCGCGGCCATCGCTGTGCCACCGCCGGGCACCGCCGCCCAGCTGTCGCCGTCATCCTCTAGCAGCGGCGATTTTGGCGCCCGCTCGGGCGGTGGCGTCTTTGTGGTACGCGCCGCCGCACCGCCATGAGGCTGCTGGCTCGGCGGCGCGAAGGCGTCGCGAACGCCGCGATCTCCCTGCATCACGAACCCGCCCCCGCCCGGCGCAGCGCCCAGCACCGCGCGAAGGCCATCAGCGTATGGCTCACGAAATCGGTGCGCACATAGGAGGTGAGCAGGTCGCAACGCACCCCGCCGACCGCGCGCTCGGGATCGTGCAGGCAGAATCCGTCCTCGGGATAGATGATCAGCTTGGTCATGAAACGCAGCGCCTCTTGACACGAATGCCCATAACGCACCCCCCGCGCCGCATCGCCGGTCCGCTGCGCCAGCAACCACGCTGCCGCCATTCCCTCGGCGAGGAACGCCGCGTGAAAGCTCGGACCGGTTGGCGACAGCTCGGTGATGAACGCGCCCGTGCGCTCTTGCTGCCGGTCGACCGCCCAGTCCGCCATCTCGAAGACGAACGCGGCCTGCTGAGGATCGTTGGTCAGCGCATGTATCGCGGCCCAACCTTGCGTCTGCCACCCCACCATCCCCCACGGATGCAAGAGGCGAAAACGCCGCCGGTACCAGTCGAGCTGCGGCGACAGGTTCTTCATCAGAGATGCGTCGCGCCGTGTCGCAGCGTATTGCGCCAGCGCCAGCAGTGCCGCGCCTGGCAGGAAATCATGCTCCGAGGCCACACCCAGCCCATAAGGCGTGTCGGTGACGCGTCCATCCGGCTGAACCATGCCCTTCACCCGCGCAGCCAGCGCATCGACCGTATTCGTCATCGCTTCCGGCAGCTCGGCTCGCGACGCGGCGGCGAGGAGTTGGCAATCAGCCATCCCACTCGGCGCCTGTCCCGCCAAGGCGAGCGTAAGCTTGCCGTTGCGCTGGCCGAGCTTGCGCAAGCAATAACTCAAGCCCCGAGCGGCAGCCGCGCGCCACCCCGGCATGTCGAGTGATTGTCCTGCTTCGTCGAGCGCCGCGAGCGCATGGATCAGCCGCGCCGGTGAGCCCTCAACGCTCCTCTGTCCGGTCACTGGAAGGTAGGCATATTCCGGCAGGCCGTTCACGCCGATATTCCGCGCGATATAATTGCCGAGCAGGGCCATGTTCGCTGCCCATTGCTCCGCGCTTTGGGGTTTAAGGCCGCGCTCGGGAAAGCCGGACGCGATCTTGCGCACGCCCTGCGGCGTCTCGAGCCATGTCGCGGTCTGATAGGTGCACCAGGTATAGGGCGGCTTGTCGATACCAGCCTTGCGCAGCAGTTCCTTGGCGAAACGCTCCTTACCCCAGTTGAAATGCGGCCCCACCGAGGCGAGCAGAAAACCGCGCCGTTCACCCTGCTGAACCGACATCGTATCGGCGCCCAGGCGCAGCTTGGTCGCTGCCTTGCCAAGCGTCGTCTCGCCCAGCCATTCGCGGTCGTGCAGCACCGACACCGCAATCGCCAGATCCTCGATGCCTTTGCCTTTGTTCTTTTCCACGAAGCGCGCATCCGAGAACGCCCTGGTCGCTGCGCGCACCACGCATGCATCGAGCGATCCGTTCCAGGTCAGGAAGCATCCCGCTACGCCGCGATGATAGAGGGTCACCGCGATGGCGAAGACCGGCGCCGGGATCAGCCCATCCGGCAGCGGCCTGCCGCTGAGCGCCGTGTTCCTCGCGGCAGCTCTCAGCGCTGCCCGCGCGCGTTCGGTCAAAGCTTTGCCGATCGCCGCCTTGTTCGTCCAATCGCTCGCGGGATCGGGATAGGTGCCGTAAGGCAGCCAGTATTCGCCCGGCTCGACGCATTTGGTGATCTCGTGGCGAAAAAGGTCGTGCGGCTCGGCCGGGGGGATCTTCGCATTGCGCCAGCGCGCATGCGTGTATTGCTCGATCTCGCTTGTGTAGAGCTGCGAGTTCGGCAGCGCGCCGCCCATCTTGGTCTCGAAGCCCGTACTCCGCACCACGATGCCATAGCGCATGAAGTCGAGCTTGCCGGGCACGATCTTCTCCAGCGGAGAGAAGAAGGTGGCGGCAATCTTCAATTTTGCCAGATTCTCCGGCGTCACCACGCCGCGCGGCGAGATCAGCGTCTTGACCGTCGCCAGCACGAGATCGCGGCAGGAGTCGGCGTCCTGCGGATCGAAATGCCAGAAGCCGTCGCGCACCAGCCGATGATCGCTGTGTCGTTCGCGGAAGCTGACAAAGACGCCGCCGCGCCCGTCGACCTCCCGCGCGAAACGCCGCGGCGGCATCGGCATTGTGCCGGTGCGCAGATAGTGCTCAGTGACGCGCCGTGCCGCCGTCGCCGGATCGAGACCGTCGGGCAGCCGCTCCTCGGCCCATTTTTCGTCGCCGAGCCTTTTGTACCCAGGGACGAATAGCGGCTTTGGCGTGCTCAGATCTTTCCAGGCATCGAAGATCCACTCGATGCGATAACCCAGAGCCGACGCCCATTCCAATCCGCCGCGATAGGGGAAATTGACCAGTGCGACCGCGCCTTCGACCTCGAACCCGTCCTCTTCCAGCGCCGCAATCGCCTGGCGCAGCGAAGTGCCCGAGCTCAGCGAGTCGTCGATCACGACCACGGGCCGGCTTTTGTCCGCTGGACCGTCGATCTGCCGCGACGCGCCATGGATTTTGCGCGCCTCGCGGACGACGAGGCCGGTATAGCGGTCATCGCCCTGCAGGATCGCCGCGGCCATCAGCGGCACGCCGGCATACCCGAAGGTCGCGAGCTGCCGGCTGTCGAACGAGTTGAGCTTGTCCAGGATCAGACGCCCCGCCAGATGCGCGCCGCGCCCCGTCAGCGAGCAGTTCCAGCTATAGAACATCCATGACGCGTGGCGACCGTCGCGCCCCCTGATCGGCTGCTCCGGCCCGGCGTGCAACACACCGTCTTCCTTCAGGAGGCGCCGCAGCTCCTCGCGGTCTTTTGCGATGTGTGCCCCACGGCACGTCGGGACGCGCTCTCGCACGGAATAGTCGATGGACAGGCAAGGCTCCCTTCGCAAAGCAGAACGAGCGTCGTCAAACCCCCATTATCGACCGCGACGACTGGGCGCCCAGAGTGCGTCTCTCATGGCGTCCTACCTTCATTCTCCGGTCGAGCGCCTCCTTCTTCTCCGGTCGATCGCCTCCACGCGAACCGCGAGCGCCCGAACCTCTGTTCCGAGCGCTTGAACGTGTCGCGCGAGCTGTGCGAGCTGCGCTTCCACGCCGCCAGCGCCACCGAGCACTTCTGGAATTTCCGGTGTCTCAGGCGTTTCTGGTGTTTCCGGCACTTCGGGGGTCTCGCGCACTTCCTGAGTTTCGGGTGTCTCCGAAATCTCCATCAGCTCGTCGATGTCTGCGATATCACCGATCTCTCTGATCTCACCGATCTCTCTGATCTCACGACTCTGATTTCCCTGATCTCGAGGATATCGCTGATCTCGCTGATTTCCCTGATCTCGGAAATCTCCTTGATCTCACCGATCTCTCTGATCTCTTTGATCTCGGAGATTTCCTTGATCTCACTGATTTCCCTGATTTCAAAGACGTCGCTGATCTCGGAAATCTCCTTGATCTCAACGATTTCGCTAATTTCGCTGATCTCCCTGATCTCGGAGATTTCCTTGATCTCGCTGATCTCGGAAATTTCTTTGATCTCACCGATCTCGCTGACTTCGCTGATTTCCGAGATTTCGGATATCTCGAGGATGCTGCTCGGTGACGGTCCGCGCCCGCGCCTGCTCGCGACGTTGCCCAACCCGGCGGCGCGCTGGCGGATGGCGTTTGCCGAACCGCTCGCGATAGCGGCCCTGTCGGCCGCGCTTACGCCGAAACGCTGGAGATACGCGCTGGGATTTTGCCGATAGGCCCTGAGGTTTCGTGGGCTTGCCAAGCTGATCAGGAAATCGGCTAGAGGATTGTGGCTTCTGGGCATATCGTTCCCCTTCCCGTGCCGGAACGAAGTGCCCAATCACACCTGCGCGCCGGGAAAACGTTACATGGCTTGCTTTGCGCGATGTATGCCGCTTCCGAAAAGAACGTCTTACGTGTGCTACCCTTGGATCAAATCCGCTATCGAAAACAATCGTAGCGCGTTTGCCGCGAATGGCAACGAAAGAATTACGGCTGAGTCAAGCTTGGCAATGCCGGCTTGCTCCCCGAGAGGGATGTCGGACGCACGACGTTCTTCCAACCCTACGGCATTCTTGCCCAGCCTCCTGCCGCAATCCAACAGTTTCCGCAGCGCGGGATCGTGTATCACGGTCACGCTTCCCGGCATCTGGAACACGCTGCCGCCGGACAACTCGCGCAGGATTTCGATCAGCTGGGAATACATTTCGTTGCCCCAGTTGAGCGCGGCATACATGTAGCGCCGGTTAAACGTCGCAAAGCCCTCGGGCCAGGGCTCCCAGGCCTCGATCTGGCCGTGGATCATGCCGCCGAGCGTCGCTTCGAGTGCGCTGAGACGCCCCAAGACTTCGCGCACTGCAGGCACCTGATCGGCTCCGGTCGATTGCGCTACCCAGCTCGCCAGCCCGACGATCAGCCGCAATTTCGACCAGAGCCGGACATTGGACTGGTGATTGCCGTAACAATGTAGCGGCCGCCGCGTTCGGGGAACGACATGATCTCGCGATTGGCCGGGTCGGCCTTCATGTCGTAGATCGCGGCCACGGTGCGGGCGGCGTTGCGAAAGGCAGGGTGGGTCGTGACGTCGTCCACCCGTTCGCTGCCGATATAGACGGTTCGCCCGTCCTGGAGCTCGAGATGTTTGCTGCCCGTCCTCAGCATCGGACGCCTCATCTTTTCTGGTCAACGGGGTCAGAGAATCGCCATAATGGCATGGTATCTTAAAGTCATGAGGATGAAACACACCACACCCACGGATCGGGGCGTCGGTTATCACTGGCTGTTGTCGCTGATTTCCAGTCTGTTACGGCTGGCTGTTATTGGCTGTTATTCTTTCGCCGCTGCCGGCAAAAAGCGCGGATTTTCGCGGGTTGTGTCGGTGCCCTGGCTGTAAAACGCTGTAATTATCAGCGATATCAGCCAGCGCCCGCGGCGTGCTGCCCGTCATCTCCCGAATTGCCCGTATTCCGCTTCTGGGCCATTGGCGAGGTTGAAATCGACGCTGCGGCCGCCGCATTGGCTCGTGGGAAGCTGAACCAGTTTCCATCTTTTGGTCTGGTAGTAGGCGCTGAAATCCGGCCAAGTCATCGGGGCGGCCAGCCAGCACAGTTCAGCAAGGCCGTTTGCCAGCAGCGCATTGCAGACCAGTCCGCTGCCATAGACGCCGACCCGGTAGCCGCTGCCCGCCAGTCTGGCGTTCACTTCCTGGAAATAGGCCATGACATTGGCCAATTCATAGGGCGTGTTCCACGGCCCATCGACGCCGAAATATATAGCACTGCCTCTCGGTTGAGAGTTTTCCGCGGCGAGGATGAGACTTCGCTCCGCGTCCTGGCGGCCGCGCAGTGGGGTGAAGGAGGCGAATTTATTGTTCTTGTGCTGAAAGACGACGCCCATCTTCAGGCCATTCATTACGATGACATCGCGTTCTCCCCGTCTGAGGGTTTTGCCCGGGAGCGTTTCGTCTTCATGGTCGTAGTAACGGATGATCGTGCTGATGCCGATCGCCTTCATCCGGTCCAAAAAGCTCTGGGTGACCGGGGCGGACGAGTCTACGGCCTCGACCCGAGGATCTGTCCTGCAAAAGTCCGCAGCGTGCGATGTTGACAGCCCGATTGCAAAGCTCACTACAAACATGCAGACAAACCTCGCCGGCCCTCCGGCCAAGCGTCTTTCGGTAGGCATGGGCATCCCCCAATCGAACTCCCCGCCAACCGTTTAAGCACATAGTGCTTGACCATATCAACTTTAATGACCTGCCGCCGCGGCGGGTTGACAATCCTGCCCTCCGGGCTCAGCAATTCGCGCACGCCACCGGGTTTTAGGAGTGGAGTCATGCTGTCGCCCGCCGATCTCGCCACCTACCGCCGCGATGGGTTCATCGTGCTGCCCGATATCCTCACGCGGGCGGAGGTCGAAGGGCTGCGCCGCGTTACCGAGGAGTTCGTGCGCAACTCGCGCTTTGTCGCCGCCAATGACGAGATTTACGACCTCGAAGCTTCGCACTCGGCGGCCGCGCCGCGGGTGCGGCGCATCAAGACGCCGCATCTGCACCATGCCGAGTATGCCCGGGCGGCGCGGCATCCGAAGATCGTCGAGGTGCTGAAGGATCTGTGGGGCACGGTGCGGTTCGACACCGGCAAGCTCAACATGAAGTCGGCCGGGTATGGCGCGCCGGTCGAATGGCACCAGGATTGGGCGTTCTATCCGCACACCAACGACGATCTCGCCGCGGTCGGGATCATGCTCGACGACTGCGACATCGAGAACGGCCCGATGATGGTGATCCCCGGCAGCCATCTGGGCCCGGTCTACGACCATCACGGGCCGGAGGGGCGGTTCTGCGGCGCCCTCGACCCGGATGCCTGTGGTCTCGACTTGTCGCCGGCGGTGCCGTGCCTCGGCAAAGCCGGCTCGATCACCGTGCACCATGTCCGCGCGGTGCACGGCTCGGCGACCAATTTTTCCGGCAAGGAACGGCGGTTTCTGTTGTTCCAGTACCGCGCCGCCGATGCTTGGCCATTGCTCGGCTTCGCCGGCGGTATCGAGAAGTTCGACGAGCTGTTGCTCGCCGGCGAGCCGACCCTAACACCGCGCCTCGCCCCGGTTCCGGTCCGATTGCCGTTGCCGCCGGCCGAACACCAGGGCTCGATCTACGAGAACCAGCGCGCCACCGGCAGGCGGTTCTTCGAGACGGCGTCGGATCGCCAGGGGGATCGGCAAGGGCTTGCCGCAGCGGAATAGCCGAGATGGCCCGGCTCAGCGTCAATCTCAACAAGATCGCGCTGTTGCGCAACTCGCGGCGAACCGGCGTGCCGGATGTGCTGCGCTTTGGCCGGATCGCCCATGGGGCCGGCGCCGACGGGCTGACTGCGCACCCGCGCCCGGACGAGCGCCACATCCGCCGCGACGACGTGTTCGGGCTCGCCGAGTTGATGCGGCCGTGGCGGCCCGGCTTTCGAGCTCAACCTCGAAGGCTATCCCGACCGCCGCTTTCTCGACATCGTCGCCGAGGTGAAGCCGGAGCAGTGCACCTTGGTGCCCGACAGCCCCGAAGCCTTCACCTCGGAGGAGGGCTGGAAGCTCGACACTGCGCAGCACAGCCTCGTCGACGCCGCGCTCACTGAACTCAAGCCGCTCGGCTGCCGCGTCATCTTGTTCATCAATCCCGACCCCACTGCGGTCGCGCCGGTGCACAACACCGGGGCCGACGGCATCGAGATCTACACCGGCTCCTACGCCGCCGCCTTCCGCCGGGGCGAGCATGCGCCATTGCTGCAGGCCTGCGCCGCAACTGCCGAACGCGCCGCCGAACTCGGCCTCGTCGTCAACATCGGCCATGATTTGAACCTCGAAAACCTGCCACCCCTGACCGCGGCAGTGCCGTCGGTCGCCGAGGCTTCGATCGGCCACGAGCTGACAGCCGATGCCCTGGTCATGGGTTTTGCCGAAGCCGTGCAGGCCTACAAGACCGCGCTGGGCAGCAGAGCGATGGGCTGACGGAGGGGGCGAGGTGGAAGCGACCGAGATCGCCGAAAAGATCCACGGTGAGGAGCACGAGGCTCACAGCGCCGAGGCGGACACTACCTTCCGCAAGTTCACCGGCATCTATCTAGGCATCATCGCGATGCTGCTGGCGATCACTGCGCTGGGCGGAGCGCACGCGACAAAGACGATCGTCAACGCCAACATTCAAGCCTCAGACGTCTACGGGTATTATCAATCGAAGTATATTCGCCAAACCGTTTACCAGCTGACCGCCGAACAGCTCGAAGCGGAACTGCTTGCGCTGCCCAATATCCCCGAGGCGGCCAGAGCCAAGATCGAAGACAGAATCAAACGCTATCGCGAGCGGGTCGACCGCTATGAAAGCGACCCCTCGACCGATGAGGGCAAGAAAGAACTGCTCGCCAAGGCCAAGGAATTCGAGGCCAGGCGCGACCAAGCCGCCGAGCGGGACCCGAATTTCGACTTCGCCGAGGCGCTGTTCCAGATCGCGATCGTGCTGGGCTCGGTCGCCATCGTCGCCGCCTCGCGTCCGCTCGTCCATTTGAGCGGGATACTTGCCATTGCCGCCACTTTATTGATGCTCAACGGGTATTTCCTGCTCGTGCATCTGCCGTTCGAATAACGTCCTCGCTTCGCTGGCGGCGAGCAGCGCGCTCCCGCAGTGATTCATAGATCGGCGCGCTGTGCAGCAGGTTTGCGACCAGCATCGCCGCGAAGCACGCCCCGAGCATCGGCAGCAGCATTGTGAAACCCGCGGTCATCTCGATGACGAGGACGATGCCGGTAACCGGAGCCTGCACGACCCCGGTGAAGAAGGCGGCCATGCCGACTACGGCGAATGCTTCGGGCGCGATGCCGAGACCGGGAAAGGCCATGTGGCAGAGAGCGCCGCAGAAGAAACCGAGCTGCGCTCCGAGAACGAGCATCGGAGCGAACAGCCCGCCCGGGGTCGCTGCCGCATAAGAGACCGCGCCGAGCGCAAGCCGAAGCACAAAAGCGAACGGGATCAACGTTAGCGCAGCACCACCGGCGAGCACCCTTTGGGTGATCTCGTCGCCGCCGCCAACCAGTTCAGGCGCGAACCATGCGAGGACCCCCACCGCGGCGCCGATCACTCCGGCCTGCAATTCCACCGGCCATCGTTCGAGCCGATCCGCCGCCGCAACGGCCGTAAGCAAAGCCCGGTTGTAGAGCGCAGCCAAGAGCCCGGCGAGGACGCCGAGCCCGAGATAGAGCGGCCAGCTCGCCGCAGGAGCATAGGCAAGCGGGCCGGTTGCCATTGTGGCAAAGGCGGCTATCGTCACATGAAAGTCTGGCGCGTCGCCGAGAAACAGGCGGGCGACCAGGATCGCCGTCGCCGAGGTGCCGAGTGCCGTGATCGCGATACGGGTATCGAACCGCCGCACCAGCTCCTCGAGCACGAAGATGGCGCCCGCGATCGGCGCGTTGAAGGCAACGGCGAGCCCGGCCCCTGCACCGGCAGCGAGGAGCGCTCTGCGATCCGGCCAGCCGCGGCGGGAAATCCTGCCGACGATATGCGCCACGACGGCGCCCATCTGCACGCTCGGCCCTTCGCGGCCAAGCGCCAGCCCCGAGCCGATCGCCAGCAGCCCGCCGAAGAATTTGACCAATATCAGATGAGGCGGGGCCGGCGGCAGCTGCTCTTCGAGCGCCGCCTCAACCTGCGGGATGCCGCTCCCGGAAGCGTAAGGCGAAAACCGTCGGACCAGCCAAGCCGCAATCGCAACCGCCAACCCGGCGCCTCCGGTCACCAGCAGGAAGCCGGCGAGCCCGCTGTCGTGTGCCAGGGCAATCCCGCGGTCGCGGAGGCGATCGGCTTCCTCGAGCGCCAGCCTGAAGCCTGCACAGATCAGTCCCGAGGCCCCGCCGGCGACCAGAGCCAGAAGGGCCAGCGCCGTGAGGCTTCCCTCGTCCCGAGGGGCGGGTTGGCGGTCCACGGAGGCTGATCGCTAGCCGGGGTAAATCTGCACGCTGGCGGCAACGGAATCGGCAACGTGCTCTTTCGTGATCACGCCGACGACGTCTTCGGGCCGAGGTACGCCCCGGCCGCGGATGACGAGCGCCATGACCGCGCGTTTCCGCCAGACCCGCTGAATGACTTCGAAGGCGACATCGTTTTCGCGCACGATCGTGAAATTGGGGCGCGCGACATCACCCAAAGTGATGCCAGTGTGGATCCCCTCCAGCCCTCGCCGAAGCCCCGTGTTGACGCGAACGACACCAAAAATCCGATGCTCGCGGACAACGATGACGTGCCGCATTCGGCCGCCGTGGTCCGGCCGGCTGAGAAATTCGTCGAACGCGGTCTCGGCTGGCAGCACGAGAATGTCCCGTTCCATGACCTCGGAGGCACGGCGCACGAGAAACATGTTGGCATGCAGGGCCTTGGGCACGAGGTGGCCGCGGCGGCTCAGCTTCATCGTGTAGATGTTCTCGGGCGACAACAAGCGGCGCACACCGAGGCTGAAGGCTACCGCCAATATCATCGGCAGGACGATGTTATAGTCGCGCGTCATCTCGAAGATCATGGTCACGGCGGTCATTGCGGCACCAGTGCCGCCGCCGACCATTGCCGCCATGCCGACCATCGCGAACGCCGGCACGTTGATGTCGAGCGGAGCATCAAAGGCGGCGAGAGCCGACGCAAAGGCGCCGCCGATCGTCGCGCCCATGAACAGCGACGGCGAGAAAATCCCGCCTGACGAGCCCGATCCGAGGCTTGTCGTCGTCGCCGCCAGCTTGCATACGAACAACAGCGCCAACAGCCAAGCTCCACTCAGCTGGCCGAGCACAATCGCCTGAATTGTGGCATAGCCGACGCCTTCGACGTAGTAGTGGCCGAGATTTACCTGGAGGACGTAGATCAGGATGCCGACGAGCAGCATCCCCAGAACGTGCCTCGCGTAGGGTTGCTTGATCCTGTCGAACTGATCTTCGAGAAAGTGCAGACCGCGAATAAAAGCCGTCGCAGCAAGGCCGGTTATTACGCCGAGCAGCGAGTAAAGCAGCAGCAATAGCGCCGCGCTGACATCGATGTTTTCCAACGGCGGTAGCGGCACGACGAAAGCCGGCTGATCGCCAAAAAACAGCCGGCCGATAAAGGTCGCGGCGCCGGTCGCGATGGCCACCGGCAGAAAGGTTCGGACACTGACCTCCGGCATCATCAGCTCGACCGCGAACATGACGCCGCCGATCGGCGTATTGAACGTTGCGGCGATCCCGGCCCCGGCTCCGGCCGCCACGAGTGTGATCCGCTGCCCCGGCAGCATGCGAACTACCTGCCCCAAGGTCGAGCCGAGCGCCGAGCCGATCTGGATGATCGGGCCTTCCCGCCCGACGGCCGCCCCGCTGCCGATCGAAATGGCCGAGGCCAGCGACTTCACGAGCGCGACGATCGGGCGGATGATGCCGCTCCGGTAGTAAATGGCGTCCATGACCTCGGGGACACCATGCCCCCGCGCCTCCGGCGCAAACTTCGTCACGAGGAACGTGACGCCGACCGCACCGATCACCGGCACGAAAATGACCAACGGCCCCCACGGGCTCAGCGGGGTGAAGAGGTTGGCGTCGTAGCGGAAGGCGAATTGCCCAAGGAACAACAAATTGTGCACAAGACCGATCAGATCCCGGAACGCCACCGCGCCGAGCCCGGTCACGATCCCGACCACAAAGGCGAGGATCGAGAGAAAGGAGAGCCCGATCCGCCGTGCCTCCTCTCCTACAGGCGACGCTTGATCGCCTGCGGTGGGGGTGGCCGCCACTGATCTATCGGGCACTGCCGGGGTGGGTTGGTCCGTCGGCATGGGTAGCCCGCCCCTCCGAGATCCGCGAACGCAGCGTCGTTGGGACAGGTTGTGACCTACTCGCGATCGTCAACCTCCCGCCCCGGCGTTCGTTCACGGCCGATATCCGCCCGCGAGCGGCACTGCGCAGTCGGGGCCAGCCGCAAGCCCCCGCCCGCACCCTTCGTATCGCCCGCTGTGGGAGCGGATGTCGACCTAATTTAACACCTCTTGAATTTTCATCCGACCCGCTGGGCCTTGCTCCTTCGGCCGATCTTGGCGCGCGGCCTACGCCCTCGATGCGGGTCGCTCAAAACCCGAGCTCGCTATGCGAACCGAGACGGACAAGCTCAAGGCTTGCATCGTCCGGCTTGCGGTAGATCAGAATGAGGTCTGGCCTGATGTGGCAGTCGCGGTGATCGCTCCACTCGCCGCCGTGCGGATGATCGAAATAGCGCCGCGGCAACGGCTCATCCTTCGCCAGCACCCTCACGGCTGCCATTAGCTCGGCGTCGAGCCGCTTGCGCTTGAACCGGCTGGTGTGTTTAGCAGTCCGCATTCAGGCTTGTGAGCAGCTTCCCCGGCGGGCCGACGGTCACAAGCTCGCCGCGCCTGGCCGCCTTCATCGCCTCGATGGTTTCCTCGTTGGGGACGAGCGGCTCGAACGGCAGCGCCTTCTCCTTAACGATCTTGACCATCATCATGCGGAACGCATCCGACACCGTGAGGCCCATGGCGCGCAGCACGTCAGCGGCTTCATTCTTAATTTTTTCGTCGATGCGGGCACGAACAACAAGGATCGCAATTTCACCCGGGCGTCGCTGACCCAGTTCATCAAAGCCGCCGACGCTAGGCTCGAGGACTACCTTCAGCGCCTCGACAAGAGCGACGGCACGGAGAGCGCAACAGGCGGCTCGCGGGTCAAGAACCTGGCTGAAAAGATCGCCGCGATTCGGCAGCGGCGTGAGCGGCACAAGGACATGTTGGCGGAACTGGACCAGACGGGGGAGAGCCAGATCTCGCTCACCGACCCCGACAGCCGAGCGATGGCGGCGCATACGCATGTCGCGGTGGGCTACAATGTGCAGATCGCCGTTGATGCCAAGCACAAGCTGATCGTCGAGCAGCAGGTCACGAACCAAGTTGTCGATATGGGTCTGCTGGCACAGACCGCCGAACCGGCAAAAGAGGTTCTCGGCGTCGAGCGGATCGCGGTCGTGGCTGATCGGGGTTATTTCAAGATCGAGGACATCGAGGCCTGCGAGAAGGCCGGGATGGAGCCTTATGTGCCGCGTCCGCAGCGTGGTCCTTCGGTTAGAGCGGGCCTGTTCCGGAAAGATGAGTTCAGCTACGACTCAACCAGCGACAGCTTTCTGTGCCCGGCAGGTCAGCGTCTTCATCCCTATTCATCTTCTCTCATGCGGGGCTTGAAGAAGATCAATTACCGCAACAGCCAAGCCTGCCGAGACTGCCCGATCCGGCCGCAATGCACGGGCAATCAATTCCGCGCCGTATCCCGTCTCGAGAACGAGGCGGTATTGGATCGAATGCAAGCCCGCATAGCGCAGCGCCCCGACATCCTCGACCAACGCCGCGAGACCGTCGAACACCCGTTTGGCACGATCAAGCAATGGATGAACCAGGGTGCGTTTCTGATGCGAGGGTTGGAGAAGGTCCGCGCCGAGTTCAGCCTGACCGCGCTCGCCTACAATCTCAGGCGGGTCCTCAATATCGTAGGTCTTCCAAAATTGATTGCCGCGCTCCCGGCCTAAAAACCCTGCCCTAGGCGCCTCTCGATCCAGTTTAGGGTGTTGTCGATGCAAGGATTGGACAAACCCTTCTCCATCGAATTGCAGCTCAGAAAAAATCACTCTCAGTCTGCCAGCCGGTTGATAAGCCGGCACCGCTGCAAACAGTGTTTCCACACGGTCTGCTTGATTTATGCAACGCGCGGGAAGGGCAAGGGGGGCCGGCCCGGCGTGTCGGAAGTCACGGAGTTAAACCCGGCGGCAGCACTTGGGTAATGGTGTCGATGAAGCGGCGCGCCGTCGTGATGGCTGCTGCCGCTTCGTCGGCGGTGATCTGAGCAGCGGTTGGGCCAATGCCGTAATCTGCCGTCGCCTTAAGCTGGTAGGCGGTTGCTAGAAAGCGAGTAAGCTCGCGGTCGATGCGCGGTTCGCGGCGGGCCAGCCGGGCGAACTCGATGCGCACGCCCTTATGAGTGGTTGCCACCTTGCCGGTGTGTTCAAAGATATACGCCTCAGCGGCATGAAACGCCGCGTAGTACGCCTCGCGCGCGGCGACATGTGGCAGGGGCAAGGCTGCAATCTGCTGAGCATCGGCAAGCGTCGTGCGGGCCTTCGCCAGATAATCGGCACTCTCCGGTTTCATAGATCGAGGCCATCTTTGCGCAACTCATGCATGAAGCCGGTGCGCTCCCGGTAGGCTCCAGCCGCAAACGGCGTGGCGGAAATGACGGCCCCGGTGTCCTCAAGAATATCTGTAGTTATGGCGGCAAGCCGCCCGCTCTCGTCGTAGTAACTGCGGGGGTCTTTGATAAAGACCGCAATATCATAGTCGGAATCGGGCTGATGATCGCCTCGCGCACGCGAGCCGTACAAGACGACACGCTCCAGACGGTCGCCGTAGACTTCCGCCACGGCGGCACGGAAGCGCTTCAACACAGGTTCGTTTTGCGGTTCGTCAATCATCCCGTGCATTGTAGCGCAAATCTTGCAGGCGTAAACCGGGCGTGCCGCACAACACCCATTGTGACAACCCTGCTGAAGTGAAAAATGAGCTCTCGTTCTGACGCTCAAGAATTTCACCGCACTCGGATTTTGTGCTTGGAAGCAGGGGAGCCTGTCGGGTCGCAAATACTTGACCGGTTGCGTCTTTACTGAGCGCGTGGCGGCACAAGATATTGACGGCTACGCCCAATTGGAGTCCGAGGGGGCTCGATCGGAACGCTAGGTCGCCAACCTTGCCAGGATAATCTTATTCGTACCGGCCTGTGGAATGAAAGGTCTATGGGACTTCGGAAAACAACGTGCGGGTGCCGCCCGTCAGTTGGGCGAGGCACCTACATAATTCCGGATCGTCAGGTGGGGCGCGGCCTTCGCGGCGCGCCTTTATTTCCGAACCCCGAAGCTCTGATAGCGATAATCACATAATTGCCATATTCCACACTATATCTATACGGGCATCGACACCCCTGAGCGGGTGCGGGATTGTCATTGTGGGAGTTGGCGGTGCCTGATCTCGACCTGATAAAACAGGCGGAACAGGGGTGTGAGAGCGCCTTGCGCTTTGCATTGGCGCAGGGACAGTCTCGGGCATAAGATTTGCCGAGCCCTCCACACCTCGCAAAACCGGGAGAGACGATATGCCTGAGAACCAGCATTGGGTCGGCACCTGGACGACGGCGCCGGCGCCCGCCGAAACGGGCGCCTTCACCAACCAGACCTTGCGCATGACCATGCGCGGCAGTATCGGCGGCGACACCCTGCGGGTGCGGATTTCGAACGCCTATGGAGGGCGTCCGCTGGACATCGGCGGCGCGCATATCGCGCTGCGCGATGCGGGTCCTGGCATTGTCGCGGGATCCGACCGCGAGCTGAGCTTTGGCGGTGAGAAGGTGGCGACGATCGCCGCCGGCGCCGTCCTGTTCAGCGATCCGGTGGCGCTCGGTGTGGCGCCGCTTGCCGATCTCGCGGTGAGCCTTTATCTGCCCGGCGAGATCCTGAACGATTATCAGATCACCGGCCGCTATGCGCGGCAGACCAACTACATCTCGCCGCCCGGGGATTTCACCGCGGCAAGAGTGATGCCGATCGCCAGCCTCACCAGCGACTGGTTCTTCGTCTGCGGTGTCGACGTGCTCGCCGGCGCCGACACCGGCGGCATCGTGGCGCTCGGCGACTCGCTGACCGACGGCAACATCTCGACAATGGACGCCTTCTGCCGCTGGCCCGACCAGCTCGCCCGGCGCCTGATGGCGCGCCCCCGCGGCCGGCCGATGGCGGTCATGAACGAGGGGCTCGGCGGCAACCGCATCCTCTTCGACATCCGCGGCGACAGCGGACTGCGCCGCTTCGACCGCGATGTTCTATCCCAGCCCGGGGTCACCCACGTGATCGTGATGCTCGGCACCAACGATCTGCGCAACCGATGGAAAAAGCCCGAGGAGGAACCCACCGCGGCGCAGATGATCGCCGGTCTCAACCAAATGGCGCTGCGCGCCCACAGCCGCGGCATCAAGATCATCGGCGCCACGCTGACGCCGTTCGGCAACGAGACCTACATGGCCAATGCGTGGAATCCGCAGCGCGAAGAGGTCCGTATGGCGGTCAACAGCTGGATCCGCGGTGGCGGCGCCTTCGACGGGGTCGCCGATTTCGACCAGGCGTTGCGCGACCCCGAACATCCCACACAGATGCGGCCGAGTGACGATTGCGGCGACGGCCTGCATCCGAGCGATGCCGGCTACAACAAGATGGGCGACGCGATCGACCTGGCGCTGTTCGAATAGCTATTCGGTCGGACGGGCGACAAACCCCATGCCGCCATCATCCTGATCTGGGGTGACGATCACGTCCTTAACCTGGGCACCGAAAGGACCTTTTCGACTGGCCTCGATGAAGGCCGTAACGGCGTTCGGTGCCCCCGTCACCAGTGCCTCGACGCTGCCGTCCGTTCGGTTTCGGACCCAGCCGCGCAGCCCGAGGCTCACGGCGGTACGCGTCGCCCAAAGCCGATATCCGACACCTTGCACCTGACCGGTGATGCGGAGCCGTACTGTTTCGCTCGGCGCGGTCATCCGATGCGAACCTTACTCGAATTCGAGGATCACCTGATCGACGGCCAGGCTGTCACCCGGGTTGGCGCGGATGCGCGCGACGCGTCCGTCGCGATCGGCGCGCAATACATTCTCCATCTTCATCGCCTCGACGACGGCGAGCGGCTCGCCGGCTTTCACCTCCTGGCCTTGCTCGACGACGATCGAGGAAAGCAGACCCGGCATCGGCGACAACAGCAGGCGCGAGGTGTCCGGCCGCCTTCTTCTCCGGCATCAGCGACAGCAATTCGGCGGCACGCGGCGTCAGCACCTGGGCATGGCGTACGACGCCGCGATGCACCAGCCGGAATGCCGCACCAGGCAGACGCTCGATTTGCACCGTCGTGACGTGCCGCTCGACGCGCGTGTGCAGCAGTGGCTGGCCGGGCTGCCAATCGGTCATCGCGAGACGGCTCTCGCCCTCGATTTCGACCCGGTAAGCGCCGCCTTCCGGTCGCACGGCAACCGGATATCGGCGGTCGCCGAGCAGAATTGCGTAATCCTCCGGAATATCGATCCGTGCCCCGGCAAGCTTGCCGTCGATCGCCCACTCGCGCTCGCGCAGGCGGCGCCCGGCCAGGGCCGCCGCGAGCAGGATCATACGATCGGCTTCGACAAAACCGGGTGGCGGGACGAACCCTTTGGGGAATTCTTCGGCGATGAAATTGGTCGACAAAGTGCCGGCGCGAAACCGGGGCCTCGCGGCGGCTGCCGCCAAAAACGGGATGTTGTGCTGCACGCCCGCGACATAAAACTCGTCCAAAGCACCGGACAGCCGGTCGATGGCGGTGTCTCGGTCGGGACCCGAGGCGATCAGTTTGGCGATCAGCGGGTCGTAGTAGACGCTGATCTCGGCCCCTTCGAAGACCCCGGCGTCGAGGCGGACGCCTTCCCCGCCCGGCGGCCGATAGCGGACCAGGCGTCCGATCGACGGGAGAAAATTGCGTGCCGGGTCTTCGGCATAGACCCGCGCCTCGATGGCCCAGCCCGAGAGCTCAACATCCTGCTGGGCGAACGGGAGCGGCTCGCCGGCCGCGACCCTTATCATCAGCTCGACGAGATCGAGCCCGGTCACCAGCTCCGTGACCGGGTGCTCGACCTGAAGCCGCGTGTTCATTTCGAGAAAATAGAAATTGCGCCGCTGGTCGACGATGAACTCGACCGTGCCGGCCGAGCAGTAATCGACGGCCCGCGCCAACGCGACCGCCTGCCTTCCCATCGCTTCGCGGGTTTCGAGGTCGAGAAACGGGCTCGGCGCCTCCTCGATGACCTTCTGGTGGCGGCGCTGGATCGAGCATTCGCGCTCGCCGAGATAAACAATGTTGCCGTGCTTGTCGCCGAGCACCTGGATCTCGATGTGCCGCGGCTCTTCGATGTATTTCTCGATGAAGATGCGGTCGTCGGCAAAGCTCGATTTGGCCTCGCTCGCCGCCGAGCGAAAACCGTCGCGGACCTCGACGTCGCTCGCGGCGATCCGCATGCCCTTGCCGCCGCCGCCGGCCGAAGCCTTGATCATGACCGGGTAGCCGATGTCGCGGGCGACCGCGACGGCGGTGTCGGCATCGGGAATGACGTCAAGGTGGCCGGGCACGCTCGATACTCCCGCAGCGCGCGCCAGCTTCTTCGAATTCGATCTTGTCGCCCATCGCGGCGATCGCCTTCGCCGGCGGGCCGATGAAGCTCACTCCCGCCTTTGTCGAGCGCCCTGGCGAATGCTGCGTTTTCCGATAGAAAGCCGTAGCCGGGATGGACCGCCTCGGCGCCGCTCTGCCGGCATGCTTCGACGATCTGTTCGATATCGAGATAGCTCTCGGCCGAAGGCGCCGGCCCGATGCGGACCGCTTCATCGGCTATCCGCACATGCAGAGCCTCGGCATCGGCGTCGGAATAGACCGCCACCGTCGCGATCCCCATCCGCTGCGCGGTGCGGATGATGCGGCAGGCGATCTCGCCGCGATTGGCAATCAGGATTTTCTTAAACATGACGCGCAGCGAAGCCGCCCTCCTCGTCATGGCCGGCCTTCTGCGGCACAAGGCCGGCCATGACGTTGGTCTGCACTGCTCTCACAGCGGGATGTTGTCGTGTTTTTTCCGCGGGTTGGCGAGTTGCTTGCCGCGCAGCATGGCGAGCGCGCGGCACAGCCGCCGGCGGGTTTCGCGCGGGCAGGATCACATCGTCGATAAAGCCGCGGCTCGCGGCGACGAACGGGTTGGCGAATTTTTCCCGGTACTCCTCGGTGCGCGCCTCGATCGCCGCGGCATCGCCGAGATCGGCGCGGAAGATGATCTCGACCGCGCCCTTCGGACCCATCACCGCGATCTCGGCCGAGGGCCAGGCGAAATTGACGTCGCCCCGCAGATGCTTCGAACTCATCACGTCGTAGGCGCCGCCATAGGCCTTGCGGGTGATCAGGGTGACCTTCGGCACGGTCGCTTCGGCAAAGGCAAACAGCAGCTTCGCGCCGTGCTTGATGATGCCGCCATGTTCCTGCGCGGTTCCGGGCAGAAACCCGGGCACATCGACAAAGGTCACGATCGGGATGTTGAAGCAGTCGCAGAACCGCACGAAGCGGGCCGCCTTGCGAGAGCTGTCGATGTCGAGACAGCCGGCGAGCACCATCGGCTGGTTGGCGACGATGCCGATCGTCGTGCCTTCCATACGGGCGAAGCCGATCAGGATGTTGCGGGCGAACTCGGGCTGGATCTCGAAGAAATCGCCGTCGTCGACGACCTTCTCGATCAGCTCCTTCATGTCGTAGGGCTTGTTCGGGCTGCTCGGCACGAGGGTGTCGAGCGACGGTTCGATCCGGTCGCATGGGTCGGCGGTCGGCCGCAGCGGCGGCTGCGCCCGGTTCGAAGCCGGCAGAAAATCGATGAACCGGCGCAGTTCGATCAGCGCCTCGACATCGTTCTCGAAAGCGAGGTCGGCGACGCCCGAACGCGTCGTATGGGTCAACGCGCCGCCCAATTCCTCCTGCGTCACGGTCTCGTGCGTGACGGTCTTGACCACCTCGGGCCCGGTCACGAACAGGTATGAGGTGTCCTTGACCATGAAGATGAAATCGGTCATCGCCGGCGAATAGACCGCGCCGCCGGCGCAGGGGCCCATGATCATCGAAATCTGCGGTATCACGCCCGAAGCCAGCACGTTGCGCTCGAAAACCTCGGCATAGCCGGCGAGCGAGGCGACGCCGTCCTGGATGCGCGCCCCGCCCGAATCGTTGAGCCCGATGACCGGGGCGCCGACATTCATCGCCTGGTCCATGATCTTGCAGATCTTCTCGGCATGCGCTTCGCTGAGCGAGCCGCCGAACACGGTGAAATCCTGGCTGAACACGAAGACCAGCCGGCCGTTCACCGTGCCGTAGCCGGTGACCACGCCGTCGCCCGGGATTCTGTGCTCGTCGATGCCGAAATCGTGGCTGCGGTGCTCGACAAACATGTCCCATTCCTCGAAGGAGCCGGGGTCGAGCAACAACTCGAGCCGCTCGCGCGCGGTCAGCTTGCCGCGCCGGTGCTGGGCTTCGACCCGGCGGACCCCGCCGCCCGCCCGGGCCGCCTCCCGCTTCTCTTCCAAGCGGTCGAGAATATTCTGCATGTTGCCTCGCGACCAATGAATGGGGCAGATAGCATCGACGATCCGGCAAGGCCAGAGCCGCGGCTCTGAGTTCTCATTGGCAATAGCCAAATCCGAGGAGGAGGACGACGGAATGGCCGAGAGCGAGCTGTATAAGAAAGGCGCGGCCATGCGGCGCCAACTGATGGGCGATGCGGCGGTCGAGCGCTCGGCCCGCGAGATCTACAGCGACCCGGTGATGAAGAAATTCATCGACGTGGCGACCGAAACGGTGTTCGGCGCGTTGTGGACGCGTCCCGGTCTCGATCTGAAGACCCGTGCGTTGATCTGCGTCGTCTCGGACGCCGCCACCGGCCGCGAGCCCGAACTGGGCCTCCATCTGCGAATGGCGCTGCGCCAGGGATGGACCGAAGAGGAATTGACCGAGGTGATGCTGCACCTCTCGGGCTATGTCGGCGTGCCGATCATCCGCGAGTTGATGATGGTGGCGAGCAAGGCCTTCGCCGAATTCCGGGCCGAAAAGGCCGCCGAGAAGCCCTTGACCGCTTGAGAGGGATCGTCGCCTGGTGCGAGAGCCTGGCCCGGCCGATTGGTTGGCCTATTACTCTCGTAAGCGCATCATACATCAGTGGACCCAACTCCATTTGCTCGGGGCTACCGATTGCTGCACCGTGCTCGAGATCGGACCGGCTCTCGGGCTCGTCACCAGCCTGCTCGTCAATATCGGCTATGATGTAACTACACTCGACAGAGGGCCGCGGTCATTCGCCTACCCGAATGTTCCCCACCTTGAAAAGGACATCCGTGAACTGCGGTCCGACGAAATTGCCGGCTATGACGCGATCCTCTGCTGCGAGACGCTCGAACATATCGAATGGGGACGCGTCGGCTCCGTCCTGGCCACGTTCCGCGAGAGTGGAGCGAAATACCTGATTGTTTCCGTCCCCTACATGGGGTTCCAGGTGTTTGTCGAGCTCTACGCGAACAGCAGCACGCTCCGGCAGTATTTTTCGATGAAGAAACTGCTCTGGAAAAAGGATTTCCAAGCAGAGCTGCCTGGGGGACACCAGTGGGAAATCGGATACAAAGGCTACCCTCTGAAGCTCTGGGAGAAGCGACTCGATGAAAGCAGGTGGTCGATCGTAAGGCGGGACTTCACCGAACATTGCCGCTCGGTGTTCCACCTGCTGAAAGCGGACTGAGCTCAGGCGCGCAGTAGCGATATGAATCGCGCCGCGGCATGAATATCTGCGGCTAATGCGCGGCGGCGTGCGGCCTGTTCGGCGTCTTCGCCCCACGCCTCGATCTGAAAGCTTTCATCTAGTTGCGAGACGGCGAAAGCCTCTCCTGCGTCGAGCTCCCCTTCCATCAGCGCCAAGGCAATGATCAAGGAGCCGCAGGCCGCGGTTACCACATGCAGCGCGGTTAGCGCAAAATCGTGCTGCTGGGCCACCACTGCGGCAAGCGCGCGAAGGCTCGCTGCGGGCTGGCTCTTCGGGATGACTCCGCTGGTGACCACAAGCGGCGCATCGTAGCGAATCACCGCCCAGTCGATCAGCGGCTGCCAGATCGCCTGCTGGCGAGCGGCGAGCGGTGGCGGGTGCGTTGCCCGATAGCAGACAAGATCGGTCGCGGCATAATTGGCCGTTTGTTGGACAATGGCATCGCGCTGCGTCACTACCCGATCAACGGCTGTCGTCGCCAGGCGGGTCAGCGGCATCGCTGACGCCAGGACCTCGGCCTGCTGCGCGTTCCACTCTTCTGCGACGGCCGCCGCCAGTGCTTCGTTCGGTACGAGCAGATCGCGTTTGGCTGGCGTCTTGATTGGTTTGCGATCGAGAGTGACGGCATAGCCGCCAGCCCTTCTTGCAGGCTCGGCCTTTTGATAGAACCGCTTCATTACGCCACATCCAGTTCGGCGAAAGGATCCTCCACGTCACCAGCAAATCCGAAAAAGTCCCAAGTTCGCCGCATATGCGGCGGAAGCGGCGCTGTCACCTGCAACCGGCCGCCGAGCGGATGAGGCATGGACAGACTTCGTGCATGCAGGTGGAGCCCACGCAATCCAGGAACGCCGGCCAGGTGGGCTGCCGCCTCGCCGTATTTGGCGTCACCGAAGATCGGGGTGCCGATCGCGGCGCAATGGACGCGCAACTGGTGGGTGCGTCCGGTAACCGGCATCAGGGCGAGCCAGCTCACCCGCGTTCCGACGCCATCGATCACCCGGTAATAGGTGATGGCGCGGCGGCCCTCCTCGGTGTCGGGCCGGACGCGTTCGCCGCCATGTCCGGGCAATTTCGCGAGTGGCAGGTCGATGCGGCCCTGAGCTAATTCCGGCCGCCCGACGGTGACGGCCCAATAGGTCTTACGGGTCGTTTTCTCGCGAAACGCCCGGGTCAGGAACGCGGCTGCCGCCGCGGTGCGCGCGATGACGAGAATGCCGCTCGTCTCCTTGTCGAGCCGGTGCACCAGGCGCGGGCGTTCAGGGTTGCCGAAACGCAAGCCGTCGAGCAGCCCGTCGACGTGCCGTTCCGTCGCGGTGCCGCCCTGAACCGCAAGCCCAGGCGGCTTGTCGAGGACGATGACCAACTCGTCGCGGTGCAGGATCACTGCTTGCAACATCGCCTCGTCCGCCGGTCGCGGCTGCGGTCGCACGGGCCGGGGCGGGAGCGCCAACTCGTGCGCCGGAATGCGGATCGCCTGGCCCGGACCTACCCGATCGCTGGACCGCGCCCGCTTGCCGTCGACGCGGATCCGGCCGGTGCGCAGCAGCTTCTCGAGCCGACCGTGACCCAGACCGGGATAATGCCGTTTGAACCAGCGGTCGAGGCGAAGCGAGCCGTCTCTGCTGTCGACGGTTACGGTTTCATCGGCCGCGGTCATTGCGCTGTCGTTGTCGTGCGTTGGCGCAGCTTGTCCCAATATTCAAGCCGTTTCTTGATTTCCCGCTCGAAGCCGCGCTCACCCGGCCGATAGAAATTGCGCTGCGCCAGCCCCTCCGGGAAGTAATTTTGACCCGAAAAGCCTTCCTCGGTGGCGTGGTCGTAGACATAACCTTTGCCGTATCCGAGGTTGCGCATCAGCCGGGTCGGCGCGTTGAGGATGTGCATTGGCGGCATCAGTGATCCGGTCTCCCGCGCCATCGCGCGGGCCTCTCCGTACGCCTGGTAACCGGCGTTCGATTTCGGCGCTGTGGCGAGATAGATCACGCATTGCGCGATCGCGAGCTCGCCTTCGGGTGAGCCGAGGCGGTCATAAACGTCCCAAGCTGCAAGCGCCTGCACGACCGCCTGCGGATCGGCCAGACCGATATCCTCGACAGCAGCGCGCGTGAGCCGCCGCAGGATGTAGATCGGGTCCTCGCCGCCGGCCAGCATCCGCGCGAGCCAATAGAGCGCCGCATCGGCATCGGAGCCGCGCAGCGATTTGTGCAACGCGCTGATCAGATTGTAGTGACCCTCCTGCGCCTTGTCGTAGAGCGGCGCCCGGCGCTGCACGAGCCGGGCAAGCTCGTCGGGTCCGAGCGGCTGCTCTGTCTGGAGCTGTGCAATCTCCTCAGTCAGGTTGAGCAGGAACCGGCCGTCGCCATCGGCCATTGCTCGCAGCGCGGTACGCGCTTCGTCGGTCAGCGGCAGCCGATGGCCCAGATGGGCTTCGGCGCGCTGCAACAGCGTTTCCAGGTCATTGTCGTCGAGGCGGCGCAGTACAAAGACCTGGCACGCGACAGCAATGCGCCGATCAGTTCAAAGGACGGGTTTTCCGTCGTGGCGCCGACGAGGATCACCGTGCCGTCCTCGACGACCGGCAGAAAGGCATCCTGCTGCGCGCGGTTGAAGCGGTGGATCTCGTCGACAAAAAGGAGGGTGCCTTGGCCCATTTCGCGGCGTTTCCTCGCCGCATCGAACACCTTGCGCAGATCCGCGACGCCGGAAAAGACCGCCGACAACGGCTCGAATACCAGATCGGTGCCTTGCGCCAGAAGTCGGGCGATCGTCGTCTTGCCGCACCCCGGCGGGCCCCACAGGATCATCGACGACAATTTGCGGTTCGCGACCATTCGGCCGATCGGGGCATCGGGGCCGAGCAGATGGTCTTGCCCGACGACCTCCGCCAGGCTGCGCGGGCGCAGCAGGTCGGCCAGAGGATGCGGCGCCTGGTGCTCGAATAACGTGTTCACCGCGCCTCTAGCGCACCAGCTCGGCCAGCCGCGACAGGTGGTGGGCGGTGTCGCCGAAGGTGTGCTCGATGACCATGCAGCGGCGGAAATAATGCCCGACCGCATATTCCTCGGTCATGCCGATCCCGCCATGCAATTGGATCGCGTTCTGCGACACGAATTTGCTCGCCTGGCCGACGCCGACCTTTGCCATCGCGATATTGTGGGCGCGCTCGGCGGCGTCGGGCTCCTCGACCATCATCGCCGCCAGCATCGCCATGCTGCGCCCGCGCTCGAGCTCCATCAGCATCTCCGTCGCGCGGTGCTGCAGGGCCTGGTTGTGGCCGATCGGCCGGCCGAATTGCGTGCGCGTCTTCAGGTATTCCAAGGTCATCGCCTGCATCGCTTCCATCGCGCCGACCGCCTCGGCAGCGGTCGCGGCGATGCCCGCCTCGACCACCCGCTCGATGACCGGGAACCCGGCGCCGACCTCGCCCAATACGTCCTCCCCGCTCACCTCGACACCGCTCAGTGAAATCTCTGCCGCCCTGGTACCGTCGCGCATCGGGTAGCCGCGCCGCGCTACCCCGTTCGCCGCCGCATCTACGATAAACAACGTGATGCCGTCGCGATCGTCCCGCTCGCCGGCGGTGCGCGCGCTGACCACCAGGCGCTGCGCGCTGTCGCCGTGCAGGACCACGCTCTTGGCGCCCTCCAGTACCCAGCCGCCTCCTTTGGGCTTGGCCGTCGTCAGCACATCGCTCAGATCGTAGCGGGCCTGCCGCTCGCCATGGGCAAAGCCGAGGATCATGTTGCCTTCGGCAATCTGCGGCAGGATTGCCGATTTCTGTTCCTCGTTGCCGGCGAGCTGCAGCGCCGTGCCGCCGAGCACGACCGTCGCCAGATAAGGCTCCAGCGCGAGGACGCGCCCGAACGCCTCCATAACCAGCATCACCTCGATCGGGCCGCCGCCGAACCCGCCATAACCCTCGGGAAACGGCAGGCCTAACAGGCCGAGCTCGGCATATTGTGCCCAAACCCCGCGGCTCCAACCCTCGGGCTCGGCGAGGTAAGCGCGGCGCTTATCGAACCCGTAATGGTCGGCGAGCAGCCGGTCGACCGAGTCGCGCAACAGCCGCTGCTCTTCGCTCAAATCGAAATCCATCGCCTCGGCCTCCCCATCGTCTGGCACGGCCGGGACCAGTGTCGGGCACGTGGATGGCCGGATCAAGTCCTGACCATTCCCCACAACTGCCTCTGGGGACAGTCGTCTGCGAAGTTCACCACAGAGGACGCAGAGGCCACGGAGAAAGAGACCTGGATCAATCCGTGCGCCCTTCGAGACGGCCGCTGGGGGCCTCCTCAGGGTGAGGAAATTCTCTGGCACGAAGGGCTTACCTCATGCTGAGGAGCGCTCGCAGAGCGCGTCTCGAAGCACGCACCGACGCCAATGCAGCCTCTGATAAATTTTAGTTGGACTCTTTAGCTAGTTTCCCTGGTCAGCTGCGCCACTCGTGCAAGGCGCCGGGCGGCGCGCAATCGGCCCCGCACCCGCTCTGCGACCCGCGCGCCTTCGGCAGGCGCAATTTCGCCGCGCCCAATCGCCGCCAGAACGGTGCTCAGCACCTGCCGGCAATCCTCGGCCGTGCGCAGCGAGTTGAGGTCGATCCCAAGGTGCTTCGCGGGGTCGAAGGAAGCAGGCGGCGGCAAAAGTTGCTCCGCGAGCGGCCGCAACAGATGAGGCTTGCGGTCGAGCAGATCCGACAGCGCCCGCGCGCTCAGCGGCCGCGCGGCGAGATCGGGCACGCGGCGCCGGGGATTGGGGATGCCGGAAGGCCGGCCGCGCGGATTGCCGGAGCTTCCCTTCGCAAACCGCCCGCGCGCGTCGCGCGCGCGAGGCAAGAAGGGATCAGGATCAAGCCGTTGAGATTCCTCGATTCCGCTTCCAGGAAACAGGCGATAACAGGAGAATGCAGGCGGGTCGGCAACAATTTTCGGCATCGGCAGGGGCTGCGAGGAAACGGGGCCGGTCATATGGGTTCATGAAACGTTCTGGTCAAGGGAGCCTCCGGTCGGGGCACCCGCCCGAATCAATCCAGCAGCAACAGCAGCACGCGGTCATCCTTCGGCAGAGCACGGAGCCGGTCCTTCGGAATAGGGATGCGATAGTCCTCAATCATGAGATGCTTCGGCCACCTCGGCTTCATCTGCCGCTTCTTCGTCATCTTCGGGATAACCCGGATGACTATCCCAGCCGCATTCGCCGCAGACCTCGAAATAGCCGCCGTCGAGTGCGATGGCGATGTCGAAGAACGTCCGCACGTTGCGGGACGCGCACCGGGGGCATTTGTCCGTCCGATCCGCACGTTCGCGGCTCAAGAGCCGAGCGTAGTGCTTCACGATTGCGTCCACACCGTCGAGCGCGACCAGCACGGCAGTTTTATTCGCATCGCGGTGATGGGTGATCCAGTTCACCAGCGGCCAAGCCTTTTCGACGAGCGCCTTCATGTAGCTGCGGAGCCTGTCATTCTTTTCGCCAGGGCAAAGCTTGCCCATAAGCACCGTGTTCCAACCAACGACGTCCGCATCCTTTGGGCGCTCATCATTTTCATTGAGCTCAACTCTTCGCCGCGCCGCGCCAACGAGCGAAATCAGACATTCGCGGAGCTGCATTCCGACCGCTTGGAAATCGACGGCCTCGATAGACCTTTCGAGCCGGTCGGCCGCCTGGAGCTGGCGGCGGATCACCTCGTCAAACGGGGACGCGTCGCCGTCGCCCTCTTTGGCGGACCGGCTCATCACCCGCATCATCAGCCCGACGTGAAACGAGAGCGTATAGTCGAGGCTTGGAAAGTGCTTCTGGGAATACAGGTTAGTTGGGTTGGTGATGACCCACCAGCGGTCTTTATCCGTGCTGACGTCCCAGATTGCGTAGGGCGTGCCCATCACGTATTCGGTCTTCACGCGCTCGACGTTTTGCACCGTTTCTTCGCCACGCGCTTGGCGCTCGACATACTCGGCGATCTCTTTCTCCGCATAGAAGTCACGCTCTGGGCTGTAGCGGCCCAACTGATCGGCGGGCAGCGGGTGATCGGGCGGCAATGTACAATCGCTATCGAGTTTGTTGTGCTCCGGCTTATCGATCATGGCGTCGCCTCGAAGGTTTGTCGGTGTAGGTAGGCAGAAAGCCCGCTATCGCAATAATCATAGCAAACAGCTACTTAGTCCAAGTAATGGCGGAGCGAGAGGGATTCGAACTGCTACCTTGAGGCGTTGAGGTAACGGTACTGCCGGCTACTTACGCTGTAAGGGAAAGCCGGCCTTCAATTGCGAAGTCTCGAAGCCCGCTGTGGGGCAGGAAGAGCCGTTCCCACCGCGAAGGCTGAGTGGCCGAGAAGGGTCGAAGCCCACCGTTCGGCCGCGGATCAACCATGACCGCTTATCGCAAATCATCGGCGTCTGTCCCCGACCGGACCCGCTCGCCCCAGGTTTTCCGCTTCCGCCGGGATGACGTATAACCTCTCTCGAACGGGCGCTAGCGGGAGGCGGGAGGCGATGGCCGCAATCATTTTTTCCAATTGCGCCGTGCTCGACGGCGCCAGCCGAGAGCGCCGCGAGGATCATCACGTGCTCGTCGAGGGCGGGAATATCCGCGAAGTCTCGGAGCGGCCGATCGGAAGTACTGCTGCCGAGACGATCGATCTCGCAGGACCCACCTTGATGCCGGGGCTGATCGACGCGCATGTTCATGTGCTCGCCGTCGATGCGGCGCTCGCGCGGCTGGCGGACCGGCCGGTCACATTGCTGACCCTGCAGGCCTCCCGGTGCTCGAAGGCATGCTGATGCGCGGCTTCACGACGGTTCGCGACGCCGCAGGCGCCGATGGCGGGCTCGCCGGCTGACCGGATTTAGCGGACGAGCTGGACGGAGCCGAGGCGCGTGGCTACATCGTGACCTCAGCATCGAGGAGTGTTCCATGGCCTCCGACACGGTGGTACGCGCCCGCATTGACGCGCAGGTGAAGGAGAAGGCCGCCAAGGTTCTCGCCGGTATCGGCTTGTCGGTTCCCGACGCGATTCGGCTGCTCCTGGTCCGCGTTGCGGCCGAGGAGGGTTTGCCGTTCGAAATCGAGGTACCGAACGCCGAAACGCGGGCGGTGATGGCGGAGCTCGAGAAAGGGGACGGCAAGGACTTCGACAGCGTGGCAGAGTTGATCGCTGATCTGAATACGAAGGATTGAGCGATCCGCCGCATTCAAACCTCGCTTCACCGGCGAAAGCCGGTGCCCCCGGCGGAAGTGGATCCCGGCCTTCGCCGGGAAAGCGAGGAGGGGACGTCAGCTGCTCATCTGAATGGTTCTGAGCAATAGTGCGCGATCCAATCAAGTTGCATCGCTCCCCAAACGTCATCGGCGGGCTTGACCCGCGGATCTCCGAGATGGCCGGGTCCAGCCCGGCCATGACGTGGGTAGGTGCTTAGAGGCCCAGCACGGCTTTGCTCAGGATGTTCTTTTGGATCTCGTTGGTGCCGCCATAGATCGAGGCGGCGCGCAGGAAGAGGTAACTGCGGGCCGCTTCGGCCGCCCATTCCGGGCCCAGTTCCGGCTCGTTGCTGAGCGCCGCCAATTCCTGCGCCCAGTCGGGCATCGCGAGCGGCCCGCCGACATCCATTGCCAGCTCCGTGGTCGCCTGCAACAGCTCGGTCCCCTTGACCTTGAGCACCGAGGATAGCGGATCGGGCTTGCCGTCATGGCTCTTGTCATGCGCGGAGACGACGCGCATTTGCGTGATCTCCAGCGCTTTCATATCGGTTTCGAGCTGCGCGACGCGCTGGCGGAAGGCCGGGTCCTCGATCAATGGCTTGCCGTTTGCGCGCGTATCGCGTGCCATCTCACGGGCGAACTTGACCCGCTCCTTCGATTTGCCGAGCCGCGCGATGCCGGTGCGCTCGTGACCGAGCAGAAACTTGGCGACGTCCCAGCCGCGGTTTTCCTCGCCAACCAGCAAAGACACCGGCACCCGCACATCATCGAAAAACACCTCGTTCAGGTGATGGCTGCCGTCGATCGAGATGATCGGCCGTACCGTGATGCCCGGCGTCTTCATGTCGATCAGCAGAAACGAGATCCCCTCCTGCCGCTTCTTGGCGTGCGGATCGGTGCGCACGAGGCAAAAGCACCAATCGGCGTGGTGCGCGGTCGAGGTCCAGATCTTCTGGCCGTTGACAACGTAGTCGTCGCCATCACGCTTGGCGGACGTTTTGAGCGAGGCGAGGTCGGACCCGGCGCCCGGCTCGGAGAACCCCTGGCACCACCAATCGTCGATGTTGGCGGCGCGCGGCAGAAACCGCTGTTTTTGCTCCCCGGTGCCGAACTGGATCAGCACCGGCCCGATCATCGTGATGTTGAACGACGATACTTCTGGCGCAGGCGCCAGCTGGTTCTCCTCGAGGAAGATCATGCGCTGCACCGGCGTCCAACCGGGGCCGCCATATTGCTTTGGCCAGCTATAGGCTGCCCAGCTGCGCCGGTTCAAGATCCGCTGCCAGGTGACGGTATCGTCTTTGGTCGGTGTGTGGCCGAGCCGCATCCGCTCCCGGATGTCGCCCGGGAGGTCATCGCGGAAAAAGGCACGTAGCTCGTCGCGAAACGCCAGTTCATCGGCGGTAAGCCGCAAATCCATCACTCCGGCTCCTTTGTTATCGAACAAAGCCGGCGCTGCGGAGGATCGGCAGCGACAGCTCGGGCAGGCAGATGATCAGTAAGAGGCCATCAGCAAAGCCAGACGTAGGGCAAGTTGGGTTGAGGGTCGCCGCTATCGCCCGTTCCTAGGCTGTGAGATGCGGGTCGCGGCGCTCGCCACGGCCTTCAGAGAAGCAGTCACGATGTTGCCGTCGATGCCGACGCCGTAGAGTGTTGCTTCGCCGGGATCGCGGACTTGAACGTAGGCCGTGGCCTGCGCGTCGGCCCCCGCTCCGATCGCGTGCTCGCGGTAGTCGACGACCGTCAGCTCGATGTCGCATTCGCGCTGCAGGGCGTCGACAAACGCAGCAATCGGACCGTTGCCGACACCCTCGATGCGGCGCTCCATGCCATTGATCACGACCGTCGCCGCGATGCGCCGGCGCTCGGGGGCGCGCGGCTCGGGAAAAAGACTGTAATCGGCCAGTCGGATCCCGTCGCGCCGCAGGTAGGTCTCCTCGAACAGCGACCAGATGCCGGCGCTCGTCACCTCCTTTCCGGTTCGGTCGGTCACTTCCTGCACCCGCTTGCTGAACTCGATCTGCAGACCACGCGGCAAATCGAGCCCGTAATCGGCCTTCAGCACATAGGCGACACCGCCCTTGCCGGATTGGCTGTTGACCCGGATCACCGCCTCGTAGGTCCGCCCCAGATCCTTCGGATCGATCGGCAGATACGGCACCTCCCACAGCGGGTCGTTGCGCTTGGCGAGCGCCTCGAAGCCTTTTTTGATCGCATCCTGATGTGAGCCCGAGAACGCGGTGTAGACGAGTCCCCCGCATAGGGATGCCGTGGATGCACCGGAAGCTGATTGCAGTGCTCGACGGTGCGGACGATCTCGTCGATGTCGGTGATCACCAGCCCCGGATCGATCCCCTGGCTGAACAGATTGAGTGCCAAAGTGACGATATCGACATTTCCGGTGCGCTCGCCATTTCCGAAGAGCGTCCCTTCCACCCGTTCTGCGCCGGCCATCACTGCGAGCTCGGTGGCTGCCACGGCGGTGCCGCGGTCGTTGTGCGGATGCACGCTGAGGGTGATGGATTCGCGGTCGCGGATGTTGCGGCCGAACCACTCGATTTGATCCGCGTAGATATTCGGGCTCGCCATCTCGACGGTCGCGGGGAGATTGAGGATCACCTTCTTGTCGGGTGTCGGCCGCCACACGTCCATCACCGACTCGCAAATCTCGACCGCAAAATCGAGCTCGGTCCCGGTAAAGCTCTCGGGCGAATATTGGTAGATGATCTCACTCTCCGGCATCGCTCCGGCGAGTTCGCGGATTAGCTTGGCCCCCGTCACCGCGATGTCGAGGATCCCCGGCTTGTCCAGGCCGAACACGACGCGGCGCTGCAAGGTCGAAGTCGAGTTGTAGAGATGCATGATGGCGCGGCGAGCGCCGCGGATCGACTCGAAGCTGCGCTTGATCAACTCGGGCCGGGCTTGGGTCAGCACCTGGATCGTCACATCATCGGGGACCAGCCGCTGCTCGATCAGCTCGCGGATAAATCCAAAGTCGGTCTCCGATGCCGCGGGAAAGCCGACTTCGATCTCCTTGAAGCCGAGCCTCACCAATAGCTCGAACATCCGGCGCTTACGGTCCGGCCCCATCGGCTCGACCAGCGCCTGGTTGCCGTCGCGCAGGTCGACGCTGCACCACAGCGGCGCGCGGTCGATCACGCGAGTCGGCCAGATCCGGTCCGGCAGATCGATCGTCGGAAAGGGACGGTATTTGTGGATAGGCATGCTGGTCATCGGAAACTCCTGGTCGCGGGCTCATCGCCGAAAATCTGGCGGTTCCATTATTGAAATCGGGAAGGATCGCGGTCGGCTGGCGTCAAAGCCACCGGCCGGTGCTAAGTCGGCGGCCGAAACGCGGCTCTACATCCGCCGGGAAAACGGCCGGAAGCGGGAGAGTGTCGTTCAAATCGAGAAGAGACATCAGCATCAGCGAGCGCGAAAAATTCCCGAGCTGGGACGGGCAGCGACGGCGGCTCGGCGTCCCTCAGGACGCCGAGCGGCTAAGTCGAAGCTCGTAGCGCTGGCAGTGCATCACCGCATGCCTAACAGAATCGTATCGCCAGGTCAATCGGCGGAAGTCGGGTCGGGGGAGCGGCGATCCTGTCGGCCTACGGGCATCGAAACGGGTCTGCAAAAAGGAGATCATTCTGGCGATCGCGTGGGAGATTGCCCGCCAAGTGGCGGCGATTCGCCGCCATCGCGTCCTGCTGACCCGCAGCGTCGACGAATTCATTCTATTACGTGACCGGGTCGCGCGCACCGGCGCCTGACATGCCACCTATTACAGTTCCTGTCGATCACCCCGATTATCCAGATTGACAGCGATACGTCTCCGACATCAATCATGGGCCAAACGCATTCTCGACAGGCTGCCGGCGGATATATCACTTGCCGGGTCGGCACCAGCGGCTCCGTCCCGAAAGATTTCATCAGACTGGGACACCGAATTTGCGCCCCGAACGGAATACGCTGCATCCTTTGATGGTGCGGATCACTCACTGGCTCAATGCAATCGCGATCTTCGTAATGATCGGCAGCGGGTGGCGTATTTACAATCAGGAACCGCTGTTCGGCTTCAAATTTCCAGTATGGATGACGTTGGGCGGCCAACCCGAAATTTCGCAACAGTGGCATAACGACGAGGGTCTGGCCGGCGCGCTGCAGTGGCATTTCGCGGCCATGTGGCTGCTCTTTAGCAGCCTGATTGTCTACCTCGTCTACGGGCTGATTTCAGGGCATTTTCGGCGCTCGCTGCTGCCGGTGCGGCCGCAGGAGGTGTTGCACGACCTGCTGGCGGCGCTCCGCGGTCGGCTGGCCCACAGCGTCGGCGAACGCAATGCCGTGCAGAAGGCGATGTACATCGGCGTCCTCGGTGTCATCGTCCTGGTCGTGCTCTCCGGTCTCTCGATCTGGAAACCCGTCCAATTCCAGGAATTGACGGAACTGTTCGGCGGCTACGATGTCGCCCGCTACGTTCACTTCTTCTGCATGGCGGCGATTGCCTTTTTCTAGCGGTTCACCTGTCGCTCACCCTTTTGGTACCCAAGGTGCTGCTGCCGATGATCACCGGTCGGGCGAGGGGTTGGCGATGAGTGCGATCCTCAAGCCCGATCGTCGGACCCTCCTGAAGGGTGGTCTCAGCCTCGGAGCACTGGCGATGCTGACGGGCTGCGATGTCACCGACAACGAGCCGGTGCAACGGCTGCTGTGGAACATGTCGTGATGGAACGATCGCGTGCAAGGCTGGCTGTTCAACCCGACCCGGTTGGCACCGACCTATCCGGAGAGCGCGGTCGACCGCGCTTTCCGCTACAACGCGTTCTATCCGGAGGAGCAGGCACCGCAACTCGAAGCAGCCACCTACAAGCTGGATCTCAGCGGGGCGATCCGCGACAAGCGGCCGTGGCGGGTCGATCAACTCTATCAGCTGCCGCAAAGGTCGCAGATCACGCGGCATGTCTGCGTCGAGGGTTGGAGCCGCATCGGCAAATGGAGCGGGTGCCCGCTGCGCATCTTTCTCGAGCGGATCGAGGCCGATCTCACAGCTAAGTATGTGGGTTTCATCTGCGCCGACGGGTATTACACCAGCATCGATATGCCGACCGCACTGCACCCGCAAACGATCATGGCCTTTACCTTCGCGGACCAGGTGTTGCCGCGCAAGTTTGGCTATCCGATGAAGATCCGGATTCCGACAAAACTCGGCTTCAAGAATCCGAAATTCGTCGTAGCGTTGTCGGTGACGAACAATTATCCGGGCGGCTTCTGGGAAGATTACGGATATAATTGGTTCAGCGGCTCCTGAGAGCTTTGCGACCGGGGGAGAGGGGCCGGCTTGCCTGAAGAACGTTGCGCGGTTGCGATCATGGCCAAGGCGTCGGTCGCCGGGACCGTCAAGACGCGCCTCGTGCCGCCGCTGACCCATGAGGAGGCCGCCGAGCTCAATACTTGCTGTCTGACGGACATTGCGGCGAACATCGTGGCTGCGGCGAGGCAGGCGCCGATCCAGGGTTTCGCCGCGTACTAGCCGCTGGGCTCCGAGCCCTTCTTCGACGACCTGCTGCCTGTAGGCTTCAAACTGCTGCCGCCCCGGGAGCCGACAATCGGGCGCAGCCTGTTCCACGCGGCACGGGACCTTTTTGATGCAGGCTACAGGTCGGTTTGTCTCGTCAACGCCGACAGCCCGACCTTGCCGACCGAATTCCTCGTCGAGGCGGTTCTCCGGCTGCGGCAAGCGGGCGATCGCGTCGTCCTCGGGCCCGCCGCGGATGGCGGCTATTACTTGATCGGGTTGAAGCAGTTTCACCGGCGGCTGTTCGAGGAAATCGACTGGAGCACCGAGCGGGTGTTCCGCCAGACGCTCGCCCGAGCCGGCGAGATCGGGGTCACGGTCGCGCCGCTGCCCGAATGGTACGATGTCGATGACGAGGCGACGCTCGCGATGCTTGCCCGCGAGATCGGAGCGCGCCAGGGCGCGGCGAGCCCGTATCTCACCGGCTATCGGGCGCCCAGCACCACGGCTTTTCTTGAAAAGCTGGCGGCCGGGAACGATGGGATCGAATGCCTGTTCGGCCGTGCCGGCCCCTTTCCATTCCCTCCCCCGCCGGCTCAGGAAGGCTAGGTGGGGGCGCGAACGGCGCGGTCGAAGCTGCTGCCGCTTGCCGGCCTGCTGCTGGCGGGGGCGGCGGGCGGGCTGGCCGCCCAATTCGACCGTGATCTGCCCGCCTTTATCATCATCGCCTTGATCCAAGGAGCGGTCTGGGCGGTTGCTGCAGCTCTCGTTCTGCGCAGCCGCGATCAGCGGCCCGCATTGGCCCTGATTCTAGGGACGGCGGTCCTGCTGCGCCTGATCGCACTTGCGGCGCCGGTCTTTTTGTCGGACGACATCAACCGCTACATCTGGGACGGGCGGGTCCAGGCCTGCGGGGATCAATCCTTATCGCTACATTCCGACCGATTCCGAACTCGAGCCGCTGCGCGACCCGCTGATCTTCCCGAACATAAATCGCAACAATTACGCGCCGACGATTTACCCACCCGTTGCCCAGATGCTGTTCTTGGCGGCGAACCGGCTCGGCGAGACGGCACTCGCGGTAAAGCTCGTATTTGTCACAATCGAGGCCATCGGCATCGGGACCCTGATCTTTGTCTTGCGCGCAGCCGGGCGGCCGCCGGAGCAAATCCTGCTCTATGCCTGGCACCCGCTGCCGATATGGGAGATTGCCGGCTCGGGGCATGTCGACGCGGCGGTCGTCACATTTGCCAGCCTGGCGTTCGCCGCCGCCGTCAGCAAAAGGCGCGTCTGGTCGGCGGTGGCGCTCGCCGCCGCGACCTTGGTGAAATTTTTCCCGCTGGTTCTGGCGCCCGCGCTGTGGCGCCCGGCGAAGTCAAACTTGGGCGATTGGCGATGGCCCGCCGCCTTTATCGCCGTAATCGTCGCCGCCTATCTCCCTTATATCGGCGTCGGGTCGCGGGCTCTGGGATTTTTGCCCGGCTATGTCGCGGAAGAAAATTTGGGCTCGGGTAGCGGTTTATGGCTCCTCGGCATGGCGCGGCGTGCCATTGCCATGCCGCTTGCCGCATATCTCGGCTTGGCCGCGAGCGTCATGGCCGGGCTGGCAATCGGTGCTCTGCGCCGGCCGCCGGAGCCGCGCTCCGGCCTGAACTGGGCGACGGCGTTGGGCACGGCGGCGCTGTTCTTCGCGTCACCCCATTATCCCTGGTATTTCGTCTGGCTCGTCGCGCTCTTGACCGCTGCACCATGGTGGCCGGCCTGGTGGCTCACTCTCGCGGCTGTCCTGCTGTACTGGGACCCCAAGACCGGCAATACTCCGTCTTGGGTGGGGTTCACTCTGTACGGCGGCTTTGTCATACTCTGCGCCGTCGATATTGTCCGGCGAACCGTTTCCAACAAAAGGTCCGGAGCACGGCGTGTCATTGACTGCGCAACCTAGACCCGACCCGCGGCGCTATTTCGAAGCCGTCGGCGACGCGCGCGGCAAGATTGCCGAGCAGGAGCCGGTTTGCCTCTATATCGAGACGACTAATCGCTGCAATCTGTTGTGCGAAACCTGCCCGCGCACTTTCGAAGATCTCGAGCCGCCCGCCGATATGAGCTGGCAATTGTTCACTCGTATCGTCGACCAGTTTCCGCGCATAGCACGCGTCGTATTGCACGGGGTCGGCGAGCCGATGATGGTCAAGGCGCTGCCCCGCATGGTGCGCTATCTGAAGGACCGCGGCACCTACGTGCTGTTCAACACCAACGGCACCCTGCTGACCGAGCGCAAGGGTAGGGAGCTGATCGCCGCAGGTCTCGACGAATTGCGGGTGTCGCTCGACGCTGCCGAGCCCCAGACCTTTCTCGCAGTGCGCGGCAAGGACATGTTCGACCGGATTGTCCGCAACGTGCGCGCCTTCACCGCTTTGCAGCGCGCCGAGGGCATCGAGCGCCCGCTGGTCTCGCTATGGCTGACCGGGCTCAAAGAGACGATCGACCAGCTGCCGGAGTTTGTTCGGTTGGCACACCGTATCGGCGTCTCGGAGATCCATCTTCAGCGGCTGGTCTTTACGCCGGAAGGGGAGGGCCTGGCGCGCGCCCGATCTGCGTTGTTCGAGAAGCTCGACGGCGACGAGCCGAAGCGGCTCAAGGAAGCCGCCGCTGTTGCCGAGGCGCTCGGGGTCCGCTTCAACGCCTCCGGTGCGACCGAGCCCGGCACCAGCCTGAAGCGCGCGGCTGACGACCAGCCATGGTCGCTGTGCCGGCGGCCCTGGACACTGATGTACTTCACCGCCCATGGCCGAGCGATCCCGTGCTGCATCGCGCCGTTTTCGATGCGCGGCTATGACAACTTCACGTTGGGAGATGCAACCCAGGAGAGCCTTCGGCAGATCTGGAACGGGCCGCGCTACCAGGATTTCCGCCGCGCATTGCTGAGCGATAAACCGCCGGTGGCCTGTGCCTCGTGCGGCGTCCGCTGGAGCCTGTAAGAGCGCCGCGGCGCGCGCATCGCCGCAATCATCCCGGTGCTCGACGAGGAAGGGGCGATCGGCCCGGTGCTCGCGGCGATGCCGTGCGGCTGGGTCGACCAAGTCATCGTCGTCGATGGCGGCAGTCGCGATCGGACCATCGCGGAGGCGCGCGCGGCCGGAGCAACGGTGCTCGTCGAGCGAGAGCGTGGGTACGGCCGGGCCTGTGCCAAAGGCTTCGCGGCGGCGATCGAGGACGGGGCGGAGATCCTCGTTTTTCTCGATGGCGACGGTGGCGACCGGCCCGAGGCGATCCCGAACCTGGTGCAGCCGCTCCTCGAGGGCAAACAGGATTTCGTGATCGGCTCGCGCACCCGCGGTGAGCGCAAAAAAGGCAGCATGGGAGCCCACCAGGCGCTCGCCGGCCGCACGATTGGCGCTGTGATCGGTCTCGTTTACGGGGTGCGATTTACCGACATGTGCGCTTTCCGGGCGATCCGGGCCGATGCGTTGAAGCGGCTCGGCATGTGCGAGATGACCTATGGCTGGAACCTCGAGATGCAGATGCGGGCGGTGCGCGCCGGCCTGCGTATACTCGAGCTCCCGGTGCCGCACGGACGCCGCCTCGCCGGCAAATCCAAGGTCGCGGGAACCTTCCGCGGGACCGTCAAAGCCGGGTGTCGGATTGTCGCCACGTTCGTCCGCCTCGTCCGCGAACCTCGCTGACACGAAGGAAGCCGAGCGCCGACGGCGGCTATCGCGGCTCAAGCGGTGCGGGCAGGCCACACGGGCTCGTTATGGCCGAGCGGGACGGAGGGGCGGGCCCAGTGCGGCGGGGTCTCGGAGAGGCGCACAGTGGGCCCGAGATGGCGCAGCCGCCCGACCGGCGTGTCGCTCTCGATCGACCAGCGGTCGATGTCGGCTTGCGGGATCTCCTTCGGCACATCCTTCAGGGCGGTCTCGGGCACCTCGCCCCGGTCGACCAGCCATCGGCCGGTTTGCGCCAGTGAAATGCGCACGAGCCAGCTGCCGCCTTCGCGCGCGCGGCGGGCTAATGCCACCATGGCGCCGAACGCCATCAGATAGCCGGTCAGGTAATCGATTGCCGAGACCGGGTAGAATTGCGGGCCGGGTTCGGCGCCCGGGAAAAGCTCGCCCTGGCGGGTCGTGATCCCGCTGACGGTCTGCACGACGGTGTCGAACCCACGGCGCGACGCCCAGGGGCCGACATGGCTGAAGGCGCACATCGAGACGTAAACGAGCCCAGGGCGCAGCTGTATCAACTCCTCCGGCGACAGTCCGCGATTCCCGAGCGTGCCGGGGCGATAGCCTTGCGAGAACACATCGGCTTCGCGGACCAGCCCGCGCAAGATTTCGAGATCGCGCGGATAACGAAGGTCGAGATGGGCCGACAATTTGCCGTGGCCGGTGTCGTATTCCTGGTAGCCGATATTCGGCAGGTGCGGCGCGGTGATCTTCAGTACATCGGCGCCGTGCTCGGCGAGCGTGCGGGCAGCGGTCGGTCCAGCGAGGACCCGGGTCAGGTCGAGCACGCGGATGCCCGACAGCGGGCGGTCGCTTTCGGGCAGCTTTTCCCGCGGGCTGTCGCCGATCTTCAAGATCTCCATCAATGGCAAAGAGGCGATCGCCGCGGCTTGTGGATGCTGCGTCCATTCGGCCATGCTGCGCGCCATGCCGCCGGCGCCCTTTGCGGCGATGATCGCTTCTTCGAGTTCGAGCGCATCCCAGCTTGCCACGGCGCGGCGCACCGCGTCGCGGTTTTCCGGGACACCGAGGACTTTGAGGGCAGCCTCGCGGTGGTTCGGAAAATTGGCGTGGATATAGCTCCATCGCCCGTTCTTCGCCGGATAGACGCCCATCACCCTGTTGCGCTCGGTCGACACGGAAGCGCCGTCCATCTGCATGTAATGTCCGCTGCGCAGCGAGGCGACCGCTTGGCGCAGGTCGACTGTGACCTCCTGTCGGCGTCCAGTGCGCAATTCCCAGAGATCGGCCGCCGCGAGGCCGGTCGCGGCGAGCGCGGCGGCGCCCGCTGCCCCGATGCGGAACGGCGTCGGCAATACCGGATCGGCGCCGCCGGTGATCTCGACCATGCGCGCCCGCTCTTCGGGCCAGCCGGCAACGGGCAAAATCGTGCGCAATGCGTCGTGTGCCATGGTCGAGATCTCCCCAATCTGCGGCCGATGCTTGCCGAGGCGCCAGCCGATCGCGGATGATGCCGCGGATTGGTCCCGGAGGGAATGCCGATGAGCCGCATCATGATCATCGTCGAGTTCGAGGTGAAACCCGAGCAGTGCAATCAATTCATCGAATTGATCAAAGGGCACGCGCAACGGTCGCGCGCCGAGGACGGCTGCCAGCAATTCGACGTACTTTTACCGCAGGAGGATCACAACCGCGTCTTGCTGGTCGAGGCCTGGCGCGACCAAGCGGCGCTCGACGTGCACTCGAAGTCGCCGATGCTGGCAAAGACGCGCGAGACCTACCAACCTTGGCTGGTCAGCCGCAAGGCCACCCGGTGCACCGCTGATTGACGATCGCGGGCCCGACCGAACGAGGCGGTCGTGTCGGCTATCGTCCGCTTCCGGCGGCGTCGCCTCTGAACCCGGAAGTGTTGCCGGCGCCAAAACCGGTTGAGCTGCCGCCTGGGCCAGTCGCGGCGCCGGCCGTGCCGCTCGTCCCATAGGCGCCGCGCAACTGGGTCGTCTGGTTGCGTCCGGTCGGGCCCGGTACGGGGCCGGCCGGTCCGAGGTCTTGAAAGGTCAAATTCCCCGGTGTCAAACTCCCGGGATCCTGAGTGCTGCTGCCTTGAGCACCAGCGGTCCCAACCGCTCCGGCAAGTAACGCCGCACTTATGACTGCCGCTTTGATCTGTATCCACATTTTGCAACCTCCTGGCACGGCTCAACCGCGATCGGTTCGAACCGTGAGGGGCACCCAGTGCCTGGCTCAGGCGAAAGGATAGTGCTCCCTTCCATTGTGGATAACGCTCACCCGATGCCGCTTGAGCCCCAAGCTGCTCCTAAAATATCTCCGGCGATTGCGGGCTCGAAGATCGACCGGTCAGCGGTGCGCGGCATTATACCGGGCGACAAATTGGGCCGTAGATTTCTCTTTGCTGGTATCTGCAGCAAAATCTCTCTTAAAAGCCCTGGTGTCCCGCTCAACCCGGCGCCGAGATGCCTGCAGCTGCGCGGTGGATGTGGGCAAGCCAGCCTCGGTAGCTGCGAGCGACTGCCCGGGGTTGCTCGTCGAGATCTGGTTGTTGCGACAGCCGGTTCGGTGGCGCTCGAGATTTGCCGGGTCGGTCCTCTTCAAACACCCGCTCGCGCGCACGCCTCGGCACTTAGAAACAGCCCATCCCGACCGAGAGCCCCTTTATTAACGGGCGGCCCTTTCCAGCCATCGATGAGGAATATGCGATACGAATACGGCAATTGTAGGATCGTCGTCACAAGACTGCGCGATGATGCCACGAACTATCGTTAGTTTTTCTGCCGAAATTGGGTAGACAGAACGGGGCGGTTTTTCGTGATTCCGGCTTCTGCACCTCCCTCCCTCTCCCTGCTAAAGCGGGCCAGAGCTACACGAGCTCTGCTCCCTCGCCCCGCTTGGGGGGAGAGGGTCGGGGTGAGGGGCCACTCAAGCCTGGAGCCAGCCTCGCTTACCCCGGCTGCAGGACGTGGATCGTGCGGCTGGCAATCATGTCCCGGGTCTTGGCGGCGTAGGCGGCCATGTGCGGCGAGGCGCCGTGCGCCTTCAGCGCGTCGGCGCTATCCCATTTCTCGATCACGACAAAGATGTCGGGGCCGAATTTCGCCTGGAAGCTGCCGATGCCCTCGGCGTCGACCGCGGGGCCGTATTCGATGCACCCCTTCTCGGCGTGAACTGCGGGCATATTGGCGTGGAATTCCTTCAGGATCGCAGCGCGCATGCCGGATTTGGCGGTGATAATGGCAACAACGTGGATCATGTGCTTTCCCCCTCAGGCGATGCATTCGAAGACGCTGTGGTGACGGCTGGTCAAGAGCGGCCGGATCTTGGTCACCCAATCGCCGTAGCTGGCGGCTTTCTCCCAAGCAGCGCTCTTCATCACGTCGGGCGAGTCGAGCTCGTATATCGTCAAGTATTGCTGCATCCCCGGCACCCTCGAGTGCTCGAGTCTATAGCGGGCCGCCGAGCGAACCCCCGGCACCTTTGACAGCATCGGGAAATGCTCGGTGTCGTAGACGCGGTTGAACTCGGCCTCGTGCTCTGCCGGGATGTCGAGCTGCACGACAAAAATATGGGGCATGGTCAGGCGATCGCGCTGGAAAACGCTGTGCTGGCGGTTTGTCGTGTATGGCCGGATCTTGGGCTTCCATTCGCCGAGATCGGAGGCTTCCTGCCAGGCCGGACTGTTGATCACCTCGGCCGAGTCGGTCTCGTAGATCGCCAGGTAGCGGGGCATGCTCGGCACGGTCGAATGTTCGAGCCGATAGCGTGCGCAGGACCGGACGCCGGGGACTTTGAGGATGGTCGGAACGTGGTCCTCGTCGTAGATGCGGTTGAACTCGGCTTCGAGGTGCTGCGGAATGTCCATCTGCACGACATAGACATACGACATGGGCTGTGCCTTCCTATGGCTCGATCAACGACCGGCAGATTAGGCGAAACCGGGGACGATCTCGATAGGGTTTGGCGCCCGGATCCGAAAGGTGCGGAGGTCGGCTATACCGATGCCTCGACAGCGGCGGATCGCTCGGCGCTCAGCCAATCATACCAGGCGCCGATCCCCTCCCCTGTGGTGGCGGAAAGAACGAAGCTCCGGATCGACCGATTGACCGCCCGCACGTTGCCGAGACAGCGGTCGATGCTGAAATCGACGTGGGGCAGGAGGTCGGATTTGGTGATGATCACGACGTCGGCGGCACGGAACATGTGCGGGTATTTGAGTGGCTTGTCGTCGCCTTCGGTGACCGAGAGCATGACGATTTTGGCGCGCTCGCCGAGATCGAACAGCGCAGGGCAGACGAGATTACCGACGTTCTCGATCATTAGGACCAATTCTCGCCGTGGTTTGAGTGCCGCGAGACCGCGTTGCAGCATCGCGGCGTCGAGGTGGCATCCCGTCCCGGTGTTGATCTGCACCGCATTGCTTCCGGCAGCGCGGATGCGGGCGGCGTCAGTCTCGGTCGCCTGATCGCCCTCGACAACCCCGATTGCCAATGAGCTGCCGAGGTCGCGGATCGTGCGCTCGAGCAGGGTCGTCTTGCCGGCGCCTGGCGAGCTCATCAGGTTCAGAGCCAGGATGCCGCGGCCGCCAAACCACCCGCGGTTGCGCTCGGCGAGCAAATTATTCTTGGCGAGGATTTGCTGCTCCAACGTCACGACCGCGCCATGGTCGTGGTGGTGGTGAAGATCGTGATTATGGTCGTGATCATGGTGGCCATCATCGTGATGCTCATGGTCATGAGAGTGGCCCGGATCGATCACCGTTGCCTCGGAGGTGCCGGAGCAGCCGCAGGTCGTGCACATCACGCCATCTCCATTTCCTTGATCCGCAACTCGTCCCCTGCGATGCAGTCGAGACCGGCGGCGCCACAGGCGCACACCTCAAAAAAAGACTGCATTTCCTGCTCCCGTCCGCAGTCCGGGCACCGCCCACGGCCCGAGGGCTCGATGATTTCGAGGATCGCTCCGTCAAGAATCGTGCCCTCGGCGCAGACATCGAAGCAAAAGCGGAGGGCATCCGGCATCACCCCCGAGAGCCGGCCGATAACCAGGATGAGCCGGCGGACACGCGCGTCGCCGGCCCGTTCACCAACTATTTCGACGATGCTCTGCGCGATGCCGAGTTCGTGCACGCCTCGCCCTCAACAGATCCGCGGCAGCTGCTCGCCGACGAGCATGTCGAGAATGCGCGAGCCGCCAAACGGAGTGAACAGCAATACCGTTTCTTCCGGCGCCTCCGCGACCTCGCCGATGATCGCGGCTTCCCGGCCGGCGGGATGCGATCGCAACGCCGCCAAGGCGTGATCGGCGTCCCGGCCGGGCACGACCGCGACAAGTTTGCCTTCGTTTGCGATGTAGAGCGGGTCGAGACCGAGCAGCTCGCAGACACCTCGGACTTCGTCGCGGATCGGCAGAGCGGACTCCCGGATCCGCAGGCACAGCCGCGAAGCATCGGCAAATTCGTTGAGTACCGTCGCCACCCCGCCGCGGGTGGCGTCGCGGAGGCAGTGCACCTCGGGGCAAGATGCCAACAATGCCGCAACGAGCCCGTTCAGCGGCTGACAATCGCTGGCGACCTTGGCCGCTAGGCCGAGATCCGCTCGTTCCTGCAGAATGGCGACCCCATGGTCGCCGATCGTCCCGTTGACGAGGATCGCGTCACCTGGCCGCGCATGATCGGCAGCAATCGACAGGCCGGCGGGTATGACGCCGATGCCCGCGGTATTGATGAATAATTTGTCGGCCGCGCCGCGCGGCACGACCTTGGTGTCGCCGCTGACTATTTTCACGCCGGCTTCTGCTGCGGTGTCCTGTATCGAGCGGGCGACGCGGCGCAGCAGCGCGATGTCGAGCACCTCCTCGGCTATAATCGCGCAGCTGAGGAAAAGCGGCCAGGCGCCCCCGACAGCGAGATCGTTCACCGTGCCGGCCACCGCGAGCCGCCCGATATCGCCCCCGGCAAAGAACAGCGGGTCGACAACGTAGGAGTCGGTCGTAAAGGCGAGCCGGTCGCCCTGCGCGGCAAGCGCGGCGAGCGGCAGTCGCGCCTGATCTTCGAGCGGCTCGAAGGCGGCGTTGTCAAAGGTGACTACGAACACATCCTCGATCAGGTCGTGCATCGCCTTGCCGCCGCTGCCGTGCGCCAGGGTGATGCGCGTGTCGCGCACCTTGCGAGGGGCGCGGACGAGGGTCATTCGGCCGCCTCGGGATGTGCGGCGCGACGCCGCTCGGCCACGCGCCGCCACCGTAATTGTAATAGGCCGCGCAGGCTCCTTCGCTCGACACCATCAGCGCGCCGAGCGGCGTCTCGGGTGTGCAGGCACCGCCGAACACCTTGCACCGACGAGGATAACCGCGGCGTAGCCGTCGAGCAGTGCGTAGGCCAGATCGAGACCGCGAATGCCGAAGTCCTTTACCGTCACGCCTGCCGGCAACAGGCGCCCGGCCATGCGCTGCGCCACAGCGACGCCGAACCCGTCATCGCCCTTGAAGATGTTGCCGATGCCGGCGACAAGGATGGGGCTCATTCCGAGCTCTCCGAGGACAAAAGCTGCACCTCGTCTGGTCCGTAGAAGAAACGGTGGCCGGGCATGTGACCGAAACCCATCTCGCGGCCCGGGTCATCGGCGATTGTCACTCCGAGGTGAACGCGATCCTCGAAATCGCACTCGATCGTCTCGATCACGGCCACCCGATCCTTGAGCACCAGATCCATAATGTCGGCGCGGCCTTTCGGAGTGAGCCGCACTCGATCGCCGATCGTCAACTCGGCTCCGCCGACGCGCACCGAGGCGAGCCGTGGCTTCTCGTCGATGCCAGACCATGCGTTGTCGCCGAGACTGCGGGGGTTGCGCAGCGCACCGTGCAGCCGCCCGATCTCCATCGGGCTCATGGCTTCGGTGCGCTCGAGGAGCGCCAGGGTCTTCCGATCGGTGGCCGCCATCTCGCGCTTTTCCTCATCGGTCATCGTGAGGATGCGCAATGTCAGCATCTCGTCCATCTCGGTCCCGTCAAAGAAGTCGCCGGGACTTTCAGGTGCGATTTCCGGATAATCGTAAAGGATGATCGGCGAGGAGAGCAGCGCGGCGGTGCTTCCGGGCTCACCGACCAGGACCGGCCAAGTCCCCTGGTTGTCGCAGGAGGCCGCGGTTTCCCGCAAATCCTCTGGCGGATCCATCAGCGAGATCCAATCCCCAGCGCGCACCGCGAGGATCGTGTGAGTCGAGGCAAAGGCGCGGCGCTGTGCTCGGCTGCGATCAGCGATTTCGAAAGGCTCGCAAGGCGTATTGTTTTCGATGCGGGCGGTCAGGCGAAACAGCTCGCATCCGACAGGCTCAGCTGCAACCGTGAGTTGGCCTTGTAGCGGCAGGGCTATGCGCAGCAGCGCACCCGCGACTTGACCATCCCGGCGATTTAGCGGCTCGAACAGACGCGTCCCGGAAAAATCGAACGGAATGACGGCGGGGCGTTCGAACAGCGCGTGCAGCACGAGGGTGGGGGCGCGGACCTCGCGTTCGATGGCCTCTTCCCAAGTGACGAAGCGGGTACCGTCGATGTCCAGCGACTCCACTGGGTGAAAGCCGGCTCACTGTCGGCTGCAAGTTCGGGGGCGGGCTCAGCCAACGTCCCGACTTGCCGCGCAACGAGATGAAGGAAGCGGACCCTGATGTCGACGACGGGATCGCGTCCGCGGGCGAGGCATTGGGTCTGCATCGTGGAGGGATCGCTGCCGGCGCTGTCGGCAAACTCGCGTGGGAAAACGTTGCCGAACGTCCAGCGCTGCCGATTTTTGAGCGCGGATGGGCGGTACGGGTAAAGGTTGTAGCCCTCATAGAGCGCGGCCCTGGCGATCGCCTCGACCCGTCCAGCGTCATGACCGCGTTCCTTCCGCTCGCCCTTTTTCGAGCAGCAGCCGCACGGTGTCGTCCCAGCTGGCGAGGGCGTGGCGGCGCTTAAAGCGATAGACCTCGTCGAAAACCTCGCGGCTCAGAGACAACGGGACGGTACCGGAATAGTACCGCTCCATCAGCGCCCGCCAGGTCCCGACCGGGAAAACGGTAGCTGGCCTCCTTGTGTTGGGCGATCTGACCGATCTGCAAGTCGCCCTCGCCGTTGCGAAAGAAGATCGTGCCGCCGAACAGCAGCAGCAGAGGAATTCCCCGGCCTCGAGTCCATAAAAGTATTTCGTCGCGGCGAGATTGAAGTCGTAGCTGCAACCGACCGGTAGGTCGATCACGCATTCGTCCGTGAACGCGGGAACGGTCACGCTGGCAATGGTCCCAGCAGACCGCGTAGCGAGCGGTGCCAATCCGCCGCGGCGCCAAACAGCTCGCTGAGCTGCTCGCGTTCGCCCGCCGCATAATCCCGGTGCGTCGCCTCGATCCTGATCTGCGCCTGGACGGTCACGAACTCCATCGCGGCGAGCGCCTGCCGCACTCGCGTCTCCGGCTCGTCGGGGTGGAGTCCATAAAGCAGCAGCACGGCTTTGCACCGGCTCGTCCTCGCGCGAGCCGATCGAGGACGGCCAGACTGCCCTCCTCGACATCGCGAAACTCGCCATGATGCGCGCCAAGGCGATCCCGTGCACATCGAGGATCGCTTGGACCAGTTCGCGGGCCGCGCTTTGGGCAGCGGGATCGGCGATATAGCTCAGCCCTGTGAGCAGCTCGTCGATGCGGCGCAGCGCATCTTCGATCCGCCCGCGATCCTCCAAGCTCACGGCGTACTCCTAGCGGCCGATGCCGAACAGCGGCGAGTGCACGACCTTCATGCGTCTTGCCGTCACCGACATACATGTGAACGCCGCATGGCAGGCAAGGGTCGAAGCTGCGCACTGCGCGCATGATATCGATCCCTTTGAAATCGTCGGGGCCGTTTTCCTCGAAGATCGGCGTGTTTTGGATCGCGTCCTCATACGGGCCCGGGGTGCCATAGATATCGCGCGGGCTCGCATTCCAGGGGGTCGGCGGGTAGGATGGTAATTGGCAATCTTGCGGTCGCGGATCACCAGGTGATGCGACAGCACCCCGCGCACGGCCTCATGAAAGCCGCAGCCGATCCCTTCTTCCGGCACCTTGAACTCGGTCCAGGTGCGGGTTCGCCCGGATGCCAGTCGGGAAACGCCCGATCGAGGAAATACATAGCCGCCGCCGCGCAGTAGGCCTGAAAATAGGTGCGCGATCGATCGCGCTCGATCGCATTGCTCCATTTCGGGATGTGCCACTCGAACTCGGTCTCCGGCTTGGTCCGGGTCTTGGGCAAATAGATTTTGACGCTGTGCCCAGTCGACTGCACGTAACCCATATCGACGAGGCCGGCGAGTGCCGTCGACCACAGGCGCGCAATCGGTCCGCCGCCGGTATCGAGGGCGAGATGCTGGCCCGTGCCCTTGTCGAACCAGCGCGGCGACATGACCCAGGAATAATTGCCCTCGAAATTCCGCTTCTGAGGCCGCGGGATCGTCGTCTGGTTCCAAGGGTGGTTGCGGTCCACCGGGTTACCGAGCGGGTCCTGCCTGACGAAAATCTCCTTGTCTTCCCAGCCGTCGTAGAACGAGCTGCCGAGCAGGATGCGAATGCCCAAGATTGATGTCGACAAGGTCGGTCGTGACGTGCTTGCCGTCGACGATGACACCGGGCGTAACGTACATTGCCCGGCCCCAGTCACTCATATGCTCGTAACGGTAATCGCACCGGCCAGGATCGTTATAGGCGCCCCAGCAGCCGAGCAGGACCCGCCTCTGGCCTACTTTTTCGTAGCCGGGCAAAGCCTCATAAAAGAAATCGAAGAGATCGTTGTGTAACGGCACGACATTTTTTCATGAATTCGGCATAGGTCGTCAGCCGAGTTAAGTACTCTGTGAACAACTGGTTCGACGGCACCGTCCCGACACCGCCCGGATAGAGGGTCGAAGGGTGGGTGTGGCGGCCTTCCATCAGGCTGAACATCTCGCGCGTCAGCCGGCTCATGACCAATGTCTCGCGGTAGAATTCGCCGGTGAACGGGTTGAGCGCAGTCATGATATCGCCGATCGTGCGATAGCCGTGATCGGCGGCGTGCGGCGCTTCCGTTTTCTCTGCTTTGGCCCAGACAGCAGGGATTGGTCTCCTTGACCATTCGCTCGCAGAAATCCACGCCGACCATATTGTCCTGGAAGATATTATGGTCGAACATGTACTCGGCGGCTTCGCCGAGATTGATGATCCATTCGCCCATCGGCGGCGGCTTGATGCCGTAGGCCATGTTCTGTGCATAGACCGAGCAGGTCGCGTGGTTATCGCCGCAGATGCCGCAGATCCGGCTAGTGATGAAATGCAAGTCGCGCGGGTCTTTGCCCTTCATAAAGACACTGTAGCCGCGAAACACCGACGAGGTGCTGTAGCACTCGGCCACTTCGCGGTTCTCGAAATCGATCTTGGTGAAGATGCCGAGATTGCCGACAATGCGGGTGATCGGGTCCCAGTGCTTCTCGACCAGCGTGCCGCGCTTCTTTTCCTCGCCCGCGCCAGTCTGCGGAACGGTGGCGATGTCATTCATTCTGATCGGTTCTCCGCGCGGAAGAAGCTTGGAACGCGCTGCGGATGCAGCTTTTCGGGCCGGTTGGGCTCGTAGCCGGTGGTGTATTCGGGCCGATTGTGGCGCCAACTCGGCTCCTTATCGACCTGCCGGTCGGTCAGCTTGCGCAAATTGCGGATCAGCGCGCCGTAAGGCCTGATCAGATTGGTCGATAAAACGCCGCCGGGCGGCTCGTCCATAAACGGCATGATCTTGTCGGGAAAGCCGGGGGTGGTGCAGCCGATGCAGATGCCGCCGACATTGGGACAGCCGCCGATCCCGGAAATCCAGCCGCGCTTCGGCACGTTGCATTTGATCGTCGGGCCCCAGCAGCCGATTTTGACCAGGCATTTGCGCGAGCCGTATTCATGCGCGAAATCGGCCTGCTCGTAATAGGCGGCGCGGTCGCAACCCTGGTGAACCGTGAAGCCGAACAGCCAGGTCGGCCGGCCGAGCTCGTCGACCGGGATCATCGGCGCGAGCCCCGCCAACTGGCGCAACAGATAGAGGAAAACTTCGGTGAAATTGTCCGGCTGTACCGGGCAGCCCGGCACATTGACGATCGGCAGACCGATCCTCGATTTCCAGTCCTTACCCAAATAATCCTGCAGGCCCATGCAGCCGGTCGGATTGCCCTTCATCGCGTGGATGCCGCCATAGGTGGCGCAGGTGCCGCAGCCGACCACGGCCAGCGCTTTGGGCGCCAGCCGGTCGAGCCATTCGGTCGTCCTGATCGGCACTCCGGTCGTCGGGTCGGTGCCATAGGCCGCCCAGTAGCCTTCGCCACTCAAATTTTCGTTCGGGATCGAGCCTTCCATGACGACGATGAAGTTCTCGATCTCGCCATTCGCCGCCTTGTGGAAGTACTGCATCATCTCGTCGCCGACCTCGTAGGAGAGAACGCGATTGTGCAGATGAACCTTCGGTAGACCCGGGATCGCGCCGAGCACGATGTCCTCGATGCTCGGATCGCTGGCGGCGGTGATCGAGACGCTGTCGCCATCGCAGCTCATCCCGTCATTGAGCCACAGGACGTGTACTTCCGATATTTTCGGGGGTTTCTGGGTTTTCCGGCCATAAGGGA
>CAVSTA010000002.1:0-93972 GCA_963730745.1 uncultured Alphaproteobacteria bacterium
CACCCCGATTGATTCCCCGCCTTCAAGATATTGTGTCCTACAAAGTAACGGCTCATTTGGCGGAATATTCCGCAGCGCCAGATCGAGACCTCTAAACCAGGCGATAGACTGTACCTCTATGTTCTTCCTTCACGAGTGCTGCGGGCATTTCAGATAGAACTTTGCCGAGGCTTTCCATAATGGTCAAATTATGCGGCAAATGCCTGGAGGCCCCGTGCCGGGGCGCTGCGCTACGACTGGGGCTCCGCGGCCCGCCCGCCGCTCGACCCCGACCGCAGTGATATTTTTAAATGGCAGAAAGAGTGACATCTCTATTTGGTAGACACAATGGCAGGTTAAGCGGCTTTTCACAGATCGCTGTAGACTGCATGAAAACAAGAACCGTACAACCGCCTAGGCCATTGCATCAGGTAAGATTAAGAATAATGATAACCAAGCGCGCGGGCCGCAGCCTCACGACAATTTTCTTACTGAGACTGCGACATTCACCGCTTTTGGATGTCTTTGTTGGCCCTGCGAGTTGTTGACGTATATTCCTCGCCTTGCTTGTCGCCGACCTGCTGATACAGGATGCGGGCCTCGTTATAGTCCGCGCGCGCCTGATCGTTGTGGCCCAAGTTGCTCTCCAAATCACCGAGCCCGGTCAGTACATTTGCTTCGGCTTGCTTGTTGCCGACCTGCTGATAGAGGATGCGGGCCTCGTTATAGTCCGCGCGCGCCTGATCGTTGTGGCCCAACTTGCTCTCCAACTCACCGAGCCCGGACAGTACATTTGCTTCGCCTTGCTTGTTGCCGACCTGCTGATAGAGGATGCGGGCCTCGTTATAGTCCGCGCGCGCCTGATCGCTGTGGCCCAACTTGCTCTCCAACTCACCGAGCTCGCGCAGTACGCTGGCCTCGCCGCGAGGAGCCTCGACCTGCTGATAAAGGATGCGGGCCTCGTTATAGTCGGCGCGCGCCTGATCGTTGTGGCCCAGACTGTTCTCCAGCACACCGAGCCCGAGAGCAACACATTGGCCTCGCCGAGACGAGCCCCGACCTGCCGATAAAAGATGCGGGCGTCATCATAATCGGCGCGCGCCTGATCGTTGCGGCCCAGCGTCTGCTCCAACTCACCGAGTCCGCGCAGCACGTCGGCTTCGCCGCGCTCGTCGCCGACCTGCTTATAAAAAATACGGGCGTCTTTATAGACCGAGCGCGCCTGATCGTTCCGGGAGCGTGAGATCCAAGTCGCCGAGCGCGCGCAACAAGTCGGCTTCGCCGCGTCTGTCCCCGACCTCCTGATAAAGGAGGTGGGCGTCGTCATAGTCGGCGCGCGCCGGATCGTTGCGGCCCAGCCTCTGCTCCAACTCACCGAGTTCCGCGCAGCACATTGGCTTCGCAGTCCTTGTCGCCGACTTGCTGACACAGCGTGCGGGCGTTGTTGAAGACGGCGCGCGCCTGATCGTACCGGCTCTGCTTGTGCTCCACATGAGGTGGGAGCCGCGCAGCACATCAGCCTCGCCGGGTTTGTCGCCGACCTGCTGATAGAGGATGCTAACTTGCCACCAAAACCCGTGTGAACCTCATCATCGCGGCCCAGTTTGCTCTCCAACTCGCCGAGCCCGGACAGCACATTGGCCTCGCCGTGCTTCTCGCCAGTCTGCTGATAAAGGATGTGGGCCTCGTTAAAGGCGGCGTAGCGCTTGATCGTTCTGTCCTGCTAAATTCAGGCGTTGGGCATCTGATAAAAGCTTCGCCGCGCGCGCCCTCATGTTTCCCTTTCCGAGTTGGAGTCCCCTTTGGCCGCAATGGCGGTATCGCGTCATGATGCACCGGAGGTGTTGAACCCAAAATCACATCATGAAGCTCAGGGATAGCGGTCACGGCTGCGATGGATCCGATAGCTGTTACGACGATCCCAATCAAGGCAAGGATATCTGCACGGGGCCATCGAAACTTGGGCATTACCCCCACCTATGGCATACATGGCGCCCGCGGACTCTGGAGACTTCAAGCACGTCGCCGCAAGTTTCTTCCCCTAGCAGGCCAAGGCGCAAGCCTGAGAAAATCCCGCCTATGCAAAATTCAAGCAGACCGTGTGGAAACACTGTTTGCAACGGCGCCGGGTTATCAACCAGCTGCAGCTTCTATGTGAGTTTTCTGAGCGGCAATTCGATGGAGAAAGGTTTGTCCAATGCCGTGCATTCGACAACACCCTAAACTGGATCGAGAGGCACCTAGGGCACGGTTTTTAGGCCGGGAGCGCGGCGATCAATTTTGGCAGACCTACGATGTTGAGAACGCGCCTGAGATTATAGACGAGCGCGGTCAGGCTGAACTCGGCGCGAACCTTCTCCAACCCTCGCATCAGAAATGCACCCTGGTTCATCCACTGCTTAATCGTGCCAAACGGGTGTTCGACCGTCTCGCGGCGTTGGTCGAGAATGTCTGGCCGCTGCGCTATGCGGGCTTGCATTCGATCCAATACGGCCTCGTTCTCGAAACGGGATACGGAGCGGAATTGATTGCCCGTGCATTGCGACCGGATCGGGCAGTCTCGGCAGGCCTGGCTGTTGCGGTAATTGATCTTCTTCAAGCCGCGCATGAGAGAAGATGAATAGGGATGAAGACGTTGACCTATGGGGCATAGCAAGCTGTCGCTGGTTGGGTCGTAGCTGAACTCATCTTTACGGAACAGGCCCGCTCTGACCGAAGGACCACGCTGCGGGCGCGGCACGTAAGGTTCGATCCCGGCCTTCTCGCAGGCCTCGATGTCCTCAATCTTGAAATAGCCCCGATCAGCGACGACGGCGATCTGCTCCACGCCGAGAACCTCTTTTGCCGGTTCGGCGGTTTGTGCCAGGAGCCCCATATCCACAACTTGGTTGGTGACCTGCTGCTCGACGATCAGCTTGTGCTTGGCGTCGACAGCGATCTGCACGTTATAGCCCACCGCGACATGCGTATGCGCCGCCATCGCTCGGCTGTCGGGGTCGGTAAGCGAGATCTGGTTCTCCCCCGTCTGGTCCAGTTCCGCCAGCATGTCCTTGTGCCGTTCACGCCGCTCGCCAATCGCGGCGATCTTCTCAGCCAGGTTCTTGACCCGCGAGCCGCCTGTTGCGCGCTCCGTGGCGTCGCTCTTGTCGAGGCGCTGAAGATAGTCCTCGAGCTTGGCGTCGGCGGCTTTGATGAACTGGGTCAGGGACGCCCGGGTGAAATTGCGATCCTTGTTGTTGACCGCCTTGATCCGCGTGCCATCCACGGCGAGCAGCTCCCGGCCAAACAGGTCCAGTTGGCGACAGAGCAGCACAAACTCTCTGAACACGTGGCGGAAGGCATTGCGGTTGTCGCGCCGAAAGTCAGCGATCGTCTTGAAGTCCGGCTTCAGATGTCGCAACAGCCAGATCACCTCGATATTGCGATGGGTCTCAGCCTCCAGCCGACGGCTCGACCGCACTCGGTTCAGATAGCCGTAAATGTAAAGCTTCAGCAGATCGGCGGGCGCATAGCCCGGGCGGCCTGTCAGCTTGGGCTCAACATGGATAAACGACGCTGCCGCAAGATCCAACCCATCGACAAAAGCATCGACGAAGCGCACCGGATTGTCCGGGCCGACATAATCGTCAACCGCCTCCGGCAGGAGTAACAACTGGGATCTGTCGTGGCCCGAGAGGTGCGTCATGCCATATTCTACCGCGTCCTGCGCCGCACCGGAATCCGCTCAATGCGACTTTTCACACAGTCTGCAAGATATTTGCATCGAAATGAGAGCCTTGAAGCAATTGCGCTTTTTCGGTGCAGATTTCTGGTGCAGAATAAACCCATGATTTACGGCTATGCGCGAGTATCGACGGCGGCCAGAGCGTCGCGGCTCAGGTCGGAATCTTGAGGAAGCATGGGGCGGGCAAGGTGTTCCGCGAAGTGGCGAGCGGGGCCAAGACCGACCGGGCGCAGCTTCGCCGCGTGCTTGACCAGCTCGACGCCGGCGACGTGCTGATGGTGACGCGGCTCGACCGCCTGGCGCGATCGACCCGCGACCTGTTGAACACGCTCGCGTCGATCGCCGGCAAGAGAGCCGGCTTCCGCTCGATCGGCGATACCTGGGCCGACACGACCACACCGCACGGCCGCTTGATGCTGACCGTGTTAGGCGGGCTGGCCGAGTTCGAGAGAGAATTGATCCGCGCGCGCACCGGCGAAGGACGGGAACGGGCGAAGGCCCGCGGCGTCAAGCTCGGCCGCAAGCCGAAACTGACCCGCATCAGAAGCGCGAGGCGATCCGCCGGCGCGACGAGCGGCGAGCCAGTGCGCGAGATCGCCCGCAGCTACAACGTCTCGCATAGCACGATTTCCAGGCTATCAGCGTGATCGTTACGCCCTAAGCCGAGCCGAATTGCCAGAGCGACCGGCTTCAAATCCGGTGATAAAAACTTGCCCTACCGGCCGCTTCGATTGCCTGCCGCACACGCTACGCGCGATTTACCGTTGCCGAAGACCGCCGGAAAGGGCAATCCTCGCTTCAAACCATCGGGGAATCCGGAGGATGTCAGATCAGATTAGACGCTACGAATTCCAAAGTGAGTCACAGGAAAAGGGAGACCCTGATGAGAGTTGCGGCTATCATCACTATGTGCTTAGTCGCAAGTGGCTCGGCCAGCGCAGAGAACAAACTTTCGGATGCAGAAGCTGCCACAATAGCAGGCAATAGCTTAAGTAACCGCGGGTGGTTGGAAATTCCACTGGGTGAGCTCATACCGTTCGACGTGTTCCTCAGCCAATACGAGAGCAGAGCATCCGGTAGGCTGCGGCCAAGGTCAATCTTGTCAAGCTCGAAGATGTCTTCGCTAGTGAACCATGGCGGCGCGAGAGGGTGTTGATCGGTAAGAAGGTCTCTCCAACACTCACGGAGAAATACACGGTCACCGCTCCAACAGGCCATGGTTACGACGCTCAGCAACTTCACATCCCGTTTGGCACGTATAATGCGGAAATTCTAAAAAATGAACCTGTAAGTGCTCAGTTGAAGGAGTATCGGGTAATTATAGGTACCTATGAAATTAAAGAGAGCGACGATTTTGCTAAGATGAACAGAATATTGGAGTCACAAAGTTTAGGTTTCTGTGATGGCGGCAAATTCCAGATGCTGTTGTCTCGGGATCCCTTTCCCGACTCCAAATGGCAAGGGAAGTTTGGGATCTTGGATGTGGCACTGGAGAAACCAGGGGTCGCATACAGTGAACGCTAGGCTTTCCCAGATCAACAAATAGGAGGAGAGCTGCACTTGTCTCCAGGCACAAAACCGGGAGGCCGCCGGCGGCTCGTTTGAGGCCGTAGGCGAGCGAACCGCTTTCCACGGAGGCAAAACCAAACATCGAATGCTTTAAGGCCCTTGCCCCCGGCGACGTGGTGACGGTGACGCGCATTGACCGGCTGGCGCGCAGCACCTTTGACCTGTTCGCCATCATCAAGCAGATCGTGGACGCCAAGGCGCAATCCGTCATGGCGGAGCCGCGGGCCGACACCGGCACCAGCACCGGGCGATTAATGATTGCCGTTTTGGGCGGCTTGGCGGATGTGGAGCGCGAACTCGTCCGCACCCGTACCGCCGAGGGCCGCAGCCGGGCGCAGAAGCGCGGGCAGCGCATGGGCCGGAAACCCAAATCGACCGAGGCGCAGCGGGCACGAGGCCCGCAAGCGGCGGGCCGAAGGGGGCACGCTAGTGGATCGCTTCTAACGCTTGTCTCCCGCGCTGGACAGCGGCGAGAATGGCGTCGGAGGATTTCGTCCAGACGAACGGTTTGGGCTTGCCGTTGGCGTCGGCGATGAAGCGGTTGATGGCGGTCTGAAGCTCGACGATTGAGGTGAACACGCCACGCTTGAGCCGTTGCCGGGTGAGCTTGGCAAACCAACCTTCGACCGCATTGGCCCAGGAGCAGGAAGTTGGGGTGAAGTGGAAGGTGAAGCGTTGGTGCCGCTTCAGCCAGGCCGTCACCTTGGGGTGCTTGTGGGTGGCGTAGTTGTCGAGAACCACGTGGACCGCTTTGTCGGCCGGCACCTCGTGCTCGACGGCATTGAGAAAGCGGATGAATTCCTGATGCCGGTGGCGCTGCATACAGCGCCCGATGACCTTGCCTTCAAGGATATCGAGGGCGGCGAACAGGGTGGTGGTGCCATTGCGCTTGTAATCGTGTGTCATGGTGGCGCAGCGCCCCTTCTTCATCGGCAGTCCGGGCTGGGTGCGGTCAAGCGCCTGGATTTGGCTCTTCTCGTCGATGCTGAGGACCACGGCATGGGCCGGCGGATCGACGTAGAGGCCAACGACATCCTTGAGCTTCTCGGCGAATTTGGGGTCGTTGGAGAGCTTGAATGCGCGCACCCGATGCGGCTGCAGCCCGTGCCTCTTCCAGATGCGCCGCGCCGAGGAGGGGCTGATCCCCACCGCCTTGGCCATCGCCGCCGCGGTCCAATGGGTCGCCTCATGCGGCGGGGCTTGGTTGGTCAGGGCAACGACGCGATCGACGGTCTCGGGCGGCAAGGGCGGGATGCGCGAGGGGCGGGTCTTGTCGCGGGTGAGCCCCTCGACCCCCTCATGCATGAAGCGCTCCTGCCAGCGCCAGACCACGGTTTTACCCTTGCCGACGGCGCGCATGACGGCAGTGGTGCCCTCGCCGTCGGCGGTCAGAACAATGATCCGCGCCCGCCACACGTGCTTTTGCGGGCTGTTGCGATCTCGGATGATCGACTGCAAGCGCACCCGATCCGCCGGCGTAACGGTGATGGAAATTCCTTTGCGCATCACCGACAATCGCACAAACCAGCACCTTCAGAAACTCCTTTTCGGACTCTCCGTTAGATGCTATCCACTAGCCGAACTGCGCGCAGCTATGGCGTTGGCAAGAGCACGATTTCAAGACTAACAGCTTGAGAGCACAACATCCATGCAAGAGGAAGTTAGACGTGAAGAGAACATGCTGTAAAAAGCTCGCGACCAGACAACGAAATATAATAACAATGACGCGTATTATAGCGGCGGGAGCACTTGCGTTATTATACTATCCCCAAGACATCTCGCGCTCAAGGCACAAGGCCAGCCGGTAAGCAAGCTCGTCCCGCAACTGTTGGCCTGACGGATACGAGATCAATCGACTGCTGCCTTCGTGGTGCCTTGTTCCTGATCCTACAAAAGCAAACCAGCGCCTATATATGTCCAAACCCGGGATTTGACCGGCTGGTGCGTGACCCGAACCTGATGCAACACAATTCCACTCCGATGGTCGCGAATATAATCCGCGCAACGCCATGTTTTCCTCTTCAGTGAAGATAGTTTCGGGCGGGGCGGGGCAAAAACAATTAAGACGCCACACTGATAACCTACTCGCCGGTTGAGCGCCGCCCCTGTTGGACTCTGACAATGGGCTAAATTTTCCATAATCGCTCATTATGCGACTTTTCAGCGCCTTTCAGTTGTTGATGGAGTGGGCCTTCGCCAGCCCCGGCGCTGCCGGTGTCGTTGTCATTGTCGTCGACAAGGTGCCTCCTGAACCGGCATTCACGCAAGCATTGACCATGGTCGTCAATCGGGCAGATCAAAAAATTTGCACCAGCCGGCGGGGCTGATGTCGCCTTCTACGATTTCGCAGGAGCGGGGCTTGCGGAACAGGCTGCAGGCGGCGCAGGTCAGCCCGTTCTTCGGCCGGTCCTGATATTCTGCGGCGGCTTGCGACATTTTCTGCTGCGCCGGCGCCGGCGTGGTCGCCCAGCCGAGGACCACGCCGGAGAGCGCCGCCCGGACCAGGGTGCGGCGTAACACACGCCGCCCGGACAGGCCGCGTTCAGACCGCGTTGCGGACCCAGCCGTAGCGCAGGTTGCTGCGCCCCGGGCCGTTCTTGACATAATCGGCCTTGATCTCGGCAAAGCGGTCGGGCTTGGCGAGCTCGGCGCGCTTGTCGAAATTGTAGAGCCGCACCGTGTTCTCGGCGAAGATCGCCGTTCTTGATCGGGCCGTCGGCCGGACCCAGCGGCTTGAACCCGTATCGCTTCTGCATGTCCTCGGGGATTTCGAGGCGGCGCAGCCCCTCGATCTGCCATTGCGGCGCGCCGGTCCACACCGCATCGGTGCCCCACAGCACATGGTCGGCGCCGAGCCCCTTGACCAGCATGCCCATCAACGCCGCCGCGAGGCGCGGCTCGGCGACCGCGGTCCAGGCGAAGAGCTGCCCCAAATCGCCATAGACGTTGGTGACGCCGTATTTCTCGGGGATCTCGGCGAGGTCGCTGGTCCACGAGCTGCGGCCGGTCTTGTCGAACTCCGCCATGCCCTCGGCCGGGCTGGCGCCGATCCAGCGATAGCCCGAATGGTAGATCAGGAAATTGAGCTGCGGCCAGTCCTTGGCCGCCTTGCCGACATCGCTGACATCGGCATAGGGCCGCAGCCGCGGGAATTTCTCCTCGATGGCCGGCGCGAACAGCCCCTTGTGGATGCAGACGTTCCGGATGCCCGACTTCACCGCCTTCTCGTAGAAGGGGTACATCAGCTTCTCGTCGTCGAGGTGGTAGGGGTGGTTGGCGAGCTCCTTGTGGGTGTTGTCGCCGACCGTGTAGCCCTTCCACGAATCGGGCTTGTAGACCTCGATCGCCTCGTCGACCTGGTCGAGCCAGCCGGGCCAGCCCGGGGTGATCGTGAAATGCGCCATCATCCGCCGCGAGCCGGCCTCCTTGTTGACCTGCTCGCGGGTCTTGAACACCTGCTCCTGCGGGATGAACCAGTCCTCGGGCACCTCCGAGGGCGAATTCGACAGCAGCGCCACCTTGGTGTCGCTGTCCATGTAGATTTCTTTGACGTAATTGGCGTATTTGAGATCGTCGATGGTCTGTTCCTTGTCGCCGATCTCCTTGTTCCAGCCGGCCTTGCCGACCGCCTCGCGCGCCTTGATAAAGCCCATCAGCCGCGTGTCGTCGCGCAGGAAATGGGTGTGGCCGTCGATGATGAACTGCTTCGACAGGCCCCGGCGCGCTCGGCTGCCATATCCGGCGTCGCCGCCTCCGCCTCGCTGACCTCGAACAGGCGGCCGAAGACCTGGTTCATCACGAGGAACGAGGCCGCCATGCCGGAGGCGGTCTGAAAGAAGCGGCGGCGCGACAGGCCCTGCCGCTGGGCGAGCCGGTCGCTCAATTCCTTGAGCCGCGCCTCGACCTCGCGCTGCTTCTCGGTCTGCGGCACCGGCATGTATTCGTCGCTCGACACGATCTGCGTCGGCACCGGCGACGGAAACGACGATGTCTCGGCCGGTTGCAACTCCCTCAGTTGCTCGTCAGTCAGAAATTTCATCGCCTCCCATCCGCTAGTGGTCATGTCGCAGTATGGTCCGTGGCCCCTCAACAGCACGCCCAGGATAGCGATCGTCGCCGCAGCGTTGATCCCGACCGCCCAGGTCAGCATCGTGAACCGTGCCAGCATTGACGTCTGCTCGATAATTGGGTCAGCCTAGTTTCTACGATCTGGTCGAGCTCAGCGTTTTCAACTGCGGCCAGGCGTCCTTCAATCAGCCGCCAACCGACCGTCTATCGATGCGTCAGGCGGTTTTCGTAATCGGCCAAGTTCCTCCGCTGCGGCGATGGCATCATCTTCGGGCGCCCCGGCTGCTTTGAGAGCAGCGTAGGTTTTGGCCAGCATGATCGCCATGCGCGATAATTCTAGCGCGCGATCGCCGGGATTTCGAGGTTGAGCAGCCGCGCGGCGTTGCGGCCCAGGATCGCGCGGCGCTCGACATCGTCGAGCCCCGGGGTGCCTTCGATCATCCCGATCGGATCGACCTCGCCCATATCGGCCGGATAATCGGTGCCCATCAGGATGTGGTCGGCGCCGTATTGCTTCGACGAGGTATTCGAGCTGGTGGTGGGTGTAGACGAGCGCGTCGAAATAGACCCGCTTCAGATAGGTGCTCGGCATCCGGTGGATGCGCTCGCAGCAATCCGGGCGCGCCGAGGCGGCGTGGTCGATGCGGCCCGGATAGGCCGGCAGAAACCCGCCGCCATGAGCGACGACCAGCTTTAGGTTCGGATTGTCGGCGAGCACGCCGCCAAAGATCAGATGATGCAGAGCCACCGTCGAATCGAGCGGGTTGCCGATCACGTTGTTGAAGTAATGGTCGGCCAGCCGCCGTGCTTCGGTAAACCCGTCCGGGTGCATGAAGACGAGGAGGCCCAGTTCCTCGCAGCGCGCGAAGATCTTGCGGAAGCGGTCGGCCGACAAATCCTCGCCGGCGACATGGGTCATGATCTCGATGCCGCGAAACCCCAAGCGATTTGTGCAATCGATCGAGTTCGGCGACCGCCAGCTCAGGGGCCTGGAACGGCACCGTCCCGAGCCCGACAAAGCGGTCCGGGTAGCGGCCGCAGATATCGGCGATGAAATCGTTGACGGCGCGCGAGGCTTCGAGGCCGAGATCGGGGTCGGCGCCGTAATAGGTCTGGCGCGGCGCGGGTGAGATCGCCTGGATGTCGATCCCCATCCGGTCCATGTCCTCGATCCGCTTTTCGGGCGAAGAGCCCTGAGCGCGCGGTGCGCACGCCGTTTTGCCGATTGATCTCGCGGCTGCGCTCGTTGGCCGAGGTTTCGAGAAACCACTGCGAGACAGCGGAATTGCCTTCGACCATCGCGGCGGCCTTGTCGCTGCGGACATGGCAATGAATGTCGATCGTGAACCATTTGCCGCGGGCGTGCACGGGGCCCGGAAAGCGTCCGGCCAGCGGTTCCGTGCCCGGCGGCAGGCATTTGAAGAGAATATCCTCTGCCAGGACGGCTCATTCCGCCCTCCTCGGGATCTCGATATTCAACAGCCGCGCGGCATTGCCGCCGAGGATCGCGCGGCGCTCGTTGTCGTCGAGCCCCCGAGCCCCCTCGATAAACCCGATCGGGTCGATCTCGCCCATATCGGCGGGATAATCGGTGCCCATCAGCACATGGTCGGCGCCATATTGCTCGACGAGGTATTCGAGCTGGTGGTGCGTGTAGACGATCGTGTCGAAATAGAGCCGCTTCAGATAGGTCGTCGGCATGCGGTTGATCTTTTCGCAGCAATCCGGCCGCGCCGCCGCCGCGTGATCGATCCGGCCGGAATATGCCGGCAAATAACCGCCGCCATGGGCCGCGACCAGTTTGAGATTGGGGTGGTCGTGGAGCACGCCGCCAAAGATCAGATGATGGAGGGCCACCGTCGTATCGAGCGGGTTGCCGATCACGTTGACGAGATAATGGTCGGCAAAACGGCGCGCCTCGGGAAACCCGGTCGGGTGCATGAAGACGAGCAGGCCGAGTTCCTCGATGCGGGCGAAGATCTTGCGAAATCGTTCGGCCGAGAAATCCTCGCCGGCGACATTGGTCGCGATCTCGATGCCGCGAAAGCCGAGCGACTTATGGATGCGGTCGAGTTCGGCGACGGCGAGGTCGGGCGCCTGAAACGGCACCGTGCCGAGGGCAACGAAACGATCGGGATGACGGCCGGCTATATCGGCGAGGTTGTCGTTGACGACGCGTGCGGTAGCGATCCCGAGATCGGGCTCGGCGCCGTAATAGGTCTGGTTCGGCGAGGGCGAGATCGCCTGGATGTCGATCCCCATCCGGTCCATGTCGGCGAGCCGCTTTTCGACCGACGTGAATTGGATGCGGGTGCGCTCGGCCTGTTCGCGGTTGACTTGGCGCGTCCGCTCGTTGGCGTACTCCTCCCGCGGATGCCGCGTCGCTGCCGAATGGCCCGCGACCATCTCCGCAGCCTTTGGTGTCAGCACATGGCAGTGAATGTCGACAGTAAACCATTTGCCGCGTGCATGAACCGGACCCGGGAAACGTCCTGGAATTTCCGCCCCCGGCGGCAGGCATTTGAACAGCATTTCGGTTTTCTCCCCTGCGGATATCTATGACAATGATGTGCCTACGCCATCGCTCCGCTCTGTGCCAACAGGTCCAGCAGTGTGCTCAGATGCGGTGCATAGCGCTGCCAGCGCCCGATCGAGCGGCGGTACAGCGGCTGACGAACTTGCCAGGCGCTGGCGGTCAGGACCGGCCGCACCGTGCGATGAAAATCGAGACAGGACGGTTCCCATTCGAGGCCGAGAAATTCGATCAGACGGCGGCTCTCGGCTTGCGGATCCGCGACCAGCTTCTCGTAATCGATCGCCAGGATCTCGAGCGGCAGCACCTTCGACCAATGGGCCGCCAGCCGGTCGATCTCCACCGCCCTGCCTCCGCAATCCGCCAAATTGTAGGCGTAAAGATGCCCCTCGGTGAAATGGTGGAAATAGCAGGAGAGACACACGTCGCGCGCATCGCGCCGGCACAGGATGATCCGCGCCGACGGGAACAACGCCGCGATAATCCAAAGAAAAAAGATGTTGTCCGGCATCTTGTCGATGACGCGAACGGCTCCCTTCCCGAGCGCCTGCAGAGACGCTACATGCCGGTCGGCGAGCCGCTGGGCAAAGGCCGCGTCCCAGTTCTCGACCGGGCGGCCGCGATTGTGCGCCAGAAGCGTCTGCCAAATTCGGCCGAGTTCGTGCAACTCGCCGGCGCCGAACACCCGCGAGTGGCTGGCGGCGATCTGCTCGACGAGGCTCGTACCCGAGCGCGGCATGCCCACGATGAAGACCGGCGCTTGCGAGGGATTGCCCCACGGCGCGCCAGCCGAAAAGACGTCGGGCCTTGCGAGTTCGATCAGATGATCCACCTGTCGTCGCAACACCGCGATATCGAAGCGTTCGCCAGCCTGCGCCCGCTGCTGCCGATGAAGAGCATTGGCCTCGGCGAAGCACGGAAAGGCCTCGTCCCAGCACTCGGCATTGTCCAGCAGCATGCCTAGGGCGAATCCGGCGGAAATCCGATCCGAAACCGAGCGCTCGCGGTTCTTCAGCACCGCTTCGAGGCGACGGAGTTGCGCGTCGTCCGTGAATTGCTGCCCAGTGACGGCGAGGCTGCGATAAACCTCCGGCCAATCTGGATCGATCTCGCGGGCGCGTCCGAAGCACATCAGTGCCTCGTCGAACCGGCCCAAGCTGCGCAAGACGGTGCCCAACTCGTGCCATGCCGCCGTGTAATCCGGGGCGAGCGCCACGGCCCGACGGAGCCGAGCTTCGCTTCCCGGCAGGTCCTTCCGTAGATAAAGGGTGGTGCCGAGTGCGAAATGCGTTGTCGGATCGTCCGGATCAAGCGCGATCGCTTGTTCGAGGGAGGCTACCGCCTCCTCACAACGGCCGAGTTTGGCGAGCACCCAACCGAGGTCACGATGCGTCTGCGCTCGGTCGGGCGCGAGATCGAGGGCCCGGCGCAGCGGCCCTTCGGCTTCGGCGAACCGCTCGAGGCCCATCAGGGCGGCGGCGTGGTTGGCATATGCTCCGAAAAACTCTGGGATCACCGCGATGGCCCGTTCGGAACTTGCGAGACCCGCCGCGAATTCCTCCTGCTGATTGAACGCTGCGGCGAGATTGTTGTGCGCCATGGCGTAATCGGGTTTGAGCGCTAATGCCCGGCGGTAGCTCGCCACCGCTTCCGCCAGCTTGCCGGTTTCGCGCAAAGCGTTGCCGTAGTTCAAATGCACATCGGGCAGGTCCGGCAACCCCGGGAGCGCGCGCTCGATCAGCCGCAGTGCCGTCCCGACTTGTCCGCACTGGTAGGCTACCACTCCTAAAAGGTGCAGCGCGTTGGCGTCATCCGGGTCTTTCTGCAGCGCTTTGCGGTAGAGGGCCTCCGCCCGCCGAAGCCGTCCGGACTGATGATGGGCAAATCCGGCGCGCACGGTCCGCAACCGCCCCGCCCGCCGCCGTGCCTCCCGCTGCTGTTCTTCGGATGCGACCTGCCGATGACCCGATCGTCCTAAGGTCGCGGTTGTGGAAACCATTGGCCGGGAGGGGTTGTGTCGGATTCTTTTACGGGCGGCTTTGGTACTGTGACGAGACCTACCCCGACCGGGTTCCGCTGCCGCAGGTGCGGCAGGTTCTTGATAGACAGATAATCAGGAGAGACCGTGAGAAGATCCTCGACCGGAGTGGCCTCCTCGGCGATAGGCAAACGGCCCGCCACATATTTATTCGAGGTCATCGTCGCTTGCAGGTTGGTAATCTTGATGTCGCGTCGGGCGAAAGTCTCGACGTCTCCTATCTCCGTGACGTCGAAGAACAGTGCAGACTGACCGACTGACGGTTGTGAGTCATCCTGCGGCGCATCGGCTTCCGGATCGCCCCGCTGCTCGCGCGCCGGTATACCCGAAGTGTTGTCGGCTACAGTACAGGTCAATTCTAAAGTCGTGCTTTGGCCGGGCGAGGTCTTGGCGCATGGCAAAGCGGACGCGGCGCTCGAGAAAGCCGCCGCGGCAGCGATTCCCAGCGCCGCAGATTGTGCGCGCATCGCGTCCTCTTTAAAGATTTTCTTGACCGAGCCGTGCCTCGATACTGATGCCACTAGCACGATAACGCCAATTGATCAATATCGGCGGAAGGTTTCTTTTATTCACCTCCAGGATCTTGGGCGGGGTTCAGGCCGCGATGGCCGCCACATCGGTAAAGAGCCGCGCGACGCTCTCCCGCGGCAGGCTGCGGGTCACGAATACCAAACGGGATCGCCGATCGCCGTCCGGCCAGTCCTCGAGCTCGACCGGCGGGTGAGCGACATGCTGGACGAAATGCACGACGACCGGCCCGCGGCATTCCTCGATCGCGACAAGGCCCTTGACGCGCAAGAGATCGGGTCCGCGCAACGCCGTCAACACTGCCATCGTTTGTTCAAAGCCCGTCCAGGACAGCGGCTTTTCAAAGATCAGGGCAAAACTGCAGAGCCCATGGGTATGCTCGGGTTCGCCTAAGTCGAAGCTGTGCCGCGGCGAGGGGGCCTCGGCCAGCAGGAAGGACGGCTCGATCTCGCCCTCGACGGCGACGCCGACAGGCGCAGCGTTCAGCGAACCGAGTTGCTGGATCAGACGGCCGGTTGTCGCCCCGTCTACGAGATCGCTCTTGGTGACGACGATGCGGTCGGCGAGCGCCATTTGCTTCTTCGCCTCCGGCATCCGCTCGATATTGCCTCCGCCGTTGACCGCATCGACGACCGAGATCAGGGCCTGCAGGTGGAATTCGCGGCCGAGGCCGCGGTCGGTCGCAAAGGTCTGCAGGACCGGACCGGGATCGGCGAGCCCCGAGGTCTCGATCACGACCCGCTCGAAACTCGGGACCGCGCCGCGCGCCCGATCGGCGAACAATGCCCGAAACGTCTCCTGCAAATCGGTGCGGACGTTGCAGCACAAGCAGCCGTTGCCGAGCAGCACCGTCACGTCGCTGCTCGACCGCAACAGCACGTTGTCGATACCGACTTCGCCGTACTCGTTGACCACGACCGCCGTATTGGCCCCCGCGGGCTTCTCGAGCAGCGCGCGGATCAAGGTCGTCTTCCCCGAGCCCAAAAAGCCGGTGATCGCGATGACCGGGAGCCGCGGCCCGCGCGCTCGCCGCTGGCGGCGGCCGAAGAGCGGTGCGTCCTTTCCGCCGAACAGCGCCTGCGGCCCGGCTTCAGAAGTCCATTTCGAGGGTATAGAGACCTCCGATATGACGATCGACGGTGTAGACGACCTGCCGCTCGTCGACAAAGACGTCGTTTATCTGGATCGCCCCGCTGGGCGCCCGCTCAGGGGGCGCCGGCACGAAGTAGCCGATCTCGGCCGGCTGATACGGATTGGATGTGTCATAGGCGCGCAATCCGCCGTTAAAGTAAGTCGCCAAGACGACGCGGTCGGATTTCCACGCGTTCGGCTTCGGCAGGTTCTCATAGAGGTTGTGCGCGCCATAGCGGGCGCCGCGCCGCTGGTAAGTGTCGAGCGGCGGCAGCGGGCAGGTCGCAATCGGCACCGGATTGGTTTCGGTCCGCCCATCGACGACCCACACGAGCTTGGGCCAGTCGGCGCCCTCGGTTCGCACGCATTCGTCGCTGACGATCAGCAGATTGCGGTCGAAGAACGGAACGACGGTATGGGTGAACCCGTGATAGGGCGGATGATAGTCCCAGCGCGACACCATTTTCGGCCGGGCCTTGTCCGAGATGTCGAGAATGACCATTCCGCCGTCGATATAGCCGAGATAGGCGCGGTCGGGACGCTCGGGGTAGACATTGGTATTGTGCGGGCGGAAGCCGGTGTCGGCGCCTTCCGGATGACGCGCCGGCGGCGGCTCGCTGTCGCCCTGTCTCGTGCCGGGCAGCCACCAGCGGCCGACCTCGACCGGTTTCGACGGGTTCTTCACGTCGATGATCCGATAGAACTGGTCGTCTTTCGGATGGGTCGGCGTGAAATCCGGCGCGCTGGAGCTCATGTGAATGTACTCCCCGTCGGCGAACCACAGCTGGTGGACGCCGCGCGAATGCGGGCCGGAACAGTCGAAAAACGTGATCGAGCGCGGGTTCTCCGGCACCGAGATGTCGAACAGCTCAAACCCCGCGGGCTGCAGCCCTTGTTCCTTTGTCTGATAGGCGACCGCCATGATGTCGCCGACCGTTTCCAGCGAGTTCGAACGCATATGGGATTGCGGCAGATCGGCCCGCGCAACGATCTTCGGTTCGCGCGGATCGCTGACGTCGACGGCGGTGAAATTCTTCGGCGCGCTCTCATGCGCCAGCCAGAGGATACGACGACCATCCTTGGCTATCTGAATCGACATGCCCTCGCCAATGCCGCCGAACCCATCGAGCTCATGATGTGCGAGCTGCCGAAAATTCCAAATCGCCGTGTCCGCCATCTGTTGGTCCCTTGCCGCTGTCTTCCTCTGTGGTATTGACGGATCGAATCACTCTCTGCGGGGAACCGTCAAGTGTCCCGTCTATCGGGCTCCTTTCGACGACAGCTAGGGAACCCGGGGAGGACCGCATGGAATTTGGTGTCCAGTTTTTTCCCGACGTGAGGCCGGAGCAGAAATCCAGCGCCGAATACTTTCGGGACGCACTAACTCTCGCCGAAGAGGCGGAGAAACTCGGGTTCACTCACATCCGAATCGTCGAGCATTATTTTCACCACTATGGCGGCTACAGCCCCAACCCGATGATCTTCCTGGCAGCCGCCGCCCAACGCACGCAGCGCGCGCGCCTGGTAACGGGCGCGATACTGCCGGTCTTCAATCATCCGCTGAAGCTCGCGGGCGAGATCGGCATGCTGGACGCGATCAGCGGCGGGCGGCTCGATGTCGGGTTTGCCCGCGCGTTTCTGCCGCACGAATTCCGCCGCTTCGGCCGCTCACCGGATGAATCGGTCGCCCGCTTCCGCGAAGGCATCGAACAAGTCGAGCTGTTGCTGACCGGCGAGAATGTGACGCATCACGGCCGCTTTCACACGATCGAGAACACGACATCGCTGCCGCGCCCGACGCAAAGGCCGCACCCCAAATTCTATGTCGCGGCACTGAACACGGCCGAGTCATTCGCTTTCGCCGCGCGCATGGGGTATTCGGTCATGGCGATCCCGCTAGGCGGGGCTGTGATGCGGCCCCTGCTGGCCGCCTATCGCGACGCCTGGAAGACCGCCGGGCACCCCGGCGAGGGCGAGGTCATGCTGGCGTTTCACATGTTCTGCGATCCCGACGGCGATCGCGCCCGGGCCTTCGCCTGCCCGTTCATCGACGACTATCTCCAGTCGCTGGTCGAGGCCGCCTCCGATTGGCTCGACGGCCGCACCTCGCAGGATTATCCCGGCTACGACAAGGTGATCGCGAAGCTCCGGGAATCGCGGGCGGCGGATCAGATCGACTCAGGCGCCGCCTGGATCGGCTCGCCCGAGGAGATCGTAGGCCAGATCCGCCGAACGCAGGACGCCTTTGGCGGCTACGAGCACGCCTCGCTGCAGGTAAATTTCAACATGGTGCCGCTGGATGATGCGCTCGCCTCGATGCGGCGCTTTGCCGAGCAGGTGATGCCGCACTTTACCGCCGGAGAGTAATCTGGTTGCTATAGGCCGCTATTTCTGGAGGGAGGAGCCATGCGCAAGTTCATCATCGAGCGCGAGCTGCCGGCAATCGGCAGCGCCGAACGGCACGCCCTGCGCGAGGCCGCGCAAAAGTCGAACGCAACCTTGAAGGAACTCGGCCCCGACATTCAGTGGGTCGAAAGCTACGTCGCCAACGACAAGACATTTTGCGTTTATCTCGCCAGAGATGAAGCGATCATTCAGGAGCACGCCAAGCGCAGCGGCTTCCCGGCGAACAAGATAACCGAGGTCCGCCGGATGATCGATCCGACGACTGCGACCGAAGCGTAAGAGTCCAGCGGCGCAGAGGCGCCGGCGTCCCAAAAAACCCCGAGACCGGGTGGCCCGCGCACCACCGACGCGAAGAGCCTGAGCGCGGAGTGGGCTGCTCGCCCTCGGTGACGTGCATTATCTGATTGCGCTGGCGGCGGCAGCCTAGCCAATGACGCGGCGCGCATGGTCGAAAGCATGGAACGCTATGCTGCGAAAAACCTCGAGACCGAGGAAGTTGTCGCGGCCAAACCGGGAGCTGGCGCTCGCTCGGGCGGTGCTCGCCGATCGCCGCCTTTCCGAAATTTTCGCCGCCCCGGAACGTCGATCCCTTTCATGCCTTTGGTCTGAATAACGTCCGCGAATACCACGATCCGCATACCCGTTTTAAGCCGAAGAGGACCGAAACGGGCAGCTAGTGCTCAGAACCATTCAGATGATTGAGTTTATGCCCCCTCCTCGCTTTCCCGGCGGAGGCCGGGATCCATTTCTGCCGTGGGCACCGGCTTTCGCCGGTGAAGCGGGATTGAGCGAGGTGCCTCATTTCTTGGCGCATCGTGTGAATGACTCTGGACACTAGGTTTGAACCAGGCAGGGCTTGTGCCGGCGAGTAGCGGAATTTCGGCTTGCTTGTCCACGCGACCCGCGCCACTCGCGCATCGCGCAAACCGGTTCAACGCAACCAAAGCAGCGCGACAGTGTTCCGCTACGCGGACGATGCCGAGTTGCAGGGGAGGGAGCACCCGGAGCGGGGCTCGGGCCGTACCCAGCCCGGCTTGCCGATGAGCACGCTCGCGTGCCTGCTGCTCGGCGCCGCGATGGTTGGGCTCTACCATCTGCTTCCACGCACGCGCCCGGGTTACCCCTTCAGCGCCCCGCTGCTCGCCCTCGGCGGTTTCATCCTGGCCCAGGGCGGCTTGTCCGCCGCGATCGCGGGGCTTGGGCTGGTCCCCAAGGGCCCTTTCCACGACCTGCTGCAGCAACTGACCGATTACGACGGCGAGCGACCGGTCGTTCTTCTCGTCGGGTCGAGCTTTAGCGAAGCGGGGATCGATCCGGACGTGCTCGCCGAAGCGCTCGGCAGCTCCGGACGCGCCGCCGAGGTGCAGCGCCTCGCGGTCGGCGGCGCGCCGCATCTCGAGCGGCTGCACTACCTCAAGGAGTACCTGACCCGCGCCAAGCGAAGGCCGCAACTCGTGCTGTTCGAAATCGCCGGCGGCTACGACAGCGGCCCGTTGTACCAGGTTCACCAAATGCGCTTCAGCGACCGCATGGTCGCAATGATGGACGGGTCGAGCGCGTGGTGGGCATTACGCTGGCTGGCGGGCGCCGATGGCCTCAGCCTGTTTCAGCGCTTAACGCTGGGGAGCGAAATCCTCGGCCAGTTGGCCCTTCACGTCAGCCACGTTGGGTTTTTGTGGAACAGCTCACCGGTCCGCGAGACCGTTACGACGTATGACAGCGGCGGGTCGCCGCTGCCGACGCGCTTCAGCGACGACGATACTGCCGTGCTGCTCGAGCAAGCGGCCGCCGCGCGGGATCTGAAACCAGACTGGCCGGCGGACGTGCCGACGCGGTGGATGAGCGCCTTCCTGGCGGAAGAGATCGCGATATTGCAGCGTCACGGCGTCGGACGGTTTGCCTTTTACTCGGTCCCGAGCATGCAGGGCGCCAACGTCGCCTATGCCCGCCGCTTCTGCGCCGCGATAACAAAGTTTGCCTGCATCGTCGGCGAGGACCCCAATCTTCTTGCCGACCTGCGGCACGGCGCCGACTGGTACGATTTCGACCACCTGCAAGGCGCTGCACGCGAGGTCTTCACGAGGTGGCTGGGTGACCGCCTTGTCGAAATGGGCGTGTGGCCATGAACTTCGTCTCGTTCGAGTTCGCGGTGTTTCTCGCCGCCGTCTATGTGCTGCATTGGAGCTGTCGCGACGCGGAACCGCGGAAGTTGCTGCTGACGATCGCGAGCTACGTTTTCTACGCCGTCTGGAACTGGCGCTTCTGCTTTCTGATGCTGTTCGTCACGGCAAACGCGTTCGCCGCCGGCCAGATGCTCGCGCGCGCCACGCGCTCCTGGCGAACGGCCATGCTGGCGGCGAGCATCGGCCTCGACCTCGCCATCCTAGGTTTCTTCAAGTACTACGATTTCTTCCTGTCGAACGTTGCCGCGGCGCTCGCCGAACTTGGCGTCGCTGCCAGCCTGCCGGTGATGCGAATTATTCTTCCGGTCGGCATCAGCTTCTACACATTTCACGCGATCAGCTATGTCGTCGACGTGTACCGCGGCAAAGTCGAGCCGGAGCCGTCCTTCCTCAAAATCGCCTTGTACATTAGTTTCTTCCCACAGCTGATCGCCGGGCCGATCGTGCGAGCGCGCTTCATCATGCCGCAAATCCGGCACCCGCGGTCGTTTTCGCCGGCGCAGCAGGCGATTGGCGTCCGTCTGCTGCTGCGCGGGTTCATCTACAAGGCGGTGATCGCCGACACGCTGGCGCAGATCGCCGACCCGGTATTCGCGCATGTCGATCAGTACGATGGGCACGCGTTGCTGACCGCGACGATCGCCTTCTACGGCCAGATCTATTTCGACTTCGCCGGCTATTCGAGCATGGCGATCGGCACGGCGCGGCTGTTCGGCTACCGCTTTCCGCCGAACTTCAATTACCCGTACCGCGCCGCGTCGGTGACCGATTTCTGGCGGCGCTGGCACATGTCGCTGTCGTTCTGGCTACGCGATTACCTGTACATCCCGCTCGGCGGCAATCGGGGCGGCAGGCTGTTCGTCTGCCGCAATCTGATGACAACGATGCTGCTTGGCGGACTATGGCATGGCGCCGCCTGGAATTACGTGGTCTGGGGCGCGCTGCACGGCGTCGGGCTGTGCGCCAACAAGCTGTGGCGCGAGGCGGGGCGGCGCCGTCCGATGCCGATCGACGTGCGCGGCGGCAAGGCATATCGCGGCGGTCGTGCTGACCCAGCTCTGGGTCATGCTCGCCTGGGTGTTCTTCCGCTGTGACAGCGCCGCCCAGGCCACCGAGGTCCTTGCGGCGATTCTCGGCCTGCGGCCTCACCCGGGCGCGGGGGTGCTCCCGGTGGAGGGCTGCGATCCTCGCGGTCATCGGGATCGATCACACGCTTGGGAGCGCTCGCCTCAGGCTGTCGCTGTCGCCCCGATGGGCGCGGGCGCTCGCGTGGAGCGGGGTCGGAGCGTTGTTTGCCCTCGGGCTCGCTGCGATGCCGGTCGTGCAGAAGCCGTTCATCTACTTCCAGTTCTGAGGCGGTTCACCCGCCGCCGCCTGCCAGATCACGTTGCCAGGAGCACGGATGCCGCGGGCGGAGCGCCCGCTACTTGGCAAAGGTTCCCGGGGACAACTCGAGCCGGGAGATCCTCATGCCGGGAGATCCTCATGGAAGAGGTCGGCCTCTGCGGGCGATGAATTCAGGGAAGGCCTCCTCCGCCTTGGCGCCTTTGACGACGTGCGTCGTGTAATGCCGCTCCTTGGACCATTGCTGTTCCAGGTTGTGCCCCATCTGGTCGAGCAGCAATGCCTTGATGCCGATCACCGAGGCGTGGTTATTGCCGGCGATCATGCGGGCAAGCTCCATGGTCTTGGCCCGCAGCTGCTCGCGCGGGACCAGATGGTTCAACAAACCGATGCGGTACGCTTCCTCGGCTTCGACGACGCGCGCCGAGAACAAGAGCTCCTTGGCGATCGGCCAACCGACCTGGTTGGGCAGGGTCCAGGTGCTGTTGATCCGGCCATAGGCCGCCGCGAGGAAGCGAAAGCGGGTGTCCTCGCAACCGACCCGCATGTCGAGCGAGGAGGCGAGCACTGCCGCTCCGCCATAGGCAAGGCCGTTGATCATCCCGATCGTCGGCTTTGCGCAGGCCGCAATTTCATAGCTGCCGCGGCGCGGAGGGCGGTGCGCATCCAACTCCTCCTCGGTGTAGCGGCGGTCATCCTCGCGCTGCTCGTGGATGTCGCCCCCGGCTGAGAATGCGCGCTCCCCGGCGCCGGTGATGACAATGCAGCCGATCGCCTCGTCGGCATCCATCCGCTTTACGGCGTCGTGCAATTCCCTCGACAGCTGCCGGTTCATAGCGTTGAGCTTGTCGGGACGATTGAGGGTCACGAGCCCCACGCCATCTTCCGCGTCGACCAGGATATGCTCGTAAGTCATCCTTCTCCCTCCATTGATCGCCGCAGTAGCCTACGCGTGCACCTGTAGAATGCGATTTTAGGCTCAGCTGGGGAGATCATCCCGGCGCGGGGTTGATTTTGCACTCGATTGATAATTGTAACACGCATGCTCGATTTCGGAGTCACAACGGCGTCGCGAGGAGGGTGGGCACGGCGAAGGTGTCGAGGAGGATCAGCTTGTCGCGGATTTTGAGGCGCTGTCCCGAAACTTCGAGCCGGTCGCGGTAGAGGCCGGTCGCGAACAGCCGGGTTTCGCCTTCCTGGTCAGTCTGGAAGACGGCGAACGGCGTCTCGACCGATATTCCGTCATTCAAGATCCGCGGCAGGCCGATGACATGGCGATCGGTGTGGATGTTGTATTTGTTGGCTTCGCGCAATGCCCGGATGCGGTCTTCGAGCATCGCGCGGCTATCGCAATAGACCAATGCCGCCGGCAGCCCGCGGTCGAAATTTTCCCGCGGGACGATCTGATAGCGGCACTCCTCGGCGAAGAGGTCGAGCCATTCGTCGAATTTTGCCATGTCGATCAGGGCGCCGTATTCGGCGAGCAGATCGCAGACCGCGGCACGGTCGGCTTTCATCGCACCGCGCCCTCCGGTTCGATGCCCAACAGCTCGGCGTAATACGACCAGAAGCCGCGCAACGGCACATCGGTCACCCGGTAATCGCGGTCGGAAATCACTCCGCCGCCGCCGAGCTCGATGACTGTGGTGCGGTCGAGGTCGGGTCTGGAGGCGCGGTGCGCGATCTCGATCGCCTCCCCGTCCTCCATCGAGACGAGGCCGGCGGGACCGACGAGATTGGTTTGACGCAACCGGTGCAGGGTCATCTCGGGCGGATCGTCTTCGTAGCCGAGCATCGTCTGGAACACCTCGACCTCGTCGACACCACGCGGCCGGATCTGGCGCACCGCCAGACTGTTGCTGATCTGGACAAAAACCGCGGAGGGGAAAACCGAGGTGATTACGAGATTTAGCTTGTCGTCACGCTCAGGACGGAAGGTGACGAGTGACGGCTCCTTCAGCGACAGGAAGTCGTTGCGCACCCCGGCACCGGCGTAAGCCTGATGCGCGAACTCGTCGGTGTCGCTGTCGGCCTCGGCCCAGGTGATATTGTGGCGGTGCCGCGCGTCCATCTTGACGCCGCCTGTCTGCGTCGACCGGTCGAGCCCAAAGGTGACGAGAAATTCGTGCAACAGGCTGGCGTGGTAGTTGTCGCGGGTATTCTCGGCATAGAGCTTCCAGTTCCCGCGGATCCGTTGGCGATTGTAGCCGAGCACCCGGACCGGCCGGTCGAAGAGGCGATGCAATTGCGCCAGGATTGGCGGGCCGAGGTAGTCTTCGAGCGGCTCGGCATCCTCGGCCAGTGTGCCGAACACCGCGCCGTTGATGGTCCCGACCCTCAGCGGGCGCAGCCCGTGCCGCCGCATCTCGAAGCTCGGGTCGAGTCCGCCCTTGCCCCGGATGCCGCGGCGGAACGGGATTGCCGTCAGCGCGCCGTCGAGCCCATAGCACCATTGGTGATAGATGCAGATATGCTCGTCGGCATTGCCGGAAAGCTCGCGGCGGACCAGTGCGCCGCGATGCGCACAGCGGTTGACAAAGGCCTTGACCGCGCCCGACTTGTCGCGGTTGAAGATGACCGGCGTCTCGCCGACCCAGGTCGCCCGGAAATCCCCCGGCTCGGGGATTTCGCTGTCGAGGCCGAGATAGCTCCACACCGGCCCGCGAAAGATCCGCTCCTGCTCGCAGGCATAGATTTCGGCGTCGTGATAAAGGCGGTAGGGCACCCGGCTGTAATCGAGCGCCGGCCAAATCGCAGCGGTAACCATCAGCGGGTCCGTTTATACTCGTAATCCTCGCGCTCGCCGCTGCCGACACGCAGCTGCGGGTCCAGGGCGGGGCGGGTCGCCTGCAGCTTGGCATGAGCGTCGAGCGCCGCCTGGTCGGACCAGCGTTCCAGCAAAGCCAGCTTGTCCGGGTTGAGCGCACTCTGGAAAATCTCGAACTGCTCGCAGCCGGGTTCCTTCATGCACTCCTCGCAACGCGCCCTGTATACCTGCGCGAGCTCGGACCCTTTTCCCGGTGCGGCCGTAATCGTGACGACAAGCCGAACTGCCATAACCCCTCCTGCGCCTGGGTAAATCAAGAATTGCCTGCGGCGACCAAGCAGTACGATCGCCGTACCACCCCGTCAAGGACCACCCCTCGGGGCTTTGTCCGGGTATCGAGGTCACTTGTCTTCCGGCTTATGTTCAGGTTTAATTCTGCTGATCGAACAGCCGCACGGCTCACCTCCTGATGGCACGCCACCTTTCAGCGACAGAAATAGAACAGCCGCACGATCTTCGTCATAAAAGAGAAAGACTGATCGCCATTATCCGGCGACAGTCGCTATTACAGAATCGGGATTTTGTGCTCGCTTCGGGACGATCGAGCAACTTCTTCTTCGATATGAAGAGAACAATGTTCGATCCGGAGGGAGCGGCGCTGTTGGCAGACCTGCTGTTCGACTCGATCAAGGCCGAGGATGTCGAGTGCATCGGGGGGCTGGAAACCGGAGCGATCCCGATCGTCACCGCTCTGTGCGCAAGAAGCTGGCCCGAAAAGCCGCTCAAGGGCTTTTTTGTGCGCAAGGAAAACAAGGGGCACGGCACCGATCAACGGATTGACGGCCTGCTCCAAAGGGGATCGAAAGTCATTCTCTTCGAAGATGTCACAACCACCGGCGGCTCGGCGATGCAGGCGGTGAACCAGGCGCGGCAATTGGATTGCACGGTGTTGAAAGTCGTCTCCGTCGTCGACCGCCTGGAAGGAGCCGAAGAGAATTTCCGAGCGGCGGGTATCAAGTTCGACTGCGTGTTCACCTGGCGTGATTTCAGTTGAGCCAATCGGTAATCGATCTGGCTGCGGCGCATCTCAGGCGTCAATTTATTTATCAGGCGCAACGCGGCCGGTTCGGTAGTTTGGAGGCTCTGCTGGAGCTGGCGATTTCCGCCCGGGGATGTGTGGCATCATCGATGTCGTCGAGCCGCGTGACGGTGGCTTTCGTTCTCGAAAGGGTGCTCGGCCAGTGCGCCGAATACCTCGAGGCGCGGCCGGTGCCGATCTCGGAAATCGCACAATTGGCCGATCGGCTCAATCGGCCGGTTTCGCGCGCAGTCGAATACCTCGCCGGAGCCGACGACGATCCGATCGACATCGCAGCCGGTCTGGTCAAGTCGCGTCCGGCTAGAGACCGGTAATCACCGGAAGGCTCATTGCAAACTGTCTCTCAGCAGAGAGGCGAGACGGACACCGGCCTTCGCCAATTGCTCCTTGACCGCGGCGACGGCGCGGTCGCGATAGCCGGCATCCAGCCGGTGTAGCGGGACCCGCCCGCAGGCATCCGCTTCCCCCTTCCGCACTGGAAAGCTGAACTGATCGCCTGCTTCGGCCGGAAAGCCGTATACGACCGACTTCGCGAGTTCGTACGATTCCCGCGCCCATTCCTCCGGGGTGCCACCGGACCATTTGCGGATATCGATCTGCGGTCAGCCTGGCGGCGATCTGCTCGGCGGCCTTGGCCGGGTTCTTCCCTCCGCCTCGGCGACCAAGTCGTCCTCCCAGTAGACGCTGAGCCGAACCGGGGTCTTGCTCCCGGGCGGGAGAACCGCGACACAGCGCCCGCTCTGGTCGTTGCGCTCGACTGCGAAAAGCGGGTCATGTATATCGCCGACGAGATTGAGCAAGAATTGCAGGGCCATCAGCCGCTCCGGGTCCGAAGTGCCGGGCTCGCGCAGCTCCTTTGCAAACTGCTCGATCTTGTCGACGATGCAGTCGTCTTGCGGCCCGTGGCTCGCCGGCATCATCGTTTGCAAGGCAGGTCTGCCAAAACAGGCTTTGTTCAAATCAGGCTTGTCGGGACCGAATTTCACGTAATGCCACTTCGAGGTTGCCACTCGGCCCTCCGGGCTCTTTTCGCGCAGCGCATCGGCCCAGATCGCCTCTCCGGCGATGTCGGTCTTCGTCCAGGTATTCGGATTTGTCTGCGGCGAGAATCTCGGCAATCTTCTTTTCGACCGGCGGATCCCCGGTTTCGTAGGAGCCGATCGGCGAGCAGGGCTATGATCTGGTGCGCCTCGCCACCCCACGCCCAGCTCTGCGCAGGCTCCGCAGAAGAGGGCGGCTGGCACCAAACAGAGCATTATGGAGCAAAGTCGAAAGCGCGTCATCGCATCGGTCGATCGAATGCGTGTTGGCGGGTCCGGTCCCTATGCTAGCATTATAGGGGATCGCGCGCGCTATCGGCCCCGGTTCGAGCAAGGTGAGACAGCGTGGATGAAGGCATGGCCCGGCACTGCATAGGATGAACGGAGGTCGCATCCTAGCGAGCCCGATCCTGTGGGTCGGGCTCCTCTTCGCAGTACTGCTGCTACGGATGGAAGCGCTGAGACCGGTCTTCCAGTGGGCATTTCCAGGCGTCGAGCCCGTGATCTACCAGCGCAGCAGTTTTCTTGCGTTGTTCCTGTCGCACCTCGCGCTGGTTGCAGCAGCGAGCCTTGCCGCGATATCGGTTGGTCTCTCACTCGCGGTATTTGTCACTCGCCCCATCGGACGGGATTTCCGATTGATGGTGAACACGCTGGCTACCGTGGGCCAGACCTTGCCGCCCGCCGCCGTTCTGGCGATTGCCGTCCCGGCCGTCGGTTTCGGCTCCCGCCCGACGGTGCTGGCACTGTTCCTCTACGGCCTCCTGCCGATCATCGCGAGCGCGATCGCCGGTCTGGAAGGAGTGCCTCGCGCGGTGCGCGAAGCAGCCGCGGGGCTCGGCCTTTCGTCCTGGCAGCAGTTACGAGATGTGGAGTTGCCCCTGGCTGCTCCCGTGATCCTTTCGGGAATACGCGTCTCGGTCACGATCGCCATCGGCACCGCGACGATCGGGTCGACAGTCGGCGCCTTGACGCTCGGCACTCCGATCTTTAATGGCTTGGTCGCCGACAAGCTGCCTTTCGTCATCGAAGGCGCTGTTTTGGTCGCGTTGTTTGCAATCGTCACCGACCTGTCGTTCGCGGGCCTGGAACGATGGCTGCGGCGCGAAACAGGACAAGCAGTCAGCGAAACAAATCGATGAGGATGCCGAAGATGAAGACCGTGACGCCGCTCCACAGAAGAAGGGCGAGAATGGTTTGCGCCCGGGCCGAATCCGGCACTACCCGAGAAAGATAGGCTGACCGCAGCATACGCATGGCGTCACTCATCCAGCAGCTTGGAGCTCAACTCTAGCTGCGGCGCGACGCCGCTGTCGAACAAAATCTTAACCAAGCAATCGCGAGTAGCAATTGAGGGCTCTCTTGGCTGGCGCATTGGCGGTTTGCGTTGCTGGCGAGGCGTGCGCCGAACCGCAGATTTTCAACGTCTACGACTTCGCGTTTGAAGACGGCTCCGTCCTGCCGGAATTGCGGGTCGCCTACGAAACCCACGGCAAGCTCGCCGCCGGGCGCGACAATGCGATCCTTCTGCTGCACGGGACGAGCGGCAACCGTCATAGCTTTGACGCGATGATCGGGCCGGGGAGGACCTTCGACACCGACAAGAACTTCGTGATCACGGTCGACGCCATCGGCGGCGGGGATTCATCCTCGCCAAAGGACGGGTTGGGACAGGATTTCCCGCGCTACACGATCCGCGACATGATGGCGGCGCAGCACGCGCTGGTCACCCGCGGGCTCGAGCTGACGACCCTGCGGGCTGTCGGCGGCAGCTCGATGGGCTCCTTCGAAGCCCTCGAATGGGGCATTCATCACCCGGAGTTGGTGCGCAGCCTAATTCTTCTGGTTCCGAGCCCTAGAGCCGAAGCCAATTTTCAGCTTACCGTCGATCTGATGACATCCGTGATTGCACTCGATCCGGATTGGCAGGGCGGCCGTTATACGCGAAACCCGGTTGAAGGACTGCGGCTTGCCGGCATGGTCTATTACCCGTGGACCGTGTCGGCGCCCTATCTCGATCGGCTGCCGGCAGCGCAATTGGCGAAGGAGATCGAGGATACCGCTAGCGCCTTCGCCAATTGGGACGCCAACTCGCTGGTGTTGCGCTATGCCGCGAGCCGAGCTCATGACGTCTCCGGTCCGTTTGGCGGCGATCTCGGCGTCGCTCTGGCGCAGATCACGGCACCGACTCTGGTATTGCCGAGCGCGAGCGACCGGCTGCTCGGGGTCGACGGCGCGCGCCGGATCCGAGACGGCGTCAAGCAGGCGAGCTATGCCGAAATCCCTTCGGACCTCGGCCATCGCGCGGCGCGCCCCGCGCCGGGAACCCCCGAGGGCGAGTTCATCGACCGTCAGATCCGCGCCCTTCTGGCCAAGGTCGAATAACGGGCCGATGCGCCGCCCCCTTTCTCCAGGCTGGCGTCTCAGCCGCCGAGCCGAGCCGCCTTGCCCCACCCCCGTGCGAGTTGGCCGAAGAGCGGCTGCGAGGTCTCGGCAGCGAGCTTTACCCCGAGCTCCGAAAGTTTCGCGGAACCGCCGACCAGAGTCTCCAAGCTGCTGCAAGTGAACCCGGCATTCACCTCGATCGCATCGGAGAGCGTCTTTACCGCGAGCAACTTCGTTGCTGTGCGCGCCAGCACATCCATGCCCGAGAGTGCCAGTCCGGCCATCTCGGCGCTCAGTGCTTCGAGGCCACGCGCCAGCGCCGCTTGTGACTGGGCGAGCGCCGCCGCCGCATCGCCCTCGAAATGCCCGAGAAAATCGGTCTTCGCAGCTCTCTGGCGCTGCTGGGAGCGGGCCGACGCTCGGCGTGGATGCCGTGGTCGCAGCAGCAGTCACAAGATCGACGGCTGTTTCCGTCGGCTTGGCCGCCTCGACCAGCAGCTCGGCGGCTTTAGGCGGTTCGGCCTCGCTCGGCCCGTTTATCGGAGCTGGAGCTTCGACCGGCTTGACCGGTGCGGCCGGGGCCTCGGTCGGCCCGGACGCGCGTATAGAGCGTCTGCCCTTGGTTTCCATGATCTTCGCCTTGTCCTTCGTCGCGGTACATTTCGCGCCGCACAACCGCGAAGGTAAGCGAAGGACGCCCGGTTCTCAAGCAGAATTGTGCGCCGCACAAGATGATCAGATCGGCTCGACTCGCAACAGGGTATTTTCGGCGCCGGTTACGCGCACGCGGGTGCCGGCCGGGAGGTCCGGTCCGGCGACGAGCCAGACCGTATCGTCGACCCTGAGGCGTCCGCGGCCGTCGACGATCGCGCCGTCCAATGTGAACATCCGGCCAATGTAGCTCTCGGCGCGCCGGTTGAGGTGTCGGTCGCTGGCATTTGCTCTGGTGCGGGCGAAAGCCGTCCGGCCGAGGGCGACGCTGGCAATGGCGAGGGCCGCAAAGATCAACGCCTGGTGCTCCCAGGCGAGCCCGGGATAGCGCCAGGAGATCGCGGCGACACCAAGCGCCGCAGCGGCCAGCCAGATACAGACCATCGCCGGTACGGCGACCTCGATCACTGCGAGAACAGCGCCAAAGACCGCCCAATACCAGTACGGCATCAACGCTCCGTTGTGGGCCCGGCTGCCACCGGATTGGTCGCAGCCCGGGCCGTGCCGAAGCTCTCGCGCGCCAACTCGGCGATCCCGGCCAGCGATCCGATCATCGATGCGCTCTCGAGCGGCATCAGGATCACCTTCTGGTTCTGGCTTCCGGCGAGACGACCAATAGCATCGATATAGCGCTGCGCGACGAAGTAGTTGATTGCCTGGATGCTGCCGCGCCCGATCGCCTCGGAAACTGACGTCGTTGCGCTGGCCTCGGCCTCGGCCTGCCGTTCCCGCGCCTCGGCGTCACGAAAGGCCGCCTCGCGCCGGGCTTCCGCAGCGAGGATAACCGCCTGCTTCTCGCCCTCGGCTTTGAGCACCGCCGCCTGTTTAAAACCCTCCGCCTCGAGAACGTTGGCTCGCTTCTCGCGTTCGGCCTTCATCTGCCGGGCCATCGCCGCAACCAGCTCCTGAGGCGGTGTGATGTCCTTGATTTCGACGCGTTGAACCTTTACGCCCCAAGGCGTGGTCGCCGCATCGACGACGGCGAGAAGCTGGCTGTTGATGCGGTCGCGTTCGGACAACAGCTCGTCGAGGCTCATCGAACCCATGACCGTACGGATATTGGTCATTACGAGGTTGAGGATCGCGAGTTCGAGAGTGGTGACCTCATAGGCCGCCTTCGCCGCGTCGAGCACTTGATAGAAGACGATAGCGTCCACCGTCACCACGGCGTTGTCGCGCGTGATGACGCTCTGCGAGGGGACTTGGAGAACGGTCTCCATCATGTTCATCTTCGCCCCGATCCGATCGATTACGGGGACGATGAGCGCGAGACCCGGCTCGAGGGTGCGAACATAGCGGCCGAATCGTTCCACCGTCCATTCATTCCCTTGTGGAACCCTCTGAACCGCAAGAATGACAAAAATGAGCGCGAACAAGACAACGAAGAGTACAAAGACGGAGAAGGCGCTGAGCATGACACCGTTCCATCGGCAGTTGCGTTCTAGTATTCTATCCACCACTCATTGCGATAGCATTAGCGGCCTGCAAGCAGCCGCAGGCGGCACTGCCAGGTGCGCATCGCGCTCGCGAGCCGAAAGACCATTCCAGGCCTTTGATCGATTTGTGTGGTCGAAAACGTAGACAGAGATGCCCGGGTTTTCTATTCTACCTAACGATGACTGTGCGCGATCGCTGATCGTGCACAGTCTGGTGGGGGAATAGGGGGTCGAAGTGAAAGTATTCAGGAACACCGCGCGGTGCACATCGCGCGCTGCGCCGCCATCGCGGCGCTTTCTCGCCGGCGCTGGCATCAGCGCCATTGCAGTTCTCTTGACGCTCGGCGCAAGTCCGGCCGCGGCGCGGCACCACCCGGGATATCATGGCCATGCGCGACACGGGTTCTTCGGCGTCGACCCGTCGCGGGAAAGCGAATCGATCGTCATCGATGCCGAAACCGGCCGAGTGCTCAGCGAGATGAATGCCGATGCGATCACCTATCCGGCCTCGCTGACCAAAATGATGACGTTGTACTTGACGTTCGAGGCGCTCAACTCGGGCCGGCTTCGGCTCGAGCAGTATCTGCCGGTCTCGAGCGAAGCGGCGAGCAAGAGCCCGACGAAGCTTCACCTCGTCCCAGGCGATTCGGTCCAGGTTCACGACCTCATTCTCGGGATCGTCACAAAATCCGCCAATGACGCCGCTGCGGTTCTCGCCGAGGGGCTGGCCGGCAGTGAACCGGCGTTTGCCGACCGCATGACCGCCAAGGCACGTCAGCTCGGGATGACCAGCACGGTCTATCGCAACGCCTCGGGTTTGCCGGACCCCGAGCAACGCACGACGGCGCGCGATATGGCGCAGCTCGCGCTTGCTCTCTACCACGATTTTCCGCGTGAATACCGCTATTTCGCGACGCGCGAGTTCTTCTTCCGCGGCCGGGTCATCCTCACGCACAACCACCTGCTCGATTGGTATGAAGGCGCCGACGGGATCAAGACCGGATACATCGGCGCCTCGGGCTTCAATCTCGCAGCTTCGGCGGTGCGCAATGGCCACCGGTTGATTGGCGTCGTCATGGGCGGAGCGTCGGCCGGCTCGCGCGACCGGGAAATGGCCGCTCTTCTCGATGAGGGCTTCGCCGAGGTCGGGGCCGGCCCGACCCTGGTGGCGCGGCGCGAAGCGCCGGCGCCGTCCGCGCCACCGGTGGTGGCCGAGACGGAGTCGGACCAGCCCGAACCGGTCCGCCCGCGCGAGAAAATTGGACAACTGGCTAAAGCCGCCCGCAAGATCGCCGCCCACCTCTCGCCCGTTGCCAAGGCAGAGGCGGCGCCGATCGCGCATCAGTTGCACACGCCGGCGGAAACCGATCGCTGGAGCATCCAGCTCGGTGCGTTCCGCGTCGAGAGTGCGGCCGAGCAGGCGGCGCGTTCCGCCGCTGTGGTGCCCGGAGCCAGAGGCAAGCCAGTACAGATCGTGCAGCCCTCGAAGGGCGGCAAGGAGCACGTCTACCGAGCGCGCCTCCTGAACTTTTCGCCGCAAGAAGCACAGGGCGCGTGCGCCGCGCTCCACAAAAAGAAGATCGAGTGCTCAGTGGTCCCGCCGGCGCCGGTCAAGGTAGCCATCCGCTGAATCGGGCTGCGCGGGAAAACGATCGCAACTTCCCGGATGCGCGGCGCCGCCCTCACCCACCAGGCGCGGAGCTCTGCTCCTCGGGCCCGCTCTGCGCGGACCGTGGGAGCTTGGTATCCCTCTCCCGCGGTGCGGGAGAAGGGCGTTTGATCGATGAGCCGTGCCGCAGGTCGAGAGACGGATCAGTCGCGGCGGTAGGGGTAGCAGCGGCTCCTCTCGAGCGAGAGGCCGTAATGCTGGCCGAGAGCGCGGATGGCGTCCGCATGCTCGACATAGGGGTCCGCATTCGCTATTCCGACGATGATCGGCCGGAAGCTCCGGTCGTCGCGGCCGCCCGGCGCGAGCATGGCCGTCACCAGCGGATTACCCTCGTCATCGCGCAAGGTCAGGAATAACGGCATTTCGCGCTGTACATGCGCTTTGAGGCCGATCTCCTGCTCGAAGTAAACCTTGGAGGCAGGCTGGAAGCTCTGTATCGCCTTTTCTTCCTCCTTGCGAAAGAACTTCTCGACGGCGTGGCGCATGCCTTCGGATTCTACCGCGGCCTCGGCTTCGGTCTCGATCCGAAACCAGGTCTTCCCGCCTGGAGCATCGCAAACGTATTTCATGCATCCTCCCAATTTTCCTACCAGGAGCTAGGGTCGCGAACCATCGGGCAGGTGCAGCATTATCGGCGGAGGACGGCATGCCGACAAGGCTGGGTCCGCAACCCTCGCTGACTATTATAGCAGCATTTTTCTGGCGCGTTGCCGATCTGCTACGTTTCGCCCAAGGGGCCGCCGCCGGTGCTGGGCATTTCCGTCCAATCCCGCCACAGCGAGATCAACGCGGCCATGATCGCCGGGCCGAGAAACAGCCCGATAATGCCAAACGTCTCCAGCCCGCCGAGAATCCCCAGCAGCACCCACAAGAACGGTAGACGTGCCGCGCCGCCGATAATGACCGGCCGGATCGCATGATCCGCGACAAAGACGACGACGAGACCAAAACAGAAAACCGCCGCGCCGGCGATCGTGCTGCCGCTCGCCGCCAAGTACAGACGCCGCAGCCCCGAATGCTACCGGCGCCCCGAACGGGATGACCGCGAGAACGCCGGTCAGTGCCGCTACCGAGACCGGATGGGGAAGGCCGGCGATGATATAGGCGATCCCGATCAGCGCGCCTTCCCCCAGCCCGACCAGCACCAGGCCGTTTACCGTCGCGAGCACCGCCTGAACCATGTGGCGCCCGACCCGCTCCCCATCCGGGCCGAGCAGGCGGTCGCTGGCGCGCAGCAGCTGTCGGCTGAACAGACGTTCCGTCGCGGAACAGGAAAAACAAGGTCAGAAGAGTGAACCCGAAGATGATCAATCGGTGAATGATTTCGGGGCCGTAGAGCCGGGCCGATGCAGCGACCGATCGCGGATTGATCCTTCCCAGCAGCTCCTGAGCCGCATTGGGGTCGCTCAGATTGGCGCGCCACCACTCCTCGACGGACCGGCCGACAACCGGGAATTGCGGCACCCATTCCGGGACCGGAACACCGTTGTGCTCGGCCTCAGCCGAGAAATTGGACGACGATGCGAACCTCGCGCGCGCCTTCGATCGCGACATAGATGAACGGGACGGTGAAGATGAGCCCGACCGCGAGAGTGACCAGCAGAGGCGCGAGGATGCGGGACTTGCCCCCGGGAAGGGCGACGAGCGAGCCGGCGATAGAGCGGCCAGAGGGCGATCGCCAAAACGCCGGCCCAGGCGAGCGCGGCGAGGAAGCGGTGCAGGATCCACGTCCCGAGCCCGACCAAGGCGATCGCCAGCACGATCCGCGCGATACGCCGCGAGAGAGCCAGGCGCTCGGCCTCGACACTATCGGTAGGGTGAGGCGGATCGGGGGTATGGTCCACAGAACTACGACCCTTCCGGGGATTCGCGCCCGATCCGCGGGAACGATCATTTGAGCTGGTCGGCGACCTTGTCGATGCCGGCTTTGGCGCACGCCTCGTCCTTTTCGCCGCCCGGCGCACCGGAGACCCCGACCGCGCCGATGACCTCGTCGCCGGCCTTGATCGGCAGCGCACCCTGCGCCGCGATGATCCCCGTAAGGTGTACAGCTCCGAGGTTCGGGTTGTCCTTGACCCGCTGCGCGAATTCGCCCGAAGGGATGCGGAAGGTGCGAGCGGTATAGGCCTTGCGCTGGCTGTTCTCCATCGTATGCGGCGGGGCGCCGTCGCCGCGCACCGCGACGAGAACCTCGCCGTTGCGGCCGAGCACATGCACCGAGACGTGGTAGCCCTGCTTGGTGCAGGTCTCGAGCGCCGTCTGCGCGATCGTCATCGCCATTCCGGCCGACAGGCTCTTCTCGGTGAGCAATTGTGCACCCGCGGGCGCGGCCAGCGCGCCGAGGAGGCCGATGACGGCGAGGCAACTGGATATCGGACGCATGCTGTTCCCTCCCTGGGTCAAAATGACCGCCCGCCGCTGGGATGCGGTTCGCGGTCGAAGCCTACCACATTTAACCCGTGTTCCGCGTCGAGGAGGTTGGCCGATGATTGCAAGACGCCGGATGCTCGAGATCGCCGCCGGCAGCGCCGCCGTGTTTTCGTTGGGAGGAGCGGGACGGGCGGCAACACTGCCGCCCACGCCGCGGCAAACGGCGGGGCCGTTCTATCCTTTGTCGATTCCCGCCGATTCGGACAACGATCTGGTGCAAGTCACCGGACACAATGGCGCCGCGAAGGGCACGGTCAGCTATGTGAGCGGGCATATCCTTGATCCGGACGGGCGGACCCTATCCGGCGTGCGGGTCGAGATCTGGCAGTGCGACACAAACGGCCGCTACCATTACGTCCGGGACGCAACGCGCCGACACGCCGCTCGACGAGAATTTCCAGGGCTACGGCCAGACCATCACCGATGAAACGGGCGGCTACCGGTTCCGCACGATCCGGCCCGTGCCTTATCCCGGCCGCACGCCCCACATCCATTTCGCGGTGTCGGGGCCCGGCTTGGCGCGCTTCACGACCCAGATGTACATCGCCGGCGAGCCGCTCAACGAGCGCGACGGCGTGCTGATGGGCGTGCGCGATCCCGCTGCCCGCGCCCGCCTGATCGTGCCGCTCCGCCCAGCTCCCGACATTGAGGCGAACGCGCTCGCCGGCACTTTCGACATCGTGCTCGGCTGAACAGACGAAAAGCGGCAATCCGCCGCTTTCGCCGACATCCTGCGGAAGCGCCCCTTTTGGCGTCTAGTTGTGCTGCACCGGAGGCAGCGTTGTGGGGTCGAGCGTTCCTTTCCCGGCATCGCAAACCGGGTGACCAAAGCCTCCCTTGCTGGAGACCTGCGTGCCGCCTCGGATTGGGGTTCAAGATACCGCCATTCGCCGTCTGGCTGAAATCGAAGATAATATTGTCGGGATGGTCCGGGTCGCCCGAGACCCCGCCGACGGCCGCTCCGCTCGGCCCGAAATGGTCGAGGCCAAGAGTGTTGCGGACCCGCCAAGCAACAAAGTGATCGGTGCAAGAAGTGTCACCGCTCACGCCGACGCCACCGAGCTTTCTTGCCGGCGGAAGCCAGCAGCACAAGGCCGCCACCGAATACGTTCACCCCGCCGACACGTTGCCCGACCAAAGGATCGCGCGCGCGTCCCAAAGAGAAATGCGTTCCCCTGATACGCGATCTCGGGATCGACCGGATTGCTATGCTGCAGCCCGTACAGAGTACCGCCGGGCTGCACGGCCGAATACAAGTTGGCGGTCGACAGCGCCAGACCGTGCTGCGCCACACTGACGCTCGGCATATCGGCATCTGTTCCGAGGCTGAAATCGTTTGCCGTGTTCGCCTTTTGTGCAGAAATAACGCGGCTGCCGAGCCATTGATCGGTAAATCGGTTAGCAGGAGAAGGCCACCGCACAGACTGTCCCGTCATTGGCGACCAAGCGTCGCCCACATGTTGAAGCCCAGTCCTCCGTTATCTTTGATTAACTGCGTTTTCAAGAGCCATTTGAAGTTTCGACTGGCTCGGCAAGCCGGAACAGATGGAATTACCGTCCGCGACAGCCGAACCTGCTGCCGACGAGACGGCAAGACAGACGGTGCCGGCGAATGACCCAATGCTGAATTCTCATGTCTCTCCCTTTCTCTAATGGGCTGGGGCCGCCGATCGCGGCCCCTGTTTTGCGCCGTAGAAGCCCGCGCGCGAGGCCACTCTACGACGGGGACAAATTAGCAGAAATTTTCGCGATCGGAACATCAGGCGATCGCAGATCGAAGAATAATTTCAGAGGGAATATTTGGGAGGAACAAGTAACGTTAATAATAATTAATATTAACCAAACCTCCAGCGGTTCCTAAGACGGGCGTGGTGGAGTTTCCGGGAAACACGGCACGCGGCCGCGTGTGGTTAGGCGGGCGCAGTCTCTTTCCGATGCCGCAAATGCTCGATCCTGGCCTTCATCTCGGGCGCCGGCCAATCTTCGAGCAGCCAGTGCGGGAGCGGCTCGCCGGGGCCGCTGACCGGGAGCGCCTCGTCCTCGTCGCTGCGGCCGTTGGAGAACAGCTCCAAGGCATAGGGCATCTCGTAATAGATCTCGAGAACATTGCCGTCCGGATCGGCGAAATAAAAGCTGCGCTGGTTGACGTGGTTGGCGGCCCGCATTATCGCGACGCCGCCCTCGACCAGATGGGCATAGGCCTCGCGCAGCGCCGCGTAGCTGGCGACCTGGAAGGCGATATGGGCGAGCCCGATCTGCCCGCGCTGCGGGCGCGGAGCGTCATCGGGCGAGGGATGCTGCCCGATGTCGAGCGTATGGAAATTTCCACCCAAGGTCATAAAGACGCCGCCATGCTCGGGGTCCTCCTCGGCGATCCGGAAGCCGAGCACGTCGCGGTAGAACCGCTTCGAAGCCTCCTGGTCGGCGACCCTCAGATTGACGTGCCCGATGCCCGACAGCTTGATCATTTTGGCTCTCCGCCGCCCACAGGCGCGCAAGTTAGGCCGGCCCTCAGTCGCGCGGCAAGCCGAATGGCTGCCATCGCGGAAATGCGCTCAGAATTTGGGCAGAGCAGGTGCATATTCCGGCGCGCCAAATTTGGGCAGGAAAGGTATGATAAGCACAAGCGTATCGGCACAGGCAGGCGAAGCCCGCACCGTCCAACCCCGCCGTATCGCACAAGGCGCCGTGTTCTCGGTCATCATGGCGCTGAGCTTTTCGCATCTCCTCAACGACATGATGCAGTCGCTGGTGCCGGCGCTGTACCCGATGTGGAAGAGCGCGTACGGCCTCAGCTTTGCGCAGATCGGGCTGATCAGCCTGGTGACGCAAGTGACCTCGTCGCTGCTGCAGCCGGCGGTCGGGCTGTTCTCGGACCACCGGCCGCAACCCTATTCGCTGGCCATCGGGATGGGTGCGACCCTGATCGGCCTCTTGCTGCTGGCGAGCGCCGGCAGCTACCCGATTCTGATGTTGGCGGCGGCGCTGGTCGGCATTGGCTCGGCGGTCTTTCACCCGGAAGCCTCACGCGTCGCCCGCTTGGCTTCCGGCGGACGGCACGGTCTGGCCCAATCCTTGTTCCAGGTCGGCGGCAATTTCGGGTCCTCTTTGGGGCCCATATTGGCCGCCTTTGTCGTAATCCCGAGGGGCCAGTCGAGCATCGCGTGGTTCTCGTCGGCCGCGCTATTGGCCATGACCGTCCTGTTCGGCGTCGGAAACTGGTACCGCAGAGAGCATTCCGGCCCGACCCGGCCCGGCGCCCGTCAATCGGTCGAGCGCAGCCATCTGTCGCGCCGCAAGGTCGCCTGGTCGGTGGCGATCCTCCTGACGCTGGTCTTCTCGAAATCCTTCTATACGGCGAGCCTCAACAGCTATTACACCTTCTATCTGATCAGCCGGTTCCAAGTCTCGGTCGAAACCGCACAGATCTACCTGTTTGTGTTTCTGGCGGCGGTCGCCGCGGGGACCTTGATCGGCGGCCCGGTCGGCGACCGGATCGGCCGCAAGCGCGTGCTGTGGATCTCGATCGTTGGCGTTCTGCCGTTCACATTGATACTGCCCTACGTGGGGCTGTTCTGGACCGGCATCTTGACCGTGGTAATTGGCTTGATTCTGGCCTCTGCTTCCTCGGCGATCATTGTTTATGCGTTGGAGCTGGTGCCTGGGAAGGTGGGTACGGTTGCTGGGCTTTTCTTCGGCTTGTCTTTCGGCATGGCGGGGATCGGCGCGGTGGCGCTTGGTCAGTTGGCCGACGCGACGAGCATCGACTTTGTCTATCAGGTCTGCGCCTTCCTGCCACTGCTCGGCTTATTGACGGTGCTGTTGCCCGATCTCGGCCGGGAACAGCGGACCAGGCTCGCCTCGCCGGTGACCGGACCGAGCGCGACGCGCAGCCCCGGCGCCAGCCAATAACCGACCCGCTATGTCGTGGTCGACGTTATTTTTGGCGATCATGCGTGCCAGGTGGGGCCGGGGTCGGCGATGACGGAGGCGGCGAGGACGCTGGCGCCGTTCATCTCCCAGACCGCGACTGCGCCGCTCGAATTCTGCCACAGGATGTCGGATTTGCCGTCCTTATTGTAGTCGCCGGTCCCCAGGATGTGCCAGTCCGGTCCCGGGTTGCCGATACTGGCGGCGCCGATCACATTGGTGCCGTTCATTTCCCATATCTCGGCTTCGCCGCTGTCGTTCTGCCACAGGATGTCGGCGCGGCCGTCGCCGTTGAAATCGCCGGTGCCCAAGGCGTGCCAGCCGGGGCCCGGATTGCCGACGACCCCACCGCCGATCATAGTGGTGCCGTTCATCTCCCAGATCGCAACCGAGCCGTCGTCGTTCTGCCACAGAATGTCGGAGAAGCCGTCGCCGTTGAAGGCGCCGGTGCCTTTGACGTGCCAGCTCGGTCCAGGATTGCCGATATTGGCGGCGCCGATCACACTGGTCCCGTTCATCTCCCAGATCGCGGCTTCGCCGCTGTCGTTCTGCCACAAAATTTCGGAGCGGCCGTCATCGTTGAAATCGCCGGCCGACATGACGTGCCAGCTCGGCCCCGGATTGCCGATAATGCTGCTGGCAACCACACCCGACCCGTTGGTCTCCCAGATTGCGGCGGTGCCGTCGTCGTTCTGCCACAGCAGATCGGGATTGCCGTCGCCATTGAAGTCGCCCGCCGCCTTGACGTGCCAGCTCGGCCCCGGGTTGCCGAGATTGCCGCTGCCGGTCACCGCGCTGCCGTTGGTCGACCACAGAAAGGCTTCGCCGGTGTCGTTCTGCAGCAAGATATCGGTGCCGTCGCTCTGCCAAGTCAGGTCCGCACTAGCCGGCTCATAAGGAGTGCTGTCGCCCGTCACGAGCCAGCTCGGCCCGGGATTGCCGAGGCTGCCGCTGGCGGTGACATTGGTGCCGCTCAATTCCCATATCGCGACTTGGCCGCTGCTGTTCTGAAACCGGATGTCGGAATTTCCGTCGCCGTTGTAGTCGCCGGCGCCGATCACATGCCAGCTCGGCCCCGGATTGCCGAGGCTGGCGGCGGCGATCACCGCGGCGCCGTTCATTTCCCATATCGCGACCTCGCCGCTGTCGTTCTGCCACAGGATGTCGGAATGGCCGTCATCGTTGAAGTCGCCGGTGCTGACCGCATGCCACGTCGGCCCCGGGTTGCCGAGACTGGCGCTGCCGATCACATGGGTCCCGTTCAGCTCCCAGATATCGACCTCGCCGCTGCTGTTCTGCCACAGGATGTCGGAATGGCCGTCGTCGTTGAAGTCGCCGGTGCTGACCGCATGCCACGTCGGCCCCGGGTTGCCGAGACTGGCGCTGCCGATCACATTGGTCCCATTCATCTCCCAAATCGCAACTTCGCCGCTGCTGTTCTGCCACAGCATGTCGGAATGGCCGTCGTCATTGAAATCGCCGGTCCCGATGACGTGCCAGCTCGGCCCGGGATTGCCGAGGTCGCCGCTGCCGATCACGCTGGTACCGTCCATCTCCCAGACGGCCACGTCCCCACTGCTGTTCTGCCACAAGACATCGGAGAAGCCGTCGCCATTGAAGTCGCCGGTCGCCTTTACATGCCAGCTCGGCCCCGGATTGCCGATGCTGCCGCCGCCGATCACGCTGGCCCCGTCCAGCTCCCAAATATCAGCTTGCCCGCTGCTGTTCTGAAGCAGCACATCCGACTTGCCGTCGCCATTGAAGTCGCTGGTCGGGCCTCCCGCCGAGGTCGGCAGGCCAACAAAGTCGTCTGGGCTCAGCCCGCTGGAACTTGCGTCGGCGGCCGTCAGCTCGCTGGTCCCCGCCGACGTGCCGTCGGTGACCCACAGATTGATGTTGCCGCTCGCGTCTTCCCCGGCAAACAGCGCGGTGCCGCCGATGACTGTAATATCGGGCGCAGCAGAGAGATTGGCAAACAACCCGTTGGCATCACTGCCGGAGACGCGGAGCTCTCTGGTGCCCGCCGCAGTCCCATCGGTCACCCAAAGACCGTCCACGCCGTTCGCATCGTAGCCTTCGAATAAAGCCACATTGCCGAGGACGGTGAACCCCGGAGAAAAACCGGCGGGAAAGAAACTCAGGTTGAACAGCCCGCCGGCATTGGCGCCGGCGACCGCCAGTTCGCTGGTCCCGCCCGCGGTCCCGTCGGTCACCCACAGGCTGGAATTACCGGCCGCATCCTGGCCCGCAAACAGCACCTTGTTGCCGAGGACGGTGAAATCCGGCGCAGTAACGTTAAAAAACAGCCCGGTCGCATTACTTCCCGCGACCGTCAGTTCGCTGGTTCCGGCACCCGTCCCGTCGGTGGACCAGAGGCTGATGTTGCCGCTCGTGTCTTCGCCGACGAAGAGCGCTTTGCCGCCAAATACAGTCAGATCAGGCGCGCTGACGTCGAAGAAGAGCCCGCTGGCAAAACTGCCGGCGACGGTCAGCTCGCTGGTCCCGGCCGAGGTCCCGTCGGTCACCCAAAGACCGTCAATGCCGCTCGCATCGTAGCCTTCGAACAGCGCGCGAGTACCGAGGATCGTGAAGCCGGGAGAAAACCCGGAGGGAAAGAAATTCAGGCTGAACAGCCCGCCGGAATTGGCGCCGGCGACCGCCAGCTCGCTGGTCCCGGCCGAGGTTCCGTCGGTGACCCAAAGGTTGGGATTACCGGCCGCGTCCTCGCCCTGGAACAACACCTTGCCGCCGAGAACGGTAAAATCAGGCGCAGCGACGTTGAAAAACAGCCCGCTGGCATAGCCTCCCGCGACCGCCAATTCGCTGGTGCCGGCGCCCGACCCGTCGGTGGTCCAGAGGCTGATATTGCCGCTCGCGTCGTCGCCGACAAAGAGCGCCTTGCCGGCGAAGACGGTCAGGTGGGGCGCGATGACATTGGTAAACAGCCCGCTGGCATTGGCGCCGGCGACGCTCAGCTCGCCGGTGCCAGCCGCCGTTCCGTCGGTCACCCAGAGACTAGCCGCGCCGCTCGCGCCGTCGCCTTCGAACAGCGCCAAATTGCCGAGGACCGTAAAGCCGGGAGAAAAGCCGGACTGAAAATCATTGGAATTGAACAGCCCGCCGGCATTGGCGCCGGCAACCGTCAGCTCGCTGGTCCCTGCCGAGGTCCTCGTGGTGACCCCGAGATTGGCATTGCCACTCGCATCCTGGCCGGCGAAGACAATTCGAGATATGGGCATCACGGACCTCCGCGGGCGCCCGTGTCGCCCGGCAGCAGCCCGGGGTCAACAAATTAAGCTTTTAAATTTATTAGATGGCTGGGGCCGTCAGTCGCCTGTGTGTCTTCGGTCCCAGCCCGGATCACGCGTGCCAGGTGGGGCCGGGGTTGGCGATGATGGACGGCTGGCGAGGACGCTGGTGCCGTTCATCTCCCAGACCGCGACTGCGCCGCTCGGATTCTGCCACAGGATGTCGGACTTGCCGTCGTTGTTGTAGTCGCCGGTCCCCATGATATGCCAGTCCGGCCCGGATTGCCGATACTGGCGGTGCCGATCGAGGGTGGTGCCGTTCATCTGCCAGATCGCCGCTTGGCCGCTGTCGTTCTGCCACAGGATGTCGGAATTGCCGTCGCCGTTGAAGTCGCCGGTGCCGTTGATGTGCCAGCTCGGCCCGGGATTGGCGCCGACCGGCGCTCGCCGAACGGGGTGGCGCCGTTCATCAGCCAGATCGCCGACCTGGCCATTGTCGTTCTGCCACAGGATGTCGGAGAAGCCGTCGCCGTTGAAGTCGCCGGTGCCGATGACGTGCCAGCTCGGGCCCGGGGTTGCCGAGGCTGACCTCGGCGATCAGCAGTGGTGCCGTTCAATCAGCCAGATCGCCGCCTGGCCGCTGTCGTTCTGCCACAGGATGTCGGATTTGCCGTCCTTGTTGAAATCGCCGGTGCCGACGATATGCCAGCTCGGCCCGGGATTGCCGAGGCTGGCGTTGGTGACGACATTGGAGCCGCTCAATTCCCAGATCACCGCCTCGCCGTTGTCGTTCTGAAACAGGATGTCGGGGTTGCCGTCCCCGTTGAAATCGCCCGAGGCCTTGACGTGCCAGCTCGGACCAGGGTCGCCGGGCTGCCGCCGCCGGTCACCGCACTGCCGTTGGTCGCCCAGGCAAAGGCCTGGCCGTTGTCGTTCTGCAGGAAAATGAACGGCCGGTCACTCTGCCACAAGAGATCGGCGTCTGCCGCGGCATAGGGGCTGCTGTCGCCCGTTACGTGCCAACTCGGCCCCGGATTGCCGGCACTGCCGCTGGCAATGATGCTCGCCCCGCTCAATCTCCCAGATCTCGACCTCGCCGCTGCTGTTCTGAAACCGGATGTCGGCGCGGCCGTCGCCGTTATAGTCGCCGGTGCCGACTACATGCCAGCTCGGCCCGGGATTGCCGAGCGCTGCCGCTGGCGATGATGCTGGTGCCGTTCATCGCCCAGATCGCGACCGCGCCATTGTCGTTCTGCAACAGGATGTCGGAATGCCGTCGCCGTTGAAGTCGCCGGTAGCGACTGACGTGCCAGCTCGGCCCCGGATTGCCGAGACGTCGCCGCTGGCGATGAACGTGGCGCCGTTCATCTCCCAGATCGACGATCTCGCCGTTGGTGTTCTGCAACAGGATGTCGGCATTGCCGTCGCCGTTGAAGTCGCCGGTGCCGACGACATGCCAGCTCGGCCCGGGATTGCCGAGCGTCGACCGCCTCGGCGATCACGTGGTGCCGTTCATCACCCAGATCGCCGAGCTCGCCGCTGCTATTCTGCCACAGGATGTCGGACATGCCGTCGCCGTTGAAGTCGCCGGTGCGCGACCGCATGCCAGCTCGGCCCCGGATTGCCTGGCGACTGCCGCTGCGATCACCGTGGTGCCGTTCATGCTCCCAGATGACGACTTGACCCGTGCTGTTCTGCAACAGGATGTCGGCATTGCCGTCGCCATTGAAGTCACCGGTGGCGATCACATGCCAGCTCGGCCCCGGGTTGCCGACGCTGCCGCTAGCGATCACCGTGGCGCCGCTCATGCTCCCAGATGAAGACTTGGCCGCTGCTGTTCTGGAGCAGAATGTCGGATATGCCGTCGTTGTTGAAGTCGCGGGTCACAGTGCGCGCGGGGGGCTGAAGTCACCGTCACGTCGGTGCCGCCGTGCCCGTCGGAAGCGAGGTTGAAGACCGGCGAGGCATAAGGGGTGGAGACGGTCAATTGCAGAACCGTCGTCCCGCCGTTGAGCAGGGTCAGGTCGCCGCCCGAATAGAGGGCCGAATTCGCCGTCACGCCGACGCGCGTCGATCGTGTCGCCGCGCTGGAAACCGAAGATCGGACTCCTGAAACAACTCGGCTGGTCGAGCTTCAACGTGCCGGTGGTGTCTGTAAAGGTTATCCTCTGGGTCGCGGCGCTGGTCTGGCCGAGTTCCAATACCGAGCCGGTGCTAATCAGTAATCTGCCCGTTGCCGGAGACGGGGCCGCCCAGATCGAACCTGCCCGCTCTGATCGGCAATCGTGCCGTTATTCACGACCGCCGCCTGGATCAGGGTGGAGCCGGTAACAGTCGTGTTCCCGTTCATCGCAATCGTACCGCCGGTAATGGTCCCACCGGCAAAGCTCGTAGTATTGGGCAAGGTCAGCGTATTCCCGGAGTTGAAGTTCAGCGCGCCGCCACTCAGCGCGAAGGTTCCGCTGAAAGTCGGGTTACCGGTAAGGGTAAGCGATCCGGCCGTCTCCGAGAAGTTCCCACCGTAACTGAGCGTATTACTGAAGCTGACCGATCCCGCCGTCGATCAGGAAATTCGAAATCGTCGGGTTGATATCGAAGTTACTGCTTCCCGCGCGCAAATGCAATCGTTCCTGGCCCGCATATTGTCCAACGCTGAAGGTATTGCTCGGCGAGTCGAACTCGAGTGTCCCGGTCGATACCGAGATTTAGATCCACCGCCGGACGAGGTGTAGCTTGCCGAGAAATGGCTTGTTCCGGTGCCGCCTGTCTTCGCCAGCGTCCCAAAATTCTCGAAGTTACCGATCCCCGATCTTCAGAGACCCGCTCACATTTACCGAGTTAAGGCCAATTCCCGCGCCATCAGTGGTCAGATTGAAGCTGCCCGAGTTCTCGATCGTCGCGTTCAATCCGGCCGCGTCGCCGATGTTGATCAGCGCCAGGCGTCGTTCACCACATCAGTTGTATAATAAACGTTCCATATCAGGTCACCGCCGAGCGTAAGAGGCGTCGCACCTGCCGTTAATCGTCCAGACGCCGCTGGGAAGTACCGTCGAGTGTACCGGGTCCGTCGATCGTGCCTCCTGTAATTGTCGCTGTCCCGACCTCAAGAGAATCACTTTGATTGAACGAAATTAATTGTCGCGTCAGGCGCATCAAAGTTGAGCGAATTTGCCCCGGCGAAAATCGATTACGGTGATTGTATAGGTCCCGGGTGCATTGATCGTCACGTCATCGTCGGAGCCCGGAACCATGTTGCTGCTCCAATTGCTTGCTAAGTTACCAGAATCCGCTGATCCCGGTATTCCAGAAGATTGCCGCCATGGTTCCCTGCTCCCTACATTAGCAATGGATTTCGGTTGTTTAGGCCATCGATTTCGTGTCTGGGGTTCCGGTTACGAAAGCTCGGCGAACTGGGGCGAGGCCTGTCCGACGCGGTCGCAATTGATTGATCTCGCAGCATGATCCGCGCCATTTATCATAGATTTTAATAAAACACAAGAAGTTTTCAATACCATTGCGTAGGAAATCTTGGTTAACGTTAACATTTGCCGATGTTAATCTTTATTAATATACTCCGAATTCAGGCCAAGCGAATGGTTCGAGTTCGTCTCGAGCGGGCGCCGATCAGGGGAAGTTTGGTGACTTCGTCGGCGGTGGGGGCGGCGGGGTGCCGCCTTCGGGGGAGCCCGGAGGCGTCGAGGAGGCCTTGTTCGGCGAAGCGGGCGCGGACGTTTTCGAGAACGCCGAGAGCCTGCATGAAGCCTTGCAGCGGCAAGGCGATCGTGAATTCGCTGATCGGCTGCAATTCGCGGTTCCCGCCGCGCTGAACCGCTTCGAGGCGGTGAAATTCGAGGCGCACGACGCCGTTGACGACACTCACCTCTTTCAGTCCGTCGCAGAAATATGTGGTCATTTCAGGTCCTCCCTTTGTTGCACAGGCACCGGAGCCGCCGCAAAGCTCCCTCTCCCCGCTTGGGGGGAGAGGGTCGGGGTGAGGGGCTGAGCCGGGAAAAATGCCCCTCACCCGGGACCCGCGCGATGCGCGGCTTCCGACCTCTCCCCGCAAGCGGGGCGAGGTGCCTTGCCGCGTTCTGTCCGCTCTCACGGCTCGCGCAGGCTCTCGCCGATGACGCGGGTGATCGGGTTCAGCACGTATTCGAGGATCGAGCGGCGGCCGATTTTGATGTCGCAGACGGCGCGCATGCCGGGCCGCAATGCGAAGCCTTCCGGCAGGTTGCGGAATTTGGTCTCGGTCAGCTCGATGCGGGCGCGGTAGTGGGTCGGGCTCTGCCGCGCCTCCTTTTTCAGCTCGGGCGAGGAACCCTCCTCGCCGGTCTCGCTTGCGTTGTCGTCGCTCAAGGTATCCGGGGTCAGCGCCTTCAGCTCGCCATAGGCGAGGCCGAATTGCTGCCACGGCAGAGCCTCCAATTTGATCGTCGCGCGGTCGCCGATATGGAGGCGCGCGACGTCGCGCGTGTCGATCTGCACCTCGAACAACAGCGGGGCGTGGGCCGGCACCAGCCGCATCAGGGTCTCGGCTTCGCGCAATACCGAGCCGGCGGGCCGATGCGCGACTTCGAGCACGGTGGCGTCCTCGGGCGCCGTGATCACCGCGAGGTCGTGGCGCATTTGCGCCTTCGACAGCCGGGCCGCCGTGGCGTCGCGGTCGCTGCGGTTCTGCGCGATGTCCTCGGACAGTTTGCGCTGCCATTCCTGCACGAAACCGTCGCGCTCGGCTTCCGCCCCGGCGATCTGCTCGGCCAGTTTCTGCTGTTCGCCGAGATTGGTGTCGAGGCGGGTCCTGGCGTCGACCAGGTGCTGGCTCGCCTCGATCAGCTTCAGCTTCGAGGTGAGGTCCTTGGCGACCAGCTGCTCGTACATGTCCTCCGCCTGGCCCGCCAGCCGGATCTGCTCCTGCAGGCCCTTTACCTCGGTCTTGTGCGTGGCGAGATCCGCCTTGTACTGCTCGGCCTTGCGCTCCGCCGCGCCGAGCTTGGCGGCGTATTCGGCCTGGCGCTTGCGGAAGACGTCGCGTTGCGTCAGCTCGTCGGCAGTGGGATTGGGCGGGTCATAGGCGCGGCCCGGCGAGCTCGGCGTCGAGCCGGTCGTAGGTCGCACTGAGATTGCGCAATTTGGCGGTCAGCTCGCCCATATCGGCCAGCGAGAACGTCGGGTCCAATGTCGCCAGCACGTCGCCGGCCTTGACGTGCTGCCCCATCCTGACCGCGATCGAGCGGACGACCGAGGTCTCGACCGGCTGGATCACGATCTCGCTGTCGGTGGTGACGATCTTGCCGTTGGCGCTGACGACGATGTCGACCTTCAGCACCGCCAGCGCGATTGCCGCGGCGGCAATCAGGCCGACCATCAGCCAGAGCACCAGCCGGCGCTTGGGCGGCACCCGCAGCACGGTCTGGAAATCGTAGTCGATCAGCGCGCGCGGCGTCGGCGCGCTCGACGGCGCGGCGGGCATTGCGCCGCCGCGAGCCGGCGGTACGGTGGTGAGGCTCACTGGTACATCCTCGCCTGCTGGCTCCACAATTGCTTGTACGGCAGGCAGCTGCCGAGCAGGGCTTCGTGCGGGCCGACCTGCACGAGATGCCCGCCGTCGACGACGATGATCGCATCGGCGCGCGCCACAAAAGAGAGCCGGTGGGTGACCAGGATGATCGTGCGGCCGCGGGCGATCGCCGCGAGATGCTGCTGGATGATCGCCTCGCTCTCGGGGTCGAGCGAGCTGGTCGCCTCGTCGAAGATCAGCACCGGCGGGTCGTGGATGAGGGCGCGCGCGATCGCCAGGCGCTGGCGCTGGCCGCCCGACAGATTGGTCGCGCTTTCTTCGAGGATCGTCGAATAGCCTTGCGGCAGCCGCTGGATGAATTCGTGCGCGCCGGCGAGCTGGGCGACCCGGACGACTTCGTCCAGCGAGGCGGCGGGCTTGGTCATCGCGATGTTCTCGCGCACCGTGCCGCGGAACAGAAAATTCTCCTGCAAGACGACGCCGATCTGGGTGCGCAGATGAGCCAGATCGAGCTCCTTCAGATCCTGGCCGTCGATGTTCACGAGGCCGGCCTGCGGCCGATAGAGACCCTGGATCAGCCGGGTGATCGTCGTCTTGCCCGAGCCGCTGCGGCCGACAATGCCGACGATCTGGCCGGGCTCGACCGCGAACGAGATTTCCTTGACCGCCGGGGTCGGCGATCCCGGATAGTGGAACGTCACACTGTCGAACTCGATGTGGCCGCGGATCGTCGGGGCGAGCTGGCCGCTCGACGGTTCGGGCGCGGTCTGCATCAACTGCGCGAGGAGCTTCAGGGACAGCACCGAGCGCTGATAATCCTGCATCAGGGAGGAGGCGTGGATCAGCGGCTGCACCAGCCGCAGTCCCAGCATGTTGAAGGCGACGAGCGCGCCGACGGTCATCTGGTCGCTCAGCACGAACAGCGCGCCCAATGCGCCGATCCCGATGCTCATGCCGCGCTCGAGGCTGGCGACGACGCTGCGGGCGCCCGCCGCGGTGTGGTCGAGCGACAGGCTCTTATTGGCCGCCTCGTCGGTGTGGCGGCGCCAGCGCAGCAGCGAGCGCGGCTCGAGCGCCAAAGTCTTGATCGTCGCGATGCCGTTGAGGATCTCGAACAGGAAGGCCTTGCGGCGGCCCTCGATCTCGTTGACCTCGGTGAGTCTCTTGCGGAAAGTGCGCGACATCGCCGCCAGCACCGACAAAGGCGGTTGCCGAGACCCCGAGCACGATCAGGGTCAGCTGCCACGAATAGAGCAGCAGCACCGGCAGATAAATGATGACCGCGAGAAAATCGAGAAACGTGTTGAACAACCGGCTCGCCAGGAAATCCCTGACGTTGTTCGCCTCCTGCAACTTGTAGGCGGTGACCCCGGACGGGTTGGCATGGAAATAATCGATCGGCAGGCGCAGCAGATGCTCGATCGTGCTGTTGGCGACCTGGTGGTCGAGGCGGCGCGTGACGAAGGCGAGCAGATAGTTGCGCAGATAGTTGAAGCCGGCGTCGAACAGGATCAGCACCCCGACCCCGGCGCTCAACGCATAAAGCGTCGAGAACGCCTGGTTCGGCACGACCTTGTCGACGAGCAATTGAAAGAAGATCGGCACCGACAGTCCGATCAGGTGCATCACCAACGCCGCGACGACGATGTCGCGCATCAGGCGGCGCTCGGCAAACAGCTTGGTCGTGAACCACGAGAAGCCGAATGCCGTGTCGGCCTTGGTCGGCGGCAGCGGGGTGACCACGAGCGCCGCGCCGGCCCAGGCGCGCTCCAGATCCTCGCGCGCCAGGAAGAACGGCTCGCCGTCGCGGAACACCGGGTCGGAGACGGCCACCTCCTCCGGCCCGCTGCGGCGGACCCCGACCAGCACGACGGCGTTCTTGTTGTCGAGCAGCAGCAGGATCGGATGGCTGAACGGGGTGTTCCGCAAACCCTCCCAATCGAGCCGCACGCGTTCGGCGCGCAACCCGAATTCCCCAGCCAACTCCACGAGGCGCCCCACCGGCAGGCTGTCTGCCTCGATCAGGTTGCGGCGGCGGACGGCGCCGATTTCGGCGTAGACCCCGTTCTGCGCGCCGAGGCGAAAGAGACAAGCAAGCGCGGTCTCGCTGGACACGATGTCCCCGGCAGTTTCGGGAGTTGCTAAGGTGCTCATCAATTCAACCACTCTGGATGAAGAAACGTGAATGGGAGGAGGAGCTCGTCCGACCATAACGAGCGGTTCGAACGAGGCAACAAACGAATGTCACCGGCAGAATTCGGCGTGAATAGCGGAGGGAGGCTCTTGGGTATCTCCGCACCGGCTATACCGGCCCGCCCCGACCCGGTGTGTGTGATAGCTCACACAGCTCGCGCCCCCGAATGACAGGCCCTTATAAAGGCGCTGCGCCGGCCGGGAGCGGATTGCGGTCGTCGCGCAGCTTGTAGAGCAGGTCGCCCTCGATCGCCTGGCGCGCGGCAGCGATATCGATCCCGAAAATCCGGGCGGCGTTCTCGCCGAAGATCTTGTTTTTCACCTCGGGCGTCAGCTGCGAATAACCGTGTTGCGCGGCGAGCTCTTCGGGCATCGTGAAGGTCTGGAAGGCCTCGATCTGCCAATGGGGCGGTCCGATCACCGGTGTGTCGGTGCCCCACAGAATGTGATCGGCTCCAAAGCCGTCGAGCAGGTTCCCGATAAGGACAGCATACCGCGCCGGATCCGTCCGCATCATCCGGGCCAAGCTGCCCAGCTCGGCATAGATATTTTTGGCCTTCGCCGCCTTGGCCTGAGCGGCCAGTTCAGCCTCCCACGGAAAGGCGCTGTGGAAGGCGATAAAGTTGAGGTCGGGAAAATCGGCGGCCGCCCGCGCCAAATCATCGGTGTGGCAATACTGTTCGAGAAATAGCCCAGGCAGACCCTTGTGCACACAGACATTCTTGACGCCGTGCCTGCGCAATACCTCAAACAACGGATACGTGTTCTTCTCGTCATCGAGGACCCAGCCGCGGGCATCCGGCCCCGGCGGATAGAGCTTCAGCCCGTCGATCTTGATCGTCTCGCACTGATAAGTCAGCAATTCGAGTGCGGAGGCTCCGTCGGGCGGGTCGACAGTGCCGAGGACGCGGATGCGCGAGGGCGCCATCGAGCGGATGAAGGCCGCCTCGCGCGGTGGAAAAAGATCAACGCCGTCGAACGCCGCCCGCATCCCGAAACTGTTCAGGAAGGCGATATCGGTCTCGCTGCCGAGAAAAACGTCCTCGAGGAACATAACGCGCCCCATATCGGCGATCGGCACCGGATGGCCGACCACCCCGGCGCGCGAGCCGGCAAGTGATTTGAGGAAGTGCTCCCCTCTCTCGCTCATCTGGCGGACGCCGCCCGCGCGCCACCACACATGGGTCTGCGCGTCGACGAGGATCGGCGGGCGGGACGGCGCGCGATCGGCGATCCGTTCAGCCGCGACGCGGTCGACGTACTGCTCGGCAGCCGGGAAACTGTGCGCCTTGCGATGCCAAAAGGTGAAAACCGAGGCGCCGCTCGCAAGTCCGAGCAACCCGCGGCGCGATACTGTATTTTTCCGAGGCTGAGTTAGCCATTGTTTTGCTCATGAAGACGCCTTAGTGGGGATGCGATCAACACCATCAACCTATGGTCATGAGGTATCCTTTATCATCATGTCGGCTTGGCCATATGAACGAAAATGAAGAAAGGCTTCCTGCCGTGCAGACCTTGGAAACAGCGTTGCCGGAAATCAAAGTCGTCATGCCGCAGCGCATCGGCGACATACGAGGTTTTTTCTCCGAGGTATGGAACGCGCGCGATTTCGCCTCGATCGGGATCGAGGCAGCTTTCGTGCAGGACAACCACGTCCGCAACCCGCTGAAGGGGACGTTGCGCGGGTTGCATTACCAGGTGCCGCCGACGGCGCAGGGCAAGCTCGTGCGGGTGACGCGCGGGGCGATTTTCGATGTCGCCGTCGACATCCGGCGGGGTTCCCCCAGCTTTGGGCGGCATGCGGCCGCGGTGCTGACCGCCGACAACTGGTACCAGCTGTGGATACCGCCGGGATACGCCCACGGCTATTGCACGCTGGAGGACGACACCGAGGTGCAATACAAGACGACGGACTTTTACAGCCCGGCGCATGATCGCGGCATCGCCTGGAACGATCCGGTGCTGATGATTACCTGGCCGGTCACGATCGAAACCGCGATCGTGTCCGACCGCGACCGCGCTTTGCCGCGCCTCTGCGAGCAATCCGATCTGTTCGAGTACCCGGAGCCGGAGGCGCTCTAGAATAGGGGCAGACTGGCGGCTAGGTTCAGCCCCGAACTGAGGGTGCCGGATCTCGGCTGTTATCTCGAATTCTAACATTTTATTGAGCTTTACTAATTGACATTTGTGAAAATCTAAGTATGCCGGAGCGCCTGGCGCGAACAAATGAGGATGATTTTGCAGGTGTGCTCCGTCTCCGCAGCCATTCGCCGGGGATCGGATCATCCGGTGCTGCGGGGAGCCACCTGTAATTCCATTGCAAAAACAGGAGGGCCGGGCAGCACCGAGCCGGTAGCCAGAGGTTCCCCCGCGGAGGCCGCTAGTCGATGATAGGGCGGCTCATTTGGGCTTACCTCGCGGTGCCGATCGCAACTGTCGGCGGCATCGGCGCCGCGTCGGCGCAAAGCCTGACCGAGGCGCTAACCGAGGCTTATCGCACCAACCCGCAGCTGCTGGCGCAGCGCGCATTGCTGCGGGCGACCGATGAGATGGTGCCGCAGGCCCTGGCGAATTGGCGTCCGACGGTCGCCTTTACCGGCCAGACCGGATATGCCGTCAGCGCGCAGTCGGCGGCGGCCTCTCCGACCGCTTATTCCCACTCGCAGCCCTCCTCGCTCGATCTGACCGCGACGCAGCAAGTCTATCGCGGCGGGCGCACCGAGGCGCAGGTGCGGCAGGCGATCAATACAGTAGAGGCGGCGCGGGCGCAGACCCTGGCGGTCGAGACAACGGTGTTCCAGGCAGTGGCGCAAGCCTATCTCGATGTCGTGCGTGACCAGAACCTGCTCGCGGTCAACCGCAACAACGAATATGTCCTGGGCCAGGAATTCGAATCCACCCGCATCCGCGCCGAGATCGGCGAGCTTACCGGCACCGATGTCGCGCAGGCGCAATCCTCGCTCGAGCAGGCGACGGCGCAGCGGGTCGCCGCCGAGGGTCAGCTCGAGATCAGCCGGGCCAATTATACCCGCGCCGTCGGTCATCCGCCCGGCCGCCTGACCTTGCCGCGCGAACGCCCCGCCCTGCCGGCGACGCGCGACGAGGCGCTGACCCTCGCCGCGCGCAGCAACCCTAGCGTCATTTCGGCCGGCTTCACCGAGCTCGCTGCGCGCGACAACATTGACGTTGTGCGCGGCCAGCTGCTGCCGCAGGTCTCGGCAACCGGCGATCTCAATCGCGCGATCTCCACCGCGACCTCGGCTGGGGCCATTACTTCGGGGACGACGACCGCCGCCTCGATCACCGCGATGATGACAATGCCACTCTACGAGGGCGGGGCGATCTATTCGCAGACGCGGCAGGCGCAGCAGACCGTCGGGCAGCGGCGCAGCCAGCTCGACGACGCACGGCGCGCGGCAGTGCAGCTCGCCGCCCAGAGCTGGGCGGCCTTCCAGGCGGCGCGCGCCGGGATCGCCTCGTTCACCGCGGCGGTGCGCGCCGCGCAGATCGCCCTCGCCGGGCTGCAGGAGGAGGCGCTGACCGGCACCCGCACAGTGCTCGACGTGCTGGTCGGAGAGCAGCAGCTGTTCACGAGCCAAGGCCAGCTAGTGACGGCCGAGCACGATACCGCGATAGCCGAGTTCAATGTTGCCGCCGCCATCGGCCGCCTGATCGCGCCCGAGCTCAGACTGCCGGTCCGCCTCTACGACATGGGGCGGCATTACAAAGCGGTGAAGGACAAATGGATCGGCTTCGCCGGCGGGCTGAAGGAATGAGGCGATGCAGCTGCGGCCGCGGAGTTATGGCGCCACAACAAAGCCTCGGTGATCTTTTCGCCGCGGTCGTTGACTGAACGAAAGCGTCACTGACCGCACCGCGTCCCTGCGGGTCGACAGGGCAGGCAACGCCGTAGCAGGATGCGCCGCCAATCTACCCTGGCAATCCACCCTGGGAAGGAAACCCGAGATGCCCGATACGCCCACCTTTGGCCGTTACACGGAGATCCCCTATGAGCAGATGACGCCGGAGCAGCAGGAGGGCTACCGCTTTCTGATCGAGATCCGCGGTCAGCTCGGCGGGCCGAGCAAAATCTGGGTCCATAACCCCAAGCTGGCGAAGGCTGCGGCTCCGCTCGGCGCCCATTTTCATCCCGGGCATTATTCGCTTAGCGAGCGCGAGCGCGAGATCGCCGTCTGCATTATCAACAGCAAATGGCATTCGGCATACCCGACGAGCGCGCATGAGCGGCGCGGCAAGGAAGTCGGGTTGCCGGCCGATAAGGTCGAGACGCTCATCGCCGGTCTGCAGACTTCATTCTCGGACGAGCGCGAGCAGGTCGTTTACGAGATGGCAATGGCGCTCGCCAATTCGCGCTGGATCCCGCAAGGGCTCTACGACCGCGCGGCCAAGGCACTCGGCCATGTCGGCATTACCGACGTAATCACCCTGATGGGTTATTACACGAGCGTCTCGATGACCTTGGCCTTTTACGACGTGCCGGCCGGGGCGCCGGGCATCGCCCGCTGAGTAACCGGGTCCGGAGGTCGCACCCGTCGGTGTAAGCCAGCCCGAGCCCCGATGAATTTTGCGACTTCGTCAGGTCTGTTGCTGCTCGGGCTCTTCGTGCTGCCGGTGCTGGTGAGCGGTTGCCTGCCCAATGGGCGCGATGGGGTGCCATGGTACGAGGCACGTCGCGACCCGACCGGCCTGGCGCCCGACCCGGCGGCCACGCCGGAGGCCGTGGTTCAGGTCTACGCCGCCCGCGCAGTCTCATGGCGGGGGGTGGTCGCAGTGCACACCTGGATCGCGGTGAAGCCGACCGGGGCCGACCGCTATACGCGGTACGAGGTGCTGGGTTTCGGCGTCGCCAACGGCACGCCGGCGGTTCGCGTCGACCGGATGGGCCCCGACAATTACTGGTTCGGCGCGCGACCACAAATCATCGCTGACCGGCGCGGACCGGGTGTCGACGCGATGATCGAAGATATCCGTGCCGCGGTCGCCGGCTATCCCTATCCGCACGAGTATCGCGCCTGGCCCGGCCCCAACAGCAACACGTTCACCGCCTATATCGCCCGCCAGGTTCCCGAGCTCGGCCTCGACCTGCCGTCGAATGCGGTCGGCAAAGATTTCCTGCCCGGAGGTGCGCTGTTTGCCATGGCGCCCAGCGGCTCCGGGTTTCAGGTTTCGCTCTTCGGCCTTGCCGGCGTCCTCCTCGCCGTAGACGAGGGGTTCGAGCTGAACGTCCTGGGGCTCAATATCGGCATCGACGCCGCAGTGCCGGCGCTAAAGCTGCCGGCGATCGGCCGATTAGGGCTGGACCGCTAAATGCCGCGCGAGCGACCCCGCCGGCCGGGGCTTTTTGTGGCGCAGCGCGCAATCTCCGCCTTGGCGGCTACTATCCGCTCTCGACTGGTGTCGCCGGAGCGGGCGCCGGACCTGCAGACAATCGTGCGAAGCTGGCGAAATTTACGATGTCCGAGGAATAGTCGGAGGCCGAGCCGTTGCTGATCCCGGTGTCCGCCAGATTTGTCGCGTCCTCGGGCAAGGGGTTGAACTGACAACTTGGAGCGTCTTCGCGTTCGTTTGGGAAAAGCTCGTTCGTGACGCCCATCTCGACATTGTATGCTTCGCCCGAAAACATCAGCAGCGATTTGTTCTGCGCCTTCCAGCCAAAGCGGGTGATCGTGCCGTCATTTCCGCTGTGATTGAAGTTCCCGGAGATTCCGGCAGCCTGACGCTGAGGGGAAACCGCCCCGCATCGTTTTCAGGGTGATGTCAGGCGTGTTTTCGACCTGCCCGGCGCCGAAGATTAGTGTCGGGATGCGGAATATACTGTTACCTTGCTGCATCGCTTGAGCGAAGTTGGGTTGGTTGATTTGGCATCCCGGCGCGTCTGTGCGTCCGGCAATGACAAAGAGATCGTGGACGCCGCCGTCCGGGGTGCCGTCCGGGTTCCGGATGAAGCGCGCCTCCCTCACTGGGCCATTGGGCGTTATGAAGGAGGGTAGGGTGTTGTTGGCGCGATGCAAGGTCGCCACTGCCACCTCGGGGGTTGATGGACGGGCTTGTGCCGCCGACCGCGGGCTGCGCGTGACAACCGGCGCAGCTGTTCATGTTGAAGCGTGGGCCCAAGCCGCTGCCGTTCAATGTGCCGGGAGGTGCGTCGTTGACCGTGCCCGAGACTGAATTGACCTCCTGAAACCGGCGCAGCGCCGCGCTGAAGTGGTTCCGCTGAGCGGCAGCCAAACCCGGGGAGCGGGCCTCCCGCTCCGGCCGGACCGTCGCGCAAGCCGGGATCATTCGGCCGAGCGAATGGGGGCGGATTTCCCAGCATCGGCGAGTTCTGCGCAGAAGCCGTGCCTGCAAGGATAAAGCATGAATAATGCCACCGTTGCTGGCTTGGCGATACCAGCGGGCATCGATGTGCAAAATTTTTCCAACTCGCTAGCCTCCGACTAGTCGCCAGCGCACAGCTCCACCCCTTGTACTGGCCAAACGGTAATAATTGTTTGACAGCGACAGTGATCTGCCCAAGAAGCAGCGGTTACTCCCGACGCCTGCTCCGGAGCATTGCGACAATCAGCAATCGATGTGACGGACCCACTGGCCCGATGGCCTCACCGGGTGATGAACAGAGCCATCTCAATTCTCCCCAATCTCCCCAATTGCCTCTGCAATATACCCGGCCAGTGATCTGGCAGTTGGGACAAATTTGGCAACTGCGCGTTTTTGATGTTCTGCAGACGGATTTTTGCTTAGATCCGTGACGAATTAACCAGCTTTGACGAGTGATGGCGCCAGTTCGTCCTGTTCCTCAGCCGGAACGTAGAAACTGGGGGCCAATGCGCGGTGCATTGCCACGGAGTGCAGCTCCGGCGCATCGACGTCCATTGCCGCGGCGCCGAACAGCTCGACGCGGTTGCGGCCCTGTTCCTTGGCCCGGTACAAGGCTTCGTCGGCGGCTTTCAATACGACCTGCGGATTGTCGCCGGCGTCCGGGAAGACCGCCACGCCGATTGATACCGTGATCCGCGGCAGGTTCTTTTCGAGGTAGCGGACGACGATGTCCTCGATTTTGCTGCGCAGTTGCTCTGCCCGGCGCAGCGCGGTATTGCCGTCCGCCCCGGGCATGATGACGACGAATTCCTCGCCGCCGAACCGGCAAGGGATGTCTTCGTTCCGGAACAGATTTTCTAGGCAGTCGCCGACCGCACGCAATACCATATCGCCGGCATCGTGGCCGTGATTGTCATTGTATTTCTTGAAATGATCGACATCGATGGAAAGGATGCTGATGTTCTGACCCGCCCTCACCGCACGTGAAAATTCGCGGCGGCAGGTCTCCAGCATGTAGCGCCGATTGAACAGACCGGTCAGCACGTCGCGTATCGACTGGTCGCGCAATTGATCCCGCAGTTTGACGTTCGCTATCGCCAGGCTGATCTGCTCGGCGCAAACGAGCCCCAACCGGCGCTGCTCCGCGATCGTCTCCTTGCGCAGCTCTTCATCCTCTGACCCGAATTCGAGATTGAGCAATCCGATCGTCTCGCCATGGGCGAGGATCGGAATGCAGCAATATTCGCCGCTTACCGACGGATCGACATGCGAGCACCGGAAATCGATCTCGTTTTCGCCGAAAGTATAGGGCCGCCCGCGCCGCAAGCCCCAGCAATCGTCGGGATGCATTGCCGGCATCATCTTGCCGCCGTTCCAGGCTTTGGCGCTTTCCAGCACATCCCGCGAATTGGCGTAGATATAAAGGCTGCCGGCACAACCAGGAAGCAACCGGCCGAGGAATTCGGCCACCATCTGGTAAAGTTCGCCCAATGAGTTGCAGGACTGGAGCCATTCATTGAGGTCTGCGAGCAACCGCGTCTCGCGATTGCGCTTCTGGCGTTCCACCAATGTGGTGTGGAATACCTCGACCGCCTTGGCCATTTCGGCGAGCTCGTAGGAGCGCTGCCGCCCATCGATCGCGAAGTCGAGGTCGCCTTGCGCCAGGCGCAGCATCGAGTCTCGCATGCGCAGCACAGGTGTCAAAAGCCCGGCCTTGACGAATAACAGGCCGCCGGCCAGCGCCATGGCGCCGAGCATGGCGACAGCCAACAGTATCGCCAGAAAATAACGTTCGTCCGCTTCGACCTGACTGCGTGCTCGCGCGATTTCCTGCTCATAGGCGCGGGCGACCGTATGCAAGCTGTTGTTGAGCGCAGTCCTGACAGAGCGGTTTGCGTCATTGTCGCCAAACGCGCGGGCGGCCGCCGTGCTCTCTTCCTTGCCGAGCCGCACCAGCTCTGTCCGAAAGCGCACGAATTGATCGATACCCTCCGCCAAATCTTCGATGTTGGATTGCTGCGAGGCGATGGCGTCGGACTTCCACACCCGCGCCACATCCTGAAGCTCGCCGAGCTGGCGGCTGAGGTTCTTGGCGAACGGCTCCGCTGCGGCCCAATCCGCGGACATGTAGATGCCGCGCAATTCCATCACCACGGCGTAGACGAGCCCGTTGACCCGCTCGAGATTGATCGTGCCTCGAGCCACGCGATCCAGGGCCGCATCATCGCGCCGGGACAATTCGACCGCCACTAATGCAAGCGCGACACCCAGTACCGGGAGCAGTCCGAGAAAGGCGATGATCGAATAGAGGCGGGTCCTGAGGCTGTAGCCGGCGAGTCTGGACGTGCGCAACCGAAACATTGACCGGTTTCCGATAATGGTCACCCGCGGGTGAGTATTGGTCTCCTTGCGAAAGAGCTTTGCCCGGGGATGTGAAAATCAAGTTAAACGCAATTTGGGTTTTCTTAAGCAATAGAGGCCGAAGATGCAGCTTTTATGATAATGCGTTTAGCGGACTATTTGCCGGTCTTCGATCGGGACGATCATCTTGCCGATCGGCCACAGGGCGAGACCGGCGAGCTTTAGGTGGGCCCAGGCGAAGGGCAGACCGATGATCGTGATCGCCAGACCGAGTGCGATGATCAAGTGGGCGAGGGCGAGCCACCATCCCGCCAGCACCAGCCAGATCAGATTGCCGATGGTGCCGAGCGGACCGGTCCCGACATCCTCATGCCCGGTGTAGTCGGCGCGGTCGACTGCCGTCTGGCCGAACGGCAGTAAGGCGTAGAGCGCGATATTGAACGCCGCCCGCGCCCACGGTATGCCGATAATCGTAATCACCATGATGATCCCCGCCAGCAGCCATAGGGCCGCCATCCAGACGCCGCCAGTGACGATCCACAAGATGTTCAGCAAGAGCCGGAGGAGAGGCATCGCTATTGCGGTTTTTCGAGGTCCTCGATCGCGGCTTTGAGAAAGCGGGCCGCCTCGCCGCCGGTGACCGCGCGATGGTCGAAAGTCAGCGACAAGGGTAAGATACGGTGCGCCGCGAGCTTCCCGCTCGCGACGATCGGCCGCTCCGTGATGCGGCCGGCGCCGAGGATTGCGACCTGCGGCGGGACAATCACCAGCGCCGCGAACCGCCCCGCGAACATGCCGAAATTAGACAAGGTGATGGTCTGGCCGCGCAATTCGGCGACCGGGACGGTGCGAGCGCGCACGTCCTTCTTCATCGCCTCGATCCCGCGGCGCAGATCGGCGGCGTCGCGTCCGCCGATATTGCGCAGCACCGGCACGAAGAGCCCGTCCTCGGTGTCGACCGCCAGGCCGAGATCGATCTCCTTCAGGAGGCGCCGCTCCATCGTTCGGCCGTCATACCAGGCGTTGAGGCCAGGCGAGGCGGCGCAGCCGGCGGCGATTGCCCGAGCCAGCCTGATCGTGACATCTGATTGCGCCGCCCAGGCCGCGATATCGGCTTCGTCGGACACCGTCGCCGGCACGATTTCCGCGTGCGAGCGGGCCATGTTGACAGCCATCGCGCGGCGCACCCCGGCCAGCGGCTCGACCGGCCCGGCTGCGGTCCGCGCGCGGGCGGCGCGCTCGACATCGGCGCTGGTCACGGCGCCGCCAGGGCCGCTCGCGGCAGCCTCGGCCAGATCAACGCCGAGCCGCTGCGCCAGAGCGCGGACCGCGGGCGCCGCCCTGACCGCCGGCGCTTGCGGTGCCGATGGGAGAACCGGCGGCGGCGAAGCAGCCGAAAGCTCGCCGACGATGGTGCCGGTATCGGTTCGGGGACCCTCCTCGAACTCCACGAGCGGCGCGCCGACCTTGACCGTCTCTCCCGGCTGGACGCACAGCCGGGCGATCTTGCCCTCTTGCGGCGAGGGCACCTCGACCACTGCCTTCTCGGTCTCGACCGAGACGAGCGGCTGATCGGCCACGACATGGTCGCCCTCGCCGACATGCCAAGTGACCAGCTCGGCCTCCTGCAACCCCTCGCCCAGATCCGGCAGCACGAAGACGCTCATGGCATTCGGCTGCCCAGCACTCTTGCCCCTCTCCACCCGTTTTCGGGGGGAGAGGGAGGGGCCCGTTGCGAAGTCTTCATTGGTAAGCCAATGCCCGCCGGGCGGCGGCGAGGATGCGGGCTTCGCTCGGCAGGTATTGCTGCTCGAGACGGGGCAACGGCATGACCGTGTCCCATCCGGCGACCCGCTCGATCGGCGCGAGCAACGAAACCAGACCCCGCTCGGCGATGCGGGCCGCGATCTCGGCCCCGACGCCGCCTGTCAAGGGAGCTTCGTGCACGATGACGCAGCGTCCGGTCTTGGCAACGGAGGCGAGCAGTCCGTCGCTGTCGAGGGGTTTCAACGTCGCGACGTCGATGACCTCGGCGCTGATGCCGTCGGCCTCCAGCCGGTCGGCGGCGGCGAGGGTCTCCTTGGTCATGGCGCCCCAGGTGATGAAGGTAATGTCGGCGCCCTCGCGCAGCACAAAGCAATGGTCGAGCGGCAAGGCCGCACCGTTGTCTTCGACCTCCTCGCGCGCCGCGCGGTAGAGCCGGGTCGGTTCCAGAAAAACGACCGGATCGGGGTCGCGGATCGCCGCCAGCAGCAAGCCGTAGGCGCGGGCCGGCGAGGACGGGATCACGACCCTGAGGCCGGGAATGTGGACGAACATCGCCTCCGGGCTTTCGGAATGATGCTCGACGGCGCGGATCCCGGCGCCGTAAGGCGAGCGCACGACCATCGGGCAGCTGAGCCGGCCGCGCGTGCGGGTGCGCAGCCGCGAGGCATGGTTCACCAGCTGATCGATCGTCGGATAGATGAAGCCGGTGAACTGGATCTCCGACACCGGGCGGAAACCCTGCGCGGCAAGCCCGACCGACATGCCGGCAATGACCCCCTCGGCGAGCGGCGCGTCGAGCACGCGATCGGCCCCGAAGCGGTCGAGCAGCCCCTCGGTCGCACGGAAGACGCCGCCTTCCTCGCCGACATCCTCGCCGACGACGAGCACCGAGGGGTCGTCGGCCATGGCCCGGGCGAGCGCCAGATTGACCGCCTGGACGAGGGTAATGTCGGGCATGGTCGGCCTCACTTCCCCGCCAGGTCGAGGGCCGCCTGGCGCTGGTCGGCGAGGTCCTTCGGCTGCACCTGGTAGGTAAAATCGAACATCGCTTCGAGCCTCTGCGGCGGGGTCGCGAGATAGGCTTCCGTCGCGCGCTCGATCGTCAGGGTGATCTCGGCCAATAGCTGCTCCTCGTCGGCCTTGCCCCACATCCCGTTCGCGACGAGGTGGTTGCGCAAGCGGGCGATCGGCTCTTCCGCCCAGCGCGCGCTGACCTCGGCGCCGTTGCGGTAGCGGCTGGCGTCGTCGGCGGTCGTGTGATCGCCGAGACGGTAGGTCAATGCCTCGATCAGATGCGGACCGCCGCCGGCCCGCGCCTTGGCGAGGGCGCGGGACATCGCCTCGCGCACCGCGATGACGTCGTTGCCGTCGACCTGCTCGCCCTCGATGCCGGCGGCAATGGCTTTCTGCGCCAGGGTTTCGGCCGCGGTCTGGTGGGCCACGGGCACCGAGATTGCCCAGCGGTTATTGTTGATCACGAAGACGACCGGCAATTGCCAAACCCCGGCGGCATTGAGCGCCTCGGCGACGTCTCCCTTCGAGGTCGCACCGTCCCCAAACACGCAGACCGCCACCCGCTTCTCATGCCGCAGCTTGAAGGCCAAGGCCACACCGACGGCGTGCGGCGCGTGGGTCCCGACCGGAACACAGACCGGGAAATCGTCGCGAGCCTCGGCAAAATTGCTGCCCCGCTCGTCGCCGCCCCAGAATAGGAGCAGCTCGGCCGGGCTTACCCCGCGCCACAGCTGAGCGCCGTGCTCGCGGAAGCTCGGCAACAGCACATCCTCGGCTCGCATCGCGCTGGCAACCCCGACCGGCACGGCTTCCTGGCCCAATGCCGAGGCAAAGGTGCCGAGCCGGCCGGTGCGCTGCAGTGCCACGGCCTTGGCATCGAAGCGCCGCGCCAGCACCATTGCGCGGTAGAGCGCGACCAGCTCGGCGCGGTCGCGGGCAAAATCGGGCAAGGGGTGCACCGCGTTTCCTTTGGGGTCGAGAAAGCGGCTGTATCGGATCTCGAACCGCGCTACCGCGGGCGGCAGCGTTACCCGCCGCGGCTTGGTAATCGCGGGCAGTTCTTCGGTGGTTTCAAACGCCGGCATTGCACACCCAATGGTATATAGCGCCTCTTCGAGGCAGCGCTTGCCGATATGTGGTAACGCTTGCCGAGGGTGATAGCTCCCGTGCGTTGCAATCCGGTTACCTGCGGCAGGAGGCGGTCATTCAAGGCAAAGAATACACGTACATCATCGTCGGTGCCGGTTCGGCAGGCTGCACTCTGGCCAGTCGCCTGAGTGAGGAAGAAGACGCGCGCGTGCTGCTGCTGGAGGCGGGCGGCTGGGACCGCGATCCGTGGATCCATATCCCGCTCGCCTGGGCCCGCATGCTGCGGCAGCGCAAGCACGATTGGGGGTATTTCGCCGAGCCCGAGGCGACGATGGACGGCCGACGCATCGAATGCGCGCGCGGCAAGGTTATCGGCGGCTCGTCCTCGATCAACGCGATGGCCTATGTCCGCGGCCACCGCGGCGATTACGATCGCTGGGCGGCGGAGGGGCTGACTGCCTGGTCCTACGCGCATGTGCTGCCCTATTTCCGCCATCAGGAATCCTGGGAGGGTGGAGCGAGCGCCTATCGCGGAGGCGACGGGCCGCTGACGACGCGGGCGACGCGCTACCGCGACCCGCTCGTCGACGCCTATCTGGCGGCTGCCGAAGAGGCCGGCCACCCGATGACTGAAGACTATAACGGCGCGCAGCAGGAGGGGTTCGGCCGCTCACAGCAGACGATCCGCAACGGGCGCCGGTGCAGCGCCGCAGTCGCTTACCTCAGGCCGGCGCTTTCCCGGCCAAATCTCGAAGTCGAGACAAACGCACTGGCGACAAAGATCCTGCTCGAAGGCGATCGCGCCGTCGCGGTCGAGTATCTGAAGGGGAACGAGGCCCGCACAGCCCGGGCCGATCGGGAAGTCATCCTGGCGGGTGGTGTCATCAACTCGCCGCAGCTCCTGATGCTCTCCGGGATCGGCGATCCCGAGACATTGCGGGCACAAGAAATCCCAGTGAATGTCCCGCTGCCCGGCGTCGGCCACAACCTGCAGGACCACGTCTCGGTGACGGTCGCCTATGGCCGCAAGGAGCCCGGTCCGCTGCATGCAAAGATGCGGGCCGACCGCATCGCAGTGGAACTCGGGCGGGCCTATCTGCGCGGCGAAGGCGTCGCAGCCGATTGGCCGGGCGGGGTGACGGCGTTCCTGAAGAGCACACCCGAGCTGGATCTTCCAGATATCCAGCTCCTGTTCAACGCGGCGCCGATGACGGCGCACGCTTATTTCGCGCCCTTTGTGCAGCCCTATGCCGATAGTTTTGGTTGCCGAGCGGTGCTGTTGCACCCGGAAAGCCGCGGCCGGATCGAGCTCGCCTCACCCGACCCGCGCGTCCCGCTCCATATCCGCCAGAATTTTCTCGCGACCGACAAGGACTGGGCCACGTTGCGCGCCGGCGTGCGTCTGGTGCGCGAAATCGGCAGACAGACGCCCCTCGCCTCGTTCGCGACCGGAGAAATCTCGCCGGGCCCGGATTGCCGGTCCGACGCCGCCATCGACGCGCATATCCGGGCGACCGCGATCACCGTGCACCACCCGCTCGGCACCTGCAAGATGGGGCGGCCGGCCGACCCCGCCGCGGTCGTCGATCCCGACCTCAAGGTCCTGGGCGTCGACGGCCTGCGCGTCGTCGACGCATCGGTGATGCCCGACCTGATCGGCGGCAACATCAACGCCGCAGTCATCATGATCGCCGAAAAAGCCGCCGACCTGATCCGCCGCCGTCCCCCGCTCGCCCCGGTCAATGTGTAACCGTTATTGACAAAACCGCTATATCGTGTTAATAAGGCACGAAGAAAACGAAGTCGAGAGACCAGGCTCGCCGCTGAAAACCCAGCCGGGTAACAGCGACGGAACGGCCAGCTCAACAGCCAGGAAACAGTGGCCTCAACGCGTCAGGCTTTAGGATTTCTGCCGAGAACGAGCAGTAGGTCGCTGATAATCGTCGCAAAAACAGCAAAAACAGCCGGGCACCATAGCGGTTGTTGCTGCACCGTCACCTTCAGCCGAGCCACGGGGTCGCGGGCCCGCAAGGCCGCCCGAAAGAGGCGCTTGGTCGCTCGCTCGGCAACGCGATGCCGGCGGCTCAGGCGGGATTGGAGCTGGTCTCGGTCCACCTCTCGGGAGAGGGCCCATAGGGTCGCGTGATGATCTCGAGCAGATGCCCGTCAGGGTCGTCGAAATAGAGGCCGCGGCCGCCGTAGAGGTGGTTGATCTGCCCGCGCCCGGCACGGTTGAAATCCGCATAAAATGCGATGCCCGCCGCTTTGATGCGGGAGAGCGCCGCGCCGAATTCGCTCTCGCTGACGAGAAAGGCGTAGTGCTGTCGGCGGAAGTCGGTGGCATCGGCGTAGTCGAGCGTTACCCCGTTGCTCGTGCGGACCGGGATGAAATGCGACCACTCCGGTCCTGCCTCCAATCCGAGTATATCGGCGAGGAACTTGGCCGATGCCCGTTTATTTGTGGCCGGAATAATGGTGTGGTTGAGTTCGACAGTCATTTCCTTCTCCCTCGTGGTCCCGTCAAAAATGATCGCGCACAGTGGCGGCGGCAAGCTGAGCCGGCGGCGGCCGCATGAGGTTTGGCGTCAGGGAGCGTCAGATTTTTTTGAAACCATTCCCGTCGCCGGCGATTGAATTAACCGACGGATGTCATTTGCTATTCCCGAGGCGAACACTTGCCGCAGATCAGCCCCAATTCTCCCGAACTGCCGGCCCCCGACACAAAACGCTGGGTCGTGCGGCGCAAGGCGGCGATCGTCGACGCCGTTCGCAACGGCGAGATGAACATCGAGGACGCCTGCCGCCATTATATGCTGTCGACCGAGGAGTTCGCCGCCTGGGAGCGCGCGATCGAGGCCCATGGCGTCGCGGGTTTGCGCGTCACCCGGCTGCAGGTCTACCGCGACGCCCCTCCGACGCGGCCAGCCAAGCCAGGCTAACCGGGCCGCAAGATTTTCCCCGAACAGCCCTGCAAGCGGGAGGAGAGGGGCAAAGCTTCATGTCGTCGGGGACATGAACCATCCTGTTGATGTTGTTGACCGCGTATTCGGCGAAGCCGCCCGAGGGCGATGCGATCGCCGATCTGGAATCGTCGACCGTGGGACCGAGCCGCACGCGACCCGCACCAGAACCTCGGCGGCGCCCGGCTCCGGCACCGGGTTTTCGACCAGGGCCAGCTCCTCTGAGTTGCCGAGCACCCAGGCTTTCATCGTCCTCGGGATCGGGTACTCGTTAGTGCGATCCGGCTTCATAGAGAAATCATCGCGCGGCTACACCGGCATTCGGGAGCGCCTGATCCAACAACTGCTGGTCGGGCTTCAATCGCAGGGCCAACCCGGCGCCAATCAGCAGCAGCGCCATAGATCCGAGGAATGGCAAGGTCCAGCTGCCGGTCAGGTCGATTGCGTAGCCGAATACGAAGGGCGAGATGATCCCGGCCACGCCAAAGCCGAAATTCATGATGCCGCTAGCCGAGCCGGCATAGCGGGGGGCGATGTCCATTGGTACCGCCCAAATCGGGGCCACCACTAACTCGACGCAAAAGAACGCCAATGACAGGCACAGCGCGACCACGGTCAGCTCGTGCACCGAGATCACCGGGATCAAAAAAAGGAAGCCGCCGAAGAGGCCCCCCGCGATGACCCAGCAACGCGCCCGCCGTAAATTGCCGGTGCGCTTCAGGATGCGGTCGCTGACGATGCCGCCGAGGGTGTCGCCGATCACTCCGGACAGAAACACGCCGGCCGAAAACAGCGCCGAATTCTTGAGGTTGAGATGGAAATTCTGAAAGAAGAAAGACGGGATCCAGCTGAGGAATAGCCATAACGTCCAGCCGTAGCAGAAGTCCACCGCGGTCACCGGCAGAACTCGCCGCGCGAGGCTGAGCCAGGGAACCCTGGGGCGCGCAACAGTCGGCATACGCCCGGTGTCCAGCCGCTCGAGCTCGGCCGCGGTCACGCGGGGATGCTCGCGCGGATCGTCGCGGAAAAACCAGACCCAGACCGCCATCCAGACAAGGCTGGCGGCACCGAGCACGACAAAAGAGCCGCGCCAAGACAACAGCACGATGAGCCAAGCGATCAGCGGCGGGGTTAATGCATTACCCATTCGGGAGAAAGAATGAGTGATGCCCTGTGCGAAGCCCCACTGAGTCGGCGACATCCAGCCTGCCATCGCGCGCGTCGCCGTCGGAAACGCCGCCCCCTCGCCAAAACCGAGGGCGAGCCGAACGAGGACGAGCGCAAGAAGGCCGCCGACGGCTCCGGTCAACATCGTCGAGACGCAGACGACGAGGCCCGAGACCCCGAGCGTCAGACGCGGACCAAATTTATCGCCGAGCCAGCCGCCGATCAGCTGAAAGACCGCATAAGGATAGGCAAAGGCGGAAAACGCGAAACCGAGCGCGGTGTTGCTGAGCCCGAGATCTTTCTGGATTAGCGGCGCCGCCGTCGAGATGTTTACCCGGTCGATATAAAAGATGAAATACATCAGGCACAACAGGAACAGCACTTGATTGGGAACGCTGTTCCAGGCTGAGCGGGGCGGTGCCGCTGCGCCGATCCGTACTACATCTTCGTCCCGCGTGCTCATCTCAAGCCACCGGCCGGGTTTTGCCCTTGATCTGGGTACGATGCATGACGCGTCTGGCATCGGGGTCGAAGGGATCGCGGCGGTGCATCGTGCAGCGGTTGTCCCACAAAACGAGGTCGCCGACCCGCCAGTCATTGTACCAGGTCAGCTCGTCGCCGGTCGCATAAGCCCAAATCTCGTCAAGCAGCGCCTCGGATTCGGCGAGCGGGAGTCCGTCGATATAAGCATTGCGGCGGCGGCCGAGATAAAGGCACTGGCGACCCGTTTCGGGGTGCGTGCAGACGAGCGGATGGATCGTGCCCGGGGCTTCGCGAGGATCATCGCTCGGCGTCACCCCCGCCCGGACATAGCCGCCGCTGTTATAGGTCCCGTCATGTTTCACCCGGAGCCCGGTAATGCGCTCTTTTAATTGCAAGGGCAGCGCTTGATAGGCATCATACATGTTGAGGAAACCCGTCTTGCCGCCCTCGGGCGGCACCTCGAGCGCATACAGCATGCTCGCCTTGGGCGGATCCTCTTGGTACGACATGTCGGTGTGCCATACGAGTTCGCCGGCACCTAAGCTACCGATCGGAGCGCCTTTCTCGATTACGTTCGAGACGATGTAGATCTCGGGGTGACCCTCGACAAACCGTCGGCCGGTCTCCTGTATCGGTGCCAGATCCAGCTCGCCAAGACGCCGACTGAAGGCGATCAGCTGATCGTCGCCCAGAGTTTGACCACGAAACAGGAGCACCAGATGATCCAGCCAAGACTTGTGGATCGCCCTAAAGGTGTGGTCGTCGACATCGCGAAGATCGACGCCGATAACTTCGGCGCCCAAAGCGTTGCCGGTCGCAACGGCGCGGACAGGCATTTGGCTCATTGTCAGCCTCCACTCACTCCCAAATCCTCAGCGATCCAGCCAGACATCGACCAGATCTTGGCCGATGTATTGACTGGGGGTCATGTTCCAGCCTTTGACATAAGCCGTCGTGGGCACGATACGGTTGTACCAGAGGATCGGCACCGTGTAGGCCTCAGTCAGCGCGTGGCGTTCGAATTCGCGAACAATCCGTGCGCGCTCGCGCTGGTCGATGGTTACTGCCTGACCGATGTATAGCGCGTCGAGATAGCGGTCGGTAGAAGAAGAATAGTTCGCGGGAGACAGGTCACGTGACACATACTTGGTTAGCTGCAACGTCGGGTCATCGAAATAATCGCCGATGAAATCGATCGCGGCATCGAAATCGCCCTTTTCGAGAGCTGTCGTCCAGTCTTTCAAGTTCAGTTTTTTTTGATCGACGGTGAGGCCGATGGCGCGCCACGCTTCAGCAACATAATCGCCGCCGGGAATCCATGGCATTGGGAGGTCGCGATTGGTCAGTTTTATGGTCAGCCCCGATGCGCCGGCCTCGGCCAAGAGCCGTTTGGCTTCGGCACGCGACGCCGCGATGTCGCGGGAGAACCCCGGAATTTTGGCCAGTTCCGCTTCTGGGGTGGCCATTGCGAAACCGGGCCGCAGCAAGCCGCCGACGAATTTGAGGACGGTCGACTGTGCCAGTGCTTCGGCACCCCCCCACCGATCGATGGTTAGCGACAGCGCCCGCCGAACTCGGGCGTCGTCATAGGGCGGGTGCTTGGTATTGAACACGACCAAGAGGTTCAGCAACGTCGGACTTTCGTATACCGCCAGCTTGTCGCCGAGCAACTCGACCAGATCGTCGCGTTCATTGGGGGTGATAAAGCGAAATTCAGCCATGATGCGGCCGTCCTTAAAGCCATCGATCATCTTGGCCCCGGTCACAAAATCCGCACGATAGCCGTCGAGATATGGCCTGCCCGGCCGAAAATACCGGTCGAACCTCCGCCCGGTCCAATGATCGCCCTTCACGTGCTCGACGAAGGCGAAGGCGCCAGTCCCGAGAACATGGTTTACCGGATACAGCGGATCCTCTTTGAGCTTTGCCGCGCTGTAAATGCAGTTCCACTCCGAGGCGAAGTTCTGCAGCATGGCAGCCTCCGGCCACTTCAGGTGGAACACCACAGTCAGCGGATCGGGTGTATCAATCGCGCCGATCGCGGAATAATTGACCCGCCGCACCGAAGTCACCCCGGGAGACGGCCGCGCGATACGTTCCCAGCTCGCCTTGACGTCTTCCGACGTCAGCCGAGACCCGTCATGGAACAGCACGTTGGGACGCAGCTTAAAGGTATAGGTCAGCTTGTCCGCCGATACGGTCCAGGATTCTGCGAGGTCTCCCTCGACTTGCGGGTAATTGGCGGTGTCGAATTTCAGAAGGGTCGAATAATGCGGCGCGATCGGGTGCAGAACGGCGAAGGAGACGTTGGCATGACAGTCGTAGTTTGGCGGCTCCGCGTCTACGGCAAACTCGAGAGTGCCGCCGCGTTTCGGGGCAGTGTCCGCAAGAGCGGTGGCGCCAGACGCGCCCAACACATGCGCCAGAATGGCAACCGAAAGCGCTACAGCGTAGCGCAACGTCGGTCGGAAGTGCTGTCCCATGGTTAAAAACGGGATCGAGGGCTGGCCGGGGGAGCGGCTTACCGCGTCTGCCCCTTTGCCCAGAACTCGAATTGCCCGAACAGCTCGTTCTTTTGCTCCGGGGTCAGCGGCGCGCCGCCGGAGGCTTGCTGCCGCTCGTCGATAAAGCGGGAGAATATCGACCGGAGATCCTGCAGGTTCGGCGCGGCCGCCACCTGCGTATTCCTTTGCAGCCATTGCTCGGCGGGCGGGAAGCGCCGCCAGCCCGGGAGTTCCGCGGTGATGCTCACTTCATGCCATTTCGGGTGATGCCCCGGATCGAGGAGCGACTGAAAGCCGGTGAAGAACGCTTCGACAAAATTGACCAGATTGCGATAGCGCTCGGTTCCCTGCTGGAGGTTGGCGGCGACCAGCACGGCACCCACCGCGACGGTGTCGACTGCTTGGTCTTGTGGCACCACCCCCGGATAATCCGCGGCAGTGAGCCGGGTCGGGACATAGCTCGCGGTCACAGCAGGGTTGAGGGGAATGGCAAGGAAGTGAAGGCCGTCAGAGGCATTGAGGTTGAGGAAGATCGGCGCCGGTTTACCGGCGACAAATGCCATGGCGGCGATCTCGCCCCGGCGCAGCTTGTCGAGCGCCACCTCCTGGTCATCGTTTGTCGCCGTGGCCGGGATGTTCAAAAGTTCGAAGAGCCGCGCCGCCGTAATCGCCGTTCCGGCACCGCGCAGATCGACGTTGACCTTCTGATTTGCCAGGTCCGCAACCGATTTGATGTCTTGCCGCGCGAGGAGGTGGAACTCCTCGTTGTAGAGCTTGGTGATATAGGTCGCCCAGAACTCGATGCCGGGAAACACGTTTTGCTGCCGCGCATAATCTAGCACATCGGTCTGGAGGATCGCCATGTCGATGCCGCGGAGCAGTTTGAGATCGGTGATATTCTGCAGAGCCCCCTTGCCGATAACCGGCAAGATCCGCCGCGTTGCCCCATCGTCGATGACGTTTGCCAGATCTTCGGCGATCCGCACCGAGATTCCGGCGGCGCGGGCCGTCTCGAGCTCGACGACCCCTCGGTTCACCGAACCGGCTTCGGGAGGCGGCCCTGCGGTCTTCGGGACCGCCGGTCGAGCGATCGGCGAAACCACGGTGAAAACGATTGCTGCCGCAATGGTCCAACGGTTCATTGGAGGTTATTCCCCCTATCTCGTCTCGAGGCTGTTCAGCTGACGTTTGGCGTCGACCGCGCCGAGGTCGCGAGCACGGCTGTACCATGATTGGGCCTCGGCCGGATTGGCTTGCAGCTTGCCCAGGCCGAGGCGGCCGAGAAATTCCGGATCGAAGGTGGCTCCGAGGCGCAGTGCTGCCCGCCCGTCACCGGCACCGGCCGCGCGCTCGTAAAACAGGCGTGCCGAGGCGACGTCGCCATTGTGCAGGAGAGAGTCGCCATGGTCCAACAGCTCGGTGATTTCGGCACTGGAGAACCCGGAGGTCGGCGGAGCGATAGCGATTGCGGCGGGCGCAGTCGGTGCCGGGACAGGCGCGTTCGCAGGTGCCGAGGAGGTGTCAGTCGGCGCCTTTAAAGCCAACGCCCGGTCCAAGTGGGGCACACCGTCTTTTCCGTCTATCGCGGGCGCTTCGGTGGGCGCCGGAAAGGCGGCGGTATGCAGTGCTGCGTCCTTGTTTTCACGTGCTGACGCCCGACTAAAGAATGTTTGCCGCTCAACGTCGCCGAGGGAAGGCAGAGGGGACATGGCCTCCGCGCCAGCCCGGTTAGCCGAGCCGGAAATCGTCTCGCTGGCGGCTGGCACCAGCAGCGAAAGGCCGGCGCCGAAGAAGACCGCGACAATTCCGGCGGCGATCAGTCCGACGGAGCCTAGATGGAGCAAGCTGCCGATCGAAAGCGACGCCCCCGCCGAGATCCGAGGCGAGGGTTCGCGGGCGGCGTTCGCAAGCGCGAGCCGATCTCCCTGAGGCGTGGCATCGAAAGTGCTCGGAACAACTCGCGGCGCGCGCTGCAGCCTTGCGCGGTTCAGCCGCGGTGCTGCCTCGCGCGACTGGACAAGAGTACTTGACATATTGCTAACGACCTCTCAGGACACACCGGGTTTCGCCTCTCGGTTGTGAGGCTTAGCAGAACCGTCAAACAAGAGGTAAGCGGGGGGTCTTATCTCCGACATCTTACCACAATATACGAAAGAAGCAAAAATCCCGTCATTATTTCGACATCTCGGCCAGTCGGTCGATGGGGCGGGACGAACTCTGTTAACTATTGTTGACAGCCGATACCGAGCGGGCGCGGGATTTAACCTTAACGCAGGTGACAGGCAACCATGTGGCCGGGGTTGACTTCAGACAAACCCCGGAACGTCGATCCGCGCCTCGGCAGGACTGATCACCCGAGCCTGGATCGACACGTCGAGCGCCGGGATGGGCCCGTCGCCGATTATCAGCTCGGAGTTCAACGCCAATCGGCTATACGGAGACAGCAGCTTGGAGCCGGCTCGCGGCTCCTCGTCGGGCATGCTTGAGTGTCAGCGTGCGGCCCAATGCCCGGGCAATTAGGGTGGGGACCGTAGCTGGTATGAGGGGATCAAAAGCAAAAGAAAGGCGGCTCCCAAAGGCGCCGCGATAGCTTCGGGTAAATCGGTCGTTTTTATGCGCTCTTGCGGCGGCGCCGGCCGAGCCAACCTAAACCGAGAAGTGCCGAGCCGAGAAGCGTCAGCGATGCCGGCTCCGGTGCGGTCACGGTTGGGACAAAGTCGGTCGTTAAGATTGCTGGCAGCCCGTTGACCTCCGAGTACCACAGATCATAAGTGCCGGCTGCCAGGGTGGCGCTGCCATTCTCCGAGGTCGTGGGGGCAGACTGCCCGGGGATCAGATTGGTGCCCCCGGGTTCCGTCCCAGCGGCGAACAGGCTGATGCCGTCGTCGTGGGTCACGCTCAACGTCCCGCTGGTCGCAACCGTAAACGCGAACTCGAACAGCGTCGCATTCGCGAAGCCCCCAAGGCTTAGGGTCGCGCCCTGGCATGCTGGACCTGCGATACAGTTTGGCGGGATCGGGTTCCCTGCACTGGTAAAGAAGCCGCCGATCGTATTGGCTGCCGCGTCGCTGTAGCTAATCGGCGCCGCATAGGTCGGGTTGTTTGTAATTAGAGGCAGCGGGCCGCCGAACAGCCCTGACGCGGTTGGCAAGCCTTGCTGGCTGATAGAGGTCGCGGTGGCGCCAGGCGTTGCAGCGCCCCAAATCTCTACGCTGTTCGAGGTTACGGGGGCTGCGTTCGCGGTCCCTGCGGCTCCGGCGAGGCCAAGAACCGCGGATGCAAGAAGTAGGCGTTTCATTTGGTGTTCCTTACCTAAGGCGTTCGGCCGATTTAGGCCTTAGTCGATGGTCAGTTAAGGTTAAGGCAAATATCGTGCCACTCAATGTTTTCATCGGCTTTTTTGGCTTCATTGGCGCATCCGAGCGGCGCGGGACGGAAAATGTAAAGATTTCCGACGGATCACGCTGGGGGCGCCAAGCATGAGCCTTACAAATCTTCGCGATCGCAACGTCTCACGGAGAATCCGACCGCCACGGGCGTAAAAAATTCCGACAGTATGCAGATGCCGATCTGGACGGTGGGCCGCAAAGGGCCGCAGGTTCGTTTATTTAGTTAGGCGACGGATGCTGTCGGTTTTCTTTACAGGAGGCCCTGGTCGCCGAGGATCAAGCCGGGCTGCGCCGGCTCCGGGCGACCGCCTTCGCGGCGGTAACACACGCAGCCGATCACGCTAGCGTAAGTGACAGGCAACCATGTGGCCGGGGTTGACTTCGCGCAGCGAGGGAACGTCGATCCGGCATCGCGCCTCGGCATAAGGGCAGCGCGTGTGGAAGGTGCAACCCGGAGGAGGATTGATCGGGCTCGGGACATCGCCCTGCAGCAGCTGCTTCTTGCGCTTCAGTTGCGGGTTAGGGATCGGCACCGCCGCCAGCAAAGCCTCGGTGTAAGGGTGCAGCGGGTTGGTGAACAGGGTTTGTTTGTCGGTGTATTCGACGATCTTGCCGAGATACATGACCGCGATGCGGTGGCTGATATGCTCGACGACCGCGAGATCGTGCGCGATGAACAGATATGAGAGGTTCTTTTCGCGCTGCAGATCCATCATCAAATTGATGACCTGAGCCTGGATCGATACGTCGAGCGCCGAGACCGGCTCGTCGCCGATGATCAGCTTGGGGTTCAAGGCGAGCGCCCGGGCGATGCAGATGCGCTGCCGCTGGCCGCCGGAGAACTCGTGCGGAAAGCTGCGCATCTGCAAGCGCCGCAACCCGACCTGGTCGAACAGGGCCGCGACGCGCTCGTCTTTGTCCTTGCCATGGGCGATGCCGTGGACCTGCAGCGGCTCGCCGACGATATCGCCGGCCGACATGCGCGGGTTCAGCGAGGAAAACGGGTCCTGGAAGATGATTTGCATCTGCCGGCGATGGGGCCGCAGCGCCGCCTTCCCCAACCGCGTGATGTCGTGACCGTTGAGCCGGATCGTGCCGCTGGTCGGCTCGACCAGGCGCAACACGGTCCGCGCTACGGTCGACTTGCCGCAGCCGCTTTCACCGACGAGGCCGAGCGTTTCGCCTTCGCCGACCGAAAAACTGACGCCGTCGACGGCATAGACATGCCCGGCCGTCCGCCGCAACAGCCCCTTCTTGACCGGGAAATGCTTCTTCAGCCCTTCGACCGCGATAATTGGCGCCCGGCTGACCACCGATCCGCCGCGCGGCGACAACCTCCTGCACCGCCATGCTAGGCACCGCCTCCATAGAGGCGTTCCGAGTGCCAGCAAGCCGCCCAATGCCCCGGCCGCTTTTGCTCGTAGGGCGGAAACTGCGCGCGGCATTGGTCATCCGCGAAGGCGCAGCGCGGCGCAAAGGTGCAACCGGGCGGGAGATTGTTCAGTGCCGGCACCATGCCGGGAATTTCCTTCAACCGCTGCACCGAATTGGCGGTTCTTCCGCCCATGATCTCCAGACGCGGGATCGATGCCAGGAGACCATGGGTGTAGGGGTGAAGCGGCTGCCCAAACAGGGCGTCGACTTCGGCCTCTTCGACCTTCTTGCCGGCATACATGACGATGACGCGTTGCGCAGTCTCGGCGACGACACCCAGATTGTGCGTGATCAGGATGATCGCGGTGCCCAGCTCCTTCTGCAATTCCAGGATCAGATCCAGGATCTGCGCCTGGATCGTCACGTCCAACGCAGTTGTCGGCTCGTCGGCGATCAGCACCCGCGGGTTGCAGGCCAGCGCCATCGCGATCATCGCCCGCTGACGCATGCCGCCGGACAGCTGGTGCGGATATTCGCGGGCCCGCTGCGCCGGCTCGGGAATCTTGACCAGCCGCAGCATCTCCACCGACTTCTTGTTGGCGGCGCTCTTCGAGAGATCCTGATGCAGCCGCAGCGCCTCGGCGATCTGGTGGCCGATCGTCAGCACCGGATTGAGCGAGGTCATCGGCTCCTGGAAGATCATCGAGATGTCGTTGCCGCGGATGTCCCGCATCTCGGATTCTTCGAGTTGCACCAGGTCCTTTCCCTCGAGGGTGATCGTGCCGCCGACAATCTTTCCCGGTGGATTGGGGACCAGGCGCATGATCGACAGCGCGGTCATCGACTTGCCGCAGCCGAACTCGCCGACCACCGCCAACGTCTCGCCCCGCCGCAGCGAGAAGGAGACGTCGTCGACCGCCTTCACGATCCCCGAGCGGGTGAAGAGGTAGGTCCGCAAGCCTTTGACATCGATGACTGCCCCGGCATTTTCGCCGGCCTTCGTGGCCGCATAGGCCGAAGCCGGTTTGCGGTCGGTCGTCAGCTGCTCAATGGGCATCCGGGGCCACCCGCCTAAGTGATCGGTCGGTTATAGATCCAAAGGTGCGATCAGCTGCGTTGCCGCGGATCGAGAATGTCGCGCAACGCATCGCCGAGCAGATTGGTGCCGAACACGACAAAACTGATCGCAAGACCGGGGAAGATGACCAGCCAGGGTGCGGTCCGGACATATTCGGCGGCCAATTCCGAGAGCATGCGGCCCCATGACGGATGCGGCTCGGGAATGCCGAGGCCGAGGAATGAGAGGGTTGCCTCGGTCAGGATCGTCGAACCGAACTGGGCGGTGGCTAGGACGATGAGCGGCGCCAGCGTATTGGGTAGCACGTGCCGCAAGGCGATGCGGAACTCGCTCATGCCGATCGCCTTCGCCAACTCGACAAAAGGCTGCTCCCGCAGCGACAGCGTGCTGGCGCGGACGACCCGCGCCGAGTAGGGGATCAGCGGGATCGAGATCGCGATGATCGTGTTGTGCAGCGAAGGGCCGAGCGAGGCCGCCATCAAGAGCGCCATGACGAGCAGCGGCAACGACTGCAGGATGTCGATGAGGCGCTGGGCGGCGAGGTCGATCCAGCCGCCGAGATAGCCGGAGAGCAGGCCGATCAGCACGCCGATGCTGACCCCCAAGCTCATCGAACCGCAACCCACGGCCAACGAGATGCGGGCGCCGTAGACGATCCGGCTATAGACGTCCCGTCCCATGAAATCGCAGCCCAGCCAGTGCGCCGCACTCGGCCGCGCCAACGAAAGCGCCGAATTTGTCGACAGCGGGTCGTAAACCGTGATCAACGGCGCGAAAAAGGCGGCGAACAGGAACACCGCCATGATCACCGCTCCGACGGCGCCCAGCGGGTAACGCCGCGCAAAAAAGCGGACGGCGCTCCATCGGCCGGCGACGTTGGCTCCGGCCTTGGCTAATTCGGCCCGGTATTCGATGCGTGCTCACGGGGTCCTCCGGCTGAAGTTCGTTCGCTCTAGCCCGAATATTTGATCCGCGGGTCCAACGCGGCGTACAGCATGTCCACGGTAAAGTTGACGAACACGACGATGATCGCGATGTACATCACCAGGTTCTGAACGATCGGATAATCGCGCCAGCGGATGGCCTCGACGAGAAACCGCGCCACTCCGGGAATGTTGAAGACGGTCTCGGTGACGATCAGGCCGCCCATCAGAAAGGCGGCCTCGATGCCGATCACGGTGACGACCGGCAGAACCGCGTTCTTGAGCGCATGATGGTAGTTGACGACGTTCTCGGATGCTCCTTTGGAACGGGCGGTGCGGATATAGTCCTGCCGCAGCACCTCCAGCATCGACGAGCGGGTCAGCCGCGTCATCAGCGCCGAGCTGCGGAAGCCCGACAACGGCCGCCGGGATGCTGTACATTCCGAGCGCGGCCCAGAAGGATTGCGGCGCGTCGGTGTAGATCGGGATCGTGCCGAAATAGCTGACGAAAAACATCAGCACCAGCAAGCCCAGCCAGAATGCCGGCATCGACAGACCGGAGAGGCTGACCACGCGCAGGAAGTAATCGAGGCGGGTGTTCTGCTTGACGGCGCTGATCACGCCGAGCGGAACGCCGATCAGCACCGCAAACGACAGGGCGAGGCCGCCGACCTTGGCGGTGATCGGGATGCGCGGCAGGATCTCGGCGATCGCCGGCCGGTCCGACACGTAGGAATAGCCGAGATCGCCCTGCAACAGCCCGCCGATCCACTGCGCATACTGCACCGGTATCGGCTTATCGAGGCCCAGATCCTCCATGATCTTGGCCTTATCGGCCGGGTCGACAAAGCCGGCCGCATCGAACAGGATATCGGCGATATTGCCCGGCGCGAGGCGCAGCATCAGGAAGATGATCACCGAGATCCCGAACAAAGTCAGGAGCATCAGGCCGAAACGCCGCACCAGATAGGCTCCCACTGTTCTCCTCCCTGACCTGCGGAGCGGGTGATCCGCAAGGTGATGCGTCCGACGATAGCATGCCTCGCCCGGCGCCGTCGATCGCGTCTGCGTGATGGCGAGGTTACTTGGTCGAGCCAGATATCTTCAAACCGGCAGCCGTGATAGAAGGGCGATTCGGTTGGGTTGCGGTCTAGCGTCATCGGATGACTGGAGGATGGCGATTTCGGGCTCGCCTTTTGATACGCCACTTGATACGCCGCGCGCCTTCGGCTCTGGCGCTATTGGAATCCGCAAAATCCCAGGAGGTCCCATGCGACCGAGGTTGTCATCACCGATCGCTCGAGCGGTTTTGGTCGGAGGTGACTGCTAGAGCTGCATTGGTGTGCAACCTGTTGTGACGAGGTGATCGTACGCAATTGCCACTAGCGGTGGCGGGGCGGCGCCGACCCAGGTTATGATTAAAGAGTTCTGGCGGTGGAGGGGGCGCGGCTATGGCGCGATTTGAGGGTTCCGAATGATTGGCACGTGCTCGGGATTGGATTTCGCCCAACTGCATCCAAACGCTGCGGCGCGATCGGTGCGGATATCCGGTCGGCTCGATGATGACGCCCGCATTCCTTGGCATCGTCGGCCGAACGGCCGACATCGCCTTGGTCGTGTTCCTCTTGGCGCAATCGGCGTTGGCGTTCCGCGTATCGCAGACAGTGCTGCTCCACCTCCGTTATCGGCGTACCGGGCTCGAGCGGGAGCGGCTTGCGCTTACCCAACCGCTTCCTGCCGAGGAGGAGCTTCCTGCCGTTCTCATTCAAATTCCCACCTTCAACGAAGGTCACCTTGTGCGGCGCGCCCTTGATGCAGCGGTATCGTTGGATTGGCCGCGTGAGCAGCTGCAAATACAGTTGCTCGACGACAGCACCGATGCGAGCGCTGAAATAGCCCGGACAACCGTTGCCGAGTTCCGCGGGCGGGGCCACGATGTCATTCTGATCCAGCGCTCGCACCGCGCCGGTTTCAAGGCCGGGGCGCTGACGGCCGGACTGGCTTGCTCCAGCCAGCCGTTTGTCGCAGTGTTCGACGCCGATTATGTTCCGTCCGCCGATTTCCTGCGATTGTGTCTTCGGCCGTTGCTCGATGATCCGCGTCTCGCCTTTGTTCAAGCCCGATGCGACTTTCTGAATGCCGGAGAGAACCGCGTGACACATGCGCAGCAGATCATTCTCGAGAGCCATTTCGCAGTGGAGCAGCCGACACGATGTTGGGCGGGTCAAATTCTGCCGTTCAACGGGACCTGCGGCATTTGGCGGCGAGCCGCGATCGAGGCTGCGGGCGGATGGCACGGTGATACACTGACGGAGGATCTCGACCTCAGCTACCGCGCCCAGATGACAGGATGGCGCGCCTTGTATCTCGTCTCCGTAGCCGTGCCGGGCGAGTTGCCGAACAGCTTGGCGAGCTGGGGGCGGCAACAATGCCGCTGGAACAAAGGCTTTGCAGAGACGGCCCGAAAGCTTCTGCCGTCCATCTGGCGCAGCGATCTGCCGTGGGGGCGGAAACTCGACGCGGCACTCCATCTCGGTGGTTGCGCGTTTGGGCTGCTGGTATGTGGCAACGGGGATTTTATGTTGGATCGACGTGCTTGCTCGGGACGCTGAGCTATTCTTTGGTTCTCCCGCTCGCAGCACTCGGCCTGCTGCAAGGGCTGATAGGCGCGCTCGCAATGGCGCTGCTGAGCAGCAATTTCCTGCGGCGGTCCGGGGTCAATTCCCAAACTCGCGGTTTCGTGACGACGTGCCGGCTCACTCTATACACGATTCTGATGCACCACTATGCTGCGGCGCTGTCGGCCGGCAGCGTGATCAACGGCATACGCGGCCGCAGATCAGGCTTTGTGCGGACACCAAAACGGGTTCGCCTCTCCGATTGATACGGGTCGCGGGATCGGCGCTCGGGGTTCGCTCACGTGATCGAGCCGTCGCCGCCGCCAGAGAACCTCGGGCGGCGCATACCACTCCCGGCCAAAAGCAACCCGCCGACGATCGCGGGCACCGTCGGCAGCAGGTAGAGAAGTGGCAAAAGTTCGATATCGCGTATCGCCATGGTGATTATCGGATCGGGCAGTGTGTTCGTGGCAAATGCAGAAGCTACTGCGAGCACGAACAGAAGCGTTTGCCGCCTTTCCTGTCGCCTCGGCACCAAAAGTCCCAGCACGAGGACGACATTGCCAACGCAAAGTAGTGGATTGACGATTCGGCGATGCCCCTCGACCAGCCATTGCGCCAACATCAGCGCGTCGTCCCTGACGTCGATCGGCGGGTTGAGCAGCCGTGTGACGGGTTCTTCGTAGAAGCCACGTGGGCGCTCTTCCGTCCCTTCTGGCGTGCCGATCCGCACAGGCAGCGAAAATGTGTCGAAGTCAACCTTCTCGATCCCGGTCGCGGTACGGACAAAATAAGCTCCGCTATCGAGCAGGAGCAAAGAGACGCCATCGCTTTCAAGAAAGCGTCCGCGCCGCGCCCAAATTTCGGTGAACAAATGTTCCTTGCGACCATCCAGCGCCACGATATCCTCGAGAGTGTTGCCATCCGGGCTCCGCCGGCCGAACGCGACCGATACGCCGGGGATGATCTCCTGCTGATAGCCCGGTTGCAGTACCTCGACGCCGGCATTTGCAGCCGCCTGGAAGCGAATGTCCTCGAGGCTCCGCCAACTCAGCGGGAGCAGGCACAGCGAATTGAGCGCGCAAAACGACGCGGCAAGCACCGCGACGATGATCCCGGGACAAGCGATCTGACAACTGCTCCGCCCGGCGCTCCGCAAGGTCAATACCTCATTATTCTCAATCCACTGGTAGTATCGGCAGGCGACGGCAATCGAGACGATTTCGGGGGTCGCGTGGTAGAAGATGACCGGCAGGATGTGAAGCCAGATCAACAGGAGCCGATCGAGGGAGAGCGCACCGCTCATCACCAGATCGTAGAGCTGCGGCGACTTATGGAGAATCTGCTCGATAACGATCACCGACATGATCGCGGCGGTGGCGACGGTCAGCCGGCCAAGCATGTGGCGATAAATCGTGATCAGAGATGCCCCGCCGGTTGATGCTTTGTCGGCCCGACCAGATGGTGAGTCGGCCCCGACACCCTGTGTTTCCGCGGCCAAGTCGCAGGATTGGCGCCAAGCCCCTTCGGCTTCTTTACTATAAAGACGCCGATCGCGCAATCTTTGGGGGCAATGCGAGGGGTTCGGGATGTCAGGCTTCATCAACCGTCGGGATGGGACGAGGGGTCCGAGACGCCTCTCGGACCAGCCCGATCAAATGTCTGACCGCTCGCGCAAAGCGGTGCGACGAACCGCGTGGCACGAGGGGGGCGCGCTGGCCCCGCTGAGCGTCGGCTGGCGCCACCGCGAACTGATTTTGGCGGTGCTGCGGCGGGAGCTCGCGGACCGCTTCAGCGGGTCCGCGTTCGGCTGGGTATGGGCCGTCGCCGGGCCGTTGATTACGCTGGGAATCTATACGGTGACGCTTACCAAAGCCATGCAGTTGCCGATGGCCACGGCGCATGGCAACACGTCGAGTTATGCACTCTCGACCTTTGTCGGCCTCATCGTATTCGGCCTCTTCGCCGAGCTTTGCAGCCGCGCCCCGTTGTTGATGCACGAGCACGCATGGTTTCTCAAGACCTCGATCTTTCCGAGCGAGACGCTCGCTTGGACCGCGGTACTACGCGCGCTGAGCTATGCCGGCATCAGTTTTCTCGTCCTCCTTGTCTTCGAGCTCGCCCTCAATGGGATACCGCCGCTCTCTATCCTGCTGCTGCCGTTCATCGTGGCGCCGCTGATCATGTTTCTGCTTGGCATGGTGTGGTTCCTGGCGGCGATCGGCGCCTTTACCCGCGACATGTCCTATCTCATGATCACTTTTATTCCTTTGGCGATGTTTGCGACGCCGGTGTTCTATCGGGTGACGGATCTTCCCGATCCGTTGCGCGCGCTCGCCTACGCCAACCCGCTCGGCACGGCAATCGAGATGATGCGTGCTGCGGTGCTCGACGGGGTTTCGCCACCGACCCTTGCTTATTGCGGATTTCTCGTTGTGTCGCTCGCGGTTTGCCGTGGCGGGTACGCCGTATTCGAGCGCTACAAGGGCATCTTGATCGATGTCATCTGACCCGGCGATCCGATGTCTCGGCCTGGGCAAAGCCTATCAACTCTACGCCCGGCGAAGCGACCAAGTAAAACAAATGTTGTTCGGCAGCTTCCATCGCTTTTACTTGGAATACTGGGTGCTGCGCGATATCGATTTGGAGATGCAGCGGGGCGAATCGGTTGGGATCATCGGGCGGAACGGCGCGGGCAAGACAACTCTGCTGCGGCTACTGTGCGGTATTACACAGCCCACCTGTGGGGAAATCAGCGTGGCTGGACGGATCGCCCCGATCCTGGCGCTCGGCGCCGCCTTCGATTGGGAGATGACGGGCCGCCAAAATGTGCTGATTAGTGGCGCGGTCCTTGGACTGCGCCGGTCGGATATACTCAGGCGCGTACCATCGATCGCCGAGTTTGCCGCGATCGGCCCGTTTCTCGATCAGCCGGTGCGGCTCTATTCCGCCGGCATGCGCTCGCGGCTGGCCTTCGCGATCTGCGTTCACGCCGAAGCCGACATCCTGATCGTCGATGAGGCGCTGGCCGTCGGCGACGCCGCTTTCCGACGGAAAAGCCTCGCCTTCATGGAATTGTTCCGGCGCCGCGGCACACTGATCGTGGTTACCCATGATATGCAGCAGATCAAGGCCTTGTGTGACCGGGTCATCTGGGTGGACGGCGGCGGCATCCGCGCGAGCGGCACAGCGGCAGAGGTTATTCAGCTTTATGACGATGCGACCGAAACCGAGGAGGACGATAGCATCCGCCTTCGCCTGGACGCCGAGGCCCGCACTGCGCGTTGTCACGCTAACGGGGTCGCGCGATGGTGGCTCGCCCGTTAGGCAGTCAATTGAGGCAAGCATTTGCGTTTCACGCTATACTTCTTGAACAATCAATCGCGGACTTTAACCTCAAAGCGCCCGTATGAATAGATTGACAATCGAGAAAAATAATTTGATGGAAGTTATATTTCTAGACAATGGTTTGATTGGAAAAGGCGAACATAGCTACAGCTTAATAAAACTGGTAGGAGAGAGACTGACCCTTTGCGGGGTGAGATATCGTGCCTTTGGGATGAAGTCCATCGATCCCATGATCGTCGCGGAGATCGGCGCGCGCCCGCATTTCAGCCGCTCGCTTTACCAAAGCGAAAGCGCGACGCCGAACGAGCAAAGCTTGCTGAGACTTTTTGCTTCGGCGCGCGGCCGCGCCTTCGACGCGACTATTCCGTCAGAGCGCACGAGCGCAAGGGTCCTCAACGCCGCTTATGAGCAGGATCTCGTCGCTCTTCCGCCTGATATATGGAGTTCCGAAAAGCTCATCGTCGCGCCCGCCGTATCGCAGAACCAGATAGTTGGACTGGTCCGAACCTTGCGCGCGAAAGCGGATGGCGAGCGCCTGCGGGTCGTCTGCCAATTGATGTTCGCGCCAAATTGGACGCCCTGGGGGCGCACCGGCAAGCTCGGGCGAAGACTTTATCGGAAAGCCTTCGCGCTGGCGCGGCCGATGATCGGCAAGACGCTCTTCTTCACGACCGAAAACGAAGCGATCGCCGGCCTTTACCGCGATCAATATGGAATTGAGACAACGATCCTGCCCGTGCCCTTTGGAGACACCGCGCCGGCGGCGCTTTGCTCGGGCCGGCCGTCGTTCGGTTTTTTTGGCTATTCCAAATGCGAAAAGGGATTTCATCTGTTGCCCCAGGCGATAGAAATTTGCCGCGCACACGGCCTCGAGGCGAATTTCACCATTCAAATCCAGCATAGCGGGTGGGAGCCGGCGACTGTCGCAGCCGAACGCGCGTTGCGGCAGATCCCGGGCGTTCGACTGGTGGAGGGCATGCTGAGCCATGAGGAATACACGGTCGAGATCGGCAAGATCGATGCGATGCTGCTGCCTTATGATCCGATCCTCTTCGGTCTTCGGGGATCTGGCATATTTACCCAATCGGTCGCTGCCGGGCGCCCGGTTATCGCCTCCGCCGGAACTTTCGCAGGCGCCAGCATCGCCAGCGGAAAGGCGGAGGGAGAGTTTTTTTCTCCCCAAGATTCTGCGGCGCTGGCCGCCGCCATCAAGCGGCTCAGCAGCCGGCTGGCCGATAGCCACGCGCGGGCGGCGAAACTGGCCAAAGCTTTCGCGCTCAAGCACAGCGCGGAAGCCTATGCCGACGTTCTTCTGGCTCACGCGGTGCGCTAGATTTTCAGTCCCGCTACGTTTGCTTGGAACTGTACAAGTGCTATTTCAAAGCGGCCGACTGGCATCATCACGCAGCCGTTTGTCGCCTCGGGAATTTCAGACGGTCGCAGGCCAAATTCACGATAGGTCCAAGCTAGGGTTGAAACAAATCTTACACTGGCATGTAAGAGGATATCAGCATGCGATTTAATATTGTGACGCCCGTTCTCAACGGAGAGAAGTTTATCGACGAAACCATTTTAAGCGTGGTGAGCCAAACGGGGCCATTTTCGATCCGCTACCATGTTCAAGATGGCGTATCAACAGATTCAACGATCAAGCTATTGACCGCGTGGCAAAAGCGCCTCGCAAACGACTTCCCGATCAATTGCGCGGGGATAGAGTTTTCTTTTTCGAGCGAGCCCGACCGCGGACTCTATGATGCGGTCAATCGCGGTTTTACGGCCTGCGGCGATTCGGATTTGATGGCCTGGATCAATGCCGACGACCGTTACGAACCGGGCGCCTTCGTTACAGTCGCGGAGATCTTCGACAAGCATTCTGATATCGACTGGGTGACGGGGCGGCCCACCGTGATCAACGAAACAGGCGGAGTGCTGCATATTTCGCCGATCGTTCCTTTCCCACGAACAGCCATAGCCGCTGGTATTTTCGAGGGCCGTTTCGCGCGGCCTTACATTCAGCAGGAAGGCACGTTCTGGCGACCCAGATTGTGGGAAAAGACCGGTGGTCTCAATGCAAATTTCCGGTTTGCTGGCGACTTTGATCTCTGGCGGCGCTTTGCGATGCAAAGCGACCTCGTCATTGTCGACACCATTTTGGGTTGTTTCCGGGTGCGAAGCGGTCAGCTCACCGATGATCTTAGCCGCTATCACGCGGAAATCGATTCGTCGCTTTCTCTCGAGGAGATGGAGACACGCGTCAAAATTTCAAAGAGATATGCGAAGGCGCGGTTCGAATATCGAGTCTTGCTGCGCCATTACGGCGGACCTTGGGTGTGTGAGCGTTGGCCAATGTGCGTGCTTCCATTTCTCGGCACCAAAGCGTTCAAAGCGGAGCATTGGCGTCTCAGCCTCGTGGCGCGGTTCGACAAGGAAGTCCGCCAGATCAAGAAGCGTTTGACAACGGCGGAAAACGCGGCGGTGCGTCCCAAAAAGGTTCAAAATTGAATCGATCAGGTTGTCGTCCCTTTGTTTCCGTTGGGTGACCCGGTTCGCAAATCGGCCAGAATTGAAAGGATTTAACAAATCAAGGAATACGACGGCAAACCAGGAGTTCGAAAAAGGCGGCGGCGCCGATTGCCGAAAAAGACGGCATCGTTGCGCGACCTTGTAAAGGAGCAATTCTTGTTTTCCATGAAGCGGATTTTCCGCCCTTGCCCCGCAGCAACTGATCCGTCACCGGAAAAATTGCCTGTTGAGCCGCCGGAAATCGTCACGCTTCGCGCCATGTCCACCGACCGCGCTCTCTGGCGCGTGGCGAACCGCGACCTCGAAATCGGTACCGTGATCGATATCGGAGCTTCCGACGGGAGGTGGTCGGGCGTCTGCGCGAAACATTATCCTGATGCTCATTATCTGCTCATAGAAGCGCAAGATTTGCATGAAGAGGCGCTAAAGGCCTATGTCTGCACGCATCCAAAGGCTCAATATGTCCTGGCGGCTGCGGGAGACGCGTGCGGCGAAATCTACTTCGACGACAGTGACTTGTTCACAGGGTTCGCAAGCAAGATACGAAGCGAAGGCGCGCGCAAGGTCGTGCAACAAACCACCATCGACCATGAGATCGGCGCATCTAGTCTGCCCGGTCCCTATATGATCAAGCTCGACACGCACGGTTACGAGGTTCCCATTCTATGCGGGGCGACGGAGACCTTGCGCAATACCAATCTCCTCGTTATTGAGACCTATAATTTCCGCCTTATCGAAGACAGCCTGCTTTTTCATGAAATCATCGCCTTCATGCGCGAACGTGGATTTGGCGTTATAGACATGTCCGAGCCGCATTGGCGCGTTCTCGATTTCGCGTTCTGGCAGATCGATCTTTTCTTTGTGCGCCTCGACCGCCCCGAATTTCTCGTGAACACATATCGGTAGGCGTCCCCAGGCGCATGATTTGAAAATTGCCAATCCGGCTCGAGCTGCGAATGCGCTGTATCGTGGCGCAAACGCGCCTTGGAAAGAGGTTTGAAATTAGCTAGCGAGGGAGCTTTCGGCTTTCGACCGCAGTCGCGTAGGGGGCGGCGTCCCAGAACCTCGATTTCGGCAGGCTCGTCGGGGCGTCGAGTTGGAACGGTCTCCATCTCTCAAAAGTAGGCGCATCGATCAGAGCATGAACGCGGCCTTCAGGAGCGAGCAGGAGCGACAGGGCCTGAACTTCCGAATACCAGATCATCTCTTTCCAGAGAATAGGATTGCGCGGGGCCGCGGCTTCCAGCGCTGTCTGCCACGGAACCCGCCCTTCCCGCCGCTCGATGATCCCTGTTACGATGTCGAGCGTATTCGCCCACTGCCGCGTCATCATGATTTGGGCAACACTCTGAGTAAGAAGCAATCCACACAAGACCAGAAGAACAGGCTTTGAAAGCAGGAATTCCGGTTTCATCCCGCTTCTCCAACCCGCCCACAGCCCCAACGAAAGCACCGTTGTGCCGAGCACGGGCAACCCGCGCCCACTGAATTGAGCAACGGGAGTAACGGTCCATTCCGGTAAGAATAGCAATACCGCTGCAGCAAGTACAAAAAAAATCATAGAGGTTAACACAATAGGCTGAGTTTTCTCGACTTTGCTTTGTGCGCGCATGATCCCGAAAATGCTGACGCATGAGACCATCGTGGCGACTGCGCTGAGGTTTACTCCATGTAACTCGACAAACGCGAGAGCGAGAACGCCAATCAGGAAATCAGCAACATTTGCGGGATCGCGGGGATGCAGGATGACTGAAATCAGGTAGCAGGCCGACCATATCGCGGCGGCGGAAATCGCGAATTGCGTCAACCGCTCAACCGCCGAGCCACCACGTATACGTAGGATCGCGATGGCGGCAATCCCGATGAAGAATAGAGCTGCAGATTCGTGAGTTACTGCTCCCAACGCGGTTAGAGAAATGGCGAGAATCGCTCCCCAGATGCTGTGCGTCCGGAATAAAACCAAGAAAAAAATTATCCACAGCAAACAAGACGCGATCATGCCCTCGCCGATGGCCGCGAGGCTGGTCATCGGACAGAGGGCCACTAGATTGATCAGAGGACCGATGATCCATCCTTTTTCCCCCCGCGGGAGAATCAACCAGCAGCTGGCAGTCAGGATAATGGGCCAACCCAAGGCACCCAACGTGAACAGCCGCGCGAGTGTCGGCAAGTCGGTGACGCCAGATCGTATTCCGAGAACAAGGAATGATTGCTGGAGGAGTTGAACCAGCTTTCGCGCCGGTTCCAGGAGATAAAAGTCTTCAGAAGTAAGAATATGAACGATGTAGTTTGATCCGTCTGCGAACATGCCTCGCATTTCGGATACCGAATACAGCATCGTTGCCGTTGAAATAGTGATCGATAACAGAAATATGTTTCGGACGGTCGCGAAGTTTAAGGCGTGTGCTGGCGTTAACTGTTTATTCAGAACGATTTGGAGGTTTGGCACCAATCCTCTCCTCTGGTGCTTTTTAGCGAGCTCTCGTTTGGATGATTTGGCTGCGACAATCCGACTCTAGCACATCGGCGAAGGCAGCGCGGCCAGCATTGTCAGATCGAGTTGTCTCAGGCGAGAGAGGTATGGAGCAGCGCCCAAGCTCATCCCGTTGCAATCGCGGTTAGCCACCGAGCGTATGTTCTGCGGTATATGTACCGGGGTGAGGGATCCCCGTTCCATTCTCATCACCGGTGCCAGCAGCGGTATCGGCGCCGCCCTGGCCCGGGCCTACGCCGCGCCACGGACCCACCTGGCGCTTTGCGGCCGAGACGCCGCCCGGCTCGCCGCGGTAGCCAATCTTTGTCGCGAGCGCGGCGCCGAGGTGATCGAGGCTTGCCTCGATGTTACCGAGGCGTCGGCCGTCGCCGCCTGGATCGACAACGCCGAGCGAGCCTCGCCGCTCGAGCTGGTGATCGCCAATGCCGGGGTTCAGGGCGGGTTGTGGCGGGGTGGCGCCGGCGAAACGCTCGACGAGTTGCACCGTGTGATGGACGTCAATTTTGGCGGCGTCTCGAACACGGTCCATCCGGTGCTTCCGGCAATGCGTCGGCGCCAGCGGGGACAGGTTGCGCTGATCTCTTCGCTGGCAGCCCTGCGGGGGATACCATTCTCTCCCGGCTATTGCGCGAGCAAGGCAGCAGTAAGGATTTACGGTGAGGCCCTGAGGAGCTGGCTGGCGCCGGAGGGGATCGGCGTATCGGTCGTCTTGCCGGGTTTTATCGAAACGCGTCTGTCCCAAACGGTTGCCGGACCCAAGCCGCTAATATTGCCGACCGAACGCGCCGCCCGGATCATTCGGCGCGGCTTGGTCAAGGGGCGTCGCCAGATCGCCTTTCCCTACACGCTCTACCTCGGCATGCAGCTGATGCGAGCGCTTCCGGCGGGATTGGTCGACCCTATCCTGCGCCGCGCTGCCGTCGATATCGGTCCTTATGTTTGATTATTTCGCTCTGATGTTCAAAATCCTGCTCCGCGAGGATCGCCGCCAGTTACGCAGGGCACATCGCACCGCGTCGCCCGGTCTGCTCATTCTGCGCCAAGAGAGATACCGCCGCCGCCGGTCACTGAACACTCGCGGCTCTCTGAGGGGGAGCAAAGCGATTTGGATCGCGATGCGACGAGCCCCGTAAATGCCGTCTAGCACGACATTCCAGACGCGACCCATTGGCGACAACGGGTGAACGAGATAGCCGAGCTTGCGCTGCTCTGCCCCTGCCAGCCAAGCGAACCGCGCGAGCCGATGGGCCGGCCATGACTGCGCTCTCGCCAAGGGATCGAATGACGAATCCTTTGGTACCGGCCGCCAATGGACCTCTTCTCCCTCAGTCCGGCCAAAGCTCGATGACCCGAACACCGGGATCTCATCAACCCGGTTGAAGGGATAAAGCGCCGGGTCGAGCCCCAGGAAAGCGATGACCCGCGCGATTTCACGAGCCGGATTGGCTGTCAGATCTTCAAACCGGACCAGCTGGCAGCGCGAGCCATCAGCACTCGCCAGAAAGGTCAAGATGTGGCGGACGGATTGGCGCCACGCCAGCATGGCCTCTTCATAGGGCCAGCTAAAGCTCCTGCGACCCGATTCGACCGTCGCCGGCCCGTCCCGTACCAGAACCAGCACCCGCGCATTCGGAAACAAGGTGGTCGCGGCCGCGATCCCTTCGGTCGTGGGTGAGCGGAGCATCAGACGGAAATCGCTTACTGGCCCCTCCTCTTCCGGGCAGGGGTCAGCAAAGCGCAGTAGCGCCGTGCCGATATGCATTGCCAAGCGGGATGGGCCGCCCAGGCGCTGGAGCCACCAATCGTCCCAGCTGTCGGCAACCGATCGGCAAAAATTTAGCAGTGTCTCACTATTGGCGAGAAAAAAATCCTCCGGAACTCTAGACTTCCGGCACTGTGGATGCAGCGAAAGCAGGTTTTCCAGGTAATTCGATCCGCTTCGGGGACACGCTGACAACAGTATTATCGGTTCGGGCCGCAGAGATTCGTTGTGCTCCGGGATACGACCTTCATGCCGCTTGCGCATGTTCGCTTGGCGATCCGCCGCGTCGGGCGCGTGCAGCCCTGCTGACATTTCCCCCTCAAAATCGCGCACAGTGCTGACGCACCTCTAGCGAGCGCTTCGCCAGAGCTCGCCAAGGCTGGCGGCCAACCCGAATCCGACCGCTCGGTGATACGGCGACCCCGGCGGCAACATCCCCATCACCCGATCATGCGCCGCAGCCAAATTATGATACGGGATGCCGGGAAACATATGGTGCATGGCGTGAAACCGCAGCCCGACCGGTGCCCACAGCGGGATCAGCCAGGAGCGCCGCGGATAGTTCAACGAGTTCGAGCAATTGCTGGGTCGTCGTCAGTGGATCACCCGCCGAACGATAGCGGTGCGCCGCCAAGGTGCGCAAGCTGTTCAGGAGCAGGGCAGCGGCGCTGATCAAATACAGCTGAACCAACAGCTCCGCGTCTATCAGACCTGTAACGAGGGCAGCGACGGTTGCGAGGAGATAGATGAAGACGCAGGCTTCCTGGACGCGCCAGCCGCGGGCCTCCTGCTGCGACGGCGGGTCACGACGGTAGCGCGGGTCGACAACCAGCGACGAGGCGTTGACTGCGACCCATTCCCGAATCCTTGGGTTGAGCCAGGAGATCGGCCCGAGTATCCCGAATCTCAGCACACCCGCCGGGAGCCCGAGAAAGCTGGAGGAGGCAAACATCACTATACCGATGCGATTGCCGGGGCACCCCCAGGGCTTGTACTCCCCGTCCTTCGGGGTGCCGTACGCGCGCCGCGCGTGGTGGTCGCGATGTGAGCCGTAGAGAAAGCTCGGCACCAGCAACGGGATGCCACAGAGCAGGTTCCACGCGACACGGAACCCCGGAACACGGCCCGGCGAGAGGTGCGCGAGTTCGTGGATGAACACGACCGCCCGATACACGCAGAGCACTGCAACCACGGCACCGAGAAGCTTGAGCGGGTCGTTGAGGGGCAGCACCGCAGTAGCCGCAAACCCCGCATAGAAGCAGGTTATCGAGGCGAGGAAGTCGATCCAGTAGTAAGCGGGTCTTGGAACCAATAAGTCGTCGAGCGCTCGACGCAGATGCCTGATGGGCAACTCGCCCTCGATCGCTTTGGGCTGACCCGGAGACGCGGCGGGCACGCGCGGGAGTTCCTCGAGATTCTGATCCCGCCACCGAGTGGTGCAGAAGAGTCAAAATCTCCTCATTCGCGGGCTAGGGCGGCCGGGGTACAAGCCACTTCTTGGAATCTCCGGTTTCCAATACGGTCCGACCTCGAATAACATAGGGTCGGTCGCCGTTCGGCGCCGGACGTATCTCCAGGCTCGCTGCATCTTCGCTCCGATGCTGATGAATAACGCTCCCACTCCCGGCGCGCCAGAGACCGCCTACGCTGGCCCAGCGCGCAAGCGGAAACCGGTGACAAGTAGCCCTATCGAAGTGACCGCGCTCCGCGGCCGGCAGGACCGCAATCGCTTTGTCGACCTCCCCTATCACCTCCATCGCAATGATCCGAATTGGGTCCCGCCGCTGCGTCGCGACATGCATCGGTTGCTCGATCGGCGCCGGAACCCGTTCTTCGATCACGGTGAGGCCTGTTTCTGGCTGGCATGGCGCGATGGCGTGCCGGTCGGGCGCGTCAGCGCGCAGATCAATCGCCTTCATCTTGAAACCCACCGCGACGAAACCGGCAATTTTGGCTTGATCGAGGCGGTAGACGACCAGGCCGTTTTTGCTGCCTTGCAACGGGCCGCCGAGAATTGGCTGCGGGAACGTGGCATGCGTCGGATCCTGGGCCCATACAGCTTGTCGATGAACGACGACATCGGCGTTCTGGTTTCCGGCTTTGAGACCCCGCCCATGGTCGGCATGCCGTACACACCCCCCTATTACGCCGACCGGCTCGTCGCCGAAGGCTATGCCAAAGCAAAGGACCTGCACGCATTGCGGGTCACGCTTGCCGATGTCGTGACAACGCACCTCGACCACCTCGAACGCGTCACCGCTCGGCTTCGTGCGGAAGGGCGGATCGCCGTGCGCCCCCTCGATCCCGCCCGCTTCGCCGAGGAAATCCGGCTGGCTCTCGATATCTATAACGAGGCCTGGACCCAGAATTGGGGGTTCCTGCCGGTGACCGAACGCGAAGCCAAACAAATTATCGACCAGTTGGCGCCTGTTCTTCCGCCGCAAAGCGTCGTCTTCGCACTTGCCGATGGTGAGCCGGCAGCGATGCTGGTCGCCCTCCCCAACCTCAACGAACTCGTCGCCGATCTCGGTGGCAGGCTGTTTCCGATCAACTGGCTCAAATTGTTGTGGCGGTTGCGGTTCCGCAAACCAAAAACGGCGCGGGTGATGCTGACCGGGGTGCGGCAGCGGTATCGCAGATCGGCATTGAGCATGGCTCTCGTCACGATGATGCTGGCAGAGATCCTGGAGGCCGCGCGCCGGGCAAAAATCGAGATGGTCGAGTTCTCATGGATCCTGGAGGATAACAAACCCTCCCTCGAGGGCTGCCACGCCATTGGCGCGCAGCTCGCCAAGCTCTATCGCATCTACGCCAAGGCTCTGTAAGGACGCCACACCGCGTCGCGACCTATGCGGCCGAAAGAGCTTTGTCATCGGCTGACGCCAGATGGGGGGCGTTCCAGAGACCAAGGTCGATATCCTCGATCTGCCGATCGATTTGGGCGATCACCTGGCGCGAGAATGGGCCGTGATGCAAATAGAGGGCGCTCATCATCACCAGAAACCGCAGGGCCCGAGGGTTGTGGGTGGCGGTGTCGAGGACGCTCTTCCAGAATTGCCCCGCTGTTCCGGGACCCGCATCCGGTAAGCGCCAAACCAGCCGGCCCAGCAAGCGCAGGTCGCGCAACGTTTGCGGCAGCGATGCCTTGAACCTGGGCTTCCCGCATCTGAGCATGCGGCCGACACGGCGCACGCGGCCGAAATAGGCAGCCGGATCATAGACTGCGTCCAGCACCGCCCGGTAATCCGCGAGCACGTCACGGCGCGGGCGTTTTGTTTCGAAGTTGAGACCGATCGTGCATTGATCGCCGGTATCCTGCGGGCCGGGTGCGTCAGAACCCGGAAAGAGGCGCCCCTCGCGCAGCAGCCGACGCCCCAATTGGGTTGTGGGCAGTGCGTACAGCAACCCGACCGTGCACACCGGGATCGCCGTATCCTCGATGCACTCGATCATCCCCTCGGCGGTATTGCCCTTTTCGGTGTCAAAACCCACGATGAAGCCGGCGAATACGAAAATGCCGGCATCGTAGATTTTGTGAACGCTCTCCTGCAGGCTGCGCCGGGTGTTCTGCTTCTTTCGCATCGAGACCAGAGTGTCGGTATCGGGACTCTCGATCCCAACGAAGATTCCAAAGAAATTCGCTGCTGCCAAGGCGCTGAGCAATTCGGCATCGTCGGCCAGATTTATCGACGCTTCGGTCGAAAATTCAAACGGGAAGCTCTTCTTGTTCTGCCAACTCTTCAAATCCGGCAGAAATTTCTTGAGAGCCTTCTTGTTGCCGATCAGGTTGTCGTCGACAAAATCGACATGGCCGCGATAGCCGAGCGCGTACAGGGTGTCGAGCTCGGCCAAAACCTGCTCGTTCGTCTTGGTTCGCGGCACTCGGCCATATAGCTCGATGATGTCGCAGAACTCGCAATTGAACGGGCAACCGCGCGAGAACTGGATGCCGACATGGAGATAATGCTCCAGCTTTAACAGATCAAAGCGCGGCGTCGGGCTCCTGGTGACGTCGGTCTGCCCCATCTGCGCCTCAAAAACGCCTTCCTCGTCCCCGCTGCGCCAAGCAGCGAGGAAATCCTCCATGATCTCCTCGGCCTCGCCGAGAACCCGGAAGTTCGCGCTGCTATAGATAGCCGGCGTCGAGGTGACGTCGGGGCCGCCGACCACGACCGGCTTCCGCGGCGCGCGGCACATCTCGATGATGCGAACGCTATCGGGCTGCGGAAGAGCATTCCGCCGGTCATCACCAAGTCGGCCCATGCGAAATCGTCCTCGGTCAGGACTTCGGTGTTGCGGTTGACGAGCCGGACGTCCCAGCATTGCGGGAGCAGGGCGGCGACGGTAATCAGGCCGAGCGGCGCCGCCGGATAGCGCGCCCCGGTCAATTCGCAGGCCGCCCTGTAATTCCAGAACGAACTCGCATTGAAAGCGCGGAAAATCATCAGCACATTGCAGGCGTCGATCGTCATCTCCGAAACCTTTCAATACCGAGATCCGACATTTCACCCCGGGACTTCCGCCAAACCGGCGCCACTCTTCATCGACGATGCCGATCGTCCGACGAATCTGGTCTTCGGTGTGGGTACCGTTGATGAAAAATCGCAACCGCACCGCGCGCTCCCTCACCCCCGGATAGAGGATCGGCTGCACGTCGATCCCACGTTTTAAGAGGGTGTTGGTCAAGGCAACGCACCGTTTCGTATCGCCGACGATCAGCGGCACGACTGACACACCCTTGCTCGAGCCGGTCGGCAGCTGCCTTTCGCGCGCCAGTTCCAAGAACAGCCCAGCGCGCTGGCGCAGTTCCCCGACGCGTTTGGGCTCGGCCGCCATCACCTGGAGCG
>CAVSTA010000003.1:0-93678 GCA_963730745.1 uncultured Alphaproteobacteria bacterium
CTCTGCGAGATCGAGCCGCCCTTGCGGATGGTGGGCGATGGCCCCGTTCGGGGGTCCGTGATCGCGGATGTGCCGGGTCAAACGTCGCGTATCCACCCCCGTAATGCCGATCAGCCCGTTATGCTTGAGCCAGGTATCCAACGATTGGGTTGCGCGGTAGTTTGCCGGCGCGGTTATCCGGGTGCGCAGGACGAGACCGCGGGCAGCGGGCGTCGTCGTTTCGATGTCTTCCCGGTTGGCCCCGACATTGCCGATATGAGGGAAGGTGAAGGTGATGATCTGGCCGGCGTAAGAAGGGTCCGTAAGGACCTCTTGGTAGCCGGTGGTCGCCGTATTGAAGCAGACTTCCCCGACAGCCGATCCCGATTGCGCCGGCGCCGCGGCCCCAAAATACTGTCCCGTCCGCCAGAACGAGCGCGGCGTTGCAGTCGGGCGGTCGCGGCATCGGCTCGCGCATGCGGATGGGTCCTGTGGGCAACCGCAATCTGCCGGACCGCACGAGGCGGCCAGGGGCGAACAGCAGGGCCATTGAGAAATAATTGATCGGACCGATAGGGTCAACCCAGCGGTCACTAGAACTCTCATTGTTTCAATCACTTACGACTAGACGTGCGGAATTGCCGCGGGGCCCAAAACCGGTTAGGTTTAAAATTGGTGGCACGGGGAGCGGCAACGATGCTGCGTCAGGCCTTCAGGGACCGCCTGAAGGAAGCGATGAAGGCCAGGGATTCGCGCACGGTTTCGACCGTTCGATTGATCCTCGCCGGGCTCAAGGAGCGGGATGTCGCCGCGCGCGGGCAAGGCAATCTCGACGGCTTATCCGAAGCCGAAATCCAGCGCATGCTGCAGGGATGATCAAGCAGCGCCGCGAATCGATCGCGCTTTATCAGCAGGGCAACCGCCCCGATCTCGCGCAGCAGGAGAGCGAGGAGATAGCCGTCATCGAGAGCTTCCTGCCGCGTCAGCTCGACGAGGGCGAGATCGAAGCGGCGGCAAAGGCCGCGATCGACGAGACCGGGGCAGCGACGATAAAGGATTTGGGAAAGGTGATGGCGGCGTTGCGCGAGCGCCACGGCGGCGTCATCGATCTCGGCCGCGCTGGTGCAATCGTCAGGCGGCTGCTGGGATGACGCAAATTGGAGCATCTGGGGGAGATGGTCGAAGTGAGGGGGGATAGTTCCGAAGTGCGGTGTAGATCACTTCACGCTTCTCTCCACGACGGGAGAGAGGACGATAGGTGGCGTTTCCGCCGGGCTTTCTCGACGAGCTGCGTAATCGAATTTCGCTTTCCGGACTGATCGGTCGGCGCGTCAAGCTGGTCCGCCGCGGGCGCGAGTTTGCCGGATTGTGTCCGTTTCATCACGAGAAGACGCCGTCTTTCTACGTCGTCGAGGACAAATCCTTTTTTCATTGCTTCGGCTGCGGCGCCCATGGAGACGTGATCGGGTTCGCCATGCGGGCCGACAACCTCGACTTCATCGAGGCCGTCGAGAAGCTGGCGGGGGAGGCGGGGCTGGCTATCCCGCAGGCGACGCCGCAAGAGCGGGAACGGGCGCAGCGGCAAAAAACCTTGCTCGAAGCGACCGAGGCCGCCGCAGCTTTCTACGAGGAGCGGTTGTGGGCGCCTGTCGGGGCCCGCGCACGCGAATATCTGCAAGGACGCGGGCTCGATCCGGAGACAATCCGACGCTTCCGTCTGGGCTCGGCCCCGGAAGATCGACAGGCGTTGCGGCGCGCCCTCAACGGCCGAATTTTCCGATCCGCTGCTGATCGAGGCCGGGCTGCGGCGCCGACCGGCGGAGGGGGAACCCTCGGATTATTTCCGCAACCGCCTGATGTTTCCGATCAGCGACCGCGCCGGCCGGGTCATCGCCTTTGGCGGCCGGGTTCTCGGCGATGGGCAGCCCAAATATCTGAACTCGCCGGACAGCCCGCTCTTCGAAAAAGGACGGGTATTGTACGGCTGGTCGGCGGCTCGGGCAGCTGTCATCCGAGATGAAAGAGCGGCGGCGATCCCGGGCGCGATCGTCACCGAAGGGTACATGGACGTGATCGCGCTCCACCAGGCGGGCTTCGCCACCGCAGTGGCGCCGCTCGGAACCGCGCTGACCGAATTCCAGCTGCACGAGCTCTGGCGCCTGACGCCCGAGCCCCTCCTCTGTTTCGATGGGGAGCAGCGGGACAGCGTGCCGCCGCCCGGGCGATGCGGCGGGCCCTGCCACTGTTGCGCCCGGGTCAGAGCCTGCGCTTTGTCAGCCTTCCCGCGGGAGAGGATCCCGATTCGGTGGTTCGCCAGGCGGGGCGGGGCACTTTCGAACAAATCCTCGCCGCGGCACGACCGCTCTCGACCGTGCTCTGGGAGAGCGAGCTTGGCGCGAGCCGGCTCGACACGCCGGAGCGCGCGCCGCTCTCGAGCGCCGCCTGATGGACCAAGTCGGCCTTATCGGCGACCGGACGGTCCAGGCCGAGTATCGACGATTTGTCCGCGACCGGCTGTTCGATCTGGGACGACCGGCCCGCGCGGGCGATCGGCATTCGCCTCGCCCCCGGCCGAGCTTCGTGCGCGACGGGCCGGAGCCTCCACCCCGCTCCGGAGGACGAATACAGCGGGAAAATCTATTCCGCATGATTTTGCATTTCCCTTACCTGATCGATCAAGTCGCCGAGGAACTAGCAGCACTCGAAATTCCCGAATCGGACCTCGACAGCCTGAGACGGCAAATTTTAGAGCTGGATGCTGCCGGATCGGGGCTTGACGCCCACGCATTCCAACAACACCTTGTCGAGAACGGGCTTGCGGCGACCGTGGAAAGACTGCTTTCGCCTTCGGTCGACACAACTTTCCTGGTCCGGTGTTCCGACCCGGTCTCCGCGCGCAAGGAGTGGGTCCGTGTGACCAGGATGCTCACGGGAGGCGATCGCTGCGCTTTGGCCGAAGCCACGGACGATCTGATCAGCGATATATGCCCGGAGAGCTGGGAACGGTTTCTGGCTGCCAGAGAAAGAGCCTTGCACGAGGGGTCGCGGGGTGACGACGAGATCTGACCCGGCGGCAGCCTCCGAAGATTGTCGGCTGCCCTGGATAGGGCTGCTCTCGTATTCGTGCCCTGACTTGCAGGGCGACGGTGGAAATCTCTTTAGGGATGGTGGAATGGCGAGCAAAGCGGCAAATACGGCGGAAGTCGCAGAAACCCGCGAAGAAGCGGCAGAGGCGCCGCTCCTGGACAGCGTGGCGGCGGCAATCAAGAGGATGCTGGCGCGCGGCAAGGAGCGGGGTTATGTGACCTATGACGAATTGAATGCCGCATTGCCGCCCGACCAGGTGTCCTCGGAGCAGATCGAGGACACGATGACGATGCTCTCCGAGCTCGGTGTCAACGTGATCGAGAACGAGGAGAGCGAGGAGCCTGCGGCTCCCGACGCGGAGGAGGGCGATGGCGAGGTACGCGGCAATCTGGATGACGACGATATCGGCCGCACCGATGATCCGGTGCGCATGTACTTGCGCGAAATGGGATCGGTCGAGCTGCTGTCGCGCGAAGGCGAAATCGCCATCGCCAAGCGGATCGAGGCCGGCCGTGAAATGATGATCGGCGGCATCTGCGAGAATCCGATGACGATCCGCGCGATCGTCGCGTGGCGCGATGCCCTGAACGAAGGAAAGATGCTGCTGCGCGACATCATCGATCTCGACGCCACTTACGGCAGCGGCGTGTTCGGGCCGGTACCGGCCGAGATCGTGGTCGTTGTTCCAGAGGGCGGCAGGATCGAGGGCGAAGCGGGTGCCGGAGGGGGTGATGGCGCCCCGAACGGCGCGGAGCCGAGCGAAAACGCAGATGCCGTCAACGGCGAAGATGTTGCGAAGGAACTCGCGGAGATCGAGAGCGAGCTCGCCGTCGAGGAGGCCGAAGGCGAGGAAAGCTCGATTTCGCTGGCCGCGATGGAGGCGCAACTGAAGCCCAGCGCGCTCGCGACCTTTGACGCCATCGCGGAAACCTACAAAAGACTGCACCGGCTTCAGGACCAGCGGATCAATGCCCTGCAAAAGGGCGAGCCGTTGCCGCGTGTAACCGAGCGGCGCTACGAGAAGCTCAAGGCGGAGATCATCGACAACGTCAAACGCGTGCGCCTCAACAACACGCGCATCGAGTACCTCGTCGACCAGCTTTACGAGGTCAACCGCAGGCTCGTCGCCGATGAAGGCAGGCTGTTGCGGCTGGCGGAGAGTGCCGGCATCAGGCGCTCGGAATTCTTGCAGCAGTATTTCGGAAACGAGCTCGCCGGCGATTGGCTGGAGCGTGTCGAAACCTTGCCCGGCCGCGGCTGGCCGCGACTGATCGAAAGGCATGCGACGGAGCGGCCAGGCTGCGCGCCAATATTGCCCGGGTCGCCGCCGAGGCCAAGCTGCCGATCAGCGAATTCCGGCGCATCGTGCAAACGGTCCAGCGCGGCGAGCGCGAGGCGAGCCGGGCGAAAAAGGAAATGGTCGAGGCCAATCTGCGCCTCGTTATCTCGATCGCCAAGAAATACACCAACCGTGGGTTGCAGTTCCTCGATCTGATCCAGGAGGGCAACATCGGGCTGATGAAGGCGGTCGACAAATTCGAGTATCGCCGCGGCTACAAATTCTCGACCTACGCGACATGGTGGATCCGCCAGGCGATCACCCGCTCGATCGCCGATCAGGCGCGCACGATCCGCATCCCCGTGCACATGATCGAGACGATCAACAAGCTGGTGCGCACCTCGCGGCAGATGCTGCACGAGATCGGCCGCGAGCCGACACCTGAGGAGCTCGCCGAAAAGCTCGCCATGCCGCTGGAAAAGGTGCGTAAGGTCCTGAAGATCGCCAAGGAGCCGATCAGCCTCGAAACGCCGATCGGCGACGAGGAGGATTCACATCTCGGCGATTTCATCGAGGACAAGAACGCGGTGCTGCCGCTCGATGCCGCCATCCAGGCCAATCTGCGCGAGACCACGACCCGTGTGCTTGGCCTCGCTGACGGCGCGCGAGGAGCGGGTGCTGCGGATGCGCTTCGGCATCGGTATGAATACCGACCACACGCTCGAAGAAGTCGGCCAGCAATTCTCGGTCACCCGCGAGCGCATCCGCCAGATCGAAGCAAAAGCGTTGCGAAAGCTGAAGCATCCGAGCCGCTCGCGCAAATTGCGCAGCTTCTTGGATACCTGAGCCATCGCTCGCCGCACCCCAGCGCCGGTCTATTGCGTCAAGCCATGACGACTGCGGGGGCCCGTAGTTCAGCTGGTTAGAACACGCCGCTCATAACGGTGGAGTCGCAGGTTCGAATCCTGCCGGGCCTACCAATCTCATGGAGCACCCTCTCGCTGATTAGATCGTGGCGGTTTCGTCGACCAGTACTGGTTCTACTGGTCCGGTTAAATCGGCAAAGCCAGGAGCGGGAGTCGGCGTTTCACCTAGCTCGACCTCTTCCGCCGGCATCTCGCCGAAGCTGGCGGGTGTCTCCGGTTGGTAGCTGCGCCGCCGGAGCAAAAAGAGCCAGCCGAGACCGGTTGCGATCAGGGCTAACGGGATCGCGTAAGCCCAGGTCTGCGTGCGGAAGGAACCTGGAGCCGGTTCGAGAGAGCTGCGCAACAGCTCCGTGCTTCTTTCGAGCACCCGTTGGGGGGCCAGTTCCCGCTCCAGGGCTTCAATCGTGGCACTCAGCCGAACACGGGTGCGCGCAATGTCTTCCTCTATCGCCTGTGGCGGCTTGCTTCCGTCATAGGCAACGGGTCGAGTTGCCGTTGTACGATCCATCGACTGATCCATTCCGCATTCCTTCAAGTCGCGGAGCTTCGCTCTGGGAACAATTGTTCGCCCATTGTGCCTACGATAAAACGCCGACCCGCCGATCCGGTTCCGGTTCCGAGGAGCGCGGGTTGACGGCGTCACGAGACCTGGGCGATCTCGCGCACCCGGCTCGACTGCGTGGCGGCGAGGTGATCCTTCGCCAGCACGGTATAGACCGCCGGCAGGACGAACAGCGTGAACAGGGTGCCGACCGACATGCCGGCGACGACGACGACGCCGATCGAGAAGCGGCTCGCCGCGCCGGCGCCGGTCGCGATCAACAGCGGCACGAGGCCGACGACCATCGCCGCCGTCGTCATCAGGATCGGCCGCAAGCCGGACGCGCGCGGCGTGCTCGATCGCGCGCCGGCGATCGAGGTCCTCGCGCACCTGCAGCTTATTGGCGAATTCGACCATCAGAATGCCGTGCTTGCTGATCAGGCCGATCAGGGTGACCAGCCCGACCTGGGTGTAGATGTTCATCGTCGCCAAGCCGAAGAACAGCGGCATCAACGCGCCGCAGATCGACATCGGCACGCTGACGAGGATGACCAGCGGGTCGCGCAGGCTCTCGAACTGCGCCGCCAGCACCAGGAAGATCACGATCAGCGCGAACACGAAGGTGACCACCAGCTGGTTGCCTTCCTGCACGTATTGGCGCGATGTCGGACAGGTAGTCGTGGCTGAAGCCGGCGCGGCAAGTCCTTGGCCTGCTGTTCGAGGAAATCGACCGCCTGGCCCATCGTCACGCCGGGCATCGGCACGGCCTGGAAGGTCGCCGAGTTCAGCTGGTTGTAGTGGGTCAGCGCGTTGGGCTGGGTGTCCATCTCGAGCGTCACGAGGTTGGACAGCGGCACCGGCTGGCCCGACGGCGACGTGACGTAGTACTGGGTCAAGGTCTCCGGCGTCAGGCGGTCGGCCCGCGGCACTTGCGGGATCACCTCGTAGGAGCGGCCGCCGAGATTGAAGCGGTTGACGTAATTCTCGCCGACCAGCAGCGCCAGCGTGTCGCCGATCGACTGCATCGTGATGCCGAGCTCGTTGGCCTTGGAGCGGTCGATCTTGACCTGGATTGTCGGCTGGTTGAAGTCGAGATCGCTGTCGATGACGATGAACAGCCCGCTCTTGCGCGCCGCCGCCTTGATCTTGTCCATCGCCTGGTAGATCGTCCTTGTACTCGCCGGTCGAATAGATCACCATCTGCACCGGCAGGCCGCCGATCGAGGCCGGCAATGGCGGCAGCGAGAAGACGAAGGCGTTCATCCCTTCGACGGCCGACGCCTTCCGCTGCATCAACGGCTTCAGCTGCTGCGCCGAACGCGTGCGCTCGCCCCAGGGCTTGAGGATCACGCCGGCGATGCCCTGGTTGGGTCCGATCCGGCCGTTGACGATGAAGCGCAGATCGGTCTCGGGGAACGAGCGCGAAGGCCTGGTCGAGCTTGTCGCTATAGGCCTCCAGGTAATCGAGGTTGGCGTATTGCGGCGCCTTGGTCAGCGCGAAGAGGACGCCCTGGTCTTCCTCGGGGGCGAGCTCGGCCTTGCGTGTTCATGTACATGAAGCCGAGCGCTGGCAAAGACCGCCGCGGCGAACAGCGCGGTCACCGGGCGGTAGTCGAGCGAGCGCTCGAGCTTGCGCCCGTACCAGTCGGCCAAGCGGGAAAAGACGCGGTCGATCAGCTGCGCAAACCGGCCGTGCAGCATCTCGCGGGTCAACAGCAGCGAGCACATCATCGGCGACAAGGTCACCGCGACGATGCCGGAGATGATCACCGCGCCGGCCAGGGTGAAGGCGAATTCGCGGAACAGCGCGCCGGTGACGCCGCCGAGAAAGCCGATCGGGGCATAGACCGCCGCCAGGGTCAGGGTCATCGAGATGACCGGGCCGGCGATCTCGCGCGCGCCGATCAGCGCCGCCTGCGCCGGCGTGCGGCCCTCCTCGATATGGCGGTAGACGTTCTCGAGGACGACGATCGCGTCGTCGACGACCAGCCCGATCGCCAGCACCATCGCCAGCAGGGTCAGCAGGTTCAGGCTGAACCCGAGCGCCGCCATGATGATCCCGGCGCCGACCAGCGACAGCGGGATCGTCACGATCGGGATCAGCACCGCGCGCAAGCTGCCGAGGAACAGGAAGATCACGCCGACGACGATGACGACCGCCTGGCCGAGCGTCGATCTTGACCTCGTCGATCGAGGCCTGGATGAACTTGGTCGAATCGTAGGCGACCTGCATCTTGACCGACGGCGGCAGGTTGCGCTCGATCTCGGGCAGCAGCTGCGCGAATGCCTGCCACCAGCGTCAGCGGGTTGCCGGTCGGGGTCGCCTGGACGCCGATGAACACGGCGTGCTGGCCGTTCATCTCGATGCTCGAGGTCCAGCTCTGGGCGTCGAGATCGACGTTGGCGATGTCCTCCATCCGCACCACCGCGCCGTCCTCCGCCTTCACGACCATCTTCTTGAACTGGTCGACGTCGGTCGAGGCCGGTATCGGCGTTGACATTGGTGACGGTGAAATAGCCTTTCGCCTGGCCCGGCGCCGACTGGAAGTTGTTGGCGCGGATCGCGGCGGCGACGTCGCTCGGCCGAGATGCCGCGCGCCGCCATCCGCGCCGGGTCGAGCCACAGCCGCATCGCAAAGGTCTGGCCGCCGAGGATGTCGGCCGAAGCGACGCCGTCGACCGTCGCGAGCAGCGGCTGCACGACGCGGGTCAGATAATCGGAGATCGCCGCGCTCGACAATTCCGGGCTGGCGAAGCCGATATACATGACCGCCGTGGTCTGGCCCGGTCGATTTGAGGATGATCGGGTCCTGCGCCTCCGTCGGGAGCAGGTATTTGACCTGCTGCACCTTGGCCATGATGTCGGTCAGCGCCTGGCTCGGGTCGTAATTGAGCCGGATATAGGCGGTGACCGTGCTGGTGCCCTGGATCGAGGACGAGGTCAGGTAGTCGATGCCCTCGGCGGTCGCGACCGCCTGCTCGATCGGCGTCGTGATAAAGCCCTGCATCAGATCGGGCGAGGCGCCGGGATAGATCGTCGTGACCGTGATCGTCGTGTTCGACAGCTTCGGGTATTGCCGGATCTGCAGGCCCGGTCATCGCCTTGCAGGCCGATCAGCAGGATCAGCAGGCTGACGACCAGCGGCCAGCACCGGCCGGCGGATGAAGATGTCGGTAAAGGACATGTCTCAGTTCCGCGTCAGCGTTGCCGGCGGCTGCGGCGGCGGCGAGTTGCTGATCGCGACCTGCGCGCCGCTCTGGACCTTGACCTGGCCCGCCGCGACGACTCGGTCGCCGGGTTTGAGCCCGTCGAGGATCGCCACCTTGTCGTCCCACCGCTCCCCGGTCTTTACCGGAGTGCGCACCGCCTTGAGCATCGGCTTGCCCTTGGCGTCCTTGCCGTCCTCGCGGATCACGTAAACGCTGTCGCCGTAGAGCGTGTAGTCGACCGCGGTCTCGGGCAGCACCACCATGTCGGGCTGCGGCGGCAGCACGACCGCGGCATTGACGAACATGCCGGGCAGCAGCGCGTTGTCGGGGTTCGGCATCGTCGCCTGGATCGTCATCGTGCGCGTATCGGCGCTGATCTGCGGCTCGATCGTCGTGATCTCGGCGGTGAAAGTGCGGCCGGGGAACGCGTCGGCGGTGACGTTGACCCGCTGCCCGACCGAGATCTGCGCAGCGCATCTGCGACGGCAGGGTGAAATTGACGTAGAGCGTCGACAGATCGGTCAGGGTGACGATCCGGGCGCCCGGGGTGAGGTATTGCCCGACCTCGACCTGGCGCATGCCGAGCCGGCCGGAGAACGGCGCGCGGATCAGCTTTTGCGCGATCAGCGCCTCGGTCTTGATGATCATCGCCCGCGCCTGGTCGAGCTGGCTCTGCTTCTGGTCGACGGTTTCCCGCGCCTCGAACTGGCGCTGGGCGAGCTGGCTCGCGTGCTCCAATGTGATTTGCGGCACAGCGCGCCTGCGCCTCGTAACTGGCGAGGTCGCCGCGGTCCGGCGCATCGTTGATCTGGACGAGCGGGTCGCCGGCCTTCACCGTGGCTCCCGGCTCGAAGAAGATCTTTGTGACGCGCCCGCCGACCTCGGGGTTGATCGTGACCTGATGCACCGCGGTCACCGAGCCGATGCCGGTGGCAAAGCGCGGCACCGCCTCGGTCTTGACCTCGGCCGCGCTGATTTGCGCCGGAGGCGGCTTGTTGCTCGCAAAATACGTCGCGATCGCCTGCTCGCGGAATCGGTTGAAGCCGTAAAGCCCACCGAGCACGACCGCCAACAGCAGCCCGACGATGACGAGCCAGCGGACTGTCCTCGGCCTGCGTGTGGTGGCGCGTCCGACATCGCCGCGGTCGTGCAGCAATCCTTCTGCGCGGTACCAATCTGTTCGCCGTCCATAGGCGTGCTCCACTAAGAGGCGGGTGCGAGTTGGAACGGCTGCTGCGCCGCGGCGGCGAGCGCGGACGCAATCGCCGCGTCCCGCATGCCGATGCCGCGCAGGATGAACCAGCTCGCCTCCTCGACCAGAGTCCGAGACTGTCCCTTGATAGGGGACCGAGGCTCGGCCCGGCAGAAAGACAAAGGCCACCATCGCGGCGACATGATGGCCGAACCAGAAGCGGTTTGCCGAGGCGATCGGTTCAGGCTTGAGATCGCCGGCAGCTGCCGCTGCCTCGATCGAAGCGACAAAGAGCGGGTTGACCCGCTCGAAGATCGTGTCGAACAGCTCCCGCGCATATTCCCCGTCTTCGAGAAAGCTGTGCAGCACAAGCCGAAGGCGCGTGTCGAGCTCGGCCCGGTCGGCGCCGCCGAGCAGAAAATAACGCGACCATGAACGTGATCATATGGACCAGGGTGGCCGTCGACGGTTCGAGCGCGGCGAGCCGCTCGAGCGCCGGATCCCCTTCGCATCCGAGCCGCAGGATCTCGCCATAGAGATGCTTTTTGCTTGGGAAATGCCTGAACAGCAGCGCCTCGGAAATCCCGGCCGCCTCGGCCAGCTCCTTGGTGGTCGTGCCGGCAAACCCCTTTCGGGCAAAAAGCGGCACTGCCGCCGCAACGATCGCCTTGCGCCGCTCGTCGCTATCCAATCGGATTATGGCCATCGGGCGCGAAAGTAAGCGCTTACTTACTTGGCGTCAAGTCCTCATGATGCGGGATGGAGGCGCACAACTTGCAGAACCGAGACTCCCGCGCCGATACTGCGGAGAAGTGCTCAACCAGGATAATTAAGGATGATGCGATGAAGCTCTACAGCTTTTTCCGGTCCTCCGCCGCGTTCAGGGTTCGCATCGGCCTCAATCTGAAAGGGCTGTCCTACGACACGGCGGCCATCCACCTGCGACGCAACGATCAGAGCACGCCCGATTATCGCGACGTCAACCCTCAGGGTCTGGTCCCGGCGCTCGAAGATGGCGGGCAGATCCTGATCCAATCCATGGCGATCCTCGAATATCTCGACGAACTCCACCCCGAGCCGCCGTTCTTGCCAAAGCAGCCGGCCGACCGAGCACGGGTTCGTGCGCTCGCTGACATCGTCGCCTGCGACATCCACCCGATCAACAATCTGCGCGTGCTGCGTTACCTGATGCGAGAACTCAGCCATGACGAGGCGGCGATCGCCAAGTGGTACAATCATTGGATCGCCGCCGGGTTTCAGGCGCTCGAGCCGCTGCTCGCGCAGGATGCCCGGACTGGCGCGTTCTGCCACGGAGACTCACCCGGGTTGGCGGACATCGCCCTTGTTCCGCAGGTAGTCAATGCCGAGCGTTACCAGCTCGATCTCGGGCCGTATCCGACGCTGATGCGGATTTACGAGAACTGCATGAAGCTCGGGCCCTTTATCGCCGCACATCCGAGCAAACAGCCCGATTATGAGCCGTAGACTGCTATTCCTTTCGCGCGTCGGCGATCATGTTCCGCAGGGCATCCAGGTCGATCGCACCGGGGACGATGTGGTTGCCGACGATGAAGCCGGGGGTTCCGCGGATGTTGAGGGCGTCGGCGAGCGCCAGATTGGTCTTCAGAGCCTGCCCGATCTCCGGCGCGCTCATGTCCTGCTTCAGCCGGTCGACATCAAGCCCCACCGAACCGGCTACCTTATAGACCGTTTCGTCGGTGATCTGACCTTTTGTCGCCATCATCGCGTTGTGAAAGGCCTCGTATTTGCCTTGTCGCTGGGCAGCGAGGGCGGCATGCGCGGCGGTAACCGATGGCGGTCCGAGAACCGGCATTTCTTTGTACACGAAGCGCAGCTTGTGATCTTCTTTCAGCAAGGTCTGCAGTGAGGGCAGCACTTGCTTGCAATATGGACAGCGGTAGTCGAAGAACTCGACAATTGTCACATCGCCCTGCGGGTTGCCTCCTACCGGCGTCGCCGGGTCGTCAAAAATCTCGCTCCGCCGATCGCTCAGAACTGTTGTCGCCTTGGCGTCGGCCTCGCGATTCAGCTTGTCTTCGGCCCCGCGGATCGCCTCGATCAAAACGTCGGGATTGTGGATCAGATAGTCGTGGATAATTCCCTCGATCGCTTGTCGCTGCTCAGTCGGAATTTCGGCAGCTCTTACTGGTCCGCAATGCAGAGTGACAATAAAACCACAGACCAGAGCGAAGGCCACAAATGGCGTGCGATACGGCATCACGTCGAAGTACTCCCGCAGGAAAGGGCTAGAGAGGGAATTAGGTGTGGTCAACGCGAGTTCGCGACGCCGCCCGCCGACTCCTCCATGTGCTCCGCCTCGCTATGGATGTTTTCGGCGCGGTTGTAGCCGGCGGAGTTTTTCGGCAACAGCGCCTTGGCCCGAAGGGCCTGCTGTTGGGCGTCCTTTTTCTTTCCCGCCGCGAGACCCTCCTCGGCCAGCGACAAGGCGGCCATGCCGATCTGGTTGTCGCGCCCGTAGGCGGTCGCCAGCAGGTGCCAGCCCTGGGCTTCCTTGTCCTCGGTACGCATGGCATCGTTGAGATAGGCGATGGCGCGCTTGTTCACCTTCGGATCATTCGATTCGATGTAGACTTGCGCGAGCGAAATGCGCAGCAACGGCGCGGCGGGCGCGAGCCGAACGGCTTCCTCGTAAGGCTGCACTGCTTCGGCGATGCGGCCATTCTCGAACAGCATCTGCCCCTTCAGCTCGCGATAATAGGGGTCGTTCGGATAATCCCGGATCAGCCCGTCGATAATCGGCAGCGCCTTGTCCAGCTTTGGAATTCGGTAATAGGCGATCGCCCGTGCATAGCGCGCGAGAACGGACTGGTCCTTCTCCGGATAGGCCGCAAGTGTCGACGAAGGCGGCGAGACGAAGGCGTCGAGCTTGACCTTTATCCGTTTCAACAGGTCGATGTTGGTCTGAGAATCCGGAACGTTCGAGAAGCGCGAGTGCTCGACGTGGTTGCGCACGTAGTCGATGCGTTGCGCGGTCAGCGGATGCGTGCGCAGATACGGATCCTCACGGATCCCGGCGAGCATCTCCTCGCCCTGAAGGACCTGGAAGAACTGAAGGAGCCCGCGCGCCGACTGGCCGCTTGCATCCAGAAATGTCATCGCCGCGTGATCGGCGGAGGCTTCTTGCGTGATCGAATATTGCATGAAGGCGCGTTCCGCGACCCCTTGGGCGCCGAGCAAGGCCCCGCCGCCACCGCTGCCCCTGCCGAGCGACCGTGGCCGCGGCGGCGAGCACCATCGCGATGATCCCTTCGATGCTGGCGTTCCGTGCCGCCTCTTGAAAGCGCGTCAGATGCCCGCCGGCGATATGGCCGGTCTCATGCGCGAGCACCCCGATCAGCTGGTTCGGAGTTTCGGAGCGCATGATCAATCCGCTGTTGATGAATTCGTTCTGGCCGCCGGCGACGAAGGAATTGATCTGTTTGTCTTCGACGAGATAGACGTGCAGTGAACTCGGCTCGAGCCCCGCCGCCTTCCAGATCGGGGTCACCATCGTCCGGATGTCGGCCTCGATCTCGGTATCGCGGATGATGCTCTCGGCCGCAGCCGCGGCTTGAGCAATGACGAGGGATGCCGCGAGGCCGATCGCCGCGCTTGAACGCAGTATACGAGAAGTCACCGGCGCCGCCCTTCAAGGCCGCGGACCCGTCGCCCACGACGGATGTCTCGTCATGATAGAAATGCGGCGAGCGCGGGGCAAGCCGACCATCGGTCGCGCGCAGGCGGTTGGCGCTAGGACTGGATCAGCCGCTGCCACCAGCCGCGACGCGGATTTGCCGGCTTCTCGGTCACGGTTTCCACCGGGTGCGCCGGCTCCGGCTTATGCTGCTGCTCCAGTTCGGCGGATGCCGGTTCGAGTTCCCGTTCCATCTCGCTGGTATAAGGAACCCCTTGCTCGGCCTCGGCGGTGCGGAGCGATCCCGGCCGACTTTCCTGCTCTCCCGCTGGCGTTTCCCCCGACCGCTCATGATGCGATGGCGGATGATGCGGCGCCCCATCCGCCGCCGTCTCAACGGGTCTCGCCGCGCCCGGTTCGCCTTCGTCTGCCGCAGAAATATCAGCGCTGCTCACCTGACCATCGCCGGCAAGAGCCGGCAGGCTCGCCGTTTCGATTGCCCCAGCGCTGCCGTCCTCGGCCCAACTCGTGCGCGCCTCCACCAGCGTCTGGTCGCTTTCTTGGACTTCGGGGGTCGGCAAAATCTCGACGGTATCGACAGCCGGCCGTGGTTCTTCGAAACCGGATACCACGCCGCCTTCCCGCCTCACGCGTCGTCTGCCGCCTCGCCGGCCCGCGCCGCCGACGGCGACGCTCGGCCTCACTCTCCTCGTCGCCCTCAATCTCCTCATTTTCGCTTTGAGTGGTCTCGCCAACAAGGTCGGCTTCGTCCTCCGCTAATCCGTCGCCACTTTGCGCCGTGGGCGCCGCAGACTGCGAGGCGGCGTCTTCTTCGTGGCGCCGCCGACGCCGTCGGCGGCGCCGGCTGCGGCCGTGCCCCTCACCGCTCTCCTGCTCCACGTCGGAAGCGTCCGCGGCGTCGTCGATTTCTCTCCTCTTCCTCGTCCGGCATCGCGGCTTGGGTGAGAGGTGCAGCAGGCAAAGCGACGGGCTCGGCGGCCGCATACGCGCGCAGCCGCTCGAGCCGGAAAGTCGGCGGGATCAGCGCATCGTCTTGCGCCACCAGAACCTCGAATGCCCGTAGCGCGCCTCGATCTGCACCAGCGAGTCGCGCTTCTGGTTGAGGATGTAGAGCGCGACCGTGGTCGGAACATGAACGCAGATCTCGGCGGAGCGCCGCGCGCATGCCTTCCTCCTCGATCGAGCGCAGCACGTAGAGCGCGGTCGATTCGGTCGAGCGGATGAAGCCGGTGCCGCCGCAATGCGGGCAGGGCTGGGTCGAGGCCTCGACGAGCGAGGGCCGCAGCCGCTGGCGCGACATCTCCAACAGGCCGAACGGGCTGATCCGGCCGACCTGGATGCGCGCGCGGTCGTTCTTCAGCGCCTCCTTCAGCCGCCGCTCGACCGCCGACTGGTTGCGGTGCTCCTCCATGTCGATGAAGTCGATGACGATCAGCCCGGCGAGGTCGCGCAGCCGGAGCTGCCGGGCGATCTCCTCGGCCGCTTCGAGGTTGGTGCGGAGCGCGGTCTCCTCGATGTTGCGCTCGCGCGTCGAGCGGCCCGAATTGACGTCGATCGCGACCAGCGCCTCGGTCTGGTTGATGACGACATAGCCGCCGGAGCGCAGCTGCACGATCGGCGAATGGATCGCGTCGATCTGGCTTTCGACCTGGAAGCGGTGGAACAGGCCGATCTGCGGGTCGCGATAAGGCTGCACGCGCTTGGCATGGCTCGGCATCAGCATGCGCATGAAGGCCTTCGCCGTGCGGTAGCCTTCCTCGCCCTCGACCAGGACCTCGTCGATGTCGCGGGTATAGAGATCGCGGATCGACCGCTTGATCAGGTTGCCTTCCTCGTAGATCAGGGCCGGCGCGGTCGAGCGCAGGTCAGCTCGCGGATCTCGTTCCACAGCCGCAGCAGATATTCGTAGTCGCGCTTGATCTCGGCCTTCGAGCGCTCGGCGCCGGCGGTGCGGACGATGACCCCCATGCCCTCGGGGATATCGAGGTCCTCGAGGATATCCTTCAGCCGGCGGCGGTCGGCGATGCTGGTGATCTTGCGCGATACGCCGCCGCCGCGCGCCGTGTTCGGCATCAGCACGCAATAGCGGCCGGCGAGCGACAGATAGGTGGTCAGCGCGGCGCCCTTGTTGCCGCGCTCCTCCTTGGTGACCTGCACCAGCATGATCTGCCGGCGCTTGATCACTTCCTGGATCTTGTAGTGCCGGATCGTCCGCGAGCGCTGGCGCTCGGCTTCCTCGACTTCATCGTCGCCGAGCGTCTCGACCGCCTCGGCCTCACCCTCGCTCTCGGCGAGAGCGGCGGTCGCGGTCTCCCCGGGGGCGGCGAGGATGTCTGGCTGCGCCGCCTCAGGCGGAAATTCGATGGCCGACGCGATCACATCGTCCGACTCTCGACCGAAGCCGCTGCCATCGTGACCGTATTTGCCGCGGGGGGCTCCGGCACGGTCGCGTCCGTTGCGGCCGCTCTCGAGCTCGCGCGGCACGTCAGCGGCCGCGGCCGGCTCCTCCCAACCGTACGGCGCCGTTGCGATCGGCGATTGTCGCGGCGCCCTCGGGCTCCTCGAAGCACCGGTTCCCACGGCACCTCGGCCGTGCGCTCTTCGCGCCGAGGCCTCTCGGAAACCGTTTCCGCTGCGTCGACGGGCGCCTCGGCGTGGTGCGGCGGCAGGTCTGCAGGTTCGCCGCCCTTCCGATTCTGCGGACCTCTGATCCTTCGTCCTCGCCGCCCTCCGGGGTGGCCGGGACCGGGACCGGCTCGGGCAAGGCCGCGCTAGTGCGACTCCCTCTTCGCCCGCGGCTTCGAGTTCGGCTTCCCGCGCTTCGACTTCCTCGTGTGCCGGATCGAAGCCGTTCGGCTCTCGGTCGCTGACCGGGATCTGGTAGTAATCGGGATGGATTTCGCTGAAGGCCAGGAAGCCATGGCGATGGTTGCCGTAATCGACAAACGCCGCCTGCAGCGACGGCTCGACGCGCGTAACCTTGGCGAGGTAGATATTACCCTTTACCTGTTTTTTGGTGGATGATTCGAAATCGAATTCTTCGAGACGATTGCCGTTGAGCACCACCACCCGGGTCTCTTCCGGGTGGGCGGCATCGATGAGCATGCGTTTTGCCATTCTGGCATAACTCCGGGGCACGCTGCCGCAGCCGCGCGAAAATCGGCCGGCGGCGCGCTCCTGTCTGCAAGGAAGCCACAGGCGCCTGAAGCTATTCCACTAAGCGATGAGGAGAAATCGGCCATGGTCTTGTCAGGGGAGCCTTTTAGCGGCTTCGGGTTCCTACGGTCCGTATCGCCCGGCGCTGCGAGCCGGCGCGGCGGCAGCCGAGCAGCTGTCGATCCCGCGGGCTTGCGTCGCATTGCCCCACCGGGCGCGGCGCCCGGTCGGCGAACGGCGTTTTTCGCGATCCGTACTGTACAGAGTAAAGCCAGCCTGCCACAATCGCTTTCGTCCGATCGGCGATCGCCTCGCGCGGCGAGTCACGGCCACCAGGTCGCAACGCGTTCGTTAAAACATGCTTGGAATGGTATCGCCAATAGCGCATATGAAGGCCCGCCGCGCGGGCTCATGGTATGACGGTGGTCTAGCGGTCGCTTGGCATGGAGATGGTCGCAGACCGCAGCAACATGGTTAAGATATTCCGGTTTCTTTTTGTCTGCGCGGTCTTGCTGGCCATCGCAGGCTGTGGATTCGTCGGGATCACGATCTGGTATTTCGGCCGCGACCTGCCGGATTACCAGCAGCTTGCGCATTATCAGCCGCCGATCATGACCCGAGTGCAGGCCGGCGACGGGCGGCTTCTCGCCGAATACGCCACCGAGCGGCGGGTCTTCGTGCCGATGCAGGCGATCCCGAAGCCGGTGATCAACGCCTTTCTGTCTGCCGAGGACAAGAATTTCTACACCCATCACGGCGTCGACCCGGTCTCGATCCTGCGCGCCGCGGTCACCGATGTGGGCCGGTTTCGCGCCAACCGCCGGCCGGTCGGCGCCTCGACGATCACCCAGCAGGTCGCCAAGAACATGCTGCTGTCGAACGAGGTTTCGATCGAGCGCAAGATCAAGGAGATCCTGCTCGCGACCCGCATCGAGGCCGCGCTGCCGAAGGACCGCATCCTCGAACTCTACCTGAACGAGATCTATCTCGGCTCCGGCGCTTACGGCGTCGCCGCGGCGGCGCTCACCTATTTCGACAAATCTCTCGACGAGCTGACCCTCGGCGAGGCCGCTTTCCTCGCCGGTCTTCCGAAGGCGCCGAACAGATACAACCCGGCGCGCTTCCCGCAGGCGGCAAAAGCTCGCCGCGACTGGGTGCTCGACAGAATGGTCGAAGACGGAGCAGCCACCCAGGCGGAGGCGGCGCAAGCCGAAGCCCAGCCGCTCGAGATGCGCCATCGCCAGGAGGCGGAAGAGGTCAGAGCGCCTTATTTCGCCGAGGAGGTCCGGCGCGACCTGCTGGCCCGCTATGGCGAAAAGGTGCTGTACGGGGCTGGGCTGTCGGTGCGCACCAGCCTCGATGCGCGGCTGCAGGCGGCTGCCGACAAGGCGTTGCGCGACCGGGCTGATCGCCTACGAGCGCAGCCATGGCGGCTGGCGCGGCGCGGTCGCCCACATCGACCCGAAGGGGGACTGGGCGGCGCATCTCGCCGCCGTGCCGGTGCCCGGCGTCGCGGCCGATGTCGGATGGCAGCTCGCGATGGTGGTGCGCAGCGAGCCGGACGGCGCGGCGATCGGCTTTGCAAGACGGCGCCAGCGGGCGCATTCCGTTCTCCGAGATGCGCTGGGCGCGGCCGCGCTACGACAACGGCACCTTCGGTCCCTATCCCGCGCGGCGCCGCCGATGTCGTCAAGCCGGGCGATGTCGTGCTGGTCGAGCCGCGTCAGACGCCGCCGAAGGCCGAGGCGAATCGGCGCGCAAGGCTGCCGGCCCGACACCCCGGCTCTACACCTTGTGCCAGATGCCGGAGGTCTCGGGCGCCCTTGTCGCGATGGACCCGCATACCGGGCGCGTCCTGGCGATGAGCGGCGGGTTCAGCTTCGAGATGAGCCAGTTCAACCGCGCGACCCAGGCGAAGCGCCAACCCGGCTCGTCGATCAAGCCGTTCGTCTATCTGACCGCGCTCGATCACGGCTTCACCCCGTCGACGCTGGTCGATCGACGGCCGATGTCGCTCGACCAGGGCCCGGGGCTGCCGAAGTGGACGCCGGCGAATTATACGAAGGCAGGCCAGGAGGTGAGGTATCGCGGGCCGATGCCGCTGCGCGTCGCGCTCGAACAATCGCTCAATACGGTGACGGCGCGGGTCGCCGCGATCATCGGCATGGAGCCGATCGGCGAGACCGTCGAGAGCTTCGGCATCATGGACCACATGCCGCGCGAATATTCGATGGCGCTCGGCGCCGGCGAGACGACGCCGCTGCGGCCTGACCGCCGCCTATGCGATGCTGGTCAACGGCGGCAAGCGCATCACCCCGACCTTTATCGACCGCGTGCAGGACCGCAACGGCGCGACGATCTTCCGCGCCGACCAGCGGCCGTGCGACGGCTGCGACGACGTCGAGTGGGACGCACCAGCCGGTGCCGGTCATCCCGGATACGCGCGAGCAGGTCGCCGACCCGGGCTCGGCCTATCAGATCGTCACGATGATGGAAGGCGTCGTCGCAGCGCGGCACCGGCCACCGTGGTCAAGGCGGTCGGCAAGCCGATCGCCGGCAAGACCGGCACCACCAACGACTGGCGCGACGCCTGGTTCGTCGGCTTCACGCCCGACCTCGCGGCCGGCGTCTTTATCGGCTACGACGATCCGCGACAGCCTCGGCAACGACGAGACCGGCGGGCATGTCGCCGCGCCGGTCTTCCGCGACTTCATGATCGCCGCGCTGAAGGACGCGCCGGCGACCGCGTTCCGCATCCCGCCGGGTATGCGGATCTACCGGGTCAGCGCGGCGACCGGCTTGCCGGCCGGAGCGCGGCGAGGCGGCGATCTACGAGGCTTACAAGCCCGGCACCGAGCCCGGCAACAACCGCGATCTAGGCTTGCAGCGCGTGCCCGGCGAGGACGAGACCCCGATCGCCTCGACCGGCGGGCGTGGACGGCCGGCGATACGATGCCGGCGCCGGCGCCGATGCGCGGCGCTCCGGCCAGCGGCACCGGCGGCCTATATTAAGATTCAGATCGAAGTCGACAACTCGGAGCAAGCCATGCGCGCCGAAATTCAGGCGGTCGCCGACGACATCAACAAGTCGTTGGCGCTGCTGAGGAGGCATCTTTGACTGGGATACCGCAAACCGCCGCCTCGCCGAGCTGAACGCCCAGGCGGAGGACCCGAACCTCTGGGACGACCCCGCGGCGGCGCAAAAGCTGCTGCGCGAGCGCACCCGGCTCGACCAGGCGATCGGCGGCTATCGCCGCATCGAGCGGGAGGTCGACGACACGCTCGAGCTGATCGAGATGGGCGAGGCCGAGGGCGAGGCGACCGATCGTCGCCGACGCCGAGGCGGCGCTCGAAAAGCTGCGCGCCGAAGCGGCGCGGCGCGAGCTCGAAAGCCTGCTCTCCGGCGAGGCCGACGCCAACGACTGCTATCTCGAAGTCCATGCCGGCGCCGGCGGCACCGAGGCGCAGGATTGGGCCGAGATGCTGCTGCGCATGTATGTCCGCTGGGCCGAGGCGCACGGCTACAAGGTCGAATGGCTCGAAGAGAGCGCCGGCGAGGAGGCCGGGCATCAAATCGGCGACCGTCCGGATCAACGGCCCCGACGCCTATGGCTGGCTCAAGACCGAAAGCGGCGTGCATCGGCTGGTGCGCATCTCGCCTTTCGATTCGAACGCGCGCCGCCACACCAGCTTCGCCTCGGTCTGGGTCTACCCGGTGGTCGACGACAAGATCGAGGTCGAGATCAAGGACAAGGATCTGCGCATCGACACCTATCGCTCATCGGGCGCCGGCGGCCAGCACGTCAACAAGACCGACAGCGCGGTGCGCATCACCCACACTGCCGAGCGGCATCGTCGTGCAGTGCCAGAGCGAGCGCTCGCAGCACCAGAACCGCGCCCACGCCTTCTCGATGCTGCGCGCCCGGCTCTACGAGGCCGAATTGCAGCGGCGCGAAGCGGCGACCGACGCGATGAACGCCACCAAGACCGATATCGGCTGGGGCCACCAGATCCGCTCCTACGTGCTGCAGCCCTATCAGATGGTGAAGGATCTGCGCACCGGCGTCGAAACCTGCAACACCGGCGCCGTGCTCGACGGCGACATCGACCGCTTTCTCGCCGCCGCCCTCGCCTCCCGCATCGAAGGCGCCGACGCCATCACCGCCAATTCCTGAAAGCGCGTGAAAGAATAGGCAAAGCGAGGGCTGCACAACCGCTTTTCGTCCTTCGAGACGCCGCCTGCGGCGGCTCCTCAGGATGAGGCACTTCCTCGGTGGCATTAACCCGAACTTTGCCCTCTTTTGAGCGCAAGCTATTGATATAGTTCGAAGCGATGGTGTCGGTCTGTCTACGCAGTGGGGGTGAGGCCGAGCAGATCGAGGGCGCGGCGTTGGGTGGGAGTGGGGGTGGCGAGGACGGTGGTGAGGCGATCGCGTCCGAGGCGGAGGACATTGCGGGTGAGCGTGGCGAGATCGCCGAGCAGGGTGTGGAAGCTATGCACCGGGAGCGGTTCGCCATCCGCCGGGTCGGTGCGTTTGCGAGCGGCCTTGCGTTGCGCCGCCGGTGAGGGCTCGGCCTTGGCCACCGGCGAGGTGCGCTGCGCCTCGCGGGCGGCCGGATCGGGCTCGTCGAACAGCATCGGGGCGAGGCTCCGGCGCATGTGCCATTGCAGATAATAGGCCAGCATGCAGAGCAAAACGTGCGCGCGCACGCGCGGCGTGGTCCAATGGAACACCGGACGCAGCTCGAGATCGACAGTCTTCAGCGAGCGGAAGGCATGCTCGACGCCGCTGAGACTTTTGTAGGCGCGCACCGTGGCGGCGGCGTCAGACTGTGCCGGCCGGCAGGTTGGTGCGGATCACATAGATGCCGTCGAGCGCGGTCTCGGCGGCAATGCTGAGGGGGTTTTGGGCGAAGCTGAACGTATTGTCGGTGATGCTGATGTGGAAATGCTTGGCCATGTGGCGCCGTCCCAACACCGCCCCGACCGCCTGGCCGATCGCCGCGGCGCCGCGCAATGGACTGCGCGCCCGCTGCACGCGGGCCGCAATGCGCGCGAGCTCCTTTTCGGTGGCGGCCAACAGCTCCGCGCGTTTGCGGGCCCGCTCTTCGGCCAGCAACGGGTTTTTGCAGACCACCAGACGTTCACCCGGATAATCGGGGCTGGTGATCTCGGCCATGTCGCGGTCCGGCTCGCCGGGGCAGGCGTAAACAGCGAGGGCTGCAACGGTCCGCCCGCTGCGGCGAGCTGCTTGATTGCCGGAGCCCGCAGCGCGGTGATCCAATCCAGACCGGCCGGGCGCAGCGTCTGCTCGATGCGCGCGCTGGTCAGCAGCCCGCGGTCGCCGACCATCACCACGCGCTGCAACTTGAAGCGCTGCTTCAGCTTGTCGATCTGCGCTGCCAGTGTCACGGGATCGGCGGTGTTGCCTTCAAATACCTCGACCGCGACCGGGCAGCCGTCGGCCGCGCACATCAGGCCGATGACGATCTGTGGCCGGTCGCCGCGGTGGTCGCGGCTGTAGCCATGCTGCGCCAGTTCGCAGCAGCGGCCTTCAAGGTAAGTGGAGGTGACGTCGTAGAGCAGCAGCGCGCCATCCTTCAGGTGGCGGCGGGCCAGCGTGGCTTCGATAAAGGGTTGCTCGTGGCCCAGCCAGTCGAGTGCAGCATAGACCTCCTTAGCAGCGACTTTGCCCAGGCCCAGCATCTCGCCCAGCGAATGGCTGGCGGTGGCAGGATCCAGCATCCGCGCGGTCGCCAGTTTGGCCGCCGGCTCGAGCAGGCGGGCAACAATCAGGGCCAGCGCCAGATCGCGGCGGCGTTGCGGCGCGCGGCGCGGCAGCACAGTGTCGAGCGCAATGTGGCGCGCAGTGCCGAGCGCGGCGAGCACGTGGCCGTGCGGCAGCGCGCGGACGATTTCCACCGCTTCGGCGGCGGGCAGCAGTTTGTCGCCGCGCAACACGGCGCGCAGTTGCTCAATGCGCTCGGCGGGCCAGCGCGACAGGTTGGCGAGGGTCCGGTTTTTGGTCTTGCCGGCTTCGCGGTAACTCTCCCGCAGCAGGATGGCCGGCGGGGAGCCTCGGTTTGGGACAACGGCCACATACATGCACCGATAGAATCACTATCGCTAGAGATGTCAATCTAAATCAGCGAGTTTACATGACCTCACAAACGAGTAATGTCGGGCCTTTTCCGTGGCTTAATTCAAAAAATGGTCAAAGTTCGGATTAAAGGGAAACCTCATCCTGAGGAAGTCGCGAAGCGGCTGTCTCGAAGGGCGCCCGGTGCTGATCCACCCGCGCAACCAAAGTTCACAAGCTCTGAGCTAGATTAACGGAGATCCACTAGGAACTCTGAGGTCGGATCGACGCCGGTCACCAACAAATGGTCGCGGGCTCGGGTGCAGGCGACATAGAGCAAATGCCGCTCGGTGTTGTAGACGTCTTCGAGATCGGCCTCGTCGGCGACGTTCTCGATGCGCTCCTGCAGCGGGATCACCTCGTCGTCGCAGGCCATGACCGCGACAGCGCGGAATTCCAGCCCTTTGGCCAAGTGCATCGTGCCGATCGAAGCCCGACCGGCGGTGATCTCGACCTTCTCGCTCAGCTCGACCGCAGCCAGGCCGGCAGCCTTGACGCTAGTCGGATCGAGTTGCAGGTCGAACGCTGTCGTCTTGACCGCCCTTTGCTCTGCGCCGGTCAGCCGAGCTAGGCTGTCGGTGAAGGTGTATGCGATCAGGAATTCCGCGGGCATCGGCTGTCAGTAAATTTCTAGCCGCGTCGACATCGTGCGTGCTTCGAGACGCGGCCCAAAAGGCCGCTCCTCAGCATGAGGTTTTTTCTTAATGGCATTAGAGGAATGTCCTCACCCTGAGGAGGCCTCGCAGCGGCCGTCTCGAAGGGCGCACCGCGGCCAGCCATCATCGCACCGAGAACACCTTCATCACCTCGTCGCCGAGGTGGTTGATGACTTTGACGGCGATGCGGCCGGATTTGGGTTTGGGGAAGGGGCGGGAGGTGTCGCTGGTGAGGCTCGACCAGGCTTCTTCGTCGATCTCGGCCTTGAGGGTCGTCTTCAGCGCCTTGTAGGGATCGGTCGCGGCGCCGAGGAAATAGGCGTGGCGGACGAAGAAGCTCTCCTCGTTGTAGTCGGTGTCGATGAACCACAACGCGATTGTCTCCGGCCCGCCCGACTCGATCTCGCCGGTCTGCGGCTTGAACACGTCGACGCCCTTGATCCTGACCCGGATCCGGTTCGTCGCCGGCCGGCTCGATCGCGATGTCGGGCTCGCCGAACACGACGAACAGGTTGCCGGCGCCGGTGTTCTTCAGTTCGCCCGCCATGTGCAGATCGGGGTTCATCCGCGCCTTCAGGATCGGGATGCGGCCGATGCGCTCGAGCTCGGCCGAATGGGCGTCGAAATTGAAGGCGCAGGCGATCACGACGTCGAACCGGGCGTCGGCCGCCTCGCGCGCCGCGTCGACGAGATCGGCGCGCGCCACGGTGCCGAATTCGGGGCCGAGAAAGATCGCCGCGCGGCGCTCGCGGTCCCCTTCGAGGTAGCGGCCTTCGGCGCAGACCAGATTGCCCGGCCAAGGCGTCAGCGCCGTGAAGGTGATGCGGTCCTCCTTGTGCGCCTGCTGCACGCCCGATGTCTTTAGATTGTCGAGCACCATCTGCGCGAAATCGTTCCAGCCGACCGCCGGGGTCGGCGAGGTCGATCGGAGTCGATCAGGCTGTCGTCCTCGTCGACCGCCATCACCCGGTGCGGCGACAGGCTCTCGACCGTGAACGGGCCGGCGACGCGGATGCGCGAATTGTCGGGGTAGGGCTTGTCGTAGAGATATTCGAACTCGGCCTTGGCGGCGATCGAAGCATCGATCTCCTTCTGCCGCGCAATCCGCGCCGCCCACCAGTCGGCATGCAGCTTCTTCGCCTCGTCCGGCCAGTCCGCCCCGGCCTCGCGCGGGATCTCCCATTCCTCCCATGTTCGCTCGCCTGCGCACGGCCCTCGACACCTGCTCTCGAGACGCGCCCTGCAGGCGCTCCTCAGCATGAGGTAGGTTGGTGCTAGGATTGGGCGCTTCCTCATCCTGAGGAGCCCGCGAAGCGGGCGTCTCGAAGGACGCACCGCGGCCGAGCGCGGCATTGAGCCGGGCGCGCAGCGGCTCCAGCGTCTCCTGCCACTTCTCCCAGATCACATCGATCTCGGCATTGTTGGCGATCGATTTCAACGTGATGTGCGGCACCCGCTCGTAGACAAAGCCCTGGCGGATGTCGCCGCGCGTCGGCGTCTCCTTCGGCGGCGTGCGGCTGACCTCGCCCTCCTTGCGCTGCCCCTCGGGGCTGTCGGCCAGCAGGTAATAGGGATAGCGCGCGCCCATGATCCGCGCCCGTGCGAGCGCCAACGCCACGCGCGAAGTATCGATCGTGATCCACCGCCGCCCCCATTGCTCGGCGACATAGGCCGTCGTGCCGGAGCCGCAGGTCGGGTCGAGCACGAGATCGCCAGGATCGGTGGTCATCAGGATACAGCGCTGCAATCGATCTGTTGCTGCGGTTTGGACGACATAGATCTTGGTCTGACGCGAAATCCGCAGCTCACCGTATCGTCCAAACGTTGTCAGCGTGAAAACCGAGAAAGTCGTCGAGATACCGCATATACCGGAGTCGTTTCCAGCTAGCTCAACGCGATTGGCGCGCAGCAGTCGATCCATACCCGCTCGTTGGTTTTCCAACAGCGCTGTGCATCGGACGATAAGTTTCGGCCTTGAGAAGCGAACCGGATCAGATCGCCTGGTGCGGCCACGCTTGGCTGGTCAAATTGCCGAGCGTATAAACCCGTAGCTCCGCTGGGATCGCGTCAGGATTGCGCTCGTTCGTCCGCAGGCATCGATCGCCGCATCGTCAACGCGGACATTCTGAACACTGTATATTCGACGCTCCTTCGCCACCGAACTGTCTTCTCAGTATAGAGCTGTCGATATTTCAGATCGTTCCTTGATCTTTCGCATACCAAAGATGATAATCGCACACGTTCGGAAGATAGTCTGTCAGCTGGAACCTGATGTTTTTATAGACAGAATCAGCGAAACGAAATTTTCGTCACCAAACACCTCATCCATCAGCGCCCGCACGCGGTGCACATTTTCGTCGCCGATCTGCACGAAGATCGAGCCGCTGTCGGCGAGCAGGTCGCGGGCGACGGTCAGGCGGTCGCGCAGATAGGTCAGGTAGGAGTGGATGCCGTCGCGCCAGGTGTCGCGGAAGGCTTTGACCTGCTCGGGCTCGCGGGTGATGTGGTCCTTGTTGCCGTCCTTGACGTCGCGGCTCGTCGTCGACCACTGGAAATTCGAGTTGAAGCGGATGCCGTAGGGCGGGTCGATATAGATGCACTGCACCTTGCCGCGCAGCCCTTCGCGCTCGGCGAGGCTCGCCATGACCGACAGGCTGTCGCCGAGGATCATGCGGTTCGACCAGTTGGCGTCGTGCTGGTAGAACTCGGTCAGCGCCTCCTTGTCGGGCAGGCCGTTGAAATCGGCGAAGAGGTCCGGCATTGGCGGCGTCGCCTCTGTCGCTGCCGCGCCTTTGCTCTGCCGCAACAGGTCGTCGATCAGAACCTTCGGGTGGACCTTCTCCTGGATGTAGAGCGGCGGCGCCTGCACGACGAGGTCGGACCAGTCCTGCTCGTCCTTGCCGCGCCAGACGAGCTGCGGGTCGAGGTCGCGGTTGCGCCGCTCATAGGCGAGCCGGATCGGGGTCTTGTCCTTCTCGTCCATGACCGGTTCGAGCTCGGCGGTCGGAATGTTGCGGCGCTTGTCGTTGTGCCGCAGCGCCTCGACCGAAATTTCCCTACGTGGCATGTGCTTGCCCGTCCGTTAGAGCTGGATAAACGCGGTGCGTCCTTCGAGGCCTCGCCCTGTCCTGAGGTGCCGCCGCAGGCGGCGTCTCGAAGGGGCGAGGCGCCTCAGGATGCAGGAGGTTTCTTTCATGCCATCAAAGAGGTTTCTCATGCTGAGGAGGCCGCGCAAGCGGCCGTCTCGAAGCACGTGCCGGCGCTTTTGCAGTGCGCCGCGACAAGGCGGGCAGCGCCGCGAAATCGCCTTGGATCAGCGCCTCTTTCTTCTCTCGCCGCCAGCCTTTGACCTGTCGTTCGGCTGCGATCGCATCCTCAATTTTCGCGAATTCTTGGTGGAACAGCAGCTTACCGGTCTTCGACGGGCGGTATAGCCATCCAACGTGCCGGCTTGGTGTTCTGCGAAACGCGCCTCAAGGCTGCCGCGCGTCGTGCCGACGTAGTATGAGCCGTCGGCGCAGCGCAGAATATAGAGATGGGCGCTCATGCGGCCTTGCCGGCGACGGTGCGCTCGATCAGCGCGTCGAAATTGGCGGCGATCGCGTAAACCGATTCCTTGAACTCGGCGAAGGCCCAGCGGCCGAATGTGCCGAGGTTATTGACGCCCGGCACCCAATAGGCGTCCATCGTGTTCGCCTTGTCCTTGGCGTCCTCGCCGCGATAGCCCTTGATCTCGACGATGAGGTTCAGCAGATCGTCGTCGCCGTGCCCGTCATCGACCCGCACGATGAAGTCGGGCAGGTATTTCTTCGGCGTCGAGCCGAGCAGATACGGCACCTCGAAGCCGAGGCCCTGGTTCTTGACGTAGGCGCGGACGCGCGGGTTCGCCTCGGCCGCGCGGCAGAACTCCGCCTCCCAATCGCTGTCGCAGACGACCTAATTGACGTGGCAGCGGCCGGTGATCGGTCTGCCACAGCGTCGTTTTCGAGGTGTCGAACCTGACATGCGCGGTCGAGCCGGCCGGGTTGTAGGGGTCGAGGACCGCCTTGACCGGATGCTCGCCGACCATCGACTCGGTGATCGCCGCCTTGATGCGCTCGCAGGCCCGGTCGGCGATGTCCTGGTAGATCAGCTGCGCCGGGTAGGTGCCGCCGGTGCAGCGCAGATAGCCGCCGTCGAGCCATTCGCGGGCGATCCGCTTCAGCTGGCCGAACAGGTAGAGCTTCGGCTCGTCGCCGGGGTCGCGGAATTTGCGTGAACAGCAGCTGCGCGGTCAGGTGGAACAGGATCGTCGACGGCCGCATATCGCTCGAGATGCTCGACGGTCAGATTCGACCGGCTCGCCGATGATGCCCTGGTTCTTGCGTGATCGGTCGGCCCGACCAGATCGGGGGTCAGCTCGCAGCACCGAGTCTGCGGTGAACTTCGCGGTCAGCCGCTCTTCCGGCAGCTCGACGCGATAGCCCTCGACCCGCGGGAAACGGATTTCGAGCGCGTCGCGGTCGGGCCGCACCGCCTCGACCCGAACCGTCTTGCGCGGCTTGTCGGCGGTGCGACGACCGGCTTGGCGGTGAAATCGAACGGGATGCCGAGCACGTCGGCATATTCGACGTTGAAGCAGCCCTTCCTCGTTCAGGTCGTAGGATTGCCGGCGCAGGCCGCGCCCGACGACCTGCTCGCACAGAAGCTGCGTGCCGAAAGCGCGGACGCCGAGAATGTGCGTGACGGTGTTGGCGTCCCAGCCTTCGGTCAGCATCGATACCGAGACGACGCAGCGGATGCTCTCGCCGAGCTGGCCCGGCTTGCCGACCGTGTTCATGACCTCGCGCAGCAGGTCCTGGTCGCTGATCTTCTCGCCGGCGTGCTGATCGCCGGTGCGCTGCGACGATCTCGCGCCGGAAGCGCTCGATCTCGTCGGCCGCCATCGTCGCGGAAATTCTTGTCGAGCGCCTCGCCGGATTCGAGTTGCTCGCTGTCGATCAGCAGCGTGTCGCGGTCGCGCGAGCCGGTTGCCGTACTCGTCGTGGTTGCGGAACAGCTCGAAACGGCCGTGGACAGAGGTCTCCGTGCCGTCGTCGTTCTCGCGCACGAAGCCCGAGATGTAGTCGTAGACGAGCTTCGAGGTCGGCGGTGTTGTTGCAGACGACGATGAAGACCGGCGGCACGTCGATGCCGGCCTTCTCCCACAGCTCGAAGGTCTTCGCGTAATGGCCGTAGAGCGCATCGAGCGCCGTCTTCAGCTGCGAGCGGCAGGCTGAGCGGGTCGAGGTCGCCGGATTTGCCGCGGCCCTTTTTCGGCATCTCTGTGCCGATATGCTCCCATAGGTTCGCGGAATTTCGGCATGTCGCCGCCGGGAATGTTGTCGGCGACCGGCACGCGCGGCAGTTTGACGATGCCGCATTCGATCGCGTCCATCAGCGAGAAATCGCTGACCGTCCACGGGAACAGCGTGCCCTCGGCATATCCCGAGCCGCGCAGGAAGAACGGCGTCGCCGACAGGTCGTAGACGCGCGGCGAGGCCGAGCTTGCGCTTGACGGTCTCGATGCCCGGAGATCCACAGCCGCGCCGCCTCGTTGTTCTTTTTCGCCTCCTCCTTGTCCTCGCCCTTGAGGTCTTCGCCGTCCTCGGCCTGCGGCTTCTCGCGGTAGCAGTGGTGGGCCTCGTCGTTGAGCACGACGATGTTCTTGAGGCCCATCAGATCGCCGCATGGCGCGCCGCAGCATCTCGCCTTCGGTCTCGATCGTGTTCAGCTCCGGGCCGCGCCCTTGCAGCAGCGCCCGCCCGGTCTTCGATACCTCCATGCGCTCGCGGCGGCGGAAGGCGTGATAGTTGGTGATGACGATCTTGGCTCGATCGATGTCGCCGAGCATGTCGGTCGGCACGAGTTCGCGCTCGCGGTAATAGCTGTTCGGGTCGTTCGGCAGCAGCACGCGCAGCCGGTCCTTGATCGTGATGCCGGGCGTGATGACCAGGAAAGCGCGCGAGAATTGCTTGCTGCCGGGATGGCGCACCGCGTTGACCGTCTGCCAGGCGATCAGCATCGCCATGACGGTCGTCTTGCCGGCGCCGGTCGCGAGCTTCAGCGCGATGCGCAGCAGCTCCGGGTTCGCCTGCTCGTTGGCGCCGCGCAGGTGCGTCCAGATACTTGCGACCGCCGCGCCGCGCTTCGGAAGCGACCTCGGCAGCCAGATCGCGGTCTCGACCGCCTCGATCTGGCAGAAGAACGGGCGGAGGTCCTCGAACTGATGATGCCGCCAGTGCTGCAGCAGCCGCGGCGGTCTCGGGCGTCACCTGCCATTGATTCGGGTTCGGCAGGTTGCGCCAGGCTTCGACATAGCCGCGGATTTCGTTGATGATCGGGGTCGGGTTGTATTCCTGCTCGTCGGTCGAAAGGCCGTCGCCGGCGTCGAACCCAAATCCGCCTGGCCCGGCGCCCGCCGCCGCCTCTGCGGCTTCGGCACCGGCGTGATCAGCTCGGAGCGCCGCCGCGGTCTCGATGATCCGATTGGTCGGTTGGCCGTCAGCGTCCAGCTCCCAATGCCGGGCCGGGATAGGCATAGGGCGAGTTGAGGATCGGCCGCTCGAAAAAGCTCTCGTCCATCCGCCCCCCTGTCGTTGCCGCTGCCCTGATCGAGGCAATATCGCGGTACTAAATAAACCAATCGTTGCGAGCGGCGACAGTCTCAGGAAAATTAACCGGAAGGATGGCCGAAAGCGAGGTGGGGTGGAAGACCCTAAAATCGCCTTTTTCGTGCTGCATTCTTCGGGCCATCGCCAGATGATCGGGCGGCCGAGCCAGCTGATTGAAGCGGCGCAACTTAAAGGAGAGCATTTTGCTGCAGATTTGCTGCAGATGCAGCAAATAGAGGAATAATCGATATGGGCAATGTATGGTTGTGAGTGGCTCCAAGAGAGCGGCGCGGCTGTGGCCACCGGCGTCGAGACGTCGAACACCGGCGCGGTACTCGACGGCGATCTCGACCGCTTTCTCGCCGCGGCGCTCGCCTACCGCATCGAAGGCGCGGACGCGATCACGGCGAATGCCTGACCGCGGGCCGTAACGGGGATCAGCCTTTGAGATCCTCGAGAAATTCTGATGCGCGTCGACGGCCGCACCCGGAGTTAGGCTATTGTAGACTCGGTGAGCTGCGCTTCCAGGTGCTTCGATCATGTCCCAGTCAAAGGTTTGTTTGACCGTCGTCGCGCATCCGCTCGTTCAGCACAAGCTGTCGCTGATGCGCGACCGGAACACCTCGACCGCGGAGTTCCGCCGCCTGCTGCGTGAAATAAGTCTGCTGCTGGCCTATGAGGCGACGCGCGAGCTGCCCCTCGAGGCCAGCGAAATCGAAACACCGCTCGAGAGCGGGGCCTTCCCGCTGCTCGCCGGCAAAAAGCTGTGTCTCGTCTCGATCCTGCGGGCCGGCAACGGCATTCTCGACGGCATGCTCGACCTCTTGCCGTCGGCGCGGGTCGGGCATATCGGGATTTACCGCGACCCGCAGACCCTGCAGGCGATCGAATATTACCTGAAACTCCCGGAGGATCTCGCGGAGCGCGACGTGGTCCTCTGCGATCCGATGCTCGCCACCGGCAACTCGGCGGTGGCGGCGATCTCGCGCCTGAAGGAACTCGCGGCGCGCTCGATCACATTCGTCTGCCTCGTCGCCGCTCCGGAAGGCGTCGAGAAGGTATCTTCGATCTTCCCGGATGTGCCGATCGTCGCGGCGGCACTCGACCGCTGCCTCGACGAGGCGGGCTATATCCGCCCGGGTCTCGGCGATGCCGGCGACCGTCTCTTCGGAACGAAATAGCCGCTTACCAGGCGGCGTCGAGCAGGCTCCGAATGACTGCCGGACCGTCGATTTTGCGGGGATTCGTGTGGATCCAGCGGTCGTGCATCGAATTCTCGGCGATCAGGTCGAGCTGCTCCGGCTTGACCCCGACGTCGCGCAGCCGGGTCGGCAGACCGAGCCCGGCGATCAATTCGGCGACGATTTCGGCTGCCGGTGCGCCGGACCGGCCAAGCGCCTCGCTGACCCGCGCCTGTTTTTCGGCGTTGATCGGGTGATTGAAGCGCAGCACGTGGGGCAGCATGACGCAGGAAGTGTAGCCATGCGGCACGCCGGCGGTGCCGCCGAGCACGTGGCCGATCCCGTGGCTCGCGCCTTTGCTGACGCCGGTCTGCGAGCCGACCATCGACATCCAGGCGCCGATCTGGCAATCGAGCCGGGCGTCGCGGTCCTCGCGGTCGGCCTTGACCCCCGGCAGGCCCTTTCCGAGCAGGCGCAGGGCGTGATAGGCGGCGCCTTCGGAAATCGGCTGGCCGTTGACCGAGCAGATGTCCTCGACGGCATGGTCGACCGCCCGGATGCCGGTCGACAGGAACAGCCACTCCGGCGTGTGGACGCTCGCGTCCGGGTCGAGGATGACGGTGCGCGGGATCATCCGAGGATGGCTGAAGCTTTCCTTGACGCGACGGACTGTGTCGGTGCAGCCCGCGCCGGCCGAAAACTCGCCCGCCGACAAGGTGGTTGGGATCGCGATCATGCGGACGGCAGGCGGCTTGACCGCGGGGCGCCGAGTTGTGCCGTCGGCGGCAATGCGGGCGCGGTAGCCGTCGAGCTGCTCGGGGGTCGTGACATCATTGCCGAGGCACAGACCGACCATCTTTGCCGCATCGGTGACCGAGCCGCCGCCCAGGGTGACGATCAGATCGGCGGCGGACTCGCGCGCCGAATTGGCCGCAGCGACGACATCGTCACGCGGCGTATGCGCGCCAATCCTGGCGCAGAGCCCGGCGAAGCGGTTGCCCAGCATTTGCCGCAGCCGCTCGACGAGATCGGTCTCGCGCGACAACGTGCCGCTCGCGAGGACGAAGACGGCGCGGGCGTCGAGCCGGTCGACCTCCTGCGCCAGCGCTGCGGAAAAGGGTTGGCCGAACACCACGCTTTCCATCTGCGGAAAGCGATAGACGCCAGTCAGCATTGCCGTACTCCTCCCTCGCAGAGCCCCCACCCTGACCCTCCCCCGTTGCGGGGAAGGGAAGGGTAGGGCAAGCTTGGGAAGGAAGACTAGCCTCAGGCCGGGTGAAAGACGAGCGTGCGGACTTCGATGCTTTCACGCGGACGCGCGTCGGGGGGTGTCGTCGGATCGGTGAACGAGGTGTGCGGCATAAAGCGGGCCGGGATGTCGGTCCGGGTATCGGCGATCTTCAACAGCAGCGCCTCGTCGCGCCGCATTTCCGGCACGTAATACCATTGGTGCGCCGGGTTGTACCGCACCGAATAGGTCTCGCCGACCCGTTCCTTGTAAACCAGGTCCGACGGCACGAGGTCGTCGTCGGCGACTGTGCGGGAGTCGCACACCGCGAGCGGGGCGTCTTGCAACGGACTGAACAGCGGGCGCCAAAAGTTGATCACCTGGACGCGGCCCTTCAGCAACTCCTCGGCCTCGTCGGGCAGCAGGTCGCGAACCCGTTGCGGACCCGATTTGGCGGTGTGGTCGACATGCACGCGGGTCGCCGGCTGGCGCGGGCCGCCGGGCGCGCGATCCTGCTGCCCGGTCACGCGGCGGCGCTGCAGATGGTCGAAGATGAAGACGCGGCTGGCGCCGGTCACCTGTTTGATGACGCGCTCGGCCTCCGGGTAATAGACCCGGCGGACCTCGTCGTCGTCCCAGAAATCCTGCACGGCGCTGCGCTGCTCGACGAGCGCGAAGCCCTGCGTGTCGAGCGACACGTCGGACGAGATCGGCCGCATGTCGTGGATCCGCATCTTGTGCGGATCGTATGTCATGTTCGAGCGCTCGCCGATCTCATAAGCGTAATAGCGCGGCCGCTCGGTCATCGGGCCGAGATAGTTCAGCTGGGCCTCGACATAGGGCAGGCTGTCGGTTTTGCTCATATTCGGTCCTCCTCGGGGGTCGGTAGGGTAGAAAGCTCAGAAGATGGGAAACTTGTAAAACTCAGGCGGGACGTCGCTCTTCGGGCGCGGCTCCGGGTGCGTCAGCGCCACTATAGCGCGACGCCACCATGTGCCGATAGTGCTGCCCGCAATCGCCAGCAAGACCATTACTCCCTCCAGAACGGCTTGTTGCTCAGGAATTCGGCATCGGCTCGGGTGAGCCCGATGTCCTTCAGCATTCTATCGTCAAGCGTACCGAGCTCGGCGCGCTCGTGGCTACGCCGGCGCCATTCGCGGAGCGTCCTGACAAAGTGGTTGCCTGCATCGCTCAACGCGTGAAGGGCGTCGTGCCGACCGGCGCGATATTGAGGCTGATGCCAATGAATGGCCGCCATATGAGATCTCCTAACATCTGCGGGCATCGATTACGCGCCCGCCTGGACTTCACAGCGCAAAAATAGGCGCCATATGCCGGCCTAACAAACGAGAGTTTCTCAGTGCCGGATTAGTTTTACTCACCCATATGAACTACCATCTACCCCCGTTTAGCGCGCTGCGGGCGTTTGAAGCGGCGGCCCGGCACATGAGCTTCAGTAAGGCTGCCGACGAATTGCACGTGACGCCGGCCGCGATCAGCCATCAGATCCACGCCTTGGAGGAGGATCTCGGGGTCAGGCTGTTCCACCGCATGAACCGCTCGATCGAACTGACGGCTTCCGCGCGGATCCTGTTGCCCGGCCTCACGGAAGCCTTTGCCGGCATCCAATCCTCGGTCCGCCGGCTGCGCGCCCACAATGATACCGGGACCTTGACCGTTACCGCCTCACCATCGATCGCCGGCAAGTGGTTGGTGCTGCGTCTGCACCGGTTTCAGGAGCAACATCCCGAGGTAGATGTGCGGATCTCCGCGACCGATGAGGTCGTCGATCTGACGAGAGGCGATTTCGATATCGCGATCCGTTATGGCCGCGGCATTTACCCCGGGCTCGATGTCGACCTATTGTTCACCAACGAGGTTTTCCCGGCCTGCAGCCCGAAATTGCTGACTGCGGGGCCGCCGCTGCGCACGCCCGACGATCTCCCCCGCCATACCCTCATTCACGATCAGGCGGTGGAGCGCGATCCATTGGTGCCGACTTGGCCGATGTGGCTCAAGGCCGCGGGCGTAAAGACCGTTCCGATAACCGCGGGCCTCACCTTCAACAGCATGTCATTGGCGCTCGACGCTGCGATTGCCGGCCAGGGCATCGTGCTGGCTTACAGCACCATAGCCGCCGGCGACCTCGCCGCCGGACGTCTCGTAAGGCTGTTCTCGCTCGCGCTGCCGGACCAGTTCGCCTATTACATCGTCACCGCGCCGGGTGCGCTCGAACGCCCCAAGGTCCGGGCCTTCCGCAATTGGCTCCGGCAAGAGGCTGATCGGTAGCCACACCACTTGCCCCCTGCTAGCGTAGCACCAGATCGATGCATTGCCTGGAGGGACACAGATGCAGTTCGGTTTTGGCGCGCCAATCAGCGGACCGCTCTCGACACCGGACAACCTAGCGCGGATCGCCGTCGAGGGCGAGGCGATGGGCTACGACTACGCGACGATCAGCGACCACGTCGTCATTCCCCGCGATATCGAGGCAAAATATCCCTACAGCGACACCGGCGAATTCCCCGGCCGGTCGCGCGGCGATCGGCACGAGCAACTGACCGCGGTCGCCTTTGTCGCCGGGAAGACCTCGCGGCTGCGCCTCGTCACCTCGGTCACCGTCGTGCCGCACCGTCCGGCGGTGCTGCAAGCCAAGATGCTGGCGACGATCGACGTGTTGTCGAACGGCCGGCTGACCTTCGGCATCGGCGCGGGCTGGATGAAAGAAGAATTTCAAGCGCTCGGCGTCCCGCCGTTTCCCGAGCGCGGTGCGGTCACCGACGAATACCTCGATGCATTCCGCGAGTTGTGGACCAAGGACGAGCCGCGCTTCGAGGGCCGTCACGTCAAATTCGCCGACATTCTGTTCGAGCCGAAGCCGGTGCAGAAGCCGCATCCGCCGATTTGGGTCGGCGGCGAGAGCGGGCCTGCCCTGCGCCGCACCGCGCGGATCGGCGACGCCTGGTACCCGATCGGCACCAACCCGCAGCATCGGCTCGAACTCGATGAAGCGGTTCCAGGCGGGCGTCGAGCGGTTGCGCCGCCTCACTCGCGAGGCAGGACGCGACCCGTCCAAGATGGGCCTTGCCTACCGTGTCACCAGTTGGGGCAAATCTTTGCCGGATCGCGCCGATGATGGCGAGCGGCGGCTGTTCTCCGGGGAGACGGCGGATGTGATCGCCGATTTGCGGGCGTTCCGCGTGTTCGGCGTCGGCTACCTCGATTTTAATTTTGACGGCGCGACCGCCGATGCGATGCTCTCCAATATGCGGCGTTTCCGCGAGGATGTTCTGGCTAAGATATAATCTTCGCAAAGGAGTGGCAGTTGTTGAAGCTCGGATACAAGGCGTCGGCCGAACAATTCGGACCGCGCGAGCTGTTGGAGTTTTCTTGCCTCGCTGAGGATGTCGGGTTCGAACTCGGTGTTTGTCAGCGACCACTTCCAGCCCTGGAAGCACACCGGCGGGCACGCGCCGTTTTCGTTTGCCTGGCTGGCCGCGCTCGGCGCCAGGACCCGGCGCGTCCAGATCGGCACGAGCGTCGCGACGCCGACCTTCCGCTATCATCCCTCGGTCGTCGCGCAGGCATTCGGCACCCTCGGGGTCATGTGCCCCGACCGCGTCGTGCTCGGTGTCGGAACCGGCAAGTCGCTCAACGAAGTGCCGGCGACCGGCATGAAATGGCCGGGCTTCAAGGAGCGGCAGGGGCGCCTGCGCGAGTCGATCGCGTTGATCCGGCGGCTGTGGACCGAGGAGCGCGTCACGTTCGAGGGCCAGTATTACCGCACCATGGCGGCGACAATATACGACCGCCCGGAGAAGCCGGTGCCGATCTGGATTGCCGCGTCGGGTCCGACCGCGGCGGCCATGGCCGGTGAGATAGGCGACGGCTTCATATGCACAAGCGGCAAGGGCGATGCGCTCTATCGCGAGACATTGCTTCCGAAAGTCGAGGAGGGCCTCAAGCGGGCGGGGCGGCCGGGCGGCAATCTCGAACGGATGATCGAGGTCAAGGTCTCGTTCGACACCGATCCGAGGCGGGCGATGGAGGACACGCGGCATTGGGCGGCGCTCGCCCTGACCCCGGAAGAGAAGATAAGCGTCGAGGACCCGCGCGAGATGGAGCGGCTGGCCGACGCCTTGCCTATCGAGCGGGCCGCGAGCCGCTGGATCGTGTCTTCCGACCCCGAGGAGCAGCTCGCCCAGATCCGGCCCTATGTCGATCTTGGCTTGACCCATCTCGTCTTTCACGCCCCCGGCCCCGACCAGCCCCGGTTCCTCAAGCTCTATGCCGAGCAGGTCCTGCCATTGCTGAGGTCGAAGCTCGGTTGATGCGGCGGCACCCAAAATTCACCGGGCCTTTACCCCTCTCCGCCCGCTTGCGGGGGGAGAGGGAGGGGCCCGGCGCGGCAGCGCCGGGAGGGTGAGGTGGGCGCCGCCGGTCGGAGCTTGGGCCTCCCCCCACCTCACCCCGACCCTCTCCGCCCCGAGGGGCGGAGAGGGAGATAACCGCGGCAGATATGCCTGCCGGGCAGCTAACCCTGATCGCGCTTGCCGGCATAAAGCTGGTGGAGCCGGGGGATGATCTCGGTGCGATCGCGGTTGCCGCGTTTTCGGCAAACGCGGTCGTGCCTGAAGCCGGCGATGTGCTGGTTGTGGCGCAGAAGATCGTCTCCAAGGCCGAGGGACGTTATGTCGACGTGACCACAGTCGAGCCGTCGGACCGAGCGATCGCGCTCGCCGCCGAAGTCGCCAAGGATCCGCGGTTTGTCGAGGTGGTGCTCTCCGAGTCGAAACGCGTTGTGCGGCATCGTCCGGGATTGCTGATCGTCGAGCACCGGCTCGGCTATGTGATGGCCAATGCCGGCATCGATCATTCGAACCTGCCGGCGCAGGTCGGCGGCGAACGGGTGCTGCTGTTGCCCGAAGACCCTGACGGCTCGGCGCGCGCGTTGCGGGGGCATTTGGTCGCGGTTTTTGGGACGGATATCGCCGTCATCGTGAGCGATAGTTTTGGTCGGCCCTGGCGCAAGGGGACCGTCGGTATCGCGCTGGGCGCCGCGGGTCTGCCGGCGCTGATCGATATGCGCGGTCATCCCGATCTTTTCGGGCGGGAATTGCTGGTGACAGAAACCGGCTTTGCCGACGAAATCGCGACCGCTGCGGGGCTGCTGATGGGCCAGGCAGACGAAGCCGTGCCGATGGTGTTGGTTCACGGGCTCGGCTGGTCCGCTCCCGAGGTCCCCGCCGCCGCGTTGATCCGCCCCGCCGAGCACGACCTCTTCCGATGAGCGTGCTGGCGCTGTCGGGCGGGATCGGCGGCGCCAAGCTGGCCCTCGGCCTCTGCCGCGTCTTGCCGCCGGGGGAGCTGACCGTCGTGGCCAACACCGGCGACGATTTCGAGCATCTCGGCCTCTCGATTTCGCCCGATATCGACACGCTCCTCTACACGCTCGCCGGCATCGACAACTCCGAGAGTGGCTGGGGAAGGCGTAACGAGACCTGGACCTTCATGGCGGCTCTCGAGACGCTGGGGGGCGAAATCTGGTTCAAGCTCGGCGACGGCGACCTCGCTACCCATGTCGAGCGCACACGCCGGCTCGCAGCCGGGGAGAGCCTTTCGCAGGTCACCGACGATTTCCGGCGCCGCCTCGGCATCTCGGCGCAGCTGTTGCCGATGAGTGACGACCGCGTCCGCACGAGGCTGCGAACCGAGGGGGGTTGGCTCGACTTCCAGGATTATTTCGTCCGGCGGCGGGCTTCACCGGTCGTGCGCGAGATCGCCTATGCCGGTGCCGCGGAGGCGCGCGCCAACCCCGACCTTCTTGCCGCGCTCGCCGACGAGCTCGAACTGGTCGTGATTTGCCCGTCGAACCCGTTTTTGAGCATCGACCCGATCCTCAGCGTGCCCCATCTCCGCGACGCGCTGCGCGCCTGCCGGGCACCGGTCGTCGCGGTTTCGCCGATCATTGGCGGCAAGGCGGTGAAAGGACCCACCGCCAAGATCATGGCCGAGCTTGGTCTTCCGGTCGGCGCCGCCACCGTCGCGCGGCATTACGAAGACATCCTGGACGTGTTCATCGCCGACGAGGCGGATGCGAGTGAGGTTGAAGACCTCGGTATTCCGGTGAGATTGGCGCGCACATTGATGTCGACCATCGAGGATCGTGAAGCCTTGGCGAGCACAGTGCTGGCGGTGGCCGGCCGCGGTGGTTGAGATGGGTATGTGGGCGGTCGTTCCGGTCAAGGAGTTGGATAGGGCCAAGGAACGGTTGTCACCGGTGCTACCGCCCGAGCGGCGGCGGGCGTTGATGCTGGCGATGCTCGAGGATGTATTGGCAGCGCTTGCCGCGACGCCGGATCTCGGTGGGCTGACGGTTGTGACGGTCGACGCGGCGGCGCGCCGGCTCGCGGAGCGCTATGGCGCGCGCATTATCGAAATCGGCGCCCGCGACGGGCACAGCGGAGCGGTCGCGGCGGCGGCAAGGCTCCTCGCCGCGGAGGGGTGTTCCGGCATGCTGACCGTGCCCGGCGACATTCCGCTCGTCACTCCTGCCGAGATCACCCAGCTTCTCGTCGCGCACCGCCCGGCGCCGTCGTTCACGATCGCCCCGTCGCGCGACGAGCGAGGGTCGAACGCGATCATCTGCTCGCCGTCCGACGCCGTGCCCTTGCGCTTTGGCGAGGACAGCTTCTTCCCCCATTTGCGGTCGGCCGAGGCATGCGGCATCCGCCCGACGGTGCTGCGCCTGCCGGGCATTGCGCTCGACATCGATACACCGGAGGATCTGGCCGCTTTAACACTTGTGCCGTCGGCGACGCGGGCGCATGCAGTGCTGGGCCTGCAGGAGCGCGCCGCGACAGTTATGGGAGACCCTTGGGGATGACCACCGACGAGATCTTGTCGAGCGTCGAGGACGGGCGGCGTCTGTCGGCGGCCGAGGCTTTGGCTCTCGCCGATCGCCCTGATTTGCAGCCGCTGACGAGGATTGCGGCGGCGCTGCGCGACGAGACGCATGGCGACCTCGTCTCGTATTCGCGCAAGGTCTTCGTCCCGCTGACCCAGCTGTGCCGCGACGTCTGCCATTACTGCACCTTTGCCCATCCGCCGCGCCCCGGCGAGCCTGCCTATCTGGCCGCCGAGGAGGTGCTGGAGATCGCCCGCGCCGGAGCGCGCGCCGGCTGCCGCGAGGCATTGTTCACCTTGGGCGACAAGCCCGAGTTGCGCTACGGCGCGGCGCGCGAAGCGCTGGGGCGGCTCGGTCACGAGACCACGCTGTCCTATCTCACGGAGATGGCGGAGCTGGTCCTGCGTGAGACGGGGCTTTTGCCGCATCTCAACCCCGGCATCATGACCCGTGCCGACATTGACCGGCTGCGTCCGGTCTCGGTCTCCCAGGGGATCATGCTGGAGAGCGCGGCTGAGCGGTTGCGCGGCCGCGGCGGGCCGCATTTCGGCTCTCCAGACAAGGACCCGGCGCTGCGTCTCGAAACCATCCGCGCCGCCGGCGAGGCGGCGGTGCCGTTCACCACCGGCATCCTGATCGGCATCGGCGAGACCAGGCGCGAGCGGATCGAGGCGCTACTGGCGCTGCGTGACCTGCACGACCGCTATGGGCATGTGCAGGAGATCATCATTCAGAACTTCCGGGCGAAGCCCGGGACGCGCATGGCCGAGGCGCCCGAGCCGGATCTCGATGATCATCTCTGGACCATCGCGGTCGCGCGCCTGATCTTCGGAGCGGAGATGAACATCCAGGCGCCGCCCAATTTAAACCCCGGGGCGCTCGCCGAGATGATTGCCGCCGGCATCAACGATTGGGGCGGCGTCTCGCCGGTCACCCCCGATCACGTCAACCCGGAGAGGCCATGGCCGGCACTCGACCGGCTGGCCGAGCAGACTGCCGCAGCCGGCAAATTGCTGGTCGAGCGGCTGGCGATCTACCCGGCTTACGCGCGCGCTCCCGAGCGCTGGCTCGACCCGGCGCTGCGCCCGGCAGTGTTGCGCTCTATCGACGCCGAGGGCCTTGCCCGCACGGACGATTGGGTGCCCGGCGCCGGTACAGAGCCGCCGACCCCGGTAGCCCCTCACCCCGACCCTCTCCCCGCAAGCGGGGCGAGGGAGAATGCCAGAAGCCCCTCGCCCCACTTCAATGGGGAGAGGGAGGGGCCCGCGCAGCGGGAGGGTGAGGGGCAGCTGACGCCGATCCTGGAACGAGGCACGGCCGGAGAGACGCTCAACGAAGCGGAGATAGTCCGGCTCTTCGCGGCGCGCGGTGGGGAATTCGACGCGGTATGCCGGGCGGCCGACGAGCTGCGGCAAAGGGTCAATGGCGACGTGGTCAGCTATGTCGTGACCCGCAACATCAACTACACCAATGTCTGCTATTTCCGCTGCCAGTTCTGTGCCTTTTCGAAGGGTAAGCTCACCGAAAACCTGCGCGGCCGGCCCTACGACCTCGATCTCCCGGAGATCCGGCGGCGGGTCGAGGAGGCCTGGGATCGGGGCGCCACCGAAGTCTGTATGCAAGGCGGGATTCACCCGGAATATACCGGCGCCACCTACCTAAGGATCTGCCGAGCGATCAAGGAGGCGGTGCCCGGCATCCACATCCACGCCTTCTCGCCGCTTGAGATCTGGCAAGGCGCCAAGACCCTCGGCCGCACCGTACCCGAGTTCCTGCGCGAGCTGAAGGCGGCGGGGTTGAGCTCGCTGCCCGGCACTGCGGCCGAGATCCTCGACGACGAGGTCCGCGCCGTGATCTGCCCCGACAAGATCAAGACCGGCCAATGGCTTGAGGTCATGGAGGCCGCGCACGCCGTCGGATTGCGTAGCACCGTCACAATCATGTATGGGCATGTCGATCGTTACGAGCACTGGGCGAGGCACCTCTTGCGCATTCGCGCATTGCAGGAGCGAACCGGCGGCTTCACCGAATTCGTGCCGTTGCCTTTCGTGCCGATGGAGACGCCGATTTATCTGAAAGGCCGCGCCCGCCGCGGCCCGACCTACCGCGAGGCGGTGCTGATGCACGCGGTCGCGCGTCTCGCGCTGCACCCCGTCATCACCAACATCCAGACCTCCTGGGTCAAGATGGGCACCGGCGGCGCCGCTGCATGCCTGAAGGCCGGCGCCAACGATCTCGGCGGCACCCTGATGAACGAGAGCATCACCCGCGCCGCCGGCGCCGTGCACGGCCAGGAGATGCCGCCCGAGAACATGGAGGCGCTGATCCGCTCATTGGGGCGCGAGCCGCGCCAGCGCACGACGCTTTACGCCAATGCACCCGCGGACCGGAAAGCCGCCTCGTTCGCAGCCGCACCACTCACCGAGCCGGTCAACACGCCGGCGCGGCGGTATGAGCGGCAGCCGCAAAGCGCCGCCGCAGACTGACCGCCACCGCCTGAATGAAGCGCAAAATTGCAATAGCTTCTCGTCATTCCCGCAGAAGCGGGAATCCAGGGCTGCCAGGCCGCGATCCGGTCGCCTGGGCCCCCGTTGTCGCGGGGGCGACGGGGTAGAGAGGGAGGATGAGCATGGAGATCGAGGCCGCCGTCTTTCGCCGGGTCCACGAGCCGCTGACGATTGAGGCGGTGGAGATCGACAAGCCATGGGGGCGCGAGGTGCTGGTCCGCACCGCGGCCACCGGCGTCTGCCACAGCGACCTGCATGTCGTCGACGGTATCGGGAGGTTTCCGCTCGACCGGCCTATCGTGCTCGGCCATGAAGGCGCCGGTGTCGTCGAGGCGATCGGTGCGGATGTGACGACTGTCAAACCCGGCGATCACGTCGTGGCCTGTCTTTCGGGCTTTTGCGGCAACTGCCCGCAATGTCTTTCGGGGCATCCGAATTTGTGCACCGGCGGCGTCGTCACGCGCCCCGACAATGCGGCCCCGCGGCTCTCGCAGAATGGTGCGCCACTCCGCCAGTTCATCGGCATTTCGAGCTATGCCGAGAAGATGCTGCTGCACGAGAATTCGCTGGTGAAGATCGACCCCGAATTGCCGCTCGACCGCGCGGCGCTGGTCGGCTGCGGAGTCCTGACCGGCGTTGGCGCGGCATTGCGCAGTTCCGGACTCGAAGCGGGGCAGACCGTGGCGGTGTTCGGCTGCGGCGGGGTCGGGCTGTCGATCATCCAGGGCGCGCGGATCGGCGGCGCCCGGCAGATCATCGGGGTCGATATGTTCGAAGCGAAGCGCGAGATGGCGATGCGCGCCGGCGCCACCGATTTCGTCAACAGCGCCGAGGACGACCCGGTTAAGGCGGTGCGCGCATTGACCGGCGGCGCCGGCGTCGATCACGCATTCGAGGCGGTCGGCAACACCAAGCTGGTGCGGCAAGCTATCGAGAGCCTCGCAATCCGCGGCACCGCGACGATTGTCGGCGTGTTGCCGCCTAATGCGATGATCGAGTTTCCATGGATGGCGATCCGCCCGGAGTGCAAAGTGCAGACCTCGCGCATGGGCTCGAACCGCTTCCGCAGCGACATCCCGCTCTATCTCGATTTCTACCGCCAGGGCCGCCTCAAGCTCGACGATATGGTCACCAAGCGCGGCCATCTCGGCGACATCAACGAAGCCTTCCGGGCAATGAAAGCCGGCGAGGTCGCCCGCACGGTCCTCACCTTCGATTAGCGATCACGGGATACGCCAGCCGGCCTGCCGCGCGAAGCTCTCGAAAAAGTCTAGATCGTAGGCGCGCTCCGGGGACTGCCGCACCATTTCATCGATCTGGTGGGCGTCGGGCCCGACCAGAATGCGCCATTTGTCGGCCTTGACTTCGTCGAGAATGATTGTCGCCGCCTCGGCCGCGCTCGTCGGCGCCTCCTCGCGAAAGCGGCGCTCGCGCTCAGCTACCATCTTGCGAATGTCGTCATCCGACAGACTGGCCGCGTCGCGGCCCATCGAGGCAATGCGCGCCCGCGCTTGGGCCATCTGCCGCGCATCGATCTCGTCGGACGAGTTGCCGCTCTGAATCTTGCGCGAGTTGAGCGGAATTGAAGTGCCGATGTGACCGGGCATGACGACCGAGCATTTGATGTGCGGCGCGTTGATCCGCAGGTCGGTGATCAGCGCCTCGGTAAAGCCTTTCACCGCGAACTTTGCCGCCGCATAGGCGGTATGCGGCAGGTGTGGCCCGATCGATGCCCAGAAACCGTTGACGCTGCTGGTGTTGACGATATGGCCTTCCTCCGCCTTCTGCAGCATCGGCAGGAAGGCGCGTGTGCAGTTGTAGACTCCGCCCCAGCAGATATTGAACGTCCTTTCCCACTCATCGCGGCTATGCGCGAACATGCTGCCGCCGCCGCCAATGCCGGCATTGTTGAAGAGGAGATGGATCTTGTCGCTGCCGTGACGCTCGGCGACCTCGTCGCGAAATCGTGCCACCTGCACCTCGTCGGACACATCGGCGAGATGCGCTGTGACGCGCAATCCTTGCGGCAGCCCCGCCGCCTCGCACAGCCGCCGCGTCTCCGCCATGCCCTCCTCGGAGACATCGCACATCGCGACGTTGCAGGCTTCGGCAACCAGCTGACGGACGAGCTCTCGCCCCATGCCCGAGCCCCCGCCGGTCACGACGGCGATTCTGCCCGCGAGATCCTTCATCCGCACCTCCCTTGGATGTTGGGCAATGGCAACTCGTAAGACACCTGCCTTCATTCGGAGACAGGCGCTGACTTCTGCTTTATCGTCGCTCCCGCGCAAGCGGGAGTCCAGAGCTTGCCCCTGGCTCGAACAGGGGACCGAGAGTACGCGCCGGCCCTGGATACCGGTTTTCGCGGGTATGACGGGGAAAAGGACATCCGACGATGCTGACCACCACCCGCGATATGGTCTTGCCGACCGCGATCACCGGATCTTATCCGCGCCCCCTGTGGTTCGACCGCAGCCTCGACGGCCGCTCGTTCAAGGCGGCGCTCGGCGACTCGCTGTTTCGCGAGCAGTATCTCGACGCGGTCGCGGCAGTCATCAACGCGCAGGAAGCCGCCGGGCTCGACATCGTGACCGACGGCGACAGCCGGTTCGATCTCGCGGTCGGCGGCAGGTCGTGGTTCTTTTACCCGATCGAGCGATTGGGCGGCATTCACGGCCACCGCAGCACGTCACAGGGCTGGATGGCGCGGCACGACATCCGCCCCGGCAAGATCCTGTGGGAGGTGCAGGAGGCGTACCAGCCGGCGATCGTCAAAGAAAAACTTACTCGCGGCCCGCTCGAATACGCGGCCTTGTGGCAGATCGCGCAGCGCCTCAGCAATCGACCCGTAAAATTCGGCGCGATCTGCGCGCCCGCATTGGCGAGCATGTTGTGGAACGAGCACTACCCCGACGACAAGGCGATGGTGCTCGATCTCTGCGACATCATGAATACCGAATTGCGCGAATTGGCGGCTGTCGGCTGTCCGGTAATCCAGGTCGAGGAGCCGCGCCACCATGGCTTGACGACCCGCCCCGACTGCACCGACGCCGATCTCGAATTCCAAACAGTAGCGTTCAACCGCCAGCTCGCCGGCGTCGATGCCGAGATCTGGGTACATACCTGCTGGGGCAATCCCAATCAGCAGCGGGTCTATTGGGAGGTGCCGAGCTACGAGCGCGCCCTGCCCTATCTGCTGCAGCTCAATGCCGACGTCATCACCTTCGAATGCGCCAGCGATGACGGCAAGGACTTGCCGCTCTTTGCCAAACACAAGACCGACAAAAAGATTGGCATCGGCGTCGTCAACCACTGCAACACCGTCGTCGAGCCGGCCGAGCATGTCGCGGGCCTGATCCGCAAGGCGCTCGAATACATCCCGCCCGAGCGCCTCGTCGTCACAACCGATTGCGGCTTCGGCCGCGAGGGCCTGTCGCGCCGCATCGCCTATTACAAATGCGTCTCCCTCGTCGAAGGCACCAACATCGTGCGCCGCGAGCTCGGCCTTCCCGAAGCCCATATTCGCGCCGCCGATCCGAAGCTTTACTTTGCCGGGGTGGGTGAGAGTTGACCGCGAGCTTGCCGCGCCGGCAAAACCCCATCGTCCCGGTTGGCGCCGAGAAGCAAGCGCGTCCAGTTTTCGGTGACCAGCCGGGCTGCGGGGCGACGGCGGTGGAAACCGTCGCTCAGATCCGGACACGGCATTCCCCCCGGCAACCAACCCGGGCGCTGCTGCTGATTTGCTGCAGGAGCAGCAGCGGCGAGTTGCGCCAAAAGAAAACATGACGGATATGCCCCGCCATAGCGTCCGGCGGTAGCACCGGCCGAGCTGGATTGACTGAGGGGACCAGAAGGTCGAATAGAGCTTCCTCCAGCGGCAAGTCAGGCGGGAGCTCGCCCTGGAGGCATCACGATCGGCGTTCCGCTCTTGAAGTACCGGTGCGATCCTAGCGGGCGGCGGGCCGCATTTCCTTCAACAACAAGGCATCTTCCGGCACTACCCGAAACTCGACGCGCGGTGAGCTTCCTCGGCATTCCGCGGCGCGCTTGACGCGGGAGCGGGCGGGTCACGATACTGGTCGATACAGATTGGGGCACGGGAGGAAAGGCCATGGCGGTTCGGCTCGTCGTCACGTTCCACGCGGCGTCCGGCAAGGGCGTCGAACTCGCGCAGGCGATGAAGGCGCGCTGCGAGGTCTCCCGGCAGGATGCCGGTTGCGAACAGTTCGAGGTCTTCCAGAGCGTCTCCGATCCCGACAAGCTGGTACTGCTCGAATTGTGGAAGGATCAGGCCGCGCTTGACGCTCACGCCAAACTCCAGACGCAGCGCCCGCCTTTGCCGGAGGGGTTACGGCTCGGCGCCGGCGAGCGCGAGGACTATACCTACAACCGTACCCGCTGAACCGGGGAGGCGCCAGATGCAGGTCTCGTATTTCGAAACCGGCCGCTACTACGCCTCCTCGAACCTGCCGCGGCAATGGCCGATGCCGGCCGGCGCTTACGACCGCGAGGCGGGCTCGCGCGCGTTTCGCGGCATGGTCGAGCGCGGCCGGTATGTCGAGGAGCTGGGGTTCGACTGGGTCAGCGTCTCCGAGCACCATTATTCGCCGCGCATCCTGACCCCGTCGCTGCCGATTGCGGCGGCCTACATCGCCTCGCACGTGCACAACATCAAGATCGCGCTCTTGGGGCCAATCGTGCCGCAGAGCAACCCGGTACTGCTCGCCGAGGAAATGGCGATGCTCGACACGATGGCCGAGGGCCGGCTGATCGTCGGCATGCTGCGCGGCACCACCAACGAAATGCTGACGTACGACCTCAACCCCGAGGAATCGCGCGAGCGCACCGACGAAGGCATGGAGCTGATCTTGCGTGCCTGGAAGGAACCGCAACCCTTCGGCTGGCAGGGAAGGCATTTCCATTACCGCACGGTGTCGGTGTGGCCAAAGCCGCTGCAGCAGCCGCTGCCGCCGGTGTATGCCCTCGGCACCAGCCGAGAGGCCAGCGACTTCGCGGCGCGCCACCATATCGGCCTCGGCGTGTCGTTCGGCCCGTTCGAGGCAATGGGCAGGGTGACCGGCTACTACAAGGAAGAATGCAGCCGCTACGGCTGGCAGCCGGAGCCGCACCAGATCATCTACCGCGCCAACATCCTGATCGCCGAGACCGGCGAAAAGGCGCAGCAGGCGCTGGCGCAGTATCCGCGCGAGGCGGTGTTCCCGCTGAAGGCCGGGGTCGCCGCCGGGCTGTTGGAAGCTGACCAGCGCAATGTCGCCGGCGAGGGGCGGCGACCGGCCAATGTCAACCGGGCATTGCCGATCAATTTCTGCGGCGGGCCGGACGACATCGTCGCGCAATTGAAAGAGGCCCGCGGAGAGATCGGCTGCGGCGTCGTCGATCTGTCGTTCCAGACCCCGGGCTCGGAAGACCCGGACGTGCTGATGGAAGCGCTCGAACTCTTCGGCAAGAAGGTCCTGCCGCACATCCGCGACATCTGAAAATAAAGGGCGGCGGCAATGGCAGGCGGGTTCCGCGAGGGTTTCGTCGAGGCGGACGGGTTTCCGTATCCGGTATATGGAGATGTCCGTATCCGGTATATGGAGATGGGAGAAGAGCCGGCACTTGTTCATCTGCACGGCGCCGGCGGGCTCAGGCTCACCCTCGCGTACGAGCTGCTGAGCCGCAACTACCGGGTAATTGCCTTGCCGGGTTTCGGCGCCTCGGCCGAGAACAGGAGCATCAAACCCGGCACCACACCGCCAGTGCATGCGCGCTGCGGGGCGGCGGATTCTGCAGACCCGGCGCCGGAGATGCCGGCGCCTCATCTTTCGGCTGGCAGGACGCAGGAATGTCCGTTTCATCGCGTTGATCTGGACCAGACATGCCGCGAAAATTTTTTTTACTTCAACACGAGTCACAAGCGAGGATTGCTCATGGCCGAGGTGAAAATCGACGCGAGACCGAACGGGCCCTACGTGATCACCGGTTCCATCGAATTACGCGACACGAACGGGAATGTCTTGCCAACTCAGGAAAGGACCGTGCTCTGTCGCTGCGGTGCATCTACGAACAAGCCGTTCTGTGACGGCACCCATTCAAAGATCGGTTTCCAAGCTGCGGCACAGGCGGTGCCCAACTCGGCGGAGAAGAGCTGAGCGCGCTTCTTGCTTTCGACGAACCACCCAGATCCGGGCAAGCCACGGTCTGGAACCCTTATCTGATCAGCTTTATGGAGACGCTCAATTCGACCGCCGCAACGAGGTGACCGTGCTTACGCTATAAACGCGACAGCTGGCGTCTGCCATTCCCTCTTCGATCAGCTGATATTGCTGTCCGGCTCGCGCAAATTCCGAGCAAGAGGCAGCGCCGTCGCGCAGAGCGCCGCCATGGCCCAGAACCCGATCGCGCCGAAATGGCTGTAGAGCTGGCCCGAGCCGATTATGAGCAATGCCGTCGGTAGGCCGATGCCGACCGTTCCATAGACCGTCAAGGCGGTTGCTTCGAGGTGGCCAGGCACGCATAGCGCAAGAAGCCGCATGCAGGTCAGGTGCAACAGAGCGAATGTTAACCCGTGCAGTGGCTGGGCCACCGCAAGGGCCGGAAGCCAGGCAGTCTCCGCCATTACCGCCCAGCGGACAATGCCGGCGGCGGCAGCGAGCATCGCGGCACGAGCTGGCCCGATGCGATCGAGCAGGGGGCGACCGATAAAGAAGAAAACGACAACTTCAGCCGCTACCGACGTCGACCACAAAACCCCGATTGTGCTCGGGTCGATCCCCGCGGCCTCCCACCGGATTACGGCAAAGCTGTCATGCATCGCGTGGCTGCCAAGGATCAAGGCCGCAACAAAGATCACACGGCGATAAAGCGGGAGCCGCAGCAGCGCTCCGAAGCTCCGGACCGCGCTATCGGCCACCTTCGGTTGAGCGGTGTCCCTGGTCGGCAGCGCCAGAACTGGGACGAGGCGAGCGGCGACTGCCGTCGTGGCGAGCAGTCCGGCATTGAGCCAAACGGCCGCAGTGATCCCAAATTGTGAGATGGCCTGACCGGACAGCAGCGTTCCGCAGATAAACGCCGCGGAGCCGGCACCGCGCAGCCACCCATAATGGAACCGCCGGGCGGAACCTTCGAATTTCCCCGGAGCCGCGCTGCCAAGCGCCAGCATATCAGTCAGCGGCGCTAGCGGTGCCAACGCAGCCGACTGGAGCACGCCGATAAGGAATAACAGCAATAATCCGGTCGCATGCAGATAGCCCAGGCCGATTAGAGCGGCAGCGGCAGAGCAAGCGGCGAGGACCGCCTTCGGAGCGTCGAGAGTATCGGCTAACCGGCCAGCAAGCGGTCCGGCGAGCAGGCGGACTGCAGTACCGGCGGCCAGCACTGTTGCAATCGCCTCCGGCGCTAAGTCTCGACTCTCAAGGAGGCTTGGCAGATACGGCGATTGTACGCCAAATCCGGCGTAGAGGATGCCGTATAAAATCAGGAAACGCCAAAGAGGTTTGGTTGAGAAAGGCGACCATATAACAGTGACGCTGTTTGTTCTCTTTGGCATTTCTCTTCGGTTTGTTTGTCACATGAGATGCTCGACGGCAGAGGAAGGTGAAGCAGACGGCTCACAGACATCATCAAGCATACGCGAGTGAGACCCCGGTGCCGAGGACCCTAACCAGCGCGTCGGCCATGGCCCCGCGCCAACCCAACTGAAGTCCACCACCCGGATACTGCCAGCGCCTTCATCCGAACACTGTCATTTTCGCCCGCTTGCTCGCGCTGATCCTACACACAGGCTGGAACCTCTGCACCGTGACATGGAATGCCGATTTAGGTCATCGCCCGTGCGGCAAGAGAGAATGTGAAGTGGTGGCGCGGCGCGATGTCTCGTGCGAACGATCGGCAGTAGAGGGTGAAACCAAGGATCACTAACCTGTCACGATGCCGGTTGTCGCGCTCTCGTTGAGCCAAGGTCGGCCAATGACCAAACTCGATCGGGCGCGCTTTGCCCGCTGGAGGGTGCCCCTCTCCAGGGGCAGCGCTGGAGCATCTTTGCGGTGACCCGGCAGGGGTTGATAGGCTTTTTGGCTAATGACGAGGGTTGTGCGGGAGAAAGACCACCGGGAGGCTCCTAACCGAGCGCTTACGGGACGAGCGACTTCAGTCGGACCTTAAATCTGGGGGGAAGATCCCTTCTTTTCTGGTTACACGAGCTTGCCTGTGGCCATCACGAACCCCCTTATTCGAGTCCACTCCGCGCGGCAGCCTACAGGACGTAAGATGGGGAGGGTTACGCCACCGAAAGCCCGCTCGGCGAAATTTTCGGCGCCCCTGATCGAGCAAGTCAGGTTCGCAATGGACTTTTCGCTGCCACCGTCCGGTCATTCTGCCTGGGGGAGGTGGGGGGGTTGCCGTTGGCGCCAGCCGGGAGCCAACACCCAGAACCCGTCTGCCTGTAGGATCAAATCCCGCGACGGATCATGCGAGGCCCGCGCTAAAGCCAAGCTCTCCTCGTCCCGCAACACGTAGAGGGTCCGCGGCTCATAGGCGCCGGAGCCCAGGATCGCTGTGACCTTCGCCCGCAGTGCGGCCAGAGTTCGCGCCGTCCACCCGTGCGAGATAGATGCAGTCGGTCGGCAGCCCGGCGCGGGCAGCGAGAACACCGATTGCGTCCCAACCCAGTCCCATGTTTGCTGCCGGCGTGGCGCGGATCTGGGTGTAGCTCCGAACGGCCTTCGCCCAAAACGGATCCGAGAGCCGCTCAGGAATGCCGCGCGGGGCGGCGGCGACCACGCTGCTACGCTCGACGATGCCCGGGCGCAGGTCTACCCACTGCAGTCCCAGCAACCCCAGGAGCAGCCAGCCCGTCCGCCTGCCGCCCCAGACGCGCACCGCCGCGGCAATGGCGGCAATCATCAGGGTGTAAGCGAGAGGCCAAGCCATGCGCGTCGAGTTCCGCAGCGCCCCCGCGAGGTGTAAGAACCAGGCGGGCGGCTCAAAGACTGTCCAGACGTGGCTCGCCACTTCAACCCGGTGCGTCACCGCGAAAGCGAGCAGCGCGAGCAGTACCCCTACCAGCGGCAGGAAGCCACGCGGCAGTGGCGCCGGCCGCAGCGCGAAGGCCATGGCGCCCGCGGCCAGCAGCAACAGACCGCCCAGGCCGAGATAATTGCTGCCGAGTCCTTCCCAATGACCAGTGTCCGGCAGGTCGGGGACGATAGCCGACCAGTTCCCAGGGTCGAGGAATGCCAGCAGGTTGAACCCCCAGGTGCCGTAGCCACCGAAGTCACTGCCGGGGCCAGAGTCATAACCGCCACGCAGCAGGAAGAACCCACCAGCCCAGAGTGCAGCCACCACCGACCCCGACACCGCTGCAAGCTCCAGCGATGGTCCGCGCCAACCGCGGCCGTGCGGCTCAATCCAGGTGCGGCGTGTCCAGTCTGCGATCCAGAGCGCCGTTCCCATGGCGAGCAGGTAGGAGTGGATTAGCGCGGTTGCGGCCAGGAGCGCCACCCAGGCCACGCCCGATCGACCGCCGCGCGCCGGCCCGAGCGCTAGGAACAGTGCTGCGAGCAGGGTCCACTGGCCCGCGAGCGCCGTGTGGCCGGTCATTCGGTGCATCAGCATAGGCTGGAATGCCAGGAGCCCGGCGCCACAGGCACGCGAGAGCGGATCGCGCGTCGTCAGCCCGACCAGGCGCCACCCAAGCAGGCCTTGCAGCGCACCACAGGTGAGCAGCCAGGGACCGACATATTGCGGTACCTCCAGCACACCACGCAGGGCCTTGAGCGGCATCGCCAACAGCGGGACTGCGTCGGCGAAGTAGATGGCAGTGGCGAGTTCCATTCCGAAGTCGGGATTGGCGCCGGGTGGCATCATCCACGGGGAGTGACGGAAATAAGTCCAGCCGAGCCAGAACTGAAGCGGATCGACACTGAGGCCAGCCCAGAGCCAGCCTTGATTAAGCGGATCGAGCGGCGCGAACCCGTAAATCGCAATCATCACCGCCGCGCCGAGCAGTACGGCTATCGCACCGCTCACCCCAGTTTGCCACATCCGCCCCTGGTCTTCAGCGTTATTGCTGCCTGACATCGTAGTTGCGATAGAGTTGTCTCGGTTCCGCGCGCTTTATCGCTGGTAAAACGCATGAGAACGGGGCTCCGTCCACCGTTCCAACTGTCTTAGCATGCAGCGCCTTTGATCAGAAGGTCCAAAGGGCCGAGCTCGAATACCTCGCGCGAACACAGACGGCGCAGGCCTCGCTCGCGGAAAACTACGGCGGCCTGCCCTATTGAGCCATCCGGCATCTGGGCTCCGCCGATTTCTGTCCGGGAGGTTTCCTGATCCCCATACGCCGCGCACGAGAGAGCGAGCTCCGTCGGATGCCGGGACTGGCCCCGTCCGCCCTTACCGCACCTCCGAATCTCTTTTGCCGACCGGGGTTTCTATATGCCATCGAGCAGTGATCCGATGGGAAACAGCTCATTACCGAGGTGGGTGCGAACCCGGTGGTTTGCCATTGGTGCTAGGGCCGCCGCGGGTTCAGGTTAGACTTAGCTAATCCAAATCGACCGTCGCGCGACAAATGCGTTCTGTCCGTCGCCTCACCGCGATTCTCGCCGCCGACCAGCCGCGTCTCACGCGCCACGACGGTCCTAGGGCGCCCCCTCTGCCTGGCCCATAGCTCTCTCCGCGTTCCTCCTATTAACCGCCGAGCATCCTCAAACGGGAACACGTGCATAAAACCGGACGGCATTATCCCAGAGGAGCTTGCGTTTCCGCTCCGTGTCCATCACCCAGTCCAGCACCAGCGAGACCGACTCGGGGAAATGGCTTTCGCCATGCGGGTAGTCCGACGCATACATGAGCACATGGTCGCCAACCAGATCGATGACGGTGTTGGTCAACCTGGCGCCCTCGGGGATCTCGATGCTTTGGAAATAGCGCCCGCCGGTGACGTACTCGCTCGGTTTTAGACCAAGCTCAGGAAGCGCGGCTTTGATCGTCTCGGCGTGCTCGTCGAGCCGGGCCATCCAGAACGGCAACCAGCCATGCCCAGCCTCGAGGGTGCCTACGCGCAAAGTCGGGTTGCGGTCCATCACGCCGCTACCGATCATTGCCGCCATATTGCGCATCCCGCACCAGGGGTGAGCCGCCGAGCGCTGGAGCCACAGATTGTCCCAGGTGTCCTGGCCGCCTGGCGCATAGGGCGGCATCACGGTGAACGTGTGTAGAACGACGGCGAGGTCGAGTTCGGCGGCTTCGGCGTAGAGCGGCTCTAGCGCAGGGTGGTCGAGTGGCATGCCGACGGGCGCGTACACCATCAGTCCCCATGCCCAGCTCGTTCGGCCCCAGCGGCGGATCTCGGCGAGCGCACCATTTACGTCGCGGGCGCCGGCCAGGATCACGCCGCCGAGCCGGTTTGGATAAGCGTCGCAATAGTCGGCCATCCATCGGTGATAGGCGCGATACATCGCCATTTCGAGAGCCACGTCGTCGCCGGCTGTCCAGGTGCCGAACCAGCCCGAGGGCAGCGTCAGGTTTACGTCGACGCCCTCATGATCCATGTCCTTGATGCGCTCGCTGGGATCGGCGTCGACCAGCGGCGATGGCTCGCGCGTCCGTTTCACACCGGTAAATCCCGCCATGTACCCGCTCGGCGCCTCGTCGGGTTCAGCCCTGCCGAGGCGACGACGATAACGGCGCTGGCCCCTGGTGTAGGTCTCTTGGCCCGAGCGGGCCTTAAATTTGAATGGTTCCCAGCATTGCAACCGGTCCTTTTCGGCCTCGCTGAGATAGCCGGCTAAGATTCGCGCATCCGGACCGACATGCGTGTCGGAGTCGAAGATCCTGTAGCCGTCGCGTGCCATCGCTCACTTCCTTCGAATGGGCATTAAGATTTATCGACGCCGGTCGCCCGACGAAAAATAGCGTTGTTCAAGGGCCTGCTGCTTCGCTCCACTTTCGCCATCGTCCGCCACCTCGGGCACAGGGTAGGGCCGATCTCGGCGGCTCTCGACAAAGGCATCCCAGGCCTTCACCCCGCCAGACTGGAACGCGGTCATAAAGTCCCACAGCGCCGCCCAGGTGACGTGGTGGGTGAAGCCCGGATACCAGGCGATGGTGACACCGAGCGCCAGATGCTCGTCGAGATCGAGATAGCGGCCGAGCTTCCCCTTCATGAAGGAGAACGGCCCTGTCATTGTACCGCGTACCGCTCTGATTTCGTCAATCGAATGTGGCGACTCGAACTGCACCCAGTCGACGCCGGCCTCCTCGCGGTAAGCCCGCAATCGTGCGATCGTGTCTTCCAGCGTGCCGTCTGACGCGTCGCGGGCGTAGCACTGCGCCATCACCACGAAATTCGGGTCGAGTTCGTTCCTCATGTCGACGGCTGCGCGGTAGCGCGCAATCGCCTGGTTGAGCGGCACGACCTCTACCCCTGCGCTCTGGGTCTTGCGCTTGCCTTCTATCGGCTGGTCATCGATCCGAATCCCGGCAATGCCGGCGCGGATGCACTCCCGCACCATGCGGCGCACAGCCATGATGCCGCCGTGACCCGTGTCGCCGTCCATGATCACTGGTATCGACACGCTGTCCGCAATCCAGCCGGTGATCGTCACGCACTCGGTCATCGTCGCGGTGCCGACATCTGCCAGACCAGTATAGGCGCCAACTACTCCGCCGGTGCCGACAAACAATGCCTCGCAACCGGCCTTCTCCATGATCCGGGCATGCGCCGCAGTCGGCGGGTGCAAGACAGCCAGAACCTTGTCTCGGCGATGGATCAGGGTCTGCAGGCGCGCCGATTTTGATGGCGGGTTTTCGCTCATGATTGTGTGTCCCCTCGGTAGAGAGTCGTCCGGGAAAGAATATCGCGGACCGGTACAGGTTCCTCATCTTCCGGCATAGTCGAGCCGCATTCCAGCCCTCAAACGCGAGACCGTTTCGTTTTTAGAGGACACAGAAACGCAGCATTTTTTTAGAGGAACTGGCATGAAGAGCGACGGACGTTGTCATTGTGGCGAGATCACCTTTGAGGCAGAGGTGGATCCCAATGCGTTCCACATCTGCCACTGTACCGATTGCCAAACGCTGTCCGGATCAGCGTTTCGTGCAAACATCCCGGCACCGGCCGAGCATTTCGTGCTACTGATCGGCACACCCGAGACCTACGTCAAGACCGCCGAGATCAGACAACGCGCCGCGTTATCACCGCGGCGGCAGATCTGCACTGCCTCGGGCGGATACGCTCACCCAGGCGCCGGCCGCCGAAAAGGGCTGAAGGGCTAACTCGCGCGATTGCGGGTCAGTAACCACCACCATGCCATGTCATGGGCGGTGGCGTGAGCACTCCAGGCGTCGGGAATAGCGGCCCTCTGCGAGCGTGAGATGCGTGGGCTTTACTCGCAGTTCGCGACAATTTGCGTTGGACACGCCCTTTGGCCACTGGCGGTTCTGGTCCTTGCACCATAATTTTGGCGGCCGGCGCCGACGGGACTCGCACCTGATCCAATTGAGCGTCCTTGGGCTCGGCCGGGGTGACGGCGACGATCGGGTGCGCAGCGGTGGGCGATGGGGCTGATGAGGGCTCGGCGGCGGGCCTATCCGCTGATACTGGCCTATCCGGGCGCGGAATGATTGATACCGCGAGAAACGCCAGGGCCAAACCAGCGGGCACGGCTACCCAGCCAGCCCATCCCGCAGCAGGCATGATGCGGCGGAGAATTTGCTGGTCGCGAGATTTGGGCTGGGGAAGCGAAGGTGACGGTGGTACCTCGCCCTGCCACAGCCATAAGCCCGATTGTTTGATATCGCTACTGATCAACGCCGCTGAGGGCGATACTGGAGCACTGCTCGTTACGATCGGCGTCTTGGCGTAGGCCTGGCCGTCAAATTCTCGTGGTTCAGCATGCATGGCCCACAATCCCCTCTTAGTTGCAGCGCCAATATCCCGTGTCCATTCCGTGCGACGCCCCCGGACGGGCTCAGGCCGCATCGGTTTCGCAACCGACGGCGATGGCTATACCGACCAGACGGTTTTCCGACAGGACACATCGGCGATCGAAACAATCATCGTATTGAAGTGAGGCGACGACCAAGAGTCGTATTTGTGGCCGAGCGGCAGATGAGGCTAGCGTCGGCCGCGGCGATCGGACTTATGATGCAAGGAAATCCCCGCCTTCGTAAGTGGAGTGTCCCTCGGAGTACGAGGACTAGCGAATCGCTGAACGGCAGACGCTTTTGACCAAGGCCGCCTCCAATTCTCTGTTTATATCGTCGATGACCTAGAAGGCTAACCCAACTCGCTCGAACGCGAAGCCAGGCGGCGGTGACGGGGTAAATGGCGGACAACGTGGGTGGAAACAGCAGACCGCCACTTTCCGCCGTGGACGACGGTGAGGTTCGAGCTCTCCTCGAGCGGTATGCGTGCCGCGTGCCGTCCACGCTGTTCGCACGCGCTTTTCAGCAACATCGCTGCTCCAATCACGTCGGCTTCGCCTCTCGATGCTGTGGCCTCTCGATGCTGTGAAGGCGCTCTGGGGTCAGCGGGGACTCTTCATTTTGACACCTCCTAAGGCACGGCTCGGAAGCAGTCCACTTTAGCCCCACATCCACTAACAACTTCGCCGGCCCGCCAACGCCCGCGTGTGTCAAAATTGCCAAGCGCGAGCTACGAGAACACGGTGGATAATGGGCCCGCGCGCGTCCTGGCTGCCGGTCGGATGCGCCGCCAACTCGCAACTTGCCGTCGGTTATCGGATTATGGTTGAGTGTACGAAGTCCCGGATCCGCTGGAACACCGGCGCGCCTCACGCGCTGCCAACGTTGAACAGGAGAAAACCTGATGATCGACCTTTATTTCTGGCCGACCGGAAACGGCAAGAAGACCGTCATTCTTCTCGAGGAATTGGGGCTCCCCTACACGATCAAGCCGATCAATATCGGGCGCGGGGACCAGCTCACTCCCGACTTTCTGAAGATTTCCCCCAACGGCCGAATGCCGGCGATCGTCGACCACGAGCCGATGGGAGGAGGCGCCCCGATCTCCATCTTCGAATCCGGTCCGATTATGATGTATCTCGCCGAGAAGACCGGACGGTTCTGGCCGCAGGACCCGCGCAGCAAATACGAGGTCGCCCAGTGGGTCGGCTGGCAATTGGCCAATCAGGGTCCCAAGCTCGGCGAGCAAGGCCATTTCCGACGTGCCGCCGAGAGCGGAAACAACGGCGATCTTTCCTACGCCCTTCGCCGCTTCGACAATGAAGCACATCGCATTTACGGCGTCATGAACCTCGGTTTGTTCAACAAACGCTATCTCGCCGCCGGCGCCTACACGATTGCCGATATGATCTGCTATCCCTGGGCATCGAGCTGGGCAAGCCGGAAGATCGAGATTGACGAGTTCCCGAACGTAAAGCGCTGGCTGGAAGAAATCGGCGAGCGGCCGGCCGTCAAGAAAGCAATGGCGATGGGGCCGGAGTTCCGGGAGGATCCGGCTTCGATCAGCGCCGAGGAGCAGGCCCGTCGTAGGAAACTAGTGGCCGACCAGCGGGCGCAGCCGATCCCATCGGAATGGATTCGTGCTGCGTAGGGTGGTTGTTGAGTCCGAAAGGCCGGTGGAGGCTCTAAGACCGGCGGCACACCAATCACCTGCCGGAAGGGGGAGCAAGACCGTTGCATCAACCGTAACGGCCATGCCTCCGCGGGCATCAGCGAGCTGAATGGCGGACCCGGCCTGATCGAGAGCCGAGGCAATCTCGGTGGCGCTCATCGGCCACAACCGCGTCGCCTAGCGTCTCCGGTGTTTACAGCATCGTTGAGCGGCGGCCCGACATTGTGCCCGATCGCGCGCAAAGGTTTGCTCGATCCGTTGTTCGTCACCCCAAGCGACTTTGTCGGTAGTGCCGCGATTTCCAGGGCAGAGGCCGGCTCGATCGCAGCTGCGCGCCCGCCGTAAGCTTAAGATCCTGAATTGATTGGCGTCCCCAAGGGGATTCGAACCCCTGTTACCGCCGTGAAAGAGTTGCAATACGGACGGCGGTGGACGCTATCGGACTATTCCACCCATTTGAATTGCTTAATTGAATGCTATATTGTGTCCACCCTGTTCCGGGGCCATCCAGGCACATCTTTGTGAGAAATTTGTGAGACACAAATTAGAAATGTGACATATGGCGCGTACCGTCCGCAATCCGAAGCTTGATACCCGCTCCGCCCGCGCCAGGCTGCCCATGCGTGGCTCGCCCTATTGGGTGTCGCTCGCGCCGGGATGCACACTGGGCTATCGCAAAGGCCCGAAGGGTGGCGTGTGGCTCGCGAAGATCGTGCGCGATGGGCTGCGCCTGCAAACGACGCTCGGTCCCGCCGATGACGCGCTTGAGCCTGACGGTCTTCTCGCGGTCAGCTACGCTCAAGCACAGACCAAGGCGCGCGATTGGTTCGCCGCCGTAACCCGAGGTGGAACATCCGCCGGTCCCTACACCGTTCGCAACGCGGTAGTCGATTATCTCGATTGGTTCCGCCACCGGCAAAAAGTCGATCAAAGAGACGGAAGCGAGCGTCAACGCCTTCATCCTACCGCAGCTCGGCGACATTGACGTGGCGATGCTCTCCCCTGGCCGGCTACGCAATTGGCACATGGCCATCGCCGCGGCGCCTCCGCGGCTGCGCACCAGGCCCGGAGAGAAGCAGAAAGTTCGCGACACCGCCGACGATCCCGAAGCCCAGCGCCGTCGCCACGCCACCGCTAACCGCATCCTGACAGTGCTCAAAGCCGCCTTTCGGCAGGACCGATCTCCTCTCTCGCGGAAGGGCGGGGCCCGAACGTTCGAACGGGGGTCTCGAAAAATGCAGTCCGCGACGGGGACCGATGGTTCGAATCCCTCCCTCTCCGTGACCAAGACGAAGTCAGGGCCCCGCTTTCTCGACCCCATACGCGCGCGCGAGACCATCGAGGGCTGGGTTGTGGGCGCTCAAGCGCCACACCAGATACTCGGCGTCAGGCCAGCGCACTTCAAACCGGCAAGGATCGCGGCGAGATCATTAGCGTGATGCGGTCCGATGAACCCAAGCCGCACGAGCGAAATGATTGTTCTGCGCTCGACTTCGACGGAAAACCTCAGCAATGCGTCAGGAGGCGCAAAGTTGCTCGGGCTAGCCTCCGGGAGCGCTGCTACAGCTTGGGTGCGCTGCCGAAGCGTGCACGCTGCGGGAGCGCCGGTTTTGAAGTCCATAATGCTCAGAACGCCGTTGGAAAGAGCAACTTCTCCAAATCGACGCAGCGCCGACCAGAACGCGTGCCGGCACTTCGGCCCGCAAAAACGTTGCAGCGAGCCGCCTCGCCGCGCGCGGGTCATCTGCCTGCGGCTCGGCGGCTGAGCTGATCGCCTCCGGCATCGGAACGCCGGGCGAGATCCAGCAATTCGCGCTGGGAATACGGAAGCCGGCACTTGGCCGCGATGCCGCGGAGCCAGTGCGCGAATTCGTGGTAGTGCTTGCCGGCATCGGCTGACCGCCAATCCCGATCGGCAGCGGGGGTTTGCAATGTGAGCGTGTGTTCATCTAACATACACCCGGAGTGTCAGAGAACAGTTGCACAAGCATAAAATTTTAGACGCTTAACCCTAAATCCTGACGCTGGGCAGAGGCGGCGTTAGCGTTGCCGACGGTGTCGGGTCCGCCGAAGCCGAGCGGGGCGATGTGATCCTACCGGTAGCCGGGCAAGCGGCGCTTGTGGGAGTGGGATGAGATCCAATCTAAACCGCCCGCCTGGTAGGTAAGACGTTTATGCCTTTCACTGCTTGACGTTGCTCGTTCCGGCCCAGCGCATGCTGGTGGCGATGCGCTCGCCGCTATGGTCCCTGCGAAGCGCGGGAACGGGGGCCAGCAGTGCTGCTGCCAGGGCAGGCGGGCGCCAGCGCCAACAGCGCAGGCATACGCTCCCTCGCGCGCTGCGCCACATAAGCCAACAGCATCACAAGCGGTACAGTCTGCGTCGCGAAGAGGAGCGCCGCCGCACCGGTCATCGAAGACCTACGATTGCTGTGTCCGGCCGGCCGATTTGCAGAAAGTCCAAGGGGCGCAGCGGCAGGATGCGAGTTTGGCGCAATTTGCCGGCCGCCCCTTGGCCGAAACCTTCCCCTATCTGATCCTGGATGCGCGTTACGAACGAGTGCGCGAGGCCGGCGTGATCACCAGCCAGGCGGTGCTGATCGCGATCGGCATCGACTGGGACGGCCGCCGTCAGAGCCTGCCCCGGCAAGGCCGGGTGCTGGCGGTCGAGCTCGCCAACCGCGAGAGCCGATCGAGCTGGCGGGATTTCCTGCTGGGGCTGAAGGCGCGCGGTCTGCACGGCGTCGAATTCGTCGTGGCCGACGATCATGCCGGCCTGCGGGCAGCGCTGCGCGAGGTTCTGGCCGAGGCGGCCTACCAGCGCTGCTACGTGCATTTCCTGCGCAACGCGCTCGACTACGTGCCACGCCGGGTCGACGACGACTGTCTGCAGGAGCTGCGCTGGCTATATGACCGGCGCGATCTCATCGAGGCGCCCCACGGGTCAAGCCCGTGGGCTGAAGGCCCACGCGATCTCGCCGCCTGGCTCGCCAAATGGTCAGGCAAATACGCAAAGCTGACCGGCTGGGTCGAAGACAACATCGACGAGAACGCTGACCCCCGCTTTCGCGGGGGCCTCTTTTACCGGCTGCCGCGGCAGCCCGTAAGCATCTCAAATCGACCAACCTGCTGGAGCGACTTAACGAAGAGATCAGGCGACGCACCCATGTCGTGCGCATCTTCCCCAATGGCGAGAGCTGCCTGCGGCTGGTGCGGGCACTGACGGTCGAGACCCACGAGAACTGGCTCGAGCAGCATCGCTACCTCAACATGGACGATCTGCGCGAGCACAAAAAGGAGGCGCTGCGCCGTGCCGCCTGATCCCCGACCGGTTCAGCCTAGCACCGTGCTCGCTCTGTCAAGAGCCTGCCCTCGCGAAAGCGGGGGACGCTGCGCGCCGGCTGTGCCGGTGCCGCCGCGTTCGCGGCGGCATCCTTGACTGCCGCTGCGCGCGGCGCTCTGAAGTGGACCCCGAACGTGCGACAGCCGGAGCCGCTTGTTAAGGTGTAGCCCCGCCGGTTTCGAAGTCGGCTCCGATCATTGTGGGTGCAGTGATTGCAACGCCTCTGCTTTTCGAATCGTCAATATCAATCGCTTTGTTGACGGTGGTGCCTGTGGGTATGTGGGCGAAGGTGAGCATTTCCCCGCCTTCCGAGCTCGCTCGGGAGGCGGGGGAAGCGCAGCCGGTCGGCAACGCCGATCGTCCACATATCCACAGGCCTTCCTGGTAAATTTGCCGCGGCGTGCGATAGCCGAGGCTCTGGTGCTGGCGCTCCGTGTTGTAAAAGTCCAGCCAGGAGCCAATGCCGGCCTTGGCTTCGGCCACTGTCGCATAAGCATGAAGGTAGACCTCTTCGTATTTGAGACTGCGCCACAGCCGCTCGACAAAGATGTTGTCCATGAAGCGGCCCCCTGCTTTCGCAGGGGCAGGCTCTTGCCGTCCATGCTGATCGTGACGCCATGCCGCTTCAGGGTGCCGGTAAAGTCGTCACTGGTGAACTGGCTGCCTTGGTCGGTATTGAAGATTTCCGGCCGGCCATAACGCAACAGCGCTTCCTCGAGCGCCTCGACGCAAAAATCGGCGTCGAGCGTGATGGAGAGGCGCCAGGCCAGCACCGCGCGGCTCACCCAGTCCATGATCACCACCAGGTAGAGAAAGCCCTTGGCCATCGGGATGTAGGTGACGTCGGAGCACCAGACCTGATTGACCCGCTCGATCGCGAGCCCGCGCAGCAGGTAGGGATAGATCTTGTGCGCCGCCGCCGGCTTGCTCGTATTCGGGCGCTGGTAGATCGCCGCCAGTCCCAGCAGCCGCATCAGGCGCTGCACCCGCTTGCGGTTGACGCGATGGCCTTGGGTCGCCAGCCATGCCGCCATCCGGCGTGAGCCATAATAGGGCCGGGCCAGGTAGCGCCGATCGATCAGCGCCATAATCGCAAGATCCTCGGCGCTGACCTCCGCCGGCTTGCGGTACACTGACGAGCGGGGCAGCGCCAGCAACCGGCATTGCTGGGATATTGGCAGCGCCGGGTTCATGCGCTCGACCATCGCGCGCCGTTCCGCCCGGCTCAGTTGCCGAGCTTTCGTGCCAAAAAATCATTCTCGACCTTCAACTGGCCGATCTGCCGGTACAGAAGATCGACCTGGCGCGTCATTGCCGGCTCCCTCCGCCGAAGCACCACCCTCGAAAACGCTAGCCGCACCGTCCAGCAGTTGCTTCTTCCAGTTGTGGATCTGGTTCGGGTGGACCCCGAAATGCACCGCCAGCTCGGCGACGGTCCGGTCGCCCTTGATTGCCGCCAACGCCACCTTCGCCTTGAACGCCGCGCCGTGCTTCTTCCGTGTCCGCTTCATGTCCTGCTCCCGCGCTATCCGCGCTTTCTAGGGGCAGGGCTCCACCTTAGCCACCTGTCTCATTTTCGGGGTCCAGCTCAGTGGACCCGGTTCGAGAGCATCCCCGAACGGAAGCCGCGCCGACGGCCAGGTGACCGAGCGGCGGGAACATTGAACGATTGCGCTAAACTGCCGATACCCAACGTTCACCTAGCCCCCCGGAAACGGCCGCAGTCGGACCCGAAGCGGTCACTCGCGCGGCCCGTTGCGATCGGGCAATGGCGCTGGTCATAATCTCTCGTCTTCGACATACCGGGTAAATCATCGGCGCTGGCTTTGTTCAGCCCGGCCATTCCGTCTCCTATCGCATTGAATATCGAGGGCGGAACTCTGTCCCTGCAACGCCGCTTCAGCGGAGGCGGTCGAAATGGAAGCGGAACGATCGTTTGTACGACCGTATCCAACCAGCAGTCGGGGTCGGGAAATGAGCGGGCATGACCATGACCGGACCATCGGCGAAGGTCTCGAGGAAGCGCCGGCGTGTCGCTCGCGCGGTCTCCGCGTCAACGCAGAAGCAGCTGTTCAGCTGCGGCTCAGCGCATTGCAGCGCCGTGTGCATGATATCGCCACTCAGGACCACGGATGCTCGCTGAGAGCGCACCATGATGCAGACGTGGCCGGGTGTATGCCCCGGCCACCGCTCGATCCATACACTGTCATCGAAGGCGTAGTCCGTGGCGACAAGCTCGGCCTGGCCACTGTCCATGACCGGTAGCAGGCTGTCCTCATAGTATGGATCGGTGGTGTATGCGGCTCGCAATTCAGCCTCGCGCCAGTGCTCCCACTCCGGGCGGGCGAACAGGTACCGGGCGTTCGGGAAGGTCGGAACCCATCGGCCGCCGACAAGTCGCGTGTTCCAACCGACGTGATCGGCATGTAGATGCGTGCACAGCACATAGTCGATGTCCTCGGGCATAAAACCGGCGCCCGCGAGATTGGCGAGATAGGGCCAGTTCTTCCGATGATAGCGCAGCTTGTGCGGGCGCTCCTTGTCATTGCCCGAGCACGTGTCGACCAGGATGGTCGCGCGCGGTGTCTTTATAACCGTGCTGTGAAACGCGAAGACGAGCAGCCCGCTGGCTGGGTCCATCAATGTCGGCTCGAGCCAGGTGCGGTGCCGCGCAATGATTTCGGGGGACGCCTCGGGATGAATCACGGCCGGTTCGAATAACGCAGCCTCAAATTCAAGCACACGCGTGATTTCGACCTCGCCTACATGCCATCGACAATTCGGGCTGCTGATCGCGGTCATCCGCTGCTCCTCCTGTTACCAGCTCGGATATCAACGAAGGGGAAAAATAAGCAACATCGACCGCCGCTGCTCTGACTGGCCACGAGCTACACGTCGCGTCAAAATCGAAGACGCCGAAATCATTCCGATCGCTGCAGCGGGTATTGGTGGACCGCTTGAGCCAACAAAGTCAAATCCTGTCGCCGTCAATTTAAGTGACACACCATGACGGGAAACCTCATGGGAGCGCCGCCGTAATCCCTCTCGTTCCGGAGATTCTCGACCCCACACGCACGCGCGCGCGGCCATCGAGGGCTGGGTTTGGCGCCCAAGCGCCACACCAGATACTCGGCGTCAGGCCAGCGCACTTCAAACCGGCAAGGATCGCGGCAAGATCATCAGCTTGATCGGGCCGAATGAACCCAAGCCGCACGAGCGAAATGATTGTTCTGCGCTCGACTTCGACGGAAAACCTCAGCAATGCGTCAGGAGGCGCAAAGTTGCTCGGGCTAGCCTCCGGGAGCGCTGCTACAGCTTGGGTGCGCTGCCGAAGCGTGCACGCTGCGGGAGCGCCGGTTTTGAAGTCCATAATGCTCAGAACGCCGTTGGAAAGAGCAACTTCTCCAAATCGACGCAGCGCCGACCAGAACGCGTGCCGGCACTTCGGCCCGCAAAAACGTTGCGGCGAGCCGCCTCGCCGCGCGCGGAAACGCCGCTCTCACCAGCTGCACAGGGTCGAGAGAGACCCAGTTCCTTGAGCGGTTGTGATCGTGTTCCCTCTCCGATAGGTCTGACCTAATGCCAACCGGCATATAGAGACCCGGATCCGCGTGCAACAGAGACGCCAGAGGTATCAGTCTCGGCATCCGACGGAGGTCGCTCTCTCGCGTGCGCGCGTATGGGCTCAGGAAAAACGTTGCGGCGACTAGCAGTAAGGCTTCCCCAGCAATCAGGCGCTCGCCAGATTTAGCAGCCATGGCGTGCGCGGATGCTGCGCGGGTATAGGACGGGGACCTGCGCGCCATTGCGCTGGTCCCTAATTCACCAGTGGGCTCGATGATGTGCGCCGCCTGGTCATCGGCCTCGCTGGTCGAGCGGATCGGCGGGCCAAGTCGCGAACGCGCCCAGTCCAGGCTATCACCCCAGCGATAGAGCCGTCGCTGACCCCATCGCCGAAAGGGTGGGCCCCCGCCGCGACTGGCTTTCGTCGCCAGCGTTGCAGGTGAGGTCTTGTACCCGGCTGCTGTGAGAGCGCCGGTGTTTTCGCGCTCTCCGGCGGGTTTTGCCGATATTGTCAGGCTGCCGCGGCGGGCAGCTTGAAGATTGGATCTCGTTCAATGGAGCGATGGTTTCCAGGGTCATGTAGCGAGCGCGCTGCACGGCCCATTCATCGTTCTGCTCGAGTAGAATAGCGCCGACCAGGCGGGTGATGGCGTCCTCGTTGGGGAAGATACCGACGACGTCGGTGCGGCGCTTGATTTCGCCATTAAGTCGTTCCAGCGGGTTGGTGCTGTGGATCTTCGGCCGGTGGTCTTTGGGAAAGCTCATGAAGGCGAGAACATCGGCTTCGGCCTCGTCCATCAGGACGGCAAGTTTTGCCACCTTGGGTCTGAGCTGATCGGCCACCTGACGCCACTGAGTGCGGGCCATTTCGGCGTCTTCCTGGGCAAAGGCGGTGGCGATGAAGGCAGCGACGACACGCCGGCCGTGCTTGCCGGCATGGGCCAAGACATTGCGCATGAAGTGCACGCGGCAGCGCTGCCAGGAGGCGTGCAGGACTTTGGCAACCGCCGCTTTGAGCCCCTCATGCGCATCCGAGATCACCAGCTTGACGCCACGCAGGCCACGTCTGGCCAGTGAGCGCAGGAACTCAGTCCAGAAGGTCTCGGCCTCGGAGGCGCCGATCGCGATGCCCAGCACCTCGCGCCGGCCGTCACTGTTGACGGCGACGGCGACGATAACAGCGACCGAGACAATGCGACCGGTGGCACGGACCTTCACGTAGGTCGCATCGAGCCAAAGATAGGGCCAGTCGCCTTCCAGCGGCCGGTTGAGGAAGGCCGCGACCTTGTCGTCGATCTCTGTGCACAACCGGCTGACTTGGCTTTTGGAGATCCCGGTAATGCCCATCGCTTTGACCAGATTATCGACCGAGCGCGTCGACACGCCCTGCACGTAAGCTTCCTGGACAACCGCGGCGAGCGCCTTCTCGGCCATCCGGCGCGGCTCCAGGAACACCGGGAAGTAGCTGCTCTTGCGCAGCTTGGGGATGCGCAGCTCGACCGCCCCGGCGCGGGTCTCCCAGATCCGGTCTCGGTATCCATTGCGGTGATTGATGCGGTCCGGGCTGCGCTCGCCGTGCGCCGCACCCGTCAAACTTTCGACTTCGAGCTCCATCAGGCGCTGCGCGGCAAAACCCACCATCTCGCGCAGCAAATCGGCATCCGAGCTCTTCTCCAGCAGCGTGCGCAGGCTCATCATATCATCGGTCATCGTCGGGTCCTTGGTTCGGGTTGGGTTCAGCGACCAAACCCTACCGAAGATCCGCGATGATCACCGCTGTGGATAAGTGGCCCGCCGCCGCCAAACTCGTGGCGGTCGCTGCGGCGGGCCACTTACCCACAGCTCCTACACCACCCCAAGGGACACGACCCCTTGACCCCTTCCGCGCGCTCCGCGAACCTGATCGCAGGCGACGGGACGAAGAACGGCCTTTCCCGCTCCGAACAAAGAACTGTCAGCAAACCTAGCAGGACAATCAGCAGATCCACTACTCACCCCGGGCCAAAGCCCCTTGACAGGGGAAAGCCCCGTACAAGTCGGGTGCGAACTAGGTCGGCTGGCGAGCTCGCCAGCCACGGGCTGGGATTTGCTCGGCGAGGATGAGCAGCTTGGGGGTTGACGGTCTCCCAAGCCGCGGAGGTCTATAAGGTCGCCGTCGGTGTGATCGAGCGCATCGTCCGACAACCCTGACGAAGGTTCGGTTTGACCTATCCAAACGCCGGCGTGTCTCGGTTCAAGCTTGGTTAGTTTGTTTACATCATCCTAACCGTTCCCGGGCCGGTAAACTCGGCCGATCACGGTACAAAGGAGATGTCTGGATGGCGGGATTCGCTTCGAGGTTCGTCGGCTCGGTTTTGGCGGCGCTCACGGTGAGCACCGCGGCTCTTGGGCAGTCGTATTATGATGATCAGGGATGCCGACAATTTGCCGATGCGCAGATCGCGCCTTCACGTGATCAGGCTAACTCCCAGGCGTTCGGCAGCACGCTTCTTGGTGCCGGTCTGGAAGCGGCGGTTGGTGGCGCGGTCGGCGGCGGTCGCGGGGCGGGGATCGGCGCGGCGTCCGGTGCGATCGTCGGCGGCGGTGTTGGCGCCGCCAACGCCCAGAACGCGGCGGGATACCTGCAGCAGCAGTATAACGCTTATTATGCGCAGTGCATGGCGTCCCGGAGACAGTCGCCACCGTCATATGCTGCGCCGGCGCCCGCTTATTCACCACCCTCCGCATATGCCCCATCACCAGGGTATACCCCAAGCCCAGGCTATCCCCCGCCACCGGGCTATCCGCTGCCAGGTTTGTCGAATTACCGGTGATGGCTTGAACCGGTCCGAAGCCGCTTCGCCTGGTCGGTCTCCAGCGCCTTGTTATGCTCGGTCCGCCATCCGCCGCTGATCGCATTCAAGCTCCTTGCAGTTTGCGCGCGGTCGGTAACGGCTTCGTTTGGCAGATCGGTGTATTTCGGCTCCGGCAACTTTAGCCCGTCTTTGACCGCATAACAGGACAATTTGCGATTTGTACTGTTCAGCTAGGGGAGGTCGGCGCTGCGTTACTGGCCGCCGCCGGTGGTCGGCGCGCTGATTACCACACAGCGCGTATTGGCGTCCGGACTGCCGTAATAAGCGCAATCTTTGGCCGAGCAGCTGGCAAGTGCCGGCGACAAAACGATCGCGGTGCCTAAAATGACTGCGCCCGAGCGAATCTTGATCCGTCGTACCGGCCCGACCGCGCGTGCACTGGCACGGCCGTCCCCGTTCGGAACGACGGCGCCTGCCGTTGGCAACGTTGCGGCGAAATCGGACATAGGACTGGAGACGATCGCACTGCCGCTCGACACGGGAGCCGATGAGGCCGCTCCCCTCGAGGTTTGAGCCGCCGCTCGCGGCAGCAATGTGATCCCTCTAGCTTTATGCCACTGATCCTTGCTCAAAGGCCGCGCGCCTTCGCCGGACTCCGTCGACAATCGGGAGGCGTCCCGAGGCTGATAAGCGATTGACGTTGCCAGCTGACGGTCGAGTTTTTCTGGCGCGCGCCTGTAAATTTTCCGACGCGCCCGCCAGCCTGGCGCCACGGCACCGACTTTTCTCCCCGAGAGCGACCGTTTGCCGACAAGGCGACGGTTGGCGGCCTCTTGGCAGATCCCGAAACTGCTGCCTGCCCGCGAGCCGCATTGTCTACGAAAAATTGCTGATCCCAACAGCCTCGGCGATTTCGCCGACCGCCGTATCCGCGCGCGCCCGGCGCCCGGCGGGTCTGCCCTCCGCGACGCCGCAGGATCGCGGCCGCCGGCTCGGACCGGATGCCAACGGCGCCGGGATCGTGGACGTGGGCGCGGTCGGCGGCGATGCGGCGGACGACGTGGCGCCGCGGTCAGTATGGGTGGCATCTCGCCGCCACCTTGCCCGCAGGTCCGCGATGATGACCCCCTCACCTCAAAACCGACCGTTGGCCGCATTGGAGAAGCCGCGAGATTTGAGACATATCTGTGGGGCAAGTTGACACTCATTCAGGTGCGACGCACGCCATAGAACGTCGCGAAACATCCGGGCAGGACGTCGGCCAGATTCTTCCGGTACGCCGTCGCCTGCCAGTACTCGCCCATCGGGATGAACGGCACGTCTTCCCAGAGCTGCTTCTGCAAATGGACGCAGATCCGCTTTTGCTGCTCCAAATCGGCCGTGTCGAGCCAAGCAGCGCGCAATTCCTCGATGTGCGGACTGTCGGCCCAGCCGTTTATCGGCTCCTTGCCGTCGGTGCGAATGGCCAGGTTACCGAAAGGATGCACGTTCGGCAGAGAGCGGTCGATCAGGGTGCAAAACATGTTATGGCTACTCTTGTCCGGCGGGCCTTGATTGTTGCGGCGCCGGACGACGTTGGCGAAATCGATCTCCAGCAGATCGACGTTCATCCCGGCGCGCCGCAGTTGCTCGGCGCCGGTTCGTGTCAGGTCGCCGAGTTCGCGGACATCGGGCGGCGCCATTACAACGATTTTCTCACCCTTGTAGCCGGCCTCCGCCAGGGCCCGCTTGACGGCGGCATAGTCGCGGGGGCTGCGCAGCACCTCGATGCCGACATCGGTGGCGAACGGCGAACCGGTGCCGAACAGACCGACATCGTCTCGCCAATTGTTCCGGTCACTGCCGGCGATCGCCGACATCGCCTCGGCCTGACTGACCGCGCCAAGCAGCGCCCGCCGTATCGCCGGGTTGTCGAACGGCGGATAGCGGTGGTTGAAGGTCATGATGCCGTTGGCTCTCGCGAAATGCGAGACGACCATGATGCTGGGGTCGCCGCTGACCTGGTCGACGAGATCGCGTGGCGGGTTCTCCCACCAGTCGATCTCGCCGCGGCGCAGTGCGGCCGACGCCGAAAACGGATCCTATGTCAGCCACTCGACCCGCTCGAAATGCGCCACCTTCGGCCCGGAGGTGAACCCAACCGGGCCGCCCGCCCGCGGTTGATACTCCGCAAATCGCTCGAAGACCGCGCGAGCGCCGCTGACATGCTCGTCCTTGAGGAAGCGGTAAGGGCCGCTGCCGACGACTTCGGCGACAGGCTTGAACGGCGACTCCGCCGCCAGACGCGCCGGCATAATCGCCGGAACGTTGCCGCCGGGTCCAGCAAGCGCCTCCGGCAGGTGGGGGAATGGTCGCTTCAAGCGAAACCGCATGGTGCGGTCGTCGGGCGTCAACAGCTCCTCAGTCGCGTCCATCAGCGCGTTCGCGAAAATGACGCGCGGCGCGAACCGGCGGATGCTGGCGACAACATCCCGCGCCAGCACCGGCTCGTTGTCATGGAAGCGCAGACCGTCGCGCAGCTTCAAGGTCCAGGTCAACCCGTCCTCCTCGACGGTATGGCCCGCGATCATCTGTGGCTGTGCCTTCCATTCGGTATCGATACCGTAAAGCGTATCGAACACGAGACAGGCGGAATTTCGCGTCGGCCGTGCCCCGGTGACCACCGGGTCGAGTATCGTCAGATCCGAGGTCGGTACGAAAACCAGGGTTTTCGCGCGGTCTGCTCCCCGCCCGAGCCTCGGCGCCACGCCAGCCGAAAGCGTCGCCGCCGCGGTTTTCAGCAGATCGCGTCGTCTCATACTGGCTTCTCCCCAAGCGTGCCAACCGCGAGGCCGATTTCCCTGAACAGCGTGGCGCAATGCAGCGAGCAAGGACAGCAATAGTTTCCATTCCCATTTAGAATACGTCCGGCGGATACACGGCCACCGCGTGACGGCGTAACCAGCACCTCACCCGCGGATGTAGGAGGATCCGGGAGGTAGTTTCGCCAGCCTAATTTCGGTGGTGCTGGGAAGGCCGGGGCTGAACGCGCCGAAAAGATCGACTGGTTATGCCCCTTAAGAGAACCTTGCTGGCGGGCTCAGAGCCGGCCGAGTTGAGGGGACGGCGGGCATTCGCGTCGGGGCGTCTAGATGTGCTACGCTGATGTCTCTGCAGGGGCAACATCGCCGTGCCCCTAGACGGATCGGCGCGGAGCAGTCGTCTAAACTCGGCGCCTGTACACATCGTGCCGGCAGTAGGTGTCGCGGGGCGCGCGCAAAAAGCGATTTGGGAAGCGAAATGTTGAAACATAGGATCCTTGCTTGCCTGCTGACGCTGTCCGCTATAGCGGCCGCGCCGGCGGCGACCTCGCAGACCGCCGCGGACTACGATGCGATTGTCGCCACTCCCGATCGGAGCGACGCGGATCGCAAGCTCGACACCAACCGCGCGCCAGCGCAGTGGCTGGCATTCATCGGCGCGAAGCCCGGTATGAAAGTCCTCGAAATCTTCGCGGTATACGGCTGGAAAGCGGAACTTCTGGCGCGCGCCGTCGCGCCGGGCGGCAAAGTTTATGCGCAAAATTCGGAAGCCGCCTTTGCGCGCGTCAAGGACCGGCTCGATGCGCGGCTCAAGACCCCGGCGGCCGCCAATATCGTCTCCGCGGTGCGGCCGTTCGAGGATCCTGCGCCACCGGGTATGCATGATTTCGATCTCGTGACGTTTTTCTATGCCTATCACGACATTACTTATCTTGGTGTCGATCGCGCCAAGATGAATAAGGCTTTGTACGATGCGCTGAAGCCGGGAGGCGAATTGCTCGTTGGCGATTACTCGGCCAAGCCCGGCGCGGGCACGAGCGTCGTCCAGACCCTGCATCGTTCGGACGAAGCGCTGGTCACGTCGGAGATCGAGGCGGCGGGATTCAGATTGATCGACCGCGGCGATTTCCTCCATGTTCCCGGGGATGCCCGAGACGCCCACTCGCATTCCTCGGCTCAACCGGTCGATAGCTACATGCTGAAATTTCGCAAGCCGGGCTGACCCGCGAAAAAAGCGCCGGCCCGTTGCAATCCAGCCGGCCCCTGAGCTGCGGTGCCTCCCAACGATGGACGCCGCCAAGTGAGACTCCCGCGTTGCGGCGCTTCAACCGCAGCTAGGCCAGCCATGCCGTCACCTTGTGTGATATGCATGCCAAATACGCCGACGTCGTCTTGACGGCTGAAATCCTCTCCTATTTCAGTCAGCTGCCAGCCGACCTCTTCGACCTTCCAACCGGCAAGGGCAGCACCGCGGGACCGGTCAAGAAAGCGGCTGAATAGACTTCCCGAAAGCTTCTGCCGCAAATTCGATCTGCAGGTTAGGCGTCAGTCAAGTGCAGCCACGGCAACCGCTCCTCCGGGAATATGTGCCTACTCGGCTGAAGGCGCGCGGCCTCGTCAAATGCACCGATATGGAAATGCGTTTCGGTCGGAAGGCACACGCTTTCGCAGGTCAATGTTGACCCGCACCTGGCGCAAAATCCCCGCCTCGTCCGAGGTGACGAATTGAACTTGGTTATCTCACCGTTCGTGACGGTATAAGCAGTGCGCTCGAATGCCGCGAACACAGAGACGGGTGCACCGCTGTGCTTGCGACAACTTTGGCAATGGCACCACGCCACCCATTTCGGCTGGCCGGAGGCTACAAAGCGCACTGCGCCACAGATGCAGCCACCCTCAAATTGATCGCTCATCACAAGGGACCTTATTCTGCCGCGACGGCCTTCTGTGCCAGCGGGTTGAGCTCGCGTAAGCGTGGCAGCACTTCCTTCGCAAATAGCGTGATGTTCGCGACGGTGTCTTTGTGGTCGAGGAAGCCGCCTTGGCCAAACATCAGCAAATTGCCAAAGCCGCCGACGCTGTCGCTGAGCACCTTGATCTGATCGTAGACATCGTCTGGAGTACCTGCAAAGCAGGTGCCGCTCTCGATCAACTGCTCGATTGATGCGGTGGTCTGTTCGACCGGATTGCCGTGCCGATCTCTGACGAAGCCGCCGCGCTTGCCGCCCGCTTTCAGCATCGCGACGTTGGCGGAAAGCGAGTTGTAGCCGGGCGGGTTAGTGAAGGCCTCGGCCACTACCGGCGAGGTACGGACATAATCGGCGGCGAGGTTGGCGCGGCGTAGGCCTTCCTCGCGAGTGGCGCCAACACCGACCACCGCCGCGTAGGCGAAACGGTCGGGCCCCGCCGTCCAGCCCAGTTCCTGCGCTCGTTTGCGATAGGCCTCGAACATCGGGCCGGCGGCCGATAGTGAAAGCAAGGTCCCAACGACGTGGCCGCGCTCGGCAGCCATCCGGCCAGTCTCGGTGCTCAACCCAGTCATCCACACCGGTGGCGTCGGCTGCTGGTACGGGCGCGGCCAGATGTTGACGTTGCGGTAGTGAAAGAACTCGCCCTCCCAGTTAAACGGACCATCCGTCGTCGACATCGCTTTGAGGATAAGATCGTGCGCCTCCCAATAGCGGCGCATAAGATTGGCCGGATTGCTGTTGGCCGGCGCGATCTCGTAGGGCGCGCCCTTGACCAGCCCCATCTCTAGCCGCCCGCCTGACAATACGTCGAGCCAGGCCATCTCCTCGGCAACACGCACCGGATCCGGCCGGTTTGCGATCGGCGTGCCTAGCGACAGCAGCCGCGATCGCTTGGTCTCGCGGGCGATAATCGCGAGCGCCATCGGCACCGAGACGGTAAGGCATGTCGACGTGCTATGGTGCTCGTTGACCATGATGTCGAGGCCGACCTCGTCACAGAGTGCGAACTCGTCGAGATAACGGTTGAGAAGACCGTGGCCGACTTTGGGGTCGAAATTGCGGTTCGGTAGCACCACCCTCAACGACCCGCCCTTCAACCCCTCTTCCCAAGCGGGGTGATAAGCCATTTCCGAGAAGTACCAGGCGCGCATGAGGTTCTCCTTCTACTCGTTTTTACCGACAAAGGCCGAAAGGCGCTCGGCGAATGCTTCGGGCTGTTCCCAGTGAGGGAAGTGTCCAGCCTGAGGTATGATTTCGAAGCTGGGCATCGGGTATTGCTTGACGCCAGCCTTCGCCATACGCCGGCGTGACGATACGGTCCTCCGCGCCCCAGAGCAGTAGTGTCGGAAGGTCTATCCTGTGCAGCCAGCGTTTGAGCCGCGGATTGTGCATGTAGGGCTTCCACCCATAAAGCGCTAAGGCCTCGCGACCGCGCACGATTGCCGCCAGCTCGCTTTCCGGCAGGTTCGTAAAATCGACATCGCCTTTCGCCGGATCAGCCCAGGCCAGCTTCAGATATTCGGCCCGCGGCAGCGCATGCATGTCGGCAATGTCCCGCTCCTCCCTCCCGCTGATCTTGATGCCGAGCGGATCGACCAGGACGAGTTGGGAGAACCTCGCGGTCGATCGCACCATAATCTCCGCCGCCACCCAGCCGCCGAAACAGGCGCCAACGAGTACCGCATTCTCAAGCTTTAGCTCGGCGGCGAGATCGAGATACAGGTAGGCAAGATCATCGACAGAGCCGGAACCATTGATCAAGGGCGAGTTCCCATAGCCCGGATGCCACGGCGCGATTACCCGATACCGTCGGGATAGGAGTTCGAGCCAAAGCCGCTCTGGTGCGAGCCCCTCACCGGGGTGCAAGAACAGTAGGGGGCGGCCGTGACCACGTTCCACAAGCTCTAGGGTCGTTCCGGCCAACGACATCGTCCTGGTCATCCGACCTCCTTGGGTTCAGACCCTGATTATCATCGCAGGCACCCGACAAAATTTCCAAGCGGCTTCGTGCTATCGCCGAATGGCTCAGCTCCGTGCCGCCTCGCGCAGTGCAGCCTGCAAGGCTGTATCGAGTGTGCTCAGGAACCGTGACCTATCCCTCTTGGTCAGCGGGGCCGGTCCACGAGTGATGGTGCCCAGCTCCCGCAGGTGCTGCGCTATCCCGCGACCGGCAAGCGCATTGCTGATATTCGCTTCCGTCCACTGTTTTCCGGTCGGGGAGACGACGCGCGCTCCTTTTTTGAGGCAGCGCGATGCCAGCGGGATATCGGAAGTCACACACACGTCCGTGGCTCCGATGCGCTCGGCAATCCAGTCATCGGCTGCATCTACAGTGTCGTCAACGAGAACCATGCTTACGTTCGACATTCCAGGTGGCCGGATCGGCCGGGAGCCATTCGAGACGATGAAAACTTTGACCTTGAGACGCGCCGCCACGCGGTAGATCTCCTCGCGCACCGGGCAAGCATCACCATCGACGTAAATATCAGTCAACCTCCGGCCTGCTTCCTGCTGAAACGTCGAGTTGGTGCGTCAGAACCGCTGCGTTTGGCCGAGCACTGCCAATCAGCCATTCCCGAAGCTTTGACCACCGCCTTCGCGTCGGCCCGCTCCCTTGATGGCGATCGCCAGCGCCTTCCGCTGTCCAACGAGCACCACGAGGCGCTTGCCGCGCGTCACGCCCGTATAGACCAGATTCCGCTGCAGCATCGGGTAATGCTGAGTGCTGAGCGGGATGACCACCGCCGGGTATTCCGAGCCTTGGCTCTTGTGGATTGTCGTCGCATAGGCCAACACCAGCTCATCAAGCTCGCCAAAGCCATAAGTGATTTCGCGGCCATCGAAATCAGCGACGAGCTCGCCCTCCTCCATATCGATGCGCGACACGACGCCGAGATCGCCATTATAGACGTCCTTGTCGTAGTCGTTCTCGACCTGCATGACCTTGTCGCCCGGGACAGAACGTCCAGCCGAAGCGTTCGATGCGGATCTCGCCGGGCGGGTTCAGCTCTTTCTGAAGCTCGATATTGAGGGAGCGAGCGCCGAGGCCGCCTCGGTTCATCGGGCAGAGCACCTGGATGTCGCGTATCGGATCGAACCCGAAGCGCTTGGGGATGCGCTCTCGCACAATCGCCAGCATCTTTCGCACGCCTTCTTCCGGGTCCGCCGCATCGACGAAGTGGAAGTCGCCGCTTTCAATAGGGGCGAGATCGGGCATTAGGCCCTGATTGATGCGATGCGCATTGACGATAATCCGGCTCTCGGCAGCCTGGCGGAAGACCTCGGTCAAGCGCACGACCGGCACGGCACCCGAAGCAATGATGTCGGCCAGCACCTGCCCTGGCCCGACCGAAGGCAGTTGATCGACATCGCCGACGAGCAGCAGCGCAGCCTCGGCCGGCAAGGCGCGCAGCAGAGCCCGCATCAGCGGCACGTCGACCATCGAGGTCTCGTCGACAACGAGCAGATCGCAGTCGAGCGGCGCCTCCTCGGTGCGCCGGAAAGCTCCGGTCCTGGGGTCGGTTTCGAGCAACCGGTGGATCGTCTTTGCCTCGAGCCCAGTACTCTCCGACAGGCGTTTGGCGGCGCGACCGGTAGGCGCACATAGCGCGATGGCGACGGTCTTCGCGAGGAGGATCTTGAGGATCGAGTTGACCAGCGTCGTCTTGCCGACACCCGGGCCGCCGGTGATCACCAACACTTTCGAGGCGAGCGCGACACGGACGGCCTCTATCTGGCTTTCGGCGAGCGCCAGCTTAGTCCGCTTCTCGACCCAAGGGATTGCCTTGTTGGCGTCGATCAATGGCCAGGGTGGCTTTCCAGCCGCCAGTGCGTTGAGCTTTTCGGCAATTTCCCGCTCGGCTCGATATAACCCGGCGAGGAAGACGCAGCGTCGCCCATCGAGATCGTCGGCTATTACGGCGCCTTCTTGCAGTTCGAGGCTGAGTGCCGTCTCGACCAGCTCCGCCGGAACCTCGAGCAATTGTACCGTCAGGGCGAGAAGCTCCTCGTTCGGCAGGCCGCAATGGCCATCGTCCATCGCCTCGGCGAGCGCAAAGGAAATGCCGGCACGGACGCGGATCAGCGCGGTCTTCTCGATGCCGAGTTTCGCCGCGATCTGGTCGGCAGTCCGGAAACCGATACCGCGGATATCGCGGGCTAGACGGTACGGGTTTTCCGAGATGAGGCGGATGGCATCGGCGCCGTAGGTCTTGTAGATGCGAACCGCCCGCGACGTGCCGACACCGTTGCTGTGCAGAAACAGCATGATCTCGCGGATGATTTTCTGCTCTGCCCAACCGGCGATGATCCGCTCTGCGCGTTTCGGCCCAATCCCGGTGACCTCGCGCAGGCGGCCGGGCTCCTGCTGGATAACCTCGAATACGGTTTCGCCGAAGGCGCGCACGAGCTTCTTCGCATAGACCGGCCCGATGCCGCGGATCATGCCGGAGCCGAGATATTTCTCGATGCCCTCGACCGTCGTCGGCGCCGTGGCCTTGAGGAACGAGGCTCTGAATTGGACGCCGTGCGTACGGTCGTTGATCCAGGACCCACTCGCCTGGACGAACTCGCCGGCCGAGATCATCGCGGCATGGCCAATGACGGTGATCAGATCGCGCTGACCGCGGGCTTTGACGCGCAGAACGCAGAAGCCGTTCTCGGAGTTGTGGAACGTGACGCGGTCGACCAGCCCGGCCAAGATTTCTGTCTGCGTGCTTGTCCTCGGTGCTGCCCGCATCAGATCATGATGGAGATTAACGTCGTGGGACGCTATCGCCATCAAGCCGGCGAGAAAGCTTGGTGCCAAACGGCAACGGCGGCGAGCGTCTTCAGAGATTCATCTCGGTTCCACCCGGGTCCCTTCGCGCGACTTGGAGAGGAACCCCCGCCGAATCCCTAGGACGCGAAAATCTCGCCAAGCCGCCGGATCGAACTCAGCACCTGCTCCTGCGGCAGCCCCGGCCACTGACAGCGCATTATGAAGTGATCGACACCCAGAGCCTGACGATATCTCGCGATCTCCTCCTTCACCGACACCTTGTCGCCGATGATGAACCGGTCGCGCGCGAAATCCTCGAACGATCCTTGGGTGGCGCGGTTCTCCAGTCCCCATGATGCATAGGCATTGTACTTGTACTCCAGCGGCCCGCGACATTCCTCGTGCGCCTTGGCATGGTGTTCACCGACATAGCATTCGACGGTGATCGGAAACTCCATCGGGGTCCGGCCGTATTCCTTGAGCGCCGCACGATAGGTCTGCATCAGCGCCGTCACTTTGCCGAGCCCGCTGGTGTTCACGATGAGCCAAGCATCGCCAATGCGCGCCGCGCGCTTCACTGAGACATCGGCCTGCCCAGCGATATACAGCGGCGGTCCACCCGGGCGAACCGGCTTCACGCTGATCCCGGCGTCGTTGACCGTGTAGAACCGCCCCTTGTGGCTCACCCGCTCCTCGGTCCACAGCCGACGCATCAGGGTGATGCTTTCGTTGAACCGCGGCGCCCGCTCGCTCAGGCTGATGCCGAAAGCATCAAACTCCGGCTGTCGGTAGCCCAAGCCGACGCCAAGGATGTAGTTGCCGCCGGTCAGCACGTCGAGCGTGGCGGCTTCCTCGGCCACGTGCATGGGGTTGAGCGGCGGCAGGATCAGGATGTTCGGTCCGATCGTCATGCCCTGGGCGTGTGCCGCAACGTAGCCCATCACAGGCGTGATTTGCAGCATCTGCATCGGATGGGTCAGCCAGTGATGCGGGAACCAGAGCGACGCGAACCCGGCGTCACGAGCCGAGCGAACCTGCGCGACCATCTCAGGGATGCGCTCCGCGAGGTTGAAGCCCTCCGGGAACTGCGTGTTGATGAACAGACCGACTTTCATGATGGTTTTTCCTCTATCCGCTGCACGCTGGGTAATTCTGGACGCACCAAGCCTGAATTTGCAGCAGCACCGCCAGCTAGTGCTCAGATTCAGTCGCCTGATTCACCTCATCTGCCTGAGGGTCGCCGGGCCGGCGGTATCGAGCCGATCCAAGGTGATACATCTGACTGATTCTGAGCACTAGCAGGGTGCTGAAAAATGCCGGTTTTGACGGGCTCTGGCTTCGGCGATTGCGGCATTGCGATGGTGATCGCGTTTTGCCCGAGTTTGAATTGGGCGCCGGCAAGTAAGCGGCGCCCGGTTTGATATGTGTGCCCAGTCATTGAACACGCGCGGCAAGCAATTTGGGCAAGCGGACGAGGTCGTAGGCCGTCATCGCGAGAGTGAATTGCCAATCGACCTTGAGCAGTCCGCGGTGCCGCATCTTGCGCAAGCCCGCCACTGTCTTGGCCCAGCCGAAGGCCTCCTCGACGCGTTTGCGGATGCGCTGCGAGATGGCGTAGCCGGGATCACCGGCGGTACCCTCGTCGATCGCCGAGCGCCGGCCGCTGGTGTTCTGCGCGACATGCGGGGTCACCGCCTTGTTGCGCAGCGCCGTCACAAAGTCGGCGCTGTCGTAGCCCCCTGCCTTCGCAGGGGCAGGCTCTTGTCGGCAGCCAGGGTGACCGGCTGCGGCGGCGCGGCATGCGGCTCGATCAGCGTCAGCGCCGCCCACCGCTCGGCATGGCCAGAAGCAGTTGTGGTCACCGCGCCGACGATCAGACCGTTGCGGTTCTCCATCAGGGCGTGGCCCAGGAAGCACAGCCGCGCTTCCTTGCCCGGCCCTTTGCGGAGCAGACGCGCCTCGGGATCGGTGGTCGAGCCCTGCGTGTCGTTGCGCCGTCGCTCGCCGTGAAAGTCGCGCTCGCCATTGCGGCCAGGGTCGGGAGGCCCGCCCGAGCCGTCCTTTGGGCGAAAGCTTTTCAGGCTCGCCCAGGCTTCCAGCAACGTGCCGTCGACCGAGAAATGCTCGCTCGACAACAATGCCTTGACCCTGTCCTGCGCCAGCACCGCGGCGAGAAACTGGGCCGCCACATCGCCTTCGAGCAGGCGGTCGCGGTTCTTGGTGAAGGTGGTGGCATCCCACACCGGGTCCTCGATCCCGAGCCCGACGAACCAGCGGAACAACAGGTCGTGGTCGATCCGCTCGACCAGCTGCCGCTCCGAGCGGATCGAGTAAAACGCCTGCAGCAGCAACCCGCGCATCAGCCGCTCCGGCGGGATCGAACTCGCGGCCAAGTGGCGAATAGAGCTTTTGAAACTCGCCGGACAGCGATTTGAGCGCGGTATTGGCGATCGCGCGAATCACCCGCAGCGGGTGATCCGCCCGGATCCGCTTCTCAAGATCTATGTAGCTGAAAAGACTGCCGCAAATCGCATCGTCGCCGCGCATTGTCACCCCCTTCCCCCACCTCAAGGGATCACAATGCGCAAATTTCGCCACCCTTTTTCAGCACCCTGCTAGTCCCGCAGATGCGGCATCACCTCGGCGGCGAAGAGATCCATGTTCCGCCGCGTCAGTGCGTCCGAGAGGATGCCGAACTGGAGTAGCGCCACGAGGATGCCGAAGCCGGTGCGCTCGCGCATCCGCTCAATCCCCGCCAGTACCGTTTTCGGACTACCGATAAGCGCGGTGCCGCTCTCGATGAGGCCTTCGGCGGTGGCCTTGCCGCCGCCCAGCCCCCGGCGCATACGGATGAAGTTCTTCATCGAGCCGATCGATGTGTAGCCGGGCGGCATCAGGATCTCGAGAGCGACGGTTGATCGGGCGGGTGTTGCGCCATTGGTCGGCGAAGCGAGCGGTGAGTGAAGTCACCGGCTGGCGCGCTGGCAGGGACTGACAGTTCGACAACGAATTGAATCGCGCCAGAGAGGATTGCTGCCGGCCGATCCGGTGAGTTTGACACCGCTGACATTCGAGAGCCGGTAGATCAGGCTGCGTTTGAGACGCGCCCTACCGCTAGGTCCTCGAAGGCAGCGCCTTCATGAGCGAGTAGCCACCGTTTGCGGTCGACGCCCCCGCCATACCCGGTAAGGCTTGCATCCGCGCCGATGACGCGGTGGCAAGGAACCACGATGGCAATCGGGTTGGCGCCGTTGGCAAGGCCGACGGCGCGAGCGGAGTTCGGGCGTCCGAGCTTTCGCGCCAACGCGCCATAACTGAGCGTCGTCCCCGGCCTAATTCCGCGAAGTGCCGCCCAGACCTCACGCTGAAAGGAAGTGCCGACCGTCGCAACCGGAATGGCATCAATCGCGGTTAGATCGCCCGCGAAATAGCCGGCAAGCGCACGCCGAATTGCCGCCGGCGTCTCGCGGCTCTTTAGGACAAAATCGCCTCCGTCCTTGCCATAATGCAGCCTGAGGAGCTGCCGCATTCGGGTTTCGAAGTCATGAAAGTCGAGAGCCCGTAGACGTTCTTCGGGATCATGGATAAGGAGCATCGTCCCGACCGGGCTCTTGACCGGGTCGATAAAGAACGTTTGAGGCGGCATCAGGTTGGGCATCGAGATTGTCCTTTGAGTTGGTGCGGGCGCCCGCTCTCGCTGTCTCCGGACCGCCCGTCCAGAGGTGTTGAGCCGCATAGGCTCGCCACGGTCGCCATGCCTCCGCTCTGGCAAGGACTTCGCTAGCCGCAGGCCGGGCGCCGCCCGCAGGTGTTAGAGCTCGCATAAGACCGATATCGGCGGCGGGAAAGGCATCCGGCTCACGCAACACGCGCATGGCAATGTATTGCGCTGTCCATTCGCCGATCCCGCGCAGCGAGCGGAGCTTGGCTATTGCGCCCTCCAGCGACTGCGTAGGGCGGAAAAATCCCGCATCGGCGGCAGCGGCGCGGGCCACGGCTGACAGCGCTTCCGCGCGGACAGCGGGCATTCCGAGCGACCGTAAATCGGCTTGAGCCAATCTTTCGGGTGTCGGGAACGTATGCGTCAGGCTCGCCCCGTCGCTGGGACACAGCTTCTCGCCATAGGCGGCGACCAGCTTCGCCGCAAGTTTCAAGGCACCCGTTACTGTAATTTGCTGGCCGAGCATGGCGCGAACGGCGACTTCGAAGCCGTCCCACGCGCCCGGCACGCGCAGGCCCGGACGCCAGGCGACCAGAGGCGCGAGCAGCGGGTCTCGAGCAAGGTCCTCGCCGATGGCCAGCGGGTCCGCACTGAGGTCGAAAATGCGTCGAACACGCCGAACAATCGTGGCAAGCGATGCGATGCGCGGAAAGCGGATCGTCACGCGCAGGCCGCGCTCCCGCTCGTCCGGTTCAACTCTGATCGCCCCTTGCGCACCATCCAGTGCGATCGAGCGCCGGTAGCGTTTACTGCCGTCAACCGCTTCGATGCCGGTAATTGCCCTTGCCGCGAGGAAGCCGATCATCGCATCCCAATCGTAGGGTGGTGCATAGGCTAGCATGAGCGTGATGCCTTCCGCGCCTGTCTGCTCGCCGACGGCACTGCTCGACCGGCGCAGCTCGCGAGGCGGTCGCCGATACAGCGTGCGGAATGTCGCGTTGAAGCGACGGATGCTGCTGAAGCCAGACGCCAAAGCGACTTCCGTCATCGGCATAGTCGTCTCGACGATGAGCTGCTTCGCAAAGAGCACGCGGCGTGTCTGAGCGACAGCGATGGGCGATGCTCCCAGGTGCTCCCTGAACAGCCGCCGCAATTGCCGCTCACCGACCCCGAGCCGTTCCGCTAGCGCATCAACCGCCTCGCCATCAAGCGCGCCTTCGGCGATCAGCGCCAAGCCGCGCGAAACGGTGTTCGACGTGCCTCGCCAAGCCGCCAGGTCTGGAGAACTCTCCGGGCGGCACCGAAGACACGGGCGAAAACCTGCCTCCTGCGCCGCGCTCGCTGTGGGGTAGAACGTTACGTTCTCCCGTTTTGGCGTACGCGCCGGGCAGATCGGTCGGCAATAAACCCCCGTCGTGCGGACGGCGGTAAACATCCGTCCGTCGAACCGCGCATCACGGGTCGATAACGCTCGATAGCAGGCTTCGTGATCAAGTTCCATGGCATCAGTATGCCCGGGGGCGCGGCATTAAGCTGGCCGCTTTCGGACATCGTCATCCGCAGAAAGAACGGCTTTGACTTCAGATGTCGTGTCCGTGGTTGCTCGCTACTCGACCAACGGCATTGTCATGGAAACCGGGTCGGAAGCCAGCGGCGTATCCGATAGGATGTCGGCATGGCTCCGCTCTGCTACCGCCGCCATCGCTTCTCGCCCGAGATCATCAAGCACGCGATCTGGCTTTATCTCCGGTTCACGCTGAACTACCGCGATGTCGAGGAACTGCTGGCCGAACGAGGGCTCGATATCTCCTACGAAACGGTGCGGCGATGGGTGCTGAAGTTCGGTCCCGCGATCGCGCGACGGCTGCGCCAGCATCGCCCTCGGCCGAGCGATCGCTGGCATTTGGACGAGATGGTGGTGCGCATCGCCTGGCAAGCGGATGTATTTGTGGCGCGCCGTCGATGACGAGGGCGAGGTTCTCGACATGCTGGTCCAGCGCCGACGCGACGGTCGGGCGGCGCTGCGGCTGATGCGCAAGCTGCTCAAGAAGCAAGGCTTCGTGCCGAAATTGCTGGTCACCGACAAGCTGCGCTCCTACGCCTCCGCGTTTCGGCGTCTTCGACTGACCTGTCGGCATGAGCAAGGGCTTCGGAAAAACAATCGGGCGGAGAATTCGCATCAGGCAGTCCGACGACGCGAGCGCAAGCTGCAGAGGTTCAAGTCGGCTCGATCCGCCCAGCGCTTCCTCAGCATGCACGGTGCGGTTCACAACACCTTCAACTTTCAACGTCATCTCATCTCCCGATCCACACTGCGGATCTTCCGGGCCGAAGCTACCACACAGTGGCAAGATGCCGTCGCAGTGGCATGACGCTTGGCGAGCTTGGCTCCCAATGCGTGCTCTATAGAGTTGCCGTGACAAAGCCGTTCTAATAGATAACGGACACTGCGAGGCCTCAACTGCGCCCGACGGCCGTCCGCGGAGGGTACGCGGCCCTGCCGGGCGCTTCGGGCTCAAGGCTCGCGATCACGCGGCCGCGCGTTTCCGGGAGCAGCATCAGCATGACGATCATGAGCGCATGAGCCAAACTCGAGAACAGGGCGATCGCCGTGCCGAGCGGCATTACCGCCGTCGCAAAGCCGATCGCCGTCATAAACACCGACCCGATCGCCCGGCCGGCATTGTAGCAGAAGCCCTGGCCGGTGCCGCGGATGTCCGTCGGGTAGAGCTCTGTCATATACGGCCCCATCGGCGCGAACTTCATCAGGATAGAAGCGTTGAGCGGGATTCCGAGGAGCAGGAGACCGGTGTCGCCGATCGGCACATAGAGGTAGACGAGCACCATGATGATCGTCGCGACGGCCGAGATCATGAACGTCCATTTGCGGCCGATCGCGTCGGCCAGGTAGGCGCCGATCAGAAAGCCGATCAGCGCCCCGCACGCTTGAACCGCAACGTAAAGCCCGGTGCCGGAAGCGGAAAGATGGCGGACCGTGCGCAAATAGGTCGGCATCCAGAAATTGACGGCCCAGACGCCCCCTTGCGCGCCCATGACCATCAGCGAGACCTTGATTGTCAGCCACAAATACGGCCCGCGAAACGCTGAGAGAAGGTGGGAGAGCCCGAGCTGCGCGCGGCTGTCGCGCCACCCCTCGAACGCTTCCGATTCCGGAATGCTGCGGCGGATCCACAGCACAAGCAGCGCGGGCAATATGCCGACCGCGAACAGAGCCCGCCACGCGATCGCTTCGGGCAGAATGGCATACAGGCCGGCGTAGACGAGCGCCGCCAGGCCGGGGCCGACGGCTGCGCCGGTCTGCACGAAGCCGACGCCGCGGCCGCGATACTTATCGCGGATGACCTCGCCCATCAGCACCGCGCCGGTGGCCCACTCGCCACCGAACCCGAGCCCGTGCAAACCGCGCAGGATGAACAGCTGCTCGAAGCTCTGGGCGAATGCGCACAGGAAGGTGAACACCGAATACCACAGGATCGCGATCTGCAGCACGCGCACGCGGCCGAAGCGGTCGGCAAGCGCCCCGGCAAACCAGCCGCCGAACGACGAGGTCACGACGGTGACGGTGCCGATCGTGCCGGCGGCGCCGGTCGACATCCCCCATACCGCAATGACCGTCGGCACGACGTAGCTGTATAACTGCTGATCGAAGCCGTCCAAGGTCCAACCGCCCCAGCAGGCCAGCATCGTCCGGCGCTCCTGCGAGGTCAGATCGCGTAGCCAGGCCAACGTCGCGTTCCCCCATTTGGCCGATCTGTTGATTTATTCGCGAACAGATCTTAGCCGGCCAGGCACGCCGCCGCACCCCTCATGCGCCGCCCACAGCAGGTGCTCGCTCCCATCGCCTCCGCCAAGCGAGCGGCGCCGCGCTCAGCCGAACGGAACGCCGGTGGTCTCGATGTTTTTCGTGAGGCCGGACACAGGACGATAACTTGGCGCTCCTGCCTGCCGGCTACGGTGAATGGACCGGTGGCTTCGTCGCCAGCTACTCCTTGTAGGACGGGTCGATCCGGTCGAGCTTGCGCAGCAGAGCCGGCCATTCGAACTTGGCTGGTTCACTACGGCCGCCGGCGGGACGATTATAGGCGGCCGTGACGACTTCGTCGGTGATCGGGTGGAACCCCGCGCCCGATTGCTGGAAGGCGAGCTGCATCGCGCAGCCCCGCTCCATGCGATAGGTGGCGACAAAGGCCGCTCCGATGCTCGTGCCGACGATTAGCAAACCGTGATTGCGCAGTATCAGGATGTGGCGATCACCGAGATCGGCGAGGAGGCGTGCTTGTTCCACCGGGTTTCGGCCCGTGCCCTCATAGTTGTGATAGGCGACATCGCCGATCAGCTGCAGGGCATGCTGGTTGAGCGGCAGCAGCCCATTCCTTTGCATCGACACGACGCAGCCGGCAATCGAATGGGTGTGGAGCACGCAAGCGATTTCTGGCCGCGCCCTTTGCACCGTGCTCGGCATCGCGAACCCGCCGCTGTTGACCTCGGCCTGTGAGGGCTCAACCTTTTTGCCCTCGGCATCGATCTTGACCAGCGACGACGCGGTAATCTCGTCGAACAGGAGGCAGTAGGGGTTGATTAGGAAATGATCGTGCTGCCCCGGCACGGGGACCGCGGGACCGAGAGTTCGAAGCCGGTTTCCTCCGTCTTCGGTCTTTCCTGCAGCGTAACCGAGGGACCGATGGCTCGAATCCGGCTCCCTCCAGCGGGGAGTTTGCAAACTTTCGGTCCCTCTCGCGCGTTGTCGCGCTTCCCGGCATCCTCGCGTTGCGCCGCGATAGGCAGTGCAGCGCGCCGTCGCCGGCGCGCAGTCGGTCAGATCTGCTCGGGCCGGTCGCCGTAGGGGTGGGTGATTATTTCCATCACGTGACCGTTGGGGTCGTCGAAATAGACGCCGCGACCGCCGTGCAGATGATTGATCTCGCCGGGCTTGGTGCGTCGCGGATCGGCGTAATACCGGACGCCCTGAGCGCAGATGCGGGCGAACGCCGCGTCGAACTCGGCGTCGCTGACAAGGAACGCGTAATGCCCCGGACGAAACTCTTCGCGCGTATCGAAATCGAGGGTCACGCCGTTCGCTGTCTTCACCGGGACGAAATGGCCCCATTCCGGCCCGGCCTCGAGATTGAGGATATCGGCGAGGAACTTGGCCGAGGCCCATTTGTCCTTCGCCGGGATGATCGTGTGATTGAGTTCGACACTCATCTGGTCCTCCTATCTCGGCATTGCTTGGTTGGTTGAGCTACGCTGGCAGACCGAGCCCGGCCGGTAGCCCGAATGTGTCCTGGTCGTCGAGGCCGTGAGGGAGCGTGTGGCGCCGGCCGGCATTCCGTTAACCCGAACAGTCGTCTGGGCACGAGCCCGCATCGAGGAGGCTGGGTGATGGATGTCGAGACCAGGGCCGATCGCTTTGTCGGCATTGACGTATCGAAGGCGCGGGTTGATGTGCATGTCAGACCGGATGGCACGGCGTTTGGCTGCGCCACGGACCCGGAAGGTCTGGGCGCATTGGTCGGGCGATTGAAGCCGCTGTCGCCCTGTCTGATCGTGCTCGAGGCGAGTGGCGGCTATGAAGGAGTGGTCGCCGCCGCGCTCGCCGAAGCCGGGCTGCCGGTCGCCATCGTCAATCCGCGCCAGGTGCGTAAGTTCGCCGGGGCTATTGGCCGGCTGGCCAAGACCGACGCGATCGATGCGGCAGTGATCGCCCACTTCGCCCAAGCCGTGCGGCCGGTGGCACGGCCATTGCCCGATGATCTCTCGGTGCGGCTCGCCGAATTGATGGCGCGGCGGCGCCAGCTGGTGGTCATGATCAACGCCGAAAAGCAGCGGCTCGGCAAAGCTCGGGACCGCATTGCGCAAAGCTCCTTCAAAGCCGTGCTCAAGCGCCTGGAAGCCGAGCGGGCGCGCATCGACAAGGCGATCGACAAGCTGATCGAAGCCAGCCCGGTGTGGTGCGCCCAACAGGATCTGCTCAAAAGCGTGCCCGGCATCGGCGACGTCGTCGCCCGCACCCTGATTGCCGAGCTGCCCGAACTCGGCCAAGTCGATCGTCACCAGATCGCCGCTCTTGCCGGCGTTGCCCCGATGAACCGCGACAGCGGCCGATACCGCGGCAAGCGCCAGATCCAGGGGGGCCGGGTCGAGGTCCGGGCGCCGCTCTACATGGCCTGCCTGGTCGCCATCCGGCACAACCCGGCGCTCAAGTCCTTCTATCGCCGTCTGCGCGACGCCGGCAAACCGGCCCGCCTCGCCCTCGTCGCCACCATGCGCAAGCTGCTCACCATTCTCAACGCCATGCTGCGTGACGGCAAACCCTGGGCAAGCGCGCACAGCTGAGCGTCGAAGCCATGGCAGCCAAAATGGCCGCGGCGAGCGCCGGCTCAAGGCCGTCAGCCGCCGGAGGCGGGAGCGCGACAGCGCTCGTCTTGAACCGGCGATCGCCACGGCCGACACTTCAGCCATCACTGCGACCCTTGACCTTCAAGACAGTCGCTCCCTTCACGATTTCTCATTCTATCACGTCATCGGCCTGGGCGAGAGACTTGGCGGTATAGTCAGCCGAGGGAGCCGCTTTTGAGGCCCCCTTACATTCCCAAAACTTGGGCCCGCCCTGCTGCATTCGAGGTACTCGCGGGAGATCGCATTCCGCGAGCATTGCCGCTTCGCGTCGCGGCAACGCGCGAGGGACCGAAAGTTTGCAGACTCCCCGCTGGAGGGAGATGGATTCGAACTTCCAGTACCGCGACAGGAGAGCCCGGGATTTCCAACGCACTCAGGTTGATCATCGTCGCATTTCGGACCGGCTTCCCAGGTGGTCATCAAGCCGGCTTGCGCCGCCTCGCCACGGGAGTGGTGGGGTTCGGCAGCGGCCCGCGCTTTTTTCCAACCTGCGGGATCGGCACCAAGATCGGGCTGCTTGGACGGGTTCCGGCGGACCCCGCGCTTTGGTCGAGGCAACCGGTCGATCGCAACGGCGTGACCTCAGGTCTCGCCGAGTTCGATCCCGTTCTCCGCGCACCACTCCCGCAAAGCTGTCTCCTCGGACTGGTTCGAGAAATCGTACCACCGTTCGAGAGCGCCCCGCCGCACCAGCAAATCCTTATATCGGCGGTAAGCACCTCTTCGGCTGAAGATCTGGCGAACTTCGTCGTAGTCGTCGGTTAGAAACTCACGAGCGAAATCCAACACCAGAGGCCTGCCGACATCGAACTCTCTTTTGTCAGGGATTGCGATGTATTTCTGGTTGTCGATATCGTGGGGCAATTTCTCGTCGGTGTCGCCTAATTCGGAATGCCAATAGATCTTGCCTGACTGCCGGTCGAGATAGGCTTCATTCTTGCCTACGCCGCCGCTGCTTACGAATTCGAACGCGAGCTGTAGGTCCGAGAAGCTGACAGGCATCGTGCCACCTCAGAGAATATCTGATCGACGACTGGAAAGGGCGCCCCCGCAAGCTCGGTGAATGGCGTCCCCCGCAGCACTCCAACCAGCGAACCCGCAATCTAGCAACTCAATTTTCCATCACCAGGAACCCGCCGATGCTCAAAGAGTTGGTCGGGTGTACAAGCGCCCCTGGACGAGCAGCTGACCCCAGATATCGGTCTGGCTATACTGCTCCTGGCACGAGTTGGGAGCGATTTGAGCGAATGCTTCCCGCCGCTGAACATCCCGTCCAGCCACACATCAGGCCACGGACTGGATCGCTCCGTGCCTCGAAGGCGGTACACCGACCCGTACCTCCGGGGCTTCGATCTATCCAGCGGCTCCTCCTTGCAGCGAGAGCCCTCAGGCTCGCGGCGACTTCGATGTGCCGGGTTACTCGCGCCTCATGGGGCGGACGAGGAGGGGACGCACCTACGCCTCAAAGCGCATTTCGGCCAGCTGGTCTATCCCAAAATCCACAACCACGGTGGCCGCATCGTCAAGAATACCGGGAACGCCCTGCTGGCGGAATTTCCGAGTGTTCTCGGGGCGGGGCGGTGTGCTGTCGAAATCCAACGCGGCAGGATCCCGATTAGTTTGAGCTCCATAGCGACCCATCTCAATTTTTGCCCATTGGCCTTTGGCTTTTCGGGCGGAGGCAACAACATGACAAAAGGTGAGTTACGCGCCGCGATCAGTCGTGGATACCGTGAAATGTCGGAGCTGACAAAGGTGAAATGCGGTGGCGATAAATGCCCCGGCGTGGGCAACAGAGCCTATCGCTGTTGTGACAGAATGCATTGTCAGATGACGATTGATCATGCGTACAAGGATTGGGGCATCAGATTGCCGTCCACCGGCCACCAGCTCCCATTGATGGGTCCCACCGGTTGCACGGCATTACCCCATTTGCGCCCTTGGTGTACGCTTCATCAATGCCAAATCCAGGAGACCGGCGCTACCAGCGACCGCGGTTGGGACGCAAAATATTTTCGCCTTCGCAACAAGCTGATCCGATTGGAGCAGCAACTCGCGGCAATGTAAGAATTCAACTCCTGCGATGTTGCGCCGATATTCCGCTATGTCGTTTGGGAAATCGAGGAGGGATCTCTTGCCGACGTGTCGTTGTTAGCTGGACATTTCTGATCGTGGGCTTGCGGCTCGCTCCGGACCCGGGCCGTGGTGCGTTGGCTATCAGGTATGCGGCTGCTCATAAAACGGGGTTCTGATGAATATTCGGCCAACCAGCTCGCCGTCGTGCCAGATGTCGTTCTGATCGTTCGAGTTCGTTTCCGGCGTGATGAATGAAGCCCTTCGTGGATCCTTGGTTCATGTGAATGTCGTGGACGCCATCTCCTTCGGCGTAAAATCGCCCAAACACGCAGACGTCTGAAATTCGCCTGCTTCGCCTTCACCAGGAGCCGCTTCACGCCGAATTCCGCAAAAGGATCCATCATGTTGACCGACCGATACGGTCTCTTTTTGTCTACAACCTCGCCCCTCGCGCGGGACGCCTACGTGGAGGGCTGTGCGGCGAAGCTGACCATGTACCCCGGCGCGATCGAGGCGTTCGATCGTGCGATCGCCGCAGATCCGGGCTTTGCCCTCGCCCACGTTGCCAAGGCGCATGCGCTGCTGGAGCGCGGGGACGCGGCGGCGGCACGCGCGTCGATGGCGGCGGCCAATTCCTTCACCGACGGTCTGTCCGCGCGGGAAGCCAGCCACATCGCATTTTTCGACTTGCTTGTGGCGGGCGACAGCGAGGGCGCGCTTGCCACATTGTTCGGGCACCTGAACCCCTGGCCGCGCGACGCCGTGGTACTCGGCACTGCCGCGTTCACCAACGGCCTGATTGGCAGTTCCGGCCGTGCCGGGCAGAAACGTATGTTGCTGGAGCTGCTCGACAGGCTTGCACCGAGCTATGGCGATGATTGGTGGTTCACGGCCCATCACGGTATGGCGCTCTCGGAAAATGGACAGCGAGAGGCCGCCGGCCCGAAGATCGATCGCTCCCTCGCCCAAAACCCCAACAACCCCTGGGCGGCGCATGCCCGCGCACATCTCTGCTATGAGGAGGGCGATCCAAACGCGGCCCGCGCCTTCCTGGTGTCTTGGCTTCCGAGCTATGCGCATAATGGCTCGTTGTACAGCCATTTGAATTGGCATCTCGCGCTCGGCCACCTGGAGGCGGGTGACGCAGCGGCTGCGTACCGGCTTTTCAGAGGGGCCTTGGCACCCGATGTACATAGCGGGCCGCCGCGTGGGAAAGTGACCGATCCGGTCTCCTTTCTGTGGCGCTGGGAACTCGCCGGGCATCCCCGCGATGTTGACGCGTGGCGCATGGTGCATGACTTCGCGAACACCGCGTTTCCGCGCGCCGGCGTGGCCTTTTCCGACATGCACATCGCGCTCACGGGGGTCGTAGCGGGCAATGACGCAGCGCTGGAGGCGCGCACACGGCAGATCGACGAGCTCACGCGCGAGGGTCGCTATCCCTCCGGATCTCTGATTCCGGCGGTGTCGCGCGCCTTTGCCGCTTTCGAACGGCGAGATTTTTCCGCCGCGATCGATACGCTTGAACCGATTGCCGACGAACTCGAACGCATCGGCGGCAGCCGCGCGCAGCTCGACCTGGTGGAGTTCACGCTGTTGAAGGCGTATGTGAGGGCGGATCGCTTGGAGGATGCGCGCCGGATGCTGAGCGGGCGGCGTCGAGGTTCTTCCAGCATTCCCATCGCCGGGTTGGCGGCTGCGCATTGATGTGAGGAGCGCACTGGATGCGCTACGGCTTCTATCTGCCCACTCGCGGCCCGACGGCGACGCGCGAGGGCATTCTCGCGCTGGCACGCGAAGGCGAGCGGCTGGGCTTGCACTCGGCAATGATCGCAGACCACATCGTCTTGCCAGTGGAGAGCCAGTCCACGTACCCGTACACGTTGGATGGCAAGCATCCGAGCCTGGGCGATGCGCTGGAGACTTTCTCCATCCTCGGAGGTTCCCGATTGCCGGTCGATCACTGGCGTGTGGGTAACACTGATCTCGCTCGTGAAGTCGTTGTATTGTGCCCCATAGTCGGAGCGGGGAACCGGATGCCCGAATTTGCCGTCGCAATCGACCCGCCAGATCGGGTGGCAGGCTTCGGCGTTTTCCGCATCGAAGGCATAGACCATATTGCGGGTGGTCGCGACGATGACGATGGAGCGTTTGCCGAGTTCCGGTATTTCGAGGTCCGATACGATCAGCGGCTGGGCATAGATCTGCCCATCGACGCCACGCGCGAACAGCTTTCCGAAATCGTTGACATTGACATTGGATTGGTTGAGAAGGGTCTCATTCAGGTTGGCTCCGATAACGCGCATTGTTGTATCGGTTGGTCAGTACATCAATGCCCATCGCCACCCTCCCTTAGAAGAACGGTATCCCAGTGCCATTGGCCGCTAACTGCTCGGCGGCCTCATCCAGCGCGATCATTTGCTGCCGCGCGTCAAGGATCTTGCCGGCATCCTCCATATCGCCGCGCCGGTACGCGTCGGCGAGATCGCGCAAGATGCTGTGATATACATCGAGGGCCTTTCCAGCCGTCTCGGGGCTCCCGACTTGGACTGGGCGAAGCCAGGGGATTTCAATGCTGCTCGGCGCGCTCGGCCACGAACGCAGGACGACACTGATCTCCTGGGCTGGTTGCCGGCATGCTTCCCGGCATTGAGCGTCAGCCGCGCCAGAAGCTGGAGCCGAGCCCAGAACGGCTGCTTGCCTTGCTGCATCGCTGGCGCGACGAGGCAGTCAAGGCCGGCCGCACGATCACGCGGATTGCACTGGCCTTCGAAGCCGGTCGCGACGGCTTCTGGTTGGCGCGCTGGCTTCAGGCGCGCGAGGTAGAGGCGCACGTGATCCATCCTTCGAGTGTCGCGGTATCGCGGGAACATCGTCGAGCGAAGACCGATCGGCTCGACACCGAGTTGCTGAAGCGGGGTTTCTTGGGGTGGCTTCGTGGGGAACGGGGCCACTGCACCATGGCTCGCGTTCCGACAGGTAATAGCAGGTGTCGATGTTGTTGAAGCCGCTGGGCGCAAAACGGCGTACGTAGTTAGACGGTGACCCTGCCGAGGTCCGAACCGCAATACTTGCACTTGGTCGCGGCGGGGTTCAGGTCGTCGGACAGGCACGCAGGGCAGGTCTTGGTCGGGGGCGGGTCGCCGAACACGATCCGCCCCCGTCGAGCCATGACCGTCTTGTAGGGCACGATGATCAGGAAATATACGACCGCCATGAAGATGATGAAGTAGATGATCGCGGAAATAAACGAGCCGACGTTTAGGTAAGTACCGTCGCCGCCGCTGACCAGCTGCCAGCCCAGCCCGGGACCCGTTACGCCGCCCTGGGCCGCGGCGATCAGCGGGTTGATGATGTTGTCGGTGAACGCCTTGACGAGGTTGCTGAACGCCAACGCCACGACCAAGTCCGACGGCGACGACGATGACGTCGCCGCGCATCAGGAAGTTCTTGAAGCCCTTCAGCATTTCCGTTGCTCCCAACCTTAAAGTTCGAACGCCGAGCAGAATGCTCGCGAGCGGAATGTTATGGGTATGTGTCCCTACGGCGAGAACCCCGACGTCCCCCGACTCTTGCGAACTGTCACAGTAACGCCACTCAAGTCAGTAGAACCCACCCGTACCGCTCACCGAGGCTTCTTGCGCGGGCGCCGCGTCACCTGTGCCTTTGCGGGCGACGCGATGGTACCTCTCCTCACCTGGCACCCCCCGCAAGCCGAGATCACGGTTTTTCCCGGCTCCGTGCCGGGTTGTCGGCTTCGTAATCGCTCGCCCACCCGCCCCGACCGGCAAGCGGTGGTCACGCTACGCGGAGGGTCTCATTCATCTCGAAGAGCCGAGCAATCAGGATTACGCGGTCTTCGAGGCGCCGCCTAGGGCGCGAATCGGCGCCCCGCGGAAATCTCCTTGATCGCGTCCTCCTATTCTGGGCATTGCTGGGTTGGTTGAGCTACGCTGGCAGACCGAGCCCGGCCGGTAGCCCGATGCGTCCTGGTCGTCGAGGCCGTGAGGGCGCGTGTGGCCCGGCATCTCGTTAACCCGAACAGTCGTCTGGGCACGAGCCCGCATCGAGGAGGCTGGGCGATGGATGTCGAGACCAGGGCCGATCGCTTCGTCGGCATCGACCATCGAAGGCGCGGGTTGATGTGCATGTCAGACCGGATGGCACGGCGTTGGGCTGGCCACGGACCGGAAGGTCTGGGCGCATTGGTCGGGCGATTGAAGCCGCTGTCGCCTGTCTGGCGGGGCCGAGGCGAGCGGCGGTCACCAAGGCGGGTCGCCGCCGCGCTCGCCGAAGCCGGGCTGCCGGTCGCCATCGTCAAGCCGCGCCGGGCAAGTTCGCCGGGGCTATTGGCCGGCTGGCCAAGACCGACGCGATCGATGCGGC
>CAVSTA010000004.1:0-60000 GCA_963730745.1 uncultured Alphaproteobacteria bacterium
AAATGCCCGTCCAGCACCAGGTCGCTACGAGACATCCAAGGACGCCTTCACAGAAGGAGATCGCCGACGATCGCCGACGGCGCGCCAGGGATCGCATTCGTCGACCCGATGATCGGCTTCCGACCCGAGGACGAGAGGGATGAAGAGGCCCGACAATGGACAGCCACAGAAGATGCCGAGGCGCTAACAGCAAATGGCCTGCCGATCATGCTGGACGGACCGCCGAAGAGGTTTGCTCCGGGACAGAGTCCGTCGGTATGAAGAAGAAAACGTTGTCGGAGGCGCCTGCAAGACCATCAGCACCAGCCCAGCACGGCGCGCTGCGGATCATCACACACTATCACAAGGACCATGCGCGCCGTCGGCGTCTGGGAGCCGCGGCGGGCGGAAACGAGCCGCCCTGCGGCTCCGGCGACCGGTCTCGGCGGCATCCACGACCCACCGCTCGATGTTCCTCGTACACATTTCCCACCCCTTCAGCGCCGGCATGCAGTTCGACCAGCGCGGGCTTTGCGGACGTGGACTCCCGCAAAACCAGGTCGTCGAGCCCGAAGACCGCACCGATGCCGAAGGGCTCCGCCGAGCCCATCGGCAGCACAGAAGCTCCGGGTCCCGAAGCCATGGCGCCGCCGCCGGCCCGAATGCCGCACCAAGCCAGAGCTGCATTCGATGGCGAGGATCAGTGCGGCCGCGATTCAGTGCGGGTACCCGTCCTCGATCACCAGTTGATCGCAGTCTTTACTCGCCGCCGATGCCGGCGCCGGTAAAGCCGCGGAACACGGCGAAGCTCCAGAAATCCCAGGATAGCGCGTTCGCCGCCGTCGCCGTCAGGTAAATCCCCAGGTGACCATGAAGAGACGTTTGCGGCCGAAGCGGTCGTGAGGTCGCCGAACAGCACCGCGCCGGTAACCCGCCCGACCAATAGGCGCTGCCGACCAGACCGACCTCGGCCGCCGTGAAATCCGACACTGGACTTTCTTGCGGAGCCCGGCGATCGAACCCGCCACGTGACCTCGAGCCGTCAAGAACCCAAGTGATACCAGCGCGACGACGACGAGAGTGTGAAATCGTGTCCACGGCAGACGATCCAGCCGCGCCGAATATCCGTTTCAATGACTGTAGCGGCTCCGGCATTGACTTTGTTACTCCTGCGTTCCCTTCCAGCCCGAAGACAACAAGCTGGAATTTAATCGATCTTTGTAACAGCTCGGCCGGCGCGGTGTTTCAAGAGGACATCGCAGGACTGTCTGCAGCCCACGCGATGCGTAACAGCAGTAAAGGAGCAATCATGGCTCAGAGCGACCGTCAAGGCACCGGACGACATCCCCACCAAAAAGCCCGAGGAGCCCTACCCGCATACCAAGGACGATCGGGCGGAGGAGCACCACTCGCGATCCTCGCACGCCTCGCATACCGGCGGATCCGAACGGTCTTCGCTTCATCGGCGAAGACGACTCCCGCCGCTCTTCACACGGCTCGCACCAGGGCAGAACTCCCGTTCCGGCGAGAGCTCGCGTTCCGAAAGCGCGGCTCCGAAGACGCCGATTTGAAGAAGCGCGAGTACCGCGACGAGAAAGGCGAAGTCCACCACCACACCCGCACTTAGATGGAGCAGCATAGGGGCGAGCGGGATAACGATCGGAACAAGAGATAGCACGTTCGGCGGCAGGGAGAGCGGCGAACGCGGCTCCCTGCTCCCCGAAAGGCATGGCCGCCGCAGCACCGCCACCCTATTCTTCGGCAGGCGCTCGGAGGTCGTCTCCCATGAAGCAGTTCGGCATCGGTCAGCCGGTCCGCCGCGTCGAGGACCGGCGCTTCATACCGGTCACGGCAGTTATGTCGACGACATCAGCGTCCGCGCCAGGCGCACGCCTTTATGCTGCGCTCGCCGCATGCGCATGCCCACATCACCGGGATCGATGCGGAGGCGGCGCTGCCGCCCCCGGCGTGCTCGCCATCTTCACCGGCGAAGACCTCGCACGGGACGGGATCGGCGACATTCCCTGCGTCAGTGCCGTCACCAATCGCGACGGAACACCATCGGTGCTGCCGCCGCATCCGGCGATTGCGCATCCAGCGTGCGGCATGTCGGCGACACCGTCGCGATGGTCGTCGCCGAAACGGCCGCCGCAGCGCGCGATGCGGCCGAGCTGATCGCCGTCGAATACGAGCCGCTGCCCGCGGTTGTCGACACCGCACACGCCCTCGACCCGGGCCAGCCGCAGGTATCGGACGAGGCGCCGGTCAATCTTTGCTTCGACTGGGAGGCCGGCGACCGTGCTGCGGTCGAACGCGCAATGGCGGAAGCGCGCCATCGCATCAGCCTCGATCTCGTCAACAACCGGGTCGTCGTCAATTCGATGGAGCCGCGCGGCGCGGTCGGCGAATACGATCCGGGGGACGAGGCCTACACTCTGTGGAGTTCGACACAGGGTTCTCATTTCATCCGAATCTGCTCGCCGGCCAGGTATTCAAGATCCCCGAGAACCGCATCCGCGTCGTGACTCGCGACGTTGGCGGCGGTTTCGGGATGAAATTGTTTCTCTATCCCGAGCATATCCTAGTGCTGTGGGCCGCAAAGAAAGTCGGCCGGCCGGTGAAATGGATCCCCGACCGCTCCGACGCCTTCATGACCGACACGCAGGGCCGCGACAACGTCACCCGGCTCGAATTGGCTTTGGACGAGGATCTCCGCTTTCTAGGCCTCGAGGTCACGTTGATCGCCAATATGGGCGCCTATCTGTCGAACTTCGCGCCCGAGATCCCGACCGCCTCGGGGGCGGTCATGCACAGCGGCGTGTATGCGATCCCGGCGATCCATGTCGGCGTCAAGGGGGTGTTCACCAACACCGTGCCGGTCGATGCGTATCGCGGCGCCGGCCGTCCCGAAGCCGCCTATGCGATCGAGCGGCTGGTCGACTATGCCGCGCGCCAGCTCGGCGTGCCGCCTGAGGAGCTGCGCCGGCGCAATTTCATCAAGCCCGAGGCGATGCCGTACCGGACCGCGCTCGGGCTCAACTACGACAGCGGCGAGTTCGCCCGCAATCTGGACCAGGCGCTCGCCGCCGCCGACCTCGCCGGGTTTCCTGGGCGACGCGCCGAGGCGCGGGCGCGCGGCCGTTATCGCGGGCTCGGCCACGCGGTCTATATCGAGCAATCCGGGTTTCCGCCCGACGAGTTCGCCGAATTGCGCTTCGACCCGAGCGGCGCTCTGACGATCCTGATGGGGACACAGTCATCGGGCCAAGGGCATCAGACCGCCTATACCCAGCTCGCCGCCGAGCGTCTCGGCATCGACCCGGACAAGGTGCGGGTGTTGCAGGGCGATACCGCGGCGATTTCGTTTGGCCGCGGCACCGGCGGCTCGCGCTCGATCCCGGTCGGCGGCGCGTCCCTTGTCCAGGCCGCCGACAAGCTGGTCGCCAAGGGCCGCCGCATCGCCGCGCATCTCTTCGAGGCGGCCGAGGCGGATGTCGAGTTCGCCGACGGCGTGTTCTCGGTCGCCGGCACCGACCGCCGGCTCGGCATCGAGGAGGTAGCGCGCGCCGCCTTCGATCCGGCGCGGCAGGCTCCGGGGGTCGAGCCCGGCTTCGACGAGAGCGGCCACTTCACGCCGCCGCAGCCGACCTTCCCCAATGGCTGTCATGTCTGCGAGGTCGAGATCGAGCCCGACACCGGGCATATCGACATCGTGCGCTATCTCGTCGTCGATGATTTCGGTACGGTCATCAATCCGCTGCTGCTCGCCGGGCAGGTGCAGGGCGGGGTCGCGCAAGGGGTTGGCCAGGCGATGCTCGAACGAACCGTTTTCGACCCCGAGACCGGGCAATTGCTGACCGGCTCGTTGACCGATTACTGCATCGCCCGCGCCGAGGACCTGCCGGCGATCGAGTTCGCCTACAACATCGTGCCGTGCCGCACCAACCCGCTCGGCGTCAAGGGCGCCGGCGAGGCCGGGGCGATCGGCGCCCCGCCCGCCCTGGTCAACGCGGTCGTCGACGCGCTCAGCGAGCTCGGCATCGCGCATCTCGACATGCCGCTGACCCCCGAGCGCGTTTGGCAGGCGATCCAAGCCGCCCAGCCGCGTAAAGCGGCATGAAAGCGACCCGCGAGCAGCTGCTCAAGGTCGCGCGGCGGGCCGCGCTGGCCGCCGGCGAAGCGATCCTCGAGGTTTACGCGACGGCGTTCGACGTCCAGCAGAAGACCGACAACACGCCGGTGACCGAAGCCGATCTGGCCTCCGAGCGGATCATCGTGCGATGCTGAGCGAAGCCTTCCCCGACATCCCGATCGCGTCCGAGGAGCTGGTCGAAGCCGAAGGTCTGCCGCCCTGGGCCGCTCGCTTCTGGGCCGTCGACCCGCTCGATGGGACCAAGGAGTTCATCGCCCGAAACGGCGAGTTTGCCGTTCTCATCGCCCTTGTCGAAGACGGTATCCCGGTTCTCGGGGTCGTCCACGGGCCGGCGCTCGGGGTCACCTACGCTGCCCGCGGACCCGGGACCGCGACCCGCCAGCGCAACGGCGGGCAACCCGAACCGATCCACGCCCGCATCGCGCCGCCGGATGGGCTCGTCGTCATCCACAGCCGGTCGCACGAAAACAGTCGTCGGCTCGCCGAGTTTCTCCAGGACTATCCGGTGCGCGAACGCAAGAAATGCGGCAGCGCCCTGAAATTCGGCGTCATTGCCGCCGGCGAGGCCGATTTCTACCCGCGCTTCGGCACGACGATGGAGTGGGACACCGCCGCCGGCCAAGCCATCCTCGAAGCTGCCGGCGGCCGGGTCGAGACCCTCGCCGGCACCCCGCTGCGCTACGGCAAGCCCGGCCTCAAAAACGACGGCTTCCTCGCCTGGGGCCGCCGGACCTGACGCGGCGAAATCACGACTCTGCACTCGGACCCTCTCCCCTCCTCCGCAAGCGGGGAGGGTGGGTGGGGGCTTCTGGGTGAGGGTTGCTGCTCAGTAAACGACGACGCTGCGGATCGATTCGCCCGCATGCATCAGGTCAAACCCCTTGTTGATCTCGTCCAGCGCCAGCTTATGGGTGATCAGATCGTCGATGTTGATTTTGCCTTCCATGTACCAGTCGACGATTTTCGGCACGTCCGTGCGGCCCCGGGCGCCGCCGAAGGCGGTTCCTTTCCAGACGCGGCCGGTGACCAGCTGGAAGGGTCTCGTGGAGATTTCCTGGCCGGCGCCGGCGACGCCGATAATGACGCTGACCCCCCAGCCGCGGTGCGCGCATTCGAGCGCCTGGCGCATGACATTGACATTGCCGATGCACTCGAAGCTGTAATCGGCGCCGCCTTTCGTCAGGTTCACGAGATAGGGGACGAGGTCACCCTGGACCTCCTTCGGGTTGACGAAATGCGTCATCCCGAATTTTTCGGCCATTTCCCGCCGCTTCGGGTTGAGATCGACGCCGACGATCATGTCCGCGCCGGCCATGCGGCAGCCCTGGATGACGTTGAGCCCGATGCCGCCGAGGCCGAAAACGACGACGTTGGAGCCGGGCTCGACCTTGGCCGTATTGATCACCGCCCCGATCCCGGTAGTCACCCCGCAGCCGATGTAGCAGACCTTGTCGAAGGGCGCGTCCTCGCGGATCTTCGCCACCGCGATCTCGGGCAGCACGGTGAAGTTCGAGAAGGTCGAGGTGCCCATGTAATGGTGGATCTTGCTGCCGCCGAGCGAGAACCGGCTGGTGCCGTCGGGCATCACGCCCTGGCCTTGCGTAGCGCGGATCGCGACGCAGAGATTGGTTTTCCGGGACAGGCAATATTCGCACTGACGGCATTCAGGGGTGTAGAGCGGGATCACATGGTCGCCTTTGGCGACGCTCGTCACGCCGCGCCCGACATCGACAACGATGCCCGCACCTTCATGGCCGAGGATCGCCGGAAAGAGCCCCTCCGGATCGCCGCCGGATAACGTGAACTCGTCGGTATGGCAGATCCCGGTCGCCTTGATCTCGACCAGCACCTCTCCGTCTTTGGGTCCGTCGAGCTGAACCTTCTCGATCTTGAGCGGCTCACCGGCCTTGAAAGCGACAGCAGCGCGTGTCTCCACGACCTCCTCCCTGGCTTCGGGTTGACGCGACCGAGTATTAACGCAGCGGGCTTATCGCATTTGCCCGCTGCCGGCGACAAGAGCCGGGACAGCGCAGGGCAATGGAATACTTGTTTGCGCCGCGCCGCCGCGATGAGAATAAACGAACGACGACGATGAAACTGCGCCCAGGAGGAAGGATGCGGTTGCCGATCTCATACCTCGGCTTGGGTATTCTGCTGCCGTTCTTCGCGATTTGCCCCGCTGCGGCTGCCGATGTCGAAGCCGGCAAGGCAGATTTCAAGAAATGCGCGCTCTGCCATACCACCGAGGCGGGGAAGAACAAGATCGGGCCCAGCCTGTTCGGCATTGTCGGCCGCAAATCTGCGAGCCTGGAGAACTTCAATTACTCCGAAGCAATGAAGAAATTCGACCACACCTGGGACCCGCAGACCCTCGATACCTATCTGGCCGATCCGCGGGCGACGGTGCCGGGAACGAAAATGATTTTCCCCGGCATAAAGGACGAGAAGGAGCGGCAAGACGTCATCGCCTACCTCGAGACGCTGAAGTGAGCTCATCGACTTGGTAGCAGCTTCCCCGCGTCATTCCCGCGAAAGCGGGAACCCAGAGCAGCGGCTCTCGTCGCTTCTCCTGGACCCCCGCTTTCGCGGGGGCGACGATTACCCTCGGAAGGCAAGACGCGCCGATGAGGGCTTGGCGCGATGTCAGGCTGTTGCTGGTGATTCTCGATCGTAGCCGCGGCATTGGCGCCGGCAGCCAGCCTGCCGGCGAGGAAACGGTGCAGATCGGGTGGTTGTCGCAGGCGGTCAAGCGGACTTTGCCGCTCTCCTATCTCGACCAGCCGCCGCAGGATGAAGGCATCCAGGGCGCGCGGCTCGGCATTGCCGACAATGACACGACCGGCCATTTTACCGGCCAGTCGTTCACCTTGACCGAGGCGATCGTGCCGGAGGACGGCGATGTCGCCGCGGGCCTGCGCGAGCTCGCGGCAAAGGGCATCCGGCTCGTCGTGACCGATTTGGCGGCGCCGGAGCTGTGTCGGTCGCCGGCATGCCGGAGGCCGCGGGGGTCACGTTCTTCGATGCGGCTCCGCAGACGATCGCCTGCGCGGCGAGGATTGCCGCGCCAACATTCTGCATCTGCTGCCGAGCCGGGCGATGCTCGCCGACGCGCTGGTCCAATACCTGGTCGCCAAGCGCTGGCAGAATCTCTTGCTGGTCGTCGGCCATGGCGACGGCGACCACGAATTCGCCGGCGACATCCGCCATGCCGCGCTGAAATTCCAGGCGCGCATCGTCCAGGAGAAGCCCTGGACGTTTGTCCCGGGCGCGCGGCGCACCGATACCGGCCATTTCGCGATCCAGGCCGAGGTCGCGCGCTTTACCCAGGGCATCAGCTACGACGTTCTGGTCGTCGCCGACGAAGAGGACGAGTTCGGCGATGATCTCTCCTACCGCACCTTCGACCCGCGCCCGGTGGCCGGGACCCAAGGCCTCGTCCCGACCGCCTGGGCGCGGCCGCACGAGCAATGGGGCGCGACCCAGCTGCAGGAGCGGTTCCTGCATCAGGCCAAACGCTGGATGACCGACCGCGACTACGCCGCCTGGATGGCGGTGCGGGCGATCGGCGAAGCGGCGACGCGGGCGAAATCGGCCGACCCTGCCGCCATCCTCGCCTTTATGCGCGAGCGACCGGTTCGAGCTCGCCGCCTACAAAGGCGCCCGGCTCAGCTTCCGCTCCTGGGATGGCCAGCTGCGCCAGCCGGTGCTGCTCGCCGATGCGCGCTCGCTCGTCTCGGTATCGCCGCAGCCGGGGTTTCTGCACCAATTCTCCGAGCTCGATACGCTCGGAATCGACAAGCCCGAGACGAAATGCCGAATGGGCTGATCGCGGCTGTGGCGATCGCCTCTGTTTGCGCGGCCCGGATCGCGGCGGCGGACACGATCTACGTCTCGAACGAGAAGGACAACACGGTCACCGTGGTCGACGGCAAGACCCTCGAGCCGGTCAAGACGATCCCGGTCGGCCAGCGCCCGCGCGGCATCCTGCTCTCCAAGGATGCGAAGTCCCTCTACATCTGCGCCAGCGACAGCGACCATATCGAGGTGCTCGACCTCGCCAGCGACAAGATCGCGCGTACCTTGCCGAGCGGCGCAGATCCCGGAGTATTTCGCGCTCGATCCCGCCGGCAAGCTCCTCTATGTCGCCAACGAGGACGACAACCTCGTCACCATCGTCGACATCGACCGCGGCGAGGTCGTCACCGAGATCCCGGTCGGCGTCGAGCCGGAGGGGATGGGCATCAGCCCCGACGGGAAATATCTCGTCAACACCTCGGAAACGACGAACATGGCGCATGTCATCGACACCGCCACACGCCAGGTCGTCGCCAACATCCTCGTCGACAGCCGCCCGCGCCGCGCCGTATGGACCGCCGACGGCGCGCAGTTCTGGGTTTCCGCCGAAATCGGCGGGTCGGTCAGCGTCGTCGACGCCGCAAAGCGGGAAATCGTCAAGCGCATCACCTTCGCCGTTCCCGGGGTGCCGACCGAGGCGATCCAGCCGGTCGGGATCGCGATCACGCGCGACCGCAAGCTCGCCTTTGTCGCGCTCGGCCCCGCCAACCGCGTTGCCGTGATCGACGCGCAGAGCTATGAAGTCCTGAAGTATCTGCTGGTCGGACAACGGGTATGGAGCCTGGCCTTCAACCCGGATCAGAGCCGGGTCTACACGACGAACGGGGTCAGCAACGACATCTCGGTGATCGATGTCGCATCGCTCAAGGTGATCAAATCCGTTCCGGTCGGCCAGGCTCCCTGGGGTGTCGTCTCCCGCCCGTGAGGCGTTCATGAGCATCACACCGGCATTGTCGGTCGAGGGGCTCGGACATCGCTTCGGGCCGCGGCGGGTCTTGAAAGACGTCTCGTTCTCGGTCGCCCCCGGCGATTTCACCGTGCTGCTCGGGCTGAACGGCGCCGGGAAGACGACGTTGTTCTCGCTTGCCACCCGGCTCTACGCCCAGTCCGAGGGCACGATCCGCATCTTCGGCATGGACATTCGCGAGCGGATGTTGGAGTGCCTGCGGCAGATGGGGATCGTGTTCCAGCAGCCGACCCTCGATCTCGACCTCTCGGTCGAGCAGAACCTCTACTACCACTGTGCCTTGCATGGCTTGTCGCGCCGCGACGCAGCCAGACGGATCGCAGCCGAGATCGAGCGCGTCGGGCTTGTCGACCAACGCCGCGACAAGACGCGGCAGCTGAGCGGCGGTCAGCGGCGCCGTATCGAAATCGCGCGCGCTTTGTTGCACCAGCCGCGCCTGTTGCTGCTCGACGAGCCGACCGTCGGGCTCGACATCGCCAGCCGGCAATTCATGCTCGACCATGTCCGCCGGCTCTGTCGAGACGAAGGCCTTGCCGCCCTTTGGGCCACGCATCTGATCGACGAAGTCGGGGAGGGCGCGCGGGTCGTCGTGTTGCACAAGGGCGAGGTGCTCGCCGACGGCGCTGCCGCCCAGCTGCTCGGACAAATGCGGGCATCGTCGATGCGGGCGGTGTTCGAAACACTGGTGCAGGAGCGCGAAGCGGCATGAGGCCGATCCATTACCTGCGCTGCTTTCGTCGGCATCGCAATGCGCGAGTGGCTGCGCTTTCTGAACCAGCGCGGCCGTTTCTTTTCGGCGCTGGTGCGGCCTCTCGTGTGGCTGGCGATCTTCGCCACCGGGTTCCATTTCGTGCTCGGCGTGTCGATCATCCCGCCCTACGAGACTTACGTCCCTTACTCGGTCTACATCGCGCCGGGCCTCATCGCGATGATCCTGATGTTCAACGGCATGCTGAGCTCGCTGTCGATGGTCTATGACCGCGAGATGGGCAGCATGCGGATCCTGATGGTGAGCCCGCTGCCGCGCTGGTTTCTTCTGACCGCGAAACTCCTCGCCGGCGTCATCGTCTCGGTATTGCAGGCCTATGCCTTTCTGGCGATCGCGCTGATTTGGGAGATCGAGCCGCCATGGTACGGCTATCTTGCGGTGCTGCCGGCGCTCGTTTTGTCGGGACTGATGCTGGGAGCGCTCGGATTGCTGCTGTCCTCGGCGATCCGTCAGCTCGAGAACTTCGCCAGCGTCATGAATTTTGTGATCTTTCCGATGTTCTTCGCCTCCTCCGCGCTTTATCCGCTGTGGCATGTCAAGGAGGCGAGCCTCCTCCTTTATGACATCTGCGAGATCAACCCGTTCACCCACGCCGTCGAGCTGATCCGCTTTGCGCTCTACGGCCAGCTCGAACCGGTCTCGGCGGTGGTTCTCGTCGCCACGACCGCGATCTTCCTGACCTTGGCCGTCTACGGCTACGACCCGGCAAAGGGCCTGATGGCGCGCCGCGCCGCCGAGTGACGGGTGTGTCGTAAATGCGCTTCTGGGTCATTGGCGTTGGGTCTGGCTTTTGTCGCCGCCGCTAAATGCCCACTCGGCGCCGCCGCGGGCGGAGGATCCGGATTGGCCCTGCCAGCAGCGGCTGGTGCCCAAGCTCGCCGCTGCGGCGTATTGGAACGGGCCGGCATTGGAGGGCCTCGGCGACTGGCGCGCCGAGCCCGGAGATTGCCGATCTGGTCCGGCGCCTCGCGCCGCGGCGGGTCTCGACGCAAGAGGGGCTGTCAGAGATCGCCGCCTTTGTGCGGACCGTGTCGAATGATCGCCCTCGCCGCCTCGCTCTCGTGTTTCGCGGGCTCCTCGAAGAAACCGACCGGGAACGCGCCGGCCTGATCGAAGAGCTGAAGGAGATCGGGCGACGCCAGCATGAGCTGGCCGATCTCGTCGCCCGGCTCGCGACCGAGCTCAACGCGATCCCGCCCGACGCCCGAGGCGAAGCCGCCGCCAAGCGCACCGACCTGCAGCAGCGTCATGATTTCACGGCGCGCAATTTCGAAGAGATCCAGCGCACGATCCGTTATGCCTGCGAGACCCCGGTCGAGCTGGATGCGCGCCTGGGGGCGTGGGCGCGGGCATTGCAGGAGGCAGCTTCCGAATGAGCGCTACGACCTCTTTGGTGGACTAAGTCCTTTCACCGTCTCGAGGCCTCGAACATTCTTTAGGACCGCACCGCCGAGATCGGCTTCGGTGGCATCCGCACCGGTCAGATCGGCGCCGGTCAGGTCGGCCCCCGACAGATCGGCTCCCGTCAAATTAGCGCCGCTCAGATTGGCTCCGGTCAGATCGGCAAACCGCATCAGCGCGCGACTGAGATCCGCTCCGGAAAAGTTTGCTCCCGACAAATTGGAGCCCGACAGGTCGGCCCTCATCAATCCCATGGACTGGTTTTTCATATCGGCGCCCATCTTCGCATTCGCGAAATTGGCGCCGCTCAGATCGAACCGGCTCAGCCGGGCAATGATGCGCGCGCCGGAGAAATTGGCGCCTCTGAAGACCGCCGCCTCGGCAGGCGAGATGTCCAGACCCGAGGACACGACGAGGCCGAGGAGGCTCGCATTCGACAGGTCGGCATTCGTGAAATTCGCCCGCATGATCCAGGCGAGGTCGAGCTTCGCACCGGAAAGGTTGGCACCGGAGAGGTCCGCTCCGACCAATTTCGCACCAAAAAGGTTCGCCCCTGACAGGTTCGCCCGCTTGAAGTCCAGATTGCTCAGATCGAGACTTTCGAGTGATTTCCCGGAAAGATCGGCAGGGTTGTCGGGGGATACGGAAGCCAGGATCTCGCGAACTTGCTCGGCGTTGAGATCGGCGCCTCGGCAAGGCGAGGTCGCAAGCACCAGCAATACCCAGACGCAGCCGAGCGCTCTTTTCATACCGGTCACGATGCCGGTTCCGCGTTCTGCATCGGCAATTTTGCCGCGTCCCACCCGTCAGTGCCGTCACGGTACCAAAAAACTTGCGTATAGCCCCAACTTGCCGCCCGCTTCGCCGCGTTCCAGCTCATCCAGCAATCGGCCAGGCAATAAAACACGACCGGGGCTGTCGCGGCGCCGGCTCGTTGCAGTTGCGAGGTGGTCGCGAAAATAGCCTTCGAGCTCGGGGCTGAGCGCGCCGCGGCCGACATCGGGAAGCCACAGGCTGCCTGGAATGTCGCGGTGCGGCAGCGGCATCCATACAGCCGATTGCGGCAGGTTCGCCGGCCGCCGCGGCGCGGGCAGCACATCGATCCAGACGGCGTCACCACTCGTCCAAAGCCTATGGGCAGCCTCGGTATCCAGCACGACACCGCCGGCCACAGTGTCTGGCGTCGGCGCGCGGTAATCGCCCGTACGATAACCTTCGGGCTCCGGAGGTCGCGCGTTTGCGCCGAGGCTAACGGCGAGCAGAACACCACAGAGCAGCCAGCGGATGATCCGTATCGGCCGCGCCGCCCTCACGGGCCGGCGAGCTCCCCCTGCTCGTTGAGTAGCGGAACGCCGTATTCGCGCAGGATCGTGGTCATGTCCCCCTGCCGCTTGAGGATTGCGGCGTTGATGCGGCGCCGCCATTCCGGCTCGTTCGCGCGGACCCCCATCGCGATGTGGTATTCCATGCGAGCCGCGCCCGGCTCGTCCTTGAGCGGAACCAAGGTGAGCGGCAGGTCATCATGCTTGCGGAAGTAGCCCGCGATCGGTCCCCACAGAAAGCCGACGTCGATCGTGCCGTCGATCACGTCCTGGACCATCTGGTGGGTCGGCGATTCGGCGCGCGTGTCGACAGTCAAAGCGTAGGGCTTCGTGTGGGACATCAACTCGTGGCGCACGAGAAGATCTGCCGGAGGAGTTCCGGCGACGACACCGAGGCGCAGGCCCGTCAAGCGGGCATCTTGCACTCCCTCGACTGCAAGATCTTTGTCCGAGCGGTAGAACATCACATACGTGGTGAAATAGTAGGGGTTGGTCGTCTGCATGATTTCGTCGCCGGCGACCGTTCCCATCACCAGGTCACAAAGATGCGCGCGCAGCGTATTGCGCACGAACCCGATGACCTGCGGGAACCACGCGTAATCGACCTTGAGGCCGAGTTCGCCGCCCATCAGCTCGGCGATCTTGTTCTCGAACCCCTCCTTTTTGTCGTCGGAGAACGGCAGGTTGCTCGGATCGGCGCAAACCTTGAGCTCGCTGCGATCGACGGTGTCGCTGGTCTGCGCGGCGACCGGCCCGCTTGCGAGAACGAAGGCCGAAAAAGCGAGCCCCCGTGCCCGTAATGAGGGAAAACCGCTCATTCACTCACCGATCCTCGGCGGCCGGCCGCGGCCCAGCACGCCGTCGGCACGCGCTTTCAGATAGGCCCAGATGTCGTCGAGATAGGCGACGACGTCCTCGACCTCGCCAAAGGGCGGCATCACATTCTCGCTCGCGGCGTTGACGTTGGTGCGGCCGTTGACGACGATCTCGTTGAATTCATCTTGCGTCATGTGCTTGGCGGAATCGACCAGCGACGGCGCATAGGAGCTGCCGGCCCCGTCCGGCCCATGGCAGCGCAGACAAGATTCGGTGTACCGGCGCCACCCGTTGAAGGTCTTCTTGTCGACCTTGCCATCTGTGACGGTATAAGGCTTTTCGGCAGATTGATCGGCTCCTGCCGCCAGCACGAGGCTAGTTCCCAGAACCAATACTGCAGCAGAGCCAAATAGCGGCGCCAACACTCTCACCAAGTACCTCCCGAAGAAAGGGCCGGCATCCACTTGCGGATGCCGGCCCAAAGTCTTCGTAAGTCTCAACCGACGGTCATTCGGGGAGGCCGAATACTGTCAGGACGCCGCCTAGCTGGGTGTAGTTGGCCAAGGCTTTGTAGGCCCCGACCGCACCGAGCCCGTCGGTGTCCTTGGTCAGACCCGCCGCCATGCCGATGCCGGCCCAGCCGCCAACGCCCGACAGCACGGCGATATATTGCTTGCCGCCATGCGTGTAGGTATTGACGTTGCCGATGATCCCCGAGGGGGTCTTGAAGCGATAGAGTTCCTTGCCGGACGCGATGTCGACCGCCTTCAGGTAACCCTCGAGAGTGCCATAGAAGACGACGTCGCCGGCAGTGGCGAGTGCGCCCGACCACACCGAGAACGGCTCGGGATCTGACCAGACGATCTTACCGGCGCTCGGATCCCAGGCAATGAAGTTGCCGAGGTTATTGTCGCCCTGCGGCGGGAACATCGACAAGGTCGCCCCGACATAGGGCTGACCGGCAGTGTACGAGACTTTGAACGGCTCATAATCCATGCAGACGTGGTTCGTCGGCACGTAGAAGAGCCCGGTCTTTGGCGAGAAGGCCGCCGGCTGCTGGTCTTTCGAGCCGAGCGCGGCGGGACAGATCCCCTTGGTGTTGTGGTCCTCGCCCTGAGCCTGCGTGCTGTATTGTTTGACGACCTCGGGGCGGCCGGTCTGCATGTCGACGTGAGTGGCCCAATTGACCTTGGGGTCGTATTTCTCGGCGACCAGCAAGGCCCCGGTTTCGCGGTTGAGGGTGTATGCGAAGCCGTTGCGGTCGAAGTGGACGAGGGCCTTGGTCGGCTGGCCCTTCACGTTGATGTCGGCCAGGATCATCTCGTTGACGCCGTCGTAATCCCATTCGTCATGCGGCGTCATCTGGAAGACCCATTTGGCGACGCCGGTGTCGGGATTGCGGGCAAAAATGGTCATCGACCATTTGTTGTCCCCCGGCCGCTGCGCCGGGTTCCAGGTGCTGGGATTGCCCGAGCCGTAATAAATCAAGTTCAGCTGCGGGTCGTAGGAGTACCAGCCCCAGGTGTCGCCGCCGCCGATCTTCCACTCGTCGCCCTGCCAGGTCTTCAGCGACGAATCCTTGCCGACCGGCTTGCCGAGCTCGGTGGTGTTGGCGTCGAACAGGATCTCGTTGTCGGGCCCGACCGAATAGGCCCGCCATGCCTTCGATCCGTCCTTGAGATTGTAGGCGGTGACGTGTCCCTGGACGCCGAACTCGCCGCCGCTGATGCCGACGATGACCTTGTCTTTGACCACCATCGGGGCGTTGGTCATCGTCTCGCCCTTCTTGGGATCGCCATTCTTGACGCTCCAGACGACCTGACCGGTCTTGGCGTCGAGCGCCACGACGGTCGTGTCGGCCTGCTCGAAGATGATCTTGCCGTCGCCATAAGCGACACCCCGGTTGACGGTGTCGCAGCACATCACCGGGATGACCGTCGGATCCTGCTTTGGTTCATACTTCCACAGGATTTGGCCGTTCTTATTGAGATCGAGCGCGAAGATGTTGTTGGGGAACGGGGTGTTGACGTACATGACGTCCCCGATAACGAGGGGACCGCCCTCGTGGCCGCGCAACACTCCCGTCGAGAACGTCCACAAGGGGCGAAGAATTCTTGGCGTTATCCTTGTTGATCTGGCTGAGCTCGCTGTAACGCCAGTTTGCATAGTTGCCGGTGGGCATCGCCCATTGGTTGGGATCTTTCGAGAGCTTGATCAGCTCATCATTGGCACTGGCACTACCCGCAAAGAGCGCGAGCGCCGGCGCCGCGAGCCAAAAGCGTGATAACTTCATCGCCTTCATCCCTCCCCTCGTCGATTGGTAAATAGGTTAAGAAGGCGATGCTATTTCACTTCCGCCACTCGCACAAGCGGGACGCCAACGGGAAAAGTCGCCGCCCCCCGCCGCCCACCAGCCACGCCTATGCCGGGTCTTGCCGCGGTACGTTGTGCTCGCAGCGCCAGCGCGACAGCATCCATTTCGGATGCTCGGCGAGCCATTCCGCGGCATAGTGTTGGCCGCGCACCAGGCACGCCTGCAGCGACAGATCCTCGATCGGACGCTGCTCGGTGCAGGAAGTAGGCGCACCCTGCAGGCAAAAGACGAGCACAAGCGCGGTCAATGGAACATCCTTTCACGGGGCGGCAGCAGAACGAACCTCGCCGGGCTCACGATCCCCATTACTCGGCGATCGGCTTCCTCTTGCTCGCGCTCGCGGCAGGATCTGCGTACGCCGCAGACAACGACTACCCGACCTCTGCCCGGGCCGATTACGTGATCGGGTGTATGGCAGCGAATGGCAATACGCGCGAGGCGCTGTTGAAGTGCTCCTGCGCGATCGACACGATCGCCTCGATGATGCCCTATTCCCACTACGAGCAGGCGGATACTGCACTCAGTCTCCAGGCCGGCGGCGGGGTCGGCGGGCGGGTCGGCCTGTTCCGCGATCCGCCGCAGATCAAGGCAGTCATCGAAGAGCTGCACCGGGCCCAGGCGGAGGCCAACCTCCAGTGCCGGTGAAAGGGACCGCTGCCGCGCTCACATTTGCGCTGCCGCCGGAACGGGCCAGCTTTGACTGAAGTGCCGCTGACTGCTGTCGAGGATTTCTGCCTTGATCACCCCCGGAGCCGCCGGGTCGGAAGGGCGGAAGCTGAAGTTGAAGCTCGGATCCTCGCTGATCGCTATGTCGGACTCGAGGCGAAATACCTCCTGGCCGTTATAGGTGACATCGAGCGTTTGCATGAAGTCAGCCGGGATATAGTTACGGGTGACCTGGTCCATCTGTAGGCCCGAACTGTTCGGATGGCTGATCAACAACTTTGCTCTTATCGGTTCATCCGGCCTCGATCGGTCGGCGAGGTTCAGTTTCATCTTGCCGAGGCGTTCCAGAGCGAGGGCCTGGTCCTTGCCGGCGGGCGCCGAGCAGCCGCCGGCTGCCTTGATGAACCGCGCGGCCGCGTACAGCCGGCCGTCGGTGGTTTCGGCGACAGCGTGGAGATAGGTGTAGTCGTCGATACGGACCCGGGTAGCGATTTCCCGTGCGTCCGCGATCGGCCCGAGCAGGAAGTGAGCTGCGAGCGGCGACGGATTGTTGTCGATGACCAAGTAGAGGCCGCGGATTTCCGGAGCGAGCGTCTCCGCGACCCGGATCGTCACGGGCACAATTGCGGCGTCTTCGGCGCGTATAGGGGCATCGATCGCGACGAGGTCTGCGGCATCTTCGACCGCCCGATCGCCAAAGATCGCGTGCCGAAGATCGGCCCAACGTTCCATTCGCTCGGCCTCGGTCGGTTCGGCGCGGGCTGGTCCCGGCAGCGAAACACCCAGCAGCAAGAAAACAAAAGCAGCCCGACCAAGCATCATCGGGGTCATTCCCATTCGAGCTCCTTGTAACTCGCCGTTACATTGCGCGGGTGATACTCGTCGAACAGCAGCCAATGCCCGCGTTCCGAGTTTGCGACTTGACGGTAGGCATTGGCAATGCCGATCCCGGCCTTGATCGCCACGCGCGTATCCCGCGCGACGGCAGCGAGATAGCGCCGCTCGGGTTCTGCGGCTGCCGGCCACGGCACGGATATCGGACCGTGCCCCGGAATGGCCCGATCCGCCGGTATTGCAGTCAATTGGTCGAGTTGCTCGAGCCAGCCGACTAGACTGCCGTCGATGACCGGGACGCGATCGACGAACAGCAGATCGGCGAGCCAGAAGGTACGGGTGTTATGATCAAAGATTGTCAAGTCGTTGTCGGTGTGAGCCGGGCCGTGCGCCCGCAGGGTGAGACGCCGGTGGCCCAGATCGAGATCCAGCTTGTCGGCAACCAGCACCGTCGGCGGCACGATCTCGGTGCCATTCGCTTCATCGCCGAGGGTGCTGCGCAGTCTGCGAAGGTAATAGTCGCCGCGCTGAGCAAGGGCGCCCGACAGCTTGGCATGCCCGACGAAATCGGGGTGGTCGTCGCGGAAGGCGGCGGCCCCGAAGATGTGGTCGGGATGGACGTGGGTCAGGATCACATACCGGATCGGCCGATCCGTACGGGCACGGATCGCTGCGCGCAACGCGCTTCCCTCTGCGAAGCTGCCGCCGGGATCGATAACCGCCACAGCTTCATCGCCGATGATGAAGCCGATATTGGCGATCGCGTCTTCGTTTGCGGCTGACGCCTCCTCGTGCACTCCGCTGTGGACAAAGATGCCGGACGCGATTTCCATCACCGGCAGCGCGGCGGTTTCCGCACGACTAACCGTCGTCCCGAGCACGACAGCGACAGCGAGCAGCGACCGACCTCCTGATAATACGGGCGAAAAACAGGAGAAGCCCGGCGCGGGTAAGGGGTTTTGTCCGGCGCTCTACTGGCGCCCCAACGTGAGAGCAAAACACAAACCCGATCGGCATCCGCGTTGATACCACGCCATTACGGCTATTTTTAGGGCCGGTGACGCAAGGCCCACCCGATACGGCGGATCCGTCTACACCTTCAATTAATCACGCCTTGGCGCGACGGGGCCGACCCCGCGGCCGGCTGCGCTTGCGGCCGAGGCCGAGCTCCTTCGCCATTGTCGAGCGCTGTTCGGAATAGGCCGGCGCAGTCAGCGGATGATCGCTCGCCAGATCCCAACGCCGCAAATATTCAGCGGTCTGCAATCCGTGCCGGGTGCCGAGATGCCGTCGCAAAGTCTTCCCGCGGAAACCGCATTCGAGGCAGACGACGTGATCATGTTGGACGGATCGCCGAATCGGCACCGCCGGAGTGCGCGGCACCGGCACCGGCGCCGGCTTTCCGAGATCGCGCAGAGCCTGCTGCACCGAGATGATCAGGGCCGGCAGCTGCTCGGGTGACAGTGTATGATTGCCGACATAGCTTGCGATGATCTTGGTTACCGGCCGCAGATCGATTTCCTTTTCGGTATTTTCGGAATTCATGACTGCTTCTCTTCCTGCCACTCAATCTTAGAGTTACCCTGCATACAGCATACCGCAGCCGATTGAAACGGTTTTTACTGCCGAATTCAAAGTCGAGAAAAATTGCAACGCGGCCGGCAAGTCTAGTCTCGCGGCAGCGCGCGATTTGAGCGCCCTAAATGCCGATGATGATCCTGTTTCGGAAAATCGATCGATGCGGCATGATTGGACGCCGTAATCGCTGATCAGAGGGCACAATGAACCTGTTCGATTTGTCGGGGAAGGTCGCGATCGTGACCGGTTCGAGCCGCGGCATCGGCCGGGCGATCGCCGAGGCGATCGCCGAGGCCTGCGGACGGGTCGTGATCTCCGCCCGCAACCTCGCGCCATGCGAGGAGGTCGCAGCAGCGATCCGCGCCAAGGGAGGTGAGGCGATCGCGCAGACGGCGCGCATCTCGGACAAGGCGCAGCTCGAGAACCTGGTCGCCAAGACGCGCGACACCTGGGGCCGGGTCGACATTCTCGTTTGCAATGCGGCGGTCAATCCGCATTACGGCTCGCTCGAAAAGCTGACGGACGAAGTATTCGAGCGCATGATGATCAACAATGTGCTTAGCAATCTTTGGCTGTCGCGCATGGTGGCGCCCGAGATGCGCGAGCGGCGCGACGGCTCGATCATCTATATCATTTCCGTCGCGGCGGTGCGCGCGACGACGGTGCTCGGCATGTACGGGGTCACCAAGGCCGCCGATTACGCCCTCTGCCGCAATCTCGCGGCCGAATGGGGCCCCGACAATGTGCGGGTCAACTGCATCGCGCCGGGTCTCGTCAAGACCGAGTTCGCGCGCGTGCTCTACGAGGATCCGCAGCGCCGCGCCGCACGTGAGGCCGCGACGCCGTTGCGGCGGCTCGGCGAGCCCGAGGACATCGCCGGCGTCGCGGTGATGCTCGCCTCGCGCGCCGGCGCCTTCATCACCGGCCAGACGATCATCGTCGACGGCGGCACGACGATCGCGCCGTGACTATTCACTGGGGAGGAAATGCGATGTGGCGGATTGTGATGATCATGGGCCTGCTGAGCCTCGGCGCGCCCGCTTTCGCCCAGAACAAGGCCACAATCGAGAAGCTCAACGACACGTGGACGGCCGCCTTCAACAATGGCGACGCTGCCGCGGTAGCGGGGCTCTACACCGAGGACGCGTATGTCCTCCCGCCCGGCTCGCCAATGGTCAAGGGGCGCGCCGCGATCGAAGCATTCTGGCGTCAAGCGGCGCAGCAGATGGGTGACGCCAAGCTGACGACGCTCGATGTGCTGCCGCTCGGCCGCTCGGCAGCGCGTGAAATCGGCACGGTCACCCTGAGAACGAAGTCGCAGCCGCCGCAGGAAGTCGTCGGGAAATACGTCGTCGTCTGGCGCAAGGTCGGCCGCGACTGGAAGCTCGCGACCGACATTTGGAACACCGACAAGTAACGTGCCTCATTCCAGGAGGGAAACGATGGATGATCCGTCCGCAAGACCGGTCGAGGCTGCCGGCAACGAGATCGATCGGCCGGTGCCGAGCCAGCCCTCGGCGCGGGTCTGGGGCAGCGACGCGATCGCGGCGATGCTGCGCGAGCTGGATATTCCCTATGTCGCGCTCAATCCGGGGTCGAGCTATCGCGGCCTGCACGACAGCATCGTCAATTATCTCGGCAATACGCGGCCGCGCATGCTGCTGTGCCTGCATGAGGAGAGCGCGGTGGCGTTGGCGCACGGCTATGCCAAGGTAACCGGACGCCCGCTCGCGGTGATCGCGCACGCCAATGTCGGGCTGATGCATGCGACGATGGCGATCTTCAATGCCTGGTGCGATCGCGTGCCGATGATCGTCCTCGGCGCCACCGGAGCGGTCGATGCGGTGCGGCGCCGGCCGTGGATCGAATGGATCCACACCGTGCGCGATCAGGGTGCGTTGATCCGGAACTACACGAAATGGGACGACCAGCCGTCCTCGATCGGGGCGGCGCAGGAGGCGATCCTGCGGGCAAATATGATCGCGCAGACCGCGCCATGCGGCCCCGTCTACATCAATCTGAACCTTGAATTGCAGGAAGACGAGATCGCCGCCGCGCCGCAGTGTCCGGATGCTGCCCGGTTCGCGCCGCCGCCGCCTTTGGAGCCAGCCGGTCCGGCACTGCGGCAGGCTGCCGCGCTCCTCGCCCGCGCCGAGCGTCCCGTCATCCTGATGGGGCGCACCTCGCGTGATCCGGAGGCGTGGCAACGGCGGGTCGAACTCGCCGAGGCGATCGGCGCACAGGTGATGACCGACCGCAAGGCCGGCGCCGCCTTTCCGACCGACCATCCGCTGCATGCCGCCGGCCCTGCGACCTCGCTGTCGCCGGCGGGCGCCGAGCTGGTCTCCGCGGCGGACGTGATCCTGAGCCTCGACTGGATCGATCTCGCCGGAACATTGAAGGGTGCCTGCCGCGGCACAGCCCCGGCCGGCAAGGTGATCCAGGTCTCGGTCGACCAATATGTCCACAATGGCTGGAGCATGGACTATCAGGGCCTGCCGCCGGCCGATGTTTACCTGTTGGCCGAGCCCGACGCGGCAGTGCCGGCGCTGCTGGCCGAAATCAAGCGATTGCGTCCGAATGCGCCGCCCTTGCCGCCGCGCGCGAGCGCCGAGCGCCACCACCCTTGTCGATGCTCGAAACCGCCTCGATCATCGAGGTACCCTTACTGGCGACGGCGCTGAAGGAGGCGCTGGCCGGCGCGCCCGTCTCGATGATCCGGCTGCCGCTCAGCTGGGGCGAGCATCTGTGGGATTTCCGGCATCCGCTCGACTTTCTCGGCGCCGACGGCGGCGGCGGCATCGGATCGGGGCCAGGGATGGCAGTCGGCGCGGCATTGGCCTTGCGCGACGGCGAGCGCCTGCCGGTCGCGGTGCTCGGCGACGGCGATTTCCTGATGGGGGTCACCGCGCTGTGGACGGCGGTGCGCAACGGCATCCCGCTGCTGATCGTGCTCGCCAACAACCGCTCGTTCTTCAATGACGAGCTGCATCAGGAGCGGGTCGCCCGCGAGCGCGGCCGGCCAACAGAAAACCGCTGGATCGGCCAGGCGATCCGCGATCCGGACATCGACCTCGCCGCGCTGGCCCGCGCTCAGGGCTGCGTCGGCATCGGCCCGGTCGACGATCCGCGCCGTCTTTTGCCGGCTCTCAATGAAGCCGTCGCTGCGGTCCGCGCCGGCAAAGTGTGCGTCGTCGACGTTCACGTCGCCGCCGGCTACGACCCCGGCGCCGCCACCGGGATTCTGCAACACGCCCGTGGCTAGCGTTTATTGGACCGACTGGCGCTCCGTTCGCGCCATCAGCCAGCCGGCGAACGCGACCAGCAGGAACACGAGGCAGAGAAACAATGTCGCGAGCGCATTGACCTCCGGGCTCACCCCCAGGCGCACGCTCGAAAATACCGCCATCGGCAAGGTCGTCGCGGACGGGCCGGTGACAAAGCTCGCGATCACCAAATCGTCGAGCGACAGTGTGAACGCCAGGAGCCAGCCCGATACCAGAGCCGGGCTGATCCCGGGAAGGGTGATCCGCGTCAGCACCGTCCAGGGCCGGGCGCCGAGATCGAGCGCGGCCTCTTCGAGAGCGCGGTCGAAACCGGCCAGCTGGGCGCGCACCAGCACCGACACAAAACAGGCGCCGAACGTCGCATGGGCGACCGTGATCGTCAGCATGCCGCGGCTCGGCCCGCCAAACCAGCTCTCGCAGGCGACAAACAACAGCAGCAGCGACAGGCCGAGGATGACCTCGGGCACCACGAGCGGCGCGAGCAACGCGAACCCGAACACGAGCCGCCCGGGAAAGCGCGCAAACCGCGCCATGCTGAAGCCGGCACAAGTGCCGAGCACGAGTGAAAGCGTGGCGGCCATTGCCGCGACTTCGAGGCTCGTCAGCGCCGCCGCGCCAAATGCTTCGTCATGGAGCAGCGCGCCATACCAGCGGGTCGAGAACCCGGCCCAGACCGTAACAAGGCGCGACGCATTGAACGAATAGAGGACGAGCAACACGATCGGCGCGTACAAGAAGCCAAAGCCCAGCATCAATGCAGCGATACCGAACCAGCCTGCTGTCCGGCGCGGAATCACGCCGCATGCTCCCGCTCGAGAAACCGCTGTGCGGCGAGAAGCGGGACCGCCAAGGCCGCGACCAGCACGACCGCGACTGCGGCAGCCACCGGCCAATCGCGGTTATTGAAGAATTCGTCCCACAGCACCTTGCCGATCATCAAGGTATCGGGCCCGCCCAGCAGGTCGGGAATGACGAATTCGCCGATCGCCGGGATCAGCACGAGGAGCGAGCCCGCGGCGATCCCCGGCAATGTCAGCGGCAAGGTGACGCCGAGGAAGGTCCGCAGCGGGCGGGCGCCGAGGTCGGCGGCCGCTTCGATGAGGCTCGGGTCGAGGCCGGACAAGCTGCCGTAGAGCGGCAGGATCATGAACGGCAGATACGAATAGACGAGACCGAGCTCGACGGAGAATTGGTTATTGAGAAGCGGCAATGGCGCGGCGATCAGGCCCAGTGCGATCAGAGACTGGTTCAACAATCCGTTCGGCTCGAGGATCGCGATCCAGGCGTAGACGCGGATCAGAAAGCTCGTCCAGAACGGCAGCATGACGAGGAACAGCAGCAGGTGCCGCCGCGCCGCGTGGCGAGCGGGCAATGGCGTAGGCGACCGGATAGCCGATCAGAAGGCAGAGCGCGGTCGCCAATGCCGCATTGCCGAGCGAGCCGAGATAGGCGCGCAGATAGAGGTCATCGCTGGCGATCAGCGCGAAATTCGCCATTGTCGCGTGCAATTCGAGGCTGCTGCGGTCGTTGCGCGAAGAGCGGCGTATAGGGCGGTATCCCGACCGTGCTTTCGGCCAGGCTGATCTTGACGACGATCAGCAGCGGCAGCAGAAAAAACAGCGCGAGCCAAAGAAACGGCACAGCGATCAGCACGAGCCGGCCGAGCCGTCCCAAACCGGTCATTGCGTCAGAACCACGCCCTCATCGGGCGGCCAGGTCGCCCATACCGGCGTGCCGCGGCCAAACGAGCTCGCCGCGGTGCCGGGCAGATAGGCCTTGAGCGCCTTCTGCTGATTGGTCGCGAGATGGACGATCGAGCCGCCGCCCAGATAGCCGATCGACAACACCGTCGCGGCAATCGCGAACCCGATGGGAGGCGCATCGAGACAGCACCAGCTTTTCCGGGCGCACCGCCAGGGCCACCGCAGCGCCCTCGGGTAGCTGCATGCCGCAGGGCAGCGGGATTGGCTCGGGAAAGCCGGCTACGGCGAGCGCCAGGCAGTTGAACCCGGCGATCAGCTCTCCCTCGAACAGGTTCACCTCGCCGACAAAATCGGCGACAAAGCGCGACGCGGGCCGCTCGTAGATCTCGGCCGGAGCGCCGGTCTGCACGACGCGGCCGCGGTCCATCACGGCAACGCGGCTGGCCATGCTCAGCGCCTCCTCCTGGTCGTGCGTGACGACCAGGAAGGTAATCCCGACCCGTTCCTGGATGCCGGTCAGTTCGAGCCGGGTCTCGGCCCGCAGCTTGCGGTCGAGCGCCGCCAAAGGCTCGTCGAGCAACAGCAATTTGGGCATTTTTGCGAGAGCCCGCGCCAACGCGACGCGCTGGCGCTGGCCGCCGGACAGTTCGTGCGGGCGGCGCCGCTCGTACCCCGCCATCTGCACCAATGCCAGCATCTCCTCGACCCGGGCGGCGATGCGCCGGCGGTCCATCCCGCTCCTGCCGCAGACCGAAGGCGATATTGCCCGCGACATCCATATGCGGGAATAGCGCATAGGACTGGAACATCATGTTCACCGGCCGCGCATAAGGCGGCAGCCCGGTGACGTCGATCCCGTCAATGACAATGCGGCCGCTGTCGGGCGTCTCGAACCCGGCAATCATCCGCAGCAACGTCGTCTTGCCGCAGCCCGACGGCCCGAGCAGCGCGTAGAAGGCGCCGCGCTCGATGCTCAGCGATACGTCATCGACCGCCGCAGTCGCGCCGAAATGCTTCGAGGCCCCGGTGATTTCGAGCAGCGCCATCTCAGCCGATCGATCTGGATGAGCGTCGCGGGCCCTTCGAGACAGCCGCTCCGCGGCCTCCTCAGGGTGAGGAGTTTTCCTTAATGCCATTGACAGTATACCTCATGCTGAGGAGCGCCCCGGGCGCGTCTCGAAGCACACAGGACGGCAATGCAGCACTTCATTGGCTATCTGGGGAGTCAGCGGCCGGATTTGAGGCGGGTCCAGGCGCGGGTGCGGGCCCGCTCGTAGGCGGCGGGCGCCGGGAGATCGACGTAGAGCCGGCGGCGGATTTCCTCCGGCGGGTAGACCGCCGGGTCGTTGCGGATCTCCGGCTTGACCAATGCCGTCGCCGGCAGGTTCGGGTTCGGGTACCAGACGGCGTTGGTGACATCGGCGATGACCTCGGGCCGCAGCAGGTAATCGATAAACCGCAGCGCGTTTTCCGGATGCGGCGCGTCGGCCGGGATTCCCAGCATGTCGACCGACATCATCGCCCCCTCCTTCGGCACGCGAAAGGCGATCTCGACCTTGTTGCCGGCCTCGCGCGCACGGTTGCGCGCCTGGATCACATCGCCCGAATAGCCCAGCGCGACGCACAGATCGCCGCCCGCGAGGTCGTTGATGTACTGCGAGGAGTGAAACTTGCGGATGTAGGGGCGAATTTTTTCGAGCACGGCAAAAGCCTTGTCGAGGTCGCCGAGATCGCGGCTCTTTGGGTCGAGCCCCAGATAGGCCAGCGCCGCCGGAAACACCTCCTGCGGCGTATCGAGCAATGAGATCCCGCAAGGGGCGAGCTTCTCGGCGATCGCCGGATCGAAAATCAGCGCGAGGCTGTCCACCGGCGCGGCCTCGCCCAATGCGGCGTGCACCTGCGTCTCGTTGTAGCCGATCCCGGTGTCGCTCCACAGATAGGGCGAGCCGTGCGCGTTGCCGGGGTCGGCGGCGGCGACCAGTTCCAGTATATGGGGATCGAGGTTCTGCCAACCGGGGAGCTTGGATTTGTCGAGCACCCGGTAAACCCCGGCCGCGATCTGCCGCGCCATGAAAGGGCTCGCCGACGGCACGACCAAATCGTATCCCGACCGGCCGGACAGCAGCTTCGCTTCCAGCACTTCGTTCCCGTCGTAGACGTCGTAGGTGACCCTGATCCCGGTCTCGGCCTCGAATTTCGGGATCGTGTCCGGGGCGATGTAATCCGACCAGTTGTAGACATTGAGCCGCGGTTCTTCGCCGGCGGCGGGTGACGCCGCGATTACCGCAGCGAGAAGCCCGACCCTACCCCATCCTGCCTTCATGAGCCCGCAGACAGCAGCGGCACAGTCGCTTGTCAACGCTCCAATGCGGCGCGATCCCAATGTCCGAGATCGGCAGCGGCGGCATAGGTGCTTTCCAGAAATTGGAGTACCGCCTGTTCCGGGGTCGCAGCCTGGCGAACGGCGTCGTAAGGCAGGATGAACTCGCGAAATTCGGGGCTGTAATATGCGGCGGTCGGCCCAACCTGCGCCGCTGCGAAGCCTGCCGGCTCGGGGTAGGCGTAGGAGTAGAAGGCGGCTTGGCCGAAGCCGCCGTTCCCGGGCCAGAAGCCGCAACTGCTGACCTCATGCGAGTAAGCTTCTCGCGTAACCTTGTCAGCTACGTAGAGGGAGCCGGGATGGGGCGGAGCAGGGCGGCCGGAAAAGCGGGTGACCGCCATATCGAAGCTGCCCCAGAAGAAGTGCACCGGGCTCGCCTTGCCGAGAAAGCGCGAGCGGAATTGCTTGAGCACCCGGTCTACGTTGACGAGGACGCGCCAGAACTGCTGCGCGTAATAGGGGTCATACGCAGCGTGCTCGCGGTCCTGCTCGAACGCAATGGGGTCGGAGATCTCGACCGGCACCGTCCAGATCCGGACCGGCAGCCCGAGCGTTTTCAGCCGGTCCACGACACGCCCGTAGAAATCGGCAACCGCGCATGGCTCCAGCGGCAGGCTTTCCGATCTGCCGTCGCTCACCTCTATGAGCAGGCGATGATCGATGAAATCGAAGTCGGCTTGAAAACTGGCCCCGCTTGCGTGCGGGATCGGTGAAGTCGTGAGCCCGCGGCACGTCACATACAGCGGCACCTGCCACCAATGGTTCATCATCGGTGCCTCGGCGAGGCGGATCTTGCCGATTATCTGTGTCCAAAGCTGCAGGGTGGCGCAGGTGTCCCTCCATCCATCGAAAGGCAGCGCTGGCCAAGTTTGAGTTTCGGTCACGTCGAGTAGCCTCCCGATCACATTCTACGCTGATGAAAGGCGCGTGCGTTGCGCAAACGCACGCGCCTCCCTGCTCAGGTCACGTCGACGAGGACGATTTCGGCGTCCTCGATCGCCGTCACGTGCAATACCCGCTCGTTCTCGATCGCCGCGCCGTCGCGCGCCGCGAGACGAACGCCGTTGACCTCGACCGCGCCGAGCGCCGAGACGAGATAGGCGCGGCGGCCCTCAGCCAGCCGGTATTCCGCGGTCTCGCCCGCCTTCACGGTCGCACCGAGCACTCGGGCGTCGGCCCGGATCGGCAGCGCATCACCGTCTGCGTCCATCCCGCTCGCCAGGGTTATGAACCGGCCGGAACGATCTTGCTTGGGAAACGGCTTTGTCCCCCAGCCGGGTTTTTGCCCGCGGCTGGACGGCTGGATCCAAATCTGGAAGAGCGTCGTGGTCTCTGGCTCGAAATTGTGTTCCGAGTGGCGGATCCCGGTCCCGGCGCTCATCACCTGCACGTCGCCGGCCTCGGTGCGGCCCTTGTTGCCGAGGCTGTCCTGATGGGTGATCGCGCCCTGCCGAACATAGGTGATGATCTCCATATCGGCATGCGGATGCGGCGGGAACCCGGTGCCCGCTGCGATCTCGTCGTCGTTCCAGACCCGCAGAGCCCCCCAGCCCATGCGCTGCGGATCGACGTAATCGGCAAACGAGAAATGGTGCTTGGTGTCGAGCCAGCCGTAGTGGCCTCCACCCAGCTTCTCAAAAACTCTGCGTTCGATCATGTGACTACCTCCAACGGTGCGATTTCGTTTTCACTGCTGGGCAAGATGGGGCGAACAACCCACTTCAAAATAGAACCGCTCGAAACACATCGTTTCCAAATCGATGCCGCACCTCCCCGATCTCGCAGCCTGGGCTATCTTCGCCAAAGTTGCCGAAGCCGGCTCCTTCGCCGGTGCTGCTGCCGAGCTCGGCCTTTCCAAGGCGACCGTCTCAAAGGCCGTTTCCCGTCTGGAGGGCCGCCTCGGCGAGCGCCTGTTCCACCGCACCTCGCGCCGATTGTCGCTGACCGAGAGCGGCCGTGTCCTGTCGGTGCGCGCCGCCCAGATCCTGGCCGATGCGGAGGCCGTCGAGGCGGAGGCACTGGCGCAATCGGCGACACCTCGGGGCCGGATAAAAATGGCGGCGCCAATGTCGTTCGGCGTCGAGCACGTGGCGCCGGCGCTTCCCGATTTCTTCGACGCCTATCCGGAGATCTCGATCGACCTTCATCTGAGCGATCAGACCGTCGAGTTGGTCGGGGGCGGCTTCGATCTGGCGTTGCGCATCGCGGCCCTCTCGGATTCGAGCATAGTGGCCCGGCGCCTCTGTCAGGTGCGGCGCCTGCTGGTCGGCGCACCTGATTATTTCGCGAGCCGCGGGCGGCCCTCGCATCCCCGAGACCTCGCGGCGCATGCCTGTCTCGGCTATTCCTACCTGCCCTCGGGCGACAACTGGCAATTCATCGGTCCGGCGGGCGAAGAGCACGAAATCGCGGTGACCGGGCCGCTGCGCGCCAACAACGCCGATGCATTGACGCCGGCGCTTCGCGCGGGTCTGGGCGTGGCCGTTCAGCCGGAATTCGTGGTTTGGCGCGACCTTCGGGCCGGGCGCCTCGAGGCGATCATGAGCGACTGGTCCGCGCCCCCGATCGCGCTCAATGTCGTAATGCCCCCTGGTGGACCCAGACCCCTGAAAGTCGCCGCGCTGATCGAGTTTCTGGTCCGCCGGTTCTCCGAACGCGCCGCGCCCTGGGCCCAGCCCTGACGTCGGGGTGAGCCCCTTCCCGCCCTGCGAGAATGCGGAGATCGAGGTTAAACCTGTCTGGGCGGATATGGGAACATCGAAAACGTGTCGCGGGCCGGAAGCCGCAAGAGCTCGACATCGATAAGGGTGGCGCGGTGCGGCTTGAGATAGCGGGCCAGCAGGGCGGTGTTCAGCCGCATGCGCAGCGGCACGAAGACAATCCGCTGCGTCTTCGGGTCGATGCAATCGATCTCGAAATCCACACCGTTGACCTGCGCCAACCGGTCCACCCAATCATTGCCGTCCCAGGCCTCCAGGCGAAGATAAAACGTCGTCGTATCGGGCGAGGTCTTGTTCTGGTGGGTGTCCTCGAACAACTCGTTGATCAACAGCCGCGGCTTGGCGCCGCCCCCGAAGGAGTTGAAGTGGATAGAGCAATCGTTGATCGCGTTACCGTGCTGGTCGCGCACGCGCACGCTGACTTGGGCGTGCCGGTCATACTGCGCTTGGGGGCTGTGAATGAAATCATCGACGAGCCTCTTCGCGCCGTCGAACAGACCCGAGAGATGCTCGATGTGAGTGCCAGGGCGCACCTTGTCGTAAGTCTTGCCGGTCAGCTCGCCAAATTTGCCTGCCAGCGCGGCCTGGGCGGTGTGGTCGGGGCAGTTCAAAGCTTCCCGGATCAACTCCAGCACCTCCTCGCGGGTCGCGGTCCCCGAGACGATGCCCATTTCTTCGGTAGAGTGGGCGCAGCAATACGGGATCGCGAACGGCACCGTCGAGCGCGGCGCTCCTGCGGGCTTGGCGTCTCGGATCGGCGGCTCGTCGGGCAAGTTCTCCTCCAGAAGCGTATAATAATTTCCCGCGAACACCGCGTCGGCATCCGTGAAATCAGCAGTGTCGCCGGCAGCCGAGGCCTCCACCGCGCGCTTGGAAAAATCCACCGCTTCGTCCCACTCGACATTTTCAGGAGCGCGCGAGGGGCCAATTCGAAGGTAGTGATGGTTCAAATTGCTGGCCGCAACGCGTACCACCCCGTCCGAGCCGTCCTCTTTGCCATAGCGAAACGGGACGATAAGATTGCGCGGCGGGGCCTGACTGCCGACGATCGAAAACTCCATTACCCCGTAATCCTCGCGCATTGCGGTGCCCGGCTGAAGAAAGTGGCGGTGCAGCTCGAAAGCCCAGTTGGAGCCGAGCTCCAGGCCGTCGAGCACCGCCAATCCCCGTTCGGCGCCGCCCTCGCCGATGAAACGCAGCCATTTGGCAAGCAGGGTCTCGCCGATATGCGCCCAGCCGCTGCCGAGATTGGCCCCTGCCAAGTGCACGATCCTGCGGCAAGGGCGAGGGCTTTGGGCTGCAGCGGCGCACCCAGTTCCGTAGGACCAGCGCTCCTGTGGAGTGAATGATTGCGTTGAAGCCGTCGGTATAGAGCTTGGGAAAATCGTTCTTCAGCGCTCGGTCGAAAGCGAGCGTGATGTCTTCGAGATCCACCCCGTCATCGAGGGAGACGTAGCGGCTGATGTTCACATCGAAGATCGGCGGGCCGAGCTTCTCTTTGAGGTCTTTGGGCAGATTGCCAAAGATCCGGGCGACATCGGCTTCGTCATCGCTGGCGCTTTCGGCGCTATAGCCGTGTACAAGGAGAACCGGTTCCATGATGCCTCCCGTAAATCGTTAAGCGTCCCACCTGGGACCAGGGTTGGGAGTGCGAGAATGCCTGATCGGCTGGGACTAGGGTTAACTAGATCTCACATCGCTCATGTTGGCGTCGAAACACACTTTGTTGGAAGGAGGGACGGGGCTGGTGACGGTTTTTCATCTGCTGCGGCACGGCGAGCACGTGCTGCGGGGTCGCGTGCTCGCCGGGCGCACCCCCGGCGTCGGTCTGTCGGCGCGGGGCCGCGCCGAGATCGCCGCGGTCGCCGAGCGCCTAGCCGAGGAACAGGTCGCCGCGCTCTGCTCGAGCCCGCTGCAGCGCGCCCGCGAGTCGGCGGAGATCCTCGCCGAGCGGCTCGATCTGCCGATCGAGTACCGCGAGGATGTGTCGGAGCTTGATTTCGGCGAGTGGACCGGCCTGACCTTTGATGCGGTCAGGACAGACGAACGGTGGCGATTGTGGAGCACCTGCCGCAGCATCGCCTGCGTGCCCGGCGGCGAGAGCATGCGCCAGGTTCAGGGACGCGCCGTCAAAGCCTTGTTCGAGCTGCGCGAAGCGCACTGCGACGGGACGGTGGTCGTCGTCAGCCACGGCGACGTGATCCGCGCCGCGTTACTTTTCGCGCTCGGGATGCCGCTCGATTTCTATTCGCGGATCGAGGTCGGCCTCGCTTCGATCAGCACGATCCAGATCGACGATGTCGGGATTCGCGTGCTGGCCGTCAACGAGCGGCCCCGGCTCGCTCTTTGATCTTATCAGCCGATTGATATTGTTCGCCCGCCCGTCGCGCCGAGTTCTGTGCGGCGGCGCTCGTGCTCGCGTCGGCGCTCGGGGGTGGCGCGGCGGCCGCGGATACCCGAGCTGTCGGCTGCGGCACCAGTCGGGTCGGCGAGATTACCGTCGCGACCTTGCGCAACGCCCCGATCGTCACCCTCGTTGCCAATGGGGCGCCGATCACCCTGCTGCTCGATACCGGCGCCGAATGGACGATCCTGACGCCGGCCGCCGCCAAGCGCGTCGGTGCGCAAACCCCGCGCATCGAATTTGACCGGCAGATACGCGGTCTTTCCGGCAGCTTGGCGACCAACGAGGTCGAGTTGCGCAGCTTCACTGCCGGCGACGTGGCGATACCATGGCGCCGGGTGCGCGTCGCCTCGCTCAATATGCCGAGCGTGTTCTCCGGCCCGCTCGACGGTGTCCTCGGCGCCGACACATTGAGCAGTTTCGACATCGATCTCGATCTGCCGCATCATCGAATGGTGTTCTATGGCAAGCAATCCTGCCCGAGCGCGGCACCGGCCTGGGCCGAGCCCTACGCGAGGATCGCGGCACGCCGGACCTTCAGCGACCACCTTTCCTTTCTGGCGCAGCTCGACGGCCATCAGATCGACACTTTCATCGATACCGGCGCGCAATTGAGCGTGCTCTCCAGCAAAGCCGCGCTGGCTCTCGGCGTGACCGAGGCGGCCTTGGCGCGCGATCGCGCGACGGTAACGCTTGGTGCGGCGGCAGAGCGGCTGAACTCCCATCTTCACCGCTTCTCGCGTATGGAAGTCGGGGGAGAGGTCGTCCGCAATCCTGCGCTGATCGTCGCGGATGTCGAGCCTCAAAGACGCCGACCTCGTTCTCGGCATCGATTTCCTCGCCTCGCGGCGGATCTGGCTGTCCTACGGATCACAGCAGATTTTCCTGTCGCGCCAGACTTAGCTTGCCGGCTTCCGGCGCCCGGGGTCCGCCGCCATGATCGGCAACGGCTCTGTTATTCGCTGTCGCCATCCCAATATACTACCTATGATCCCCAAAGGCAGAGTAGCGATGACCCCGGACCGAACTAGCCGACGCCGCCCGCAATCTCGCCCATGCGCTCGGCATTACCGTCTATATCCGGGATGGGCGGATCTACCAGCACGGGCCGGGGGTCGAAGTCTTGCCGCCGCCGGGCGCCTGCCCAACCGCGCCGGGCGCTCCCTATCCCCACGAAGAGGCGCCTCTTAACTAGAACCGATCGGGCGTAAGGGCTCGGTAGGACCGGATGCCGCCCATGCCAAAGACCCACCCCCACGCCGAGGCGACATACCGGGTGATCCCTCTCGAGGACGGGTCGTTCGGCGTCGAGGTCAGCATCCCGGAGAACTATCCGACCACGGTCAAACCGTTCGGCACCGAAGCCGACGCCGAGGCGTGGATCGCCGAGCATCGCGAACGCGTGCAGTCCGAGAATCTGGCGGGTCGCTGGTTCACCAGGCCTTCGGGCAACCGCCGCCGCTAAACCGGCGCTGTCTACGTCTGCTGTCGCTGCTCGCCGATCGATGGTAGAATTGGACATCGAAAGGGAGGAAAGAGATGGCGATCGCGCGGACGGTTTTCCTGGCGTTGCTTCTGGCTCTCGGCGTGGCGCCGTTGGCCGAGGCGCAGAGTGGCACGCCGCTGTTTATCGCCGCCGATATGGTGCGGGGCCTGGGGGAAGCGGTCCGGGCTGCGTCCTCAGCAATCGGTTTATGCGGAAAGAAGAAGTCGCCTGGCGCATTCGCGTGCAGGACGCGACCGGCCAACAACTCGACAACAAGGGCCTCAAAAGCGTCATCGTCGAATTGTCCGACGGGCAGAAATTCCCGGCACGCTTCGGCGGCCACCCGCCGAAAGCGCCGACGGACCATCTCTGGTCGACCGCGCTGGACGATTCCCGAGGACTACCCGACCGGAACCTTCAACTATAAGGTGGTCGCAACGGCATTGGACGGCACCACGCAGACCTGGGAGCCGGTTAACACCAAACCCTCACTTCTAACAATCGTCGCCGGCACTTTCGAACCCGCCAAGTAAGCGCCCAATGATCGGAGGCTTGGGCGCTGCAGGCGCGCGGCGTTCTCTTAGCGGTTGCACTGCTGGCGCCCAATGGCGCAGCCGCGCAATTCGGCCGCGAGGCGCCGCTCGGTACGGCGCACGGTTTCGTCGGGCGGATGACCGTGTCGCCCGAGCATGGCCCGCCCGGGACGCCGGTTCGGGTCGCGGCAGAAGGGCTGCCGGCCGACACGAACTTCCAGCTCGTCTGGCGCACCGTCAAGGGCAGTTGGAAGGTGGCGCAGGCGGAATATCACGGCCGCGAATACGCGCCTGCCGCCTTCGAGATCGCCGCGGTCAGGACCGACGCATCGGGCAGGCTCGCGGCGAACTTCACCGTGCCCGAGGATTTTGGCTTCCTGCACGACGTCGTGCTGCAGCAGGGCGAGCGCCTCTTCATCCAGGCCGGCTTCGCCATCGACATGTCGGTGAAGTTGGCGCTGGAGAGCGGCCCGGTGGGGACGCCGATCAGGGTTGAGGTCAAGGGCATCGGCTGGCGGCCGCTCGAGAGCAGCTGGATGCTGCTCTACGACAACAATTTCACGGGCTGGATATCGGCGGTGACGACGGCGGGCTCGGCGACATTCACCATTCCGGCCAGCGGACGGCCCGGCCTGCACCTGGTTGAGGTACTGCACGGCGAATTCACCTTCCCCTACCGGAATATGCAGCAGAGCCCCGAAGGCGACCGGCCGCGGTTCGCGCTGCGCTTCAACCTGACCCCGGGTGCGCCGGTATTGCCGCCATCCATAGAGGAGCAGGTGCAGCAGAGCGTGCGCGGGCTGCCGGCGCCGGGCGCGCTCGCGGTGGCGCCGCCCTTCGCCGGTGTCGGCCAGCCAGTGACGGTAAGCGGGGCCGGCTTCGCTCCGGGCAATCGCTATGCGCTCGCGTGGACCACCATCATCGGCAACCGCGTCGGCGGGCATGGCTGGAACGAAGCTTCGCGACCCGTCGCCGAGGCGGTGGCGGATCCATCGGGCCGTGTCGAATTCCACTTCGCCGTTCCCGACGACCTCGGCGGCGCGCACGCGCTCTCTGTCGAGAACGGCGCTGAGAAGCAGACGGGAAGCTTGTGGATCAAGCCCACCGCGTTGCCGCTCGATGTCGAGCATGGCCCGCCCGGTACGCCCTTCACCGTGCATTTGAAGGGCGTCGGCTGGACCGAGACCGCGAATATTTATACCGTCGTCTACGATAACAGCTATATCGGCTATGTCTGCGCCTTCAACAGCCAGGGCGATGTCGAGATTCCCCTGCTGGCGACGGGCGATCCCGGGCTGGCATTTCATCGACCTTTATCCCGCGATCTACCGCGGTGAAGAGCAGCGGCCGCGGAACTTTCTGATCCCGCAGCTCACTTATGCGGCCGACCATCCCGGCGAGGACCTGCCGCGCTTCCGCTTCGCGTTCGAGGTGACGGAGGAGTAGCGCGGATACCGGAGTTATTGCCGATCGCGGCGCGGCGGCATCGTCAGGAAAGCGTGCACCGTGTGCCAGAGCTGATGGCGGTTGTGGCCAAAGACGAGCGCATGCGCCGCCCCCGGCAGGACGACGAACTGGCGGTCGGGGTTGGGCAATTGCCGGAAGAAATCGAGCAGATCCTCTTCGCTCGCGATCCCGTCGTGCTCGCCGCGCACGATCATGACCGGCGCCTGGACCTCGCGCGGATCGACGACCGGCAGGTTTGCCGTCATGTCCAGATAGGTTCCGGTCGGCACCTCGTCGCCGAAGGCGAGCTCGGCATCGGCCAGCGCCTCGGCGACGGCGGGGTCGCTCGTGCCCGGGATGGTCGCGGGTGAAGATGCTGCGGATCATCGCCCGATCGCGCAGCCGGCGGTTGTGGGTGCGGAAATAGTCGAGCTGCTCGGCGCGCTTGGCCAGGGTCGGCGAGTTCCGGCCGGTGTAGGTGAATGCGTTCAGCACGAGCCGGTCGACCCGCTCGGGCCGCACCATCGCAAAGGCAGCCGCGCGCAACGCGCCCGAAGATTCGCCCATGAAATGCATCCGTTTCTGGCCGGTCTCGCGGATCACCAGCTCGGTTGCGGCAATAAGGTCGTCGACGCCGCTGGCGATATCGGAATTGCCCGAGGTTCGCGACGAGCGCCCGTAATTCTCGTGGTCCATCGTCCACACGTCGAAGCCGAGCCCGGCGAACACGTTCATCGTCGAGTATTCGCCGGCGCCGGGGACCGTCAGGTCGAAGGACGACAATGCCGAATTCGACGAGCCGTGGACAAGGAACAGAACCGGGCGGGGCGGCTGGCCCGGAGCCGGGTCGAGGCGCTTGCGGTAGACGGCGAGCGAGACCTCGCCCTTGTGGGCGGTATAATCGGTGCGTGACGGGTTGGCGTGCTGATCGTCGGCCATCGGGAACCTTGACGTAATTCGTCATAGTCTGCGCCAAACCAGCATCGGCCCGCGGCGACCGGTTTGTCCACCACCCAAGGAGCAGCAGGGATGACGGGATCACGCCAATTGCATCTCGGGGCCTTTATGCGCCCGGTCGGCATCCACACCGCCTGGTGGCGCTATCCCGGCGCCTATCCCGACGCCAACTTCAACTTGCAGCACCTGGTGCGGTTCGCGCAGACCCTGGAGCGCGGCCGGTTCGATGCGTGGTTCATGGCCGACCATCTCGCCGTGCTCAACATGCCGATGGCGGCGTTGAAGCGCAGCGCGACGGTGACCTCGTTCGACCCGCTGACCCTGCTGCCGGCCTTGGCGATGGTGACCGAGCATCTCGGGCTGATCGCCACCGCCTCCACGACCTTCGAGCCGGCCTACATGATCGCGCGGCGGTTCGCCTCGCTCGACCATATCAGCGGCGGCCGCGCCGGCTGGAACCTCGTCACGACCTCGAACCCCGACGCGGCGCTCAATTTCGGCTTGACCGAGCATATGGAACATGGCGAGCGCTACCGCCGCGCCCGCGAGTTCTTCGACGTCGTGACCGGGCTGTGGGACAGCTGGGCCGAGGACGCCTTCATCCGCGATGTCGAGAACGGCGTCTATTTCGATCCCGAGCGGATGCATGTGCTCGACCACAAGGGCGAGTTCCTGTCGGTGCGCGGCCCCCTGAACATCGCCCGGCCGATCCAGGGCTGGCCGGTCATCGTCCAGGCCGGCGCCTCGGATGCCGGCCGCCAGCTCGCCGCCGAGACCGCGGAGATGATCTTTGCCAGCGGCGGCAAGCTCGCCGACGCGCAGCACTACTACGCCGATGTCAGGGAGCGGGCGCAAAAGGCCGGGCGCGACCCGGACCACATCAAGATCTTGCCCGGCTGCCTCGTCGTCGTCGGCGAGACCGCAGCGGAGGCGCGCAACAAGCGGGCCCTGCTCGACAGCCTCGTGCACCCCGACAGCGGCATCGCCTCATTGTCGATCGCCTTGGGCTGCGACGCCTCGCAATTCGACCTCGACGGCCCATTGCCGGAGATCCCGGAGAGCAACGCCAGCAAGAGCGGCCGCGAGCGCGTCATCGAGCGCGCCCGGCGCGACAATCTGACGGTCCGCCAATTGGCCCAGATCGCCGGCAGCTACGGCGGCCTCGCCTTGGTCGGCACCCCCGAGATGATCGCCGACCAGATGGAGGAATGGCTCTTGGGCGACGCCTGCGACGGCTTCAACATCATGTTCCCGTGGGTCCCGGGCGGCCTCGACGATTTCGTCGACCGCGTCGTCCCCGAACTCCAGCGCCGCAACCTCTTCCGCCGCGAATACGAAGGCCGGACCCTGCGCGAAAACCTCGGCCTGCCCGCGCCCGGAAAACCGCTTCTTCGAGAAGCGGGGCTTCTAAGCCGGAGCCGCGCTGGTGTTTCCCCGTAGCATTTATCGCCTCCGGTCATAAGTCCATGCCGATTTTAGGGACTAGTTCGGCTCCTTGCGCGCTCTAAGTAGGTTATCCCAAGGAAACCCGACGTAAGGAGTGTTTGAATGAAACGCTTTGAAGACAAGACTATCTTGGTAACCGGCGCCGGCAGCGGTATCGGCGCGGCTTGCGTCCGGCGGCTGTTCGCAGAAGGCGCGTCGATCGCCGCCGCAGACGTGCGGAAGGAAGAGGTCGACAAGGTCGTGTCCGAATTCGGGAACAGCGAAAGGATCTATGGCGCCGGCGTCGACGTTTCGGACCGGGACCAGGTGGCCGCGTTCGTGTCCGGAGCGGTTCGACGGTTCGGAAAACTCGATGGGCTCGTCAACAGCGCCGGCATCCGGGGCGTCGGCAACGTTCTGGATACCGATCCCGAGGTTTTGCGGAAGGTCCTGTCGGTCAACCTCGAAGGCACGTTCAACATGTGCCAGGCTTTCGCCCGTGCCGTGAGGCAAGCGCAAACACAAGCGGCAATCGTCAACCTCAGCTCTGCGGCCGGGATCAGGGGCGTGCCCAACCGCCTCCCCTATGCCGCGTCGAAGTACGGGGTCGTGGGGATCACCCAGACGATGGCATTGGAACTGGGACCCCTCGGCATCCGCGTCAATGCCGTCGTGCCGGGGATGATCCGTACGCCGATGACGGCGCCCATGTTCGAGGACCCCGAAAACGTGCAGCGGATTCGCGCGGCTCATCCCATTGGCCGCGAAGGTCAACCCGAAGAGGTCGCGGCAGCGATTGCCTTCCTGCTGTCCGACGATGCCAGTTTCATCACCGGTGTGGCTCTTCCGGTTGATGGCGGTTCAACCGCGGGTATTCGGTCACACTAAAACCGGATTTCTTACGAGGGGTCTCCATCTCCCTCGCCCCGCTTGCTGGGGAGAGGGTGGGGTGAGGGGCCATCTTTCGAGTTCGGTCTCGAGCGTTTCGAGAACCCCTTCGAGGTTATCGATGACATCGCTGTTCCAGCAAGCCTAGGGCGGATGCAATCCGCCATCTTCGTCGGGGCCAGTGCTCTGCCGTTTTATCGGGATGCGGCCGGCACCCAGGGGCTTCGTCATCCAACCGCTCGGCGCACGCGGAAAGGAGGCGGATTGCATCCGCCCTACGCTCGTTTCGTCGCGCGTCCACCGCCCGAGGTGTCGAAGAAAACCGCGAGCGCCTCTCCGCCTTCCACCAGGAGGTCGACCCGCGCTGCACCGGATGGGGTTGAGCGGGTAGCGGTTCAAGCTCAAATCATCATGCTCTAGCTCCAGAGACTTCCCCGTCCGCCCTCCAGACAAACAGCATGATCGCCGCTACGAAGCATAGGATCTTCGAAATGACGTTCAGCGCGAGCGGCAGCGGTTCCGCGGGAAAGGCGAACCCGAACGCAGCCCAGACGGCGAATACCACAAACATCCCCGCCACCGCGTAAGAAGCGTACGCGGTCACCCGCATCGAAGGCAGCAACGTCAGCAGCGATACCGTTGAGAACTGGACCAGGAACAACGGCAGGAAGTAAAGCTGCCGATACAGTATCGTGTAAGTCGGGATCGGCGGATTAGTCCGCATCATGATGATCAGATCGAAGGGAAACTCGAAGATCGACAGCGCGGCGGCAATCCCGATGACGGCGCTGGCCAGCGCGACCTTCCAGCCCCAACGCCGCGTGAGGTAGAGAATCACGAAGAAGGTCGCCAGCGCATCGATGAAGGTGAAGGTGCCGACGCGCACGTGGGGCGGGATGAAGCCCGGATAGGCCTGCTTCACTTGCAGTCCATAGACCAACATGGCGACGTAGAAGGTGTAGATTGCCAGCAGCCAGATGGCGATCATGAACCCGGCGACGGTGCCTCCTGGCCGCGTGATCTCGAGCGGTGCGCGCAGCCGTTTGCCGGCATAGGCAAATCCGCTGGCCACCACGAGCAGCACGATCGCCAGCAGGATCGCCTCGTCGCCGCCATAGGAAATCCACGAGGCGGGCGCGTAGGGCGGCGGCGCGGCTCCTTGGGCCCGCGCAAGCCGCAGAAGCGCGTCCGCGCGCGCTAACCCTTCAGATATCGCTGGCCTCATCGATCGAGATACGTCCTGACGCCGAGACTCGGCCGCTGCGACATACCGATCATTTCAACGAAATCATCCTTTATCGAGTAAATCGCCTTAGCGAGCGCCTCGCGCCTCTCTGTTATCACGGCATTCTGGAACAGCCGGCGCAGCTTATTATCGCCCGCTCGGATCTGCCGCATCCCCGCCTACACGCGGCTAGACATTCACGGTATGGCCAAGCGCCTGGTCTACCCCTCAACTAGCCGGCGATGAGGCCGCCATCGACCGTCATAGCATGACCCACCATGAAGCTCGCGGCTGGGCTGCAAAGCCATACCACGGCAGCGGCGATTTCTTCCGGCTCTCCGAAGCGTCCGATGGGTTCTTGCGCCACCATCCGCCGCACGATTTCCGGATCGTAATTTTTCGTGACGAAGGCTGCCATCGGCGTGTTGACCATTCCCGGGCAGACCGCGTTGATGCGGATGCCCTTGGCGGCATAGTCGAGAGCGGCGCTCCGCGTCAGACCGATCACCGCGTGCTTGCTCGCAGAATAAGCGCTGCGTCCTCTGGAACCCTTCAAGCCGCCGATCGAAGAACAATTGACAATTGCACCACTGCCCTGCGCCATCATCTGGCGAAGTTCGCCCTTCATGCAGTTCCACACGCCGCGCAAGTTGACGTTCATCACGCGCTCAAATTCGTTGTCGCTGGTTTCCAGAAACGCGGCAGCCTCGGAATTCACGCCGGCATTGTTGAAGGCTGCGTCGAGCCGCCCATAGGTGCTGACGGCGCGCTCGATCATCGCCTCGACCTGAGCGGTATCCGTCACGTCACAGGTGACGCCAATCGTGTTGTGACCGGCTGCGCTCAGGCCTTCGGCCGCCTTGCCGATCCTCTCCTCGTCGCGATCGGCAAGGACCACGGACGCGCCGGCCTTGGCGAAGGTCTCTGCCGTCGCCAAGCCAATGCCGCCGCCAGCTCCGGTGACGAGCGCCACTTTTCCATCGAAAGCTGTAGTCATCCCACCTTCTATCGGATCTGGTGCGGATCAGCGCGGTTCGAGCCGCAAGGTGGTCGGCAAGGTTTCGGAGCGCACCATCTCCTGCGCATGGGTGCTCCGCTGATACTTCCTCAGGAATTCGCCGCTGGCCCGGACGACCGCAGCTTGGTCGTTCGCCGGGATCGCCTGCACCGCCAGCCGGCGGCCGGCAAACTCCAAGGTGGCGGGCCCGCCCGCCGCGAGGTCCCGGTACCAGCGCCCCCTGGCGCCGAGCCACGAACGCACGAAGACCTCGTCGTCGGCGACCACCACCCAGATCACGACCGCACTCTTGGGGTGCTTCTCGGTCCGGATCCTCACCTCCTGCACGTCCCGCAATTCGCGCAGGGTGTCGGCATCGAAATTCGCCATGGCTTGACCTCTCGTCGCGCTGGCCATGATTTAGCGCGCGCCTCTGACGCGATTAGGCCCTATAATTCGCATAGACTTATGAGCTGGCGCCATAAATGCACCGCGGAAATCTGAATGACCTGCTGGCCTTCCTGGCGGTCGGGCAGGAGCGCAGTTTCACGCGGGCCGCAGCGAAGCTGGGCGTTTCTCAGTCGGCGCTCAGCCACACCATTCGTGGCCTCGAGGAACGGCTCGGCCTTCGGCTGTTGACCCGCACGACGCGCAGCGTCTCGCCAACAGAGGCGGGCGAACGCCTGCTTCGTACCATCGGCCCGCGGTTTGAGGAGATCGAGGCCGGGCTTGCGGCCTTGAGCGAGCTTCGCGAGAAGCCCGCCGGCACCATTCGGATCACGGCCACAGACTATGCGGCCGAGACGATCCTCTGGCCGAAACTCACGAAATTGCTGCGGCAGTATCCCGACATCAAAGTCGAGATCATCATCGACTACGGCCTGACCGACATCGTCGCGCAGCGTTTCGACGCCGGCGTGCGAAGCGGCGAGCAAGTGGCGAAAGACATGATCGCCGTGCGTATCGGGCCGGACATGCGCAGCGCAGTCGTCGGGGCGCCATCGTATTTCAATACGCGGCCGGAACCGCAGAGGCCGCAGGAACTGATCGGTCACAACTGCATCAATTTGCGTCTGCCGACACATGGCGGGTTGTACGCCTGGGAGTTCGAGAAAGACGGCCGCGAGCTGAAGGTGCATGTCGAAGGCCAGCTCGTCTTCAACGGCACGTTCCAGATGCTCAATGCGGCGCTGGCCGGGTTCGGTTGGCCTATGTGCCGGAGGACGTGGCGCAACCGCATCTGGCCAAGGGCCGTCTCAAGCGGGTGCTCGAGGATTGGTGCCCTCCATACCCAGGATATCACCTCTACTACCCGAGCCGCCGCCAATCCACGCCCGCCTTCGCCTTACTAGTCAAGGCGCTTCGCTACCGTGTGCCAAGGTCAGCTTAGGGCGGCGTGAACTCTCCCGGCAATCCAGCGCTTTCTACGTGACGACCCCGCCATCGCCATAATTTCGTTGTACTGTACTGTAGCGGGCGTAAGCAACTGTGAGCGGGTTAGGGATTTTCGATGCGGGAATTGGCGATGCCTGATCTCGACCTGATAAAACAGGCGGATCAGGGGGGCTGGCCGTTCGGCGAGGCCGATCCGTCCCTTCGAGCCAGCGACGAAGACTGCAACCAACGCGGGCGATTTGCTGCTGATTTCACTGCAGGAGCAACAAACGACTAGACGTCGGTTCAATGAATGGCTGTAGCCCGCCAGGCCTGGAGGCTGCGACGGCTTCAACATCATGTTCCCGTCGGTCCCGGGCGGGCTCGGCGATTTCGTCGACCGGGTCGTCCCGGAACTGCAGCGCCGCAACCTCTTCCGCCGCGAATACGAAGACCGGACCCTGCGCGAAAACCTCGGCCTGCCGCGACCGGAGAACCGCTTTGAGAAGCGCGGCTTTTGAGCTGCCGGCGACAAAGACCGCTGGTCAGGCCTTATCCAGCCAAAAGGTGTCGAACCGGACCACGTCGTAGATGCCGAAATAATCTTTCGGATTGTGACCCTTCACGTAATTGTACCAAACATCGAGGATATTCTCCCATGCAACCGGTACCAACGGAGGATCCTGCTCCATGATGCCCTCGGCTTGCCGAATCAGCGTCAGCCGCGTGCCGGTATCGGTTTCGACGTCGATTTGATCCACCAGCTTGTCAAACTCGGCGTTGTGCCAGAACGAGTAATTCTGCGGCCCATCGGTGCGGTACCAAGCGTTGAAGTAATCGGAAGGGTCGAGCAGGGTTGAGACGATGGCGCCGACCGCCAAATCGTAATTGCCGGCGGTCGCGTCACCGAACCAGACCGATTCGACCACCGTGCGCAAGTTGGATTGAATCCCCGCCTCCCGCAACATCGCCTGGATGGCCTGGCCAAAGAGCTTGTGATGGTTGAGGTCCCGCACCATGAAATCCAGCGGTCGGATATTGCTCTGCCCGGCGGCGGCCAATAGGGATTTAGCCTCTTTGATCGCGGCGCCGGGATCGGCCTGATAGCCGAGCCGCTTGGCGAGCTGGTCCTCGGGCGTGGCGAACTCGGAAAACGGATAGATGAATCCTCCCGTCATCAGCGGGGAAACGTCCTTGACGACGTCCACCAGGACCTGCTTGTCGCACAGCAGATGAAGGGCGCGCCTGACACGCGGGTCGTCGAACGGCTGCCTTTTGGCATTCATCCAGGTCGCGTGAATGACGCTCTGGTAGAATTTCGCGGTGGACAGGCCAGGAGTAGCAGCTGCCTTGCGGGCAGTGACCGGATCGAGCGCGCGGGCATAATCCACTCTGCCCGACAGAATGGCGGACCCGAGCTCGGGCGAAAACGGCAAGAGATTGTAGACTTCGATGCCATCGAGGTAGGGCAGGCCTTTGTTCCAGTAGTTCGGGTTTCTCGCCATGACCCAGACCTCGTTCTCGACCCGGCGCTGCGTCTTGAAGGGACCGGTGCCGGGGATATAGAGGACCTTGCGCAGGTCGTAATTATTTTCTTCGAGCGTCTTCTTGCTGAAGATCACGTTCCAGCCGCTGGCGAAGGCCGACATCATGAAATTGACGGAGCGTGGCGAGGCCAGCTTGAATTCGACGGTGTACTTGTCGCGCGCGTTGATCTCGCTGACCGCCCGGAACAGTGGCGTGCGCGGGATGCTGATGCCGGCCGGCGGCTTGGCGATGCGGTCGAAGGTCGCTTTTATGTCGGCCGATGTGAAATCCGTCCCGTCGTGGAACTGGACCCCCTGGCGCAGGTGAAAAATGTAGGTCTTGCCGTCCTTGGCGATTTCCCAGCTATGCGCCAGGTCGGGGACAATGCTCTTGCCGCTGTCGCGCGGATCACGCCGGATCAAATTGTCGAACATGCACCCCTGAGTGCCGATATTCCCCACAGTGCCCGATTGATGCACATCGAAATGCGGCGGGCGATTGAGAATGCCGTAGCGCAACACTCCGCCCCGCTTTGCATTGGGCTCCGGCGCCGCCATCTGAAACTTCGAGCCGTCATACTCCAGCGGAATGTCGGCCGCGAGACCCCAGCGCGGAGCCAAACCGTAAGCCCCCATCAACGCCGCTGCGCTGCCAAGAAGCACATTGCGGCGGGACAAGCTGGTGCGCGCCGGATCTGTAGTATTCATGCTGCTGGTACCTCCCTGTGGATTTTGCTGAATACCTAAATATGCGACACTCCCCCCTGTGTGCCCGAGATCAAGACTTTGGTCAGATGCCTGGCCGTTCGGCAACCGCAGTCGCAAACCGCGCACAGGCGATCGGTAAACTAGTCGGTCGGCCACTTGAGCCGTTGAGCTTGTTCCCCGACATCCTCGGCTTCCCGATGGTTTGGAGCCAGGATCGCCCCTTCCGCCGTTTTCGGCAACCTTATATCGCGTGTGGCGCCGGGCGTGAGGTTGAGCGGCCGTGACGACTTCGTCGACCGGGTGGTTTCCCGAATTGCAGCGGCGCGGCCTTTTCGGCACGAGTGCGAGGCAAGACCTTGCGCGAAAATCTCGGCCTGCCGCGCCCCGAAAACCGCTTCTTCAACAAGTCCAGGGAGCGCTAGTCGAGGCGCTTGTTTTCGATTTCCTTTTTCGCGCGCTCGCGTTCGCGGAGGTCCGCGGTGCGCTCTTCTTTGCGGCGCCCGAAACGAACTCGATTTTCCTTCGCTTGGGTCTCAGCCTCGGCGCGACGGCGCTTTTTGCGATATTGGTTGAGGTTGATGATCATTGCCTGTGAAACCTCCGCTCGCTGGCAGTGCTGCCGCATCCGGCGCGCACTTTAATCGGCCGCTCCCGCGACGCAATCCCGCTTTCCCGCTAACGCGGCGTTGAGGCATCTGCGGCAGGATGCCATCTTAGGGGCGATCCGATATACCGGACGCTCGTTTGACGAGGGCGACGGTTAGGATTTCTCGCATCTCAAGGTTCGCGCTCCGATGTTTGGAAGAATGCTGGGCTTGTTTTCCGCCGATATGGCGATCGATCTCGGCACCGCAAACACGCTGGTCTATGTCAAGGGGCGCGGCATCGTGCTGAATGAGCCCTCGGTCGTCGCTATCGCCAGCGTCAAGGGCCGCAAACAGGTCCTCGCGGTCGGCGAGGACGCGAAGCTCATGCTCGGCCGCACTCCCGGCAACATCCAGGCGATCCGGCCGCTGCGCGACGGTGTCATCGCGGATTTCGAGGTGACGGAGGAAATGATCAAACATTTCATCCGCAAGGTGCACAACCGCCGCAGCTTTGCCACCCCGCAGATCGTCGTGTGCGTTCCCTCGGGGTCGACCCCGGTGGAGCGGCGGGCGATCCAGGAATCGGCGGAAAGCGCCGGCGCCAGACGGGTATTTTTGATCGAGGAGCCGATGGCGGCAGCAATTGGCGCCGGTCTGCCGGTGACCGAGCCGACCGGATCGATGGTCGTCGATATCGGCGGCGGCACCACCGAAGTCGCGGTGCTCTCGCTCGGCGGCATCGTCTACTGCCGGTCGGTGCGGATGGGCGGCGACAAGATGGACGAAGCGGTCATCGCCTATATCCGCCGTAACCATAATCTCCTGGTCGGCGAGAGCAGCGCCGAGCGCATCAAGAAGGACATCGGTTCGGCCTGCATGCCGGAGGATGGCGAGGGGAGGGTCTTGGAGATAAAGGGGCGCGACCTGATGAACGGTGTGCCGAAGGAAATCGTGATCAGCGAACGGCAAATCGCCGAGAGCCTCGCCGAGCCGGTCGGCGCGATCATCGAGGCCGTCAAGGTTGCGCTCGAGCATACCGCGCCCGAACTCGCCGCCGACATTGTCGACAAGGGGATTGTGCTGACCGGCGGGGGTGCCTTGCTGACCAATCTCGACTTGGTCTTACGGCATGCCACGGGTCTCCCGGTCTCGATCGCCGACGACCCGCTCAGTTGCGTCGCGCTCGGCACAGGCCGCGCTCTCGAAGAGATGAAAACTCTGAGGAATGTGTTGATCAACACGTGGTAGCGACCCAGTTCCAGGGGTGATTTTGATGACGGTCCGGCCTGAGGCAGTATGATGCGGATCTCGCCAGCGCGCCGTGCCGCGATAGAGCGGATGTCCCTTACTCTGCTGGTCGCAATCTCGGCGGCGATGATCATCGCCGGCAAGGCCGATCAGATGATGTTCCAGTCCTTGAGGAACTCGGTCATGGATGCCGCCGCTCCGGCCCTGGACATGCTCTCGCGCCCGGCCGCAGCTCTCGACGCGGCCGCAGATCGCGTCCGTGGCTTCATCACCGTCTATCGCGACAACACCCGGCTCGCCGAGGAGAATGAGAGATTGCTGGGCTGGCAACAGGTCGCACTCAGGCTTTCAGCGGAGAACGCCGAGTTGCGCGACCTGTCGAAACTGGTATCCGAACCGGCAGTTTCCTTTGTCACGGCACGGGTGATTGCGGATTCGGGCGGCGCCTACGCTCGCAGTGTGATGGTCAATGCCGGTCGCGACAACGGCGTGGCGCGCGGCCAGGCAGCCATGACCGGCGAGGGTCTGGTGGGTCGCGTTGCGGAGGTCGGAAGCCGAGCGGCGCGAATTCTGCTGATAACGGATTTGAACTCGCGTGTGCCGGTCGTCGTCGACGGCACCCGCCAGCGGGCGATCCTCGCTGGCGATAACTCCGCTCGCCCGAGCCTGCGTTACGCGGACGCGGGCGGAACGATGCGGATCGGCGACAGGATCGTCACCTCGGGCCAAGGCGGGGTCTTCCCGCCGGGGCTTCCGGTGGGTGTGGTCGCCAGCGTCGACAGCGCAGGAGCTCGGGTCGAGCCCTACGCGGCGTTATCGCGGGTCGATTACCTTCGTCTTGTCGACTATGGTCTGGCCGAAGCCCTGCCCAATCCGCTGTCCATCTCGGCGCGTGGCGGTAAGCGTGCTGAATCCGGCGTCGGCGGCCCGCCGCTGCTGCGACGCTGAGCGGGGGCGCAACAGTCTCGCTGGGCATCGGGACAAGAGGCATGATCAACGTGCTGCCGATCGCAACAACGGTGCTGGCGGCGCTCTTGTCGATCGAGCCGCTGCACCTCGACGGCTACGCAGCGCTGACACCCGCCTTCACGTTGATGGCCACCTATCACTGGACGATTTACCGGCCGGATTTGTTGCCGGCTCCTTGGCTGTTCCTGATCGGCGCGATCCAAGACCTGCTCTCGGGCGGACTGCCCGGCGTGACCGCGGTCACGCTGCTGCTCGCCCGGGCGATCGTCTTACCCCGGCGGCATTATTTTGTTGACCGGCTCTTCCCGTTCATTTGGGCAGGGTTCACCCTCTTGACCGGTGCGGCGATGCTGTTCTCATGGGCATTGCACTCGCTGCTTGCCGCAGAATTGCTGGATCTTCGCGGGCCGGTTTTGCGCGCGGTGCTGACCGTCTCGGTCTTCCCGATCGCCAGTTTTCTGTTGGGCCGCAGTCAACGCGCGCTGATCGGTGCGGATTGACTGCAATGCGGCGGGATGCGCTTCGCCAAAAGCTGTTCAACCGGCGCGCGGCGATCCTCGCCGGCGGTCAGGCGCTGCTTCTCGCCGCCATTGGCGGGCGGATGTACCAGCTGCAGATTTTGGACTCGGAGCGTTACACGGTTCTCGCGGACGAGAACCGCATCAGCCTGCGGCTGATAGCGCCGGTGCGCGGGAGAATTCTCGATCGCTTCGGGATCGCGCTCGCCGACAACCAGCAAGACTATCATCTCGTCATCGTCCCCGAGCAGGCCGGCGATGTCGCGGCGACGCTCGACGCGGTCGGTGCGCTGATCGAGGTGAGCGAGGCCGACCGCCGCCGCGTCTTGCGCGAGATCCGGCGCAAGCATTCCTTCGTTCCCATCGTCGTCCGCGCCAATCTTGGTTGGGACGAAATGGCGCGCATCGAGGTCGCGATTCCGGAACTGCCCGGCCTGTCGATCGACCAGGGCGTGACCCGCCAATACCCGTTCGGCGAGACCGCGGCGCACGTCGTCGGCTATGTCGCCGCAGTATCCGAGCAGGAACTCGACGGCGATCCGTTGCTCGAAATGCCGGATTTCCGCATCGGCAAGAGCGGGGTCGAGAAGTCGCAAGATCTGGAGCTGCGCGGCACCGCCGGGACGAGCCAGGTCGAAGTCAATGCTCTCGGCCGGGTCGTCCGCGAGCTCGCCCGCGTCGCCGGAAAGCCCGGGCAGGACGCTGTCACCGGTCTCGACATGGCGATGCAGGAGTTCGTCACCCGCCGCTGCAGCGCCGAGCAGAGCGTCGCATGCGTGCTGCTCGACGCGCTCACCGGCGATGTCCTGGCGCTGGTCTCGAGCCCGAGCTTCGATCCGGTGCCGTTCTCGACCGGGCTCACCTCGGCGATGTGGCAGGAGCTTTCGAACGATCCGCGCAAGCCGCTGTCCAACAAGGCGATCGCCGGCGTCTACCCGCCGGGCTCGACCTTCAAGCCGGTGGTTGCCTCAGCCGCGCTGACAGCCGGCGTTCTGACGCCCCAGACCTCGTTCACCTGCCCCGGATATCTCCAATTCGGCAATGCGACGTTTCACTGCTGGCGGCATGGCGGTCACGGCACGTTGCGCCTGCGCGACGCGATCAAGAAATCCTGCGACGTCTTCTTTTACGAGACGGCGCGGCGGGTCGGCATCGACCGGCTCGCGGCGATGGCCCGCCGGTTCGGCTTTGGCGGCGTCCTCGGTATCGACATCCCGGGCGAGCGGCCGGGCTTGATCCCGACCCGCGAGTGGAAGTTCGCGACCAGCGGCAGCGCGTGGACGCAAGGCGAGACGCTGATCGCCGGCATCGGCCAGGGCTCCGTGCTGGCGACACCGCTGCAGCTCGCCACGATGGTCGCGCGGCTCGTCACCGGCCGGGCCGTCACACCTCGGCTCGTCCGCTCCGAGGGGTTGATGCGGCCCGGCGGCAGCCCCGCGCCTGACTTCCCCTCGCTCGGCCTCCACCCTCGCACCCTTGCCCTGGTGCTCGACGGAATGAACGCGGTCGTCAACGAGCAGGGCGGCACCGCCTATGCTGCGCGCATCCACGAGCCGGGTTTTGCGATGGGCGGCAAGTCGGGCACCTCGCAAGTCCGCCATATCAGCGACTACGAGCGGGCGCGCGGCGTCCGCAAGGCCCGGCAGATCCCGTGGAAGCAGCGCGATCACGCGCTGTTCGTCGCCTTCGCGCCGGTTGGCGCGCCGCGCTATGTCTGCGCCACGGTGGTCGAGCATGGCGGCACGAGCGGCGGCGGCGGGTCGGCCGTCGCGGCGCCGATCTGCCGCGACGTCTTGCTGGAGGTGCAACGGCGCGATCCCGCCCGGCGGGTTCCCGGCGCGGAGGCGGTGGCCCAGGTGAACGCATCGGGCGGCTGAGCCATGGCCGGTCTGACCTCCGTATCTCGGGCACGAGCTCAGCTTCTTAAACAAGCTGTGCAGCATCAGCTGGGGGCTGGTGCTGCTGGTCTTCATCGCCGCGGCTTGCGGTATCGCGAGCTGTACTCGGCCGCCAACGGCGATATGCAGCCCTGGGCAGCGACCCAGATGGTTCGCTTTGGCATCGCGCTCGTCCCGATGATCGGCGCGGCGCTACTCGGCATCCGGCATTGGTTCCGGGCGGCCTATTGGATGTACGCGGTCGCGCTGGTGCTGGTCGTGGCGGTCGATTTGCGCGGCTTTGTCGGCATGGGGGCGCGGCGCTGGATCGATCTCGGGCTGATCCAGCTTCAGCCGTCATCGTTGATGAAGATCGCGTTGGTGCTGGCTCTGGCGCGCTATTTTCAGCCCGCTCCGATGAGGACATCGCCCGTCTGCGATACCTGATCCCGCCCGCGCTGATGGTTCTGATACCCGCAGCATTGGTATTGAAACAGCCCGACCTCGGGACTGCGATGATGTTGCTGATAACCGGGGCCGCACTGTTCTTCATCGCCGGCGTGCGCCTGCGGTTCTTCGCCTTGATGGCGCTCGGCGCCGCCGCCGGCGTGCCGGCCGGCTGGCATTTCCTGCGCGACTATCAGAAGAACCGGATCTACACCTTCCTCGATCCGGAGAGCGACCCGCTGGGCGCCGGCTATCACATTCTGCAATCGAAAATCGCGCTCGGCTCGGGCGGTTTCTTCGGCAGAGGTTTTCTCAACGGCAGCCAGAGCCATCTGAGCTTCCTGCCGGAAAAGCAGACCGATTTCATCTTCACGATGCTGGCCGAGGAGTTCGGTTTTGTCGGCGGCGTCGGCCTGTTCGCGCTCTATACGCTGGTGATCGGCTATGGGTTTGTGATCGCCCTGCGCTGCCGCAACCATTTCGGCCGCCTGCTCGGGCTCGGCATCGTGACCAATTTCTTGCTCTATGTGTTTATCAACACGGCAATGGTGATGGGCCTGATCCCGGTGGTCGGCGTGCCATTGCCGCTGATCTCCTACGGCGGCACCGCGATGCTCGCCGTCATGTTCGGCTTTGGCCTGCTGCTGAACGTCGGCGTCCACCGCGAATCCCGCCTCGGCCCCAAGGGCGAGAGCCAGCCCGGTTAGGTTCGAATTTCCCGGCCCGAGGGGGGAAGTTACCTTGAAAGCGCCGATCCCGGCCCCCCCATGATCCGGCAGCATCGGGACGCCACATGTCGGCTCCCGCTCGGTCAACGCAAGCCGATACTGGCGGCTAGTCTTTCTATGCACGAAAAGCGATGGGCGTCACTCAATCGAGATGGGACAACGATGCGTATCTCACCAAGCACCTTTCGGAAAATGCCCCGCTTCCGCGGGTTCCAGAATTCAAGGCTCTCGGCAAACCGAGATCCCTCAGAGCACCCAGCGGGCGGGCCGGCATGGAGCTGATCTAGCGGGAGGTCAGGCTCTCCAGATTGCAATGGACCTTCGCTTTCAGGACCTGTCCGATGCAGCGCAGCTCGATTATGTCTGTTTGAAGGTGTGATGCGACCGTGTGGGGGCGACTCTTTGGAGCCTACTAGGAGCGATTGCGTAACGGGTGCGCTTAACGCTTGGATAGGGGGATACGTCGGCGGCTTTCTGCCGCCGCCATCACGGCTTTGGCGGGTGGTCGGAATGCAACTCGAAGCTGGCACGGGCGCAATGCGGTCGCCGCCGAGGATCCACGTTATCACCTTGTTCTCTGTGGACTTGACGGCGACGATTGGAAGGAAGGCACGCTGCGCCTACTGCGCGGTGCGCTGAACGAGCAAGACTATCCGATGCTGCGTGTGACGGTCTCAGCTCGATGCATCCGCGTTGGTCCAGGGCTCGCGCATAAGGACATAGCCGCTGGTTCAGCGAAGGCCGAGAGGGTGCTGCGCGCTCACGGCGCTGATGCTGTGTTGTGGGGCCGGGTGCCGAAGCAAAGCGACAGCCTGCGCTTTTTCCTCCGTGGCGCGGGCCGGCAGGAGATGCAAATCCTCCGTGAAGGAGCAGCCAGACGGCATTCTTGGCGCAGTGTTAGCCGCCGTCGCACTGTGCCAAATAACGCCAGTCACTGAAGAAGCGGGGCGCTATCTCGCCTCCCGCCTGCGCGCCCGGTTGCCGCCCGTCTCGAGGCGCGATTGGCCGATCCTAGGCTGGTCACGTCCGTCAAGCTGGTGGAGATTCGGAACTGTGGGGGTCGAGGCGCCCTGACGCAGTGTCGCCGGTGGAAGGGTTGTCTGCAGTCGGTGCGGCTGCGGGCAGCGATCGACGGCATGGCGGATTGTGCAGCGGGCGCAACGCCCGCCGTTTTGGCATCCATGCCTTCGACACCGCAGTGGATCGCTTGATCGGGGTCATGCGGCGCATGAGATCTGCCGGGGATCGGTTGCCTCTGGCGCGGTAACCAGCTCGGCCATGACTTCGACCTGCATGTAGCGGTGCTGCAGTTGCCACTCGTCGTTTTGCTCGAGCAGCACCGCGCCGATCAGCCGGATGATCGCCGCCTCGTTGGGGAAGATGCCGACGACGTCGGCGCGGCGTTTGACCTCCTTGTTGAGCCGCTCGAGCGGGTTGGTGCTGTGCAATTTGCTGCGATGCTGCCGTCCGGCAGGGAACCAAATCGGCTGAGCAGGGCTTGTACGCGCCCTTGGTTGATGCATTGCAACCGATCCCGTCGCAATAGACGACATAGACCTTGCTGCGGTCGGCAGAGACTTCTTTGCTATGCCGGCCGGAACTGTATCCGCAAGTGCTTGGTGTAAAGGAATAATAATGAAAACACGGGCGATTTTGCGCCCGGGTTCCGCAATTTTTCCCGTATTTCCCGCGTCGCCAGGGAAAGAGGGAGCCGGCGTTCGGCTCAAAACTCGACGATCTGCTGCCGCATTCCCTTGGCGACGGCTTCGGCGCGTGACGCGGCGCCGAGTTTTCGGAACAGCGATTCGATGTGGAATTTGACGGTATGCGGCGAAATTCCGAGCAGCCGCGCCACCTCCTTGTTGGTCATGCCGTTGCCGAGAGCGCCGAGCACCTCGATTTCGCGCGGCGTCAACAGAACCGGCGGCTCCTCCGGGCAACGCATCGAAATTTCGCGTTCGTGGAGGTGGCGCACGTACCGTCAGCCCCGCTGCGACGGCGCGCAGCGCGGCATCGACCTGGGCCGCGCCGGCGTCGGGCGGGAGCCAGCCGGCGAACTCTCCGCCAACGGCGCCGACCGCGACGGCCGCAGCCGGCAGAACGGCATCGGCGGCGCCGTCGGTCAGGACTGCGTCGGGAGACGCGGCTGCCTCCACAAGCTGGTGCCCGCACTGGGCAACGAGCGCGGTGAGCCGGTCTTGCGCCGCCGCGTTCGAGGCCAGCACGGCAACGCGAAGCCGGTCGCGGACCCGGGCGGCCGGGGCGCTCATCTGTCCGGGCGGATGCCCACGGTTACCGCAATCGAGAAGGGCTTTGTCGGCCCGGATCAGATGCAGTTCGACCTGCTTTCCGACCGAATCCGGCCCGAGATATTGTGCGACCGCCGAGGGGCTCGTGACGCTTTCGCCCGCGATCTTCACGAGAATGTCGCCGGCGTGCAGGTTTGCTCGGGCTGCGGGGCCGTCCTTCGAGACGCTCATCACCATCAGACCCTGCGACTGACCGGCTTCGGCCTGCAGCGCTTCCGGCACGAGGACGGGTTGAAGCGCAAGCCGAGCCAGCCCCGTTCGACCCGTCCCTTCGAGAGCAGCGGGTCGAGCACCGCTTCGACCGTAGAGGCCGGGATGACCAGAACGCGCCCGCGGGGTCCCAAGGTCGAGATGCCGAGAAGACCGCCGCCGGGATCGAGCTACCGGCCCTCCCTCCTCCCTGGCGGTGACGGCAATGTCGAGGGTGATGCGCCGATCGATCCGGCCTCCGGCGCGGCTGTGCCATGACGGGCCGACCGAATGGATGACGCCCAGCCTGACGGCGATGCCGCCGTCATCGGCGCCAAGGGCGAGAGCGAGCCCGCCGGGCTGCGGCTCACCTGCCGGGAGCGGCGCCGGATCGGGGCCGCCGTCGAGCCGTAAGGCAACGACGTTGGTGCCGGGATCGCGGCCGGCAACGCGCGCCGTGAAGGCGCTTCCGTCGGCCAATGTCACTTTCGCTTCGCCGGCGTCGGGGAATCTTTGTTCGGAGGCCACGACGACGTCTTTGCGCCAGAGCGTTCCGGAACGCATCCGGTGCCCCGGCACGGCGATACTGGCCACCAGAAGCCGGGCGAGCCTCACGCGCTCCGCCAGCGCTTGCGGACAAGTTGATCAGAGGGTTTTCAGCAATATCGGCCATGATCTTTCTCCTGTTCGACTTGGTCAGGAGAATGGTCCCGGTCGAGACCCCGCACCACCGGACGGATGGGGAGGCCGGCGTTGCAACTCGCTAGCCGGCTCCGCGGATCGCAACTAAGCTGCACCCAGATTTAAGAGTTCAGGCACGACCGGGAGGGCGAGAAAGATGGAATTCGGCGCTTTGATGTTTTTCACCGAATATGCGATCCCGGCGACGGAATTCGCCCGGGCACTCGAAGCGCGGGGGTTCGAGTCGGTCTGGGCGCCCGAACATTCGCACATCCCGACCTCGCGCAAATCGCCGTGGCCGGGCGGTGGCGAATTGCCCAAGGTATATTACGAAGCGATGGATCCGTTCGTGTCGCTGACCGCGGCTGCGGTTGCGACAAAGACGCTCAAGGTTGCGACCGGCGTGTGTCTGGTCCAGCAGCGCGACCCGATCCAGACCGCGAAGCTCGTCACATCGATCGATCAGGTCTCCGAAGGTCGATTTTTATTCGGCGTCGGCGGCGGCTGGAATGCGGAGGAAATGGCCGATCACGGGACGGAGTTCCGCACGCGCTTCAAGCTGGTGCGCGAGCGCATCGAGGCGATGAAGGAGATCTGGACCAAGACCAAGGCCGAGTACCACGGCGAAATGGTCAATTTTCCCGAAATGATGGCATGGCCAAAGCCGGTCCAGAAACCGCACCCGCCGATCCTCGTCGGCGGCGCCTTCCCGCAGGCGGCGCGGCGCGCGGTCCGCTACGGCGACGGCTGGGCTCCGATTGCCGGCCGCGGGTCCGACGGCGATGTCGATGAGCTCCTGCCGCGGTTTCACCAGATGCTATCGGAGGCTGGACGCGACCCGCAATCCGTGCCGGTGACCCTCTTCGGCGCCGCCGAGGATGCCGACCGGCTTGCCCGCTATCGCGACAACGGGATCGCGCGGGTTGTCGTGATGCTGCCGTCGGCGAAAAGCGACACCATTCTGCCGACCCTCGACCGTTGGGCCAAGCTGATCGGTCGCATCGGATAGGTCGGCCGCAGCGCCAGCTCCGTGTCGAGGTCCTGAGCGGTGCTGATTCGGTCGATCAAGATTGGGATCGTTGCCGTCGGGCTGACCGCCGGCTCCTGCGGCGCATACTGGGGCGCGATCCAATACCAGGGCAATTTCCACACGGTAAAGGAAGGCGCGTTTTACCGATCTGCCCAGCTGAGCAAAGACGAGCTGGACAGCGCGATCCGGGAGCACAAGATCCGATCGATCCTCAATCTGCGGGGCGCTCATCCCGGACAAGCCTGGTATGACGAAGAGCTCGCCGCGTCGCAGGCGCTCGGCGTCGCGCATTACGACTACGCTCTTTCCGCCCACCGCTTCGTGACGAGACAGCAGATCGGCGAGGTGCTTGGCATCGTCCGGGATGCGCCGAAGCCGCTTCTGGTGCACTGCAAGGCAGGAGCCGATCGGGCGGGACTAGTCTCGGCGCTCTACCGTTTTGCCGGGGAAGGGGTGAGCGCGGACCAAGCCGACCGAGAGCTTTCTCTGGTCTATGGCCATTTTCCGTATCTCACGAGCCGCTCGAAAGCCATGGACGACAGTTTCTGGGCGTTTGTCGGCACGCAAGGCTTCTCCCGCCCACGGCGGGGATTGACATTCGGAGAAGCGGCGTCTTCGGCGACATCGGTGCGGTTGGTCCTGTTCTGTCCGTCTATCCGACAAAAACCGAGTCGATATGGTTGCGGGGGTAGGATTTGAACCTACGACCTTCAGGTTATGAGCCTGACGAGCTACCGGGCTGCTCCACCCCGCGTCAGTCGGGTCCTGCCAAGCTGTGAAATACCGAGTTGGCGAGCCAATGGCTGCGCAGATAGTGCCAAACCCGCTCGACGGATTGAGCTCCGGGCTGTAAGGCGGCAGCTCCAAAAAGTGATATTGCTGGGCACCACAGTCCTTGGCTCTGGTGCCAGCGGCACATCGAGGATCACCACGGCATGGCATCAGCGGCGACTTGGCTGCTGATCTCGCGAGATGATGGTTCATGGCGGCGGTATTGCAGATCGGCATGATCAGCGCCGCCGCTTTGCCCTGCGACGGGCAGACCGCACAAACAAATAGGCGAGGCGAAGCCGAGATCCTTGGGCGCACGGCGGCTGCCGGTTTGCCCCCAACCGGGTAGGCTGTTTTCTGGCCGATGCGAGCCTCGTCCTGAAACCATACCTCGACTCGCATGCCGCGTGCTTGCACCGCCGGACTCGCTCTAATTGCAATCCAACAGTTGCGAAAACGCCGCTTGCGCTGTCGCATCGGCCTCGCGGGTGGCGAGGACGCGGCGCCAACCAGCTCAACTTTATCCGATGCAGCAGCCGGTAGGTGCTCGACAGACTGCAATCAATTCAAACTCCTCTTCAATATCGTTGCACGTCGACCCCACGAAACGCCACACCCCGTCCGCTCAGCTCGGCGCCGGCGACAATCCGTTCTTGAACCGCGCGCTCGTCACGGCGTCGACCGGGGCTGTCGACCCGGGCGCGGCCGGTCACGCAATCCTCAATGCCGTCCTCTTCATAGCGGTTATGCCATTCGTAAGCCGCTGACCGGCTCAGCCCAGCCAGCCGCGCCGCTTCCTCATGCTCCATCCCTCGAGCATGTTCGCGATCATCAGAACCGCTGGCAGACACGCCCGCTCTCGCGTCGTGCCAAGCGCCGCAGCTCTGCCGCCCCCGGTTCGCTGCGAAAGAAGTATGCCGGCATCGTCCATCCCAAACATGGTACGCTTGCCTAATCACTCTACACATCTGGGGATCACGGAAGCATGGTTGCGGGGGTAGGATTTGAACCTACGACCTTCAGGTTATGAGCCTGACGAGCTACCGGGCTGCTCCACCCCGCGGGGTCGGATGTCGATCCGGTGGCGGATTGGGAAGGGTGAGTTGGGAGAGAGGGGGATTGCGGGCCTGGCGGCGACCTACTCTTCCGCACCTTGAGGTGCAGTACCATCGGCGCTGAGGGTTTTCACGGCCGAGTTCGGGATGGGATCGGGTGTTTGGCCCCTCGCTATGGCCACCAGGCCGGCAAGCCTCCGCGCGGAAGCGCGGGGCCGGGTTTGTCATGTGAGCGAGAGTGGAGGTGTCCAGTGAAGTGTCTTGGTCAGGGTGCCGCATGCAGGGGTCTTGCCGCTGATGCGGGCGGTGTTGTGCTTGGGTTCAAGCGCCAATCGAGCGATTAGTACCGGTCAGCTGCGCGGGTTGCTCCGCTTCCACCTCCGGCCTATCGACGTGGTGGTCTTCCACGGCTCTCGGCGAGACCTGGTTTTGAGGAGGGTTTCCCGCTTAGATGCGTTCAGCGGTTATCCCGTCCGCACTTAGCTACCCGGCGGTGCGGCTGGCGCCACAACCGGTACACCAGAGGTGCGTCCCTCCCGGTCCTCTCGTACTGGGGAGAGCGCCTCGCAAGTCTCGAACACCCACGGCAGATAGGGACCGAACTGTCTCACGACGTTCTAAACCCAGCTCACGTACCGCTTTAAATGGCGAACAGCCATACCCTTGGGACCTGCTCCAGCCCCAGGATGCGATGAGCCGACATCGAGGTGCCAAACGACGCCGTCGATATGGACTCTTGGGCGTCATCAGCCTGTTATCCCCGGCGTACCTTTTATCCGTTGAGCGATGGCCCTTCCACACGGGACCACCGGATCACTATGGCCGACTTTCGTCTCTGCTCGAGCTGTCGCTCTCGCAGTCAGGCGGGCTTGTGCCATTGCACTCCACAGCTGATTTCCGACCAGCCTGAGCCCACCATCGCGCGCCTCCGTTACTCTTTGGGAGGCGACCGCCCCAGTCAAACTACCCGCCATGCAGGGTCCCGGACCCGGATAGACGGGCCGCGGTTAGATGCCAGAGAAGATAAGGGCGGTATTTCAAGGGTGCCTCCACCCCAACTGGCGCCAGGGCTTCATCGGCTCCCGCCTATCCTACACATACCTTCCCTAACACCACTGCAAAGCTGTAGTAAAGGTGCACGGGGTCTTTCCGTCTGACCGCGGGAACTCCGCATCTTCACGGAGAATTCAATTTCGCTGAGCCGGTGTTGGAGACAGCGGGGAAGTCGTTACGCCATTCGTGCAGGTCGGAACTTACCCGACAAGGAATTTCGCTACCTTAGGACCGTTATAGTTACGGCCGCCGTTTACCGGGGCTTCAATTCAGAGCTTGCACCCCTCCTCTTAACCTTCCGGCACCGGGCAGGCGTCAGACCCTATACGTCGTCTTGTGACTTCGCAGAGCCCTGTGTTTTTAGTAAACAGTCGCCACCCCCTGGTCTGTGCCCCCCATCCCTGGTTGCCCAGGACGGGGCCCCCTTCTCCCGAAGTTACGGGGGCATTTTGCCGAGTTCCTTCAACACCGTTCTCTCAAGCGCCTAGGTATGCTCTACCAGTCCACCTGTGTCGGTTTGGGGTACGGTCTTTAATGCCGGTGCTGTTTCCCGGAAGTCCCAGGCCGCCCCTCCAATCCAATAAGGAGAGACGACTTTCGGCCTTCGTCACATTCCGGCAGGCGGAGGAATATTAACCCCCTTCCCATCGGCTACGGCTCTCGCCCTCGCCTTAGGGGCCCGGCTAACCCTGCGCGGATTAACCTTGCGCAGGAACCCTTGGACTTTCGGCGACAGCGTTTCTCACGCTGTTTATCGCTACTCATGTCAGCATTCGCGCTTCCGATACCTCCAGCCTGCCTCGCGGCAGACCTTCGCCGGCCTACGGAACGCTCCGCTACCGCGTTCAGAAGACAGAAGATCAGAGATCAGATGACGGACGCACCTCACACCGATCACACCTTGTCGGCAAGGCTCTGAAGCATCCGCGTGATTACCTGATACCTCTCGCGTCTGCCAAACGGCTCGTCGGATATAGTCGAGGCTTTCCGATGCACTTCCAGCGATAAGTCCGATAGGCTCCGCCGGAACACCTCGAGATTCCGTGATTGAACCCGCTCGATCTGATCGCGTTCGCCTTCATTCCCATCTGTACTCTGATCTTCTGATCTTCTGTCTTCTGAACACCCGCAGCTTCGGTGCGTGGCTTGAGCCCCGTTACATTTTCGGCGCGGGACAGCTGATAGACCAGTGAGCTATTACGCTTTCTTTAAAGGATGGCTGCTTCTAAGCCAACCTCCTGGTTGTCTTGGCCGTCCTACATCCTTTCCCACTTAGCCACGACTGGGGGACCTTAGCTGGCGGTCTGGGCTGTTTCCCTCTCGACGACGGACCTTAGCACCCGCCGTCTGGCTGCCGATCTCCACTCGCCGGTATTCGGAGTTTGGTTAGGTTTGGTAAGGCTCGCGCCCCCCTAGCCCATCCAGTGCTCTACCCCCGGCGGTGAGCAATCGACGCTCTACCTCAATAGATTTCGCGGAGAACCAGCTATTTCCGGGTTTGATTGGCCTTTCACCCCTAGCCACAAGTCATCCCCTACTTTTGCAACAGTAGTGGGTTCGGTCCTCCAGTGCGTGTTACCGCACCTTCAACCTGCCCATGGCTAGATCACCCGGTTTCGGGTCTGATCCTGGTAACTATATCTCCAGACGGGCGCCCATTTCGGACTCGCTTTCGCTGCGCCTACGCCTAGCGGCTTAAGCTTGCTACCAAGACCAACTCGCTGACCCATTATACAAAAGGTACGCCGTCAGTCCAGAAGACAGAGAACAGAAATCAGGACAGCAGAAATTCTGCCATCTGATCTCTGATTTCTGATCATCTGAACCTCCGACTGCTTGTAGGCATCCGGTTTCAGGAACTGTTTCACTCCCCTCGTCGGGGTGCTTTTCACCTTTCCCTCACGGTACTGGTGCACTATCGGTCACTGAGGAGTATTTAGGCTTGGAGGGTGGTCCCCCCATCTTCAGACAGGATTGCACGTGTCCCGCCCTACTCGAGGACACGATCAGCCGGTTTCCCGTACGGGGCTGTCACCCGCTATGGCCCGCCTTTCCAGGCGCTTCCGGTACCAAAAGATCGTGCCACTGGCCTGTTCCGCGTTCGCTCGCCACTACTGACGGAATCTCGGTTGATGTCCTGTTCCTCCGGCTACTGAGATGTTTCAGTTCGCCGGGTTTGCCTCCTCGACCCTATGAATTCAGATCGAGGATACCCCGTTGCCGGGGTGGGTTGCCCCATTCGGAGATCCCGGGATCACCGATCGCTCGCATCTCCCCCGGGCTTTTCGCAGCGTGCCACGTCCTTCATCGCCTCTCAGTGCCAAGGCATCCACCAGATGCCCTTCATTTGCGCTTGATCCCCGGCGTGATCCGCCAACGGCATATCCACTGCGAAATCCGCCGCACAAAACCGCCGCGCACAGGGGCAAGAGCCCCGCTATCGCCCAAGCGGCCTCACATGAAGACACTTCTTCGGATAGCGCGCACAGCTTTGCGCTGCGCCGAGCCTATCCGCCTCGGTCACATGACAAACTCTCTCTTCACCCTTCAAACAACACCCCCGCCCGGGTCGCCCCGGACGGTGTCTCTTGATCTTCTCCAAACGCCATGCGATCGGGTTGCTCGCGCAACACCTGTCGCGTCGCCGCAACTTCGTTGCGACCGTGGTGGAGGTGAACGGATTCGAACCGATGACCTCCTGCTTGCAAAGCAGGCGCTCTCCCAGCTGAGCTACACCCCCTCGCCAGAGATCAGAGACCAGAATC
>CAVSTA010000004.1:62500-93214 GCA_963730745.1 uncultured Alphaproteobacteria bacterium
AGACCCAGCTGCCGCCGCGCTCCGCGGCTCGGGCCGCGCGGATGCGGCGCAGCTGGTCGACATCGTCGATCCCGACCGCGAGCTTCAAAAGGTGCAGCGGCATTGCGGGCGTCGAGCCGGTCAGCCGGGTTCCTGATGTTCCGGCGCCAGAGCGATCAGCTCCGCTCCTTCCTCGACCAGATCGCCGGGGGCGAACCGCACCGCCTCGACGACGCCATCGGCGGGGGCGGTCACCGTATGTTCCATCTTCATCGCTTCGATGACGATCAGCGGCTGCCCGCGCCGGACACTCGTCCCGGGCTCGACCATCAGCTGCGTCACCCGCCCCGGCATCGGTGCGGTGAGCCGCCCGGCGGTCGGGTCCTCGCCGGCGCGCGCGGCGAGGGGATCGATCTCGACGAGCCGCCAGCTTTCGCCATCGAGGAACACCGCAGTCTCCGCCCCGTGATCCAGCACGGTGATCTGCTTCCGCACACCGTCGAGCACGATCGACAGCGCCGCGTCGGCCCGACGCTCACCCGCTGCGAGAATTGCGCGGTCGTCGAACTGGAGCAGCCAGGATCCAGCCTGATACCGCGCGCACGACCAATCGCTCCTCCGCGCCGTCCCGGAAGACCAGCTCCTGGTGACCGCGGCCGTTGAGCCGCCAGCCATCGACCCGGGCCCAGGGCGAAAACGGGTCGCCCGAACGGGAGGCGGCGGCCTTTGCCGCGTCTTCGCGCGCCAGAAGCCGGAAGAGCGCCGCCGCCGCGAGGACCGTGTCAGGGGCGGGCCGCCGGGGCGGAACCAGGGCTGCGCGATTGCGCTCGATAAAGCCGGTGTCGACCGCCCCGGACACGAATTCCGGATGCGCGGCGACCCGCGCCAGAAACTCCAGGTTTGTCCCGACCCCGAGCACCGCGGTTTCGGCGAGGGCGCGGCGCAGCCGGCCGACAGCCGCCGCGCGATCTTCTCCCCAGGCGATGATCTTGGCGATCATCGGGTCGTAGAACGGCGTGACGGTGTCGCCTTGCCGCACGCCGGTATCGACCCGAGCGAGTTCCGGCGGCGGAAAGCGCAACCCGTGCAGTGTCCCGGTCTGCGGCAGAAATCCGCGCTCCGGATCCTCGGCATAGAGCCGCGCCTCGATCGCATGCCCGCGCAAGACGAGGTCCGGCTGGCAGACCGGCAGCGCGCTCGCCGGCCGCGACCCGGAATTGCCATTCGACGAGATCGAGCCCGGTCACCGCCTCGGTCACCGGATGCTCGACCTGGAGGCGCGTGTTCATTTCGATGAAGTAAAAGTCGCCGCCTTCGGCGATGAACTCGACGGTGCCGGCGCCGACATAGCCGACCGCGCGCGCGGCGGCCACCGCTGCTTCTGCCATGGCGCTGCGCTGCGCCATGTCGAGCCCCGGCGCCGGCGCCTCCTCCAGCACCTTCTGATGCCGCCGCTGGATCGAGCAGTCGCGCTCGAAGAGATGCACCGTGTTGCCGTGCCGATCGGCGAAGATCTGGACTTCGATGTGCCGCGGCCGCGCCAGGTATTTCTCGATCAGCACGCGGCCGTCGCCAAAAGCGGCCTCCGCCTCGCGCTTTGCGCCGGCCAGCGCCGCGGCGAACTCCGCCGGGCTATCGACGGGCCGCATCCCGCGCCCGCCGCCGCCGGCCGAGGCCTTGATCAGGACCGGAAAGCCGATCCGCTCGGCCTCGTCGAGCAGCCGGCCCGGGTTCTGGTCGTCGCCGTGGTAACCCGGGACTAGCGGCACTCCGTGGCGCTGCATCAGGTCCTTGGCCTCGGCCTTCGAGCCCATCGTCCGGATGGCCGATGCCGGCGGGCCGATGAACACGATGCCGGCCGCCTCGCAGGCCTCGGCGAATTCGGCGTTCTCCGACAAGAAACCGTAGCCGGGATGCACCGCCTCGGCGCCACTGTTCCGCGCCGCATCGAGGATTGCCGCGATGTTCAGATAGCTGTCCCGCGCCGGGGCCGGGCCGATCGGCCATGCCTCGTCGGCCAGCTCGGACATGCAGTGCGTCACGGTCGGCCTCGGAATAAACCGCGACCGTTGCGATCCCCATCCGACGTGCGGTGCGAATAACGCGACAGGCGATCTCTCCGCGATTGGCGATCAGGATCTTGCTGAACAAGCTTTACATCCGGAAGACGCCGAAGCGGGTCGGCTCGATCGGCGCGTTGAGGCTGGCGGAAATCGCCAATGCCAGGGTGAGCCGCGTGTCGACCGGGTCGATGACCCCGTCGTCCCACAGCCGGGCGCTGGCATAATAGGGGTGGCCCTGCGTCTCGTATTGCGCGCGGATCGGCGCCTTGAATTCCTCCTCTTCCGCCGCGCTCCAGCTGTTGTCGCGGTCGCGCCGCACTTGCGCCAGCACCGAGGCCGCCTGCTCGCCGCCCATGACCGAGATCCGCGCATTGGGCCACATCCACAAGAAGCGCGGCGAATAGGCCCGCCCGCACATGCCGTAATTGCCGGCGCCAAAGCTGCCGCCGATGATGAGGGTGAATTTCGGCACGGCGGCGGTCGCGACCGCGGTCACCATCTTGGCGCCGTCCTTGGCGATGCCGCCCGCCTCGTATTTGCGGCCGACCATGAAGCCGGTGATGTTCTGCAGAAAGACGAGCGGGATGCCGCGTTGCGCGCACAGCTCGATGAAATGCGCGCCCTTCAAGGCGCTTTCCGAGAACAGGATGCCGTTATTGGCGAGAATGCCGACCGGGTAGCCCCAGATCCGCGCAAAGCCGCAGACCAGGGTCTGGCCATAGAGCCGCTTGAACTCGTCGAGCTCGCTGCCGTCGACGATGCGGGCGATGATCTCGCGCACTTCGTAGGGCCGGCGCGTATCGGTCGGGATGACCCCGTAGATCTCTTCGGCCGGATAGAGCGGCTCGCGCGGCGCCTCGACCTCGATCGGGACGGTCTTGGGACGATTGAGATTGCCGACGATTCGGCGGGCGATGCCGAGCGCGTGATGGTCGTCGAGCGCATAATGGTCGGTGACGCCGGAGATGCGGCTGTGCACCTCGGCGCCGCCCAATTCCTCGGCGGTGACGATTTCGCCGGTCGCGGCGCGCACCAAGGGCGGCCCGCCGAGAAAGATCGTCCCTTGCCCGCGCACGATGACCGACTCGTCCGACATCGCCGGCACATAGGCGCCGCCCGCCGTGCACGAGCCCATGACGAGCGCGATCTGCGGAATGCCGGCCGCCGACAGCCGCGCCTGGTTGTAGAAAATGCGCCCGAAATGGTCGCGGTCGGGAAAGACCTCGTCCTGCGCCGGCAGAAACGCCCCGCCGGAATCGACGAGATAGAGGCAGGGCAGCCGGTTGTCGCCCGCGATCTCCTGCGCGCGCAGGTGCTTTTTGACGGTCATCGGGAAATAGGTGCCGCCCTTGACCGTCGCGTCATTGGCGACGACGACGCATTCGCGGCCCATGATCCGCCCGATGCCGGTGACGATCCCGGCCGCCGGCACCTCGCCGTCATACATGCCGAAGGCGGCGAGCTGCGACAATTCGAGAAAGGGCGACCCCGGGTCGAGCAATGCCCGCACCCGCTCGCGCGGCAACAACTTGCCGCGCGCGAGGTGCCGCCGCCGCGCCGCGTCCCCGCCGCCCTCGCGGACCGCCGCGACCTTTTCCCGCAGATCCGCGACGAGCGCCCGCATCGCCGCCGCATTCGCGGCGAACGCCTCCGAGCGCCGGTCGAGGGAGGTGGTGAGAACCGTCATGCGCGATCTCGAAACTTATCGACGCAGTTTAACCCGGCAAGCGGAAATCCCGCGCGTCAATCGCTCGATTAATACTGCGCTCACCCCCGCCTGCGCCGGGGCAGGCTTGACGGCGGATCGGCGGGTTGCCAAAGCTGCTGACCCCGATCAGGTGAGAAAGGAGATGCCAATGCTGCCGCTGGTTCTCTCATCCGACTCTCACGTGTTCGAGCCGCCCGATCTGTGGCAGACCCGCATCGATCGGGCGTTCCGCGATCGGGCGCCGCGGATCGAGCGGATCGACGGCGGCGACTACGTCGTGGTCGAGAAGGATCAGATCCTCTCCGGGATCGGCCTGATCTCGAATGCCGGCGCGCGGTTCGAGGCTCCCGAGACGATCTCCGCTGAGGGCCGCTTCGAAGACGTGCAGCGCGGCGGGTACGACCCCGAGCAACACCTCGATGACATGGCGCTCGACGGGGTGGCCGGCGAAGTCCTCTATCCCTCGCAGGGGCTCTTTTACTTCAAGATGGCGGACCCGCTTCTGATGTCCGCGATCTTTCGCGCGTACAACGACTGGCTCGCCGAGTTCTGCCGCACCGATCCCGCACGCCTCAAGGGCATCGCGATGATCAACCTCGACGATGTCGAGGACGGGATCAGGGAATTGGAGCGCGCCGCGCAGCTCGGCCTCTCCGGTGCCATGATCACCGAGTATCCAGCCGAGGACCGGCGCTACGACCAACCCGAGTACGAGCGGTTCTGGGCCGCCGCCGCGGCACTCGATATGCCCTTAAGCCTGCACACGGCGACGCGACGCCAGGGCAAGATTCGCGGGGCCGGTCCCGGAACGCTGCGCGACGCCAGCAGCCGCGCGACCAAGGCGTTCTATCCGGCATTGTCGATGTGCGACATGATCTTCTCCGGCGTCTTCGAGCGTCACCCGCGCCTCACATTGGCCATCGTCGAGTTCGAGCTGTCCTGGGCGCCGAATGTGCTCACCTCCATGGACTACACGTATCGCGAGCGCCACGGCGAGGCGATCTATCGGTTCAAGAACGGCATGGTCCCGAGCGACTTCTTCCAACGCAACGTCGTCTTGAGCTTTCAGGAGGACGCGATCGGCATTCGCCTGCGCGACGTGATCGGCACGGGCAACATGATGTGGGGCTCGGATTATCCGCACAGCGAGTCGACGTTTCCGCAATCGCGCAAGATCCTGGCGGAGATCCTGGAGGGCGTGCCGGATGACGAGCAGGCCAAGATCGCCGGCCTCAACACCGCCCGCGTCTACCATTTTGACGCGGCGCGGCTGACCGCCCCTCGATGATGTTTGGAGCAGATGGTTATGGTTGCTGGGCCATATATGCCCGGATCCCTAGGTCGATCATCATCGCGACACAAGGATGCGCCTCTGGATCCTGGAGGGCGTGCGGAGACAGGCCAAGATCGTCGCCGGCAACACCGCCCGCGTCTACCATTTCGACATGGCGAGCCTGACCATCCCGGCTTGAAGCGGCACACTCTCTGTGGGAGTGCCGGATTAGAGCTTCCGCGCAACGACCGCTGAGAAGCGGGTTGGCCTATGTTTTCGCCGATCGCTAGTTTCCAGCTCGGGGCGACAGCAGGTATTTCCATTGGATTTATTGCACCACCTAACCCATCTGAAATCGTAAGGTCAGCGCTGCGATGCGAGCTTCGAGGGAACCTTCCGGTCATCATCATCGGTCGGTGTCATAATAGTCGCGAGAATGGAGGGCGCGCCTCTCACGCTGGGCTAACTGGTATCTGTTATTTTCGCGAGTACGCTATTAGCGAAGCTTCCGGCGCCCGGAAAGTCGCCGCAATCGTGTGGCAGGCTAACAATGTGAACCGTGGCTGTGTGGGCTTGCGCGTGAACGACAAGCGCTCAACTCACGCTCATAGACCGCGAAATTTGGGCAGCGGTGCATCGATGTAGAGTGAGGCGAGAGCTGCAACCGAAAGGCGAGATCGCGCTGCAGATTAGCTGCAGGTGCAGCAAAGAGAAATCGCCGACTCAATTTTCAATTGTGGCCTGCTGCGGCCACGGGACGAGGTTTCGGGTCCCGGCATGACGCGGACAGATCAGTGGCCGCTCTGGCCCGGCGTGCCGATGGCGCTGGCGGCGTCGGTGCTGTTTGGGGCGGCGGCGCCGTTTGCGAAGCTGCTGCTCGGCGAGGTCGCGCCGCAGTTGCTCGCCGGGTTGCTCTATCTGAGCGCCGGGATCGGGCTCGCCGCGGTGCACTTCGGACGCCCTGCCGTCGGCATCCCGGCGCCGGAAGCGCCGCTGCGCGCCGGCGACCTGCCGTGGCTCGCCGCGGTCATCCTGTTCGGCGGCGTCTTGGGGCCGCTGTTGCTGATGCTCGGCCTAGCGCGCACCGAGGCCACGTCCGGCTCGCTGCTGCTCAATCTGGAGGGTCTCTTCACGATGGGCATCGCCTGGCTGGTGTTCCGCGAGAATGTCGACCGCCGGCTATTGCTCGGATCGTTGGCGATCCTCGGCGGGGCGGCGATCCTTTCCTGGGGCGGGCGGGGGATCGAGGCCGACACCGGCGCGGTGCTGATCGCCGCGGCCTGCCTCGCCTGGGGCATCGACAACAATATGACCCGGAAATTGTCGTCGGCCGATCCGGTGCTGACGGCGATGATCAAAGGCCTCGCCGCCGGCACGGTGAATGCCGGGATTGCCCTGCTGAGTGGCGCGGCGATCCCGGCGGCGGCCATAGTGGGCGCCTCGGCCGTGGTCGGCTTCGTCGCGATCGGGATCAGCCTCGTGCTGTTCGTGCTGGCCTTGCGTCATCTCGGAGCGGCTCGCACCAGCGCCTATTTTTCGCTCGCCCCGTTCATCGGGGCGGTGTTGGCGGTCGGCCTCCTGCACGAGGCGGTGAGCGTGAACCTCGCGCTTGCCGGTCTCTTGATGGGGTTCGGGCTATGGATGCATCTTGCCGAGCGCCACGAGCACGAGCATCCGCACGAGGCGCTCGAACACGAGCACAGCCATAGACACGACGCGCACCACCGGCACGCACATGACGGGCCGGTCAGCGAACCGCACTCGCATTGGCACCGCCACGCGCCGTTGCGCCACTCCCATCCGCATTACCCCGACCTGCATCACCGGCATGGCCATGGCTGACCCCGTTACGGGCGCCTCCCTGGAAGGGCGCTCCCGAACGGGCCATCTCCAACCCCGAATTGCGGTCGGAGAGATTGCGGTTCATCGCCACGCCGGCAGCGCCTTGACCGGAGAACCCCGCCCAGCCAGTCTCCCCGCCCCGGCTGGGCCTACCGGATGAAACTGTTATCTCACCTCTCCCCCGATGTTGATGGGCTCCCGGAACCGGCAGACGCGCGCAAGCTCGCCCTTGGGTTCGAAGCCTGGAACGAGGCGCTCGCCCTGGCACAGGGGAACCCCGCCTCTGATGTCGCCCGCCAATGGAGCGCCGCAGGCGCCGGCAAACGCCTGCTCGCGGCGGTTTTCGGCAACAGCCCCTTTCTCACCGGCATCGCCGTCAAAGAATGGGCCTTTTTGAGCCGCCTCGTCGAGCAAGGTCCCGATCCGATTTTTGGCGAGGTTGCCGCCGGCATCGAAAAAACCGAGGATCTCGGCGAAGATACGGCGGCGGTGATGCGCCGCTTGCGTGTCGCCAGGCGGCGCGTCGCGCTTGTCGCCGCGCTCGCCGAGCTAGCGGGCATCTGGTCCCTCGAGGAGCAGACCGCGGCGCTCAGCCGCTTTGCCGAGGCGGCACTCGGCGCGGCGCTGCGCCACCTGTTGCGCGACGCGGCACGCAAGGGGCTCATCGCGCTCACGGATGCGGACCGGCCCGAGCAGGAGAGCGGGCTCATCGTGCTCGGCATTGGCAAACTCGGCGGATACGAGCTCAATTACTCGAGCGATATCGATCTGATCATCCTTTATGACCCGGCGGCGGCGCGGGTGAGTGCGCGCGACGGGGCACAATCGTTTTTCGTCCGCCTGACGCGCGAGCTGGTGCGAATTCTGGAAGCCTACACCGGCGACGGCTATTCGTTCCGCACCGATCTTCGCCTCCGCCCGGATCCCGCATCGACACCGCTCGCCATGTCGGTTCCCGCGGCGCTCGCCTACTATGAGAGCGTCGGGCAGAATTGGGAACGTGCGGCGCTGATCAAGGCCCGTCCGGTCGCCGGGGACCGCGCCGCCGCTCGACGCTTTCTGCGCGAGCTGCAACCGTTCATCTGGCGGAAAAACCTCGACTTTGCAGCCATCCAGGACATCCACTCGATCAAGCGCCAGATCAACGCGCACCGCGGCGGCGGAAAAATCGCGGTGGAAGGGCACGACATCAAGACCGGCCGCGGGGGTATTCGGGAGATCGAATTCTTCGCCCAGACGCAGCAGCTGATCTGGGGCGGGCGACTGCAGGAGCTGCGGGTCGGCCCGACCTGCGAGGCGCTTCGCCGGCTCGCGGCAGCCGGCCGGATCGATCCCGCGACCGCGGCGCAGCTGATTGACGATTATCGTTTCCTGCGCCGTCTCGAGCACCGGCTGCAGATGGTCGACGACGCGCAAACCCATGCGCTTCCTGCGGACCGCGCCGGGATCGAGCGCATCGCAATCTTTCTGGGCTATGGGCAGACAGAGGCCTTCGTCGCCGATCTCTGTGCTCATCTCGCCTCGGTCGAGCGGCATTATGCGGAGCTTTTCGAGCAGGCTCCGACCCTCGCCGGCCCAGGCAACCTGGTCTTCACCGGCGCCGACGATGATCCTGAGACCCTGCGCACCCTCTCGCAGCTCGGCTTTGCCGAGCCGGCCGCCGTCTCCGCGCTGGTGCGAAGCTGGCATCACGGCCGATTACGCGCCACCCGCAGCCAGCGCGCGCGCGAAATCCTGACCGAGCTCGTACCCGAGCTGCTGCGGATATTTGGCGCTACCCCGCACCCCGATGCCGCATTGCGGCGGTTCGACCAGTTCCTGTCGCACCTTCCTGCCGGGCGTGCAATTGTTCTCGCTGTTTCACGCCAATCCCGGCCTGCTGGCGCTCGTCGCGGAAATCATGGCCGGGGCTCCGCGATTGGCCGAGCATCTGGCGCAGCATCCCGCTCTCCTCAACTCGGTCCTGACGCAAGGCTTTTTTGCGCCGCTGCCGGACCTCGGCGGTCTCGCCGCCGAGCTTGATCAGGTCATGACGGGTGTGCGGGATTTCGAAGATACGCTTGACCGGCTGCGGCGCTGGGCCGGCGAAAGACGGTTTCAGGTCGGGGTTCAGCTGCTGCGCCGTGCCCTCGACGGGACGCAGGCCGGAGCGGTGCTCGCCGATATCGCGCAAACCGCAATGGCCGCACTGCTGCCGCGGGTCGAAGCCGAGTTCGCGCGCCGGCACGGCCGGGTGCCGGGCGGCACTTTCGCGGTGATCGGGATGGGCCGCCTCGGCAGCCGCGAGATGACCCTCGCCTCCGATCTGGATCTGATCCTGATCTATGATGCCCCGCCCGGCATCGAGACCTCCGACGGCCCTTACCTGGTGCCGGTCATGGCTTATTTCGCACGGCTTAGCCAGAGGCTGATCAGTGCGATAACGGCACCGACCGCGGAAGGCCGGCTCTACGATGTCGACATGCGGCTGCGGCCGTCGGGCGAAGCGGGCCCGATCGCCTCGCATTTCGACGGGTTCGCGCATTATCAGAGCGAATCCGCTTGGACCTGGGAGCATATGGCGCTGACCCGGGCGCGGCCAGTTGCCGGCGACCCCGGCCTGTGCCAGCGGATTTCGGAAGCTCTCGCCGCCGTCCTGCGCTCGCCGCGCGATCCCGAGAAACTCGTCATCGATGTCGCCGCGATGCGCCGCCGGATTGCCGAGGAGAACCCGCGGCCTTCGCCATGGGATCTCAGGAACCGTCCCGGCGGGCTGATCGACTTGGAATTCATCGTCCAGTTTTTGATCCTGAGGCACGCCGCCTCGTCGCCGCAGATACTTCATCACAGAACCGCGGAGGCGATCGCGGCGCTCGGTGATGCGGGGCTGCTGCTGCCGCAGGCGGAGCACGAGCTCGCCAACGCGGCGGCGCTCTTCCGCAATGTCCAGGCGGCCCTCACCCTGCTCGGCGATGGATCGCCGCCGACCCTAGTTCTGGCCGAACCGGATGCCGCCGCACTCGCGGCCTGTGCGGGCGCGGTTGACTTCGCCAGGCTCGACGCAGATATCACCGGCGCCGCGGCACGCGTCAGCAGCTGGTACGATCGCCTGATCGATCAGCCGGCGCGCCACGCGGCTCAAACAAGAGCGGTTCAAGCAAGAGGAGACGACGGGCAATGAGTGTCGAGATCGGCGAAAAGGCCCCGGATTTCACCCTGCCCACCGACGGCGCCGGCAGCGTTACATTGTCCGCGCTGAAGGGCAAAAAGCTCGTCCTTTACTTTTATCCCAAGGACGACACATCCGGCTGCACCGCCGAAGCCTGCGGATTTCGCGACGCCTTCCCGGACTACGGCGGGACAGGATCGGTGGTGATCGGGATCTCCAAGGATTCGGTTGCCTCGCACGACAAGTTCAAGAAGAAGCACGAGCTCCCGTTCATCCTCGCTTCCGATGCGGGCTCCGACGTCTGCGAGAAATACGGTGTCTGGGTCGAAAAAAGCATGTACGGACGCAAGTATATGGGCATCGAGCGTTGCACCTTTTTGATCGATCAGGAAGGCATCGTGCGCGGCGCTTGGCACAAAGTCAGGGTGCCTGGCCACGTCACCGAAGTGCTCAAAGCAGCGCGTGCCCTCTAACCGGCCGCCGACCGCCACACCTCGATCTCGTGCAGCAGCGCCTCGACGGCGCCGCACGCAAAACCGAGACACGTCTCGTCCACCAGCCGCCCGTCGCGGATTCTGTCGGCCGAAGAGGTAATGATGACCTCGCGCGCCAACGCGACCCGCGACAGCATCGAGTTCGAGGGCGACGCGTAGATGCTCAAGACAGCGTGCGCCCCCCAGGGCTCCACGGGACGTTGCCATGATCGCGACCGGCTTGTACGCCATCACCGAGGTGAAGGCGGGGCGCGAGGCCCAGTCGAGCGCATTCTTCAGGACACCGGGGATGCTGTGGTTGAACTCCGGGGCGCAAAGCACCAGTCCGTCGCTCTCGGCGATCGCCGAAAGCAGCTTTTTGACCGGCGCTGGCCGTTTCTCGCCCTCGAAATCCTGATTGTAGAGCGGGATTGTTCCGAGGTCCCAAATCACGATCTCGGCCCGGACCAAGAATTTTTCACGCAAGGTCTCCAGCACCGCATTCGAATAAGAGCCGCTGCGCAAGCTGCCGGACATTCCAATGAGACGGATCAAGGGCGATCTCTATTTGGCGGGATGAGCAGTCCCTCATAGCGAAAGCCGCTCGCCAACGCCAACCCTTCTCGCGCACGATAAGAGGCGAGGCACTATTGGATTTGCGCGACATGCTCGAATTAAGGCCCAATTGCGAATGCTGCGACCGGGATTTACCGCCCAACTCGCTAGATGCCCGGATCTGCTCCTATGAGTGCACGTTTTGCCGCGAGTGCACCGATGGAGTGCTCGGCGGGCATTGTCCCAATTGCACCGGCGAACTGGTGCGCCGGCCGATACGGCCGAGCGACCGGCTGCTGCGCCACCCGGCGTCGACGGGCCGGATCTTCAAACCGGAAGGATGCGCTCGGTCGTGACTTTGCGCGCATCCCGGCGCGGCTTGGTGCCGCCCTTTATCGCAATGGACGTGCTGCGCGCCGCCAACGAGCGGGAGGCCGCCGGCGCCGACGTAATCCACCTCGAAGTCGGCCAGCCGGGCACCTCGGCACCCGACGCGGTGCTAGAAGCCGCTCGCGGCGCCTTGCTGGGCGAGCGGATCGGCTATACCGATGCGCTCGGCATCGCACCGTTGCGGCAGGCGATTGCCGGCCATTACGAGACGCAATACGGGGTGGCCGTCGAGCCCGCCGAGGTCATCGTCACGACCGGCTCGTCGGCGGCGTTCCAGCTCGCCTTCTTAGCCGCCTTCGAGCCCGGCGACCGGGTGGGGCTCCCGGTCCCGGGGTACCCGGCCTATCGCAATATCCTGACGGCGCTCGACATCGAGCCGGTGCTGATCGAAGTCGGCGAGAACGCGCATTATCAGCCGACACCCGAGCTATTCGCCGATTTGGGCGCGCTCGACGGGCTGATCATCGCGAGCCCAGCCAACCCCACCGGAACGATGATCGGCGCGACCGAACTCGCCCGGCTGGCCGGCTATTGCCGTGATCACGGCATCCGCCTGATCTCTGACGAGATCTACCACGGGATCACCTATGAGAGCGCCGCCGCGACGGCGCGTGCTTTCGGGCAAGAGGCGGTCATCGTCAACTCGTTCTCGAAATATTACAGCATGACCGGATGGCGGCTCGGCTGGATGCTGGTGCCGCCGGATTTGGCGCGCTCGGTCGAATGCTTGGCGCAGAATTTCTACATCTCGCCACCGGCATTGTCGCAGCTCGCCGCGCTCCCGGTGTTCGGTTGCCGCGCCGAGCTCGACGGCCACGTCGCCCGCTACCGCGCCAACCGCGATCTGTTGATCCGCACCCTGTCGGCCGCCGGTCTCACCCGCTTCACTCCGGCCGAAGGAGCATTCTACCTCTATGTCGACATTTCGAGCCTGACGAGCGACAGCGAGGGTTTCTGCCGGCGTCTCCTCGCCGAGACCGGGGTCGCGGTGACCCCGGGCCTCGATTTCGACCCGATCCATGGCGGCGGCTGGGTCCGTTTCTCGTTCGCCGGCTCGACCGAGGACGTCGCCGAGGCGGCCCGCCGGATGGCGGATTGGCTGCCTAGGATAGGCCCGGCAGGAAGGTGAAACTACCGGCAATTATCAGAGCGTCCAGCAGGATCAAGCGCCGGTCTTGACAAGGGATGAAGCAAAGAACAAAAATGGAACATGCTCGATGCGGCAAGGGCCCTTATTCCCGAACTTCGTGAGCGCGTCCGGCGGATCGAGCGGTCGCCGGCGACGGCGCACGGGGTCTTGCCCTTTGGTGTGGCGGCGATCGACCGGGCATTGCCGGGGGGCGGGCTCGCGCGGGGCGCCTTGCACGAGATCCTGGGGGTAGGCGGCGATGAGGAGGATGGCGCGCTCGCCGCCGCCTTTGCGGCGGGTATCATAGGGCGCCTGCTGATCCAGCCTACTTCTCTCCTAAAGGGCGGAGAGGGTCGGGGTGAGGGGGGCCTGGTGCTGTGGTGCCTGCCACGACCAGACCTTTACGGGCCGGGGCTCGCTGCGCACCGGCTCGATCCCGGCCGGGTCGTGCTGGTCCGCGCATCGCGCGATGCCGAAATTCTGTGGGCGATGGAGGAAGGGCTGCGCGCCCCGGGCATTGTCGCAGTTGTCGGCGAAGTCGGGTCGCTTCCCATGGTGGCGAGCCGCCGATTACAGCTCGCCGCGGAACGCTCCTGCATCACCGCCTTCTTGTTGCGGCGCTGGCGCGAAGGTGGGCAGGCGGCACGCGAACGCGCTCTGCCGAACGCGGCCGTGACGCGATGGCGCATCGCTGCGTTGCCGTCGCTGCCCACTCGGGGAGAGCCCGGGGTCGGGCATCCGCGGTGGCGCGTCGAGCTTTTGCGCTGCCGCGGCGGCGAGCCGGCGTCATGGGAAATGCCGGCCTGGGAAATGCCGGCCTGGGAAATGCCGGCCTGGGAAATGGAGGTGCCGGATGCGACGGATCATGTATCTCTGGCTGCCGCGCTGGCCGATCGACCGGCGGCGCCTGTCGCAGCGGAAAAATATCGGCACGCCGGCTGAGGAGGCCCCATCCGCCACGGTTGCCGATGCTGCTGGACGGCGGCTTCTCGCCGCGGTCAACCCGGCCGCAACCGCCGCCGGCTTGGCTCCGGGAATGCCGCTGGCGGATGCGCTCTCTTTTCTGCCCGGTCTTGCTACCACTTTGGCGGAGCCCGCTGAGGATGCCGCCGCGCTTCGGCGACTGGCGGAATGGTGCGGCCGCTATAGCCCGTGGACCGCTCCCGATGGCACAGATGGAGTGAGGATAGAGATCACCGGCTCCGCCCATCTGTGGGGCGGGGAAAGAGCACTCGCGGCCGATCTGGCGGCCCGTCTCGATCGTCGGCACGTCACAGGCCGCATCGTCATTGCCGATACGCTCGGCGCTGCATGGGCTATGGCCCGCTTTGCGGAAGCGAGGGGCAATGCCGTCATTCTGGCTCCGGGAGAGCTTCGCGCCGCCCTTGCTTCATTGCCGGTGGAAGCCCTCCGCTTCGACCCGATCACCGCCCAAGGGCTGCGGCGGGTCGGATTGAAGCGGGTCGGCGATCTCTATGTGATGCCGCGCGATGCGCTGGCCCGGCGGTTCGGCGAGACCGTGGCGCGGCGTCTCGATCAGGCGCTGGACGAGATGTCGGAGCCGCTGTCGCCACTCGGCGAGGTGCCGAGCCGGCGGGTGCGGCTGAGCTTTGCCGAGCCGATTGCCGAGCCCGCCGATCTGATGCTGGCAACCGAGCGGCTCACCGCGGACCTCGTCCTTCGCTTGGCGCGGGAAGGGACGGGAGCGCGGCGGCTCAATCTCGCCTTTTACCGCGTCGACGGCCGGGTCGAGCGGATCAGGCTCGGCACCGCCCGCCCGAGCCGCGATCCGCGCCATATCGTGGCGCTCTTCAGGGAGCGGCTCGACACCATCGATCCCGGTCTCGGCGTCGAAGACATGATCCTCGCCGCCTATTCGGTCGAACCCCTGCCGGCCGAGCAGATCGGCCTTCCCGGCCACCCTGGCGGCAACGAGACGGGCGGCATCGCCCCGCTCCTCGACCGGCTCGGCAACCGGCTGGGTCTCGCCGCAATATCGCGGCTCGAAGCCCGTGAGAGCCATATCCCTGAGCGCGCCTCGGTTCGTGTGCCGGCGGGGTTACCCTCACCCCCTTCGCTGCGCTCAGGACCCTCTCCCGCAATGCGGGAGAGGGGGGACCCAGCCCGTAGGGCTGGGTGGGTGAGGGGACAGCAGGGAGGAGAGGGGCTTAGGCCGATACGACTGTTCGACCCGCCGGAGCCGGTCGACGCATACTGGCTGCTGCCCGATGATCCGCCGTTCCGGTTCATGTGGCGGCGGCGCCGCCATCGGATCATGCGCGCCGATGGGCCGAAGCGGGTCGCCGAGGAGTGGTGGCGGCCGGAAGGCTCCGGCGAGGTCGATGCGATCCGCGATTATTACCGGGTCGAGGACGAGGAGGGGCGGCGCTTCTGGCTGTTCCGGGCGGGTCTCCACGGCGGCGACCGCAAGCCGCGCTGGTTTGTCCATGGCGTCTTTTCCTGAACCAGTTTTGTCTGAGCGGGGGCCGCGCTACGCGGAATTGCAGGTCACCACCAATTTCTCGTTTCTGCGCGGCGCCTCACATCCGGACGAGCTGGTGCTGACCGCGGCCGCACTCGGCCATCGGGCGATCGCGATCACCGACCGCAACAGCTTTGCCGGCATTGTGCGCGCGCATCATGCGGCAAAGGAGGTCGAGATCCGCCTCGTCGTCGGGTGCCGCCTCGATCTCTCGGACGGCACAAGCCTTCTCGCCTACCCCACCGATCGCGCCGCCTATGGTCGGCTGACCCGGCTGTTGACCCTCGGCAAGCGTCGTGCGCCTAAAGGCGAATGCCATCTCGACTACGCCGATGTGGTCGGGCACGGCGAGGGTCAGATCGTCGTCCTCTTGCTTGCGGAGGCGGACGGGGCGGAGCTCGCGGCCCGCATTGCGGCTAATTTCCGGGGCCGCGCCTATATCGCCGCGCATCACCTCTATCGCGGCGACGACATGCGGCGCCTCGCCCGCCTCGCCGCTCTCGGCGAGGCGGCCGGGCTGCCGCTCGTCGCGACCAACGACGTGCTCTACCATCTGCCCGAGCGCCGGCCTCTGCAGGACGTGCTGACCTGCATCCGTGAAGGCTGCACGATCGGCGAAGCCGGCTATCGCCTCGCCGCCAATGCCGAGCGCCATCTGAAGCTGCCCGAGGAGATGGCGCGGCTGTTTCGCGGCCATCAGGACGCGGTCGAGCGCAGTCTCGAAATCGCGGAGCGCTGCCGGTTCAGCCTCGACGAGCTGCGCTACGAATATCCCGAGGAGCCGGTTCCAGAGGGGATGACGCCGCAACAACGCCTTGCCGAGCTCGCCTGGCAGGGTGCGGCCGAGCGGTTTCACTTTTCCGTCACCCTCGCGGAAGCGGGGGTCCAGGGCCACCGTTCGGACCTTGGCCCACTGGATTCCCGCCTTCGCGGGAATGACAAAAGAAGCGGGGTTCCGGACAAGGTCCGTGATCTGATCGAGCATGAGCTGAGGCTCATCGAGCGGCTCGACTACGCCCGCTATTTCCTGACCGTCCACGACATCGTCCGGTTTGCGCGGCAGCGCGGCATCCTATGCCAGGGGCGCGGTTCCGCCGCCAATTCGGTCGTGTGCTATTGCCTCGGCATCACGGCGGTCGACCCGGCGCGCATCGACGTGTTGTTCGAGCGCTTCATCAGCGCCGCGCGCAACGAGCCGCCCGACATCGATGTCGATTTCGAGCACGAGCGGCGCGAGGAAGTGATCCAGTACGTCTACGAAAAATACGGCCGCGACCGCGCCGGTCTCGCCGCCACTGTAATCTGCTACCGCTCGCGCTCGGCGATCCGCGAGGTCGGCAAAGCATTGGGCCTCAGCGTCGATGTCGTCGCCGCGCTCGCCGGCATCGTCTGGGGCTGGAGCAACGATCCGATCGCCGATCGGCGGGTGCGCGAGGCCGGGCTCGACCCCGCCGACCGCACCTTGCGCCTCGCGCTCGATCTCGCCGCGCAATTGGTCGGTTTTCCTCGGCATCTCTCGCAGCATGTCGGCGGTTTCGTGATCACCCGCGGGCCGTTGTCCGAATTGGTGCCGATCGAGAACGCGGCGATGGAGGACCGCACCGTCATCGAATGGGACAAGGACGACCTCGACCGGCTCGGCATTCTGAAGATCGACGTGTTGGCGCTCGGCATGCTGACCTGCATCCGCAAGGCCTTTGCGCTGATCGAGGAGCATCATGACCGCCGGTTCGAACTCGCCACGATCCCGGCCGAGGACCCCGCAGTTTACGAAATGCTCTCCCGCGCCGAACTCGCTCGGCGTCTTCCAGGTCGAGAGCCGGGCGCAAATGACGATGCTGCCGCGGCTCAAACCGCGCGAATTCTACGATCTTGTCATCGAGGTCGCGATCGTGCGGCCAGGCCCGATCCAGGGCGACATGGTACATCCTTATCTGCGGCGGCGCTCCGGACGCGAGGAGGTGGTTTATCCCTCCGGAGAGCTGCGCCAGGTTTTGAGCAAGACGTTGGGCGTGCCGCTCTTCCAGGAGCAGGCAATGAAGATTGCGATTGTCGGCGCCGGTTTCCCCCCGGAGGAGGCCGACCGGCTGCGCCGTGCGATGGCCACCTTCAAGCGCAGCGGCGACATCCACCTGTTCCGCGACAAGTTCATCGCCGGCATGGTCGGAAACGGCTATGACCGCGACTTCGCGACCCGCTGCTTCAGCCAGATCGAAGGGTTCGGGACCTACGGTTTTCCGGAAAGCCATGCGGCGAGCTTTGCGCTGCTCGTCTATGTCTCGGCTTGGATCAAATGCTTTTATCCCGAGGTCTTCGCCTGCGCTTTGCTCAACAGCCAGCCGATGGGGTTCTACGCTCCGGCGCAGATCGTCCGCGATGCGCGCGAGCACGGCGTCGAAGTGCGCCCCGTCGATGTCAACCACAGCTTCTGGGATTGCACGCTGGAGGAAAACCCTCGCCCCCCATGGGGGGGAGAGGGCAGGGTGAGGGGGGCTTCTCCAGACGGTGCCGAGCGGCCCCCCTCACCCCGACCCTCTCCCCCCGTTGGGGGGCGAGGGAAGTCATTGGGGCTGGGCGCTGCGTCTCGGATTGCGGCAGATAAAAGGGTTTGCCGAGGCCGATGCGGCGCGGCTCGTCACGGCCCGGGGAAGCGGTTATTCGGATCCGCAGGCGCTGTGGCGGCGCAGCGGCCTCGGGCGCAGCGCGCTCGAGCGCCTTGCCGAAGCCGATGCGTTCCGCTCGATTGGGCTCGATCGCCGGCGCGCGCTGTGGGAATTGAAGGCGCTCGGCGACCCGCCTCTGCCACTCTTCGCACAAGAACCCTCGCCCCCTATCGGGGGGAGAGGGCAGGGTGAGGGGGGCTTCTCCGGACCAAGGGCGGAAAAGGAGAGCGAAGCGCGGGCGATGGCGCTGTTGCCGGAAATGCCGTTGGGAGAGCATGTCGTCGAGGATTATGCTAGCCTCAGCCTCACCTTGAGGCGCCACCCGCTCGCCTTTTTGCGTGCCGAACTTGCTAGTGACGGCTTGGTCACTGCCGCCGCGCTCGCCCACCTGCCGGTCAACCGGCGGCTCTCGATCGCCGGGATTGTCCTGATCCGGCAGCGTCCGGGCAGCGCCAATGGCGTCGTTTTTATCACGATCGAGGATGAGACCGGGATCGCCAATCTGATCGTCTGGCCCGCCATCCTCGAACGCTTCCGCCGCGCTGCGCTCGGCGCCACTCTCCTGCGCTGCACCGGCAAACTGCAACGCGAGGAAAGCGTCATCCATGTCGTCGCCGACCGGCTCGAGGACATGACCCCGCGGCTCAATACTTTGCGCAACTGTACCGGCGAGGCTGGGTCCCGGCCGGCGCCGAAACCGACTTTCGCATCTCCCGCGAAGCCGCCCGGTTACGACGCCCGCGACATCGTTATCACCAGCCGCAATTTCCGCTAGGCATGCAATCCATTCCCTCGTGCCCGATCACCGGCCTGCCGGCGATACGCCGCATTCAGCCGGTCAGTGGACGGCTGATCAGGGGATTGTGGCGGGGGGCTTTCGGGGTTGCGACAGACCGGCAGCTCGGCGGGATCGAGCATTTCGAGCTATGGGAATCGCCTTGCGGCCTCGCCTTCTTCGAGCCGATGCTGGAGGGCGACGAGGCCTTTTACCTGGACCTTTATCGGCGTGGAGACTTTCACCGGGCCTTGGGCGCTTCCCGTATCGCCAGGGCCGAATTTAGACGCATCGCCGAACTGGTTCGACCAGGGGATAAAGTCCTCGACGTCGGCTGTGGCGACGGCGGTCTGGCACGGCATTTGACGCATGCTGACTATGTCGGGCTCGACCCGCATCGTTATGCGAACGCTGCCGAGCTCGACGTCAGGAACGAGACGATTGCCGCGCACGCCGCCTCACATCCCGAAGAATACGACGCCGTCTGCGCTTTTCATTCCCTCGAGCACGTGGCCGATCCGCTGGACTTTACGCGCGATCTGGTAAAATGCGTCCGACCCGGTGGACGGCTCTGCATTGTCGTGCCCAGCCGGACATCGCCGCTAACCGAGATCCCGGATTTCGTGCTCAATGCGCCGCCGCATCATCTCAGCTGGTGGAACGAAGGAGCCTTGCGCGCGGTTGCGGGCCGGCTCGATCTAAAGACGGAAGTGATCGAAACGGTGCCCTTCTCTTTCGACAGCCTCATTTATTGGATGGGCCGCTGCGCTCCCAAACTGACCGGAGATCGCTATTTCCGAGCGCATTGGACCTGGTATTGCGCACTCGTCTGGAGCTGGCTGGTCGGCCGCGCCTGCGATGCGCTGTTCCGGGTTCCGGCATCGGCGGGACCTTCAGGGCTGCTCCTCATCGCGCGCAAACCGTCGTGACGGCATGGATCGCCGCAGCGGTCGCAATTTCCTATTCGTTGTGGTCGGTCGCCTTGGCTCTCCTTTTTTTTGCTCGGTTGCGAGTCCTGAATGACCGCTTATCCGCGAGCGTTGCCTTGGTATTGCCGGCGACAGGCGCGCTCCCCGGGATCGAGGATCTGCTCGCCGCGCTAACTGCTCAGTCGCTCAGGCCGCGCCGATTGATCGTTTCGGTCGAGGCGCGCGAAGACCCCGCTTACCGGCGCGTCGCAGCCCTCGCCGAGCGTTATCCTCAGCTGAATGTCGAGCTGGTCGTCGCCGGTCTTTCGCCGATGCGCAGCCAGAAATGCACCAATCTTCTCGCCGCCCTGGCGCAGCTCGACGCCGACGATGTGTACATTGTATTTCTCGATGCGGACATCCGTCCGCAGCGGTGGTGGCTGGCGATGTTGGTGGCGCCGTTGGCTGCAGGGCGCGCCGATCTCGTCAATGGTTATCGCTGGCCCGTGCCGACGAGAATATCGCTCGGCACCGCCCTCGTCGCCGCAATCGACCGTGCCATCGCAGTATTGCCGCGGGTCCGCTGGACCAGGCCGGCTTGGGGCGGTTCCCTCGCGTTCACGCGCAAGGCCCTCGCTGCGCTCGATCTGCCGAACACGATCGCAAATGCCTTGACCGAGGATTTGCCGATCGGCGACCGCGCGGCGCGAACCGGACTGAGGGTGCTGACCCGCCGGGCCATCCGGCCGCCGACCCCGCTCGCCGGCAATCTTCGTGACGGTTGGCGCTTTGCGCGCCGACAATACCAGCTGATCCGCCTCTACCGCCCGGGATTGTGGTGCTTCGCCGCCTTCGTCGTCACCACCGACCTGGCGGCCCGCATTGCGCTGCTGTCGAACGTGCTCGGCTGGGGGGCCGCCTTGCCCGCCATCCTTGTTCTGGCCTGTCTGGGCTCGAGTGCGACAGAGATTCGGTTGGCAATCGGCCGGAAACTCGGCGTAACTGACGGAATCGGCTTTCGCGTGGCGCAGCATCTGCTCGCCTGGACCATTCTGCCCGCTCCGATTTTTCATGCCTCGGTTATCTGGGGCGGCGCCGTCACTTCCCCGGTCGTATGGCGGCATGTCCGCTACGTTGTCGACAAGACGGGGCAGGTCATCGACGTCGTCCGCCGGCCTTACTCAGACACGTCGGGTTAGGCGCGATCCCAGTGGTAGGTCGCATGCCCCGCGCAGGGTTTTCGGCTTCACCGGCCGCACGGTAATTGCCGGGTTGCCGACTAACCCTGCGCCCGAGAGGGCCACCATCTTAGACCGGTGTGCGCGCGATCAGTAGAAGCTCGAACGATTTTACGCCCGCGGGGATGCGAAAAAGACTATTGCACACTCGCGCTGCGAGCCAGCTCCATACCAGACTGCCATGACAACCCCAGGCATCGCGAAAGAAACGCTCGCTTGTTAATTTTGGCGACGCCCACGCCATCCAATAAAGGATGCCCATATCTGGGCTCGGCGGGAGAACCTCGACCGTCTCAACGATCAGGCCGAGGCTCTCGGCCAAAGCCTGCAATGCCGATTTGCTCCACCAGCTCAAATGATGCGGCGGGCCGTTCGGGGCGAAATTCGGGATGTCGGTCATTGCTGACGGCCAGCCGGGCACTGCCAGGAACAGCCGTCCTCCCGGCCGCAAGCAACGAGCCATTTCAGCGACGAAGCGCCCCGGCTCGCTGGTGTGTTCGGCGACGTGAAACGCGCAGACGATGTCGTATGCGCCGGAATTTGCCGCGGCGTGCTGTGACGCGGTCTCACTTCGCACGTCAGCCGAGTTCGCGGCGAGCAGATCCCAAGCCAGCGCGATGCGCGCGAGGAAATCGGCCGTCGCAATGAGGCTAGCGCACCACCACAGCCGCGGGCGGTAAAGTCTGACCAATTGGCCTTGATGACGTCCGAATGCCCATAGCTCGCGCCAGCTTCCGGCCAGCGGTGTGGGAACGCGCAAAGCGCGCCGTGTCAACAGCCGCAGCCTGGTTCCTGGGGGCGCTTCGAAGCACGGGCCTACATCATTCGCGCAAGCAAGGTGGAGGATGTGAGCTCGCCAATGCCGCTGTCTCCAGTGATCCATCAAGTTGATCACGACGCTCGACGTACATACGCAAATCGTCGCCCGGCCGTAGCGTCAGGCGGCAAACTGGCGCGACGGCGGCATCGGGGGCCAAGCGCAGGCGGACCCGTTGAGCCAGAGTGGCGATACACAGGATGGCTTCGGTCAGACCGAAGGCGGCACCGGCACAAATGCGGGGGCCGACGCTGAACGGAATATAAGCGTGCCTCACGCGAAACTGGGCGTTCTCCGGCAGAAAGCGCTCCGGGATGTAGTGATCCGGCTTTCCCCAAAATTTACGGTGCCGGTGGAGCAGCCACGGAACCACCATCACCAGCGATCCCGCCGGCACGGACCGGCCGCGGATCGTCTCGTCGCGTGACGCCTGCCGCGCGAGGAGCGGGACCGGAGGGTAGAGCCGCACCGTCTCTTCAAATATTGCTCGGGTGTAGGGCAGCTCGGGGACGTCGTCGAGGGTAGGTAGGCGGCCGGCGAGGGCTCTTGCCAGTTCCGCGTGAAGGCGTTCTTCGGCCTCCGGCGCTTGCGACAGCAGATACCAGGCCCAGGCGAGCGAATTCGCTGTCGTCTCGTGGCCCGCCATAAAGATCACCGCCGCTTCATTGCGCAGCGCCAGATCGTCGAGAGGCTCTCCGGTCTCGGCATCGCGCGCCTCAAGCAACAGTCGGATCATCGAGGTTTCGCCGCCGGACAACCGCTCGCGGCAATCGCCGATAACCTGCTCCAGGACCTTGTGAATGCGTTTGGCGGAGCGATGGACGGCAGGCGAGTGAAACCGTGGGATCCAATCCGGCAAACCGAAGAAATAGGCGAGATCCATTTGGCCGACCAGGCGCTGGTATTCGCTGAAGGCGGCCACGATTTCCGCCGCGTGCTCGGCCCCGAGTTGCCGGCCGAACACCGTCCGGCAGATAATCTCCGCCGTCAATTTCGCCATCTCTGTCAGCGCATTGATCGGCATGTCCCGAGGCAGGCTCGCCAAGCGTTCGGCGGTCTCGCCGGCGGCCTGGACCATCAGCGGCGCGAACAGCGGCAGATGCGAGACATGGACGATCGGCGCTACAATGCGCCGCCGGCGCCGCCACGTCTCGCCGTCGCTGATGAATAGCCCGTCGCCGAGCAGCGGCGCCAAGCCGTGGCGCATCTGCGGGCTCTTGCGCTCGAAGCTGTCGTGATGTTCGACAAAGGCCGAGGCGACGGTATCCGGGCTGTTGCAGACGAACAAGGTGCGCGACAGCATGCGGGTCGAAAACACTTCCCATTCGAAGGAGCGCTCTTCCCAAATTGCGAGGAAGTTGCGCCGCGCCAGACGCAATGTGGCAAACGCCGAGAGCGGCTCCTTCGGCCTCTCGGGAAAGGGCGGAACGAAATCGTGCACGGCTGCCCTCGCGCGCCTGCGCGATCGGCGTTATCGCATCGAGACGGCGGCGGCGATCGGCACCTCGATGCCGGCTGGCGGCGTCGGCACACGGCGGGCGGCCCGCGCATAGGTGGCTTCGAGCCGCTCGATCGCGGCACCGACCGCGAGCCTCAGCCCGGCTTCGTTGAAGAACGAGCCGGGGATCAGACAGCGGGCGGCGAGCACCCGCCGGAAGGCGTCGAACAACATTACGTCGGGCGGCGTTGGCGCGCTCCAGAAACCGTCGAGCGCGCCCTGAAAGGTCAGCCCGGCGATGTCGTAAACCGCCTTGCCGAGCGCAGCTACCGGCAATCCGCAGGCAAGAGCCAAGGTGCCGACCGTGCTGTTGACCGTGACAACGGCCGGCTTCCGCGCCAAGAGCGTGCCCAAATCGCCGCCGTCGAGAATGACGAGCCGGTCGGCTATCCCGAGCTCGACGGCGAGGTAACCGGTGATAGCGGCCCAGTCCACCAACCCGCTGTCGAGTGGATGGAGCTTGACGATCAGCCGCGCCGCCGACGGCGCATGGCGGGCGAAGGAGGCGAGGACATGCTCGATCGCCAGATGCATCGCACGAAACGGCGAGTGCACCCGCACCTGGTAGTCGCAATCCAGCTGCAACGGAAAAAGAAACAGAGGACCGGGGCTGCTGAAAACCTCTTCGATCGCCGCCGCCGCTCGCCGCTCGGCGCGGCGCATCAGAGCCAGGCGCCGCAGCCAACCGGCATACTCGATCAGCTGATAATAGGGACGGTGCGTCGCGTAATGCGGGAACCGCCACATTCCGGCGATCGAGGCCGTTGTGTACAGCACGTCCTCGACCGCCCTGCGGCGAAAGCTCCCCGGTACCGACGGCGGGTCGTGCCAAGCCGGCAACGCACGGGCGCGTTCGCGATACCAGTCCGGATCCCGCGGTAACGCGGAATGACCATTGACCCCACCTTCCTCGAAGGTGATCCAATCCGGCCGCAGGTAGCCCTCCTCGACCACGTGAATTCGCAGCGCGCGCCCCCCGGCGACTCGGATGGCAGCTCGGTGCAGCGGCCGGCAATCGCCGAACAGGATAATGTCGCTGATCGCCCGCTCGACGATCAGCCGGTCGAGAAACTCCGGCCATTCCTCCGGACGGCCGCAAAAATCCACCGCTCCCGGCAGCCGCCAAAATGCTCGATCGCCGCCGTTGAAATTAACCCGCCAAACCGCGTGGCCGCGCTCGATGAGCGCCTGCCCGAGACGCTCGAAAAATCGGGTCGCCATCCCCTGCAAGAAAAGAAAGCCTCGGCCGGGGTTGACCAATGACCCGCCTAGCCGCTCCGCCGCGTTTACGGAACTTTCGCCCACCGATAGCAAATTCCCCAAACCGAACCTCGTCGCGCTCGAAGGCGAGCTTTGAGGCGGTTCCACCGTGATCTGGTTAATCTCGTCAGCTTGCCGGCTAATGTCCACGACTTTTTGCATCGCAAGATGAGCCACCGGCAGGAATCGGCCAAATCGTCTCGCGAAATGCCTATTTTTGCTCACCATGTTCGTTGCTAGGCAGACTGACTCCATGCCGGATCCCCGACCCACCATCGAAGCCCCCGACGACGACCCCTATCTCTGGCTCGAAGAGATCGACGGCGAGCGGGCGCTAGCCTGGGTCGAGGCACAAAATGCCGCGACCTTGGCGCGCTTCGGCGACGCCCGCTTCGCAGCCGATCGCGACACCCTCGCCGCGATCTTCGACCGGGCCGACAACATCCCGGTAATTGCCAGGCGCGGCTCCCGCATCTTCAACTTCTGGAAAGACGCCGGGCATCCCCGCGGGTTGTGGCGGGCGACAACGCTCGACAGCTACCGCAGCGAAGAGCCGGACTGGGAAATTCTGCTCGACCTCGACGCGCTTGCGGCAAAGGAGGGCGAAAACTGGACGTGGAGCGGGGCTGCGACGATCCCGGGCAGCCACGACCGTGCAATTCTGAAGCTGTCGCGCGGCGGCGCCGACGCCGTGGTGCTGCGCGAATTCGACCTTGTTGCGCGCGACTTCGTATCTGCCGGTTTCGCGCTTCCTGAGGCGAAGGGCGGGGCCGCCTGGCTCGATCGCGACACGCTGCTGCTGTCCTCCGCGCTGGGGGAGGACATGGCCACCAGCTCGGGCTATGCGCGAACGGTTCGGCTGTGGCGGCGCGGCGCCGACCCACTGGGCGCCCCGATCATCTTCGAGACGAGCGCCGACCAGATGGCGGTTTGGGCGGATATCGATCGCGAGACCGGGGAGGAGTTGCTGGTATTTGTCGAGAGGCTCGGCTTTTTCGACGCGATCGTTTGGATCGGCGACCGCACCGGGCCCAAGACCCGCATCGACCTGCCGACCGATGCTTCGGTGGCGTGGCATCGTGGTTGGCTGGCCGTCAAGCGCCGGACGGCCTGGACGATTGGCGATGAAACCTACCCGCCGGACACGGTGCTCGGCATCTCCTTCCCCGCGTTCCTCGCCGGCGATCGCCGGTTTGTCAAGCTGTTCGAGCCGGCCGAGCGTCGCGCCTTACAAGGGTTCTTCTGGTCCGGCGGCCGGCTTCATCTATCGATCCTCGATGATTTGAAACCTGCCTTCGAGGTGTTGACCCCGTCCGAGACCGGCTGGTCGCGTGAGCGCATCACGGGCCTGCCCGAGATTGGAGCGGCAAATGTCTGGCCGCTCGATGTCCGGACGGAAGAGTCGAATGGCGATCTGCTCGCGAGCGCACAGGACCCGCTGACACCGCCGTCGTTGTTCCTGGTGCGCCCTGCTGCTGCTCCCGAGCTGCTGAAGCGGGCGCCGCGAGCTTTCGATCCGGCCGGCCTCGTCGCCACCCGCCACGAGGCGACCTCGCCGGACGGTACCCGCATCCCCTATGTGCAGGTCGGCCCGCCCGGCGAGACCGGCGACGCGCCGGTCCATCTCTCGGGCTATGGCGGCTTTGGCATATCGCAATTGCCTTACTACAATTCCGCCGCCGGAAAGCTCTGGCTCGAGCGCGGCGGCACCAGCGTCGTCGCAAACCTCAGGGGCGGCGGCGAGTTCGGCACCGCTTGGCACGAGGCCGGACGACGGGAGGGCAAGCGGGCCTCGCACGACGATTTCGCGGCGGTCGCCGCTGATCTGGTACGGCGCGGCGTGACGCGCCCCGGGCGGATCGCCGCGGAAGGCGGTTCCAATGGCGGGATACTGATCACGAATATGCTGACCCGCTATCCGGAGCGGTTCGGCGCCCTCTTCTGCACGATCCCGCTGATCGACATGCGGCGTTATTCGAAATTGCATGCCGGCGCCAGTTGGATTGCCGAATACGGCGACCCCGACAATCCCGAGGATTGGGAATTTCTCAGGGAAATCTCGGCCTATCACAATGCGGTCCAGGACCGACCATACCCGCCGATCCTGATCGCGACGAGCCGGCGCGATGACCGCGTCCACCCCGGCCACGCCCGCAAAATGGCGGCGAAACTGCAGGCGATGGGCTATGAGGCATATTTTTACGAGCCGGCAGCCGGCGGGCACGGCTATGGTAAGGACAACAGGGAGCGCGCCTCCTTCACCGCGCTCGGTTACAATTTCCTGCGCCGTGCCATCGGGTGGGAATAGGCGGAAGGCGCCTCACCCGGCCTTCGCAGCAGTGCCCGGCGCCAGCACGGATCGGGCGGTCGCTTGACGGCATTTGAATTTAAATGCGCATTGCATAAACGATTGAGCTGCGCGGGAGCATAAAGGCCATGCATGGCTCGCATTATCTGGAACAGGCGGGAAAACCCGTCCGAATACGTCAGTGATCAGCTCGGCATAACTCGCGAGCAGCTTGGAGACGCGATCCATCAAATTAAGGCCGCGGGCGATCTTAGCCCTGCGGACCGTGTTATCACATATGATGACGGTACGGTCACGGATGAGCGCGGCGATGTGCTCGGCAACATCTACAACAAAATCTGAAAATCGCAGCAGAGCGTTCGCCACACTGCGTTTTGCCGGCGACGCACTCGACCCGGACGAGATTTCCGGTGTCATGAAGGAACTGCCGACGCGCGCATATCGAAAGGGAGAAAGGTATCGCACCGGTCCGCATGGTCCCGAGATCGTCGGGAAAACCGGCGTCTGGTGCTTCAGCACGCGGCGCAGAATTCCGAGCGGAGACTTGATTGATCACCTCCAAGCTCTGGTGCGAACTCGTCTCTCCTTTCGCTGATGACGGCAAGCGTCTGAACGAACTCGGCAACATCATGGACCGCGAAAATCTCAAGGCGCATGTGACGTGTTTCTGGCGTGGCCCCCCGGGTGTTGACGAGCCGTCTATTCCAACCGCGGTAAGTGAGCCGCTGCAACGGATCCCGGCAGATATCAATAATCCAATTAGATTTTGCGACTGAGTAACTGATTATCTAAGAGGCCCGGCTCTTGGTGGTCATTCCCGCGAAAGCGGGATCCAAAGCCGGCAGGGCACAGGCGCGGGAGTCACACGAAAGTGCACGCTGGCGGGAGCTGGATTGCCGAATTCGGCGACCCAAACAATCCAGACCACTGGGAATTCCTCAAGGAGATTTCCGCTTACCACAACGCCGCTCCGGGCCGGCATTACCCGGCCGATCCTAATCGCGACGAGCCGATCGCGTCCATCCAGGCCACGCCCGCAAAATGGCGGCGAAACTGCAGGCGATGGGCTACGAAGCGTATTTCTACGAGCCCGCCACCGGCGGCCACGGCTACGGCAAGGACAACAAGGAGCGCGCCGCCTTCACCGCCCTCGGCTACAATTTTCTGCGCCGCGCTATCGGCTGGGACTTCGTGAGAGCGGGAGAGAGGAACGAAATTCGGCATCTTTTATGAGCTGGAACTGCCACGGCCCTGCGGACCTTGTGGTATCACCCGATTATTTCGGTCGGCCGCTTGAGCCCGGTTGCCACCTGTTCCTCCTGTTTTTTCAGGTGAAGATCAGGAGGCGCCCGGTTGACCGGCACCGAAGGGTGGCGCAAAGGCCGCCGGTACCGTGCTCGGACTGGTCATCAAGCTCTCCGCGTTTGGTTTGCGACGAGAATACCTCAAGTGACGTTTTGTTGTCAATTCAACAATGATGATATCCCGCATACCCCGAGATGGCCAGGCACCGCGGCGTCGGCACTCTCGCCTTCGGCGGGCCCATAAAATGGGCCCAAATCTCCCAACTCTCTCAAAAGCGTTTTATATCCGAACCGAGCTTCGAATGCGCCGCTATGCGAAATTGCATGTCGGGGCGAGCTGGATTCCCGAATATGGCGATCCCGACAATCCCGAGGACTGGGAGTTCCTCGGCAAGATTTCTGCCTATCACGCCGCGGTCCCCGGCCGGCCCTACCCGCCGATCCTGATCGCGACGAGCCGGCGCGACGATCGCGTCCATCCCGGCCACGCCCGCAAGATGGCCGCGAAACTGCAGGCAATGGGCTATGAAGCCTACTTTTACGAGCCCGCGGCGGGTGGGCACGGCTACGGCAAGGACAACCTGGGGCGCGCTTCTTTTCCCGCGCTCGGCTACAATTTCCTGCGCCGCGCCATCGACTGGACCTCGTGACAGCGGGTGGAAGGAATGAAATTCAGCATTTCCTTCGAGTTGCAAGTGCGCGAGCTTCGGCGCACTCGTCTTCGAGTGCGCCGAGCGAGGAAGATTGTTCGCTCCTCCAATTACCTCCTTTCCTCGACACGAGACGGCTCAGCCGTTCAGCAATTTGGTAATCCGTCCCCGAAAAGAGGAGTGTTTTGCTTTGTCGGGCGTGTACAGAGCACGGGCGGCGCCTTATCGGCCAGCCAGATCGCGCTTCCTCCAGTGCTCGTGCTCGTCGATCCAGACCTCCTTCAGCCGAGCAATAGTCGAGGCGACAGGCCCGGTGCATCCTTGCCGAGCAGGGCCGCAAGCGCCTCCTCGAAATCGCCGGTCGAGATGCCCTTAAGGTAAAGGATCGGGACCAGCACCTCCAGGCTCCGCGAGCGCCGCGCATACGGCGGCAGGATCGCGGGTGTGAAGGGATGCGCCCGGCATCATCGGCAGCGCCACGGTCGCGCACGCGGGGTTGGCGCACGCCGACCGGGCCGATGCCGGTCATCACCTCGCGTTCAGGCAGGTGCCCGTGCCGGACCACGCGGCTCAGGCCAGTAGCGGTCTTGAGATCGATATGCTTGGCGAGGAATTCGGCAACCTCGGCCTCGATCGCTTGGGCCAGCAGGGCCCGCGCTCCGTTGCGCAGCACCTCGGTGAGCGGGTCGGCGAATGACCCTGGTTGAAGCAGCTTGACCACGTTAGCATCGGACACGGCGTATCACTCCTTTGCTGGAGAAGTGGAGGCGCGAACACCCCCACGATACGCCGCCTTCATCCCGTCAGCCCGTCACCAACTTTCGCGCATAGCTCGCCATTGATGCGGGGGAGACACTGTGTCCTCAGGCTTCTCAGGCGGCCCGCTCCACACCGGGTCCCCTTGGTCGAACCACTCAGACGAGTCGGTAAAAAGCCACCTAAAGTAGTCAATAGAATTCCGCGGTTCGATCGTCAGCACTGTGCCCATGGCACTTAGCAGCACGTGCGTCTCAGGATCGTACGTCCATCTCTGCCACTCATCTCCAAAGCATTCGGAGATGCTGACGGGAAAAAACTGCCCGGAAGCATGAGCGCCGTAACTGATTTCGAGGCACTTCCCCGTATCTGGATTGCTGATGTGACCACTGGGTCGATCATAAACCCAATGCTGCAACGGATCGTTATCGCAGGTCCATAGCTGGAGCGCTGCACCATTCGCCTCCCCTTTCGCCTCTAAGCCGTAGCTTCCGTCTTTGTGAACACGCAAGCCACTGATTTAGCGTGATAATTAAACGCTAGCGAGGGTGTCTACTGGGTACGCGAGAGCCCGAGGAGGTCGCGGGCCCGTTTTTGGACGGGGGTCGGCCGGGCGATCAAGGTGAAGGGTTGCTCGGGGACGATGGCGGTCACCAGGGTATTTCGGGTGAGGGTGGCGAGATCATCGAGAAGGGTTCGGAAGCTGTGGACTGGGAGGCCGTCCTCGGTTCTGCCAGTGGTTTGCTTGGTAATGGCGGCGGGGGAGCGCTCGGCTTTGGCGACGACGCTGGAGCGTTGTGCTTCGGCGGCATCCTTGTCGGTGTCGTCGTAGAGCATCGGCGCCAGGCGCTGGCGCATGTGCCACTCCAGGTAGTAGGCGAGCATGCACAGAAACACGTGGGCGCGCACGCGATCGGCCAGCCAGTGATAGACCGGCCTGATCGTGGAGATCGACGGTCTTGATGCAGCGAAAGGCGCGCTCCACCAGGCTCAGGGATTTGTAGCTGCGCACCGTCTGGGGAGTGTCGTCGAGAGCGGCGGCGGGCAGGCTGGTGCGCACGACGTAGAGGCCGTCGAGCGCTGCCTCCGCGGTGATCTCGTCGGTGTTGCGGGCGAAGCTGAAGCGGGTTATCGGTAATGTCGAGGGTGGAAGTGCTTTGCTCATCTTGTGCTTGTCGAAGTCACGGCGCCGATCTCGAGGCTCGATTTCAGCTTTGCCGCGCAGCGGCTGGCGCTTGCGTGGGGCACGGCGGCGGCGATGCGGGCGAGGTCGCTGCTCGGTGGCGGCGAGTAGATCCTCGCGTTTGCGGGCGCGCTCGCCGGCGAGCCCGCGCGGTTGCGGCAGACGATCAGCCGCTCGCCCGGAACTCGGGGAGAGGTGATGCCGGCCAGCGCGTGTCGTCAAACAGCGAACGCAAGAGCGCCGCCCCTCGAGCAGCGCCTTGATTGCCGGGGCGCGCAAGGCGGCGATCCAGTCCGAGCCCGGCCGCTTTGA
>CAVSTA010000005.1:0-198547 GCA_963730745.1 uncultured Alphaproteobacteria bacterium
GGAAATCAGGTGTCCCCGCCCCGGTTGGCGTGGATTTGATGTTACCGGCGGTTTCCCCCTGGTTTTGTCATGACACCGGTGATCGCTCCACTCGCCGCCAAGCGGATGATCGAAATAGCGGCGCGGTAACGGCTCGTCCTTCACCAGCATCGTTACGGTTTCGAGTAGCTCCGCATCGAGGCGCCTGCCGTGCCGTCCAGATTTTCGCGCCTGTAGTCGCGCCGAAAGCGGCTGGTATACCTAGCAGTCCGCATCCAGGCTCGGGAGCAGCTTCCCTGGCGGGCCAGCGGTCGTCAGCTCGCCGCGCCGTGCGGCCTTCATCGCCTCAATGGTTTCTTCATTGGGCACAAGCGGTTCAAACGGCAACGCCTTCTCCTTTGCGATCTTGACCATCATCAGGCGGAACGCGTCCGATACGGTGAGGCCCATCGCCTTCAGTACGGCGGCGGCTTCGTTCTTGGCCTGCTCGTCGATGCGCGCGCGCACGACAGAATTGGCGGTCATGGCAAATCCTTCCTGTTGGGCTACACTGTAGCACAACTGTAGGAAAATACAAGTGGGGCCCATGTTCTCAATGGATTAGAAAAGTTTTCTAGTGCTGGGCGGCAATTCGCTGAGATGGTGATCGACCAGTTCGACGAGATGCTGGAGCAGTCCCTGAAATACCCCCTGGTCTTTGCGGTCTCGGTGCACCCCTTCATCATCGGCCCAGCAATTCCGCCTGCGCGCGTTCCGCGACGCCGTCCGCCACATCCTCCGCCACCGCGACCGGCTATGGATCACCAGACCCGGCGAGATCGCGCGCTATTGCGAGAGCCTGCCAAAAGCCACGATCCCGGGATCGCAGTAGCGCATCGGTAGCCGGGGCCCAATGCCGGTTCGCAATCTGCCAAAACCGCGAAAGTGTGGGGGCCGTGCAAGGCGACGTCTGGCACGGCGCGCGGGCCTCGGTAAATAGTTTGCAAAACTGATGTCTATGGCAAATCAGCTGCGCTTGCATCTTGTCGACAGGTTCATGATCTGCGCCAGCGCGCAGCGCGATCTGCTCGCCCGGGGTCACTGCCGACAACGCGCGATGCCGTCCCCGCCCATTGTCCCATAGGCGTACTGGGTTAAGGAGGTGAATCAATCGCTCCGCCGTCATTGGGTCTTTGCTCGACACCCTGTTCTTTGCCTTTGCATCGCTGTGCTTAAGCGAATGCGCTCCAGGCTCTCCGAAGATCGTTATGTTCATGTTGATCTATAACGGCGTACAGTGGTCCGCCGGATGAGCAGCCATTTCTGCTCTTGCGCCGCCCGGTTTTGAGATGCGAGGGAGAGGGAGAGCGCCAACCCGAATAACTGCGCCGATCCCCTCTAGCGAGGTCGCATACTACGAGGGAGGCCACGCGGGAGATCATGAAAAAAGCGGATGGCAGCTTATCAACTCACCGCAAGTGACCTCGTCGGCTACTTAAATTGCCGCCATCTCTCCGCTCTTGAGCGTGCAGTCGCTGAAGGGTGCTTAAGAGACCCTACACCTGGGACCCGCTCCTCAAGACCTTATGGTCTCGTGGTCTTCTCCACGAACAAAACTATGTTGACCACCTGAGAAAGCCCGGCCTCGAAGTCGTCGGGATCGAGGGCGTCGAAGTAACCAGCGCGGCAGTCGCCGAGACGGTTGCTGCGATGAAAAAGGGCGTACAGGTGATCGTGCAAGGCGGCCTGGCGCATGGCGGCTGGATCGGGCGTGTCGAGATTCTGCGTCGGCTCGAGTTGCCGAGTGCTCTCGGCAGTTGGTCGTACGAAGCGGTCGACACAAAGCTAGCGCGGGAAACAAAGGCGGGAGCCGTTCTGCAGCTTTGCCTATATTCCGACCTCATCAAGGAAGTTAGGGCTTCACGCCCAAACATATGTCCATTGTGGTGCCCTGGTCCGACTTCGTGCCGCAGCAATACCGCTTTGCCGACTATGCGGCCTATTTCCGGCGCGTGAGACGGGAGCTTATGCAGTCACTCAGTCAGGCAGAGGCGGAACCGACCTATCCCGATCCGAACGAGCATTGCGAAGTTTGCGGCTGGCGCGCGGCCTGCGAGCGACAGCGCCGTGCGGACGATCATCTATGCCTGGTGGCGGGCATTTCCAAGCTCCAGATCAACGAACTGACGTTTCGCGGTTTCCGAACAATGAAGACGCTGGCCGCCATGCCATTGCCGCTGGATTGGAAACCCGAACGGGGTTCCGCCGCGGCGTATACCCGCGTTCGAGAACAAGCCCGCATTCAGGTGGAAGCACGTGAGGCCGGCGAGCCCCGATTCGAGCTTCTTGAGGTGGAAGCGGGTTTCGGACTTCCTCGGCTGCCGGAACCGTCGAAGGGCGACATCTTTCTCGACCTGGAAGGCGACCCATTTCGGGGGAGCACGGCCTCGAATATCTGTTCGGATATCTGTTCCGCGAGGGCAACGGAGAGCACAGATACCGACACAGCTGGGGTCTTTCCCGCGCCGATGAAAAGCGTGGCTTTCAGGACTTCATCGACTTCGTCATGGCGCGCTGGGCCGAATTTCCCAGCATGCATATATACCACTACGCGCCTTACGAACCGGCCGCGCTCAAGCGTCTGATGGGACGGTACGCGACGCGGGAGGAAGAACTCGACCGCATGCTGCGGGCGAAAATATTTGTGGATCTGTATCAGATCGTGCGGCACGGCATTCGCGCTGGCGTTGAAAGCTATTCCATCAAGCGGCTCGAACCGCTGTATGGCTTCGACCGCGATACCGCGCTTGCCGACGCGAATAAGGCACTCGCCGTTCTACAGACCAAAATAGAGCTGGACGACATTTCCTCAATTTCGGAGGAAATCAAGGCGACGGTGCTCGCCTACAACAAGGATGATTGTCGGTCGGCCGCCGCCCTTCGCGAGTGGCTCGAAAGCCTGCGCCAAAAAATAGTGAATGACGGGACGCCCGTGCCGCGTCCGGAACCGGGCGACGGCGCGCCGAACGAAAGGATCACCGACTGGCTCGTCCGAATTAACGCGGTCATCGCGAAGATGACCGTGGACATCCCCGACGACCCGGCAGACCGCACCCCGGAGCAGCAAGCCCGCTGGATATTCGCCAACGTGATCGACTGGCACCGCCGGGAGGAGAAGGCCGTCTGGTGGGAATATTTCCGCCTGGCCGACCTATCCGCACAAGAGCTGCTCGATGAACAGGCCGGACTGTCGGGGCTAAGCTTTGTCGGAGAGGTCGGCGGCACGGTCCGGGCCCCCATACACAGGTACCGCTTTCAGCCACAGGAAACAAAGATCCGTGGCAGCGAGGAATTGCGCAACACGGGAGGCGACAGCCTCGGCACGGTCGATGCGATCTCGATTGAGGAGGCCACGATCGACATCAAAAAGCGGCAGGATAGCGTCGGCCTACACCCCGAAGCCGTTTTCGCGCACAGCTATGTCGGTTCGAAAGTAATGGCGGAATCCCTTTTACGGATCGGGACCTATGTGGCCGAGAACGGAATGGTCGGAGACGGGCCTTATTTGGCGGCGCGCGACCTGTTGCTGAGAGAAATCCCGAGGGCGGAAGGAAAGCCTCTTCACCGCTCGGGCGAAACCGCGGTGGAGGCGGCTGTCCGGCTCTGCGGCGGCTTGAGCGGGGGCATCCTCCCAATTCAAGGGCCGCCTGGCGCCGGCAAGACATATACGGGTGCGCAAATGATTTGCGAGCTTGTGCGCCAGGGTAGAACGGTGGGCATAACGGCCAACAGCCACAAGGTCATTCGCAATCTGATCGACGCGGTCATAGAGGCAGCGGAGAAGCAGGGTCTCAACCTGCATTGCTGTCAGAAGCCAGAGAAGGGAGCGGAGGTGGAGGACGCGCAACCGCATCTGTCATTTGCCAGAAGCAATAAAGACCTGTTGGACGCGTTGGGAACCACCGCCATGGTGGGCGCGGGTACGGCATGGCTCTGGGCTGCGCCGGAAGCCTTCCAGACGGTGGATGTGCTTTTCGTAGATGAGGCGGCGCAGATGTCGCTCGCCAACGTGCTGGCGGTCTCTCAGGCGGCGAAAACCGTGGTGCTGATCGGAGATCCTCAACAACTCGACCAACCCATGCAGGGCAGCCATCCCGAGGGCACCGACGTTTCAGCCCTCGATCACCTACTGAGCGGCGAGCAGACGATTTCGCCCCACAAGGGTCTGTTCCTCGAACAGACATGGCGGCTGCATCCCGATATCTGCGCGTTCACCTCCGAGCTTTTCTATGACGGCAAGCTTGTGTCGCGGGAAGGACTGGAGCAGCAGGTTATCAATGCCGCCGGCCCGCTTTGCGGATCGGGGTTGCGTTATCTGCCCGTCACCCACCAAGGGAACCAGAACTGTTCTCCCGAAGAAGCCGATGCTGTCAGCGCGCTTGTCGATCGCATTTTGGAAAGCAATGCGACATGGATCGATCGGGAGGGTCAGCAAAAGCCGGTCGGTCTCGACGACATCATCATCATCACGCCTTACAACGCCCAGGTGTTCGAGATTAAACAGCGACTGCCGGGCGCGCGTGTCGGGACGGTGGATAAATTCCAGGGCCAGGAAAAGCCCATTGCCATCTATTCCACCGCCACCTCAAGCCGGGCGGACGCGCCGCGAGGGATGGAGTTCCTTTACAGCCTCAATCGGCTGAACGTCGCAACATCGCGCGCCAAATGCATATCGATCATGGTCGGTTCGCCCGAGCTAATCAGGACCGATAGCCGTACTCCGCGACAAGCCCAACTCGCGAACGCCTTTTGTCGGTTCCTGGAGTTGGCGCAACCGATCCTGTAGTCGTCGACCGACCAGCGTGCCCGGTGGCATTGGGATTACGGTGACAGTTTACTCGAATTCTCGCAATAACGGCGGTTCCCGCGCGCGCTCCCGCTGATTTCCTCGACGGGCGGGCTCGTTCGCGCGGAGCGGGCAAATGCGTATAGGAATACTTAATAACCATTCCTCTATGGTACGCAATTTGTACAGTCGAGGTTCCGTAAACTCCGAGGGTATGGACATGGACGGCATAACCCAAATGCCAGCAAGTTTGGCGATCGAGACCCACTTAATGAACCCGCCTGAGACTAGCGTGATCATAGTAATTGACCCAAGACGGCGAAGGCAATTTTAGATACTCGAAATGGGAAAAATCGGCCGCCGAAGCCGAATAAAGTCCAGCAGTTTGCAGCCGACATGACACGGGACCGGTGGGGTTTGACCGGAGATACGATAAAATTTGGCACTAACGGTCTACTCTTAGACGGCCAAAATCGATTGTCTGCAAGCCCCAGTGGTTCCATCCGAAGGACACGCCGTGGCGCCAGATGATCACCAAGAAGGCCGAGGAGAACGCGGCGCAGATCCGCCCGCAGGTCCACGATGACGAGGCGCCGGCCAATTACTTCCGTGCGTTGCGCGATGTCGCCGCGTGGATGCCGAAGAACGCGATCTTGAGTGCGGAGGGTGCGGGCACCATGGATATCGGCCTCACCCAATTGAATGTCGCCAATGCCCGCTCCTGCCTCAATGCCGGCACCTACGGCACGATGGGGGTCGGTCTCGGCCAGGCGATCGCCGCCGCCGTCGCCGAGCCCAACCGGCCGGTCATCCACCTCTCGGGCAACTCGGCGATCGGCTTCTCGGGCATGGAGATGGAGACCCTCGTCCGCTACAACTTCCCGGTCAAGAACTTCCCCGCAAAGCGGGGATCGTAGTGTTGAACAACGGCGGCATCGGCCCCGGCATGCCGGAGATCCCGGACAACCCGATGTTCAACATGAAGCCCAATTCGCTGATCTACGGCGCGCGCTACGACCGGATGATGGAAGCCCCGGTTTTCACCGGGGCAGGCCCCGGCGGCAAGGGCTTCTTTGTCGAGGAGCCGAAGGACCTGAAGGGCGCCCTCGACGAGGCGATGAACCATCCGGCCCCGCCCTCGTCAACGTCGTGATCTCTCAGGGCGCCGCCCGCAAGCCGCAGCAGTTCCGCTGGCACAGCTGACCCGCGGACACCCGCAACAAGGCCGCGCCATCACCGGCGCGGGCCCTGGCTCTCGCGACACGACAACGACGAGAGGGGGCTACGGTAACGCTGTCACGACCGCGACAATTCTCGTCCAATTCGTTGCGTAAGCATGACCGAATTTGCTTGCCAATGCGCCGATTGCAGACGTGAGACGGTATTGAACAGTGCCGATCTTCACGCCTATCTCGGCGCGCCCCCCAATCTTAAAAATATCAACCAGATCTTTGGACGGCTCGTCTGTCAGGAATTGCCGGAGCAGGAATGTGCGGCTGCTAACGATGCAAGGCGATTTGTTGCTGAACCGCGCAAGCCCGCCATGTCGGCGCTGCGGCAATCCGATATTGGAACTTCGCCGAAAGGCTGTGCCGGAAACGCTCTTATGCACCCTTTGCGCTGAAGAAAAGGAACGGCCAGCGGTTGCGCCGCCTTATCCGGAACCACCAGCTGAGCTGAAAAAGTGCCCCAGGTGCCGAGCGCCGACCATAGTCCGAGAAAATAGCAAAGATGGCGGTTATTTCTTTGGCTGCACCTCTTTTCCACGTTGCCGTTGGACGGCACAGCCGAGTGCTACTTGGCATGAGCAGTGGCAGTGATCGTTTACTGAATACGAACAAGTCATAATATCGCGCAACTAAATTGCTTGGCTGGGAATCAGCATGGAACGCAGCCAAGTCCCCCATGAATAGGTATCCCGACCGGCCAATCCTTCAGTGTTGGCGGCCGAGAAGGAGGTCCTTGCTTGTTGCGGGCCGGTCTCGTGCTATATGACCATCTAATTGGTCGGGAGATACCGATGATAAAGGTCAGCCTCGCCGAAGCCAAGGCACAGTTGAGCAAACTGGTCGAACGAGCGGCAGCCGGCGAGCCCGTCTGCATCACCCGGCGCGGCAAGGCGGTCGCGCAGATACCGCGATTGACGCTCCTCGGAAACGAATCGACAGGACGGCATTGAAGGCAATGACCGATGCAATGCCGGTGCAGACCGAGACCGCCCGAGAGTTTATCCGCCGGATGCGCGATCAAGACCGCTATTGATGCTCTATTTGGATACCTCTCTGCTCGTTAAATAGCCGTAAAGGCGTGATAAGTAGCCCCTAATAGTTATCACTTCAGCGGGTAAGAGTTTCTATAGTCTAAGAGCTGAACTGCACCCCATGAGTGAGACACGGAAAATGAGGACAGGTTGACCGGCGTTGGATTGTGCCGGAATGGTTGATGGACGTACACTGGCGCGGCCGGCGAAGCGGAGGCGGGCTCTGCTGGGGAGCAACCCGCCGAGGAATAGCCGGCCGGAAACTCACGGTGATGCGGCCGACGCCGGCGGGCGATGCTCGCCGGCGTCGCCGTTCATGGCATCGGTTGGGCATCGGGCATCACCGTAGATTTCCGTATCCCTTGAAAACCCACCGTGGTGAGAGGCGCGGTGGCGGGGAGCGCGCTCGGTGCTCGGCCTCGAACGCGACGGGCGTCTGATAGTCGAGCGCCGAGTGCAGGCGCTGGCGGTTGTAGACCTGGTCGATAAAGGCGCCGAGATGGCCCGCCGCGTCGCGGTGATCGCGGTACCGGGTGCCGTCGATCTTCGCTCTTGAGCGTCCTGATGAAACGCTCGGCTTTGGCATTGTCATAGGGATTGCCGACCCGGCTCATGCTGGCGGCAATCCCGTGGGCATCGAGCAGGCGGGTGTACTCGGCACAGGCGTACTGCACGCCGCGATCGGAATGGTGGACCAGGCTGCCCCAGGACGGGCGGCGCGCCGTCAGCGCCATGGTCAGCGCCGCCACCGCCAGGCTGGCGCCGAGATGATCGGCCATCGCCCAGCCGACGACGCGGCGGCTAAAGGCATCGAGGATGATTGCCAGATAGGCGAATTCCTCCTGCAGCCGGATATAGAGCCTGCCCCGGGTGATGTCGGCGACCCACAGCTGGTCCAGACCGCTGAGCTGCATGTCGCGCGCCCGGTTCGGCACCACCGGCCAGGGGTGCCGCCGATCGGTCGTCAGCGGCACGAACGGCCGCCGGCGCAGACCCAGCAGATTGTCCTCGCGCATCAGGCGCAGCACGCGCTTGTGGTTGACGATCAGGCCTTCGCGGCGCAGCTGTTGGGTGATGTAGCGGTAGCCGCGACGATAGCGGCCGTTGGCCAGCACCAGCCGCTGGATCGTGTCGCGCGCCGCGGTGTCGTGCTGACGCGGCGCGCTGGTCTGCCAAAAGCGGTAATAGCCGGCGCGGCTGACGCGCGCCAGCCGGCACAGGCGCTCGATCGTGACTTGGCCTTGCGGCATCGCGCGCGTCATCATCTGGATGACTTCGTAGACCGCACGACGCCAGGCACGACGCTGGGTCGCACCCTCTCCCTCACATGCCGCAAGGCTCGCCGAAAAAAATCCAGATCGACCTGCTGCTGGCCGATCTTGCGCTCCAGCGCGGCGACCCGCCGTTGCGCCCGCGCCAGCTCGTCCTCGCCCGTCTCCCCTCGCCCGCCTCACATGCCGCCGGGCCCGCCACCGCCGCCGCTCGCTTACGCGGGCGGCCCAGCCCGCGCAACGCCGCCGGCCCACCCTTGCGAACCTTGTCCCGCCACGCATACAAAAGCCGGCCGCGAAGCTGCAGATCCCGCGCAACCGCGGCGACGCTCTCCCCTGCCGCCAGGCGCGCCAGCGCGGCCTGCTTCAATGCCGCCGCATACTCCCGGTGCTTCATCAGTTCCTCTCCTCGAGAAACTGTCCCCTATTTTCCATGTCTCACTTTTGGGGTGCACTACAGAGCCGAATTGCTGTTATTTGCAACGGACAACAGCCAAGTTCAGCCACTGTTTTCGCTGTTATTTCGCGGTCGGCGATCCGAGGGCGAGGATTTCCACGGTGATGGTGGGACCCCGGCTGTTTTTTCGCTGCATTTAAGAGCGATATCAGCAAGCGATGTTCGCTTCTGCACACCGGCCGAAAGGTGGGCCTCGGTCGGGCCGTAGACCCATTGGCCGGCTCGGGAAGGCGCGGCTTCCGTCAATTCCAGATAACGCGGCGCGTCGCCGATATGACGCCCGACCCTCCTCGTTACCGCCGGGGGGCGAGGCGGAAGAGCGGCGGGTGGTCGGGCTGGGTGGTGACGATCGCGACCGGCACGACGGGTTCCGAATAGGCGCGTTCGATGTGGAAAGCCCGGATCATGGCCGCGAGGACCAAAGTCGCTTCGGTCAGCGCGAACTGGGCGCCGATGCAGACGCGCGGGCCCATGCCGAAGGGCAGATAGGCGCAGCGTTCGGGCGGCGGCGCGCCCGGCAGAAACCGCGCCGGGTCGAACTTCTCCGGCTGGTCCCACAGCCGCCGATGCCGGTGCAAGACCCAGGGGGCGATCAACACGACCGCGCGCGCCGGGATCGCGATGCCGCCGGCGGTATCGGCACGGCGCGCTTGGCGCGCCAAGGTGAAGGCCGGCGGATAGAGCCGCAACGCCTCCTGCACGACCGCGCGCGTGTAAACGAGTTTCGGCAACGCCTCGGCGGCCCCCTCCGGGCCGAGATCGAGCGGCGCGGCTTCCGCGGCGATGCGCTCCTCGACCTCGGGCGTCGCCGCGACGAGGTAGAGCGCCCAGAACAATGCAACCGCCGTCGTCTCGTGCCCCGCAGTGATCAAGGTCGCGAACTGGTCGGCCAGCCGGTCCGGATCCCGTTCCTCGGTCGACAACAGGTCGAACAGATCGCCCGGTGCGCCTTCGGGCGCCCTCTCGCGGCGTTCGGCGATCAGCCGCCCGATCAGCGCCATCCAGCGGCGGCGAAAGCGCCGCCGCGCAAATTCGCGCGGGCTGGGGATCGGCAAGGGCAGCAGAAAATCGAGGAGGCTCGGCCGGCCGAGATGCTCGGCATAGCCGGTGACGAGTTCGCGCAGCTCCGCCCCGTGCCGATCCATGGCCAGCGAAAACATCGACCGGCCGGCGATCTCGAGGGCGAGGAATTGCATCTCGGCGAGCAGATCGACCGGGCGCCCGCGGCAATCCGCGAGCTCATCGATCAGAGCGCCGGTCGCCTGCGCAATGTGACGCGCCAGCATCGGGATCGTCCGCGGCGTGAATGCCGGCGCAACGGTCTGCCGCTGATGCCGCCAATCCTCGCCTTCGCTGAGCAAGAGGCCCTTGCCGAGCAATGGGCGCAGCATGCGGATCGTGGCGGGAGTACGGCGGTAATTTGCCGGGTTGTCGACGAGGATGTGATGGATGCTCGCGGGCCGGCTGAGAATGACCTGCCGCCGGCCGAAGAAGCTGCGGACCACGACCTCTTCCTCGAAGGCCTCCGGCGGGAAGGCCAACAGCGCATTCTCCCCCAGCGCCCGCGCGATGCCGCGAGCCGAGGCCCCCTCGTCCGGGGCGCGAGACGCCGGCGGGAACATCGCTCGCCCTTCGCTGACCGCTCGCATCCGCACCTCGCCAAACCGACCTCACAGAGATCGGCATCGCCACGTTTTATCCAAGCCTATATTCACGGTCTGGCGGGCACGCCGTGGCCGAAGGGACCAAGGTTGTTGCCTTTTTGGGCGACCCTGCCAGTCTGTCGACGGCTAACCGAGTGGTGCCGATGCGTCTGCCAGCCAAGCTGCATTACGCCTGGGTCGTCGCGGCGGTCACTTTCGTCGTGCTGCTGCTGACGGCGGGCGTGCGCGCCGCGCCGGGCATTCTGATCGTGCCGCTCGAAAACGAGTTTCACTGGGCGCGTTCGACAATCTCCTTTGCGGTCGGGGTCAACCTGTTGCTCTACGGGCTGATCGGCCCCTTCGCCGCGGCGCTGATCGACCGCTTTGGCGTCAGGCGCACAATGGCCGTGGCGCTCGCGGTGACCGCGGCCGGTGTCGCTCTGACGCCGGCGATGCGGCAATCCTGGCAGCTCATCCTGCTGTGGGGCGTCGTGGTCGGCGCGAGTTGCGGGGTCATCGGCAACTTCCTCGCCGCGTTCATTGCCGCGCGCTGGTTCCGGGTCCGCCAGGGGCTCGTCGTGGGCGTATTGACGGCAGCCAACGCCGCTGGTCAGCTGATCTTTCTCCCGACGATGGCGGGCCTGGCGACCAGCGCCGGCTGGCGCGTCATGTCGCTGCTGCTCGCGGCTTCGGTCGCGGCCTTTGTCCCGCTGATTGCGCTCTTGATGCGCGACCGCCCCGAAGATCTCGGCTTGGCGCCCTATGGCGCCGGTCGCGGCTTCCGACCCGCGCCGGCGCTCGACGGCAATCCGTTGACCCTCGCCTTTCGCGCGCTTGGCGACAGCGCCCGCTCGCGCGATTTCTGGCTGATCGCCGGCAGCTATTTTGTCTGCGGCGCCTCGACCAACGGTCTGATCGGCACGCATCTGATCCCGGCCTGCGTCGATCATGGTCTGGCCGAGGTCACCGGGGCGGGTCTTCTCGCGGCGACCGGCGTTTTCAGCTTTCTCGGCGGAACGCTTTCCGGCTGGCTCAGCGACCGGGTGGACAACCGGCTGCTCCTCGCCTGGTATTACGGACTGCGCGGCCTCTCCTTGCTCTATCTGCCCTTCGCCTTCGACATGTCGTTTTACGGTCTGTCGCTGTTCTCGGTGTTCTACGGGCTCGACTGGATCGCCGGGGTCCCGCCGACCGTTCGGCTGTTGAGCCGGGTCGTCGGAACCGAGAGAACCGGGATCATGGTCGCGTGGATCACGGTGATCCATCAGGTCGGCGGGGCCTCGGCCGCCTATCTGGGCGGAGTGCTGCGGATCTCGTTCGGCACCTATCTCGAGGCGTTCCTGTTTGCCGGGCTGCTGTGCTTCGCGGCGGCGGCGATGGCGCTGTCGATCGGGGCCGGCGGGCGGCGCGCCGAACCCGCGCGCGACGCCGTTCCGGCGGCCTGACGCGAAATGCCTTTTTGGCTGCCGACGCTGTTCGTGATCGTCGTGACTGCGCTGGCACTGACCGCGGCAGCATCGCCGCCCGCTGCTCCGAGCGGCCGGCGATTGTGGATGGCCAGCATTCTCGTCTTCGGGTGCCTCGCCATTGCCGCAACGGTTTGGCTCGGGCGGCGGGAAGCAGAGGAAACCTCGGCGCTGGCGGGAACCAGCGCGGTGCCGCAGGTCCCGCCCGCCGTCTCGAATGCGCCGAGCGCCGCCGATCTGACCAGGCGGATAAAGGCGCTGGAGGACCATGTCAAAGAGCTCGAGGCGGGCAGACGGGTCCGCTCGATCCCGCAAACGGCCGCCGATGATCTGGCATCATATCTGAAGCAGTTCGGCAGCCGCCGGGTAATCGTTTCCTGTATCCCGGACGATATGGAGGCGTATCAATACGCCAATCAGCTGGTAAACATCCTGCAGGGCCGCCAATTGGGAGGTGCAAGGTCCTCAAGTAACCAAAATATTCGGTGACGTCCGCGCGCCGGGGATAAATCTCTACGTGAACGGAGACAACAGTTCCGACACAGCCAAAATACTGTTGGACGGATTTGCGAAATTCAATATTCCCTACCAGAGCCGGGTCACGCCAAGCGGGGCCATCCCGGACACCGAAACCGTCGAACTCTTCATCGGGAGCCAGCAATCGCAGCGGCTAAAGCTAAACGCCGGCGCCGATTAATAAACCGATCGGCGCAGGGTCACGCTCTGCCCCAGCGAACATGCCGGCAACATGCCGGAAAGCGCAAAAGGAGTTCTCCAGGGAGGTTCCCCGACCAAATACCCGGCAAAAACCGGGACCGAATTCCCCAAAGGCACAGAACGTTTTTGTTGCTCCGGACCAACGGTATCTCCGTCGTGGCAGGATGTCCGTTGGTGAATTAGCTACCCTTCCGCGGGGGTCGATCATGCCGCGAGGCGGCTGGTAACGGAGCGGTTCAATGGTTAACGAGGGCTCGCGGGACGCTATTTCCGACAAGGATTCTGCAGCCGAGGTGGCCGAGTTCATCCGGACCAAAGGCGTAACAAGGTGCCCGACCGCATGCGTGCTGCCGACCCAGGCTTCGGTTGCCGCCGCCGATCGAGAGGCGCTCGGCGAATACGCGGCGCGCCGCGCCGAGCGTCGGCGTGCGAGAGTCGCTGCCCACGCGCAACAGTTCTGGAACGTCGAGTTCGTGCCTTCGGTGCACGGATAGCGCCGGCGGGTCGGCCCCGGCGCCGCACAGCAAATCTGCCACTTCCGAGGCAGGTGTGCTATGCTGCGCGCCATGAACCAGCCCTCAGACTTGCCGCCGCAGCCGGCGGAATACTACCGGCGCAAGGCCGCGCGCGCCCGCCAAGTCGCCGAGGGGGTCACGACGCGGGCGATCAAGCTGCGGTTGCTCGAATTGGCTCTCGAATACGACAAGCTCGCCGACGGTACCGAGAGCGCGACGCGGCCGCCGCCCGATCTATCCGACATTTGACTCCCATTGCCTTCGAAGTCGGGTCACTCAGCGCGCGCTCGGCGCCCTATCGCCGGTTGCGCCATTTTCTCCAGCAAGGCCAGCCATTTCCCGACCCGCTTGCGGTTCTTTCCGAAATCATAATGGCCGTACCGAGACCGGCTGTAGATCGCAATGCTCGAACGATTCGGTCCGAGTGGAACGAACTCGACGGTGATGATGTCGGGAAAGCGGAATGTCGGCGAATGTTGGATGTAGACGAACCGTCGGTTGTCGGGATCGGCCGCGATCGTCTCAACACGCTTCTCGCCAGAGATCACTTCTGTCCAATATTCGCGCAATCGCTCCCATGGCATGGGGAAGACCGGGCTGACGATCGCTTCGGCCGCCGGGCAATAGCCTGGCGGACAGAAGAGAAAACCCGGTTTAGGGAGCGGCGAGTGCAGTTCGGCGATGCTGACTGCCTCGCTCGGAGCCAAGCGATTTTCGGCTTCGCGGCCCATATAGATCCGCACCGCGAGCCCGAATGCCGCCATTCCCAGCACAGTCGCGACCAGTGGGGTCAAGATCCGGCGGATAACGCGCACCTCTCCTCCGCAGCCGCTAGAGGCCCGATCTTCACTATGCCATAAGAAGCCTCTCGGCAAAGGGGCGGGTCGGCGAAGGGCGGGTCGGAATGGATCAGCAATCAACCCGGCGCGCTTCGGAGGCTGCGTGGCGCGAATGCGAGCCGAATGCGATTTACGCGCCGCATGGTCTCGCCGAGGGCATTTCGGCCCTCGCAGCCGAACCGATCTTTGCCGCGATATTGGGAACCGCCGGCCCGCCGCGGTTCCGCCGCCGCCGCAACGGGTTTGGCACCCTGCTGCACATCATCCTCGAGCAGCAGGTCTCGATCGACGCCGCGGCAAAGATGTACCACAGACTGGTCGGGCTGTGCCGTCCGCTCGCGCCCGCCACCTTCCTTGCGCTCGACGACGCAACTTTGCGGTCATGCGGCTTCAGCCGTCAGAAAATGGGGTATGCGCGCGATCTCGCCGCGGCGGTGGAACGAGGCAGTTTCGATTTTGCCCGGCTCGCGGCGGCCCAGGATGAAACCGCGCTGGCGGACTTGCTGGCAATCAGAGGCATCGGCCGGTGGAGCGCCGAAATCTATCTGCTCTTTGCGTTGGGTCGGCCGGATATCTGGCCCGCCGCCGATCTCGGTCTGCAGCTTGCGATGGCCGAACAGCTGGGTCTCGGGTCGCGGCCCGCCGAGGCCGAGTTGCGGCTCCGCGGCGAAGCGTGGCGGCCCTGGCGGTCGGTCGCGGCCTGCCTTTTCTGGCAGTCCTATCTGCATGCCCGCGGACGCATCGCACCGCGCCTGCCGCCGGAGCTCTATGCCTGATCGCCGAGCAGATCGCCGGCCCGGGGGCGTGTCCGATGCTTGCGCACCGCCAACCCACCGGACATGCTCGCGGCGACGATGAGGAGCGCAGGCGCGCCGCCCTGCATCAGAACGCCAATCAAGATCTCGACCAGGACGGCGAGCAGGAATGCGACCAAAGGGCTCAGCAGCAAATTCCGCCTGCGATCGTCCACCAAACCCAGGCGGAAACACTGTCCATGTCCGCTGATTTCCTCGAGTAACCTCTCGGCAGTCTGTGTCGCAGATAATGGTTGGCGAGTTGGGACCTTAGCGGAAACGAGGGACATCATGACGGAACGCTTCCCCGACGGGTTTCTGTGGGGCGCCTCGACCTCGGCTTACCAGATCGAGGGCGCGGTCCGGGAGGATGGACGCGCGCCATCGATCTGGGACACTTTCAGCCACCAGCCCGGCAACATCCTCGGCGAGGATACGGGCGATATCGCCTGCGATCATTATCACCGCTGGCCCGAGGACGTCGCGCTGATGCGCGAGCTCGGCATCGGCGCCTACCGGCTGTCGACCGCCTGGCCGCGCATCCTGCCGGAGGGGCGCGGCAGACCGAACCCCAACGGCCTCGAATTCTATGACCGGCTGATCGATGCCGTGATGGCGGAGAACATCGAGCCCTGGGTCTGCCTCTACCACTGGGATTTGCCGCAGGCCCTCGAATACCGCGGCGGCTGGCAAAACCGGGACACCGCTTCCTGGTTCGCCGAATACGCCGCCATCACGGTGCGGCGGCTCGGCGACCGGGTCAAGCACTGGGCAACCTTCAACGAACCGAACGCCGCGAGCGTCTTGGGCTATTGCGAAGGCAAGCACGCCCCGGGCATCCGCGGCCGGGAGAGCGCGCTCAAAGCCATCCACGTCATGAACCTGGCCCATGGGCTGGGCACGGAGGCGATGCGCTCGGAGCGAGCCGACCTGCTGATCGGCAACATCTACAACTTCCACCCCCGTGAGCCGGCCAGCGAGCGTGAGGAAGACGAGATCGCGGCGGTCATGCTCGACGCGCTGTGGAACCGCTCCTTCCCCGACCCGCAGATTCACGGCGCCTATCCCGAGCCGCTCGCCGGCGAAATGGAGGCGCTGGTGCAGCCCGGCGATCTCGACATCATCAAGCAAAGGCTCGATTACTTCGCGTTCAATCATTACACGCGATCGCGGGTGCATCGCGACCCGGACCACCCGTTCGAGGTCGGCACCGTGCCGCCCGAACCGGGAACCCCGGTCACCGAAATGGGCTGGGAGATCGCCCCTGATGCGTTCCGCCAGGTGATGATCGAAGCAAAGGAACGCTACGCCGGCGATCTGCCGATTTACATCCTCGAAAACGGGGCTGCCTTTCCCGACCGAATCGATGCGGACGGGCGGATCCGCGACGAACAGCGGATCGCCTATCTGCGCGGCTATCTCGGCGCAGTGCTCGATGCGATCGCAGCCGGGCGTGCCGGTCCGCGGCTATTTTATGCTGGTCGCTGCTCGACAATTTCGAGTGGACGTTCGGCTACAGCAGAAGGTTCGGTCTCGTCCACGTCGATTTCGCCACGCTCGAGCGGCGGCTCAAAAACTCGTTCCATTTTTATGCCGAGCTCGCCCACGGCGCCCCGCTCGAGCGGGAGTAAGAATGCCCGGCTCGCTCAGTCAGGAGGCGTCACTCGATCTGGTCGCCCATGTCATCCAGGTGGCGCTGACGCCGATCTTCCTGCTCTCGGGCATAGCAACCCTGCTCAATGTGTTCGCGACGCGGCTGGCGCGGGTTGCCGATCTCGTCGCGCAGATCACCAAGGCGATGGAGCAGGCCGATCCCGACGAGAGCGCGGATCTCGCTCGACAACTCTTGCGTCTGCGCCGGCGCTCGATCGCGCTCGACGCGGCGGTGGTGCTCGGCGCAATCGCGGCGGCTGCCACTTGTGCGTCGGTCTTCACGCTGTTTGTCGGGGCGTTGCGCAATTCGACGGTAGCCTCGGTGTTGTTCACCACCTTCGGGCTCGCGATCGTTTGCACGATCAGCGCGATCGTGGCGTTCACGACGGAAATGATGATGGCCGGCAGCGGGGTGCGCGCTGAAGTGGCACGCCAGCGATCCTCCGAGCAGGTCTGAGGTCCTCACCCGAGAAACTCGGCGCATCGCCTCTCGAGATCTTCCTGCGAAGCAAAGAAATCCTCGGCGAGGTCGAGGGCGTCCGCCGGCCGTTTCGTCTCGAAACGGACGCCGTGTTGCCGCGCGATATCGGCAAGACGGTGCGCGACATCCGGGCGGCCGGTGAAGATGACACCTTCCACTTCCGCTCGGATCGCCGCCAGCGCAGCGCCGACATTGTCGCCGCAGTCGAGGAAGGCTGGAGCACCGGATGTCCGGGACGGCCTCACGTGCCGCGGCCACCAGCGCCTTGAACCAGCCCGGACCCACGTAGCCGCCAGCATCCGGCGCGCTGACCAGCACCACGGACGGCCGGTCGACGCTCAGGCGCGGTCGAGCGCAGCGGTCGCCTGAACGAGCGAGTGAACGATGACCGAGCATCTACCGCCGTAGCGAGCATTGTTGCGTCTTCGCGCAGCACGATCGACAGCCTGAGTCTGGCATCGCGAGGATGCGTCGCGGCGATAGCGATTCGGGTGGGATTAAGCGAGCCCGCCGAAATAGGCGGCGACCTCAACCATGCGGTTTGAGAAGCCCCATTCGTTGTCGTACCACGACAGAACGCGCACGAACCGCTTGTCGAGCACCTGGGTTTGCGTCACATCGAAGGTCGAGCTGTGCGGGTCGTGGTTGAAGTCGACCGAGACAGTCGGCGCCTTGTTGATGCCGAGGATGCCGCGCAGCCGGTTGGAGCGGGATGCCTCCTCCATCAGCGAGTTGACCTCGTCGCCCGAGGTCTCGCGGGCTGCATCGAATGTGAAGTCGATCAGCGACACGTTTGCGGTCGGCACACGGATCGCAGTCCCGTCGAGCTTGCCCTTGAGCGCCGGCAGGACGAGGCCGACCGCCCTCGCCGCCCCGGTCGAGGTCGGGATCATCGACTGGGCCGCTGTGCGGGCGCGGCGCAGGTCGCTATGCAAGCCGTCGACCAGGGACTGATCGCTCGTATAGGAGTGGATCGTCGTCATGTAGCCGCGCTCGATGCCGATGCCCTGATGCAGGACATAGGCCACCGGCGCGAAACAGTTGGTCGTGCACGACGCGTTCGAGATGACTTTGTGCTCGGGCTTCAGATCCTCCTGATTGACCCCCAACACGACGGTCATGTCGGCGCCGTCGGCTGGCGCCGAGATCACGACGCGCTTGGCGCCGGCCTCGAGGTGCTTCGCCGCGGCGTCGCGCTTGGTAAAGATGCCGGTGCATTCGAGCGCGACATCGACCCCGAGCTCGCGCCAGGGCAGTTTGGCGGGGTCACGCTCGGCGGTGACGCGGATCTTGCCGCGCCCGATATCCATCCAATTGTCGCCGGTCGTGACTTCGCCCGGAAAACGGCCGTGCACACTGTCGTATCGCAGCAGGTGCGCGTTGGTTTCGACCGGGCCCAGGTCGTTGATCCCGACGACTTCGATCTCGGTATGCTTGTGCTCATACGCCGCCCGCAAGACCAGCCGGCCGATGCGCCCAAAGCCGTTGATCGCAACCCGTACCGCCATGGCTCATCCTCCCAAAGCTCTCGCCGATCTATAGAAGCGAGCGGGCCGCCTGCGCAACCTTTTCGGGCGTAATGCCGAAATGCGGGAACAGCGCCTCTCCGGGAGCCGAGGCGCCGAAACCCTCCATGCCGATAAAGGCGCCGCGCGGGCCGAGCCAGCGGTCCCAGCCAAATTCCACGGCGGCTTCGACGGCGACGCGCGGCGCCGAGCCGAGCACCGCGTCCTGATATTCCTTCGGAGCCTTGTCGAAGATCTCCCAGCAAGGCATCGAAACGACGGCCGCGCGGATCCCATCCTGCGCCAATGCCTCGCGAGCGGCCATCGCGACGGAGACCTCGGAGCCCGTCGCGAGCAGCGTGACTTGGCGTTGCCCGTCATCCTCGGCCAGCACATAGGCGCCGCGCGCAGAGCGGTTTTCCGCATCCGGTTCGCGCAGCAGCGGAAGCGATTGGCGGGTCAGGGCCAGCAAGGAGGGGCCGTCGCGCCGTTGCAGCGCCAGAGCCCAGCACTCGGCGGTCTCGACCGGGTCGGCCGGGCGGTAGACATAAAGGCCCGGCATCGCCCGCAACGCGGCCAAATGCTCTACCGGCTGATGGGTCGGGCCGTCCTCGCCGAGCCCGATCGAGTCGTGGGTCATCACATAAATGACGCCGACCCCCATGAATGAGGCGAGCCGGATCGAGGGGCGGGCATAATCGGAAAATATCAGGAATGTGCCGCCATAAGGGATCAGCCCGCCATGCACGGCAATGCCGTTCATCGCCGCCGCCATCCCGTGCTCGCGCACTCCGTATCGGATATAGCGGCCGGAATAATCGCCGCGGCGGACGTCTTTCTGGTCCTTGGCCTTGGTGTTGTTCGAGGGTGTGAGGTCGGCCGAGCCGCCGACCAACTCCGGAACGACCCGGGTCAGGGTGTCGAGCACGGTCCCCGAGGCCTGTCGTGTCGCAATTTTCGCGTTGGCCTGCCGGAACTCATGGCAAACCTTGGCGATGGCTTGATCGAGGCCGGGGGGCAACTCTCTGCGCTGACGCCGCACGAATTCGGCACGGCGCTCCGCGGCAAGCGCGTCGAGGCGCGCTTCCCAGGCGCGGCGTAGGGGCTCGCCACGACCGCCGGCCGCGCGCCATTCCGCACGGATGTCCTCGGGGATGACGAAAGGCGGTTCACTCCAACCGAGCCGCTGGCGCGCGCCGGCGATCTCGGCGGCGCCGAGCGGCGAGCCATGCGCAGCCGCCGTTCCGGCCTTGGTCGGCGCCCCGAAGGCGATGGTCGTGCGGCAGGCAATGAGATTGGGGCGATCGCTGTTATGTGCCCGCCGGATAGCCTCGGCGATGGCCGCATGATCGTGGCCGTCGATCCGTTCGGCCGCCCAGCCATACCCCCGGAACCGCAGCAGCGGGTCGTCGGAGAACGACAGCTCGGTCGGGCCGTCGATCGAAATCGAATTGTCGTCGTAGAACACGATCAGTTTGTTGAGGCCGAGATGCCCGGCGAGCGAGGCCGCCTCGTGGCTGACCCCCTCCATCAGGTCGCCATCGCTGGCGATGACATAGGTGTGATGATCGACAATCTCTGAGCCGAACTCGGCCGCCAGCATCCGCTCAGCGAGCGCCATGCCGACCGAATTGCCGAGCCCCTGGCCGAGCGGACCGGTCGTGGTCTCGATTCCGGGCGCGTGCCCGCGCTCCGGATGTCCGGCGGTGCGGCTGCCGAGCTGCCGGAAGTGCTTGAGCTCGTCTAGCGTCATGTCGGCGTAGCCGGTCAAGTGCAACAGCGCATAGAGCAGCATCGAGCCGTGACCGGCGGACAGCACAAAGCGATCGCGGTCCGGCCAATCCGGCGCCCGCGGATCGAACCGCAGAAACTGCGTGAAGAGGACCGTCGCGACGTCGGCCATGCCCATCGGCATGCCGGGGTGTCCCGACTTTGCCTGCTCGACCGCATCCATGGCGAGCGCTCGAATGGCATTTGCCATGCGGCGGAGTTTCGGGTCCCGCGGCGCGGGGAGTGGAGTGGCCGTAGCGGCGGAGGGGGCGGCGGTGTTCATCACGGCAAGATAGTTAGCGGCGGCGCGAGAGCAAGCGTGTGGCTGTGACGTCCAAGCCGAAACGCTAGTCGAACCTCGACATGGGATTACCGACAGATTGCGGCTATTCTCCGGGCACGCTTAACGCCACCCCGAACCATCAGCAATCGGAGGCAAGAATGCTGACCATCCTGGATCTCAACGCCGAGTTCGCCAAGCTGAAGATGTTGCGGGGGCGCACCCCGGAGACACCGGAAGCCGATCGCGCGGGCGCTTTTGCGCGTTTGGCGCCGTACCGCGACAGCGCCATCAACGTTGCCAAGTTCTCCGGCGAAGGCCCGTGGGAGCGCCACCCGAACGGCGACGAGATCGTGCAGATCGTCGACGGTGCGGTGACCTTTCACATCATGACCGATGACGGGCCGCAATCCCATGCGCTCAAAACAGGGATGGTGGTGATCGTTCCACAAGGGGCATGGCACCGTTTCGAGGCACCGGACGGGGTGAGCCTGATGACCGCCACGCCGCAGCCGACCCAGCATCTCACTTTCGCCATCGACGATCCGCGAACCCTCGAATAACGATAGCGGGCTGTTTCGTAGCCGGGATCCCGGGTTGGCACGCTGACAGCACGGTTTCCGTGAGCGAGCGGGGGGACATGTAATAATTGGGCTTATGAAGCACATCGCGGTCCTTACGAGTGGTGGCGACGCGCCCGGCATGAATGCGGCGATACGCGCCGTCACCCGCAGTGCGCTCGATCTGGGCCTGACGGTCTACGGAGTGCGACAAGGCTGGCAGGGCCTGGTCGAGGGTCAGTTCCGGCAACTCAGTGCGCGCGATGTAGGCGGCATCATTCAGGTCGGCGGCACGTTTCTCGGCAGTGCTCGATCCGCGGAATTCCGCGAGGAGAGTGGCCGGTCCAAGGCGCTCCGCAACCTCGCCCAATGGGGCGTCGATGGTGTCGTGGTGATTGGCGGCAACGGATCTCAGGCCGGCTCGCACATGCTCAGCCAGCTCGGGGTTCACGTGGTCGGCATCGCGTCCACGATCGACAACGACCTGTTCGGGACTGACATCACGATCGGCTGCGACACTGCCATCAACGTCACGCTTGGCGCGATCGACCACTTGCGCACGACCGGCTCCTCGCACAATCGCGCTTTTTTGGTCGAAACAATGGGAAGAGACTGCGGATATCTGGCGATCATGGCGGGTCTCGCGGGCGGCGCAGAAGTCATCTCGATTCCCGAGTTCGAGGTACCGGCAAGCGAAATTGCGCAGCGGCTGCGCGCCGCATTCGAGCGCGGCAAGACGCATGCAATCGTGGTGATTGCCGAAGGCGTCAAAGAAAATGCCGCCAAGATCCTCGCGTATTTCGACGCCGACAAGCAGAGGGCAGGTTTTGAGCTGCGTGCCACGACCTTGGGGCACGTCGTGCGCGGCGCTCCGCCCAGCGCCTTCGATCGCCTGTTGGCCACGCGGTTAGGGGTGAATGCCGTCAAGTCCCTGAGCAATGGCGAGACCGGCGTATTGGTCGGTTATCAGAAGAACGAGGTCACGCGAACACCGCTCGCCGAAATCGTCGGACGCACCAAGCCGGTAGATACGGAACTGGTCGAGCTCGCGCGCATCCTGGCAAAGTGATGGCGCAAAGTGTTTTGAGGGTGGCGTCTCTCCCGGGCAAGAAGTGAGCGTAGGGCGGAAGAGCAGAGCGAATTCCGCACAACGGCGCCAAACGGGACCTGTCACCGTAATCCTGATCTCGCTGTTAAATGCAGCGAATTTACAGCCAGCCGACGGACGGAACCCACGGAAATCCTCGCGTTCCGAAAATGCCGGCGAAGCGGTAACAGCGAAGAACAGCCAGCCATAACAGCCAGCAAACAGCGAAAATAGTCCAGAACCACCATAAAACACTCCCTGTGTAGACGACGGGCCCGAGCAATAAGATCTCGGATGCCCTTGCGGCGCTCTGTCTGCATACTAGCCTCATGCTCCGAGATAGCATGCGATTGTGGCAATTCCGCGGTCTTTCCGGCTTGCCGGGCATCCAGTGAACACATATGTTCACCAATGGGCGGGCAGAGGCCGCGCTCGAATCGGCGCTCGCCATGTATGCTGCGCTAAGGAGCCGCTGCCCACATCGCGAGGCGCTTGCACGAAATAAGGTGAACACATATGTTCACCTGGTGACCAGCGCGGAATTCAAGCGGTGGCTTGAACGGCAGGGAGCGAGTTTCGAGCCGGCGAAGGGCGGACACATTTGGGTCTTCCTGCATGGCCGACGGGCGATCCTGCCAATGCACGGCAGCCGCAAAGAGATGAAACGCGGCACTGTTGCAGCGATAAAAAAGCAGCTCGGCTTAGAGTGAGGTTGGAATGCGTTCTTACCCCGCAGCTTTAACTCCCGATCCTGATGGGGGTTTCACCGTCACGTTCCGGGACGTGCCGGAGGCGATCACCGAAGGCGACACTCGGGAGGAGGTATTGCTGCGCGCGGAGGACGCGCTCGAATCGGCGCTCGCCATGTATGTTGCCGCTAAGGAGCCGCTGCCAACCTCGTCCGAGGCGGAGGCAGACGAGGTCATGGTGCCCCTTTCGGCTTTGGGCATGGCGAAAACCGCATTGTACGAGGCAATGCGCGAGCAAGGCGTCGGCCGTGCAGAGCTCGCGCGTCGGCTACGCTGGCACCTCCCGCAAATCAATCGCGTGCTCGACCTGCGTCACGCCTCGCGGATGGAACATGTTGAGGCGGCGCTTGCGGCGCTCGGACTGCGTCTGATTGTGGACGTGGCCCGCGCGGCGTAGCGAGTAGGATGGGTTGAGCGCAGCGAAACCCATGGTCCGAAACGCACGATGACCGCTTACCGCCGTAACCTCGTTGCTGGCGGCACGTATTTCTTTACCTTGAACCTCGCAGACCGCCGGTTATCGTTGCTTACCGACAATATCGGATTGTTGCGGGCGGCGTTCCGGTATACGCGGCACCGCCATCCCTTCGCGATCGACGCGATCGTGATATTGCCGGACCACCTTCATGCGTTGTGGACATTGCCCGCCGGTGACAGTGATTTCTCGACACGCTGGCGGCTCATAAAGGCGACATTCTCACGCGAGCTGCACCTCGGCGAGCGCGTGTCGGCCAGCCGCTCGCGCAGGCGCGAACGCGGCATCTGGCAACGCCGCTTCTGGGAGCATACGATCCGCGACAGCGGCGATTTTGCTCGACACGTGGATTACATTCACTTCAATCCGGTCAAACATTGCTATGTGGAGCGCGTCCAGGATTGGCCCTTTTCATCATTCCATCGAATGGTGCGGCTCGGCTGCTACCCGCCCGAATGGGCGGTCCGTCCTGGCGATGAGCCGGACAGCGGCTTTGGCGAGAGGTGATGGGTTTCGCTTCACTCTACCCATCCTACGCGCTACGCGCTACTGATCTCCCTGCGCCACGCCAGAACGTTTTACAAGCGTCAGGCTGGCCCGGCGTCCACGCGCTCTCAAAATGTGCCAGTCTCCGTTATAGGTTACGTCAATCTTCCGCTACCGCTGAGTGCAACGCCGTCCCCCGTTCACTTTGTATCGTAAATCGATAAGTGGCCTCGGTAGTTCGGTAGTTCCGCATGATACTGAAGCGCTCTCTATAGCTGAAGCGCCAGCCTGATCGGTATTTTGAGCACGCCGACGACGTCGCAAAAACTGATTGATGCCTCGCGTAGGTCACGAGGATCATAGTCAGTTCCCGGCCAGCGCAGTACCAGGCTGTCGAAAAATGTAGTGGGCGTGGTGCCCGATGCGGTGAACTATCTTCGAGCTTCACCAGATACGGCCGACATCGTTTTGCGGGCGGTTTCCGAAATTTCGTACCCGCGCATCTTATGTAAACTTCGGTGATCTCCTTGTCGCCTTCTCTCCAAGTACCTTCCGTACGAAAGCCTCCCTCATTCGGAAGGAAATCAACGACGAGCCGAGGTCTGTACCACTCCTCCACGCGCCGTCCGAGTAGTCCAGAAAGACAACCCCGAGACCAAGCCGACGACAAGAGGTATCGCAAAGGTTCGTCACATCCCTGGCCCTATCGATTCGACATCCACAAGTACTCGACAGCGGAGACGCTTCTGACGTGATCCTCGATCATCTTATAAAATTTACGAGCACCCTGCTGTCGCACCGCAGGTGTCGCATTTGAGGCAGGTGCCGTTGCGGATTAGGGTGAAGTTGCCGCATTCGTCGCAGCTGTCGCCTTCGTAGCCCTTCATGCGGGCGGCGCGGATGCGTTCGAGGCGGAGGTCGCCCTCCGGCATTGGCGAGAGGGCGAGGGGGCCGTCGATGTCGGGATCGGCGTAACCGGCTAGGGCGGTGGCACGGCCGGCGCCGCCGTCGAGCACGGTCAATTTGTTGCGTACGAAGCCGTTGGAGGCGGCGCGGCGGATCAGGTTCGATTCGGCCTCGCCCTTGCCGACCGTGTCGGGCATCAGGTCGCCGGGCTGGACGTGGGCCAAGTCGCCGCGGTCGAGGTAGGAGATCGCCAATTCGCGGAACAGGTAGTCGAGGATCGAGGTCGCCATCTTGATCGCGTCGTTGCCCTCGACGATGCCCGATGGTTCGAACCGGGTGAACGTGAAGGCCTCGACGAACTCCTCGAGCGGCACGCCGTATTGCAGCCCGATCGAGATCGCGATCGCGAAATTGTTCATCAGGGAGCGGAAGGCGGCGCCCTCCTTGTGCATGTCGATGAAGACTTCGCCGAGCCCGCCATCCTCGTATTCGCCGGTGCGCAGATAGACCTTGTGGCCGCCGACCACCGCCTTTTGCGTGTAGCCCTTGCGGCGGCTGGGCAGGCGGCGGCGCTCGTTCTGCCGCACGACGCGCTCGACCATCCTTTCGACGACGCGTTCGACGATCCGCTCTGCAACGAGCGGCGCGCGGGCGGCCGGCGACTGCTCGAAGAACTCCTCGGCCTCCTCGTCGTCGCCCAAGAGGCTGGAGGCCAAAGGCTGCGACAGTTTGGAGCCGTCGCGATAGAGCGCGGTCGCCTTGAGGCCGAGGCGCCAGGACAGCATGTAGGCATTCTTGCAATCCTCGACAGTTGCCGTGTTCGGCATGTTGATCGTCTTCGAGATCGCCCCCGAGATGAAAGGCTGCGCCGCCGCCATCATCCGGATGTGGCTGTCGACCGATAGAGAGCGCCGGCCGATGGGGCCGCACGGGTTGGCACAATCGAATACCGCCAGATGCTCGGGTTTGAGATGCGGGGCGCCCTCCAACGTCATCGCGCCGCAGCACCAGCTGTTGGCGGCATCGATCTCGGCCCGGGCGAAGCCGAGTGCCGCCAACAGCTCGAAGCCGGGATCATCGAGCGCGCCCGGCGCGATCCCCAAGCCGTCGATGCAGAAATCTTCGCCCACGGTCCATTTATTAAACGTGAACTTAATGTCGAAAGCCGAGGCGAGCGCTGCCTCGACGGCGGCGAGCGCCCGGTCGTCGAACCCCTTTTCCCTGAGACTCTCGTGGTTGACGCCGGGCGCGCCTTTCAGCGTCCCGTGGCCCAGCGCGTAGCGCTCGATCGCCGCGATCTCGGCGGCACTGTAACCGAGGGTCGTCAGCGCCTGCGGCACCGCGCGGTTGATGATCTTGAAATAGCCGCCGCCGGCGAGCTTCTTGAATTTGACCAGCGCAAAATCGGGCTCGATGCCGGTCGTGTCGCAATCCATGACGAGGCCGATCGTGCCCGTCGGCGCCAGCACTGTCGCCTGCGCATTGCGAAAACCGTGCTGCTCGCCGAGCGCCAGGGCCCGATCCCAGCTGCGCCGGGCGGCCGCGGCGAGCGCGGGGTCCGGGCAGTTCGCCGCGTCCAAAGGCACCGGCAGGATCGACAGCCCTTCGTAACAATCGCCCTCTTTGCCCTCAGGGGGGAGAGGGAGGGGACCCGTCGCGTGAGCGACGGGGAGGGTGAGGTGGGCGCTGCCGGCCGGAGCACTGCCTCCCCCCACCTCACCCCGACCCTCTCCCCCCCGAGGGGCGGAGCGGGAGAGATTTGCCGGGGCGGAGAGCGGGGGTTGAACGCCATGGGCCGCGCGGCGATGGTTGCGGAGGACCCGCAACATCGCCTCGCGGTTCTCGGCATAACCGGGGAAGGGCCCCGGTTGAACTAGCTTGGGCTCGCCCGCCATCTCAGCCGAGGCGGCATAACTCGACCCGGTCATCAATGCGGTGATAGCGCCGCCGAAAGCGCGGCCGGCGGCGCTGTCATAAGGCAGACCCATCGACATCAGGAGACCGCCCAGATTGGCGTAGCCGAGGCCGAGGGTTCGGAAATCGTAGGAGCGGCGCGCGATCTCTCGTGCCGGGAACTGCGCCATCAGCACCGAGATTTCGAGCACGATCGTCCACAGCCGCACCGCGTGCTCGAAACCGGCGACATCGAAGCTGCCGTCCTCTCGGCGAAACGCCATGAGGTTGAGGGAGGCGAGGTTGCACGCCGTGTCGTCTAAGAAATTATATTCGGAGCACGGGTTCGAGGCGTTGATCCGGCCGCTCGCGGGGCAGGTGTGCCAGTCGTTGATCGTCGTGTCGAATTGCAGCCCGGGATCGGCCGATGCCCAGGCGGCATGCCCGATCCGGTCCCACAGCTCGCGCGCCCGCAGCCGCTTGGCGACCTTGCCGTCGGTGCGCCGTGTCAATTCCCAGGTTCCGTCGTTATGGACGCGCTCGAGAAAATCGTTGGAGACCCGCACCGAATTGTTCGAGTTCTGGCCTGCTACCGTCAGATAGGCCTCCGATTCCCAATCGGTGTCGTAGATGCGGAACTCGATCTCGGTATAGCCCTGACGCGCAAACTGGATGACCCGCTGGATGTAGCTTTCCGGGATCATCGCGCGGCGCGCGGCGCGGATCTCACGCTTCAGCGCCGGGTTTTGCGCCGGCTCGGTGCCCTCGCGGCAGGCCGCCATGATCAGGTTCAGATGCCTTGCCGCGAGCTTCGAGCCGGCGACGAGCGCAGCGACCTTCTGCTCCTCGACGACTTTCCAATCGATAAAGGTCTCGATGTCGGGGTGGTCGATGTCGACGATGACCATCTTGGCGGCGCGCCTCGTCGTGCCGCCGGATTTGATCGCCCCGGCGGCACGATCGCCGATTCGCAAGAAGCTCATCAGCCCCGAGGAGCGACCGCCGCCCGAAAGCGGTTCGGCTTCGCCTCGGATCTTAGAAAAGTTGGAGCCGGATCCGGAGCCGTATTTGAACAGGCGCGCCTCGCGCACCCAGAGGTCCATAATGCCGCCCTCGTTGACGAGGTCGTCGGCGACCGACTGGATGAAGCAGGCATGCGGCTGCGGGTGCTCGTAGGCGCTGTCCGAGGCATGCAACTCGCCGGTCTTGTGGTCGACGTAGTAGTGGCCCTGTGCCGGGCCGTCGATGCCGTAGGCCCAATGGAGCCCGGTGTTGAACCATTGCGGCGAATTGGGCGCGCCGATCTGGCGGGCGAGCATCAGCCGGATCTCGTCGCAAAAGGCTGATGCGTCGTTCTCGGCGTCGAAATATCCGCCCTTCCAGCCCCAATAGGTCCAGGTTCCGGCCATGCGGTCGAAGACCTGGCGGGCGCTTGTTTCACCGCTGTGACGGGCGCTCTCGGCCAGCGCCGCGAGAGCCGCCCCCCCTCCTTCGCAAGGGTCGGCGGTGCGCCGCCACAGCCAGGGCGGAAGGCCCTGCTCCGCAACCGGCGCCAGACGCGCAGGCACACCGGCTTTACGGAAGTATTTTTGCGCGAGAATGTCGCAGGCGACCTGGCTCCATTCGGCCGGAACCTCAAACGCCTGGGCCTCAAAGACGACCGACCCGTCGGGGTTGCGGATCTCGCTATTGGCCTTTCGAAACGGCACGGTCTCATACGGGTCCCGGCCAGCCGTTGTAAAATGGCGCGCGATGTGCATTCCTCTCCCCACCCCGTTGCCAGACATAGTTGCTCGTCCAGCCAAGACCACTAAATGTAGGCGAGGCAAAACAGGTGGGCAACCCATTTCGTGGGCGTATTTGTGAAAGCACACCACATGTTGCGGGACGGCAACGCTTTACGCCTGCCCGGAAACGGTGCGATAACCCGTTTGCGAGGCGAGGCACGGACGAAGATATGACGCTCGGCACGCGTTTGTTGACCTGGTTGCGAGGCGATTTGGTCGGCACCGACAGCTACGGCAACCGCTATTACCGCGACCGCGGCGGAAGGCCGTTGCAGCGCGGCGGCGGCCGGTTCAGCCGCGAGAAGCGCTGGGTGATCTATGATGGCGAACCGGAAGGATCGAAGGTGCCGCCGGAATGGCACGCCTGGCTGCACCATACAGTGAACGAGGTGCCGCGCGCTGACCGTCCCCGCTATTCCTGGGAGAAACCGCACGAGCCGAACATGACCGGCACGCCTTATGCCTATCACCCGCCGGGCTCGGTCCTGCGCGGCGGTCACCGGCCCCGCGCGACGGGGGACTACGAGCCGTGGACACCCGAATAACGCAGCTGCAGCAACATGACCGGGAATGTGATCGAGACGGTGATGGGCGCCGTTGTGTTGGTCGTCGCAGCGGTATTCCTGTTTTTTGCGTACACGACTAGCCAGGTCAGGGCCGTGCAGGGTTATCAGGTGACGGCTCAGTTCGAACGGGTCGGCGCGCTCCGCGATGGCGGGGATGTGCGGATCGCCGGGGTTAAGATCGGATCTGTCGTGTCCGAGACCCTCGATCCTAAGACGTTTCTCGCCACCGTGCGTATGAGCATCGACCCGGCCTATAAACTGCCCGAGGACACAGTGGCAGAGATCGTCTCCAACGGCCTGCTTGGTGAGCAATACTTGTCGCTCGTTCCCGGCGGCGAAGATAAGACGATCCCGGCGGGCGGGCAGGTCAAGTTTACCCAATCCCCGGTCAGTCTCGAAAACCTGATCGGGCAGATGATCTTTTCGACGCCCGGCGGGCAGAAGAAGCCGGGCGAGGGCGAGGCGCCGCAAGGCGCCGCTCCGAAATAGGCGGCGTCGGGCATGTCGGACAGCGACGGCGGCGAATTCCCGGTCTGGCGCACGCCGGAAGGCGTGCCAGTCTCCTGCGTCGAAAAGATCAAGGTGTTGAACGAAAATCTCGCCGAGCTGAAGGAGCTGGCGCAGGAGGCGCTCGAAGATGCGGTGCTGATGGGATGCGACGAGGCGCAGGTGCGCGAGGTTCTTGCCGGCATCGTCGCCGGCATCCTCAATCCCTACCGCAAGTGATTGCCAACCATAGCCTTGTCGCGGCTGCGCTGCTGGCGACATTCCTGGCGAGGGCGGTGGCGGCGGACATGACACCGGAGCCGGTGGCGCTGCTGGAGGGTCTCGATAAGATCACCGCGCGCGTGTCGAAAGTCGAGGTCCCGGTCGGCGCCCCGGTGCAATTCGGCACGCTCGCGATCCGCGTCCGCGATTGCGAGAAGAGCCCGCCGGAGGACACGCCGGAGAGCGCGGCGTTCCTCGAAATCGACGAAACCCGCCCGGGCGAGATCAGAAATCGTGTGTTCAGCGGCTGGATGTTCGCATCGAGCCCGGCGCTGTCGGCGCTTGAGCATCCCGTCTACGACGTGACCTTGCTCGATTGCAGGGCGACGAGCGGATCGCCACCCACCGCTTCCGGCAACGCCAGCGGGAAGGACGCGCGATAGGCGAGCGCCCCGGCGAGCAGGCGATGATAGCGCGTGCGGGTGATTTCGACCCCGCCGAACTGCGCGAGGTGCGGCGTCAGAAACTGAGTGTCGAGGAGAAGATAGCCTCCAAACCGCAAGCGCGCGGCCAAATGCACGAGGGCAACCTTGCTCGCGTCGGTCACGCGGCTGAACATGCTTTCGCCGAAAAAGGCGGCGCCGATTGCGACGCCATATAGCCCGCCGACCAGCGTGTCTTCGTGCCAGGTTTCGACGCTGTGCGCCGCCCCGCGGGCGAAGAGTCCGGCATAGAGCCGCACGATCTCGTTGTTGATCCAGGTGTTCGGGCGTTTTTCCGTCGCCTCGGCGCAGCCGCGGATCACTTCCTCGAAGGCGCTGTCGCAGCGGATCTCGAAACCGCCCTGCCTGATGACTCGGCGCAGCCGCTTCGGCACGTGGAAGCCGTCGAGCGGCAGGATGCCGCGGCGCCGCGGATCGACCCAGAACAGCTCCGGTTCGCCCGCCGATTCGCCCATCGGAAAGATGCCGGCAGCATAGGCGGCGAGCAGTATCTCGGGGGTCAGCCGCAACGCGCCTCGGCTCCGATCACCCCTCTGATCCCGGGGGTCGCCTGACGAAATCTTCCAGCCAGTGGATGTCGTAATCGCCGTCGATGAATTCGGGAGTGAGGGCGAGACGCTGGTGGAGCGGAATTGTCGTTTCGATTCCGCCGATCACATATTCCTCGAGCGCGCGGCGCAGCCGCATTACGCATTCGTTGCGGCTCTTGCCATGTATGATCAGCTTGGAGACGAGGCTGTCGTAATAGGGCGGCACCTCATACCCGTCGTAGAGCGCGCTGTCGACGCGCACACCGAGCCCGCCGGGCGGATGATAACCGGTCACCCGGCCGGGCGACGGCAGGAAGGTGTCGGAGTTCTCGGCATTGATGCGGCACTCGATCGCGTGACCGCACAGGTTGACGTCCGACTGGCGATATCCAAACGGCGCGCCGGCCGCGATCCGCAACTGCTCGCGGACGATGTCGATGCCGCTGATCATTTCGCTGATCGGGTGCTCGACCTGCAAGCGCGTATTCATTTCGATGAAAAAGAACTCACCGTCCTGATATAGGAATTCGAGCGTGCCGGCGCCGCGATAGCAAATCTCGCCGAGCGCTGCGACGGCGAGCGCGCCCAACTGCTCGCGCTCCGCGCGGTTCAGCGCCGGGGAAGGGGTCTCCTCGAGCACCTTTTGGTGCGAGCGTTGCAGCGAGCAGTCGCGCTCGCCGAGATGAATTATGCCGCCCTTGCCATCCCCGAGAACCTGGATCTCGATGTGGCGGGGCCGCGCGAGATGTCGTTCGAGATAGACCTCGCCGCAGCCGAAGAACGACGCCGCCTCGTGTTGCGCAATCGGCAGCAGAAGAGCCAGCTCGGCGGCGTCCCGTGCCACCTTCATGCCGCGCCCGCCGCCGCCCGCGCTGGCCTTGATCAGCACGGGGTAGCCGATCGCGCCGCCCGCCGCCTCGGCCGCTGCGGCATCACGCACGGCGCCTGCCGAACCGGGGACGGTCGGGATCCCGAGTTTGCGCGCCGCCTCTTTCGCCGCGACCTTGTTGCCCATCATCCGGATGTGCTCGGGGGAGGGGCCGATGAAAATGAACCCGTGCTCCTCCACTGTCGCGGCGAAATCGGCGTCCTCGGCGAGAAACCCCAGACCGGGATGGATCGCATCGGCGCCGGTGATCGCGGCGGCGGACAGGATCGCGGCGACGTTCAAATAGCTGTCGCGCGCCGGCGGTGGGCCGATACACACGGTCTCGTCGGCGAGCCGCACATTCATCGCATTGGCGTCCGCGGTCGAATGCACCGCCACCGTCTTGATCCCCATCTCCCGGCACGCGCGATGAATGCGCAGCGCAATCTCACCGCGATTGGCGATCAGCACTTTCTCGAACATTAACGCCCTCTCCGCCCTTGAGGGCGGAGAGGGAGGGGACCCGTCGCCTTGGCCATGGGGAGGGTGAGGTGGGTCGCGCCGGGGATTGGAGTTGCCGCAGAACCCCCCACCTCACCCCGACCCTCTCCGCCCCCGAGGGCGGAGAGGGAGATTTCCAGCTCTCGTTTGATCGTCTCCAGTACACCCTCGATGTTTTCCATCACATCCCCGTTCCAGAACCGGATCACCCGATAGCCGTGCCTCGCGATCTCCGTGCTGCGATTTTGATCAGTGTTCGGCACTAGCTGCATGCTGTCCGCCATGAGCTCGATCGCCAGCTTTGCCGTCGGGCACGCGAAGTCGACGAGGTACGTGCCGATCGGGTGTTGCCGACGAAAGCGGTGAGGCAGCGCGAGTTCGCGGAGCCTCCGCCACAGTCGCCTCTCGGCCTCCGTCATGTCTCGTCGCAGCGCCGCGCGACAGTTGTCCTCCGTCTGACATTCACTCGATCAGCATCAGGACGGCGCCATACTCGACCGGCTGCGCGTCGGCAACCAGGATCTGCGCGATGCGGCCAGAGCGGTGCGCGCGGATCTGGTTCATTACCTTCATCGCCTCGATGATCAGCAGGGGATCCCCTTCGGCGACCGAATCGCCGAGCCGCACGAACGGCGGGTCGCCCGGCTGCGGCGCGAGATAGGCGGTACCGACCATTGGCGCCTTGACCGAGCCGGGGTGCTCGACGGATAGGGAACGGGTTGCCGCCGGAAGAGCAACCAGGGCCGATGCCGACCCCAATTCGCTGGGGGCGCGGGCAATTCGGATGCGGCGATTGCCGATGGCGTATTCGATCTCGGTCAGGCCGGTCTCGGTCAGCAGCGCTGCAAGCGTGCGGATCAGGTCGGCGTCGGGAAAAGGCGGGCTGCGGCCGCCGATTTTCAACGATCGGCCTCTTCCGGTTTCCGCGCGATCAGGTTAGCGAGCGCGTCGAGGGCGCGCTCGTAGCCCTGCGCCCCCAACCCGCAGATCACACCGGTCGCGGCCAGGCTGACATAGGAATGATGACGAAAGCTCTCGCGGCGGAAAATGTTAGACAGATGCACTTCGATGACCGGCAGTTGGGCGGCGTGAAGCGCGTCGAGCACCGCCACCGAGGTGTGGGTCAATGCCCCGGCATTGAGAATTATGCCGTCGGCGGATTCGCGCGCCTCCTGGATCCAGTCGACGAGCTGGCCCTCGTGATTGGTCTGCCGGAACTCGATCTGCAGGTCGAGCGATGCGGCGCGGGCCAGGCACCGCTCCTCGATATCGGCTAAAGTGTCATGGCCATAGACCGAGGGATCCCGCACTCCGAGCAGATTGAGGTTGGGACCGTTCAAAATATAAATGGCGGGCAACAGCACCCTCCCGAACCGATCGCCGTTTTATAACACGGCCCCGAACGGTCGGGGAGAGCAGGGCCTCGATGCACTTTCGCGGAAACCGTTTTGTCCCGAGCCGCGAGACTAAGTCTTCGGCACCTCGTTCTCTTCGACCTGCTCGTTGGCACCGTCCTCCTGGCGCGAGACAGCGCGTTCCTGCTGCCGCTTCAATTTTTCGTCTTTTTTTGCTTTCTTCAGCCGATCGCGCTCGGCGCGCTCGAAGCGGTAATTCGTTCTGAACGCCATGGGGTGCTCCCTAGCGTACTCTGCTGTGGCTCACCTCAGTAGCCTTCGCGCTCGAGGCGTTTGCGCAGCATCTTGCGGTGCCGGCGGATTGCCTCGGCCTTCTCGCGCACCCGGCGTTCGGACGGTTTTTCATAAGCCCGCCGACGCTTCATCTCTCGGAAGGTGCCCTCCCGCTGCATCTTTTTCTTCAGGACCCGCAGTGCCGAATTGACGTCGTTGTCGCGCACGAAAACTTGCATGAGCCGCTATCTCTCCGACTAGTTGCCTTGCCGTACCTCGACTTCGTCGAAAACGAAATAGCCGCCGCTCGGTAGTGAGCGGAGGGTCGAACTTCGGCACGGTGCGGTGAGCAGGTCCGGCGCTCGATCAGAGCTTGGGAGAGCAAGCCGAACCACGGGGGAGCCGACGACGAGACACATAAGCTCTCTTGCCGCGTATTGCAAATTCGGCGGCAGATCTCGTTCGCGCTTTACCGCAGGCAGAGGCGGATCGCTTGTCGAGCGGCGAAATCCGTTTAGAGATAATCCGACAATGCCGCGCGTTCAGCCGTCGGCGGCTTCCGGAACGAGACCGACGGTGGGACGCTGCTCAAGAAAGCGGCGAAGCGTTTCGGTCTGTTCCTCGGCCTGGGCCTGCAGGCGTTCCCAGTAAACGAGGCCGTTGTCGAGCGGGGCATCGCGGGCGCTCGCGATCATTTGACGCGCGAATTCGGCTTGTTCGTTCAGCATGCGCAACGCCACGTAAATGCCCTTTTCGACCCCCTCGAACTGGGATTCCAGCAATTCCATCGCGCCAAAGCGGTGGCCGACATGGCAGCCATATTCGTCCAGCCCGTTCTTCGGCTTCAGCCTAAGCGCACCGCCACATTCGGGACAGCTGAAAGTCACTGGCCGCTCGAAGTCGTTTGTCTCCATCGTGATGGGCATTCCCTCCGTCGCCTTCGCTGCTGCGACCGCGACTGTTTCAGTGGAGAGCCGGACCAGCAGAGCAGGAATTTCGGCGGCTCGGACCACGAAGTGAGGCTCACGCAACGACCCCGCAGTTTGCGGCATGTCGGGAAAAGCGGCCTCGGACGGGTCCTCGACGACAGCCAGCCCACCGGCATCATGGATCGCGGCCAGCCCGACCGCCCCGTCGCTCCCGCCGCCGCTCAACACGACACCGATGACCCGGGCCCCGCACTCCTTGGCAGCCGAGCGGAACAGCGGGTCGATTGCCGGCCGCGTAAAATGCTCGCGGGGGCCGCGCGACAAGCAGACCTTGCCGCCCTCGATCAGCATATGCCGGTCGGGAGGAGCCACGTAAATGTGGCTCTTTCTGATGCGCTCCCCTTCTCTTGGATGCGAGGCGCTGAGTTTTCCTGCCTTCCTCAGCAGATCGGGCAAGATGCTGCGACTCTGCCCGACATGGACAACGACGAAGAGGGTCCCCGGGAAGTCGGAAGGCAAGATTTGCGCGATTGCGCGAAGCGTGTCGAGACTGCCGGCGGAACCGCCGATGACGATGCTCCCCCGATGCGGCAGCTCTTGCGGACCATTCGGTGCCACCTGCTGTCCTTTCTCATCTGCGGCTTCGGCCGGGCTGCTCTAACGGGGTGCGCAACGCGTCAGCCCGTCCTGGAAACTGGGCCTCTAGTGTTAATGCACCACGTGCGGGTCCGTTCCGGTCGTGACGGTCGAGAGGTCCACCCGCGGAGAACCGAAAGTCAACATTGCCGCTAAATTTGCTCCCCATAACCCGCTCTGATATCCTCTCCCCCCTAAGGGGCGGAGAGGGGCTTTTTTAGATCCGCCAGGCGACGCCGAACAGCCGAGGTGTTCCGGGCGCGCCTGGCGCGGTTTGTCGACGACCTAGGTCTGACTAAGAAGTCCGGGGCCACCCTCGACGAGCTGACATCTGCTGCACGAGATCCTCGGAGCATGCCGCAGCCGGATGAAGAATTGGTCGGGGCGGGTTGTCGGGCATTACGATTGCCGCGATGAACCTCTCCGCGCCGGCACCAATGATTGCTACTTTCATCGCCGGCGGGTTTCCCGGCCCTCGCGCAGCAGTGCGGCGACGGCGGTCTCGACCCGCCGTTCGAGCTCGGCCATGAGGCGTGGGCGGGTCCGCCCCGGGGGGATCGGTTCGAGAAATTCGAGGACGATGCGGCCCTTGCGTTTGACGAAGCTGCGCCGGCCCCAATAGAGGCCGGAATTGACGGCCGCCGGCACCAACGGCAGGGCCAATGCCTGATAGAGCGCGGCGACGCCGGGCTGATACGCACGGCGCTCGCCGGGCGCAACCCGCGTTCCTTCCGGAAAAATCACGATTGGCCGTCCGGCTGCTGCAACTGGCCGGGCGCTTGCGAGCATCCGGCGCAACGCGCCCGCCCCGGCTTTGCGGTCGATCGCGATGGAGCCGGCGCGCGCCGCATACCAGCCGTAAAACGGCAGCAGCAACAACTCACGCTTCACTACGACCGCAGGATCGCCGAGCACGACCGGCAAGACCAGAGCGTCCCAGGCGGATTGATGCTTCATAGCGATAATGCAGCCGCCGCGAGGGACGCGGTCGAGCCCACGGATCTGATGGTCGAGCCCGACGATGAGCTTGAGCAAGACCAGCACGCTCGCTGCCCAAAACCGGCCAAACCGCATCGTTACGGCACGCGGTGTGAAGAGAAAGGGCAACCCGACAGTGCCGAGGATCGCGGTCCAAGCAACGAAGGCGCAATTGAAGGCGAGCGCCCTCGCCCAGCTCATCGCCGCATCTCAGCTCTTGCCGGCTGGTCCGCCCTCACGGCCGTCGCGGGTTGCCGCCACTCGATCAGCGGGCGCGCCAGCGCACCCAGGTATTTGACGTACTCGCTGACCATTAGCACAGCGGTGCCGCGCCACGCCCACCAACGCTCCTGCTTGACTTGGTCGGGAAAAACCGGGTGAGCCACGATGTCGATCTCAGGCATCGCCCGGTCGAATTCGAGCAGGCTGCGCGGCATGTGGTACCAGGCAGTGACCAGACGCAGGCTGCGAAAACCTTGGCCGCGGATCCACTGCCCCGTCTCCTGCGCATTGCCGAATGTATTGTCGGCCTCATGGCCGAGCACGATGCAGCAGCGGGCCCAGTCGGGAGCATGCCCTGAAGCGCCCAGCAGATCGTCCAGATCGACCTGCTGGTTGACGCCGGAAACAAAGAGCTTGCGGCCCTTGCCCTCGCGGAGAAGGTCAATGCCGCTCTGCAGGCGCAAGCTGCCGCCGGTCAGCACGACGATGGCGTCGGTCGCCGCCGTCCGCGTGTCGGCTGCCGGCGGCGTCGCGAACCACAGCAGCCCTGCGAGCCATGACACGCAACACGCGGCGGCCACCAGCATTACCGCCCGCAAGGCACCCCACAGCATCGTCATCGGCGGCGTTCGGGGTGCATGATCGAGAGCCGATCCCGCGCTCGATCGCAGCTCGCCGTCAACCGTTGATCTCGCCGCTGAGCACCGGGCCGAACAGCTTCCACCGCTCGCCGTCGAAGCGGGCCATCTGGATTTGCTTGATCGGCGCGAAGTCGGTCGGGCTGGTATTGATCTTGATCCCGGGCAACAGCATCGGGACGGTGAAGTCGTGCAGGTTCGCCGCTTCCTTCATGATGTTCTCCCGGGTCAGATTATCGCCGCATTGCTTCAGTACCTGCACCATGGTCTGACAGAAGGACGGGCCGACGACATTTCCGGCATCGGTCTTGTCGCCTTCCGGATAATACTTGTCCATAAACGCGACCCACTGCTGGTATCCCGGGTCATTCTTCCATTGCGGGTCGGTCGGGTCCTTGATGTAGAAATCCGAGACAATGTCCTTGGCGTTCTCCAACCCTGCCGGTTTCAACGTGGCGCGCCACCGAGTTGCCGACGCTGCTGAGAATATGAAGCGGCTTCCAGTCGATCTCGGCGGCCTTGCGGATCGCCTGCGCGGCGAATTTCGGGATGCCGGTATTGACGAAGACGTCGGCGCCGCCGGATTTCATGCTGATGATTTGTGAGTCGACGGTCGGATCCGTCGTTTCGTATGGCGCCTCGACAACGATCATCGATTTGGCCTTGTCGCCGAGCCCGTCTTTGACGCCCTTCAGATAGTCCTTGCCGAAATCGTCGTTCTGATAAAGCACGCCGATTTTGCCGTTGGGCTGGTGCTCGAGAATGTAGGCGGCATAGACGTGCCCCTCGCTCTGGTAATTGGGCTGCCATCCCATCGTCCACGGAAAGTGCTTCGGGTCGTTCCATTTGGTCGCCCCGGTCGCGACGAAGAGCTGCGGCACTTTTTTCTGGTTCAGATAGCGCTGGATCGCCGAGTTGGTCGGTGTGCCCAACGGGGCCAGCATCAGCAATACGCCGTCTTCCTCGACGAGCTTGCGCACCTGCTCGACCGTTTTCGGCGGGGTATAGGCGTCATCGTAAGAGATGAAGTTGATCTTGCGGCCGTTGACGCCGCCCTGGTCGTTGAGCATCCGGAAATAGGCCGCCTCCGATTTGGGGATCGTGCCATAGGACGAGGCCGGCCCGCTGTAGGGGCCGGTGTTGCCGATCTTGATCTCGGTGTCGGTGACGCCGGGACCGTATTGCTTGGCGGCGCGGGCCGGCCGCGCGGCCAGAATCGCGCCGCCGAAGGCCAGTGCGGCCGGGGCCGCGGCGAGAAGCGATGCGACGCGTGAGACGCTGCATGGAGACCTCCCTAATGTAGCTCTGGTGTTGAAGCGCTTTCTGCCTGCGATCAGCCGATCTCGCCGGTCAGGACGGGACCGAACGGAACGTAGCGCTCGCCGTCGAAGCGCCTCATCTGGGCTTGCCTGATCGGCGCGAAATTGGTTGGGCTAGTGTTGATCGTGATGCCGGGCAGCAGCATCGGCAGTTCGAGATCATGCAGGTTGGCCGCCTGCTTCATCACGTTCTCGCGGGTCAGCTCATCGCCGCACTGCTTCAGCATCTGCACCGTCGTCTGCGGCTATCGAAGGACCGTAGACGTTCTGGTTCATCGGTCTTGTCGCCATTCGGGTAATACTTGTCCATGAACGAGACCCACTATTTGTAGCCCTGCATCGTTTTGCCATTGCGGATCGGTGGGGTCCTTGAATGGAATTGTCGCTGATGATGCCCTTGGCATTTTCGAGGCCGGCCGGCTTCAACGTCGCTCCGACGGACGAGGCGATGCCGTTGAGGATGTGCAGCGGTTTCCATCCGATCTCGGCCACCTTGCTGATCGCCTGGGCGCCGAATTTGGGGATCGCGATGGTGACGAGGACATCGCAGCCCGCCGCCTTTCAGCTCGACGATCTGCGAGTTGACGGTCGGGTCTGTGGTCTCATAGGAGACCTTGACCTTGATCATCGACTGCCGCCTTGTCGCCGAGCCCGTCGACCAGCCCCTTCAAATAGTCCTTGCCGAAATCGTCGTTCTGATAGAGCACGCCGATCTTGGCATCGGGCTTGTTCTTCGAGGATGTAGGCCGCGTAGATGCGCCCCTCCGCCTGATAGCTGACTGAAAAAGCCCATGGTCCACGGGATGTGCCCTTGGGGTCGTCCCATTTGGTGGCGCCGGTGCTGAGGAACAGTTGCGGCACCTTTTTCTCGTTCAGGTAATGCCAGATCGCGCTGTTGGTCGGCGTGCCTACCGGCGCCGGCAATGAGCAAGACGTTGGTCCTCTTCGACCAGCTTGCGGGTCATCTCGACGGTCTTCGGCGGCGAGTAGGCGTCGTCGTAGGAAATGAAGGTGATCTTGCGCCCGTTCACGCCGCCCTGATCGTTGATCATCTTGAAATAGGCGGCCATCGACTATGCGGGATCGGACTGGCGTTCGACGAGCGGCCCGCTATAGGGGCCGGTGTTGCCGATCTTGATCTCGGTATCGGTAACGCCGGGCCCGTATTGCTTTGCGGCACGCGCCGGGAAGCGGCTGAGAGCAAGCGCACTCGGCGCCGCGGCAAGGATCGATCGGCGGGTGATGCGTTTCATTTGACCTCCCTCAGAACTGAGCTGTCAGGTGCGGGCATCGCCGGCGATAACGGGGCCGAACAGGACCCAGCGCTCGCCGTCGAAGCGCGCCATCTGCATCTGCTTGATCGGGGCATAGTCGGTTGGACTGGTATTGATCGTGATCCCGGGAAGCAGCATCGGCACAGTGAAATTCTTCAGGTTCGCAGCCTGCTTCATGACGTTCTCGCGGGTCAGGTCGTCGCCGCATTGCTTCAGAACCTGCACCAGCGTCTGTGCGAAGCTATAGCCGCCGACATTGAGGCCGTCGGTCTTGTCGCCTTCGGGATAGTATTTGTCCATGAAGGCGACCCAGTCCTTGTAGCCTTGGTCATCCTTCCATGTCGGATCGGTCGGATCCTTCAGATAAGCAGTCGGTCACGATATCCTTCGCGTTCTCAAGCCTGCCGGTTTAAGAACAGCACCGACCGAGGCCGACACGCTGTTCAGGATATGCAGCGGCTTCCAGCCGAGCTCGGCGACTTTGCGGATGGCCTGAGCCGCGAATTTCGGGGTCGTGACATTGAAAAAGATATCGGCACCCGAGGACTTTCAGGTTGACGACCTGGGAATCGACGGTCGGATCGGTCGTCTCATAGGGAGCCTCGGCAATGATGCTCGCTTGGCTCTTGGTGCCGAGCCCGTCTTTCAGGCCTTTGACGTAGTCCTTACCGTAATCGTCGTTTTGATAGAGTATGGCGATTTTGCCGCCATTGTGATGCTCCAGGATATAGTTCGCGTAAATGTGGCTTTCGGCTCTGGTAATTCGGCTGCCAGCCCATCGTCCAGGGAAAGTGCTGCGGATCATTCCATTTGGTGGCGCCGGTGGCGACGAAGAGCTGCGGCACCTTCTTCTGGTTCATGTATTTCTGGATTGCGGTATTGGTGGGGGTGCCGAGCGAATTGAAGATCAGCAGCACGCCGTCCTGCTCGACCAATTTGCGCGCCTGTTCGACCGTCTTCGGCGGGCTGTAGCCGTCGTCGTAGGAGATGAACTGGATTTTGCGGCCGTTGATGCCGCCTTGCTCGTTCAGCATCTTGAAGAAAGCGGCCTCCGCCTTGCCGATGGTCCCATAGGCCGAGGCCGGGCCGCTATAGGGCATGATATTGCCGATCTTGATCTCGGTATCGGTGACGCCGGGGCCGTATTGCTTTTCGGCGCGCGCCGGCCCGATTGACAAGAACGGGGCGGCGAGAGCAAGCGCGCTCGGCGCCGCGGCGAGGATCGATCGGCGGGTAATTTTCTTCATCTGCGGCTCTCCTTTCCGATTTTAGCCGGGCGCGCCGCGAACCGCACGAAACCGGCGGCGCCGGACGGCATGACATAAATCACCAACAGCAGGATGACGCCGTAGATCGCACCGGCGAGCCCGGTCGATACGCGCTCGGCGATGTTCGGGACGAACAGCACGAACACGCCGCCGAAGAGGCTTCCGGGGATCGAGCCGACGCCCCCCACCACCAGCCCGACCAGCAAAGAGACGGACAGCAGAAAGGTAAAGCTGTCGGGAGCGACGAATTGGATGGCGATTGCGCCGAGCGCGCCCCGCGACCCCGGTGTAGAACGCGCTGACGCCAAAGGTCAGGGTCTTGTAGAGCGCGGTGTTGATCCCCATCGTCGCCGCGGCGATCGGGTGGTCGCGGATCGCCATGATCGCCCGGCCGGTTCGGCTCTTCACGAGGTTCGCAGCGCCGGCGAACATGATCAGCAGCACCGCCAACGTGAAGAAGTAAAGCCACTGGTCGGCGTCGAGCGGCACGCCGGGCGGCGGATCGGGCTTCAGGATCACGATCCCTTGCACCCCGCCGGTCAGCGGTTCGAGCGGCTGGAATTTCAGGATCTGCGGCATCGCGGTCGCGAGCGCGAAAGTCGCCAGAGCCAGATAGAGGCCCTGCAGCCGCAAGGCCGGCAGCCCGAACAGGAAGCCGACCACAAAGCAGACCGCGCCGGCGCAAGGCAAGGTCCAGTAATAGGCGAGATCCAGCTGCTCCATCAGGATCGCGGCGGTATAGGCCCCGATCCCGTAAAAGGCGCTGTGCCCGAGCGAGAATTGGCCGTTGAAGCCGGTCAGCAGATTGAGACCCAGGATCGCCAAGCCGTAGACCATCACCAGGGTCAGCTGGAAAACAAAAAAGCTCTTGAGGACAAAGGGTATCACCAATGCCACGAGCTATCGCCGCCGCAATCAGAAGATGGCGGGTGCTCGGCTTCGGAATCGCCAACGCGCGCGGCGGCGACGCGCCTGCGAGGGCAACCGTCTCCCGCGGCGGGCCTGTCATACCCGGCTCACCACCGTGCGGCCGAACACGCCGCTCGGTTTGACCATCAGCACTGCGACGATCAGCACGAGGGCGATCGTCAGCTTCAGCTCGCGTCCGACATAGGGGATGAAAGTGCCGGCGAGGTTCTCGATGACCCCGACGGCGAAACCGCCGGCCACCGCGCCGCCGGGGCTCGACAGACCGCCGAGGACTGCGCCGGCGAAGCCATAGAGCAGGACGCCGAGCATCATGTTCGGTTCGAGAAACACCACCGGGGCGATCAGCATTCCGGCGACCGCGCCGACCGCGGCCGACATTCCCCAGCCCAGCGCGATCATCCAGCCGACGCGGATGCCGACGAGGCGCGCCAATTCCGGGTTGGTCGCGGCGGCGCGCATCGCCAGGCCGAGCCGGGAGCCGCGGAAGAACAGATAGAGCAGACCCAGCATCAGCAGGGTGACCCCGATCATCCCGGCCTGATGCGTGCCGATCAGGCGCTCGCCGAACAGCGGGGCCGAGCCGAACGGGGTCGGGAAGGTCTTGATGTTGAAATCCCAGATCCATCCGGCGGAGCTGTTGAGGATGCCGTAGAGGGCGATGAACGCGGCGAGTTGGCTCAAGATCGGCGCGTTTTGGATCGGCTTGAACAGGACCCGCTCGATGGCGACGCCGCCGACGAAAGACAGCGCCACCGCACCGATGAAGGCGGCCCAATAGGGCCAACCCCATTGGAGCATCTGCCAGGCGAGAAAGGTCGAGAACATCGCCATCTCGCCCTGCGCGAAATTGAGGTGATCGATCGCCTGGTAGATCATCACCACGGCGAGCGCCATCGAGGCATAGATCGCCCCCGTCGCGAGCCCCGCCAGCACCTGTTGCAGCAACAATTCCATCGCCGCCGTTAGTACCCCAGATACGAGCGGCGCACCGCTTCGTCCTTGCCGATCTCCTGCGCCGGGCCGGCCATGACGATACGGCCTGTTTCGAGCAGATATGCATGTTCGGCAAGGTCGAGCGCCAAGGCCGCGTTCTGCTCGACGATCAGCATGCCTACGCGAAGTTCATGGTTGAGCCGCCGCAGGATCTCGAACAATTCCTCGACAATGATCGGCGCGAGGCCGAAGGACGGCTCGTCGAGCAGCATCAGCCGCGGCCGCAGCATCAATGCGCGGCCGACCGCCAGCATCTGCTGCTCGCCGCCGCTCAAGGTGCCGGCCTGCTGAGCCCGGCGCTCCCTGAGCCGCGGGAAATGCGCATAGACCTGGTCGATATCGCGGGCGATGCCGGCGCGGTCGCGCCGTGCCATCGCTCCGAGCTGCAGATTTTCCTCGACCGTCATGCGGACGAAGGTGCCGCGCGCCTCGGGGACATGGGCGATCCCGAGGCGGACGATGTCCTCGGTGGCGCGGCCACCGAGCGGCTTCCCGTCGAAGAGGATTTCGCCGCTCATCCGGACCATGCCGCAAAGGGCGCGCAACGTCGTCGTCTTGCCGGCGCCGTTGGCGCCGAGCAAGGTCACGATGTTGCCTTCGTCAAGCGCGAAGTCGAGGCCGTGAAGCGCCTGGTTCGGGCCATAAAACGCGCACAGCCCGCGAACCTCGAGCATCATCTTCCGTGTCCGCGCGGCTTGCCCAGATAAGCTCGGATCACTTCCTCGTCCTGCTGGACCGAAGCCGGCGGACCTTCTGCGATTTTGCGGCCGAAATCGAGCGCGACGACCTTGTCCGAGATCGACATGACAAGACCCATGTGGTGCTCGACGAGGAGGACGCTGACTTGCCGGTCGTCGCGGATGCGCCGGATCAATCCGCCGAGTTCGGATACTTCCTCGTGATTGAGCCCACCGGCCGGTTCGTCGAGCAGCAGCAGTTTCGGGCGGGCAGCCAATGCCCGCGCCAGCTCGATCCGCTTTCGCGTGCCGAGCGGCAGGCCTTCGGGCGGCTCCTGCGCCACCTCGCGCAGATCGAGCGCATCGAGCAGCGCCCAGGCGGTCTCTTCCAGTGTCCGCTCCTGGCGGCGCACCCACGGCAGGCGCAACGCATCGCTGAGAAAATCGCTGCGACAGGCGGTATGGGCGCCGATCCGCACATTGTCGAGCACCGACTGACGCGGAAACAGCGCAAGATTTTGGAACGTCCGGGCAATGCCGATCTCGGCTATCCGGTGCGGCGGCCGGTCGAGCAGCGAGGAGCCCTCGAACAGAATTTCGCCGCGGTTGGGCGTGTAGAGTCGGCTCAGGCAATTGAACAAACTGTCGTCTTGCCTGCGCCATTGGGGCCAATCAGGCCCAGGATCTGGCCCTCTTCCAGCTCGAACGAGACGCCGTCGAGCGCGACGATGCCGCCGAAGCGCACCGCGACATCGCGAACCTCGAGCAGCGCGGCGCGGCGCATCCATCCTCCCTTGCGGCGTGTTGCAGCGACCCTGCCGGCCTCACCCCGGCAAGTCAAGCCGTGGCCAAGCCGGATTCGGCCTTCATTGCGCGGCCTTACAGGGATAGTCTCCCCGGAAGAGCATCAGGAGCGGGAAGTATCATGGGCAGCATCAACGCCAGCGTCGATCTCCGCCGCGACGGCGAGATCGCCGTCGTCACTGTCGACAACCCGCCGGTCAATGCGCTGAAGCACGAGGTGCGGGCCGGACTTGCCGAGGCCTTGCACAGGCGCGCGACGATGGCGCGGTCAAGGCGGTGGTGATCGCCTGCGCCGGGCGCACTTTTTTCGCCGGCGCCGACATCACCGAATTCGGCAAGCCGCCGCAGGCGCCGAGCCTGCACGATGTCATCGTCGCGATCGAGGCGATGCCGAAGCCGGTCATCGCGGCGATGCACGGCACGGCGCTCGGCGGCGGCTTCGAGCTGGCGCTCGCCTGCCATTTCCGCGTCGCGGTGCCTGGAGCGCGCGTCGGCTTGCCCGAAGTCAAGCTCGGCCTCTTGCCCGGGGCGGGCGGCACTCAGCGGCTGCCGCGCGTCGTCGGGCCGGAGAAGGCATTGCAGATGATCGTGACCGGCGAGCCGATCGGCGCGGCCGAGGCACGGGAAATTGGGATCATCGACGAGATCGCCGAGGGCGACCTGACCGCGGCTGCGATCGATTTCGCACGTCGCGTCGTTCGGGAGGGACGGCCACTTCGGCTCGTGCGTGATCGCGAGGAAAAGCTGATCGGCGAGGGGTTTGCCGACGCCGCCGAGGAGCTGACCCGGCGGCTGCGCGGCCGGGAAGCGCCGGCCGCCTGTGTCGAGGCCGTGCGCAATGCCATCGTTCTGCCCTTCGAGGAAGGGCTGAAGCGCGAATCCGAGCTGTTCCGCAAGCTGGTCGCCGGGCGACCAGTCGAAGGCGCAGCGCCATATCTTCTTCGCCGAGCGCGAGGCGGCCAAAGTGCCGGGCATGCCGGAGGGGACAAAGCCGCGCCCGATCGCGAGCGGCGCGGTCATCGGCGCCGGCACGATGGGCGGCGGCATCGCGATGTGCTTCGCCAATGCCGGCATCCCGGTCACCATCGTCGAGACCGGTCGCGACCTGTTGCAGAAAGGCCTCGACCGGGTTGCCGCCAATTACCGCGCAACCGTGTCGCGCGGCGGGCTCAGCGCCGACGAGATGGAGCGTCGGATCGCTTTGGTCAACGGCGTTACCGAACTAGAAGCGGTCGGCTCGGCCGATGTCGTGATCGAGGCAGTGTTTGAGGAGATGGACCTCAAAAAGCAGGTCTTCTCCGATCTCGATCGCGTCGCGAAACTCAATGCCCTCCTCGCCACCAACACCTCGACGCTCGACGTCGACGAGATCGCGCGGGCCACAAAGCGGCCGCAAGACGTGCTCGGCACGCATTTTTTCAGTCCGGCGAACGTTATGCGCCTCCTGGAGATCGTTCGCGGCGCCGCGACCTCACCCGATGCGCTCGCGACTGCTGTCGCGCTCGGCCGGCGGATCGGCAAGGTGCCGGTCACCGTCGGTGTTTGCTACGGCTTTGTCGGCAACCGGATGCTGGCGCGCCGCTCGGTCGAGGCCGAGCGGCTGCTGCTTGAAGGAGCCCTGCCGCAGGAGGTCGACGCCGCGGTGGCCGCGTTCGGCTTGCCGATGGGGCCGTTCGCGATGGCCGATATGGCGGGCCTCGATGTCGGCTGGCGGATCCGCAAGGGGCGCGGCGAGGGTAATGAGATCGAAGATGCGCTATGCGAAGCCGGGCATTACGGCCAGAAGACCGGGAAGGGGTATTTCCGTTATGAGGCCGGGTCGCGCACGCCGATCCCCGATCCGGAAGTCGAAGGGATCATCCTCAAGACGTCGGCTCGGCTCGGCGTCAACCGGCGGCCGATTGCGCAGGAGGAGATCGTCGAACGCATGATCTTCCCCATGATCAACGAGGGCGCCCGCATTCTCGAGGAGGGTATTGCCACGCGCCCGGGCGACATCGACGTAATCTGGGTATACGGCTATGGCTGGCCGGTGTGGCGCGGCGGCCCAATGTATTATGCCGATCAGCTCGGGCTTGCTCACCTCCGTGACCGGTTGACCTATTATGCCGACAGATCGGGGGACACGACCTTGCGACCTGCGGCGCTGATCCGGCGCCTTGCCGCCGAGGGCCAAAGCTTCGCGTCGTGAAATTTGTCTGTCTTCGCCTCCAACTCGTCATTCCCGCGAAAGCGGGAATCCAGGGCCGCAGGGTTCACAGGTTGCCCTGGACCCCCGCTTTTGCGGGTGTGACGTCACACACGGGAGCAGGTGCGTCATGGATCTCCGCTTCACCCCCGAAGAGCTCGCCTTCCGCGACGAGGTGCGGGCGTTTTTCCGCATCAATCTGCCGGAGGGCATCCGCAGCAAGCTGGTCGAAGGAAAGCATCTCGCCAAGGACGACATCGTCACTTGGCAGCGGACCCTCAACAAGAAGGGCTGGGCGGTCGCCAATTGGCCGGTCGAATGGGGCGGCACCGGCTGGACGCCCGTGCAGCAATACATATTCCAGGAAGAGCTGCAACTGACGCCGGCGCCGCAGCCGCTCGGCTTTGGCGTCACGATGGTCGGGCCGGTCATCATTGCTTTCGGCTCGGAGGCGCAGAAGAAGCGTTTTCTGCCTGCCATCGCCAATCTCGACGTTTGGTGGTGCCAGGGATTTTCCGAGCCTGGTGCGGGCTCGGATCTCGCCTCTTTACGGACTTCGGCGAAGCGCCAAGACGGCCACTACATCGTCAACGGCCAGAAGACCTGGACGACCTTCGCGCAGCACGCCGATTGGATCTTTTGCCTGGTGCGCACCGAACCGCAGGCCAAGAAGCAGGAAGGAATTTCGTTTCTGCTGATCGACATGAAGACGCCAGGGCATCACGGTTCGCCCGATCGTCACGATCGAGGGAGGGCACGAGGTCAACGAGGTGTTCTTCGACGATGTCAAGGTGCCGGCCGAGAACCTCGTCGGCCAGGAAAACAAAGGCTGGGATTACGCCAAATACCTGCTCGGGCGCGAGCGCACCGGGATCGCGCGGGTCGGCCTCTCGAAGGAGCGCATCCGTCGCATCAAAGAGCTTGCGGCGATCGAAATTGCCGGCGACAAGCCGCTGATCGAAGACGAACGCTTCCGCGAGAAGCTCGCCGCCGTGGAGGTCGAGTTGAAGGCGCTCGAGATGACGCAGTTGCGCGTCGTCGCCGCCGAGCGCCATCGGACCGACAACAAGCCCGACCCGGCTTCCTCGATCCTCAAGATCAAAGGCTCGGAGATCCAGCAGGCGACGACCGAGTTGTTGCTCGAGGTGGTCGGCCCCTACGCCCTGCCCTATCAGCCCGAGCACGAGGATGACGAGCGCTGGAACGAGCCGCCGATCGGCCCGGAATGGGCCGGCCCGATCGCCCCGACTTATTTCAACTGGCGCAAGACGACGATCTACGGCGGCACCAACGAGATCCAGAAGAACATCATCGCCAAGGCGATCCTGGGACTGTGAGCCATGGATTTCGACCTGAGTGAAGAGCAGCGGCTGCTGAAGGAGAGCCTCGACCGGCTGATCGGCGACCGCTACGCGTTCGAGCAGCGCAAGGGCTACGCTCAGAGCCCGGAGGGCTGGAGCCGCGAAATGTGGGCGCAATTCGCCGAGCTCGGGCTGCTCGGCCTGCCGTTCGAGGAGCGGCATGGCGGCTCGGCCGGCGGTCCGGTCGAGACGATGATCGCGATGGAAGCCTTTGGCCGCGCTCTGGTGCTCGAACCATATCTTGCGACGGTCGTGCTCGGCGGCGGCTTTCTTCGCCATGGCGGCAGCGCCGAGCAATGCGCCGCTCTTGTCCCGAAGATTGCGGACGGCAGCCTCACTTTCGCCTTCGCCCATACCGAGCGGCAATCGCGCTACGACCTGCACGATATCGAGACGCGAGCGATGCGCGACGGGGCCGGCTGGGTGCTCGACGGCGAGAAGGGGGTCGTCATACACGGCGACACGGCCGACAAGCTGATCGTCACCGCGCGGGTCGGCGGCGGTCGGCGCGACCGCGACGGGATCGCCGCCTTTATCGTCGACAGCAAGGCGGCAGGAGTGTCGCGGCGCGGCTACCCGACCCAGGACGGGCTTGCGCGCCGCGGAGATCACGCTCTCAGGCGTGCGGGTCGGTCCCGAGGGTGTGCTCGGCGAGCCGGGGGCAGGCATTGCCGCTCATCGAACGCGTCGTCGACGAGGCGATCGCGGCGCTGTGCGCCGAGGCCGTCGGCGCAATGGCTGTGATGCACGAGCTGACGGTCGAATATCTCAAGACGCGCCGGCAATTCGGCCGCGAGATCGGCAGCTTCCAGATCCTGCAGCATCGCGCCGTCGATATGCTGATCGCGCTGGAACAGGCGCGCAGCATGGCGATGTTCGCGACGATGATGGCGGCCGAAGAAAATGCCGCGGAGCGGCGCAACGCAGTCGCGGCGGCCAAGGTGCAGATCGGCCGTTCCGGCAAGTTCATCGGCCAGCAGGCGATCCAGCTGCATGGCGGCATCGGGATGACGATGGAATACAAGGTCGGTCATTACTTCAAGCGGGTCACGATGATCGACACGATGTTCGGCGATGCCGACCACCATCTGCGCGAGCTCGCCCGCCGCGGCGTGGCGCCTGCCGCTGCGTGAGGTTTCGGCCGCGTTAGGCCTTGGCCAGATGATCGTCAGCTGCCCGGTTTGCCGGACCCGCTATCGAAGTCGACGAAGGCGCCCTGCGCGGACAGTCCGGCCGCACCGTCCGCTGCGCCCACTGCGGTCATACCTGGCATCAGGCAGCATCGCCGGAGCCGCCCGCAGATGGGGACGAAGCCAAGACCGACGGCCGGATCGAACCGGCGCTCGAAGTCCCGCCGCGCCCGGCAACCACGCTGGAGGTCCCGCCGCGACCGCGGGCTCTTCCCGAACCGCCTCGGCGTCGGAGCCGCTGGGGTGCGCTCCGCTGGCTCGTCATAGCCGTCCTGCTCGCCCTCGCGGTTCTGGCCGGGGTCGTCGTCGCCCGCGGTGCGGTTGTGGCGCTGTGGCCGCCGGCGGCGCGGCTCTATGCTCTGGCCGGTTTCGCGGCCGAGCCGCCGTGGACCGGGCTCAAAATCGAGAAGCTCGCTCCCGTCGCGCACCCCGGACGGCCTGGTCATCGAGGGCGATATCGCCAATAACGGAAAAACGACGCAGGATCTGCCAAGGCTGCGGGTGGCATTGCGCGACGCCTCCGAAAAGGAAGTGCAGTTCAAGATCGTCGATCCCCCGCAACCTCGGCTGCCCCCGGCGCGGTCGCCCATTTCAAGACTCCGTTCGACCATCCCGACGACGCGGCAAAGGGCGTCGTCGTTACGTTCGCCAAGCGTTAGGAACCGGCAAATGTTCATTGCGATGAACCGTTTCAAAGTCATCCCTGATTCGCGGGCGGAGTTCGAGCGCGTCTGGACATCGCGCGACACGCATTTGCGCGATGTGCCGGGCTTTATCGAATTTCATCTGCTGCGCGGGCCGGAGCGCGAGGACCACGTCCTCTACTCATCCCACACGCTCTGGCGGAGCCGGGAAGATTTCGAAGCCTGGACGCGCTCGGAAGCGTTCCGCCTCGCCCACGGCAGCGCCGGACAGAACAGGCCACTCTATCTCGGACACCCCGAGTTCGAGGGCTTCGAGGTCATCCAGACGGTCGAGCGCCAGATGGGCGAGCGCCAGATAGGCGAGCGCCAGATAGGCGAGCGAACGAGCCGGTGACGGCGCGCATCCTGGTCCTGGGTGCCGGCTTCGCCGGGCTGTGGAGCGCGGCCGGCGCGGCGCGCGCCTTGGACGAGTTCGGTATCGGCCGGGAAGCGGTCCAGGTGACCGTGGTTAATCGCGACCAGTGGCACGCGATCCGCGTGCGAAATTACGAGCCCGATCTGAGCGGCGTCAGGGTGGCGCTCGACGAGGTGCTCGAACCGATCGGCGTCGAGCGCGTGGCGGGCGAGGTCGTCGGCATCGACTTCGACAGCCGGCAGGTCACCTACTCCGTGGGTAGCGCGCATCGATCGATCTCCTATGACCGGCTGGTCTTCGCCCTGGGCAGCCGGCTGGTGCGCCCCGACATTCCCGGGCTCCGCGAATTTGCCTTCGATGTCGATACTTATGACGGCGCCGCGCGGCTCAATACCCACATCCGGAGCCTACCGGCGCAGCCGCGATCGCCCGGGCAATTTACCGCCCTCGTCGCCGGCGCGGGTTTGACCGGCATCGAAGCGGCAACCGAGATGCTCGGCAAATTGCGCTCGGCGGGCGCCGTGGCTCCCCGAGTAATCCTCGCCGACCATCAGCCGCGGGTCGGTTCCGACATGGGCGACGGCGCCTGTCATGTCATCGGCGAGGCGCTCGCCTCTCTCGGGGTGGCGGCCCGCACCGGCGTCGCGATCAATGCGATCGACGGATCCGGCGCCACACTCTCGACCGGCGAAAAGATCCCCGCCGCGACAATCGTCTGGTGCGCCGGCATGCGGGCCAACCCTTTGACCGAGCTTTTTCCGGTTCGGCGCGACCGGTTTGGCCGGGTTCCGGTCGACCATTTCATGCGGGTCGAGGGAATGCCGGACACCTTTGCCGCCGGTGACGCCGCCTATGCGCTCGTCGATGATCGGCACAGCTCGGTGATGTCCTGTCAGCATGCGAGGCCAATGGGCCGCTTTGCCGGCTACAACGTCGTGTGCGACCTCGTCGGAAAACCCATGCTGCCGCTGCGCATCGACTGGTACACCACGATCCTCGATCTCGGGCCCTGGGGCGCCGTCTACACCGAGGGCTGGGACCGCCGCGTCGTCACGACCGGCGCCGCCGCCAAGCGGACCAAGCAGCTGATCAACTGCGAGCGCATCTATCCGCCCCGCTCCGGCGACCGGCGCCAAATTCTCGACGCCGCCGCTCCGGTCGTTCAAAGACCGCCGCCGCAGTTCCGAGCCCCGGAGTAATCGAGGCGTTATTGGGCGGTGGCGCAAGCGCCCGGTGGGCTGACCGGAATTTCTTCGATCGCGCCGTTGGACAGCCGAAAGACCTTGTCCTGCGGCACCGGTAATATCAGCGCCGCCTCGCGCGGCAGGCGCGCGTAGAGACCGCGCAGGACGCGGCTGACTATGCCATGCGTCACGACTACAGTGAGCGGCGCCTCAACCGGCTCGCTCAGCCACTCGCCGACACGCGACGCAAAGCCCTCATACCGCTCTCCATCGGGCGAGCGGAAACACCACTCGAGGCGCTCCTCTCCATCGAAGATTCCGGGGGCACACACGGCGATCTCGCTATAAGTCAGACCGTCCCACGTGCCCATCGAAAGCTCCCGGAGCCTATCGTCGAACGCCAGCTCCAGCGCCGGGTCGAGGTGCTCGCAGATGATCTCGGCAGTCCGCTGCGCGCGGCCCAGCGGGCTGGCGACGATGCGGGCCGCTGCGGCGTTCGGCAACATCGCGAGCAGCCGCCCGATCGCATGAGCTTGCGCAATACCCCGTTCGGTCAGGGGCGAGTCGAAGCGGCCCTGATTGCGTCTCTCCCGGTTCCACTCCGTCTCGCCGTGACGGACCAGAAAGATCGCGCCGGTCACGACCGCCGCAGTCGGTAAAGGACATGGCGGCGCAGCGGGTGCCCCAGCGGCAGCCGCGGATGCTCGAAATCGAAATCCTCTGCCGGGTCACGAGTCATCCCGAGCTTTTCCATAATCCGCCGCGACGCAATGTTCGCCGGCACCGTGAAGGCGACGATCTCCTTAAGACCGAGGCGGCCGAACCCGTCATCGATCATGGCCCGCGCGGCCTCATAGGCGTAGCCCTGTCCCCAATAAGGACGTGCCAAACGCCAGGCGGCCTCGACCGCCGGCGCGAACGGCAGCGCGAAGCGCAAATTGTTGAGGCCGACAACGCCGATCATGGGCGCTTCACCGGGAAGCTCGACGACCCACGGACCGAACCCATGGTCCTGCCAATGGGTGCGGGCCGCCACGACCCAGGCGTCCATGGCTGCGCGGTTCGCAAAAGGCACGAGGTATTGCATGACGACGGGATCAGCAGAAAGCTCGGCGAAAGCCGCAACATCGTCGTCGCGCCATTGGCGCAGCAGCAGACGGGCGGTGCGCAGCGCCGCTGTCACGTCTCTTTCTTCTTGTCGCTCGCGCCCGGCATGTTCGCAAAAAAGATTTGCTGCAATTGCTCGAACCCCTTGAGGGTCGCCGGCAGCCAATTCTTCAGCATCGCCTCCGGGTCCATGCCCTTGAGTATGGTTCTCAAACGCTGCTCGACGTCCGGCAGCAGCGCCTCCTGCAGCGGCTTCACGTCCGGCAAGCCAAAAAAGGCTCGCGCCTCATCCGGAGTGCAATCGATGTCCACCTTGAACTTCATCGCGGTCGCTCCTCTTCCCCTCTCGGATCTTGACCCAATCTGCGCCAAGAAGCACCTCTCGACCGGAAATTTCCGGGATTTATAGCTGTCCCGGAAATCGTCATTCCGGCCGCAGCGAAGCGAAGAGCCAGAATCCATAACCCGCTGACGCAGAAGGTTTCCCCTTTCGACCCCGGACCGGCGATCCGCTAACGATCGCCCTCGGCTCCTGCTGGCTGTTTCTCGACGAAAATATCAGCCATCGATCTCATTTGCTCCGCAGCAATCCTTGAGCCGAGCCGCATTGCGCTCAAAAAAACAGCGGTCGTGCTCGCTGATCCTGGCTGTTAGTGGCTGCGTGGAATCGTGTCCGCTTTGGGTGACCGCAATACATCCAGGTCAATGATGATAGCACATTATATCCAAAATAGCAATAATATGGTTGCAATTGGGCGGCGCGAAGGGGTATGCAGAAGTCAAGATTGTTGAAATCGTGCGCAACGCCTCCCCTGAGCTGGCCGACCGCTTCCATATTTTGCGCCTGCGCTAGAGCCATTTGGCTGCGTTCCAGCGCCTCCTCCTGACGGCGGCGTTCGGTTATGTCGCGGATGGCAATAAAGGCCAGCAGGCCATCCGCTGTGCGCAGCGGGGCCAAACTGACCTCCACTGAAAACTCGGAACCATCCTTCCGCCTTCCGTGGAGGTCGAGGCCCGACCCCATGGGCCGGGTGACCGGATCGGCAAAAAAGCGTTGCCGATAACGGATGTGTCCCTCGCGGTACCGCTCTGGCAGCAGCACCTCGACGAGCTTGCCCGACATCTCGGCTCGGGTGTAGCCGAAGAGCCTCTCTGTTTGCTGATTTATCAGCTCGATCACCCCGTCCTCCTTCGCGATGACTATTGCGTCGGGAGCCGATTCCAACAATGCGCGCAACCGCGCTTCGCGTTCCGCTGCCCGCTGCGCGCGCGCTCGAAATGCGACGTACGTCACGCATCATCAGGACGATGCCGACAACCAAAACGAACAAGACAAGCACGCTGGAGGCGATGCCTGTTTGGGCGTTCGCGCGCTGTACTTCGGCGGCACGCGCCTGCCGCTGCGATAGAAGCTGGTTTTCTGCGCCGATTATCGATTTGATCAATTCGGCAATCTTCGCTCTTCTTCATTGCCGACATTCGTCTCTATGAGCCGACGGGCCGCCTCAAATCGTTCACTTCGACGGGCGTCGATACCTCGCTCGAGGTAAGCCAGCCTGTTCTTGATCTGCTCTTCGAGAAGTCCAATACGGCGCCGTTGGTCTTGATTATCGGATGTGAGCTGCTTCAGCTGTGCCAGCTTGGCGGGTGTTTCCCGAATACCCGCCCGGTATGGGTCGAGGTATTCAGATCTCGCCGTGATGACCAATCCCTGTTGGCCAAGCTCGGCATCCTGGATCGATCGATCGAGCGACCACGCTGTGTCCATGACCTCGAACGTATGACCGACCCAATGTTGGCTTGCGGCCAGATCGGGGCCAATGCTGGTGGCCTCATAGATCTCAATTGCGACGAGGGCGAACGAGGGCACGGCAATCAGGGCGGCGCTCTGCCAAAAACTGCTCGGCAACCCGCAGCTCGGTCGCATAGCCTCTTGCGCTTTGGATGGCGTCCGCAGAGCGGGTCGCGGTTGGCGGCCGATCTCTCAGCCTTCGGCTGCGGCGAGCGGGTGCTTGCGCAGGAAGTTGAAGTCGCAGCCGCGGTCGGCCTGCAGGATTTCGCGGCGGTAGAGAAGGGCGTAGCCGCGCTCGGGAACCGGCGGCGGTGCGACCGGGCGTCGCGCCAGCTCCTCTCCTGGAACCAAGAGGTCGAGGCGGCGGCCGGCAACGGAGAGGCGGATCCGGTCGCCGTTACGGACCTTGGCGAGGGGGCCGCCGCTCGCCGCGTCGGGGGTCACATGCAAGACAATCGAGCCGTAGGCCGTGCCGCTCATCCGGGCGTCCGAGATGCGCACCATGTCCTTGACGCCGGCCCGCGCCAGCTTTCCCGGGATCGGCAGATAGCCGGCCTCGGGCATGCCCGAGGCGCTCAATGGGCCGGCGTTCTGCAATACCAGGAAATCGTCGGGCGTGACGTCGAGCCCGGGATCGTCGATGCGCGCCGAGAGATCCTCGAGCGAGGTGAAAACGACAGCGCGACCCTCCTTCTCGAACAATTTCGGGTCGGCCGCCGACCGCTTGAAGATCGCGCCTTTCGGCGCCAGCGAGCCGAACAGCGCGACGAGCCCGCCCTTGGGCTGCAGGGGATCATTAAGGGGTTTGACAACGGACCGGTCGACGGGACCGTCCGGCGCGGCAAGCCGTTCCGCCAGGGTTTCGCCAGCGACCGTCATGCAGTCCAGGTGCAGCATCGGCTTCAGCTCGCGCAGCACTGCACCGATGCCGCCAGCCGCAAACAGGTCTTCCATGTAGTGCGGGCCGGTCGGTTTCAGATCGACCAGAACTGGCGTCGTCTCGCTAATCTCGTTGAGCTGAGCGAGGTCGAGGTCGACGCCGGCCCGTCCCGCGATCGCGGTCAGATGCAATACCGCATTGGTCGAGCCGCCGATCGCCATCAGCACCCGCAACGCATTCTCGACCGCATCAGGCGTCACGATCCGATCGGGTTTCAGCCTGGAACCGGCGAGCTGCATCGCAGCGCGGCCGGTCGCTTCGGCGGCGCGCAGCCGGTCGGCATGGACCGCCGGGATCGCCGCGCTGCCGGGCAGGATCATCCCGAGCGCCTCGGCGATCGACGCCATCGTACTCGCCGTTCCCATGACCGCGCAGGTTCCGGCGGTCGTTGCGAGGTTGCCTTCGACCTCGCCGATCTCGTCGCGGTCGATCTCGCCGGCGCGGTAGCGGGCCCAGAACCGGCGGCAATCGGTGCAGGCGCCGAGCCGCTCGCCATGCCAGCGCGCGGTCAGCATCGGCCCGGCGACGAGCCCGATAGCCGGCCGGTTGGCCGAGATCGCGCCCATCATCTGCGCGGGAACGGTCTTGTCGCAGCCGCCGACCAGCACAACCGCATCCATCGGCTGGGCGCGGATCATCTCCTCGGTGTCGATCGCCATCAGGTTGCGAAACATCAGGCTGGTCGGGCTGAGAAACACCTCGCCGAGCGAGATCGTCGGAAAGGTCAGCGGCAACCCGCCCATCGCCAGCACGCCGCGCTTGACTGCCTCGATCAGCTCGGGGAAGTGCCGGTGGCAATTGTTGAAGCCGGAAAAGGTGTCGGCGATGCCGATCACCGGCCGCGCCAGAAAATCGGTCGAATACCCCATCGAGCGGGCAAAGGAGCGTCTGAGGTAAAGGGCAAAATCTGGGTCGCCGTAATTGGTGAGGCCGCGGGCGAGGCCGACCGGCTCGGTCATGTGGTCCTCTCAATTCTCCGACGCATCAGCTTGCTGCTGACCGGCGAGGATATGCAAGAGCGGCGGTTCAGGTCGAGTTCGGCTGCGGCATTAGCAGCGAGGCAGCCGCAAGCAGGCAGGCGAAACCCACCGCAGTCCAAATCACCGCTTCGCCGATTTTTGCGTAAGCGAAGGCTCCGAGGGCGCCTCCGGCTATGAGCCCGAGCCAGGGTGAGCCCTGCGCTACCCAACCCCACCCACTCGGACCTCGGACGAGCAGATTGCCCAATCCCTGACCGAAGCGTGCGAGCACCCCGGTGACAAAGGTGAGGCTGACCCGGATATGGCCCGCTCGATCCATCGCGGCGTTGAGAGCTCCCATTGCGAATGTCATCGGCTCGGGCGCCGTTGCCAGTAATCCGGAGATGACGAGCAGAATCGCGACCCCGACAAGCACGACGGTCATGTGCCGGTTTCCGGTGACGTCGGCGAGCATCTGCCCCCCGGCGGCGCCAAGTACGAAAAATACGACGAGTTTGGCGATCGTCGCCGCCGCCGCCAGATTTCCTTGGCCGAGCGAGACCGCGAGCTGGGTGCTGTTGCCGCTCATGAATGACACGAAAAGCCCGCTCAGATGGATGTATGCGACCGCGTCGACCATGCCGGCAAGAGCGGCGAGCAACGCTGCCATGATGAGCAAGGGCCCTTCCCGCGCGGTTCCGCCCGGTTCAGTCATCGTAGAGAACCCCCCATCTCTGCCCGGTGTTAACGCTCTGCAATCAATGGAGGGGGTGGACGCATGCACGTTGCCGAGCTCATGGTTCGGGACCCTACGCTTATCGCGGCGGAGGAGAGCGTGCAAAGCGCTGCGCGCGCAATGGCCGATATCGACAGCCGGTTCATACTCGTGGGCGCCGGCGACCGCGTTACCGGGGTGCTGACGAGTGGAGACATTCTCATTCGGGTAGTTGCTGCTGGGCGCGATCCGGGCACGACGCCGGTGTCCCATGTAATGTCCTCCTCCCTGTTCACCTGCGGCGAACAGGAAACCGCGGCCGCTGTCGCGCAGCGCATGACCGAACACCGCATCGAACAGATGCCGGTGCTCGGTTCGGACGAACGCCTGGTGGGGGTGGTCACGCGCGAGGCCGCCGAGACATCGTCACCTGCCGACCAGCCACAGTGAGTCGCGACCAGATCATTACCCTCGCCGTCTTAGGCGGCATGATCCTCCTGTTCCTGTGGGACAGGCTGCGTTACGACCTCGTCGCATTGGTGGCGCTGCTCGCTGCCGTGCTCGGCGGCATCGTCCCGGCCGATCATGCCTTCTCCGGCTTTTCGAACCCGGTCGTGCCCCTGATCGCGGGCGCGCTGGTCGTCAGCGCGGCGATCGCCCGCTCGGGGGCGGTGGAAGTCCTGGTCCGCTGGTTGACTCCGCTGTTGCGCTCGTCCGCGCTGCAGATCGGGGTGCTGGTCGCTTGCGTCGCTGCGCTTTCTGCTTTTGTAAAGAATGTCGGGGCCTTGGCGATCTTTATGCCCGTGGCCTTCCAGGTGGCACGGCGCAACGAGCGATCCCCTTCGGAGTTTCTGATGCCGCTTAGCTTCGCCTCTCTGCTCGGCGGTTCGATGACCTTGATCGGCACCTCGCCAAACATGTTGACCGCGACCGTCCGGCAAGAGCTCGTGGGTGCGCCCTTTCACATGTTCGATTTTTTCCCGGTCGCTTTCGGCACCGCGCTGTGCGGGGTTGTGTTCCTGAGCTTCGGCTGGCGGCTGATACCGCATGGGCGGCGCTCTGCGGCGGCTGAAAACGCGTTCAAGCTCGAGGATTACACGAGCGAGCTCAAGGTCGGGTCAGCCTCTCCGTTCGCCGGCCGAACGGTAGCCGAGCTCGAGGATTCGGCAGGCGGCGATATTGCTGTTACTGCCATCGTTCGCGACGAGTATCGGCGGTATGTCCCGGGCGGAAGCTGGGCTGTTCTTCCGAACGATCTGCTCGTCGTCGAGGCAGACCCGCAGGCCCTGGAGCAGTTCATCAGCGACGGCAAGCTCGAGGTCATCGGCAGCAAGGAGCTGCCCGAGGTCGTCGAGGGCACCGATGTCCAGGATGCGAAAACGAAACACGATGCCGCTCTCGTGCCGGCCGAATTAGACCCGAACCGGCTCGCCACGGTCGAGGCGGTCGTCACCGCCGATTCGCAGCTGATCGGCCATTCTGCCGCGGATCTGCATTTGCGCGAGCGATACGGCCTCAACGTTCTGGCAATCGGCCGGCGCGGTCGGCAAACGGCGGTTCGGCTGCGCCGCCTAAAATTCCAGCTCGGCGACGCGATTGTGTTCCAGGGACGTCGGGCGGTGATTTATGAAACGCTGGCGGCACTCGGCTGCCTGCCGCTGGCCGAGCGTCAATTGCGGCTCGGACGCCGCCGCCAGCTGCTAATGCCGGTCGCGATCCTGGCGCTGGCAATGGCCGCGGCGGCGTTCCGACTGGTTCCGGCGGAGATCGCCTTTGTTGCGGCGGCGCTTGCGATCGCACTTCTCGGCTTGCTCAGCTTGAGCGAGCTCTATGCCGCGGTCGAGTGGCCGATCCTGATCATGATCGGCGCGCTGATCCCGATCGGCGAGGCGGTCAAGAGCACCGGTACGACGGACCTGCTCGCCGGCCTGATTTCGGGATTTGCGGCGCATTTGCCCGCCTATGGCATCCTCGCGGTAATTCTCGCGGTGACGATGCTGCTGACGCCGATCCTGCATCACGCCGCCGCCGTTCTGGTCATGGGGCCGATCGCGGCCGAGCTCGCTAAAAACTTGGGCTACAAGATCGATCCATTCTTGATTGCCGTGGCGCTCGGGGCGGGATCAGATTTTCTGTCGCCGATCGGCCATCAATCAAACACTCTTGTTATGGGACCTGGAGGATACCACTTCGCGGATTACTGGAAGTTGGGACTGCCGCTTTCGCTGATCGTTGTCGGGATCGGCGTGCCTCTGATCCTTCTATTCTGGCCGCTGCGTTGAAGCGTCGGAATTAACCGGGCTCTATCGCGTTAATGGATATGAGCAGGCGACGATCAGCACGTCGGAGGAACACTTACACGGGTGAAAACCATGGCCAAACCGAAGAGAGGGCGGTCGACCGCGGCAATCGACGATCATGTCGGAAGCCGGATCCGCGAACGCCGCATCATGCTGGGCCTGACCCAGCAGCAGCTCGCCGAAATGATCGGGGTGACTTATCAACAGGCTCACAAATACGAGCGCGGCATCAATCGCGTCTCGGCCGGAAGGCTGTTCGAGATTGCGCGCGCGTTGAGTGCTCCGATTACTTATTTTTACGAAGGCATCGGCGAAGAAGCGCCGCGGCAGACCACGCCCCATCAGCGCATGCTGCTTGAGATCGCCCGTAACTTTGCCGAAATCAGAAACGAGAAGCATCAGGAGGCCGTCAGCCAGCTCGCCCGCGCCTTGGCGAGCCGCTGACGAGAAGCGAGGCTTCGGTCAGCTTCGCGGCAGCGGAAACTCGTCCAAATAAGGGAGGTAATCCTCCTCTACGTCGACCTGCATCGTCTCGAGCAAGCGCACGAGGCCGTTATAGTAGGCGATCGTAACCATCAGGTCGGTGAGCCGCTCGTCGTCCAGCTCCTGCCGCAATGCGGCGAAGGTGCTGTCGGAGACGACTAATTCTGTGGTCATCTCGCGAGCGGCGCGCAACACTGCCTTCGCGAGAGGTTCGAGCCCGGTGGGACGGCCGGCGGTCTCGTCGGCGACAGCCCGGATGTCGTCAACCGAAAGACCGACCTCACGCCCGATCCTGACGTGGTGGGAGTATCCCCAGGCTGAGCGCGTCAGATAGCTGACTTGAAGAATGGCGAGCTCGCGCAGCCGCGGGTCGAGACGGCTGCCGTCGCGGATATATCTCGCGAGGGTGTTGAGGCTGCGGGCGGCGCGCGGGCTGTGCGCGAGAACCCGGTACAAGTTGAGGTTTCGCGCCAGAAGATCCTGGTGCTCGGGCAAGAGATCGGATTTGTCCAGATAAGGCAGGCGCGCCATCGTGGTCCCTTCCGGCTCTTCTCACTCGGGTGCCCGGGCGGGTCCCACGAGGGTGGCTCCGCCGTCGACGACCAAGGTCTGCCCGGTAATGTAGCGCGCCTCGGCCGATAGAAGAAAGCGGACAGCGTGTCCGATATCCCAACCCGTTCCCTCGATGCCGAGCACCGAGGCCCGACGTCGCGCTTCGCGAGCCGCGGGGCTCATCTGCCGCGAATAGACCATCGGCGTATAAACCGGCCCCGGCGCAACGCAATTGACGCGGATACGCTCCGGCCCGTGGTCGACCGCCATCGCGCGGGTCAGCGCGATGACCGCACCCTTTGATGTGGAATAGGCGGTAAGGCCGCGCGGCCGCAGGGCAGAAATCGACGAAACATTGACAATGGCACCGCCGCCCGCCGTCTCCGTCATCGCCGGGATGGCATGCCGCGACGCCATGAACATGCTGTCCACATTGACCTGCATGACCCGCCGCCAATCCGGCGGGGCTACATCGACGACGCTGCCGCGCCCGCCGATCCCAACATTGTTGTCGAGGCAGTCGAGCCGGCCGAACTGAGCGAGCGCCTCAGCGACCATGGCGCGGGCTTGCTGTTCGTCGGTGACATCGGCGACAAAGGGAGCGGCGATGCCGCCCTCCTCCCGGATCATAGCGACAGTGCGTTCGGCTCGCTGATGATCGAGATCGACGACGAGAACCTTGGCCCCGGCCCGGGCGAGCAGGATCGCCGCCGCGCGACCATTCCCGATGCCGTCATCCGCCGCCCCGCCACCGGTGACGATCGCCACCTTGCCGGCGAGGCCGAGCCCGTTCGCTCCGTCCGTCATCTGACGTCCCTCCCAAATTTACCCTCACTCACCCAGCCCTGCGGGCTGGGTCCCCCTCTCCCGCACCGTGTAGAGGGGACTCCGGGTTGTGTGCCTCGTAGCCCCTGGCCCGCATTGCGGGAGGAGGCGGGTGAGGGTTGCGTCGATCGGTGCCTCAGGCGTTGCCGCGCTGCTCGCGCCACAAGCCGAGCTTTTCCTGCACCGGGCGGTCGGAGTAGCTGAACAGCACCGCCTCGCTCTCGGCATGGTGGCTCACCGGCATCCAGCTCGGCGCGACGAAAATATCGCGCGGCTGCCAGCGGAAGACCTGGTCGCCGACCCGGCTCTCGCCGGCTCCCTCGACCGCGACGTAGACGGTTCCATCCGTCGAGCGATAGGGGGCGGTCGAAAACCCGTTCGGCAGCAGCTGGATGAAGGTGCCGATTGTCGGCATCGCATAGTCGCCGCTGGCCGGATTGATATAGCGCATCTTGTGGCCGTGATAGGGGTCCGGGTCGCCGTTCCGGCTCAGGGTTTCCAGCGCCTCTCGGGTGCGCGCATAGGGATAGTTGAAGACCGGCGATGTCTTGACTTCGGGCCGCCAGTCGATCGGCGCCAGGTTGTTCCCGAACCGCGCCGCGCTGTCGCCTTCCGGCCGCGTCACTGCCTGCACCTCGGCCGGTGCCTGCTCGGCAAAGCTCGCGCTCAGCAATTTGACGATCTGGATGTCGAGCCCGTCGAGCCACACCATCGGCTCTTGCGTCTCGTTGCCGTGATCGTGCCAAGTCCAGGACGGGGTGATCACAAAGTCGCCCGGCTGCATCGCGGTGCGCTCGCCGTCGACCGCGGTATAGGCGCCGTGACCCTCGATGATGAAGCGCAACGCCGACTGCGTATGACGATGGGCCGGCGCGACTTCGCCCGGCAGGATCAGCTGTAGGCCGGCAAAGAGCGAGCCGGTGATCGTGGCCTGCCCCTTCAATCCCGGATTTTCCAGGATCAAGACGCGGCGCTGCGCCTCCTGCGCGGTGATCAGGCCGCCGGCCTGCATCAGATGGGGCCGGATCTCCTCATAGCGCCACAGCGCCGGCAAGCACGAAGTGGTCGGCTCGGCGGTGACGAGCGAATGCAGCTGCTCCCAGAGTGGCGCCAAATTGGCCGGGGCGATCCGGTCGTAAAAGGCTTGGCGTTCGGCTGCGGTCATGGCTAGGCAGCCATCGAACGCGGCCGCTCTCCAAGCGTAAACCCGAGCTTGGCGAGATCGGCGAGCAGCGCCGAGGATTGCGCCTGGTCGAGCGGAAGCATCGGCGGGCGCACCGCGGCCCAGTCCGGGTCGTTGTGAAAATGTGCGATGATGCGCTTCAGCCCCGGGACCATCGGGTAGGCCTGCAACGCCTTACGTAAGGTCGTGATCTCGGCCTGCAACGCATCGGCCTGCGGCCCGCGCCAGTTTTCATAGACTTTCCGGATGCCCGGAACATTGACATTGCCCGAGGCAGTGATGCAGCCGGCGCCGCCCTTTCGCAGCGCATCGAGCAGAAACACTTCGGAGCCCGGAAACACTGCGAAGCTCGGAAAGCGGTCGAGCAGCGCCGCCGTGTTGCTCCAGTCACCGGAGCTGTCCTTCAGCCCGACAACTGTTTCCGGATAGGTCTTGATAAGGCGTCCGACGAGATCGAGCGAATAGCCGACCTGAGCGACCGGCGGGATATGATATAGATAGACCCGAAGCGCGGTCGACGCGACTTTGTCGATTACCCGAGATACGAAAGCGAAAATGCCATCGTCGCTGACCCCCTTGTAATAGAATGGCGGGAGCATCAGCACCCCCCCGCAGCCATGGCCGACGGCGTGGCGAACGAGGCTCGCCGCCTCGCTTATCGAACACGCGCCGGTCCCGGGCATCAGCCTTCCGGCCGGCATCCCCGCCTCGATCAGTGCATCGAGCAGGGCCATGCGCTCGGGCCCCGACATCGAGTTCGCCTCGCTCGTCGTACCGAACACCGACAGTCCCCCGGCGCCCTGGTCGAGCAGCCAGCGGCAAAAGGCGATAAACCGCCCAGAATCGGGTTCGCCGTTCGGCGTGAACGGGGTCAGAACGGGGACGAGCACCCCGTTGAACGGCTGCGACGTCATCTTATGGGATCCTCTGCTTGGTCGCCGATTATGACGGCAATAAGCGACCGCCGGCGTCCGGCGTCAACTCTAGTCTGCGCCCGCGCGCCGGGCCTCACAACACCGTCAGCATATCGGCGACGAGCGGATGGCGCACGATGTCGCGGTCGGCGAGCCGGATCACCGCGATGTCGGGTATCGGCTCGAGCCGCCGGGCGATATCGGCCAGACCGGAGAGGCCGTCGAGAAGATCGCTCTGGTCGGGGTCGCCGGTGACGACCATCGTCGAATGCCAGCCAAGCCGCGTCAGCAGCATCTTGATTTGGCCGTAGGTGCAGTTCTGCGCCTCATCGATCACGATAAAGGCATTGTTCAATGTACGCCCGCGCATATAGGCGATGGGCGCGATCTCGATGGCCCCTTCGGTCATCAGCTGTTTGACGCGCTTGCCGCCGAGCCGTTCGTTCAGCGCATCGTTGAGCGGGCGTAGATAGGGCGCGAGCTTGTCGTTGATGTCGCCGGGCAGATAGCCGAGGCTCTCGCCGGCCTCGACTGCCGGTCGCGTCAGCACAATCCGCCCGACTTCCCCCGCCTCGAGCGCCGCCACGGCCGCGCTCACCGCGAGGTAGGTCTTGCCGGTACCCGCCGGGCCCAGCGCAATCGTCAGGTTATGGCGTTCGATCGCCGCCATCAGCTGCTGCTGGCCGTCGCTTTGCGGACGGACACGGCGGCGATAGCTCTGCTCGCGGTCCGATTGCGGCTCACCGGCAACGGGCCCGGGGTGCCCTATTTCGGCCAGACGGATTGCCAAAGCGGCATGCGACGAGCGCTTTCCCATTAGCCTCTCCGTTGTGATTGTCCACGGCGACCTCGATCAGCATACCCCTAATTGAGTTCCATGACAGTATCGCTACAGAATAGGCAAATCAGGGACCTCGGGCGTCCCGACCCTCAATTCAGCCGGACGTATTCGTAGGCGGGGCCGAGATTGTTGATGCCGCCTTCGGGCGGCGCGATCCAGCCGGCGAATTTGCCGGGTTCGGTCACACGCTTCATCACGCTGTCGACAAAGGACCGATCCAGCTGGGAGGGCAGCCAATCATATTCCCGGGCTCGCCATTCCTCGGCGGAAATTGGCTTGCCTTGGGGATTGGTATAAATACCCGCCCAGGCGCCGACCGAGCGCCGAAAGCGCAGGCTCGGCAGAACGAGCCGGAAATCGTGGCCGGCTTTATGAATCAGACGGTTCCAGCGCTGAACGCCGATTTCGCAATCCTTGACGTAGGCAGCACGCGACACCTCATTCATCGCGCTGCGCATCGGCACTTCTTCCGGGATCACCCGGCCTTTGCGGTCGGGCAAATCGATCTGCAGGCGGCCCGCGCCGAGGTGATCGGGGAAGCGCGCCTCGTCCGGCCGTCCCTTGATCCCAGTCGCAAAATAGCTCGCTGCATTGGATGAAATTTCGGCGCCGAACAGGTCGACGGACGAGCTGAACCAGAAATTGACGTAACGCTGCACGGTCGGGAGATCGATCGCGCCGGCGTTGCGCACGGCCCCCGGATCGTCGGTCGCAAGCTCGTTCATCACCTGGAGTGTGCGCTTGATGACCCGCGTGATCCCGCTGGCGCCGACGAACATGTGAAAGGCTTCTTCGGCCAACATGAACCGGCAGCTCCGCGACAGCGGGTCGAACGCGCTTTCAGCCAGGCTCTTCAGCTGAAACCGGCCGTCGCGGTCGGTGAAATAGGTGAACATGAAAAAACTGAGCCAATCGGTGACCGGCTCGTTGAAGGTCCCGAGAATGCGCGGCTTGTCACTGTCTCCGGAATGGCGCGTCAGCAGTTCTTCGGCTTCCTCGCGGCCGTCGCGGCCAAAATAGGCATGCAGCAGATAGACCATCGCCCAGAGGTGCCGTCCCTCTTCGACATTGACCTGGAAGAGATTGCGCAAATCATAGAGCGAGGGGCACGCATTGCCGAGCCGACGCTGCTGCTCGACCGAGGCCGGCTCGGTATCGCCTTGCGTGACGATCAGCCGGCGCAAGCTCGACCGATGCTCGCCGGGCACCTGCTGCCATACCGGCTCGCCTATCGCGTCCCCAAAACCGATGCGCCTATCCGGCACCGGGTCGGCGAGAAAGATCCCCCAACGGTATTCCGGCATGGCGATGTGGCCATAGCTCGCCCAACCGTTCTCGTCGGCTGTCGTCGCGGTGCGCAGATAGACGCCGGCCCCGCGAAACGAGCTCGGCCCCATTTCCCGCCACCAATCGAGAAACCGGGGCTGCCACTGCTCGAGAGCACGCTGCAGCGCCCGGTTGTCGGCGAGGCCGACATTGTTCGGAATCCGCTCGTAATAGTCGATTACCATCCCCTTCCCCCTATATCCGTTCCCAGTCGAACCGCGCTCGCACACCGCTGCCGTAGCGCTTCAGCGCGCCCTGCTCGCCGGTCGCGTTCGGACGCGTAAAGATCCAGTTCTGCCAAGCCGAAAGCCGGCCGAATACTTTCGTCGCGACCGTTTCGGGGCCGGCAAACCGGAGGTTTGCCTCCATTCCGGTCAGCGCGTCCGGCGACAGGCTCGCGCGCTCCTCGATGGCGAGGCGGACTTCGTCCTGCCAGTCGAGTTCGTCCGGACCGAAGGTTACGAGACCATGATCGAGCGCTGCAGCGGCATCGAGCGGCTCGGCAGCAAACGCCTCGAGGCCCGCGGCCCGGGTATCGTCGTTGAAGCGGGTCGTCAACCGGGTGCGGCCATTCACCATCTCGAGACCGGCGAAATTGAGCCCGCTCAGCGCGATCTGCGGTCCCTCCGCCAGCATGTAGCTGCGATCGGCGGCGAGGCTCAGCTCCAACAGGGTGCCGGCAAAGCACGAGCTCTGGTCGATGACCGCAAAGAGGCTGCGCGAGGAGAGATCGAGCCGCTGCAGGGTGCGGCGCAGGAACCCGATCGTCTCGCGCACGAACCAGTGCTCCTGGTTGGCAATCATCGTCTGGTCGATGGCCAGCACGGCTTCGATCGCACCGCGGGTCTTCAGCACCAGGGTTCCGATTTCGCGATGGTTGGCACGCAGCATCAGCAGCGCGTCGTCTAATTCGCGCGCCATCGCCAGCGGCCACCAGCTGGCGCCACTCTCGACGATCTGCCCGAGATCGCTGGGAACCTCGTCACTCCGGGGGCCCGCGACGGTCAAGGTCGCGACACCCTCGTTCAGCGCGATATCGACTTCGACCCAGCGATAACGATAACCGGCCTCGGTGACCACGCGTTCTAGCGGCGTGAGCGGAATACCCGAGGCCTCGGCGGGCCGGTCGCTGAGCTCGGCGAGCGCACGGGCGCGCTCTTCGACGAGTACCCGGAAACGGGCGGGCGGCGCGATCCGATCAACCAGTTTCCATGCCTTCGCGCGGTCAGCGCGCACCCCTTCGGCGGTGGTGCAGAAGACGTCGGCGAGATCGCGCCGCACCTTGCGCTTGTCGACCAGCCGCGTGAGACCGCCGGTGCCGGGCAGAACCCCGAGAAGCGGCACTTCGGGCAGGCTGACCGTGCTCGACCGGTCGTCGATCATGACGATCTCGTCACAGGCGAGCGCCAGCTCGTATCCGCCGCCGGCGCAGGCTCCGTTTACCGCGGCGATGAATTTGAGCCCGGAGCGTGCGCTCGAATCCTCGATGCCGTTGCGGGTCTCGTTAGTGAATTTGCAGAAATTGACCTTTTCGGCGTGGCTCGCCTGGCCCAGCATGTAAATATTGGCCCCCGAGCAGAACACGCGCTCCTTGCCGCTCGTCAGAACCACGACCCGCACCTCGGGATGCTCGAAGCGGATGCGGTCGAGCGCGTCGTGGAATTCTATATCTACCCCGAGATCGTAAGAGTTGAGCTTCAGCCGGTAGCCTGGGGAAGATCCGGCTTCCTCCGCCACATCCAAGGTCAGTGTGGCGACCGCGCCAGTGCAGGAGAGGCGCCAGTGGCGATATCGTTGGGGTTCGGCGTCGAAGGTGATCATAGGAAATTTAATGCGTACTCTACCTACGGACTTAGCCCAGCGTCAACCATGCGCATGCATTATTTTTCATCTCTACCTTGCGCGGGCAGCTACCTGGCGGCCTCGACTGGTTCGGCCCGCTCGATGCCTTCCGGTTTGCGTGAGGGGATGTTAAAGCTCGTTTCCCAGCGGCGACGCCTATTCGGAGAAGCTCATGAACGGCGCAGAAAGCTTGGTGCGCACCTTGGTCGGCGGCGGCGTCAATGTATGCTTCGCGAATCCGGGCACCTCGGAGATGCATTTCGTCGCAGCGCTCGACCGGGTCGAGGGCATGCGCTGCATCTTGGGCCTCTTTGAAGGCGTCGTTACCGGCGCCGCCGACGGCTACGCCCGGATGACCGGAAACCCGGCGGCGACGCTGTTGCATCTCGGCCCCGGCATGGCCAACGGGCTCGCCAACATCCACAACGCCAACAAGGCCATCGACGCCGATGGTCAACATCGTCGGCGATCATGCCACCTACCATCGCCGCTACGACGCGCCACTGACCACCGACATCGAGACCGCCGCAAAGCCGTTTTCGCGCTGGGTAAAGACCTCGCCCGATGCGCGCTCGGTCGCAGCCGACGGCGCGGCCGCGATCGCCGCGGCGCGCACGCCGCCGGGCCAGATCGCGATGCTGATCCTGCCGGCCGACACGGCGTGGAACGAGGGCTCAGGGCCGGTCGAGGTGCCGCCCGCCGCACCGCCGGCGCCGGTTTCGCCGGAGGCGGTCGCCGAGGCGGCGCGGGCATTGCGCTCGGGCGAGCCGTGCCTCCTGCTCGTGACGGGCCGCGCCTTGCGCCAGGAGGGGCTCGACCTCGCCGGCCGCATCGCGGCGAAAACCGGAGCGCGGTTGATCGCGCAGGGTTCCAATGCCCGCACCCAGCGCGGGCGCGGCCGGGTTTTCGTCGAACGGGTGCCTTACGTCGTCGACCAGGCGGTCAAGGTCCTGGCCGGGCTCAAGCACATCATCCTGGTCGGGTCCAAAATGCCGGTGGCGTTCTTCGCCTATCCCGACAAGCCGAGCCTGCTGTCGCCGCCGGATGCCGTGGGTCACGTCCTCGCGCGGCCGGAGGAGGATCTGATCGGTGCGCTCGCCGCTTTGGCCGACGAACTCGGGGCGCATTCGACCCCGGCGCCGGTGACCAATGATCCTCCGCCCGCGCCGGCAACCGGAGCGATCAATTCGGAGGCGATCGGCAGGTCGCTCGCGGCGCTGCTTCCCGAGAATGCGATCGTCGTCGACGAAGCGGTGACAACCGGCCGCGGCTTTTTCGCGCCGACCCGTTCGCCGCAGCCCGCATGACTGGCTGTCGAATATGGGCGGGTCGATCGGCATGGGGATGCCGGTCGCGACCGGCGCTGCGGTGGCGTGCCCGGACCGCAAGGTGATCTGCCTCGAAGGCGACGGCAGCGGCATGTACACATTGCAGGCGCTGTGGACGCAGGCGCGCGAGGGGCTCGATGTCACGACATTGCTGTTCTCGAACCGCAGCTACGCGATCCTTCGCGGCGAGCTCGCCAATGTCGGCGCCGGCAATCCCGGCCGCAAGGCGCTCGACATGCTCGATCTCGGCCACCCCGATCTCGACTGGGTGGGTCTCGCGCGCTCGATGGGCGTTCCCGGCGCGCGGGTCACGACAATGGATGCGTTCAACGACCGCTTCGCCGAGGCCATCGGTACACCCGGCCCGTTCCTTGTCGAGGTCGTGCTTTAACTGGTTGTGCCCGGCCTCTGCATGATGGCCCGGCTAATCCTGTTGTGCATGGTTGCGATCACGTCGCCCCTCGCGCCGCGGCGCAGGCCGCGTGTACCGGGGTCGTTGCCGGGGAGCCGATTGCGACTCGCGGCTGCCGGCGCGGAGGAAGCAGTATCGATCACGTTTCTCGGCCATGCGAGCTTTCTTATCGAGAGCCCGGGCGGTGTTCGGATCGTCACGGATTACAACGATGCGATAGGAGCGCCGGTCACGCCCGACATCGTCACGATGAACAATGCCCATCCGACGCATTACAGCGACTCAGTAGAGCCGGGCGTCAAATACATCCTGCGCGGCTGGGATCCCGCGGGCGGGGTCGCGACCCACCGGCTCGAATACCGCGATGTGCGGATCTACAATGTACCGACGAATGTGCGGGAGTTCGGCGGCAGCCGCTACAACGGCAACTCGATTTTTGTGTTCGACGTGGCCGATCTGTGCATCGCCCATCTCGGCCATTTGCACCACACCCTGACACAGTCCCATCTCGCCGATCTCGGTACGATCGACGTCGTGATGGCGCCGATCGACGGCGTGTGGACGTTGAACCAGGACGACATGATCGAAGTCCTCCGGCAGATCAAACCCAAAATCATCATCCCGATGCACATTTTCACGCAGGCGACTTTGGACAAATTTCTGACAAGGATCGGGGATTTTTATGCGGTCCGGCATGCGGAGGCGCCCACAGTCCTTCTTACTCGGTCAGCGTTGCCGGCCGCACCGGAGGTAATGGTTCTGCCGGGCCGGTGAAGGGTCGTCACCGTCCCGAACGGAACTTCACGCCAGGGGAGGCCATTTCTAGGTCAGGATGACGGGGATCGGGGGCAATCTGGACAATTTAGGTCTGTCGCGATGAGCGAAGGGCTCCGCATTTACAATCTTTTTCCGACATTGGCAGGCACCACCCGGAAATGGGAGGCCCATCTGCCGCGGATCGCGGCAATGGGGTTCAACGCCGTCTATGTGAACCCGTTTCATTACCCTGGTTTTTCCGGGAGCCTGTACGCGGTCAAGGATTATTACCGGCTAAATCCTCGCTTTCGCGGCGGCGAGCCCGGCGACGACGACCAGCTGTTGTGCGCCTTTACCGAGGCGGCGCGGGGGCACGGGCTGCGCGTCATCATGGATCTGGTCGTCAATCATACGTCAAAGGACAGCGAACTCGTCGCCAGCAATCCCGAGTGGTTCACTCGTGATGCGCGCGGCAATGTCGTCTCACCCTTCGCGACCGATCCTGCCGATCCCACCCAAAAGACGGTTTGGGGCGATCTCGCGGAACTCGATTATCGGCCGCCGCAGTTGCGTCAGATCCTCGGCTATTTCCAACAGCTGGTGCGTCATTACATCGGCTTGGGCTTTGGCGGCTTCCGGTGCGATGCGGCCTATAAGGTGCCGGCCGAAGTCTGGCGCGGATTGATCAGCGACGCCAAGGCGGCCGATCCCGAAGTGGTGTTCTGCGCCGAAAACCTCGGGGCACCGAAGGAAGCGGTCCTCGCCCTCGGCGGCGCCGGCTTCGATTATCTCTTCAACAGCGTGAAGTGGTGGGATTTCGAAAGTCCCTGGCTCTTGGAGCAGTACGAGGACTTTCGCCACATCGCCCCGTCGATCGGCTTTCCGGAAAGCCACGATACCGACCGGCTGGTCAATGAGCTCCGCGCTGCCGGGGTTCCGGAATCCCAGATCGAGCCGCGCTATAGGCAGGCTTACGCCTTTGCCGCAGCTTATTCGACCGGCGTGATGATGCCGATGGGTTTCGAATACGGCTGGTCGCGGCGGCTCGATGTCGTCGCCAACCCCGACCTGGACCCGGAGCCCGAGCGCCTTGATCTCAGCCAATTCGTAGCCGAGGTCAATGCGCTGAAGAAATCGATTCCGGCCCTGAACGAAGAGGGTCCGCTGCGGCGGCTGAGCAACCCAGCCGACCCACTGGTCGTGCTGGAGCGGCGGACCGAAAGCGGCGATGACCGCGCCTTCATACTCGTCAACACGCACGAGCAACAAACCAGTCACATCGAAATCGAAGGCTCTTTTGTCGCCGTGGCGCCATTTGGCGTTCGGATCTTGCGGGCGGGTTCGATCCGGTCCGAGCGTCCGGTCCCCCAGCATCCGCAGTGGCAACCCGAGAGCCGGATGCAAATCGAGGAGGTCTATCCCGAGCTCGATGGCGGACGATATCCCGTCAAGCGGATCGTCGGCGAGGTGTTCGAGGTGTGGGCCGACTTGTTTCGCGACGGGCACGACAAGCTGCGTGCTGTCGTAAAATACCGGCACGAAGACGAGGCGTGGCGCGAAGCGTCGTTCGTCTTTTTCGACAACGATCGCTGGGTCGGCCGCTTCCGGCTGGATGCGGTCGGCCTCTGGCGGTACACGATCGAGGCCTGGACCGACCATTTCGAAAGCTGGCGCGACGAGGTCGAAAAGAAGCTGGCGGCGGGCCAAAACGTCGATCTCGAACTCGTCGAGGGGCGAGACATCGTGCAGTCCGCGCTGGCGCTGGCGCGCGGCGGCGACGGGGCGTGTATCCAGCAGATGTTGCGCGATTTCGAGCTTCACGACAGCGCCGCGCGCACCGAGCTGCTCCTTTCACCCGAAGTTCGCGACGCAATGGCGCGGTGTTCGATGCGTAGTGATGCGGTGAGTTATCCACGCGAACTGCAGGTGGTCGTCGACCGCAAGGCGGCGAGCTTTGCCGCCTGGTACGAAATGTTCCCGCGCAGCCAAGGGGTGGAGCCCGGCAAGGGGGCCACCTTTGATAACTGCATCGCGCGCCTGCCTGAAATCGCGCGGCTGGGTTTCGATGTCGTCTATCTCGTTCCGATTCATCCGATCGGCCGCGTCAACCGCAAAGGCAGAGACAACAGCACCACTGCGGAGCCGGGTGATCCAGGTAGCCCTTATGCGATCGGCTCGGAAAAAGGCGGTCATCGGGCGGTCGACCCCGAGCTCGGCACACTTGCCGACTTCCGTCGTTTCGTCCGTGCCGCCGCGGCGCTCGGAATGGAGGTGGCATTGGATTTCGCGATCCAAGCCGCGCCCGACCATCCATGGGTGCACGAGCATCCGGAGTGGTTCCGTTTTCGGCCCGACGGAACGATCAAATACGCCGAGAACCCTCCCAAGAAATACGAAGACATTGTCAATGTCGATTTCGATAACCCGAACCGCGAAGGGTTGTGGGGCGAATTGCGCGACACGATCCTGTTCTGGGTCGGCGAGGGCGTGCGCACTTTTCGCGTCGACAACCCCCACACAAAGCCACTGCCGTTTTGGGAGTGGTTGATCCGCGAGGTCAAGGCGCGCTGCCCGGAAGCGATTTTCCTGTCCGAGGCGTTCACCCGGCCTAAGATGATGCGAGCATTGGCGAAATCCGGGTTCACCCAGTCCTACACGTATTTCACGTGGCGCAATACTAAATCGGAGTTGATCGAGTATTTGACCGAGCTGACGGCCTATCCCGCCAAGGAATATTTTCGACCGAACTTCTTCACCAACACGCCCGATATCCTGCCGGTGTTCCTGCAAGAGGGCGGGCGCGCGGCTTTCCGCATCCGTCTGGTGTTGGCCGCGACCTTGTCGCCGGTCTACGGCATCTATAACGGGTTTGAGCTGTGCGAGAACACACCAATTCCAGGGCGTGAGGAGTATCTCCACTCCGAGAAGTACGAATACAAGGTGTGGGACTGGGAGCGGTCAGGCAACATCAAGGAAGATATAGCTGTTCTCAATCGCTTTCGGCGCAATAATCCGGCATTGCAGCAGTTTCTCAATCTGCGCTTCCTAAACTGCGACGACCCGAATATCCTGGCTTATGCGAAGATATCCCCGGACCGGGTCAACGTCGTGATCATCGTTGTCAATCTCGACCCGCATGGCATGCATGAGGATACCGTCGAGTTGCCGCTTGCCGAGCTCGGAATTTCGGCGGATGTGGCATACTCGCTCGAGGAGGCGTTTACCGGCCGCGCCGTGGCTTGCCGCGGTGCCTATCAGCGCTTTCATCTAGATCCCGCGATTAATCCCGCTTCGGTTTTCTGTCTCAAGGTCGCATAAGATCGGCGAATAAATCGGGCGGCGCGGTAACTTCTTCTTCAGGCCCGATTTCGGCCCTTTTTCAGGATTACAGATTCTAGTTAATGGATGCACTTCTGCGATCAGCCTAGGAACATGACACTGTTAAACGATTTGACCCTTCCGGCGCCCGACAGCGGCGCAATCGCGCGCACCGTGGCATCCGACCCGCTGTGGTACAAGGACGCGATCATTTATCAGCTGCACGTGAAGGCCTTTTTCAACTCCGACAATGACGGAATTGGCGATTTCGAAGGGCTGCGCCGCAAGCTGGATTATCTGCAGGATCTCGGGGTCACCACATTATGGCTGCTGCCTTTTTATCCCTCGCCCTTACGTGATGACGGCTATGACATCTCCGAATACAGAAACATCAATCCGTCGTACGGCAAGATGGCCGATTTCAAGACGTTTATACGAGATGCGCACCGACGCGATATCCGGGTCATAACCGAGCTGATCATCAACCATACCTCTGATCAGCATCCTTGGTTCCAGCGCGCGAGGCGGGCGAAGCGTGGCTCGAAGATGCGCGATTTCTACGTCTGGAGCGATACCGACCAGAAGTTTCCGGAGACCCGCATCATTTTTGTCGATACGGAAAAATCCAACTGGGCCTGGGATCCGGTGGCTCAGGCGTATTACTGGCACCGTTTCTACTCGCATCAACCAGACCTGAATTTCGATAATGCGCGCGTGTTCCGAGCGGTTGTCGACGTGATGCGGTTCTGGCTCGATCTCGGGGTCGACGGCATGCGGCTCGACGCAGTGCCTTACCTGATCGAGCGCGAAGGGACTATCAACGAGAACCTCCCCGAGACCCATGAAGTGCTGCGCCGACTGCGCCGCGAGCTCGACATGCGCTACTGCGACCGCATGCTGCTGGCCGAGGCGAACCAATGGCCGGAGGACGTGCTGCAATATTTCGGCGCGGGCGACGAGTGCCACATGGCGTTTCATTTCCCGCTGATGCCACGAATCTACATGGCGGTCGCCACCGAGGACCGCCACCCGATCGCCGACATCATGCGGCAGACGCCGGATATTCCGGAGACCTGCCAGTGGGCGGTTTTTCTGCGCAATCACGACGAGCTGACGCTCGAGATGGTGACCGATCGCGAGCGCGATTATCTATGGAATTATTATGCTGCCGACCGGCGCGCGCGGCTGAACCTCGGGATTCGCCGTCGTCTCGCCCCGTTGATGGAAAACGACCGGCGCAAGATCGAATTGTTGAACGCGCTGTTGATCTCGATGCCGGGAACGCCGGTGTTCTACTACGGCGACGAAATCGGGATGGGCGACAATGTTTTTCTTGGCGATCGCGACGGTGTACGCACGCCGATGCAATGGTCGTTCGATCGCAATGGCGGATTTTCCCGCGCCGACCCGGCGAGGCTTTATCTGCCGCCGATCATGGATCCGGTCTATGGTTTCGAGGCGGTCAACGTCGAGGCGCAGACCCGCTCGCCTTCGTCACTGTTGAATTGGGTCAAACGGCTAATTGCGGCGCGTCGCTCACGGCGCGCTTTCGGCCGGGGTACCCTGCGGTTCCTCTATCCGTCGAACCGCAAGGTTATCGCCTATATGCGCGGCTATAGCGACGAAATCGTCCTGTGTGTCGCCAATTTGTCGCGCACTCCGCAAGCGGTCGAACTCGATTTATCCGAGTGGCGCGGCCGCCAACCTGTCGAACTTCTCGGGCGCAGCCAATTTCCGCCGATTGGCGAACTTCCGTACCTGCTCACTCTGCAGGGCTACAGCTTTTTCTGGTTCGAGCTTCTGCCCACCGCCGCCGAGGCCGGGAGCCTGCGAGCGGCGCCACCAGAGTTTCTCACGTTAGTAATGCCGCATGGCTGGTCCGATCTGTTCCGTCAGCACAATCTGCCGCAGCTCGAGGGTGATGTGGTCCCCGCTTTTCTGCCGCGCCAACGCTGGTTCGCGGGGAAGGATCAGAGGATCCGCGCGGCTTCTGTGCTGGCGCGTGGCGAGGTAACCCGACCGCCCGAGGACGGGTCGGGGGCCGAGACGTACATGGCGGGGGTCGTGGAGACGCAACTCGCGCGCGGTGAGCGACAGCGCTATTTTCTGCCGCTAGCCGCCGTCTGGTCGTCGGCAGATGTCGAGTCGCGCCAAGCACTGATCCCGGTGACACTTGCCGAATTGCGGCAATTCCGCCGAGAAGGAGCGCTTGTCGACGCCCTGTCGCAGGACGGCTTTGCATTGGCGTTGATGGAAGCGATTCGGCGGGAGGCGACCATCCGGCTCGAAGGCGGCGAGATCCGCTGCTGCAAAACGCCGCTGTTCGATCAGGTCGCGTTGCCGGAGCGGCTGGCGGCTCACCGCGTTGCGTCGGAACAGTCGAATAGCTCAATCATTTTCGATGATTGCGGCATGCTGAAAATCTATCGTCGTGTGCAACCCGGTCCGCATCCCGAGATTGAGATGTCGCGTTTTTTGGTCGAGCGTGCCGGGTTTGCGAACACGCCGCCGCTGCTGGCGTTCATGGAACTCGATCTCGACGGCGATGGACCGCAAGCGCATGCCCTCGGCGTGCTGTTCGGCTTTGTCCGCAACCAAGGGGACGGCTGGACCCAGGCCTTGGACTATCTCACGCGATATCTCGATGATGCGCTGTCGAGCGGGACGCGTGAATCGGACCTGCCCGATCCGGATGTGTTTTTCCTTTCGTTGGCGCGCCAGCTCGGGATTCGCACCGCCGAGATGCATCGAGCTTTAGCCGAGGGGGGACGTGATGATCCCGACTTTGCTCCCGAACCGATAACCGCCGAGGATATCGGCCGATGGCGGCGCGAGCTCGAGGCGGCCGCCGCCGACATGCTGGCCAAATTGGAACGCGAGCGGGCCAGATTGCCGGCTTCGGCGCAGGAGCTCGTGGGGCGCCTCACCGCCGAGCGTGACCGACTTTTTCACCAGATTCGCACGTTGATCCCGCACGAGACAGAGGCCCAAAAAACCCGTTATCATGGCGATTTTCATCTCGGCCAAGTTCTCGCCGTGAAGAACGACTTCTTCATTATCGATTTCGAGGGCGAGCCGGCACGGCCCCTCGCCGATCGCCGGCGCAAGAGTTCGCCGTTGCGCGATGTCGCCGGCATGATCCGCTCGTTCGACTACGCCAGCTTTACCGCCGTGCGGCAGCTCGCCGAGGCGCGACCGGCAGCCGAATCGAGAATGTTGGAATTGGCAGAGGCTTGGCGCCAGCGGGCGGTCGACGGCTTCCGCGCCGCCTATCGCAAGGCGATGCGTGGTTGCGCCGCCTACCCGACGAGCAAGAATCAGGCGCGCCGGATTGTGGCGTTCTTCACACTCGAGAAGGCGATCTACGAAGTCTCCTACGAGCTGGCGAACCGGCCCGGCTGGGTCGACATTCCGCTGAAGGGCGTGCTCGGGCTCTTGGCGAAGATGGAGGGGGCCGAGCGTGTTGCGGCGGCCTGATCCACAAATTGCGGCAATAGTGGAGGCGCGCCACAGCGACCCGTTCTCGTTTCTCGGAATGCACAAGACGCCGGACGGAATAGCCGCCCGAGCGATGCTGCCGGGCGCACAGGATGTGTCGGTGATCGAATCTGCGACTGGCGAAGTTGTGGCCAAGGCTGCTCAAATCCACCGTGACGGTTTCTTTGTCGCGACAATTCCCGATCGCAAGGAGCCGTTCCGCTATCGGTTACGCGTGTCGAGCGGCGGCGCCCAACACGAATTCTACGACGTCTATTCTTTTCCGCCGGTGCTTGGCGAAGTCGACATCCATCTGCTCGCCGAGGGCAACCACTTGGCGAGCTACCGCAAGCTTGGAGCGCACCCGGTGGTGCATGAAGGTGTCGAGGGCGTCGCCTTTGCGGTATGGGCGCCGAACGCGCACCGTGTCAGCGTCGTTGGCGACTTCAACGGATGGGACGGCCGGCGGATGCCTATGCGAAATGTCGCCGGGTTTTGGGAGCTGTTCGTCCCGGGCCTGCGCCCCGGTCATCTCTACAAATACGAGATCCTTGGCGCCGACGGTCAGCTCCTACCGCTCAAGGCGGACCCGCAGGCGGAGCGGGCCGAGCGACCGCCGAACACGGCATCGATTATTGCCGAGCCATCGCGGCATCTGTGGCAGGACGGGCGGTGGATGGCGGAGCGCTGGGAGCGCAATGATCGGCAAGCGCCGATCTCGATCTATGAAGTCCATCTTGGCTCGTGGCGCCGCAACTTGGCGGAGAACGGGCGGTATTTGACCTATCGCGAGCTCGCTGACCAGCTCGTCCCCTACGCAGCCGAAATGGGTTTCACGCATCTGGAACTGATGCCAATTACGGAATACCCGTTCGACGGTTCTTGGGGATACCAGCCGATCTCGCTATTCGCGCCGACCAGCCGTTACGGGACCCCGGACGATTTTCGCGCCTTCGTCGATGCGTGCCACGGCGCTGGGTTAGGATTGCTGTTAGATTGGGTTCCCGGGCATTTCCCGACCGACCCGCACGGGCTCGGCCGGTTTGACGGTACGGCGCTTTACGAGCACGCCGACCCGCGGCAGGGCTTTCATCCCGATTGGAACACACTGATCTACAATTTCGGTCGCCGTGAAGTCACGAATTTCCTGCTGTCGAGTGCGCTCTATTGGCTGCGCGAATTCCACATCGACGGCATTCGGGTCGATGCGGTGGCCTCGATGCTGTACCTCGACTACAGCCGCAACCCTGGGCAATGGATCCCGAATGCTTTCGGCGGGCGAGAAAACCTCGAAGCAATCGCGTTCCTGCGCAGAATGAACGAGCTGGTGTTCGGGGAGGCCGGCGCGACCTCGGTGGCCGAGGAGTCGACCGCCTGGCCGATGGTGTCACGGCCGACTTATGTCGGCGGGCTCGGCTTTGGCTTCAAATGGAACATGGGGTGGATGCACGACACGTTACGGTACATGTCGTTGGATGCGATCCACCGCAAATACCACCATAACGACCTCAGCTTCGGCCTGCTTTACGCCTTTCACGAAAACTTCGTCCTGCCGCTCAGCCACGACGAGATGGTGCACGGCAAGGGCTCGCTGATAGGCAAGATGTCGGGCGACCGATGGCAGCGCTTCGCGAACTTGCGAGCTTATCTCACTTTCATGTGGAGCCACCCGGGCAAGAAGCTGCTATTCATGGGCGGCGAGTTCGCCCAGGAGCGCGAGTGGAACCACGATATCGGGCTCGACTGGCAGCTGCTCGGCGAACCGTTGCACGAGGGGGTCCGGCGTCTGGTGCGCGATCTCAATCATCTCTACCGCAGCACGCCGGCGTTGCACCGTCTGGATTGCGAGCCCGAGGGGTTTCACTGGATCGATGTGGCGAACGCGGCTGAAAGCATCGTGTCCTATTTGCGGCGCGGCCGGGATCCGCACGAAGTTGCGGTCATCATCTGCAACTTCACGCCGGTTCCGCGCGAGAACTATCGGATAGGGGTGCCACAGGCGGGGCGCTATCGCGAGCGCATCAACACCGACGCGCTGGAGTATGGCGGTACCGGCATCGGCAACGCGGGGGAGGTTCATGCCGATCCTTATCCGATGCATGGCCACCCCCACTCGATATGCTTGAACTTGCCGCCGCTCGGCGCATTGGCCTTTACCCCGGGTTGATCAAACCGGCTTCCCATATCCGGAATGCTCGTCGTCAGCTGCCCCTCACCGTCCCCTCGCTGATGGCCTCGCCATGGAAGGTCTGGCCGGGTCGTCCATACCCGCTCGGGGCCACCTGGGACGGTGAGGGTGTGAACTTTGCGATTTTTTCGGCGCATGCCGAGAAGATCGAGCTGTGTCTCTTCGATCGCTCCGGCGGTCACGAGGAAGCGCGCATCGTGCTTCCGGAATATACCGACGAGGTCTGGCACGTCTATTTGCCGGACGCTCGACCGAACTTGCTTTACGGGTACCGGGGTTACGGACCCTTCGATCCGTCAAACGGGCATCGGTTCAATCCGAACAAGCTGCTGATCGACCCCTACGCCAAGGCGCTGCAAGGGCGGCTTCGCTGGGCCGATGCGGTCTTCGGTTATCGACTTGGGAGTCCACGCGAGGACCTGTCGTTTGACCGGCGCGACAACTCGCGCAATATCCCAAAGTGCCGTGTGATCGAACCCGCTTTCACCTGGGGTGAGGACCGGCGCCCCCAGACCCCATGGGAAGAAACTATCATAATCGAGCTGCAGGTGCGCGGCATTACCATCAAGCACCCCGATGTCGAGCCCTCGCATCGCGGCACCTTCGCTGGGCTCGTTTCACCGGCCATGATCGATTACCTCGCCGGCCTCGGTATCACCGCAGTCGAGCTGCTCCCGATCCAAGCTTCGATCGACGATCGCCATTTGCTCGAACGCGGGCTGGTGAATTACTGGGGGTACAATACGATCGGCTTTTTTGCCCCGGATCCGCGTTTTCTGTCGACGCCGTCGATCGCCGGCTTCAAGACAGCGGTAAAGCGCCTGCACGATGCCGGGATCGAGGTCATTCTTGATGTCGTTTACAACCACACCGGTGAAGGCAATCACCTAGGCCCGACACTTTCGTTTCGCGGGATCGACAATGCTTCCTATTACCGTTTGGAAGCAGACCGCCGATTTTATTACGACGTGACCGGTACCGGCAATACAATGAACCTCGACCATCCTCGGGTGTTGCAGCTGGTCATGGATTCGCTGCGTTACTGGGCATTGGAGATGCATGTCGACGGTTTCCGCTTCGATCTGTGCCCCAGTCTCGCCCGCGAAAACGGCGATTACACCCAGGGCAGCGCCTTCTTCGATGCGATAAGACAGGACCCGGCGATGGCCGGGCTCAAGCTGATTGCCGAACCCTGGGATCTTGGCCCTTACGGATATCAGCTCGGCAACTTTCCGCCCGGGTGGGCCGAGTGGAACGGGCAGTATCGGGACATTGTCAGACGTTTCTGGCGAGGTGACAAAGGTCTCGTTGCCGATATCGCCTCAAAGGTGGCCGGCTCCTCGGATGTCTTCGGGTATCGCGGCCGGCGGCCTTGGGCGAGCATCAATTTCATTACCGTTCATGACGGATTTACACTGCACGATCTCGTTAGCTACAGCCAAAAACACAACGAGTCCAATGGCGAGGACAACCGCGACGGGACTAATGCCAACTATAGCTGCAATTGCGGTGTGGAGGGGGCGTCCGATGATCCGCAGATCATCGCCCTGCGCGACCGCCAGAAGCGCAACCTGCTGGCCACCCTTCTGCTGTCGCTCGGTGTGCCGATGTTGCTGGCCGGCGATGAAATCGGGCGAACACAGCGCGGCAACAACAATGCCTATTGTCAGGACAACGAAATCTCCTGGTTCGACTGGAAACAGATCGAGCCGGCGGACGAGGAATTTGGCTTGGTTTGTCCGCTATCTGATCCATCTCCGTCGCCGCCATCGTGTCTTCTCCCGCCCGCGCTTCTTGCGCGGTGAGGTGCTTTCCGAGGCCGGGGTCAAAGACATTACCTGGATCACTCCTTTGGGCAAGGAGGCGACGACAGAGGACTGGAAAAATCCGGTAGGGCTGGCCCTCGGCTATGTCCTGAGCGGCGCGGCAGGCGAGTTCTTCACTCCAGGCGGCCACCGCGATATCGACGAAAGCTTTCTTGTCATGATGAACGCGCACAGCGAGGGGCTCGATTTTCGTTTTCCCACTTTTGCTTCGCCAATGTCGTGGGAGCCACTGGTCGATACCGCAGAGCCGACTGGGCGCGTTGCCGCGGCGAAACGTTACGAGGCGGGAGAAATTTATCGGCTGTTGGCTCACTCGTTTGCGCTGTTCATTGACCGAGCACCGCGGCCTATACCACACCGCCGCGTCCCAGTTGAGACTGGCACATTATTGCTCGACGGCGAGCGTGAGCGCGGACCCTCGACCGCTGCAGTGCAGGAAAGCGACAGCTTCCTTTGATATGAGCAGTCGCGCCGCCCTCCTTCAGGTCGCCGGACTGATCGGCGTCGAGGCGCGTTACACGGACGCGCTGGGGCAAACCCGAGAGGTGTCGGATGATACATTATTGGCGCTGACAGCTGCCTTCGGCCTGCCATCTGACCCGGTGTGCGCCCGACGTCAGCTCGAGGATCAACAACGATGTTTGCCGCTTGGGCTTGAGGCTGCGCATCTGGTGCGCGTCGAGGATCTGCGCCCCGAGCTCTTGCTGCGGCTGCCATCAGGCTGCCGCAGAGTTTTCTGGAGCTGCCATCTCGCCGATGGCGACGAGCGCGCCGGCCGGGTGACGGTCGATGCCAACTCGAATGTAGAGCGGTTCGCATTGGCCCTGCCGAGTGGCTTGCCGCTCGGCTATCACCGGCTTGAAGTCGAGGCTGACGGCATTAACGCCCGTGTCGATCTAATCGTCGCGCCGGATCGCTGCCACCTTCCCGCCGAGCTGGGACCGGGCTCGCGCAGCTGGGGGCTGAGCTGTCAGCTTTACGGTCTGCGCAGCGAGCGGAATTGGGGGATCGGGGATTTCGCCGATCTCGCGACGCTTGCCCGTGCCGCGGGACGTTGCGCCGCTTCGGTGGTCGGCATCAATCCGCTGCACGCGCTGTTCGCCGCCGAGCCGCGGCATGTCAGCCCCTATTCGCCTTCGAGCCGCAGCCAGCTTGACTATCTTTACATCGATGTGACGGCAGTTCCCGGCTTTAGCGAGGACGAGGCGATACGCGAGTTGACCGGCGGCCAGTGGTTCGGGGCAACTCATTGGGCAGCCCGCTCGGCAGAGCTCATCGACTATGGTGCCGTTGCCGCTTGCAAGGGGTCGGTTCTGGAAGCATTGTTTCGCCGTTTCCGGACATTCGAGCTCGGCGCGAACGGGACGGCGACCAGCATCGCCGGACGGGCTTTCCGGGACTTTCAGCAGAGCGCGGGGCAATCGCTCACTGATTTTGCCGTGTTCGAAGCGCTGCACGAGCACCACCTTCACGAGAACCGACAGTTCTCATGGCACAGCTGGCCGGCGCCGATGCGCAACCCACGATCGCCGCACGTTGCCGCCTTTGCGGCCGCGCATCACGAGCGCGTCGAGTTCTTTCAGTTTCTGCAATGGGAGGCCGATCGGCAGCTTGCAGCCGCGTCGCGCGCTGGCCGGAAGGCCGGGCTTTCGATTGGCCTCTATCGGGACCTGGCGGTCGGCGCCGACCCGAATGGGGCGGAAGCCTGGGCCGATCAGGAGCTGGTCGCGCCGGGAGCATCGATCGGCGCGCCGCCCGACGCGTTGAGCCGCGGCGGACAGAATTGGGGCTTGGCGCCGGTCAATCCGTTGGTCCTTCGGCGTCAGGGCTTTGCAGCGTTCATTGCGTCGCTGCGCGCCAACATGCGCCATGCCGGGATTTTGCGGATCGATCATGTGATGTCGCTCAATCGGCTCTATTGGATCCCAAGCGGAATGGAGCCGAAAGCCGGCGCTTACGTTAACTATCCCTTCAGGGAGTTGATCCGGCTGGTCGCACTCGAGAGCCGGCGCCAAGCCTGCGCCGTTGTCGGGGAAGATCTCGGCACTGTGCCCGAGGGGTTTCGCGACACTATGCGATCGGCCAACATCTTGTCGTACCGAATTTTTGTCTTTGAGCGCAAAGATGATGGGACATTCGTGCCGCCGACCCAATACCCGGCGCTGGCCGCGGCTTCGACGGCGACCCACGACATCGCGACCCTGAAGGGGTTCTGGCTGGGCACCGATATCATTTGGCGCCGGCGTCTCGGGCTTTACCCCGACCAGGATGCTCAGGAAGCCGAGGCAGCCGAGCGCCACCGCGATCGCAGTCTCTTGCTCGACGCGCTCCTTCGGGAAGGATTGATTGCACCCGCCCAAATAGGGGAGTTTCTCCCTGAAGGCAGCGAGCCAGTCTATACGACCGAGCTCGCGGACGCCATTCTCGCATATCTCGGCCGCTCGCGCGCTCGTCTGATGCTGGCTCAACTCGAGGATGTGCTCTCCGAGGTCGAGCAGGCAAATTTGCCCGGTACCACTGACGCGCACCCCAACTGGCGCCGGCGCTTGTCTCGCAGCGTCGAGGAGATCGATTTCGGCGTCGAGCTGCGCCGCGTGGCAGCACTGATCAAGGAGGCGCGCCTGGGCTCGGCGACGGAATGAACGAACTGGCCGACGCTTTCACATCGACCCCAAGCCACGTAGCGGATGCAGTTCCATGCGGGCGCATCCGGGCTGTTCGCCCATTTTCCGATGTGTGCTGGTGGCTGGACCCCGAGCGAGCAAATCTCTCGATGAAGCGGACAGCACAAAAAGGGATTATGTTAGCCTCGATACGAGCTTGGGTATGAGCCGCGGGATCCCGGGTTACCTAGCGGTCTACCCAGGGGGTCGGCGGGGGAGGCGGGGCCCGTGCCTCCCCGCCCGCTCCCCCTCGCGGCTCCTGCCGAAGACACGAGGACGTACTGCGCTGGGGCCACAACGGGGAGTGAGCTTTCCACATTTGCACAGAAGCGGCGGCTGTTGTACCTGAAGCAGAGGCATCTGGGTTCGGGCCAGCGCCGGGGGGACAGCATGGCCAAATCGACACGTCATTGGGCGGTTGGAGAAGCGCTTACCGTTTTGAAGCACCGTCTCGCGGAGGCGTTCGGTTTCGCTCTGCTGCTGGCATGCCTTTTGCTCTTCCTGTCGTTGTTCACCTATGACCCGCGCGATGGATCGCTGAACACGGCGGTCGACGCGATGCCTCACAATTTCCTCGGCCATGATGGAGCGGTGCTGGCCGACCTCTTGTGGCAGAGTCTTGGGCTCGCATGCTTTTTGATCCCGATTCTCCTGCTCGCCTGGTCGTTTCGCCTTATGCTGCACCGCCCCCTTCGGTCCGCCTGGACCCGATTGGCGCTCCTTCCGGCGGTTCTTACATTGGGGGCGGTAGCGCTTTCGATCCTCGATCTCGGAGCGCTCGCTCCACCGGCCGGCCCCGGCGGCGCCATTGGCTGGGTGATGGAGCGGCTTCTGATGCGCTTCGGTCTTGGCACCGCGGCGTTGCCTATCTCGATGGCGGCTGCGGCAATTGCCGGCCTTCTTTTGCTGGCTACCATGGGGCTGTCTTTGCGAGATTGGCGTGCGATCGGTGCGGGCGCTGGGCGGGGTGCTATACGCCTCGCCGAGCTTTCCGGCAGCAGCTCGGCCGAGGCGAACTCTCTACTTGCTCGGTTTTGGCACGCTCGACACAAATCGCGTCTCGCGCACACCCCGGGATCCGATCGCCGCTCCGATGCTCCCGAGGTGCGCCGCCCGCCGGTCGTCACTCCATTGCCCAGCCGGCGCGAACCTCGGCTGAGCCAAGCGCAAATGGGCGCGCCAGCCGGCCCGCGGGACCGGGGTGGGCTCGTTCGTTTCATCGCACCAAGAGGGAGGCCGCCAGCGCCAGGAAAGCGTGCTGAAGAGGAACGTCAGCCGGCGCTTGACCTCGAACCCGAACAACAGCCCCTGTTGCCCTCAGTCGAGCTCTTGGTAAAGCCGCCGGCGGCGAAGGCCGAAGCGATTAACGAGGAGGCTCTCGAAAAAAACGCCCGGCTGCTCGAGACGGTGCTCGAGGATTTTGGCGTCCGCGGCCAAATCGTGCAGGTTCGGCCGGGGCCGGTCGTCACCCTGTACGAGTTCGAGCCGGCTCCCGGTATCAAGGCGTCGCGGATCATCGGTCTTGCCGACGACATTGCCCGCTCGATGAGCGCTATATCGGTTCGCGTCGCGGTCGTTTCAGGCCGAAACGTGATCGGCATCGAGCTCCCCAACCGCAAGGCAGAAACGGTGTTTCTGCGCGAGCTGCTCAATTCGCCGGTTTACGAAGGTCATCCCGGACGCCTGGCGCTCATCCTGGGCAAGGACATTTCCGGTGAGCCGGTGCTGGCCGACCTCGCGAAAATGCCGCATCTGTTGATCGCGGGCACCACCGGGTCCGGCAAATCGGTCGGCATCAACACAATGATCCTGTCGATCCTGTACCGGATGCCGCCGGACCGCTGCAAGTTCATCATGATCGACCCGAAGATGCTCGAGTTATCCGTCTATGACGGCATCCCGCACCTTCTCGCGCCCGTCGTCACCGATCCGCGGAAAGCGGTGCTCGCGTTGAAATGGACGGTGCGGGAGATGGAAAACCGCTATCGCAAGATGTCGAAGCTCGGCGTGCGCAATATCGACGGGTTCAACGCCCGCTTGGCCGACGCCGAGGCCAAGGGTGAGAGCGTGATCCGGGAGGTGCAGACGGGGTTCGATCCCGAAACGGGTCAGCCGATTTTCGAGCCGCAGCCGTTCGATACCAGCGAGTTGCCGCTGATCGTCGTGGTGGTCGACGAAATGGCGGACCTGATGATGGTCGCGGGCAAGGAAATCGAGGCGGCGATCCAGCGTCTGGCGCAGATGGCCCGAGCCGCCGGGATCCACCTGATCATGGCGACGCAACGCCCGTCGGTCGACGTCATCACCGGCACGATCAAAGCAAATTTTCCGACCCGCATCAGTTTTCAGGTGACGTCGAAAATCGACAGCCGCACGATTCTCGGCGAGGGCGGCGCCGAGCAGCTCCTCGGCCGGGGCGATCTGCTTTACATGGCGGGCGGCGGGCGCATCACCCGTGTCCACGGCCCGTTCGTCTCGGACGAAGAGGTCGAGCGCGTCGTCTCGTTCCTAAAAACGCGCGGGACACCGGACTTCATCGACGAAATCACCGAGGATGACGGTGTTCCGTCGGATCTTTTGAGTGAAGACGAAGAAGGCCAATCGGCCGATAAGCTTTATGCCCAGGCGGTGGCGGTTGTGTGTCGCGAGCGCAAAGCTTCGACGAGCTTTGTCCAACGTCATCTCCAGATCGGCTACAATCGCGCGGCGCGAATCATCGAGCGAATGGAAGCGGAAGGCATTGTCACTGCCGCCAATCACGTCGGAAAACGCGAGGTTTTGGCGCGCGGCGGCGATTGACCGCAATTGAAGCCCCAGGTTGCCGGGGTCATCTACCTCGCGATGTAGGCATAGAGGAGCGGCGGCGAGATGACCGGTATCGAGGAGCGCCGAACGCCGTGGCGATTCCTCGGCGATTCCGTCTCGCGAAGCCGCCGTGCCGTGCTCGCGGTCCTTTTTTTATTTGCGGCGGCGCGGCTTTCGGCGGTCGCCGCTGCCGCTGCACCGCCCGCTGCTGTCGCGCTTACGCCCCAGGACAACGGTGATCTGCAGCGAATTGCTGCTTATCTGGGGAGCATTCGCACGATGTATGCCAAGTTTCGGCAAGTTGCCTCGGGCGGTGGTATCGCCACGGGGCAGCTCTGGATGGCGAGACCCGGCCGGATGCGCTTTGAGTATGATCCGCCCAACCAAATTCTACTCCTCGCCGACATGTTTTACGTCTACTACATCGACAAGGAGCTCGTACAGATGTCCAAAGTCGGGCTGAAGTCGACGCCCGCTTGGCTCCTTCTGCGTGATCCGATCACGTTTAACGATCTTATCGTGACGCGCTTCGAGCGCGGGCCGAACACCATAAGGTTGACGGTCGTCGAGAAGGCGGAACCGGACAATGGCAGTTTGACGATGGTGTTCAGCGACAACCCGCTCGCATTGCGGCAGTGGTCGATCGTGGATCAACAGCGTAAGACCACCACGGTTTCACTTTACGATGAGCAATTCGGTATGGCGCTCGACCCCAAACTGTTTGTATACCAGGATCCCTATGCCGCTTCGCGCCGCCAATCCGAACCTTGAGCTGAGCGTAATGCCCGCCCGTCATGTGCCGATAATCGGTATTCCCACCTGCATGCGCACGGTCAACGAGCGGGTTTTCCACGGGGTCAACGAGAGATATCCGAATGCGGTCATCGCTGCGACCGGTTGTCTACCGATCTTGATCCCCGCCATTGGTTCGAGGGTCGATGTCTGCGTGATCCTCGAGAGGCTGGACGGGTTGCTGTTGACCGGAAGCCCCTCGAACGTTCATCCGCGCCAGTACGGCGCTGAGCCGAGCCATTCGGAAATCCTGCACGATCCGGAGCGCGACGCGACGACTTTGCCGCTGATCCGCGAAGCGGTTCGGCGTGACCTGCCGATTCTGGCAATCTGCAGAGGTATCCAGGAGTTGAATGTCGCGCTCGGTGGCACATTGCACCAGCGAGTGCACGAACTCCCCGGACGTCTCAATCATCGTTCGCGGAAAGATTCGCCGGATGGCCCTTACGGGCCGGCACATAGTGTGGCGCTGAGCCCCGGTGGGCTTTTGGCGTCACTTGCCGGAACAACAGAAGTGATGGTGAATTCACTGCACTCGCAAGGCATCGACCATCCCGGGCCCACGCTGCGCGTCGAAGCGGTTGCGCCCGACGGTCAAATTGAAGCGGTGAGTCTGCCCGAGGCTCGGTTCGTCGTCGGTGTGCAATGGCACCCCGAGTACAAAGTCCTCGAAAATCCGCTGTCGCGGGCATTGTTTGCGATGTTTGCCCAGGCGTGCCTTGATACACGCCTGCGCGGGAGTTGCCGTCGCGACGCGCGCGGCTTAAGGGAACTCAGGTTAGTTCCCTTTAACTGCATGCATTTTGCCCATTTCCGATATGCAGAAATGCAAGTTTGTTTTTATTCGGCTGCACCCCATCTGCATCACTCGGAAGCGGAGAGAGTTACCAAGCTCTCTTTAGAACGGTCCCGTTTCCCCTGCGGGCCCGATTTCCCCCAAACGCTTCTGACATGCAGGCGCCCGGTCTTCCCCCCGACCGGGCGCCGTTGTTTTTGCGGGTTCGGCCATTCCGCGAGCGCCAACAGGCGGAAAACCCGTAATGCTGCGCGTGGTCAGTTGGAACATCAACTCCGATCCGGCTGCGCGTCGAGAACGTCCGGCAGCTTGTGGCGGAATGGGCGCCGGACGTCTTATGCTTGCAGGAAACCAAAACTCCCGACGAGCGCTTTCCGCGCGAGATGTTCGAGGCGCTCGGCTATCGCCACATGCTGGTTCACGGGATGAAGGGGTATAACGGCGTGGCAATCATGTCGCGCGCGCCGTTCGCATCGGTTGGAACTAAGGCCTGGTGCAACCGCGCCGATTGCCGGCATGCCGTTGTCGAGTTGCCCGGCGGCATCGAGCTCCATAACATCTATGTTCCGGCTGGCGGCGATGTTCCGGATCCGGAAACGAATCCCAAATTCGCCCACAAGCTGCAGTTTCTTGACGAGATCACCGAGTGGTTCAGGGCAGAGCGGCAGAACGGCTCTGCCATGATCGCGGTGGGCGATCTCAACATTGCGCCGTTGGAGACGGATGTGTGGTCGCACAAGCAGCTCCTGACGGTGGTCAGCCACACCCCCGTAGAGGTGGAGCGGCTCGGAAGATTGCAGCAAGCGGGCGCTTTTGTCGACGCGGTGCGGCACTTCGTGCCGCCGCAGGAGCGTCTGTACACTTGGTGGAGCTACCGCGCCCGCGACTGGTCAGCTTCAAATCGCGGGCGTCGCCTCGATCATATCTGGGTGAGCCCGTCTCTCGTCGCCGCGCTCAGCGAAGCGCGGGTGCACCGCGACAGTCGCGGTTGGAGCAAGGCGTCCGACCATGTCCCGGTCATGGTGACGATTGGTGGCTGACGCGCCGGTATAGATTATATCGGCCGGGCTCGATCCCGCCCGGCAGCGGAAGAGCCCTCAATTGGTCGGCAGTTATGGCTGGTTCGCTGACCAGCACTCCGTTCAACTGCAGAAGTGGGACGATCAGCGGGGCGAGGTGGTCGGCAAGCGCCTTGCTCGCCGCGATCTCTCCGTTCCCGGGGTCGAAGATGAGCGAGCACCACGCGGTCCGGCAAGTCGGGCGCGGACGGCTGGCAGAGTCTCGCGCATATCGCCCAGCAAGAGGAGTTCGGTCGGCGGAACACAATCGGGATGGGCTGCGACCCTGCGCTCGCAGACATAGATTTTGCGATGCGGGAAGAGCTTGCGAAGATGATCGTACGTCCGGCCGTTGCCGAGGCCGAGCTCCAGCACTTCACCGTCCAGATCGGCAACCAGATCGGCGGCCAATTCGAGGCAAGCGCGCTGCGCCTCGAGCCGACGGATGAAGCTGTCCAGCCGGCTCACCGGCACTCACGCGGCAGCGCCGGTGGTTTCGCGCAATTTTTTCAATTCGGCGAGCAGCGGTGCGCAGCTGATTGTTCGTCGATTCAACCCGGTGCGCCAGCTCCTGCATGATCGAGACCGCCATGTTCGGGAACTCGCGCACCATACGCATGAACGGCTCCTTCGAGATGCGCAGCGCGATGACGCGGTCTTTGGCGCGGACCGTCGCCGCGCGGGGCACATTACCCAATATGCCCATTTCACCGACGATCTCATTGGCGCCGAGCGTCGCTACGACTACCGGTCCGGCCGGTGTTTCGAGAATGACCTCTGCCCGCCCGTCGATAATCAGATACGCCGCGTCGGCCGGGTCGCCTTGCCGCATCAGATTTCTGCCGGGATCGAACCCGACCCGCTCGCTCATGAACGCCAGCAGCTTCAGCTTCGAGGGCTCGATCTCCGCAAAGAACGGGACACGCCGAAGCAGTTCGAATTCCTGTTTGAGGCTCATTTCCTCCCTCCTCGGGTTCGTTTTGCCATTGGCTCCGTCATTCGGCCGCGACCAGCAAGGACATCAGCGAATTGTTGCCTTGCAGTTCAGAGACACTACCCTGCTCTTGCAACTTGCCGCCGCTCAAGATGAGAGCGCGATCGAAATTCCGGGCGAGGCTCGCCCGGTGCAGCACCCAGATGATCCCTCGGCCGGCAAATTCCTCTCTCAACCCATTGCTGATCTTGGTCTGGTCTTGACCGTCGAGCGCAGAGGTCGCCTCGTTGAGAATGAGGAGATCGGGACGTTTGAGCACGGCGCGGGCGATTGCCGCCTTCTGCCTTTGCGCCATCGATAAGCGCGATCCGCCGGTGCCAACGTTGTAGTCGAGACCAACATCGATGACGATCTGGCGGAGCGACAACCCGTCGATCACTTCGCCGAGGACCTTGGGGATTCGGGCCGGGGCATCCGCTTCGCCATAGGCGATCTTACCAAACAGAATATTGTCTTGGACAGAGGCGGCCGCGTTGTAGCGCTCGGGATCGAAGAACTCGATCTGCTGCCGCGCTTTTTGCGGGAGATTGGCGCGAAATACTTTCCGTGCTTCGAGCAGCCGGCGTTGCATGGGCTCGTCGACAACATCGAGCCGGTGTCGTGCCGGAACCAGCTTGAAGGGCAGCGAGAGAAGCTTCGCCCGATCATGCTTGGCGAGGGCAGCGGTTCCCCCCTCACCGATCCGGCCGAGGATGGCTACGAACTCGGGGAGATCATTGGCGCTGATGAAGCTGAATTGCTCGAAGAATTCATGATCAGCCGGCAAGTCGGCGAACAGTTCGATCATCGTTTCGGCCACCTGCTTGCCGGCGACGACCAGATCTTCGATCAGGCCGACCTGTGTCAAAACCTGCAGCACGTAGGCGTTGTCTGCGAGCGCTTCGAAATCGAAAACAGGGCCGATCGGCGTGCCAAACAATAAGTTCTCCGCCACCGACGCGTTGAGATTGAACCGCTCGGGATCGTAAGTCTCGACGAGGTTGGTAATTCCGTCCTCGGCAAGCCGGCGATCGAGCGCCTTCCGGGCCTCCAGCAACTGCATGGCGGCTTCGGGGTCGACCTCCGGATCCAGTCGCCAACGCAATCCCAACGAATAGATCGCCTCGTCGAGATCGAGACGGACGAGCACCTCGGTGATGCGCCGCGACAGCGCGTTGGCATCCTCAACCCCCGCGGCTTCGTAATCGATCCAGTCGGCATGAAGATCGAAATCGATATTCCCCGAACGTTGAGCTTCGTAGGTTTGCCGAGCCCGGCGTTTGACCGTTTCCCCGGTGTAATCGGCTGGCCGCACAGGAATGTGACGAAGACCGAACAACAAGTTGTCGCGCAGAGTACCGGCAAACAGGTAGGGCGCCGCGCCGACATATCCAATCCGACGCCCGATCACCGCGGTCGGCAGCTTCGCCAAGTCGAGACCACCGATTGTGATCCGCCCACCGGTAGGCGCGATCAAGCGGGCGAGCAGCAAGGCGAGTTCGCTCTTGCCGCTGCCGGCTTGTCCGATGACAGCGATGTGGTCGGCGAGCGAAGCCGTGAAGCTGATCCCATCGAGAACGCGGCCGCCGTCCTCCTCGGCGAGAGACAAGTTGACGACCGAAAGTTCGCCGGAGAGGGGCGTCGAAGTTTGCGGCTCCGCCATCTGCAAACGGGCGTCGATCATTCCGGCGGGTTGGAACTGTTCTACGATTTGCTCGTATTTGATGCGCGAATCCTCTTTGATCTGGTAAAAATCCAGCAGTTCCTTCCAGGGCGAGGCCAAATCCTTGTATGCCGCCAGCACCGCAACTAGAGCGCCGAAAGAAAGATTGCCGCGGATAACCAGATACCCGCCGATCGCATAGAAGAAAAAACGGTGTAAGCTGCGCAATGAAATTATTGAGGAATTTTACGAAAAATTTGCGTTGATAAATCTCGAACCGTATATCGTAGATCGTGCCCAGAAGATGGGCGAAGGCTGTCAGCTGCCGTTTCACCGCATCGTTGGCATGGATATCGACAATGCCAGCCGCCGACTCGTGAACCCGGTCGGCCACTTCGCGCACCGTGCGGACACGGCGTTTCCCGAGCTGATTGACCTTGCGTTGCAGTTTCGGGATCGCATAACCCTGCAGCGGATAAAGCGCGACTGCCGCTGCGCCGAGCACCGGGTCCTGCATGAACATGAAAACTATGATCGTCAGTAGTGTTCCCCCCTGGAACACCGGCGTGACAAAGGCATCGCCGATAAAACCCCCAAGTGATTCGCACTCCGACGTGATCATCGGGATAATTTGTGCCGATGAGGTCTTGCTAAACTGAGATAGAGGGAAGCGCAGCATCCGATGATAAAGTTGGTATCGGAGCCGCCGAAGCATGCGTTCGCCAAGCCGTCCTTTGAATGTATTTATATAATATTTAAATCCGCCATTTACGAAAACCAGAATCAAAAATAATCCGCATAGGATCAGAAGATATGTCACTTGATTAAAGTCGAAACCGAGTAAATCTTGCGGAAATTGCTTGCCACCGATCGCTTTATTGATGATGGTTTTGGGCAAATTCAGCGAGATATAGAGGAAAGGAAAGGAAATCAGCGTGAATAAGATAAGTATCAGCTGTTGTGGCAAGCTGTGTCTAAGAATAAAACGGTAAATCGTCGGCTCGAGCGCGTTTGGCTCACTGGTTTTCGCTTCCGGCGATTGCGCGGCTGGTGAACCAGCTTGTTTCTGTGGTTTTAGCAGAACTCGAGGTGCAATTTGCGACGGCGAGAGCACGCCCTCCATAGGGCTGAGGGCCGCCGCCACTCCCTTCATCAATCGTCGCCTTCATGAAAAGATCATTTCGCGATGACGCCGCTTATGCAATAGTCGGACGGTCGGTTAATGTGAGAGAGCCCTGTGTGACCGTTCGCCGTCATCACAAACGGGTGCTTGTCTACAGCCACGACAGCTTCGGACTAGGCCATTTGCGGCGATGTCGGGCCATAGCGAACTCGCTGGTCGAGGCCGATCCCGCGGTCTCGGTTTTGATCCTCTCCGGGTCGCCGATCATAGGCAGCTTCGATTTCCGTTCCCGAGTCGATTTTGTGCGCGTGCCCGGGGTCATCAAGCTCCGAAATGGCGAATACGTCTCGCTCAATCTGCACATTGACATCGATGAGACACTGGCGATGCGCTCGTCGATCATTCGCCACACGGCGGACATCTTCGACCCCGACCTGCTGATCGTCGACAAGGAACCCCTGGGATTGCGCGGCGAAGTGCGCGATACCCTCGATCTGCTGGAGAGGCGTGGAACCGCCCTGATCTTGGGGCTGCGCGACGTCATGGACGATCCTGAAGCGCTCGAGAGCGAGTGGGAGCGCAAGCAGGTGGTTCCGGCCTTGGAGGAGTATTACGACGAGATCTGGGTCTATGGGCTGCCCCAGATCTGCGACCCACTGGCGGGCCTGCCGGTGCCGACAAGCGTTCACGAGCGGATGATTTATACCGGGTATTTGAGGCGCACCGCCGGTGAGCTGCAACTCACACCGGAGATCGTGGGCATCGATAATTTCCTGCTGGTCACCCCGGGCGGCGGCGGGGATGGCGAGGCTTTGATCGATTTGGTGCTGTCAGCCTACGAGTACGACCGCACTATCCCCCATCCTGCCCTGCTCGTTTTCGGTCCTTTTATGCTGCCCGAGCAACGGGCGGTTTTCGCCGCCCGAGCGGCCAAGCTCGACAATGTGCGGGCGATCACCTTTAACGCGCGGCTCGAAAACCTGATGGCGCGTGCGGCTGGCGTCGTCGCGATGGGCGGTTATAACACCTTTTGCGAGATCCTGTCTTTCGACAAGCGTGCGCTGATCATCCCGAGGACGGCGCCGCGCTTGGAGCAGTTCATCAGGACCAAGCGCGCCGCCGAGCTTGGCCTGTTGGCGATGCTGTCCGAGGATCAAGGGCGCGATCCTCGTGTGATGGCCGCTGCCATTCGGCGTCTCCCGCAGCAGCCGCCTCCGTCCGCCGTTCATATTCCCGGCTTGCTCGACGGCATGCCGCAGGTGAACCGGATGGCCCGGTGGTGGCTCGACCAGGGGCGGGCCGGTTGCTTTGCGGCACGCGCGCGTTACGGAACCTGAGGTGTGGCGGCATCTCCGAGCGGCAGCAGGACGCGTCGCCTTTGTCCTCAAAGGGTATCCGCGGCTTTCGGAAACCTTTATCGCTCAGGAGATTTTGGCTCTGGAGCGCCTCGGGCTCGAGATCCTGATCGTTTCTCTGCGTCATCCCACGGACCGCGCGATCCATCCGATCCATCGCCAGATCAGTGCGGCGCTGCTCTATCTCCCCGAATACCTGCATCGGGAACTGGCCCGGATTTGGCGCGGCTGGCTGCACTCTCGCCGGCTGCCCGGGATACTCCGCGGCGCGGGCCGCCTGGCTCTCCGACCTCAGACGCGATCCGACCCCGAACCGCATCCGCCGCTTCGGCCAGGCATTGGTGCTGGCGGCCGAGCTGCCGCACGACATCGGCCATATTCACGCACATTTTCTGCATACGCCGGCCTCTGTCGCCCGTTATACCGCGCTATTGACCGGGCTCGGCTGGACGGTTTCGGCGCACGCCCGGGATATCTGGACTTCGCCGGAATGGGAGAAGCGCACAAAGCTGGCGGAAGCAGAGTGGATCGTGACCTGTACCGAGATTGCGCGTAGCCACCTCGCGGGCCTGACATCGCGGCCGCACGCCGTATGGCTCTGCTACCATGGGCTCGATCTTGAACGTTTCGAGGCGCCGCCGCACCACGCGAACTGGCGCAACGGTGCCGATCCGCACAAGCCTGTCATCATCCTCTCGGTCGGTCGGGCGGTCGCAAAAAAAGGTTACGACGACCTGCTCGAAGCGCTTGCGCTTCTTCCTGCCGACCTTGAGTGGCGCTTTGTTCATATCGGCGGCGGTGCACGCGCTACGGCGCTGAGGCTCCAGGCGAAGCGGCTCGGTCTATCGCACCGGATAGAGTGGCGGGGTGCCATGGCCCAACCCGAGGTGCTCGCCGCGTATCGCGAGGCCGATCTTTTTGTGCTCGCCTCCAAGGTCGCGAAGGACGGCGACCGGGACGGACTCCCCAACGTGCTGATCGAGGCGCAAAGCCAGCGGCTCGCCTGCATTTCGACCGACGTTTCGGCAATCCCGGAATTAATCGAGCAAGATGTGACCGGCTTGCTGGTTCCGCCGGGCGACCCGATTGCACTCGCCGAAACCCTCGAACGCCTGATCCGCGATCCTGAGAGAGCGGGCTCGGCTCGGCGCGGCCGGCGAACACCATGTGCGCCGCCTTTTTTCGATGGAGGCCGGCATTGATCTGCTGGCTACGCGCTTCGGGCTGGCTTCCACCTTCCCCTGGGGAAGCGATCCCGGTGAACCTGTCCTCCCATCTCCAGGGGAAGTTTCTGGCAGGCAGCAGAACACGGCTCAAATGGAAGAATGCGTATCGCCTTTTACGCGCCGCTGAAACCTCCCGATCATCCAGTTCCTTCGGGAGACCGACGGGTCGCGCAGCTGTTCCTCGCGGCCTTGCGGATGGCCGGCCACGACGCCCTGATAGCCTCCCGATTTCGCAGCTATGACGGGCACGGCGGCTTGCTGCGCCAAGCTCGGGTGGCGTCTATCGGCGCACGGCTTGCGGCGCGTTTTGTACGCCGCTGCCGCGAGGCGCCGCAAACTGCTCCGGAGCTTTGGTTCACCTATCACCTCTATCATAAGGCGCCGGATTGGCTGGGCCCGCAGATTGCAGATGTTCTCCGCATTCCCTATGTCGTCGCCGAGGCGTCCGACGCGCCCAAGCAGGCATCGCGCGGCTGGGCGGCCGGTCGTCGGGCGGCTGAGCGCGCAATTAGGCGGGCCGACGCGGTGATTGGGCTGAACCCGGCGGATCGGGAATGCGTCTTGCCGTTGTTGCGGGACGCGCGGCGTTGGGTGGCCTTCAAGCCCTTTATCGACGCTGTGTCCTATACCCGGCAAGCGCCCGCAAGGGCTGGGCCGCCGCGCCTGATCGCGGTCGCGATGATGCGCTACGGCGACAAGCTCGCCTCATACCAAATTCTCGGGAATGCCCTTTCGCGTCTTCTGGATTTGCCATGGTCATTGGAGGTGATCGGTGACGGGCCGGCGCGGTGCGATGTCGAGGACGCGCTTTATCCGCTCGCAACAGCGGGTGACCTGGGCAGGAGAAATTGGCCCCATGGAAATTGCACAGCGCTTGGCCTCGGCCGATCTGTTCGTGTGGCCGGCTCTCAACGAAGCCCTCGGCATGGCGCTGCTGGAGGCGCAGGCGAGTGGAGTGCCGGTTGTGGCAGGTGCCACGGGCGGCGTCAGCGAGATCGTCTTGCATGGGGTAACCGGCCTTCTCGTCCCACCGAGGGATGCGCCGGCCTTTGCGCGCGCGGTGTGCAGCCTGCTCGTCGACCACCCCCGGCGAGCTGCCTTTGCCGAAGCCGCGCGGCATCGTGTCAGGGCAGAGCACGATATATCCTCCGCCGCTCGTCGCCTAAATGCGGTGTTCGATGCGGTATCGCCGGGAAGCTGGGCGCAATCGGGGAGCCAACGAATTTCATGATCGGCTCCGTCCTGTTCTATGTACAGCACCTGCTCGGGATCGGGCATTTGCGCCGGTCATTGAGAATTGTCGAAGCACTGGTGCGAGAAAGTATCAGGGTCACTCTTATCTCGGGGGGAGAGCCGTATTCCTCACTGGCATGCACCTCGGCCGAACGTGTCATTCAGCTGCCGCCGATCAGGGCCCTCGACGCGGGGTTCAAGGTGCTCGTGGACGAGATGGGTCGGCCGATTGACGACGAGCTGCGAACGGCACGCCGGTCGGCACTCGTGGCCGCCTTCGGGGACGCAAAACCCGATGCCTTGTTGATCGAAGCGTTTCCGTTTGGTCGCCGGGCGTTTCGCTTTGAGCTTGATGGGCTGATCGAAGCCGCCCGGGCGCGACGTCCCCGGCCCCTCGTTCTTTGTTCGCTACGCGACATCGTGGTTTTGCCGAACGACCCGCGGCGTCCCCGGGAGATTGTCGATCGGGTTCGCGATGATTTCGATTTCGTGCTGGTTCATGGTGACCCCGCATTCATCCCGCTCGAAGACAGCTTCCCGCTTGCATCGGAAATCAGCGATCGGCTGATCTATACCGGCTACGTAGCGAAGGCACATGAGGCGGGTGGTCCGGCTATCTCGGACGAGAACGCTGGAGCCGACGAGGTTGTGGTCTCGGTTGGCGGAGGTGCAGTCGGCGGTGCGCTGCTGAGGAGCGCTATCGAGACCCGCCGACAGGGATGCTTGACGAACCTCAGATGGCGCCTGCTCGCCGGCCCCAATCTGCCCGGACCAGAATTCGCGGCACTTGCCACCGGTTTGCCGGCGGGGGTCTTCCTCGAACGGTATCGGCCGGATTTTCCGCAAATTCTGCGGCGCTGCCGTATTTCGGTAAGTCAAGCCGGGTACAATACGATGCTTGATATTCTGGCGGCCCGAGCGGCTGCGGTTGTCGTGCCTTTTGCATCCGGGCGCGAGACCGAGCAGAGCTTACGCGCGGAACGGCTCGCGGCCCTCGGCGTTCTTGAACTCGTTCCCGAAAACCAGCTATCGCCCGAACGTCTCGCTTCTGCCATAAATCGTGCGGTTTTTGCTCGCCCGGCAACGGTTGCGATTGACACCGGGGGCGCCCCACGAAGTGCTAGGCTGATAGCGGACATGCTCCGATCCCCCGACCGAGAATTTGGCGTTGCCCGGGACTATCGATATGATGCCCCTATAACCGGGTTGTTGCCGGGCCAATGATGGCGGAATGGCCGGACCTAATGGCCGAGTTCGATCGCTGGGAGGAGGCGGGGAAGATCGCGACGCTCTGGTGGCGCGACGACGACGCGGTGGCGCCGACCGCACGACTCGGCCGCTTACTGTCGATCGCGTCGAGAGTGCCGGTATCACTCGCGGTGATCCCCACTGACGCTCAACAGGAGCTTGCTCAGTGGCTCGCCCAGGATCTGCGATCGGCGTCGAACGCGTCTGTCGCGGTCCTTCAACACGGTTGGCGGCATTTGAACCACTCGGGCGTCGGGAAAAAGAGCGAATTCCCAGCGGGACGCCCAAGACCGGAGGTGGCGTGCGAGCTGGCCGCCGGCCGGGCGCTTCTGAATGATCTGTTCGGAACCCGCGCGCAACCGGTCCTGGTACCACCGTGGAACCGGTTCGATGACTCGTTTTTGGGTTTGCTTGCTCGTTGTGGCCTCACCGGGATTTCACGAGCGCAACCGCGAAAAGCCCCCCCGCGGGCGCCGGGTGTCGTCGAGGCGAATATCCATGTCGACTTCGTTGCGTGGAAAGGAAGTCGCGAGTTTGTCGGGGAAGATGCGGCGTTGGGTGGTCTTGTGCAGCACCTGCGGGCGCGGCGGCTTCGCGCCGTGTGCGCGGACGAGCCGACGGGAATTCTGACCCACCACCTGGTCCAGGACGAGGCAACAAACGCATTCCTTGACCGGCTGATCGCCGTCAGCGCCGCCCATCCTGCGGTGCGCTGGCTCGATGCAGGCGAAATCTTCGCCCGATATGCGTGATCCGGCATGACCCGCTACGCCTATCCACCTTCGGCCCTCTTCGGCGATTATCTTCGGGCCGCGACCGGGTTCTTTCCGACGATTGCGGTACTCGCGATCGTCCCGGTCGGAGCTGTCGGCGGGACAATGCTCGGTGGGTTTGCCGCCCTTTTTGCGGTATTTGGGATCCGGACAGCGCTTCGCCATTGCACTTCCATCGAAGTGACCGAGGCGGCCTTGCTATCTTCGGGGCTGCTGCGGACCTCGATCTGGTGGAGCAAACTCGAACAAATGAAGCTCTCCTACTATTCCACCCGCCGGGACGGGCGTGGCGGGTGGATGCAACTCAAGCTCCGCGCCGGCGGGTCGACCTTGCGTGTCGACAGCCGGGTCGAGGGATTTTCCGAATTGGTAATCGCCTCGGTCAAAGCTGCCGAGATGCGTGACCTATCGTTAGATCCGGCCACATCGGTCAATCTGCAGGCTCTCGGCATCGAACTAGGGGCTGCAGAAACGCGGCTTGGGAACGCGGCCGGAGCCGCTGCATGACTGATCTCCTGCAGGTTCGCGATCTCCACGTCCGGTTCGCCGCACCCGGCGGCTTTATCCGCGCGGTCACGGGCGTTTCGTTGCGTGTGCGCCCGCAATCAATTGTGGCTCTGGTCGGGGAATCGGGGTCCGGAAAGTCGGTCGTCAGCCAAACAATTATGAGGATCCTCCCGCGCAGCGGGGTCATCACTCGCGGCGAGGTCTTGTTCGCCGACCCCAGGCTCGACGGCCAGGTTGTCGACATCGCGAAATTACCGAGTGACGGCGCAGAAATGCGGGCGATCCGGGGCGGCCGGATCTCGATCATCTTTCAGGAGCCGATGACCTCACTGTCGCCCCTGCATACTGTCGGCAATCAGGTGGGAGAGGCATTGCGGCTTCATCGGTCGGTCACTGCCGCGCAAGCGGCCGAGTTGACGGAGGAAATGCTGCGCCTCGTCGGCTTTCCCGACCCGAAGCGCGCATGCCGCAGCTACCCTTTCGAGTTGTCCGGCGGATTGCGTCAGCGGGCGATGATCGCGATGGCGCTGGTCTGTCGCCCGGCGCTGCTGATCGCAGACGAGCCGACGACCGCACTCGACGTGACGATCCAGGCGCAGATTCTGAGGTTGATGATCGACCTGCGGCACGAACTCGGGATGGCGGTGCTGCTGATCACCCACGACCTCGGCGTCGTTGCAAACGTTGCCGAGGAAATCGTTGTCATGTACCGCGGCGAGGTGATGGAGAGCGGGACGCTCGAAGACATCTTTCGCCGAGCGGAACATCCCTACCTGAAGGCGCTGCTTCGCGCGGTGCCGCGCTTCGATATGAAGCCCGGCGAGCGCCTGGTCCCGATACGCGAGATAGCGTCCGGAGATGCTCCGCATTTGATGGCGGAGAAGAGGAAATGGCCGGTTGATGCGGTCGCCCCACTGCTTGAATGTGTTGACGTGCGAAAGACCTACACGATCCGCAAAAGCGGGTTGTTCGGCAACGCCAAATCGGGGCCACGCGTTGTCGCAGTCGACGCGATCAGCCTCAAGATAGAACGAGGAGAGTGCCTGGGGCTGGTAGGAGAGAGCGGTTGCGGCAAGACGACCCTCAGCAAGGTTTTGTTGCGCGCCGTCAATCCGGACTCCGGCTCGATCATTTTCAATGATCACGGGCGGTTGATCGATGTCCTCTCGCTCGAGGGCGAGGATTTGAAGCAGTTTCGTCGGCAAGTGCAGTTTGTTTTTCAGGATCCGTTCGGATCTCTGAACCCGCGCATGACCGTCTACGACATAATCGAAGAGCCCCTGATCATCCACGGCATCGGCGATCAGCGGTCACGTCGAGAAATGGTGCACGAACTCGTAACGTTAGTCGGACTGGATTTGCGGCATGTGAAGCGTTATCCGCACAGCTTTTCCGGGGGCCAGCGGCAACGCATCGGCATCGCCCGTGCTCTTGCGCTGCGGCCCGGCCTTGTTATTTGCGACGAGCCAACTTCGGCTCTCGACGTCTCGATCCAGGCGCAGATCCTCAATCTGTTGATGGATCTGAAACAAAAATTAGCCCTGACCTACCTTTTCATTTCGCATAATCTCGCCGTCGTCGACTACATCGCCGACCGCATCGCGGTGATGTGCGCCGGGCGTATAGTCGAAATCGCCGACCGCGCGATGCTGTTTCGCGACCCAATTCATCCTTACACCCAGGCCCTACTTGCCGCCGTGCCAAAGCCGGACCCGACGCAACGGTTGGATTTCAATCAGCTGCTCGCCGACAAGGCATCGGATCCGGCGGCTTGGCCGGAGCCGTTTCGTCGCGATCCGGTGAATCCGCCACGACTGATTGAGATAGCCGAAGGTCATTGCGTTGAGGCGAGTGCGCCTCCAGTCGTGTTACCCGGCTGGGCGGCCAGCCGCGTCCGGGCCTAGATCCACCGGCGCGGATGATCGAGATTCGTCCCAACCGCCGCGAGGCAATGCGACTGGGAATTGCGGCGGCTGTCGCGCTTGCCGTGCCGAACGAAGCACGAGCCGAATTGCGGGAAACGCCAGCTCTCGAGAACGATGTGGGAATCGGAAACCTCCCCAAGGTCGCGGAGCGGGTGCCGGAGGAGCCGGCTGTGGCAGAGCTGGAAACGCATCGGCACCCCGGGGGGTGAGCTGCGGATGCTGATGGGTGGCCCCAAGGACACCCGGATGATGGTGGTGTACGGCTATGCGAGGCTGGTCGGGTACACCCCCTCGCTTAAATTTGCGCCGGATATCCTCAAAACCATCGAAATCGAAAACAATCGAATCTTCACGCTGCACTTGCGTAAAGGCCACAAATGGTCGGATGGACAACCGTTCACCACGGAAGATTTCCGATATTGGTTCGAGGATGTCGCACAAAATAAACACTTGTCGCCATCGGGATTGCCAATATCGATGCTGCCGGAAGGGGCGGGACCGAATTTCGAAGTATTGAGCGAAACGGCAGTTCGCTATAGCTGGGCACGACCGAACCCGCTCTTTTTGCCGGATCTGGCTGGGCCGAGCCCGCTTTACATCTACCGGCCATCTCATTATCTTAAGCAATTCCATCAAAAATATGCCGATAGCGCGGTGTTGGATGCACTGGTAAAGCAGGCGAATCAGCGCAATTGGGCAGCCTATCACAATAAATTAGACACGATGTATCGGAATGATAACCCGGACTTACCGTCTTTGGAGCCTTGGATACTGAAGACAAGGCCGCCTGCCGACCGTCTCGTATTCGAAAGGAACCCGTATTATTACCGGATCGACAAGGAAGGGAATCAGCTTCCCTACATCGATCGAGTAACCCTATCGATAGCAGATAGCAAGATCATTCCGGCCAAGACCGGTGCCGGGGAAAGCGATCTCCAAGCGCGCTATCTGCGCTTCGACAACTATACTTTTCTAAAAGCGAGCGAAGAGCGCAACCATTACAAGGTGCGGCTTTGGCGAACTGGTCCCGGTAGCCAGCTGGCGCTTTATCCGAACGTAAATGTCAATGACGAGGTCTGGCGTGGTCTCGTGCGGGATTTGCGTTTTCGACGCGCCTTGTCGCTCGCGGTCGATCGCCACGAGATCAACCAGGTTATCTATTTCGGGCTGGCCATAGAAGGGCAGAACACCTTACTGCCGCAGAGTCCGCTCTATGATCCCCAGTATCGTTCGGCTTGGGCACGGTTCGACCCGCGTGAGGCCAACCGCCTCCTCGACCTGGTCGGGCTCGTGCAAGGGGAGCGACGGCATACGGCAGCTTCCGGACGGAAGGCCGGTAGAGATCATCGTCGAGAATTCGGGAGAGTTGACCGAACAATCGGACGTGCTCGAGCTGGTTCGTGATTCCTGGCGTCGCGTTGGGATCAAGCTCTTCGCCAAACCGTCGCAGTTGACCCTGTTCAGGCGGCGAGTCTTTTCCGGCGAGACGTTGATGTCGATCGATAAGGGGATCGAGAACGGATTGGCAACCCCTGCCATGTCGCCTTGGGAGTTCGCGCCGACTACTCAGCAGCAACTCGAATGGCCCAAATGGGGTCAGTTTTATGAGACGAAAGGCATGGCCGGCGAACCTCCAGTCTCTACCTTCCGCCATCCGGCTGCTGGAACTCTACGAAGAGTGGCTTGCCGCAGGGTCTGATGAAGAGCACACGCGCATTTGGCAGGACATGCTTCAGATCTGGGCTGACGAGGTGTTCTCGATCGGAACCGTCGCCGGCGTGCTGCAACCTGTAGTGGTCAACGACAAACTTCGAAATGTCCCCGAGCAGGGGATCTACAATTGGGATCCGGGAGCCTATTTTGGCATTTACAAACCGGACGGGTTCTGGTTCGACCGATCCGAGACGTCGGCGAAATCGGCGTCTGCGACTATCTCGCCGCCAACGCCTCGATAGGAAGCCAGGCGAGATGCTCAGCTATATTGTGCACCGCATTCTGATCATGATCCCGACATTGATAGCGATCAGTATCGTGATCTTCACGATTATCAACCTGCCGCCAGGGGATTACTTTTCGACCTACATCGCCGAACTGCAAAGCTCGGGCGAGGCCGCCGACCTCGCCAAAATCAATTTCTTGAAAGCACAGTACGGTTTCGATCGCCCGCTTTGGGAGCAATATATATTCTGGGCCGGCGGCCTCCTCCACGGCGATATGGGCTACTCTTTTGCGTATAACCTGCCGGTTAACCAAGTGGTCGGCGACCGGCTATTAATGACTTTCATTGTATCCTTGTCGACGATCTTATTCACCTACATTGTTGCGTTCCCGATTGGAGTTTATTCGGCAACTCATCAATACAGCTGGTCGGACCACGCTATTGACCCTGCTTGGATTTCTAGGGTTGGCGACTCCGAGCTTTCTGCTGGCGCTCGTTCTGCTTTACTTGGCCAATGTGTATTTCGGCATCTCGATTGGCGGGCTAATGGATCCGAAATACGTCGATCAGCCTTGGAGTTTCGGTAAGGTTCTATCGGTGGCGGCGCATCTTTGGATCCCGGTTGTCGTTATCGGCACGGCTGGAACAGCGAGCATGATCCGGCGGCTGCGCGCCAATCTACTCGATGAACTGCAGAAGCAGTATGTCGTGACCGCCCGTGCTAAGGGCCTCCACCCCCTCAAACTATTATTCAAGTATCCTTTACGGATGGCCCTCAATCCGTTTATCTCCGACATCGGCTCGCTCTTGCCGCACGTCATCTCCGGCGCGGCGATCGTCTCTGTAGTGATGTCTTTGCCGACAACCGGACCGATGTTGCTCGACGCGTTGCGCAGTCAAGACATGTATCTGGCCGGCTCGTTTTTGATGTTCATGGCATTCCTCACAGTGATCGGTGTCTTCATATCGGACCTCGCGCTCGCGGTGCTCGATCCCCGTATCCGACTGCAGGCGGGTCGGCGCGAATGACCGAGATGACTTTCGCAGGCGGCGTCCCACGGGAGCGGGCTGGCACCCCCTCTGCGCCGATCGCCGATCGGTTGCCGCACTATATTTCCGACGCGCCGTTCGACCCTTATTCCGTCGAGAGAATGACGCCGGCGCAAGAGCGCTTTTATATGGCGTCGGAGTGGCGAATGGTGTGGTGGAAGCTACGCCGCCATCGCATCGCCGTCCTTTCCGGTGCGATCCTTCTGATCATGTACGCATCGATCCTGATTTGCGAGGTCCTCGCTCCATACGACTTGGATGCCCGCAATACCGATTTCATCTATGCTCCGCCACAGCGGATCCGGATCTTCGACAAAGGCCAACTGGTGGCCCCGTTTGTTTATGGCTACGACTACCGGCTCGACATGAACACCCTCGAACGGGTCTATACGAGCAACGGCAAGCGAGAGCCGATCCGCTTCTTCTGCCACAGCGGCGAGTATCGCTTCTGGGGGTTGTTTCCGGGCGATCTGCACCTGGTTTGTCCGGCCGTCGGTGGGCAGCTTTTTCTGGGCGGGACTGATCGGCTGGGCCGCGATCTCTTGTCTCGAATGATCTACGGGGCGCGCATATCGCTGACTGTCGGGCTTCTCGGTGTGGCTGTCAGCTTTACACTCGGTATTCTGATCGGCGGGATTGCCGGCTATTACGGTGGATGGACCGATATCTTGATCCAACGTGGAATTGAGGTCATCCAATCCTTTCCGCACCTGCCGCTTTGGATGGCGTTATCGGCAATCCTGCCGGTGAGCTGGAGCCCGATCCTGGTCTATATCGGCATCACCCTGATCCTCGGCATGATCGAATGGACCCATCTCGCCCGCGCAGTACGATCTAAGCTCCTGGCATTACGCGAGGAGGATTTTTGCACCGCCGCAGTGCTGATGGGCGCGAGGCCCGCGCGAGTCATAGGCCGGCATCTGCTGCCGAGCTTTATGAGCCACCTGATCGCCTCGGCTACCCTGATGGTTCCCGGCATGATCCTCGGCGAGACCGCGCTTTCCTTTCTCGGCCTGGGGCTGCGGCCGCCGATGACGAGCTGGGGAGTGCTGCTCAACGAAGCCCAAAACATCAATGTCGTTGCGCTCTATCCATGGCTGATGCTTCCTGTCGCCTGTGTGATCATTACCGTCCTGGCCTTCAATTTCTTCGGAGACGGACTACGCGACGCTGCCGACCCCTACCATTGAGGGGGGCCTTCGCGGGCGGATAAAGTGGCGAGCTGGTTCGATAGATTGAAGCCGCTAAAGGGACGCGCCGGGCTCGACTTGATTACCAGCGCAGCCCTGCTGCTTCTCGTCTCAGCACCCCAAGGTCTGGCCGAAGATGAGCCGACCGCGAGGGCTCCGCTCCCGCCGCTGCTGCGGGGCGTCCCGGCGGAAGGCGGCAAGCGGCAGATGTCCGACCCAGCGCCGAATGACAATCAGTCGGATTCTCGCGCGCCGACGATCAGGTTCGATCGACCAAAGTCCCGATTGTCGCAAAAGAAGCCTCGCCTCCACTCCGCCTCATATTTCGGTACCTCGGGGGCCAAGAAGCGAGAAGCACCTGCACGGCTTGGGCACCATTCGATGGATGCCGACTTTAGCAGGCAAGGCCACCGCACTCTCGCCTCCGAAAAAAGGCAAAGGCGGGATAGGTCGCCTGCTGAGCCTAGGATCGGCCAGCTTTCCTCCCCGAGCGACTATCCCAATCCGCCGATCGGGAGCACCGCCGAGCCCCGAGCGGAGCCGCGGCAACCTCCACCCCTCTATTATCCCAATTACTTTCCGCGTCCGCCCGCATATGGTTCTGTCCCGACCTATCCCTATGCATGGGCACCGCCCGGACCTAGGGTCTTTCGGTGAAGGCAGTCCTTCTCCGGAATGCCGAACACCGCTGTGAGAGAATACAGCGGGGCCTGCTTTTAAGTCGATGGAGGTCAACCCAACTCGATGATCAAACGGTTTCATGTACTCTATGTCGGCCAGGTCGAACTGGACAACATCGGCCTGCAAGGCACGCCGGCAAACGACCGCCGGTATCCGAACGAGCGGCTCAGCGAGGTCTTCTGGACGGCCCGCGACGTGGCCCGGGAGATGGACGAACTCGGCTATTACGCCTTCTGGACGGCTGAGCACCATTTCCAGCGTGAAGGTTATGAGTGCCTGCCCAACTTGATTCAACTTGGGCTATGGCTGGCCACCCAGACGCGTAAGCTGAAGTTTGGCTGCGCCTTCAATATCCTCCCGATGTGGCACCCGATCCGTTTGGCGGAAGACTACGCCATGGCCGACATCGTCACCGATGGCCGGATAATAATGGGAATTGGGCGCGGGTATCACACGCGCGAGGTGGAGACCTTTGGAGCACCTCTCCTCGACGCTGACGCCAATCGTGAACTCTTTGAAGAACAGCTCCAGCTTCTGCTGAAATGCTTCAACGAGGAAGCATTTCATCACAAGGGCAAAGCTTACGAGTGCCCGCCACCTGTGCCGTACCGTGGATATCAGCTTCAGGAAATTACGGTGGTGCCGAGGCCGAAACACTTGCCGGTTGAGATATGGATGCCGATAGCCAGCGGCAGGACCATCGATATGATGGCGAAATACGGCCTAAAGGCGATGGTCACCTTGAACGGCGAAAAAATTCTCGATGACGTGGTTCGCGCCTTCCACGCGGCCTGCATCCGGCACGGCCGCCGTTCACAGCTCGGCCAAGATATGATCTGGGGGGCAGGCGTTTACCTTGCGGACACCCGTGAGGAAGCGATCCGTCGCGTCGAGCCTTCACACGACGAGCGCTACAAATGGTTCGCTCCGTTTGGCTTTGTGCGCTATGCCGATGAACAAGGCCGGACTTGGGGTACCCCTGGAGCACCGGCGCGGGTGCCATCGCTGCGAGATGGCGTGGAGCAGAAGGCTTGGTTCTGTGGCCCGCCGTCTCAGATCATCGAGGGGATCAAATCGATCGAGGCGAAATATCCGGGGCTGGAGGATTTCATGATCCACTGGGCCGAGGGATTGCCGCCCGAGGAGTTCAAAGAGCAGCTCCACTGGTTCGCCCAGGATGTCATACCGGTATTCAATCGCGGTTGAGCAAAGACACCGATGAGGCTGTCTCGGGCTAATTCGAGCTAGTGCCGGCGACGGCGAAACCGGGATGGAAGGCACGCATGGCTGATCATCGGCCCGGCGCTGCAACACCTCTTGTGGCGTTTATAGCGAGCTAACATCTTCTCGCGGATCACCGGAGATTTGTGCATGCGTCCCTTGCAGCCAGTCCGCGGCACTCAAGACCTTCTCCCGGAGGCGGCGCGACGCCATCGGCAAGTGAGCGAGACGGCGCGCGCCGCGGCCGAGCTGTATGGCTATGTCGAGATGGCAACGCCGATCTTCGAGTTCACAGAAGTTTTTGCACGGCCGATCGGCGAGCACACCGACATCGTCGCCAAGGAGATGTACACGTTTACCGATCGCGGCGGCGAAGAGGTGACATTGCGGCCGGAGAATACTGCCGGTGTGGTCCGCGCGGTGCTATCGAACGGCCTCGTCCAGAGCGTACCGCTCAAATTCTTCTACAGCGGCCCGATGTTCCGTTACGAACGGCCGCAAAAGGGCCGATTTCGTCAATTCCACCAAATCGGCGTAGAATTGATCGGCGTCGCGCAGCCGCAAGCTGATATCGAGGTCATCGCATTAGGCCGTCGAATTCTCGACGCGCTCGGCATAGGTGACCTCGTCGTACTCGAACTCAATACGCTCGGTGACAGCGAGAGTCGCGGTGCTTACCGCCGGGCGCTCGTCTCCTACTTTTCGGCCCGCGCCTCCGAACTTTCGGAGGACAGCCAACGCCGGCTCGAGCGCAACCCGCTGCGCATTTTCGATTCGAAAGAGGAAATCGACCAGCGAGTCGCTCGGGATGCTCCCGCCTTTGCCGATTACCAGAACGCCGAGTCGCGCCGCTTCTTCGATCGGGTCCGCGCCGGGCTCGATCGGCTCAGCATAGTCTACCGAATGAACCCACGGCTCGTGCGTGGGCTCGATTATTACACCCACACCGCATTCGAGTTCGTAACGGCCAAACTGGGCGCGCAAGGCACAGTGATGGGCGGCGGTCGATACGATGGATTGGTCGAGATGATGGGCGGGCCTGCGCTGTCCGGAATCGGCTGGGCGGCCGGTATCGAGCGACTAGCAATGCTGATAGCCGAACCACCCCCGCCGCCGCGCCCGATTGCCGTCGTACCGATTGGGGAAGCAGCGGAAGAAGCGGCGCTCACCCTCGCAGAGGTGCTGCGAAACAATGGCTGCTCTGTGGATCTTGGCTATTCCGGGAGCGTGGCTCGCCGCATGCGGCGCGCGAACAATGTGAACGCGCGTGTAGCGGTGCTGATCGGCGAGGAGGAAATTGCGCGTAACGTAGTCGCCTTGCGTGATCTAGATAGCGGCGAACAGACCGAGGTGCCGATGGACTTATCGCTGAGTGAATTGCGAGCCCGTCTGCAGGCGTTCCACGGCTGAGCGCGGTTATGGGAGCATCCCTCGAGGAGCATTTGGATCAACTCCTCCGTCGCCACGCGGAGCTGCGCGATGCGCTTGCCGGCGCCGGCCTCGCGGGCGCCGATTTCGCCAAATCGTCTAAAGAGTATAGCGAGCTGACCCCGATCGTCCATGGGATCGAGAAATTGCGTCGCGCCCGCGATGAGTTAGCTTCGCTGGCGGATATCGCGAAATCGAGCGAGGATAGAGACCTACGGCAGCTCGCAGAGGAAGAGTTGCGGGCGCTGCGAGAGCGCCTGCCGGGTCTCGAACAGCAGGTGACGTTGGCGCTGCTTCCTAAGGATGTCGACGATCAGCGAAACGCGATACTCGAGGTCCGAGCCGGCACCGGGGGAGAGGAGGCGGCGCTGTTCGCTGCCGACCTCTTTCGCATGTATCAGCGCTATGCCGCGTTGCGGAGCTGGCGCTTCGAGATCCTCGATCTTTCCGAAACCGGCCTCGGCGGATTTAAAGAGGCGACTGCCTTGATCAGCGGTCGGGACGTTTTCGCCAGGCTCAAATTTGAGTCGGGGGCACACCGCGTCCAACGCGTCCCTGAAACCGAGGCGGCCGGTCGGATCCACACCTCCGCCGCAACAGTCGCCGTGCTCCCCGAGGCGGAGGAGGTCGATATCCGCATCGATGAGAGGGAATTGCGCATCGATGTCTTCCGCGCGAGCGGACCCGGCGGACAATCCGTGAATACGACAGACAGCGCAGTGCGGGTCACCCATATTCCGACGGGAGTGGTAGTAATCCAGCAGGACGAGAAATCGCAGCACAAGAACAAGGCGAAGGCGCTGAAGGTTCTTCGCTCGCGCCTTTACGACATGGAACGGCGCGCGCGCGACAGCGCTCGCGCTGCCGAGCGGAAGAGCCAAGTCGGCAGCGGCGACCGATCGGAGCGGATCCGCACCTATAACTTCCCGCAAGGTCGAGTTACCGACCACCGCATCAACCTCACTCTTTACAAAATAGACAAGGTGATGGGCGGGGAGGCTTTGGACGAGATCATTGACGGAATTCTGGCCGAGGATCAGGCTGCAAGGCTGGCCGCTGTTGAAACAGGCTGAACGGACACGTGGCTGGCTTCTTGCCGAAGCTGCGGCAGCATTATCGGCAGCCGGTGTCCCGGATCCCTGGCGGCAGGCCCGCCGATTGGTTTCCGGAGTTCTCGCGATACCGCAGCCCGATATCTTCGGTCATCCCGACTGCGCATTAGACGAACAGCAGATCAGTCGGGTGCGGGCGCTGTTGCGTCGTATGATCGCAGGTGAGCCTTTGAGCCGCATCTTCGAAAGGCGCGAGTTCTGGGGGCTGGAGTTTAGTCTGTCGGCCGACACCCTCGACCCGCGGCCCGAGACGGAGACGGTCATTGAGGCTGTGCTTAGACGAGAGCCTGATCGAAGCGCGCCCCGATGGCTGCTTGATCTCGGCACCGGTACGGGTTGCCTTCTGCTCGCGCTCCTTGCCGAGTTCCCGGCAGCACGGGGAGTCGGTATCGATATCGCCGAGGGCGCGGTGAGGACCGCAGCCCACAACGCCGTTACGCTGGGCCTTGCCGAACGGGCCCGCTTCGTCGTCGGCGATTGGGCAACCGCAGTGTCGGGGAAGTTTGATGCCATTCTCGCGAATCCCCCCTACATCGCGAGCGAAGCACTCGCGCTATTGCCTCCTGAAGTCGCCCGCTACGACCCATGGCTGGCTCTCGATGGTGGCGAGGATGGTTTGCGGTCGCATCGGGCAATCGCCGAGGCTGCATCGCGGCTTCTTTCCCCCCAGGGGATCTTGGCTACCGAAATTGGGGCCGGTCAGGCGGACAGTGTCGCCGCCATAATGAGGGATAACAGCCTGGTTGTGGACGGCATCGAGAAGGATCTTGCCAGGATCGCTCGATGCGTGATCGCGCGTCCCGCGCCGCATGACAGGCGACGAGAGAAAAAGGTTGGAATGCGCTGCGGTCCCGTCTAGGCTGGCGTCGCTCGGGGGCCAGGTGCCGCGGTACAAAGCGGCCAAACCCGCCTCAAACACCCGAGAGGGGCTAGGGGAATGCTCCTGCCGGACAAAGGTCCGATAATGTCCACCGCGATTAGACAGGTGTCATGAGACCAGGACCAAACAAACGCCCGCGCGGTCGCAACAACGGGAACAACCAGCACCATAACCGCCCGCGAATGCCTCATCGGATCCAGACATTTGACAGCAACGGTCCGAACATAAAGATCCGCGGCAACGCATACCAAGTCTTCGAACGCTATGTGGCGCTCGCACGTGAGGCGGCGGCAAGCGGAGACCGGATCGCAGCTGAAAATCTGTATCAGCACGCGGAGCACTATTTCCGCGTTATGAATGCGAACGGCGAGGCCAATCCTCAGGGCGGGGCATCACCACGCCCGACCACTCCGGCCGATATCGAGTTGGGCGGTGCCGAGGGAGAACGTCAAGACGCAGAAGAGCATCTGGCGCAACCCCGGCCTCACCCGCTGCCGGATGATCAGCCGCCCGGGTTCTGAGCAGGCCGAGAACGGTTTCTGGCGAAGCTTGCGAGCGGTTGGGGCCCAGGAAGCCGGGTACCTGGTTCTTCATCCTTCCTGATCGGAGCCGACGACTAGGTGGCATTCTCGGACCACGTCGCGCGGAACTCTCAGTGTGGCCGGAGGGTTCAATTGGCGCAAGATAAGCGCGTCCTCCTCCCAGCCCACGAACTGCTTTATCAAAACCGCCTGTCCCTCCTTATATACGACCACGTCCCGGCCGCGGATCGGCGGCTTGAACGGGTTCACGTGCAATAGCCAACCCGGTTCATAGCGTGGCTCCATGCTGTCGCCAACCATGTAAATTGCATAAGCCGAGCGCACGCCGCTCAAGTTGGCTGGCCGTGGCGTGTATCCGATCGGGCCATCTTCAAGGAACATCTCCTGGTCGGTCCCCCCCCGCGCACCACTGCGGATTGGTATCCGATCCGGCTCCTGGAGGGGTCGCGGCGGCGAAGCGCCGGGTGTAGTGGGGCCGGCAGACGGCGGGCGACCTCGTCCGGGGCGTGGGGCCTCGCCTGCTGGTGGACCGGCTGTGGTATCGACTGCATGCCGCAAGACCTCGTCCTCCGGCACACGGAGGAAGGCCGCTAGATGCACAACCTCCAGCGGCTTCATCTGACGATCTCCCTTGAGCATGCGGGATACGGCTGATGGGGCAAGACGGAGATGGCGAGCGAGATCCGCTTGAGATGCACCGACGCGCGCCAAGGCTTGGGTAAACCAGGAACCGTCCATAATGCGTCCTTCACAATTTGCTGTTGTTGACACGGTAACAACGAATCCCTAACATGCAGGTGCATTACTGACAAGCGAATTGATGAACAGTCGCATGAAAATGACAAAGGTTCTTTCGTACCTTGCGATCGAGGATTTAGAGAGGGATGTCGGTTGCGCCTATATAGTCGACGAATCGGGCAGTCGACGTCCTTGCGGGGCCACGCGGCGACCGTCCTCGTCTTATTGTCCGCACCATCATTCTCGTTGCCACATCATGTGCGGCAGCAAAGCTGAAACCGACAGACTGCGCGAAGTTGAAGCCCTTGCAAGCGCAGTCGGCGGCCGACGCGCGCGACAGCGTGCGGAGCCGACTCGACATTTCCTGAAAAGGCTGGAGCAGGCTGTCCGCGAACTTTTTTAATAACGTTGTTCATGGTTTGTTCGAAATGAGGCAGAAACGTTCTCAGCATGGGGCGCCAGTCCCGGAAATTGCCGATGCTATGCCAACGCCGGAGCGGAGCAACCACGGCATTGTCGAGCGCTTAGAACGGACGATCAGCGATACTTCCGGCCGCCCTGGCCGACCCTATCGCTTTGTCGACACGCTCGCCGTTATGGAAAGACGTGGCTCGATCACCGCTGGCATGCGGCAAGCCGGAGAGGATTTCCGAGATTATTTTGCCGTCGCGCAACTCGATCCGCTGAGCGCCTTCGACATATCGCGCCTGAGGATCGTCAACCGAGGCGGGGTTAGATCTGTGGAAGAGCGCGGGTCACGAATCGAGAATGCGCGCGGGGTGGTTTGGCGCGCCACCCTGGCCGTCGGCGGCCTCGGCTCAGCCGGCGGCTCCTGTATATGGCACGTGGTAGGCTGGCAACAATCGCTGAAGGAATGGGCCCTCGAGCAGGGCTGGAACGGGCGGCGTGTGAGCCAGGAGGCGGCCTCCGGTATCCTGATTGCCTCATTGGGTACGCTCGAGGCACATTTCGCTCAATCGCTGACTTGCTGAGATCATATTTACGGATTGACAATTCGGGATCGAACTGATATAGTTGTCGTACGCTGGCAATGGTGCGGAACGGGACCCACGTCGACTTCAACCGTTGACAGCGACGCGTCACCGGCGGGTCAGTAAGCCCGCGCTCGCGTTGCCGGAACTGCGTATCCGATGCCGTCGCGGATTTGACCGTTTCCGCCGCCCAGAGCCGGCGCTGCCCCGTAAAAGAGCCACACAAGAGATCAGTGTTCGGGGCAATCGTCGGCATTCCGGCGTTCGCCACCAGCGCGACACCTTAAAGGCAAATATAAAAGGATTTTGTAAAGGATGCGCGCGAGGGGCTTGCACCCAACTTCGCTTGGCTCGGGAGCGGAGTTGCCCGGGAACGAGCTCATCGCCGCTCTGACACCCGCAGAAGCGCGGGCGCTGCTTTACGAATGGACCTTCTGGGCCCGGCCGAATCAGTTGCCCCCCAATGGAGAATGGCGGGTATGGCTCGTGCTTGCGGGCCGCGGCTTCGGCAAAACGCGAACCGGCGCGGAAATGATCCGCGCTCGGGTCAGTGCGCGAACCGCACATCGACTTGCGCTTGTAGGGCCGACGGCGGGCGATGCCCGGGACGTCATGGTCGAAGGGGAAAGCGGCATCCTGGCTATCTCGCCACCTTGGGAGCGGCCGCGCTATGAGCCATCCAAGCGGCGTCTGACTTGGCCGAATGGGGCAGTCGCCACGCTGTTCAGCGCCGACGAACCCGAGCGCCTTCGCGGACCGCAGCACGACGCAGCATGGTGCGACGAGCTTGCCAGCTGGCGTCATCCGGAGGCGTGGGACATGCTTATGTTCGGCCTGCGCTTAGGAACTGATCCGCGCGTCGTGGTGACCACGACGCCTCGGACGACGTCGCTCATTCGTGGGTTGATTGCCGATCCGACGGTCATTGTGACGCGAGGCACTACCTACGAGAACCGCGCCAATCTCGCCTCGGCGTTCTTCGGACAGATAATTCGCAAGTATCAGGGGACTCGTCTCGGCCGCCAGGAGCTTGAAGCAGAGCTCCTTGAAGATGTTCCCGGTGCCTTGTGGAACCGCGGCATGTTGGAAGGATCACGAGTTCCGCGTGGCGCCGCCGCTGATAAGAGTGGTCGTCGCCATCGACCCAGCGGCGAGCTCGACTGAGCGGGCTGACGAAACCGGGATTATTGTCGCCGGCAAAGATGCCGGCGGACGAGGTTGGGTGCTCGCCGACGCCTCGGGTCGCTACCAGCCGGCCGAATGGGCCAAAACAGCTGTTTCGGTCTATCGCGCGCACCGGGCCGATCGAATCGTAGCCGAGGTGAACAATGGCGGCGATATGGTCGAGGCCACGCTGCGAGTGATCGAGCCAAACGCGCCCTTCACTGCCGTGCATGCTTCACGCGGAAAGGTAACTCGCGCAGAACCGATTGCGGCGCTCTACGAGCAAGGCCGGGTACACCACCTCGGCGTTTTCCCGGAGCTCGAGGATCAGATGTGCGCCTTTACCGCCGACGCGCATGGCAGCCTCTCGACCCGTTCGGGCGGCTACTCTCCGGATCGGGTTGACGCGCTTGTTTGGGCATTGACCGATCTCCTGGTCGAATCAATGCCCGCAGAAGGGATATACGAGGTTTATCGCCAGCTTAGTGGTCAACTGGCTGAGAATGGAAAACACGATTCTTAAAGGCGCTTCGCCAATCATTACCGGGAAGGAGCCGATCATTGACGCTGCTTGTCAAGGACGCCAATACTACGACCCAATCAATTTCGACGCAGACTGACGTTACGGGCAACCTCGTCCCGGTTCATGCGCCGGCTGCAATTGCAGGCGGCGTAGCGACTCCGGTCGGCCCGACGGCCCCTCTTCCGGTTATCAATGCTGCTGGCTCCGCAGCGATCGACGGCAGCGGCACTGTCGTGACCGGAGGCATGGCACAGCCCCTATTTGCCGGTGTGGTTCCGGTCAACGGCTTTCTCGTTGCAAACAACTCTTCGGCCACCCTCTACGTTTCGGATGTTGGTGCGGCAAGCGCCGGCGGGGGGTCGATCCCGATCGCACCGGGCGCAGTGTTCATCACGCCCTCCGGTTATAAGCCGGCAGGTGCTGTCAGCCTCTATGCCAGTTCGGCCGGCCAATCCTTTGCGGCTCGGAGATGGTGATGTCTCTGCCGGTATCAGCATCTGTGCCGAATTTGGCCATGACGATACCGACGGGCTTTTCCGCCGCTCTCGGAATTTGGTTCGCCACGACGACTGCCATATTCCTCGCTGAGACCGGGCTGGCGCGCCGCATCGCTAAATTCCGGTTTTTCAGCACATGGCGAGCACTCCCCGTCATCCATGTTCGGGCTGACCTATGTTTGTTGGGGCAACAGTCCGTGACTACCAGACAGAGAACCGAAATCCGCCTGGCTCACCGACAGCCAGGTGCCGGATGGCAGATGACCCGTATGCTTCTGCAAATTGCGGCGTTTGCTTTTGGGCTCGGCGTGACCCTCCCCACCCTGGCACAGACGATCAGCGGCTCCTCACTCGACATCACGGGCCAGTCTACCCTGCAGGGTAACGTGGTCACGTGCTCCGGACATCCGTGGATCGATGTTCGTTGCAATGGCGCCATGGCCGACGGGAATCATGATGATACGAACGCAATAAACAGCACAATTTCCGCTGCTATCGCGAATAACTGGCCGGTACGCTTAACCTCGGGGACCTACAAGGTCACATCACAGATAATCATCGACTACGCCACTCAGGCTGGCCAAGGGTTTCGCCTCATCTCGGACGGCGCCGTCATCGACGGTCGAACGATCGCGTCCGGTCCGGTGCTACAGATCCAATGCGGCAGCGGTACGACCAGCAGCCCGATCGGCTGCTTCTATTTTAGAGAAGAGGGTACCCTATTTGTCAACGGCAACACTCCGGCCTATGTGGTGGTGCTCGGCAAGACTGATTTTTCCGATGCACACAATTCGGCAAAGTTCGATCACCTGATCGTCAACAATGCCAACACTGCAGCGGCGGGAGGAGGCTGCCAGTTCAATTCTCTACTGGACAGTGACATTTACGCGGTTTGCGTGGCGGCCGGCGGCGCGGCCGGCCTCGCGTTCGAGCAGGTCCAGTTTTCCCGGATATCCGGGGCGGGTACGGCGGCGGGCACCGGAGGCCGCGGAGTAGTTCTGGAGAACGGCTACAACTTCAGCAACACCTTCTTCGCTCTCGATCTCGAAGTGTCCCCGACCTGCCTGTCGATAACGTTCGGTCACAACGGTCTCAACACTTTCGTATCGCCTTATTTCGACTGTGTCACTGCAGTGAATGCAACGGCAAGCGACGGCAATGTGCTGATCAATCCCAACTATGGCGGCGCAACGGTCAATTACGGACCGCTCTCGACGGGAATATCGGTGATCGGCACGGGATCGCGAGACAATTGGCTGTTTCCGGTAGCCGGTTCTTATGTAGCAGAGCCGATCGATGATGGGCTCAGCGTCTCGAGTTATAACGCTCCGGGCGCATCAATGTCGGTGACCCTGCCTGCTCTTGCCAGCCTAAATGCTGGGTGGAGCATGGGCTTTGCTTCCGACAACGGCAAGGGCATGACGATCACGGCGACCACGGGCTCGATCATCTCAGGCGGCAAGAGCCTCGGATCGATCACGATGGGCGCCGGAAATTATGAATATGTTCGGCTGGAGTCGGACGGGAACAACTTCCGCATTGTCTCGTCAACCCGAAACACACGCTTGGCGAACGGCTTCGAACCGCCGCCTTGGCCGAGCAACTGGCTGTTCCCGGCCAGTTCCGGCTATGCTGCCGACCTCAGCGACAACGGCAACATCCTATCGAGCTACGATAGCGCTGCAGGTCTGGTCGTTACGCTGCCCCCGACAAATGGGCTTCCCGACGGCTGGTCTATGGGCTTTGCTACCGACAACAACAAGGGTCTGATGGTCCAAGTGAACAACACCACCGGGGGCCACATCGTATGGCCGGGTTCCGGCGGATCGCAGACATCATTGGCGATGGCGAACACCAGCCAGGGTGCTTACGAGTTCATGGTGCTGCAGTACGACGGCAACGGCAATTTCCGGGTGCTCGAAGCGACACCAGCGACCGCGCAGGCGATCGGCATGGTCGGCGCCGCCGGGATCAGCCGTTGGAGTTTCCCTGCGGTCAGTTCTTACTCCGCCACAGTTGCCGACAATGGCAATGTAGTATCGAGCCTCAACAGCCCGGCTTCCTATTTGGCGGTAACGTTGCCGTCGACGACCGCCGTGCCGATGGGATGGACGATCGGGATAGCGACCGACGGCAACAAGACCGCCGCGGTGCAAACCAACGCCATCTCCGGCGGGCGCATTCTCTACCCCGGTAGCGGCGCAACCACTACTTCAGCCTCGCTTGCCGGAGCAAACTACGAACTTGTCGTACTGCAATTCGACGGCGGGAATTTCCGGGTTATCCAGGCAACACCGGCAACGGCCACTTTGATGGGGATTACCGGCAACGCCCCTGGGATCAACCGTTGGAGCTTTCCGGCGGTCAGTACATATGCCGCTGCCCAAAGCGATATCGGCAACGCATTGTCCAGTTACAACACCCCGACCACCTCCCTAACCGTGATCCTGCCGTCGACGACTGCAATAAGTGCCGGCTGGACGATGGGCTTTGCGACCGATAACGGCAAGACCATAACTGTTCAGGTCAATGGCGCCTCTGGCGGACACATCCTATATCCGGCTGGGGCGACTGGCACTGCCGGGAACTCGGTGACACTCGCGCCTGTCAACTACGAATTCATAGCGCTGCAATTCGACGGCAGCAATTTCCGAATCGCGTCGATCACACCACGCAGCGCCTCGGCGCTTGGCATGTTCGGGCATCAGATTACGACAGGCGCAACCCCGGCGCTCGGCTCGGGATCTAGCGACTGTGGGACTTCGCCGTCGATCGGCGGCAATGACAGCGCCGGGCGGGTTACCGTCGGGTCTGCCAATGGTGGCACCTGTACGATCACATTCGTGTCGCCTTGGCCGAACCCTCCGGTTTGCTCGGCTTTCGACGAAACCACGGGGACTCTCGTACGTCCGACAGCCGCCTCGACTGCCACTGTGGCGCTTACCGGGACATTTGCTGCCGGCGACGTCCTCGCCTACCAATGCGTCGGCTTTCAATGATCGGGGGCCTCACAACCGGAGGAGTTGAGATTGAGCGGAGATGCGCCTTCGACTTGCCATCTTTGGACATCATGGAGGCGCTCTGATGCCGGCTCCTGAGGGCAAGCGGACCTCGTTGGCATCATATACTTGGGGCGGCTGGGGCAGTCAGAACGACGTCACCCGGTTTCGCGACATCTTCCAGCCAGACCCGGGAATTTTTTCACCCGGTTATCCGCTGGTACCGCCTGAGCGCGAGCGGGTCCGCCTTTGGGATTATCCAGTCGGCTACAATACTATCTACACGCCGCGCTCTTACGAAGCGATCGGCTTCGATGAGCTGAGGGCGCTGGCCGAAAGTCACGATATCACCCGACTTGCGATCGAGACCCGGAAGGACCAGATCGAAAAACTCGATTGGACGATCAAGTCACGCGACGATAAAAGGCCCAGCGAAGACGCCGCCTTTCAGATTGACCGGCTGACCGAGTTCTGGCGACGTCCCGATGGCGAACAGCCCTTCGCCACTTGGCTTCGCGAAGCGCTCGAGGACGTCCTGGTGCTCGACGCTGCGTCATTTGAATTACGCCGGAATCGCGGCGGCAATATCATCGGGCTCGATGTCGTCGATGGTTCGACAATCAAGGTTTTGCTCGATGATACCGGCCGGCGGCCGCGGCCACCGGCCCCGGCCTACGAACAGATCATTCACGGGCGACCTTGGCGTCTCCTGACCAGCGATGAGTTGATGTACCTGCCGCGGAATCCGCGACCGCACAAGGCGTACGGTTTCAGCCCTGTAGAGCAGATCGTGACGACGGTGAATATCGGTCTGCGCCGCCAAGCGATGCAACTGCAACATTTCACGGAGGGTAATGTTCCGCCCGGTCTGCTTAACGCACCGGACGGGTGGAATCCCGAGCAAATCCGCCAATTCCAGGAGTGGTTCGACTCGATTCTAGCCGGAAATACGGCTAACCGCACTCGCCTAGTCTGGGGTCCGAGTGGCGCCAAGTACCAGGCCTTCAAGGAGGCGCCATATAAGGACGATTTCGACGAGTGGCTGGCGCGGATCGTCTGTTACGCATTCTCGTTGCCGCCCACCGCCTTTACCCCGCAGGTCAATCGGGCCACGGCGCAGACTGCGCAAGAAGCAGCCCTCGAAGAGGGCCTCGCGCCGTTGCTCGGGTGGGTCAAGCGGCTGGTCGACGGCGTCATCCAAACCAGGATGGGCCATGCCGACCTCGAATTCGCCTGGTCGAATAGCCAGCCGACAGATCCAAAGGATCAGGCAACGATCCTCGGGAGTTATGTGACGGACGGGATTTATACACTCAATGAGGCGCGTGACATTCTGGGAATGGCACCGGTCGCAGGCGGGGACGAACCGATGTTCTTGACCGCACAAGGACCGGTGCTTCTGAGCGATGCCAACAAGAAGACTGAAGCCGGTTAGCAAATACGTAGGTTTGCCTGCCGCATTTCGTCGTCGAAATCTATTCCCAGTGGAAGCTGCCGACTTGCACCAATATTAGCAAGGCGGGCACCGTCAACGCCCATGCTTTGCTCCGCCTGGATACTGTAAGTGAAGTGATTTTGATCGCTGGTGGCCGATACTGCGGCCACCTCTCAAACCCTGCGCCGGTAGATTATTTGCTCGAGCACAATGAATAGGCACGCTAGGAGCCCTTAATGAGTGTTCTGCCCTCCGACATCGTCGTGTATGGTTCGGCTAATATGCCTGAGGCGGATGGCGCGATCAACGGCGGCCCTGTTGATTTTAGCCGTCGTGTCGCATTCTACGATATCGCCCCGGCTGGCAACCTAGACGTCATATCGAGCTCAGCCAGTGACACGGCGACCAAGATTACCTTCTACGGTCGTGACCTGACCGGCATAATCCAAAATCAGACCTTAAGCTTGAACGGACAGAGCTGGGTAACCGGTTCTCAGCCGCTGGAGCGGCTGCTCTACGCCGCCTTGTCGGGAGCCACCGCAAACGGTCCCGCCGCCAATCCTGGAGGCATGGCTGCGGTTGGCGACGTGGCGCTTGCAGGGCACAGCTGTGTGTTGCCGACCGGTTCGGTAACCAATGACGCAACGGTTAGAACCGCACAGAGCGGATCCGCCAATCACACAGGGACCACCCCGGCCTTGTTCAATTTGCAGGCGGGTGACGGAGCCAGCGTCTCCCCCGGACAGGTTATCTGGATCAGGAGCGGAACCGGTGCGAACCAGTTGCGTCAAATCACCGTCACGTCGGGTTACGGTAGCGATGTGGTGGCCGTAAGCCGGGATTGGGCCACGATCCCGGACGATACGACCGCTTACAAAATTCTCCAAGGAATGCTCTTTGAGATTTCGCCCAACCCGGTCACAGCCATCACCCGCATGTTCTCAAACGCAGCAGCAGATGGATCGGCCGGTACGCAGCGCACCTACTACGAAAAAGTGTTTGTGGTCAATAACAACAGTGACACCGCACTGACCGGAGCACAGATCGAGGTGGCGAGCGAAACCCCGAGCCTAGCGCCGGGCGCTCTGTTGGATTTGGCGTTGACTACGGTTCTGAACGACGCCGGCAGTGCCGCTAATCGGCAAGTTGCGCCTTCTTCGGGCATAGGCTCGTTCATCGCGCAACCCAGCTTCGTCAGTGTGCCTGGTCCGGGCAACCTGCCTTCGGGCGCAGCCCCCAACACCTCCGGCGCTCAGGGTGTATGGTTGCGGTTGACCTTACCGGCCGGCACCGCGGCCTACAAAGGCTGGGCCGACCTGCGTACTCAAGGAACCACGACTTAACGACTCACTACTCAGTCCGACCAAGTATTAAATGAATTCACCCAGGTTAGCTCGGCAATTCTCCCTCTTATCAGCTTGCAACGAAGTAATCGTGAACCTAGCCATGACGATAGCTAACCACCTCGCGGTCTTCTACGCAACCAAGAGCAAAATTCTTCGTCGAAAGGTCATCCCCGATGACGATATGGCGGTTGCGCAGCTTCGCGCTGAACCGGGCGAGAGCGTGCTTCTGCTTCCGCTCACCCGTCCCTATGATGACGCGGCCTGCCGAGCCGCAATTGCTGAAGCGACGGGTTGCAAGCCACCCAGCGGACGCTGCTGTGTCCTCGACAAATCAGGCAATGTGGTTGCAGTCTGTAATGCCGACCCCGCGCTCGATTCGCATCCGCAGGGTCAGCTTGTCGCAAATGATCATGCGGTGCCCGGCGACCGTTATATCAACGGAGTATTTTCGCGGCCGTCTGGGCCATGATCACCTCGCCCACCATTTTCGCATCGCCGAGAGGCTAGCGCCCTATCGTTGTTATCGCGCTCTGTGGAATTTAGCCGACCCGAGACACTCCTTCAGTTTTAATTCAGCCAGGTCTATTGCCGTGCGCGGAGAGAAACGCGTCGACATTACGCCTTTTCGGTACGCCAAGCCTGTTGGCCTTGACCTGCCTGCAGTTCATCGGCTGGGCGGCGGCAACCGGCTTCTCCACAGGTTTGTGGTCCTGACGTGACGCGAATTTATATCATCTCCGGCACATCCTGGGCGGTGCCGGCGGATTGGTCGAACACCAATACGATCGAGACGATTGGCGGCGGCGGCGGCGGCGGGACCGGCAGCTATGACGCCGGCTCGGGCGGCGGTGGCGGCGGCTATTCTAAGATCAGCAATCTCAGCGCGCTCAACGGCATCATCACGATCCAGGTTGGGTCAGGTGGAGCATCCGATGCCTCTGGTGGCGACACGTGGTTCAACGGCGCTACCTATGACGTTTCATCCGTAGCCGCCGAGCATGGTGTAGGAGGCAACAATGGTGGCGGCGGTGGAGCTGGTGGCGCGGCATCGGGCGGCATAGGCATCACCAAATTCACCGGCGGTAGTGGTGGCAGCCCCGGCGGAAATCCTTGGTCGGGAGCTGGCGGCGGGGGTGCGGCGGGCCCCCACGGAAACGGCGGTAATGGCTCGACCCCCTCTAGCCCGACCGACGGCGGCGGCGGTGGAGGCGGCAACGGCGGCGGCAGCGCCGCTAGCTACATTCAAGGTCAGAACGGCAATACCGGCGGCAACGGCAATGGCGGGAGCGGCGGCGGTGCCGGAGATCCGGCTACCGGTGCCAGCAATGGTACAGCGGGGACCGGCGGCGGCGGTGGCGGTGCATATTTTTCCGGTGGCAGCCCGCCGCATAATGGCGGCAACGGGGCGGCCGGCAGCGAATGGGATGGCACCCACGGGAGCGGCGGTGGTGGAGGCGGCGGCAGCGGCTACACGACGGCTGGCGGGCTCGGCGGCAATGCCGGCAATTATGGCGGTGGTGGCGGCGGCGGCGGGTATCCGCAGAGTGGTACTGCCTGGGGGACGGGCGGCACTGGCGGGAACGGTGTCATTGTCATCACCTATACGCCCGCAATCAGCGCCACGATACTGGCGGAGTCTCGTAATGCAATCGAGCATCAAACGGTCGGCCGCATAGATGCTTTCGACGCGATCGAGTTTGGCCGATCTGTCCCAAGCGATGTCGGACTGCAGACGGAAGGACGCCGAGAAATTCGCTGCGATGGAGAAAATCCGATTGAAGCTTCCTGTGCTGCTCTTCGCAGCTCACGGATCCCCCTCCAATGGGCCGGCTCCTTGGTCGTCTATAATGACGCGCTCATGCCGTTCGAAGTCGCTGTGGTGTTACACCGCGATACGCTGGGCTTCGTCGAATTTGCCTCTGTTACCTTGAGGACCGTACAACTGCACCTTGAGCTTCTCATGGTTCCGGGTAGTGAGGCGCTCCTTGCTGCAGAATCGTTGACGGGCGGCGCACGCATTTCGGCGGATGGGCCGTTCTGCTTGGAATGGGCAGACCCTCCGTCACTATTGATCGTCGCACCGGAACGGCTGTTGCGCTCGCCCGGCAGGATCCGCGTACTTGCAGGGCCCGGCAGTATTCATCCGCTCATTAGAGGTGATTGAGGTTTTCGGAATGCGCATTACAACGCCTTTCGCCCCGATCGAGATTGGTGAAGCCGATTATTTTGCTTTCGATTTCACACCGGATGTGGGTGCGGCAACGATCGTATCGACGAGCTGGAGCTGCGCGCTGGGCGCCTACGAGACAGCGATCGATCCGACACCGCAGGCGCGGGTTTTCTCGGTTTCTCCGCAAACTGCTATTCAAGTGCGTTCGCCGATGGACGGATCGCTGCAGACGCGTACGGGGGCGTTTTCCGTCGGCTTAATCGGGGGTATGCCGGTCTCGGCAGCTGGCGGTAATTACATTCTCGAGGCCACCGCCAATTTGAGCGACGGGCGCGTGCTGAAGCTCAATTCGACGGTGCAATGCAAGCTGCCGGGGTCCTGACTTCTCGGCAGCCCGTGTTCCTGTGCGGCTACCAAACTACTCCGACACTGACTGGGATTTCCAATTATGCGGCTTTACGGCGCAATCGAGAAGGTCGAGCCTCAGGATGACGGGACCGTGCGAGTATACGGGATCGCAACATCCGAGGCTGTAGACGAACAGGGAGAGATCGTGCGGGCAGATGCCATTCGCGCAGCGATCCCAGACTACATGCGGTTCCCTGCTCTAAGAGAAATGCATCAGCTTTCCGCCGCCGGATCGACGCTTGAAGCCGAAGTTTGCGAGGACGGCACCACCCGCATTGTCGCCCATGTTGTCGACCCGATCGCGGTGGCCAAGGTAAGAAATCAGGTCTATCGAGGCTTCTCCATTGGCGGGCGCGTCACCCAGCGCGAGGCCGGCAAACCGAAGACCATCACCGGTCTCGTTTTGAATGAAATTTCTTTGGTCGACCGACCGGCTAACCCGGAAGCTATTTTCGACTGCTGGAAAGCAGCAATGCCGCCGGATGCTCCTCTTGGTGTCGTAGAGCCGGGTATCGCGAAAGGCGGACCCGCCGATACAGAACAGGCCCCGTCGGGACCGCAACCGTTCAACACTCCAATCCAGATCTGGGCCTGTAGCGTTCCCGATCACCGCCATCTGGCCAAAGCGGATGCGCTCAAATGCCTCGAGGGCGGCACCGGACCAGCAGAAAACCGGCGTGCGAACGCCGCCGCAAGGGCGAGCATGGTTAATGATGAAATAGTCGCCTCGAAAAGTGTCCGTGAGGAAATTATCGCTGCCTGGAAAGGGAAAATCGGAACCGAAGGCCCCTCTTCCGCCGAAGATCTCGACAAGTCATCCCGGGCTTCTGTGACGAAACCTCTGACCGATGTGGGTCAGATCGCTCGGTTGATTGCTGAGCTCGACTGGTTGAGGGGCGCTCTGGAACTCGAAGCGGCCATCGCGAACGATCAGTCGCCACAGTCGGCGCGGCTGCAGGCGATCATCACCGAACTTTGTGATTTCCTGAGCTCCTGGGCAAACGAGGAAATAGGTGAAATCCGGGGCGATGCGGAAACCGACGGCTCACCACTTCCATCGGCAATGCCCGGGATGCCCGACGTGGCCGAGGCGTCCGGCCTTGAACGCGTCTCTGCTTTTCTCCGGAAAAACCGCTCCTATAAGCCGCCGCGCGCTGGCAGCGCCATTGCGAAGGCCAAGAACTCGCGCGGGGACCAGGCACTGCTCGATACGGCCTACTTCGCGTGCGAACAATGTCTGAAATCTGGAGGGCTATCGGTTGATGAGCAGGCGAACATGGAGCAGGCACGCGATTATCTGGAGAGAGCTGGCGCCGCGCCTGCCCCGCTCTGGACCGCAGAAAGAACGGAAGATGCGGACCCTTCGCCAGCTTGGCTAGAATGCCCCGTGGGTGACAGCCCTGACGTCGACATTGTGAAAATGCTCGCCGTCGTCACCAAGGTGCTGTGCAAACGGGAGCCTGCCCACCAGAATCTGATGGATCTGGCTCATGTATGCCTCCAGGCGTTGACCGACGGGTGTGTCTGCGAAAAAACGACGAAGTTGGGGGCGCGGCATTCAAAGAAAACGACGGAGCTTTTCAGAGCGTCGCATCGTCATCTGGTTGCGGCCGGAGCCAGATGCGACGCGACAGGCGTCGACGAGCCGCGCCTGCCGACCCAACTCGCGTCCGAGACGGACATGCGCACGGCAAAACTAGCGAATGCGCTCCCCGACCGACCCGCCGAACAGGCGGCGCTGGCAAAGGTTCTGGGGGAGATTGTTCCGATGATCGAGCGGCTGACAAAGCGAGTTGACGAGATAGCACTGACACCGCTGCCACCCTTGACCATGACCAAGGGCACCGTTTCGATATCGAAGCAGCAGGACCGCGGAAGTAATGTTCGAAGCGGCGACCCGGAGCTGTCGCCGGAAGCGATCGCCGCCGCACTCGCCAAGATGAGCAAGGAGGAACAGACGCTGACACTGATAAAAGCCAGCTATGCGACTCCTATTCGGATCGCCGGCTCAGCCGCAGATCAAGCTTGAAGTCTGCGGTCGGCCAACCGCCGGGAGCAACTTGCTCAGGGCGTTGACGGTTACCTACACAGCACCATCGGCCCAAGGGCCGTCGCCGAGCCCGGTGCCTTGCCGGGCTTTTTTGTTGCCCCCCTTCTCTGGGAGGAATTTGATGAACTCAATCACTCAAGAATTGCTGGAGCTCATGAAAGGGGCTCTGGCACAGCCGGATTTTCGATTGGCCAAATCGATTTCGACTGCGACCGGCCTATTGGCCTATGACCTTCAGGCGCCAGCGAAGAACCTTTATCCATTTGTCACTCCGCTCAGGAACATCGTTCCACGCGTCGGTGGTGGCGTCGGCTCTGCAACAAATTGGCGGCAAGTGAACGCGATCATCGGTTCGGGTTTCGAACTCGATGGGGTGGGTGCCGGAAGGCCAACGTTCGGGCCAGATGTCGTATTCGACCTCTAACAAAACCTCGACTTTTGTCACGATCGGGGAGGAAGACGCGGCGACCTTCGAAGCAATCTCCGCGGGCCGGACCTTCGAAGACATCCAGGCCAACATGGCGTTCCGCCTTCTGCAGAAAATGATGCTGAAGGAGGAGATGGCGATCCTCGCCGGCAACGCCTCATTGGCGCTCGGTACGCCTTCTACTCCGACCTTGTCGGCATCCGGCACCGGAGCGGTGCTTCCGGCTGCGACGTACTTCGTCAAAGTCGCCGCGCTGACCCTCGAAGGCTACCAGAATTCCACCGTTTTGAGTGGGGTCGCGACCTCGAAGATCGTGACCGGAGCTGACGGCAAGAATTTCACGTTGTCTGGTGGGTCCTCTAACGTTAGTGCCGAAGCAAGCCAAGCCGTAACGCTGGGCCAAACGCTGTTCTGCTCGATCAGCCCAGTACAGGGCGCGGTTGCGTATGCTTGGTATGTGTCGACCACCAGCGGCAGCGAGACGTTGCAGGCCATCACGACAATCAACAGTCTGGCCATATCTGCGCCGCTCAACACGGGTACCCAGTCGCAAAGCGCTATCACTGCCGACAATTCTGCCAACCCGAGTTACGCCTATGACGGACTTTTGACGACAGCGCTGAAACCGGGGTCGAATGCCTACGTTAATGTCATGCCGACCGGGACGGCGGGAACCGGCACATCTCTGACTGCATCGGGCCGCGGCTCGGTCGTCGAGATCGACACAATGTTCCAGAAGATGTGGGACAATTTCCAAGTGTCACCGACGGTTCTCTACGTCAACTCTCAGGAGTTGAAGAACATAACGGCAATGGTGCTGTCGAATGCCTCGGGTCCGTTGCTGCGCTACGATAGTCCCGCCGACGGCAGCGACGGTGAGTATCAACTGACCGCGTCCGGAGTGGTTCAGTTCTATTATAATCCCTTCGCCTTAAATGGAGGGCTTCGGATCCCGATCCGGATTCACCCGAAGGTGCCACCTGGAACGATCCTCGGTTGGGCGGAGAACCTGCCCATTCAATACCAGTCGAACGAGGTGCCGAACGTCGCCGAGATCAAGACACGGCAAGACTACTACCAGATCGATTGGCCGATCGTTACTCGCCAGCGCCAGGTCGGCGTTTACGCTGAAGAAGTATTGGCGGTCTATGCTCCCTTTGCGATGGGAGTCATCTGCAACGTCGCAAACGGTTGACGCCAATGCTCGAGAACTCGACGCTTTCTTTAAAAGCGTCTGTTGTGGCAGCCCCCGGGTCGAACCCGGGGGTCTCGCTCGGCGGGGACCTGATACCGCTGCGCGCTGCTTTTGGCCAAGATGAGGCGAACTACGGGGTAGTGCGGTATTCGGTCGATGACGACGGTCTGATCCAAGTGCCTCTGGAGGCTGTCGGCCCCCTGACGACAATCGGGGGATTCGTATTCGCAAAGACCGGCGACAACGCGATTTCCGCTGGCGCGCTCACGTTGCACCACGACGATGCTGCGGGGTGTTCCTATGCCGGCCATCAATATCTCGGCAATTCGAATGGAGACGTGCTCGTACCGGCCGAAGCCGCTTCCGAGCTGTTCGCGCATGGCTTCGTCCCCGTATTTGAGGGGACGATGTTGGCCTCGAGTCGAGCCAAATCGGCATCGAGCAATCGTTCCAAAAAGGGCTGATCCAGTGGCCTTCGAGGATCTGACGGCACTTGCCGACGTTAAGGCGTGGCTGCAAACCGGGCAGGCCGCCTTACCGACAACCGACGACGCGCTGCTTACCCGTCTTGTCTCGGCGGCAAGCCAATATATCCAGACTTGGCTCAATCGCCAGATCGCATCGGCCGATTATCTCGAAATCCGCGATGGAACGGGAGGCCAGAGGCTGCAATTCGCGTGCTTTCCGGTCACGGCTGTGCTGTCGTTGACGATCGACGACCAGGATGTTCCTGCGGCGGCCTCGTTCAACGCAGCGGGCTATCGGTTCAGTTCCACACAGCTTTCAGTTCGCGGCTACCGGTTCAAGCGCGGGATCCAGAACGTTGTTACCGCGTACACGGCCGGGTATTCGACGACTCCGCCCGAAGTGGCACAGGCATGCATCGAGTTCGTCTCGCTGCGCTACCGGGAGCGCACTCGCCTCGGCGAAATCTCGAGATCTTTGGGCGGTGCAGAGACCGTAGCGTATGCGCAAAAGGATATGAGCGATGCGATCAAGACACTGCTGCAACAATATCGTCTGGTTTCGCCGATCGCCGCGCTCCAACAAGCACCGGCGGTAGGCGCCACTGATGCCACGATAATATCCGGCCTCCTGTGATTACCGCCCGTCTGGTCGGCGACGACGCAGTGCTGGCCTGGCTGCGCGCCACTCCGGATCTGGCAGCTTCGGGACTGCTCGCGCGATCACCACGCTGGGTATCGAACTTCAGCGCAAGATTCAGGAGGATGAGCTCACTGGCCAAATCCGTGCTGCCCGTTCCGGGTTGCTCGGATCGAGCACAAGTCTGCAACTCGATCAGAGCGACGACAGGATTGCAGCAACGGTTTCCGGCGACAGCGAATATGGCCGCACTCACGGATACGGCGCGGTTGGCGTCAAAGCGAAGCTGCGCCGTATCACAACGGCGTTCGGACGCCCGAGACCCAGGAAGGCGATCAGTGTGCGGTCAGACCGTCGCCGGATAGACGTTCCGAAGCCTTCTTTTTTGAGCTCGGCACTGGAAGATATGGACCCTGCGATACGCGATGAGGTGGAAGCGGCATTGCGGGAGGCGGTAACGCGATGATGATCCCTCGGCATATAATCTTTGCGTCCTCATGCTCAACATCGGGAGCGACAGGTGTCGCTTCATCGGCAGGCATCGCAGCAGTGGATCGCCGCGGCCTGGCATTCGAAATCGACCGATGATAGTCCGCGAAACAATCTACGCCGCATTATGGGAGCTCGGCGCGACTGCAGCGCAGTTCACCAGCACAAATCGGCGTCTGCGACATTGGGCGGACGTTGCTCCGGCGGAGCAGCCGGCGTTGTTCATGATCGAAAAAGGCGGCCAAGCCGCTATAAAAAAGCTTGGCGCGCCGATCGTATGGACACTCTACGCCGAATTCTACGTATACGCCCATTCAAGCGACCCCTATCTGGCGCCCGCAGCGATTTTGAATCCGTTGCTAGACGCTCTCGAAGCTGCGCTTGCACCGTCGCCAACGACGGGGATCCAGGCCCTTGGGCTGCCTCAAATGGTTCAGCACGCCTATATAGCCGGCAAGCTTCAGACTGACGAGGGCGTACTCGGCGATCAGGCCGTCGCGATTGTGCCCGTCGAGATCCTGTGTTTCTGAAAATCGGCTGCCAATCGAGGCGGAAATTTATTGGGCACGCTCACCTCAATTTTTTGCTTCAATGCGCCCTTAGTCGAAGGAGTGACCAATGGCCGAGGAAGATTACAGCACCAACCAGGCCGCCGCGCCTCCTTCGATCGAGCAGCTGATTGAACGTTGGTGGGCCGACCATTTCCCGGGCTCGGCGGTCGCGCGCGACACGCAGGCCTGGAACATCGCCCACGCCGCGAAAGAAAGGCTGAAGCGGCTCTTGAAGAGGAGTAAATGACATGCAATTAAGCTTCGGCTCCGGTGCGATATGGGGCGAACGCACCGACGTAATCGGGTCTGGGATCGGCCCACGACAATTCGGCGTGCTGCAAGACATACAGATCGATTTCGACTGGAGCGACAAAGAGCTCTACGGCCAACTGCAGTTCCCCGTCGCAATAGCCCGTGGCCAGGGGAAGATAACCGGGAAAGCAAAATTCGCGCAGATCCTCGGTTTGCTGTACTCGGACATTTTTTTCGGAGTGACGGCGGCTACGGGGCAGTTCGCCGTCTCGCAGTTGGAGGCCGCGACGGTTCCGGCGACGACACCCTACACGGTCATCCCCGCGAACGCGGCGAGCTATAATGATGATCTCGGCATCAGCTACGCCGGAAGCGGCAAGCGTTTCAACCGGGTGACCACACCTTCAGCCGCCGGCCAATACTCTGTCAACTTCGCGACCGGTGCGTATATTTTCTCCTCTGCCGACGCTAGCGCGGCGATTTTGATCTCGTACACATACAATGTCGCGACAAGCGGCAACAGGCTGACCCTCGCGAACCAGCCGATGGGTATTACTCCTACCTTCAAGGCGACGTTTTACACTGCCTACAACGGCAGCGGCACCGCGCTCCGTCTGAATGCGTGCACCGCAAATAAATTGTCATTACCGACTAAGCTCGATACTTGGACGATTAGCGAACTCGATTTCATGGCTTTCGCTGACGCTCGGGAACGATTGGCTATCTGAGTACGGTGGAGTGATGATCCCCGGTGTGGCGGTCGCAATGGGCGGCCAGGATTGGATGGTGCCGCCGCTTACCCTCGGCCAGCTCCGCCGGTTGATGCCCAAGGTAAGGCAACTGACCGAAATCGGCGCGTCGATGGGCGAGGCGCAAATCAACGTGCTGATCGACATCGTCGCCGCGGCGCTGCAGCGCAATTATCCCGAGACGACACCGGACAAAGTCGAAAATTTGCTTGATCTCGGGAATGCTAGTGCCGTGCTGAATGCGGTCCTGACCGGCTCCGGCCTGAAGCGGCAGATGGAGCCGCTATGGGGGAAGCATCTGCCCCCGGGACCAGCCCGGGGGCAGGCAGTCCGGGCGCCAGCTCAGTTTCGGACATGGTTCCAGGGACGGAGACCCTTGGCGAGAAATCTATGGTCTCCTCGCGACCGCTTGTGGATACAGCTACCCCATAATTGACGAGATGACGCTCTTCCAGGTCGAAGAGCTGACGTCCTACTGGGCACAACACCCGCCGTTGCACTTGCTGGTCGCGGCCTATCTTGGCGTTGGCAAGCATAAAAACGCAGGGCGGCCTTCGTCGATGGGACGAGGACAGCCACCGAGTTCGGATTCGAGTTCGTTGCTCGCTCAGCTGGGGCCTGGGTTTGGTGCCGGAGACGTCAATGCCGGGCTTTCGCCCGCAGTCCTCGATTTTGGCGAACTGCGCCTTCGCGCGGCAGTTCCCAACCAGCATCCGCAGGATCGAGGCGGCCGCTAAACGCCGGCGAAGACCGTTTATCAGTAAGAGGCTATGATGGCGGATATTGAAACCAGCGTCGTTATCAGCGCCCAAATTGACGGTCTCCGATCCGGAATGGAGGCCGCATCGAATTCTGTACAAGCGGCGACCGATGCGATGCGCACTCAACTTGCCGGGCTCGGCGACATTGCCCAGCAAGCCCAGTCACAGCTTAACGCCGCTACCGGCCAAATCGGAACCGGCATCGGTGCGTTGCAGAGCAAAGCGGCCGACCTCGCGGGGTCGGCAGGCGCGGGCATGACGCCGAGTAGCGGGCTCGGAGATGCCTCCAGCGTTGTCCAGGCCAGTCCCGCGTCCGGCAACGGAAACGATGCAGCCGCTGATGAAAAGCTGTGGGGAGAGGAGCTGCTCGCTTACCAGAAGTTTCAGAGCGACAAGGAGAAGCTCGATCTTCAGGCAGCGCAGACCAGCCAAAGAACCTGGCAGAGCGTAATGCAGCCGATCCAGCGGGCCTTCGACACTTCGATTACCGGTATGATATTGGGTACCACGACGTTGCAGAAGGCGGTGGCGAATATTGGGCAATCGATCCTTGCCGAATTCGTCAACCTTGGCGTCAAGATGGCGACCAACTGGATTGCCAGTGAGCTCGCTATGACGACCGCGACCGAGGCCGGCGCTGCGGCCCGCACTGCGGCCGAGGGCGAGGGAATGGCTGCTGGGCTGGCGGTGAAGGCGGCAAATGCGGTCAAGAGCATCATGACTGATTTCAGCGCAGGCGTTCTCGGGCATTTTTGCATTCCTCGCGCCGATGATGGGGCCGGCCGCGGCTGGACCTGCAGCGGCCGGAGAAGCAACCGTAATGGCCGCCGCCGGCGGGATCGCCTCTGCGGCTGGTGGCTGGATGGTGCCGTCTGATCAGCTTGCTATGGTGCACCAGAACGAAATGATCCTGCCGGCGAATATCAGCCAAGGCCTTCAGAGCATGATCTCCGCTAATGGCGGAGCTGGCGCTGGTGCGGTGGTGGTCAACGTTTCGGCAATCGACAGTCAGGACGTTAAGCGCTTTTTCCAGAGCAATGGAAGCCTTCTCGTCAGCGCGGTTAACAAGGCGATGCGCAACGGCTCAATGCTGCGGACGGCGTGATGGCTCTGATTTTTCCGGCGTTGCCCGGGCTTGCCTGGAGCGTCACCAAAACTCCGACGTTTCAGACCCGTATCCAGCGTGCGGTATCCGGGCGCGAATTGCGGGCGCTCGACTATCCTTATCCGTTGTGGCAATTTGCACTGGTCTACGACTTCCTGCGCGACAATCCGGCAGCTGGCTATGACGAGCTGAGGACCCTGCTTGGATTCTTTTTGCTCTGCCAGGGAGGGTTCGGCACATTCCTGTTTCAAGACCCCAGCGACTGGGAGGTCGCTGGGCAACAGATCGGCATCGGGGATGCGAGCACGCCCTCTTTCCAGCTCCAGCGTGCAATGGGTGCGACCCTGCCTGGCGGCGGCTTCTTGGAACCGATCGTCGCGCCGAATGTCTTGAGCGCGATCTACTTCAATGGGATTACGCAAGATCCATCGACCTACAGTGTTGACCCGGCCACCGGGCTGGTGACGTTCGAAACTGCTCCCAGTAGCGAGGTGTTCATCACCGCTGATTTCACTTATTACTTCCGCTGTAGGTTCATTGACGATAAATACGACTTCGAGAATTTCATGTATCGGCTGTGGCAGGTCAAAAAGCTGACTTTTATATCGGTGCGGTCATGAAAACCGCCAGCCCCGCCCTGATCGCGCTCCTTTCGAGCACCGACCAGTTCATCATGGCGGACCTCTATACGATCACTCTCGTAGGCGGGTCGGTATTGCGCTATTCGGCGGGGCCGACTGCACTCTTCGCGAATGGGTACGTCTTTGCTCTGGGCCCTAAATTCGAGCGCTCCAAAACCAAGATTGTTATCGGCACCCAGGTGGACGAACTCGAAGTCAATATCTATACCGAGCCGACAGATCTAATCGGCGGGGGGTCTTTTCTGCAGGCGGCCTGGCAGGGGCAGCTCGACGGCGCGCTCCTGCAGCTCGAACGTGCGTTCATGCCGACCTATGGCGACACGAGCACGGGGACGGTCATCCTCTTCGCCGGCCGTATTTCGGATATCGATTGTTCCCGTACTGGCATCGACCTCAAATGCCGCTCGCATCTCGAGCTTCTGAATATCCAGATGCCGCGCCGGCTGTGGCAGTCATCTTGCACTCACACCTTCGGCGACGCGATGTGCCAGTTCAACCGGTCCAGCATGCAGGCAACATTTTCGGCCGGGACCGGCTCAAGTGAAGCTCAAATCGCGACCTCCGTCAGTCCAACTCCGCCGAACCTGTATATCCAAGGAAGCGTAATTGGGGTGACGGGCGCAAATGCTGGATCGAGCCGCACGGTCGCAAACATCGCTGGCGGTTGGGTTTATGTAAAGCCGGCATTTCTCTCGCCCATCTTGACGGGTGACCAATTCCAACTGCTCCCAGGTTGCGACCGCACACTTTCGACCTGCACGAATGTTTTCAATAACGTCATTCATTACGGGGGCTTTCCCTACATCCCGACGCCGGAGACCGCGGTATGAGCCAACGCCGACGGGTGGTCGCCGAGGCTAAAACCTGGCTGCGGACACCTTATCACCATATGGGCAGGATTAAAGGCGGCGGCACTGATTGTCTGATGCTGCTCGCCGAAGTCTACCGAAATGCGGGGGTGATCTCGTACATCGACGTCCCATTCTATCCGCCTGATTGGCACCTGCATCGCGACGCCGAGCGATACCTCGAAGGGCTGATGCATTACGCGCGAGAGGTTCAGAACCCGCCGCCTCGGGAAGGCGACGTCGCGGTGTTCAAATTTGGGCGATGCTTCTCTCACGGCGCTGTCGTCGTCTCATGGCCGAGGCTCATCCACGCATGGTGGGATGCCGGAGTTGTCTGCTGTGCTGCCGACCAGCCGCCACTGAGCGGCCGACCGATCCGATTCTTTGACCCGTTTCCCGTCCCCGAACTCTGACAATCGAACATGGGTGGCCTTATCGGCGGCGGATCTAATGCCAAGCAGCAAACGGCGGTCGGCTCGCTGCAATTCCAAACCTCGCAACAGGGTGGGGTTATCCCCCTCGTCTACGGTACAACCCGCGTCTCGCCAAATCTGCTCGACTACGATGACTTCAAGGCGGCGCCATCATCGCAACAAAGTGGTATAGGCAAAGGTGGTGGCGGCGGTAAAGGCGGCGGACAGCAATATAAATACAGTGCGTCGGTTATTATGGGCGTGTGCCAAGGGCCGATTTCCGGCATCGGCGGGGTGTGGTGGGACAAGAATGTCGGAACGCTGTCCTCGTTGCCGGCCGCGGTTTATCTCGGAAGCGACGGACAGGCAGCGGATCCGTATTGGGAAACAAACCATGCCGCCAAGGCCCTCGGCTATTCCGGAACCGCAACTATCGTCGCCAACAATTTCGCGATGGGTAACACGGCCACCCTACCGAATTTCTCCTTCGAGGTGGAAGGCTTACTGTCGCTGAGTGGGACCAACGGGTTGGACGCAGATCCCGCTGCGATTGTCTCCGATTTTCTCACCAATCCCCGTTATGGAGCCGGCTTCCCGGCCGCTAATCTGGGTGACCTCAGTCTCTATTCAGCGTATTGCCAGGCTCTTGGGCTCGTGTTGTCGCCGCTGCTTGACACACAGCAAGAAGCGCAACAACACCTCGCAGATATCATCAAGATCACCAACAGTGCCATTGTATGGTCGGGTGGACTGTTGAAGATCATCCCCTATGGCGATCAGCCCGTCACCGGCAATGGTGCCACCTACGCGCCAGATACGACCCCGCTTTACAGTCTCGGTGAGGATGATTTCATCGTCCAGGAATCGAGTGTCGGGACAAATTCCGGGGTAACCCCGGGCGGGCCGGCGCTGCGATCGGGATCAGGGCCGATCACCGGCGGTTTCAGCGATGATCCAATCCATGTTACGAGGTCGACTCCAGCAGACGCTTCCAATTCGATTCAACTTGAGTGTCTCGACCGATCGAATAACTACAACACGGCGATTGTCGAGGCTTTCGATCAAGTGGCAATCGACCTTTACGGCATACGCCGCGACAGCTCCCTGAAGGCGCGGGCTATCGTCGATCCGCTTAGCGTCGGCCCGATCGTCGCCCAACTTCTATTGCAGCGAGCATTGTTATTTCGCAACACCTATAGCTTTAAACTCGGATGGAAATATTGTTTGCTCGAGCCGATGGATCTCATAGAGATCACTGATCTCCGGCTCGGTGCTTCGGCGTTGGTTGTGCGGGTTACCGCAGTAGAGGAGGATGACGAGGGGACCCTGTCGATCACGGCAGAAGATTTCTTCGGCGGGTATTCCACGGCGGTGGTGTATCCGAAGCAGTCGGGCGCCGGCTATGTCCCGAATTGGAATTCGCCTCCGGGTGATGTCAATCCGCCGATTATTTTCGAGCCCCCGGCCGCACTACTGACGGGGGGGCTTGAAATTTGGGTTGCGCTTTCTGGCGGCACCAATTGGGGTGGAGCACAGGTTTGGATTTCCAGTGATGGCAACTCCTTTGCCCTAGCCGGGGCTGTGAACTCATTGGCAGTTCAAGGGGTATTGACGGCCGATCTGCCGCCGCATTCATCACCCGATGGCTCCAACACTCTCTCAGTAGATCTAACCGAAAGCCAGGGTCAGCTTGCCTCGGTCTCTACCACCGATGCCGCCAATCTCGTCACTCTTTGCTACGTCGGTGGTGAGCTACTCGCCTACCAAACTGCGACGCTCACCGCGGCCAGTAAGTATGCGCTGAGCACCCTTTATCGCGGCGCTTACGGCAGCACGATAACCGATCATCCGCCGGGAACCTTGTTCGCGAGGCTCGACGGATCCATTGGCCGGTTCTCTTATCCGAATACCCTGATTGGTCAAACGATCTATTTGAAATTCGCGTCGATGAACATCGTCGGCGGCGGATTACAGAGCTTGAACTCCCTTCCTGTATACACATACGCCGTCAAAGGAACCGGGCAGGTCTCCTCGATTATCGTGAGCGGCTCGTTCAGTGGTAGGCCGACGGCTAACCTTGTACTCCAAAGCTATGTATTCGCTACCCTGGCAACGGTGCCGGCCGGGTTTTCCGGCAGCCATGGCACCGCTGCGACAGTTGCAACGGCGTCAACGACATTCAACATCCAAAAGAACGGCGCGAACGTTGGAACTATGGTTTTCCCCTCCTCGACTGCCGCGGCCACATTCACGATGAACTCACCGACAGTCTTCAATGCCGGCGACGTGCTGACAGTGATCGCGCCCGCCTCGCCCGACGCGACTCTGGCGAATCTCGCATGGACCATCATGGGAATTATGCAATGAAACTCGAATCCTGGCACAGCACCGAAGACAAACGGCGTTGGAAAATCGTACGTACCGACGACTATACCGACGTGGCGGGGGAGATCATCACAGCTGACGAGGCTACCGGTGAATGCTGCATTCAAGTCGGCGGTGAAACCAAAACGCTGAGCTTCGGGCCTCGCGGAATCAGGATCGTCGGTAAGCGAAGATGAACGAGGCAAAATCACACCAAATGAAAACGGACTCCGTCACGGAGAAAAATCTCGAGCTGTCAAAGACGCCGAGAATCCGTTTTAATCCGGAAATAAATCTCGGTCACATCCTGCAAATCATTGCGCTGACGGGTGCGGTGATAACTGGATATGTTAGCCTTCAGCGCGATATGGCTTTAATGCGAGCCGAGTACCAGGTCGCCATGGCAGGCTTTGAATCTCGTCTGACCGTGGCTGAGCACGCCATCGTCGAACGCCGCCAGGAGGATCGCGAATTCGCAACCGAGATGCGCGGTGCAGTCGTGGATATCCAAAAGGGTCTCAGCAACCTACAGCTGCAGCTTGTCGAGCGCCCGAAGACGAGATGATCCCTGTGTGGTGCTTGGCGATCGTCTTCTTGCTGTTCGGTTGCAACTCAACTCCAATCAATCAATCTACTTTCCGGGCCGCGCCTCCTCCGCCCCGACAGGAAGCCCCGACAGAGCCATCAAAGACAGAAATAAAACAAGATGCCGCTCGTGTACGGGCTAATAACGCCGGCATTCAATCGGCTATACATGCCTCTGATGAGGCGCGCGAGGTTCTCGATCGGCGGCGTTATATCCTGGACGCCGGGTCCGACAAGGATAAGGTGCGTTGACGACAACCAGGGCTCGGGTAACACCGCCAAAGGCGTCGCCTCTATTACAAATGGCTGTCGGCTCAGAATTCGCCTCCTTCCTCGGCGTACAACCGATAGCCCATTTCCGTTGACTGATTTCTCGTCGCCATGCAAGGGCCGCAGAGCGCCGGTCGATCAAGTCGCAGATCTCGTAGTCGCTTCAGTCTGCGCGTCGCCCTGCGGCTGGAGGACGGGGTTGTGCCAGCGACCTGAGCCATGGCGGAGTTCGACCAAACAATTCCGGGTTTCTCAATATGATTACCTACCTTGCCGGCGAACGACCGACATTGTTGCCATTGTTGTCCACCCCCTACGTCCCGCCGATCGCGTCTGATGTCGTGATCGACCTCAGTCATTGGCAGGCACCGGTCGATTTTGCGCGCGCCAAGTCGGCGGGAATCGCCGCGGTAATCTTGAAGGCTACTCAGGGTTCGGGCTGGATCGACGCGGCGTTTGCGCAACGGTTTGCGGCAGCAACTGCTTCCGGGCTGCTGGTTGGCGCCTATCACTTCCTCGACGGCTCGCCACCGGAACTTCAGATAGAGAACTTCCTATCAGTAGCGGAAGGCTGCTCTGTGCTGGCGCTCGATACCGAGCCGAACGCGATCGGCGGCACCGTGACAGTCGCGCAGGCCGCCGAAGCCGCGGGGCGGTTGAACATGGCGACCGGCTTCTTGCCGTTGATTTATATTAACCGGTATGGGCCCGACCAACGAGGCACCGGTCTTCCGAACAGCGTCTTGTCGCGCTGCCCGCTCTGGTTGCCCGCCTACAACTCACGGCCGGTTTGTCCACCTGGCTGGTCGAAATGGGCGCTGTGGCAGCACACCGACGGGAGCGTCGGTTCCGACCCAGTGCCGGTCGCAGGGATCGGCCCATGTGATCGCAGCCAATTCGCGGGTACAGTCGCCGATCTCGTCACTTGGTGGAAGAACCCGCAGCTCTGAGATTACCCGACGGGCTTACGACTGGAATGTCAATCGAGAGGCAACCACGGTGCCGATCAGGACAGCGCAGGGATTGTCGATTGTGGTATACCGGCACGACATGTGGGCATTGTTGAAGCCGCGGATCCGCGCTGCGGCAATTTTCGCGGTTCTCGTGTTGACCGGCTGCAGCGGCACGCGAGATGCCTCCTGCAAGTGTCCCAAACCGGTGGCTTACGACGAGGCGACGCTAAAGAAAATCTCACAAGCTCTGCGCGCTCTACCATCCGAAAGCGTCCTTCATCAGGCGATGGAAGATTACGAGAACGAACGAGACGACCTGCGCTTTTGTCCGTGAAGACCGCTTTCCTCGGTCAGTGGCGCGGCCCTTCGCTTCAAACCTGACGAGATCTCGACAGCTTACTCCCACAGGAAATCGTCGCGCTGCAGTATAGCACTCGCCAAATACAGCTTGCGGGCTTAAAAAAGACCGTCCATTTGCAGCCGAGATGCCATGCCCGAGGACTTCTATCGCATCAAGCGCCTACCCCCTTACGTCTTCAGCGAGGTCAATGCGCTGAAGGCCAAGGCGCGAGCCGCCGGGCGGGACGTCATCGATCTCGGCATGGGTAATCCCGACGGTCCGACCCCCTCTCATATCGTGGCCAAGCTCGTCGAAGCGGTCCAGAATCCCAAGACCCATGGATATTCGATGTCGCGCGGCATTGCGGGGCTGCGGCGCGCTTGCGCCGGCTATTACGCGCGGCGCTTCGGGGTCGAACTCGATCCCGAGCGCGAGGTTATCGTCACGCTCGGATCGAAAGAGGGCCTCGCCAATCTGGCGCAGGCGATCACCGCACCCGGCGACATCGTCCTTGTCCCAAACCCTTGCTATCCGATCCACGCCTTCGGCTTCATCATGGCTGGCGCCTCGATACGCCATGTTCCGATGGGTCCCGAATTCGACTTTCTCGGCGAGCTAAAAAAGGCGGTGCGGCACAGCGTGCCGGCGCCGCTTGCGATCGTTCTCAATTTTCCGGCCAATCCGACGGCGCAGACCGTCGACCTCGATTTCTATGAAGAGATCGTCGCGTTCTGCCGGCGCCACGACATCGTCGTGCTGTCCGACATCGCCTACGCCGAGATCTATTTCGACGGTAAGCCGCCTCCCTCGATCCTCGAGGTGCCGGGGGCCCGGGATGTCGCGGTCGAGTTTTCCTCGTTGAGCAAGACCTATTCGATGGCCGGGTGGCGTATCGGGTTCGCCGTTGGCAATGCGCGATTGATCACCGCGTTGACGCGGGTCAAGTCTTACCTCGACTACGGTGCGTTCACACCCATTCAGGTCGCGGCGACTGCGGCGCTCAACGGTCCGCAGGACTGTATCACTGAAATCCGCGAGCGTTACCGCGCGCGTCGCGATGTCTTCATCGACGGGCTGCGCCAAGCCGGGTGGGAAGTACCGATACCCGGCGCGACGATGTTCGCCTGGGCGCCGATCCCGCCTGCTTTCCGCGCGATCGGCAGCCTCGCATTCTCCAAGCTATTGCTCGAACAGGCCAATGTGGCGGTATCGCCGGGCATCGGCTTTGGCGAATATGGCGAGGGGTTCGTCCGTATCGCCCTGGTCGAGAACCGACAACGCCTGCGTCAGGCGGCACGCAACATCAAATCCTTCCTCTCCGGCCGCAACGATTCGGTCAAGCACCCCCGCGACCGAGATTTTGCGGCGGCTGCGGGCTAACAGCATAGCCACGGAGCTCGCAACGAGCGGGGTACCGTACCGTTTCCGGGGTTTGACTTCTCCCAGGCTGCTCCCTATGTTCCGAGCCTTGCCAGGGCTACGGATATGAAGATCGTCAATTCGCTGAAGACATTGAAGAAGCGCGACAAGGGCTGCCGGATCGTGCGCCGCAAGGGGCGGGTCTACGTCATCAACAAGGCCAATCCGCGGTACAAGGCGCGCCAGGGCTGAGCCAGGAATCTGCGCAGCTTCGAGGTTCCCCTGATGAGAATGCCGACGCCGGACGCCGCGCTCATCGAGCGCCGCGCCGACATCGTCGAGGCGCTCCGGCGTATTGTCCCGGGCGAAGGCGTCATCGTTTCCGAGGCCGAGCGGCGAGTCTATGAGAGCGACGGGCTGACCGCCTACCGCCAGCTCCCGCTGGTCGTCGTGCTGCCCTCGACCGTCGAACAGGTTGCGGCGGTGCTGCGCTATTGCAAGGAAATCGGGGTCAAAGTCGTCCCGCGGGGCGCCGGCACCTCGCTATCCGGCGGCGCACTGCCGTTGGCCGACGGCGTCCTGCTCGGCATGGCCAAGTTCAATCGCATTCTCGAAATCGATTACGAGAACCGTTGCGCCGTCGTTCAGCCCGGCGTCACCAACCTGGCGATCAGCAAAGCCGTCGAGCACGCCGGCTTCTATTATGCTCCGGATCCGTCGAGCCAGATCGCCTGCACGATCGGCGGCAATGTCGCGGAGAATTCGGGCGGGGTGCATTGCCTTAAGTACGGGCTTACCACAAACAACATCCTCGGCATCGAAATGGTGCTGATGAATGGCGAGATCATCCGGCTCGGCGGCAAGCATCTCGACGCCGACAATTATGATGTGCTCGGCATTATGACCGGCTCCGAGGGGTTGCTCGGGGTCGTTACCGAGGTCACCGTGCGCATCCTTCCCAAGCCGACCGCGGCACGGGCATTGCTGGTCGGCTTTCCGACAACCGAGGATGCCGCCAATTGCGTCGCCGCCGTGATCGCCGCCGGGATCATCCCGGCCGGCATGGAGATGATGGATCGGCCGGCGATCCATGCGGCCGAGGCCTTCGTCAAGGTCGGCTACCCCCTCGATGTCGAGGCATTGCTCATCGTCGAGCTGGACGGCGCGCCTGCGGAGGTCGATCATCTTGATCGGCAAGGTTGAAGCGATCGCCCGCAACCATAACGCCACTACGATCCGAACCAGTCGTGACGAGGCCGAGCGGTTAGCCTTCTGGTCCGGGCGCAAAGCCGCCTTTCCCGCTGTCGGGCGGATCTCGCCCGACTATTACTGCATGGACGGCACGATCCCGCGCGCCCGCCTCGCGGAGGTCCTCACGCGGATGCGGACAATGTCGGAGCAGTACCGGCTCGCGGTCGCGAACGTCTTCCATGCCGGCGACGGCAATCTCCATCCGCTTATTCTCTATGACGCCAACAAGCCCGGCGAGATCGAGCGTGCCGAGGCCTTTGGTGCCGATATCCTCAAGCTCTGCGTCGAAGTCGGTGGAGTGCTGACCGGTGAGCACGGGGTCGGCGTCGAAAAGCGCGACCTCATGGGAACAATGTTCGACGAGTGCGACCTGGCGCACCAGCAGCGCCTCAAATGCGCTTTCGATCCGGATGGCTTGCTCAACCCGGGCAAGGTGTTTCCACAGCTGCATCGCTGCGCCGAGCTCGGCCGTCTTCATGTCCATGCCGGTCGGCTCCCGTTCCCGGATCTGCCGCGTTTTTGAAGCAATTGGGGGCAATGAGCCGCTTCGCCCCCGCCGATCTCGACGAGTTGCGCGATGCCATCGGCGAGGCGCTGGCCGTCGAAGAGCCGCTCGAAGTGGTCGCCGGCGGATCAAAGCGTGGGCTCGGCCGTCCCCTCCAGCTGCCACGCATGCTGGATTTGTCGCGTCTTGCAGGAATTCGGGACTACCAACCAAGTGAGCTGGTCCTGACCGCCGGTGCGGCAACCCCGATCGAGGAAATCGACGCCGCGCTTGCCGAGGCCGGGCAGATGCTCGCTTTCGAGCCGCCAGATTTGGGGGCGCTGTTTGGCCTGCCAGCAGCTGTCGCTGGCCGGCGTACCCTGGGCGGCGCATTAGCCTGCAATCTTTCGGGGCCTCGCCGTATCAAAGCGGGCGCTGCACGCGATCATTTCCTCGGCTTTCGCGGCGTCAGCGGACGTGGCGAAGTCTTTAAGGCAGGCGGCAAAGTCGTCAAAAACGTCACCGGCTATGATCTTTGCAAGCTGATGGCCGGTTCCTTCGGGACGCTCGCCGCGCTCGAGGAAGTCACGGTAAAGGTGCTGCCTCGACCGGAAGCTCTCTCGACCGTGATGCTCTGGGGGCTCGATGCCTGGGCCGCGGTCCGAATCCTAAGCCGCGCACTCGCCTCGCCGCATGAGGTTTCCGGCGCTGTCTACATACCGGCCCCCTCGACAGCCGGCTTGATGTCGCTATCTGGGTCGACCGCCGTCGCCGCGCTTCGCCTCGAAGGTCCCCAGCCTTCAGTTATATTCCGCCGCGAGCGGCTCTTGGCCGAATTGGGATCGGATGGTGAAGCGCAGCTCGCTCGACGACGAAGCGTCCATCGCATTCTGGCGAGCGATTCGCGATGTCCTGCCGCTCGCCGGATCCGGAGACCGCGCCATCTGGCGCGTCTCTGTCGCACCCAGCCGGGGAGGCGAACTGGGCGAGGCGATCGCGCGTCGTCTCGACACCAGTTGGTATCTGGATTGGGCAGGCGGGCTTGTTTGGGCGGCGATTGCAGGAGCCGAGGACGGTGGCGCAGCGGTGATCCGAGCACGCGATCCGCGGAGCGGACGGGCGCGGCACCGGGCACGCCACTTTGATAAAGGGTTCGCCCGAGCTGCGCCGTTCGGTCCCGGTGTTCGAACCGCAGCCCCCGCCTCTGGCAGCGCTCGCCGGTCGGATCAAGGAGGGCTTCGATCCGCGCCGGATTCTCAATCCCGGGCGCATGGTCGAAGGGAGTTGAATCGGTGCGGACCGATTTTACGCCAGAACAGCTTGCCGATCCCGATACGGCACAATCCGAAAAGGTGCTGCGGACCTGCACCCATTGCGGGTTTTGCACCGCGACCTGCCCGACATATGTCCTGCTCGGGGATGAGCTCGATAGCCCGCGCGGGCGCATTTACCTCATCAAGGACATGCTCGCCACCGGCAAAGTCACCGCCGATACGGTGAAGCACATCGACCGATGTCTCTCCTGCTTGGCCTGCATGACAACTTGCCCGTCGGGCGTGCATTACATGCACTTGATCGACCATGCTCGGCGATGGATCGAACGCAATTACCGTCGTCCGTGGGTAGAGAGGGTCCTAAGGAGGTTGCTCGGCACGGTCCTATCACGGCCGCGGCTGTTCCGACTGGCCCTGCGCTGCGCGGCTGCCGTCAAGCCTTTGGAAAGGTATCTGCCGGAGCGGCTCGCGGCTTTGTTTGCACTTACCCCTGATTCGGTGCCTGCCGCCTCTCCAATGGACCGGGTGCAAGTATTTCCCGCGAAAGGCGATCGGCGGATGCGGGTCGCGCTATTGCCCGGGTGCGCGCAAAGGGTTCTGGCACCCGAAATCAACGAAGCGACGATCCGGCTTCTGACCCGACATGGCTGCGAAGTGGTCGTGGCAAAAGGCAGCGGCTGTTGCGGAGCGCTCGTCCACCATCTCGGGCAGGAAGCCGCCGCTCTCGGTCTCGCTCGCGCCAACATCGATGCTTGGGAGCGCGAGCGCTTGGCGTCCGGGCTCGACGCCGTCGTGATCAACGCCTCGGGCTGCGGCACGACGGTCAAGGATTACGGCTTTATGCTGCGCGAGGATCCTGCATACGCGGAGAAGGCGGCGCGCATCGCGGCGCTCGCCCGCGATGTCACCGAGGTCGTCGAAGCCCTCGGCCTTAGCGCAAATTCCGGCGTCGTCACTGCGCGAAACCGGCGTGTCGCCTACCATTCCGCCTGCTCGATGCAGCACGGACAGGGGATCCACGCAGGGCCAAAGAGGCTCCTCGCAATGGCGGGTTTCGAGCCTCTAGAAGTGCCGGAAGGGCATCTCTGCTGCGGCTCGGCGGGGACCTACAACATCCTGCAGCCGGAGATCGCTGCCGCGCTGCGGGATCGCAAGTTGGCCAACATCGTAGCCACCCAGCCCGATCTGGTCGCAACCGGCAACATCGGCTGCATCACCCAGCTCGCCGCCGGTTGCCCGGTTCCGATCGTACATACAGTCGAACTCCTCGACTGGGCCACGGGCGGTCCGGAGCCGAAAGCGTTGCGGAGCGTTTCATCGGGAAGGCCGACGGAAATACGCGGAGAACAGGAGCGACAGCGAAAGAGCGGCGAAACCGATCAATGTCGGCTCGATCCAGCCGGTACCGCCAGCCAGCAACCGTTCCCCTGCCGCCCCGAGCTCGACATAGGCGATCGTCATAGGCAATTGGCCGATCAGCGATCCGAAGGCGTAGGCGCCGAGCGGCAGGGCGGTCAGACCCAGCCCGTAATTGGCAACGCTATGGGGCATGATCGGGATCAGCCGCAATAATGCCACGGCACGCCAACCGCCCCGCTCGACCCACTCCAACAGCGACCTCACGCGCGAGCCTCGTTGGAAATCGATCAACCCCGAACTGACGTAGCGTGCGAGCAGAAAGCCCGCCGCCGCCCCGGCTACGCTGCCCAATTCGGCCCAGACGATTCCCCATCCGGTGCCGAAGAGCAGCCCGGCGACAATCGCGAGCAGCGTGCGCGGGATGAATGCCAGGCTTGCCGCGATATGGGCGGCTGAAAAACCCCAACGGGGCTGCGGGATAGCGGGCGATCGCGGTGGTGATCGCGATCGGATCGAAAACCGTCCTCCAGTGCCAGGCTGCGATCGCAGCAATTGCGACGAGGCCGAGGACCAGGAGGCGGGTTGCGCGGCGTAAGCCGATTAAAGGAACGGCCGACGCCGCTCCTCCAATCTTCGGCGTCATCGCACCACCGAGATGCTGGCAGAGGTCGGAGCAGTTTTCGAATCGGGCAACACCTCGTCGAGGAGGTGCGGCCGAGCGGCTCGGCGCTTCAGCCAAATCACACCAAAAAGATCGACGACGCCGACCCCCAGCCGGTCGAAAACGCCGTATTTCGAGACACCCCTACGCCGCGGACGATGGTTGACCCGGATCGACCGCACGATCCCGCCCTCGCGCAATACGAGGGCCGGAAGAAATCGGTGCATATGGTCGAAATACGGCAGGTCGAGGAAAAGCGAGCGCGGGAACAGCTTCAGACCGCATCCAGTATCCGGCGTGTCGTCTCCGAGCATCCGGCGCCGTACCCGGTTAGCGACTTGGGATGCGAAGCGCTTCGTCCAGCTGTCCTGCCGGCTTTCGCGATAGCCGGCAATCAACAGCGGCGGCGCCACCGGAGCGGTGAGCCCGATGCGCCACAATTTCGGGATGTCGGCGGGATCGTTCTGGCCATCTCCGTCGAGCGTGGCGATCCAGGCCGCGCGCGCTGCCCTCACCCCGCTCCGGATGGCGGCGCTCTGCCCACAGCTACGCATGTGCCGCAGCAAGCGCAAATGCGGCGCCTCGGCTTGAAGCCGCGCGACTTCGGCGGCGGTCCCATCCTCGCTGCCGTCATCGACGTAAAGGATCTCATAATCCAACAAGCCGTCGAGCGCTGCGCGAAGCTCGGCAACGAGCGGCGCCACATTCGCCGCCTCGTCCTTTACCGGGATGACGACTGAGAGATCCATCAAGCTCCGCGACTGATTCGGTCGATCTTAGCGATTAGCGGCATTGGATCGCCTAATCGCTCATCAGCGTACTAGGGATCAGCGGTCGACCCAAGCGATCCTGAGGATGTTGGTTGCGCCGGGGGTGCCGAACGGCACGCCTGCTGTGATGACTACCCGTTGACCGGGTTCGGCAATCTTCTCGCGACGAGCAATTCGCACGGCTTGCTGCACCATATCACCGAAATTTTTGACATCTCTGGTGTGTACGCAATGCGCGCCCCACAAGACCGCGAGCCGCCGGGCGGTTCCGAGGTTTCGAGGTCAGCACCAGAATCGGGGCCTCGGGGCGTTCGCGAGCGGCGCGCAAGGCAGTCGCACCGGAAGTCGTATACGAAACAATCGCCGCCGCGCCCACTAGAGCTGCGACTTGACAGGCGGCGGCGCTGATCGCGTCCGGAGCGGTGTGCTCGTGCTCGATGCGCGTGCTCTCCATCATCGAGTGATAAAGCGGGTCTCTTTGCACTCGGCAAGCGATGCGGTCCATGATCGCGACCGACTCGACGGGGTAGCGTCCAGCTGCCGTTTCCGCCGACAGCATCACCGCGTCGGCCCCCTCGTACACGGCGGTCGCCACGTCGGAGGCCTCGGCGCGAGTCGGCGCCGGCGAACCAATCATCAATTCCAGCATTTGTGTCGCCACGATCACCGGCTTCCCGGCCAGTCGGCAGGCGTGGATTATCTCCTTCTGCACGCTCGGCACGTCCTCCGGCGGCATCTCGACACCCAAATCGCCCCGCGCGACCATCAAACCATCGGCAAGCTCGATGATCTCGGGCAGGCGCTGGATCGCCGACGGCTTTTCGAGTTTGACCATGACGCCGGCACGCCCGGCTACCAGCTTTCGCCCCTCGGCCACATCATCGGGACGCTGAACGAAAGAGAAAGCGATCCAATCGGCACCTTGCTCGAGCGCGAAGGCGAGATCGGCGCGGTCCTTTTCAGTGACTGCGGACAACGGCAACACGGCATTCGGAACATTCACCCCCTTTCGGTCAGAAAGTGTTCCCCCGACCAGGCACAAAGTGTCGGCGAACTCCGCGCCGCAGGTTTCAACGCGAAGCCGAACCTTGCCGTCATCGACGAGCAGCTCGGTCCCCGGGCACAGCGCATCGAAGATTTCGGGATGCGGCAGTGGCGCACGGCTCTGGTCGCCGCGCTGTTGGTCGAGGTCGAGGCGAAAGCAATCGCCGGCCCCGAGCTCGATCCGACCCTCGGCGAAGGTGCCGAGCCGGAGCTTTGGACCCTGCAAATCAGCAAGAATGCCGATCGGGCGCCCCGTCGCGCTTTCGATTGAGCGGATCGCCGCGAACCGGGCTTGGTGATCCTCGTGCGTCCCGTGGCTGAAATTGAGCCGGAATACGTCTACGCCGGCTTCAAACAGGTCGCGGATTCTCTGAGGCGTCGAACTCGATGGGCCGAGTGTCGCGACGATCTTGGCGCTGCGGAGGCGCCTTGCGTTCATCTCCATACCAAACCGCTTCAGTGAAGGACGAGGTCGCGCCGCAGATCGCTGGCGCAGGTGATCTAGGCGTGCTCGTCTTCTCGATGAGTGCAGCTTTTCGACGCAATCCTACCGGCAGCGACATCTCTAGAGAGATGTGAACATAGAAGACCGCTACCCAATTGTCTTGTCGATATCGGTCGCCCCGAACGGGGCCGTTTGGGTCATCATGGCTCACCTTGCTGTTCCGTCTTGCCAAGCAGCCGGCGGCGATTGCATATCCCCTCCGCGACAGCCCGTCCCGGAAATCCCGCGCATCAGACGCGGACGAGTGGAAGGGGGCTCGTCAGAAAAGGAGTTATGTCTTGGCGTTTTTCGGCGCCCGGGGCGCCATCCGTGCTGTGTTGCTGACGCTGCTGTTGAGCGCGCCGCTACCGAGCGGGGCCGAGGCGCCGGAAACCCCCTTCGCGGAAGTTTTCTCGCAGCTCGCGGCGCGGCTGGTTGGCGTGGTCGTCAACATTTCAACGACCCAGGCGACCACAGCAGCTGCGCCGGCAAAGGGGACGCCCGAGCGCACAACTGCCGCCGGGATCACCGCTCGACGAATTCTTTCGTGATTTCTTCGGCGAGAAGGGGGCACCGGGCGGGCCAAATCCTCTTGCGCCGCGGGCTGCATCACTCGGTTCTGGGTTCATCATCGATCCGTCGGGGATCGTCGTCACCAACAACCATGTGATCGCCAACGCCGAGCAAATTACCGTGACGTTCGCCGATGATACGACATTACAGGCCGAGGTTATCGGGCGGGACACGGTGACCGATCTCGCCCTTCTCAAGGTTGAGCCGAAAACACCATTGCCGGCGGCCACCTGGGGGGATTCGACAAAGGCGAAAGTTGGCGACTGGGTGCTGGCGATCGGCAACCCGTTTGGTCTCGGCGGCACGGTAACGGCCGGCATCATCTCCGCCACGGCGCGGGACATCCATTCCGGGCCTTACGATGACTTTTTGCAGACGGACGCCTCGATCAACCGCGGCAATTCCGGCGGCCCAATGTTCAACCTCGCCGGCGAGGTGATCGGCATCAACACGGCGATCTTTTCGCCTTCCGGTGGTTCGATCGGTATCGGATTTGCCATTCCCTCGGCATTGGCCCGGCCGATCGTCGAACAGCTGAAAGCGACCGGTAAAGTAGAGCGGGGCTGGATCGGCGCGCGTATCCAGCCTGTCACCGATGAGATTGCCGAAGCGGTCGGGCTCGACAAGGGCCGCGGCGCGATGATCGCGGCAGTCGATCCATCAAGCCCGGCGGCGCAAGCAAAGCTGCAGCCCGGAGACGTTATCCTCTCTTATGACGGCAAGCAGATCGACCGCAGCCGACAGTTGCCTCGGCTGGTCGCCGATACGCCGCCCGACACGCCTGTCAAGCTGACGATGTGGCGCGACGGCAAGGAACATGAGGTCGATCTCAAGATCGCGGCATTGAGCCTGAACCGCCCGGCGCCCCCTCAGCCGGAACCGGAAAAACCGAAGCCGCCGCCGAGCATCGACGCGCTCGGCCTCAAGCTCAGCAAGCTGTCCCCCGAGCTGCGCAAAGCAGTTTTCATTGCCCGAAACGGCGAAGGGGGTTGTCATTACGGAGGTACCGCAGAACAGTCCGGCAGCCGCGCAGGCCTTGCGCCCGGGAGACCTCGTGATTGCCGTCGGACACGAGGCGGTAGCAGCCCCCGAGGAGGTGCAACAGAAAGCCGCCGCCGCCAAAAAGAACGGACGCAAGAATGTACTGGTGCGCGTCGAGCGCGAGGGCAACTCCCGCTTTGTCGCGCTCCCGCTGGAAACGGGTTGAGTGAGCGGCGAGACGGCTGCTGATTATTCCGCCGCAAGAGCGTGAGCGGGGGACGGCGAGCGGAAGCGGGTCAAGAGCGCGGCTTCTTTTGCTTTCGCCCGGGTCAAATTGGCCTGTTTGACATGGCCGAAGCCGCGGATTTCGAGGGGCAATGCGGCGAGCTCGACTGCCGTTGCATGGTTGGCGGGGGACAAACGGCTGATGATTTCCTCGAGCACAGCCTCGTATTCGCCGATCAGGCGGCGCTCGGTTCGCCGTTCCTCGCTGCGGCCAAAGATGTCGAGCGGTGTGCCGCGCAGTCGTCGGAGCTTTGCCAGAATACGGAAAACGGAGATCATCCAGGGTCCGTAGATGCGTTTGCGCAGATGCCCGCTCTCGGGATCGCGGTCGGCAAGCAGCGGCGGGGCCAGATGGAAGTGCAGCTCGTAGGGCCCTTCGAAGCGATCGGCGACCCGGTTGAGGAAATCGGTCTCCGTGTATAGGCGGGCTACCTCGTACTCGTCTTTGTACGCCATCAGCTTGAACATGGCGCGCGCAACCGCGTCCGTCAGGGCCGTCTCGCCCGTGCAATTGCGGCCTCCGCTTCGCGGATACGCCGGACAATGGAGGCATAGCGGGCCGCATAGGCGGCATTCTGGTACTCGGTCAGGAACGCCACGCGGCGATCGATCACTTGTTCGAGGGTTTCGGAAAGACGGTGAGTCTCCGGCACCGCGCCGCGCGGTGTCGCACGCGCGTCGACAAGGGCTGGATCGACCGCGGCGCGCCGTCCCCAACGGAAGGCGCGTTGGTTGAATTCGACGGCGACCGCCGTTCAATTCGATCGCCCGCTCGAGAGCGTCGGCGGACAACGGGACCGCTCCGCGCTGGTAGGCAAAGCCGAGCATGAAAAGATTGCTCGCGATCGAATCTCCGAAGAGGCCGGTGGCGACGCGGGTGGCGTCGATAAACTCGGTATTATCCGCTCCGGTCGCCTCGGCAATGCTGCGCTGCAGCTCTCGGCTAGGGAATGTGAGATCGGGGTTTCGTGTGAAGTCGCCGGTGATGGTCTCGTGGCTGTTGACGATCGCTCGGCTGTGGCCGGGCTGTAGCTTTGATAACGCATCGGCGCTCGCCGCGACCACAAGATCGCACCCCAGGAGCAGGTGAGCGCCGCCGGCGGCAATGCGCACTGCATGGATCTCCTCCGGCCTGCGGGCGATCCGCACATGGCTGTAGACGGCGCCCCCCTTCTGGGCGAGGCCGGTCATGTCGAGGATCGTGCAGCCCTTTCGTTCGAGATGGGCGGCCATCCCGAGGAGCGCGCCAATCGTGACGACGCCGGTTCCACCGACGCCGGTAACGAGAATGCCGTAGGGTTCGTCGAGATCGGGGTGAGGCGGCTCGGGCAACGGCGCCAGCTCGTCCTCGCCGAGATCGCCCGCTTTGCGCTAGCTTCAGCGCACCGCCGTGCACCGTGACGAAGCTCGGACAGAAACCTTTGACGCAGGAATAATCCTTGTTGCAGCTCGACTGATCGATTTCCCGTTTGCGGCCGAACTCGGTCTCGACCGGAACCACCGACAGGCAGTTCGACGCGTTCGAGCAATCACCGCAACCCTCGCAGACCAGATCGTTGATAAAGACCCGCTTGGCCGGGTCAGGAAAGCGGCCGCGCTTGCGACGCCGGCGCTTCTCGGCGGCGCAGGTCTGATCGTAGACAATGGCAGTCACGCCCTCGATTTCGCGCAGCTCGCGCTGAACCGCGTCGAGATCGTCGCGATGGCGCACCGCCGCGCCCGGTGCGAAATCGACGCCCGGCGCATATTTGTCGGGCTCGTCGGTCACGACGACGATCCGGCGCACTCCCTCCGCGGCAAGCTGGCGGGTCAGCACCGGCACGGTCAAACCGCCGTCGATCGGCTGCCCGCCGGTCATCGCGACGGCGTCGTTGAACAGCAGTTTGTAGGTGATGTTGACCTTGGCGGCGACGGCCGCGCGTACCGCCAGCACACCTGAATGGGTGTAAGTGCCGTCCCCGAGATTGGCGAACACATGCTGCGTCTCAGTGAACGGCGCTTGGCCGATCCAGGGCGCCCCTTCCCCGCCCATCTGCGTAAAAGTCGCAGTCGACCGATCCATGAACTGAGAGAGGTAATGGCAGCCTATGCCCGCCAGCGCGCGGCTGCCCTCCGGAACCTTGGTGGAAGTATTATGCGGGCAGCCCGAGCAGAAATACGGCGTACGGCTGAACGGCACGATGTTGCCGCCCAGCTGCCGTTCCTTCGCCTCGAGAAAGGCGAGCCGTTCGGCAATCCGCGGCGAAGTGTGAAAGCGGGCAATGCGCTGGGCTATGACTCGGGCGATCTGAGCCGGTGTCAGCTCGCCGTTCGACGGCAATATCCAGTTGCGGTTTTCGTCGAACTTGCCGATGACGCGCGGGCGAACGTCTTCACGCCAATTGTAGAGTTGCTCCTTGAACTGATTCTCGATGACGGCGCGTTTTTCCTCGACGACGAGGATTTCCTCGAGCCCCTCGGCAAAATGCCGGATGCCCTCGCGTTCCAGCGGCCAGGACATCGCAACCTTGTACAGGCGGAAGCCGATCTCCGCGGCATGCGCGTCGTCAATCCCGAGATCGTCGAGCGCTTGGCGCACGTCGAGGTAGGATTTGCCGGTAGTGACGATTCCGAACCGCGGCCGGGGACTGTCGATGACGATGCGGTCCAGCCGATTGGCGCGCGCGAAAGCCAATGCCGCGTAGAGCTTGTATTTATGAAGCCGGAATTCCTGATCGAGAGGCTGATCGGGCCAGCGAATATTCAGTCCGCCGGGCGGCATCTCGAAATCGTCGGGGAGCACGATTTCGGTGCGCTCCGGGCCGATCTCGACCGAGGCCGAACTGTCGACAGTCTCGGCGATCGTCTTAAAGGCTACCCAACACCCGGAGTAGCGCGACATCGCCCAGCCATAGAGGCCGAGGTCGAGGATTTCCTGCACTCCCGACGGGTTTAGTACCGGGATGCAGGCGTCCATAAAGGCGTATTCGGACTGATGCGGCAGAGTCGACGATTTGCAGGTGTGGTCGTCGCCGGCAAGGAGAAGCACCCCACCATGCGGCGCCGAACCGGCGGCATTGCCGTGCTTTAAGGCGTCGCCACTGCGGTCGACCCCGGGTCCCTTGCCGTACCACAGGGCGAAGACGCCGTCATATTTGGCCCCGGGAAATAAGCCGATCTGCTGACTGCCCCAAACCGCCGTCGCGCCGAGCTCTTCGTTGATTGCCGGCTGAAAGCGTATGTGGTTGCGCTCGAGAAACCGCCGGGCGCCCCACAGGCCCTGGTCGAGCCCACCCAAAGGCGAACCGCGATAGCCGGAGATGAAACAGGCCGTGTTGAGACCGGCCGCGGCGTCGCGCTGGCGCTGCATCATCGGCAAACGCACCAGCGCCTGGGTGCCGGTCAGATAGACCCGTCCCCTCTCCAGCGCGTACTTGTCGTCGAGGGTGACCGCCGCCAGCGCCATCACGACCTCCGAGCCTCGCGCCTTGTGAATCCCTGGAAACTTAGTGCTTCCCCGGAACTTGCTCAATGAGCGGTGCGACCGGTTGGGGAGGAAGGAAACAAATGGCCGCCGTTGCCCTATCGCACGTTCCGAGAATGATCACGAACCAAGCATCCGCGAAATCACTAGTCCGCGGCGGTGCCGAGGTCGGCACCGTATTTTCGCGCCGTGAGCAGCCCGATGATGCTCGTTGCGGCGGTAGCCCCCTCGGGAGTAATTGAGCGACAACGAAACCAGCTGACCGAGATCGGTTGCCGGCATGACTGTATCCGCCGCCCTTCGCCATTCCCCGCTAGATGGATCGCTGCTCGCCTCATTACGCGAGCTGCTCGGTGCTCGGCTTTCCACTTCGGCAGCGGTCTGCGCGCACCACGGCAAAGACGAATCCTACCATACGCCGCATGCCCCTGATGCCGTCGCATTTGCCCACAGCACCGATGAAGTATCGGCAATCGTCAAGCTCTGCGCCGAATATAAGACGCCGGTCATTGCGTTCGGCGCAGGGACCTCCCTCGAGGGGCACGTAGCCGCACTGGCCGGCGGCATAAGCATCGACATGTCTGAGATGAACCGTATCTTGCGCGTCAACGCGCAAGATCTCGACGCCACTGTCGAAGCAGGTGTCACGCGCAAGCAGCTGAACGAGCATCTACGCGATACCGGCCTCTTTTTTCCGATTGACCCCGGTGCCGATGCTTCGCTCGGCGGGATGGCCGCGACGCGCGCCTCGGGAACCAATGCGGTCCGATATGGAACGATGCGCGAGAATGTACTCGCGATGACGGTGGTGCTCGCCGATGGCAGGGTCATTCGGACCGCGCGGCGGGCACGCAAATCGGCAGCCGGCTATGATTTGACCCGCCTATTCGTTGGATCAGAGGGCACGCTCGGGATCATCACCGAGCTGACGGTTCGGCTCTACGGAATTCCCGAAGCTATTTCGGCCGCGGTTTGCGCGTTTCCGAATATCGAAGGCGCGGTCAACACCGTGATTTTGACGATTCAGAGCGGCGTGCCCGTTGCACGGATCGAGCTGCTCGATGAAATTCAAATGGCCGCAATCAATAAATATTCGAAGCTCGATCATCAGGTGGCTCCCACGCTCTTCTTCGAATTCCACGGCACGCCGAGCGGAGTGGCGGAACAGGCGGAGACGGTAAAGGCAATCGCCGGCGAGTATGGCGGCGATGATTTCCGGTGGGCGACCACACCCGAGCAACGTTCCAAGCTGTGGCAGGCGCGGCATGACGCTTATTACGCGGCATTGGCGCTTCGCCCCGGGTCCAAGGGCCTTGCGACCGACGTCTGCGTGCCGATCTCACGGCTCGCAGAATGCATTGGCGAGACCAAGCGAGACCTGGCGCAATCGCCTATTCCCTATGCCTTGGTGGGGCATGTCGGGGATGGCAATTTTCACCTCGTTTTTATGCTCGACCCGAATCGCCCGGAGGAGTTGGCCGAAGCCAACCGGCTCAACGAGCGCATGGTCAATCGCGCCCTTGCGATGGAGGGGACCAGTACGGGTGAACATGGGGTCGGCTATGGTAAAATGGACTTCCTGATCGCCGAGCATGGCGAAGCGGTCAGCGTCATGCGTACGATAAAAATGGCGCTCGATCCCAACGGTATTCTGAACCCTGGCAAGATCGTCCGAATCTGATCAGACCGCCACGACGCTCATGTGCGATACGGGTCGCTGTAAGAAGCGCTCCGGAACCAAGAATTGCTCTTCCCCGTTCACTGCACAAGCGATAATGTAAAGGTTCTGAATCAAGCGCTCGGGTTTCGGTGCTCCCGTGAGGTCTGAGCGGGCGCCGCTCAGTTGCGGTCGTCACTCTGGCCGTCGATTTATAGCGCGTGGTGATCAACAGTGTCGATTTGACGCCGCTGCCGAAGATTCGCGAGTTTCTAACCAACAATATCCAACAAGAGCTATAGCAAAAGGTCCGCGACATGGAGAGATCAAGTAAAAGAGGGAAAATACCCCAACAGGACTGGCCATCGATCATCAAGAGATATGAAGACGGTGAAACTCTGGCGAGCATAGCTCGGACCTATGACTGCTCGCCACCAGCCATCAGCTATATCTTGGGCCGAAGCCGCGCGCGCGACGCGACTGTGGAGGGCACAGAGCAGAGCGGGATCGAAGCGTCGGAACCGCGACTGGTAAAAGAGCACCCGAACGATATGGCGACCAGAGAATTTATAAATGGAGCGCCGGGAACCGGCGAAGCGGCCGCGCTCCCCCCGGTGGCGCAAGCCTCATATCCGATTGATGGCTCGGATCCCGAATCGGTGTCCGCCGGACCAGATTCGGCGTCGAATAGGACGGCAGGAGCGTCCGAAGTAGGAGTGGAAATGGCCGTGAGGGAAGCTCCGGCACGTCCAGCTAAGCGCGATATCGAAGTGCCGGCCGAGGCTGCTCTCTTAGAGAACACGCCAGGGGCGCTCCGTGCAGCCGATCCGCAGCCCCAACCTGACGAGCCCCGCCGCACTCTTCACCTCTCGCTGTCGCACAACAATGCGCAACCCCTAGAAACCCCGCACCATGATGGGCACGTCGCTGATATGCCCGGCGCTTCGGCGGTTCGGCCGATGGGAGACCAGCAACAAGGGTCGACCCAGCACCCCGCCCGGCATCACCCCGCTTCCAATGCAGCGGCCAATAACGGCGGAGAGGCCCGCTCGGCCGCGTCCCACAAAGAAAGAGATGGCGGCACATTCATCGATCGAGCCTTGCGCGAACGAGTCAATGGCGACATCTCGGCGTTCCTCGCAGCGTTCGATGCCGCGTTAGCCGACGATACGATGGAGAGCCGCGCCGGCCTCAGAGAGGCGACGGATCGCTTGCTGCGTGCGGGTGCCCGCACACGTATCGAACTAGAGCGTCTCGAGGCTCGCGTGCCATTATCGGCACGGGACCCAACCGGGTACTCGGCTCCTAGTTGGCGTCCGCGCTGAACCGTCGACCGCGCTCGGTCGACTGTAGATTATCGCCCCGCCCCCTCCTCTGGAGCGAATCCGTTCAGAGGAGGAGTAGCAAGGGCGAGGGCGTAACGGTTTAGCCCTGATTTGCGCTCAGGTTCACGCCGACATATTGCGTCACCCCACGACGATTGAGCAGGAGGAGAGCGCTCTTTTTTGGTGAGGCAGCGGCTTCCTTCAATTTCGCTGCTGCCTCCTGTGGGGTTTTGACCGGCTGCTGGTCGATCGCAACCACGACGTCCCCCTCGCTCAACCCGACCTCGGCGGCGGCGCTGCCGGGGTCGACCCGGGCGATCACTACTCCCTGCACGTCTTTACCAACATGCAGCTCCCGCCGGAGCTGGCTGTTTAGCGGTGCGAGATGCATCCCCAGCGCGTCCGCGCGAGCTGAACTCGTCCTGCTCCTGCCCATTTGTCGCCGAGGCCACTTGCTCGTTATTGGGGAGTTCACCCAACGTCGCCTGCAGCTCCACCGTCTTGCCGTCGCGCCAGACCTTCATTTTCGCACCAGTCTCAGGTGCGGTCTCGGCCACCAGCCGCGGCAGATCGTGAAGGCGGCTCACTTCGCTGCCATTGAAGCTTAGGATCACGTCGCCTTGCTTGAGGCCGGCCTTTGCGCCGGGGCTGTCCGGAGTGACGACAGCAACAAGCGCTCCGTGCTCGCCCTGCAATCCCAGGCTCGAGGCTATCGCCGGCGTCACTTCCTGGATTTGCACGCCGAGCCAGCCGCGGCTCACCTTGCCATGCTCCTCCAGTTGCGCAACCACGGTCTTTGCTATACTGGACGGCACGGCGAAGCCGATCCCGACGCTGCCGCCGTTGGGCGAATAGATCGCGGTATTGATGCCGATCACCTGGCCGTCCAGATTGAACGTCGGACCTCCTGAATTCCCGCGGTTTATCGGCGCATCGATCTGCAGGAAATCGTCGAACGGGCCGGAATGGATATCCCGTCCCCGCGCCGAAATGATCCCGGTGGTCACGGTTCCGCCGAGCCCAAAGGGATTGCCGACCGCCATGACCCAGTCGCCGACCTGAGCCGTGCTGCTGTCGCCGAACGTCACATAGGGCAGCGGCTTGTCCGCTTTGATCTTTAGCAGCGCGATATCGGTCTTGGGATCGCGGCCAATGATTTTCGCCGGGTATTTGCTGTCATCCTGCAAAGTGACTTCGACCTTGCTGGCGTCGCCGACCACGTGGCTGTTGGTCACTACGTAGCCGGAAGGATCGATGATGAACCCGGAACCAAGCGCGATCCGGTGGGCCTGTCCTCCTGGCATTTGCGGAAAGAGGTGCCGCTGGCCGTTTGGGTTTTGCTGATCGAAAAAGCGGCGCAGGAACTCGTCGAATGGCGAATTGGGAAAGTCGGGTGATGCTCCCTGTTCAGGTTCTTCCGCCATTGTGTCGGAACCCCCGCTCTGGGTAACCGAGATGTTCACCACCGCCGGAGAGACCTTTTTGACCAGCGGCGCGAAGCTCTCATGTTGCATCAGCGCGATCGGAGAAGTCATCGTCTCTGCCGCGGCGTTTCCAACCGGGAGCGTGTTGTTTGTACCCACCGGGTTTTCGGCCCATACGAAGGGTGAGAGCGCGAGTGTTGCGCCCAGTCCGAAACCGAGCGCCGCGGCGCGGCCCTTGCGCAGCCAAGGCCGGCGCCCGTTGTCTTCTCTGACTTCCACCAATTGGTCCTCCTGTCGTGCGGGGATGCCCGGCGGGCCGCGAACTGCAACCAGCGAGAGCAGATCGCTCGACAATTGGGTGTGCCGGGTGACAGGCGGCTTTCAGGCGAATTAATTCGCTGTAACCTCGGTGCAAGACCGGATAGCCCGAATGGAGTGGTGGCGCGGTTGCTGGGTACGAAGGCGCTGTCCTCCTATCTCGGCATTGCTTGGTTTGTTGAGCTACGCTGGCTGACCGAGCCCGGCCGGTAGCCCGAATGTGTCGTGGTCTTCGAGGCCGCGAGGGAGCGTGTGGCGCCGGCCGGCATTCCATGAACCCGAACAGTCGTTTGGGCACGAGCCCGCATCGAGGAGGCTGGGTGATGGATGGCGAAACCACGGCCGATTGCTTTGTCGGCATTGATGTATCGAAGGCGCGGGTCGAGGTGCATGTCAGACCGGATGGCGCGGCGTTTGGCTGCGCGACGGACCGCGAGGGTCTGGGCGCGTTGGTCGCGCGCTTGCAGCCACTGTCGCCCTGTCTGATTGTGATCGAGGCGAGCGGCGGTTACGAAGGCGTGGTCGCTGCCGCGCTCGCCGAAGCCGGGCTGCCGGTCGCCATTGTCAATCCGCGTCAGGTGCGCAAGTTCGCCGGCGCCATTGGCCGATTGGCCAAGACCGACGCGATCGAGGCGGCGGTGATCGCCCATTTTGCTCAAGCCGTGCGGCCCACGCCCCGGCCATTGCCCGATGATCTCGCGGTGCGGCTCGCCGAATTGATGGCGCGGCGGCGCCAGCTGGTGGTCATGATCAACGCCGAAAAACAGCGGCTCGGCAAAACTCGGGACCGCGACAGCGCTCGCCTTGAACCGGCGATCGACGCGGCCGACACTTCAGCCATCACTGCGACCCTTGACCTTCAAGACAGTCGCTCCCTCCAGCCCTTGACGGTAGATTTGCTTTCAGCCCGCTCTCGGGCGCGGCGAAATGCATCATTTTCGGCCGGTATGAGGGAAAATGGTCCGGTTTCGCGATATTACGCCCGCGGAGAGACACCTGCCCAGCATCGCGTTCACGATTTGATTGTCTCAGGACGCCGTGGCCGGTTCGGCGGGCCGTTCCAAATATTGATCCGCGCCCGAAATCTGTGAGCACGCGGCAAATCTCGGTGAGCATTTGCGCTGGGGAACCTCGCTGCCGGACCGAATTTCGGAACTTGCGATTATCACCACCGCTCAGTTCTGGCGCGTGCAGTATGGGTGGTACGCGCATGCGCTGTTGGCCGAGAAGGCTGGTGTACGTGCTGCGGCGATCGAGGCGATCCGTTGTGACGAGACGCCGAGCTTCGACCAGAAAGACGAAGCGCTCGTTTCTCGCGTCTGCGCCGAGCTATTCAAGACGCGGCGCCTCTCGGATCCGACTTTCAACGAGGGGGTTAAGACACTGGGTGACACCGGCTTGACCGAGATAATCGCGATGATCGGCTATCGGCAACACGCTCTAAGCCTTCCAGGTCTCGGTTCCTGAAGGAAGGCCCCACCGTTTCCCGAATAGTGAATCTCATCTCTACCCCGTTCCGGATGAACCACGCTGGCCCTCATCCGGGCAGCACCCCGGTTATGCCGTTTGCGGCAAACCCCGCTCGAGCAGTATGGCGAGGCGGCGGGCGAAAGCGGGGGGATCCGGGAGCTGCTCGCCTTCGACGATCCGCGCCTGGTCGAGAAGCAGCCAAGCAAATTCCGACAGCTGGTCGGATGCGCCAGGTTCGCCAACGCTCGCAGCCAGCCGCTCGATCAGCTTGTTCCGCGGGTTGACCTCCAGGATGCGTCGGGAGGCGCTGTCGAGCTGACGATGCTGCTTCAATAGCCGTTCTAGGTGCATGTCCATATCGCCCTCGTCGGCGACGAGGCAGACGGCGCTGTCAGTCAGACGCTCGGAACTGCGTACATCCTTCACCGAGTCGCCGAGCGCCAGTTTGAAAATCGCAATCAGGCTGGCAAGCTTCGCTGGGAGCTCCGGACCCTTCTCCTCGGGGGCTTCGGATAGCGGTATCTTGTCGAGATCCACGCCGCCGCGGGTCGCCGATTTGAACGGCTTCTCCTTGTAGCGACCAATTGTCGGGACCCAGAACTCGTCGATCGGGTCCGTCATCAGCAGGACTTCGACTCCGCGCGCCCGAAAACCCTCGAGCTGCGGGCTCATTTTGATTACGTCGAGATTATCGCCGTGAATTGTGTAGATAGCGTCCTGCCCCGGTTTCAGCGCGTCGATGTAATCGTCGAGTGAAACGAGATGGTCACGGGTCGTCGAGCGAAACCGAGCAAGTCCCATTAACTCCTCGCGATGATCGCGGTCCTCATACAGACCTTCCTTGAGCACGGCTCCAAAGTTATCCCAGAATTTGGCGTATTCGTCGGCCGCCTCGCCGGCCTTTTTCGCGAGCTCACTCAATACCCGTCTCGTTAGCTGCTGCCGAATTCTCGCCACCATCGGGTTGGATTGCAGCATCTCGCGGCTGATGTTGAGCGGCAGGTCCTCACTATCGACGATCCCGCGCAGGAACCGCAGGTAGGCCGGCAAGAGATCGGTCGCCTCGTCGGTGATGAACACCCGTCTGACATAGAGCTTGATCCGGCTTTTGCGCTCCGGATCGAACAAATCGAACGGTTTGGTCGACGGTACGAACAGAAGGTTCGTGTATTCGAGAACGCCCTCCGCCTTGTTGTGCAAAGTCAGCCACGGGTCGTCGAAGCTGTGGCCGACGTGGTGGTAAAACTCCTTATACTGCTCGGCGGTGATTTCCGACCGAGGACGGGTCCACAGGGCGGAGGCGGTGTTGATCGTTTCTTCCTTTGCGCCATCCTTCAGGATGATCGGCAACCCGATATGGTCCGAATAGGTCTTGACGATGCGGCGCAGCGTTGCCGGGTCGAGATACTCGTCTTCCCCCTCGCGCAAATGAACGACAATCTTGGCCCCGCGCGCGGCCTTCGACAGCGGTTCGACCGTGAACTCGCCCTTGCCGTCGGACATCCAGCGCCAGCCCTGGTTTTCACCGGCCTTGCGGGTCAAGACCTCGACTTGCTCGGCGACCATGAAAGCCGAATAGAAGCCCACCCCGAACTGCCCGATCAGACTCATGTCCTTGCGCGCGTCGCCCGAGAGCTGGTTCACAAAAGCGGCGGTGCCGGAGCGGGCGATCGTGCCGAGATTGTCGATCAGCTCCTCCCGGTTCATGCCGATGCCATTATCGGCAATCGTTAGGGTGCGGGCGGGTTTATCGGGGGCGAGCGCGACGCGGTATTCGGTATCGCCTTCGGCCAGAGCCGGCTCGGTCAGCGCGGCGTAACGCAGCCGGTCGCAAGCATCCGACGCGTTCGAGATCAGCTCGCGCAGGAAGATCTCCTTCTCGCTGTAAAGCGAATGCGCGACTATGTCGAGTAGGCGGCTGACTTCTGCCTGGAAGCTTTTTGTTTCCTGGGTCATCGCTGCCGTCGAAAAGTTGGCGGGAACGCGCCGAGGATATGTGGCGAAATTCTTTGCTGTGCAAGACCGTCAGAACAGGGCTGGCTATCGCATTCCGCGCCGCCAACGCTCGACCGTGTGCTCCACAACCGAGCCATCCACCTCGTTCGACCATCCACTCGCGAAGCGTGCGGTGGCGCTCTTCGGCCGGCACTCGTCGTGCGGAGGCGTGAAACATATTCGCATCGGCATCGAGACGCCCTCACCGACCGCGATCGCCTCCCCGTTGCGCAGAGCGGGCAGGAAGTTCATCAACCCATGCGAGGCCTCGGGGAGAGCGCGTCGGACGATCTCCTGATCCTCCTGAGCGGTCATCCGGAAGGCGAAGATGGTGTTGCACTCCGAGAGCAGGCCGGGGGCCAGATCAGACGGCCGCTGAGTGACCACGCATAACGACACCCCGTATTTCCGGCCCTCCTTTGCGATCCGAAACAGCGCGCGCTTCGCCGCCTCGAAACCCAACTGCTTATCACGCGAGGCATAACGGTGGGCCTCTTCGCAAACGATCGTTAGCGGAACCGGGGTTTCGTTCCAGAGTGCGAAATCAAAGGTGAGGCGACAGAGCACGGAGACGACCACATTGACCACCTCCGACGGGATCCCGGACAAATCGAGAATGGTAACCGGCTGGCCGACTACCGGGATTCGAAAAAGCTGGCCGAGAATTTCAGTGAGTTCGTCACGCAACGTCAACCGACTGCCAAACACGAAGCCATAGCGAGCATCATTCTGGAGGGCGAGGATCCGTGCCTTGACGGTTTGATAGGAGGGAATGCCGTCGGGTCGGTTGAGACTGCCCATCGCCGTCTCTAGTGCACGAAGCACGTCCGACATACGATAGGGAGCCGGCGTGTCCACAGTTGCGAATTTGTCCAGACCGGCCTTGGTCAAATAAGAATGCTTGGAAGCGAGTATTGCTTCTCCAAGTACTTTAATCTGCTCAGTGTTGCGATCCGGCCCGAGCACGATTTCTGTTAATTCTTCAAAATTGAATAGCCAGTACGGTAAATACAAGCCATCTCCTGGGCTGAGTACTATAGCACGATCGGCAAAGGCTCGGGCGTATTCATTATGGGGATCCAGCAATAGGACATGAGCATTCGGGCTTTGATCGATGACGGCCCTGAGGATGGTTGCAAGCCCACAAGATTTGCCCGATCCAGTGGTACCGACAATGCCGAAATGCTTGCCGAACAGCTCATCGATCAGGATATAGGCCGGCACCGCGCCGTTCTGGTGAATTGTGCCGACCGGGGTCGTAACCACCTTGGGGCGGGCATAAACCTGGGCGATGTCTTGTACCGAGGCGAGATAGACCGGTTCGTCCAGCGCCGGATACGCAGAGAGTCCGCGCTGAAAATCGGCGACAGCGTCGGTGTCTCGAATCTCGCCGACAAGCTCGAGCTCGACGAGCCTCAGATCCTTATCTGAAACCTCCAAGCTCGGCAGCGGTACCCTGAGGCCAGTCACCATGCCGTAAGCGATCGAGACGCGCGTCCGCATCTTGACCAAGGTACCCATCTCGAGGGGCAGATCGCTACCTGAAGCTGGAGCATGCGACTTTCCGAGTAATGCGATCGCTTGACAGGCCGACACCGCAATGACGCGCCCTAAATGCAGCGCATCACATAGGGCCGGAGTGCCGCTGTCCATGTTTGCAACCTTGCTAAGGTTGGTATCGGGGATGGCCTTGTCCTCGTTCAGGTGGAAGAGCAGTCGGTATTTGCGCGGTGGCAGAGGCTGCAGCACCTCGCACTCGGTCGCCGGGCAGCCGAAGTCTCGCGGTTGTCCCCGCACCGGGTTGGCTGCTCAGAACGAGTTCGCCACCATGTAGTTCGATCAAGGCCTTCGCGATTGGCAATCCCAAACCGGTACCCTCGTGCTCACGGGTCAGGTCATCTGCGACTTGCTCGAAGGGCTGGAAAATCCTTTCGATTTGCTCGGCGGGGATGCCGATCCCCGTATCTCTGATCGAGAGCACCAGATCTCCGCTGGTATGGAACACTGAATCGACCTGAATACGACCTCGCGGGTCCGTGAATTTAACGGAATTGGACAACAGATTTAGCGTCACTTGTTTGAATTTAGTGGCATCGACGCAAATCATCGTCGAGGGCTTTTGGATGTTGGAATCGATTTCGATGAGTTTCCGTTCGGCAACTGGTCTTATAGTATTGATCGAGGATTGAACTAGCCCGCCAAGCGGAATAAGCTCTTCCTGAAGCAGGACGCGACCCGCTGCAATCCGTGCGAGATCGAGAATTCCATTGATAATATCAAGTAGGATTGTGCCTGCATCATGAATATATCCGGCATATTCTGGGTAGTTCTCCCGCATCCGGATTTGATCGAGCTTGATGACTTCCGAAAAGCCGATAATCGCGTTAAGTGGGGTGCGCAGCTCATGGGCCATATTAGCGAGGAAGTTGCTTTTGGCGCGGTCGGCTGCCTTCGCCTTTAACATCGCCTCATGAGCAACAGAGGCGGCCTTTTCTGCCCGCCGTTTCGCCTCCAGGAGGGCTAGGCTGGAGTACCTGTGTTCCACCAAGCTCCCTAACCGGGAACAGTAGCTCTCTAGCAGCATCCCATCGTCTCCCGGGAAAGCTCTCACTCCGCCGCAAAATTCTGTCGTGGTATGCAGAGTAGAGCAAAGTCTCCCTAACCGCCGGTTAATCGGAGCCCGCGGAAGGTTAGTCGGACCCTCGTCCGCAGCATAGCACCGCCGATTTTGCTCGGTTTTCCCTTGCCCTGGCGGCGGTTTCACCCGATACCTCTAAAGCATGGCCATGTTCCGCCCCGCTCCGCGGCTCGTCGCGGTCCTTGGGCCGACTAATACCGGAAAGACCCATCTCGCCATCGAGCGAATGCTCGGCCATCGCAGCGGTATGATCGGGTTCCCGCTGCGGCTGCTCGCCCGTGAGAACTACGATCGGATCGTCAAGCTGAGGGGCGCCAGTTCGGTTGCGCTGATCACCGGTGAAGAGAAGATACTACCGACGAACCCGTCGTACTTTGTCTGCACCGTCGAATCGATGCCGCTCGATCGCCAGGTCGATTTTCTGGCGGTGGATGAAATTCAGCTGTGCGCCGACCCCGAGCGCGGCCATGTCTTTACCACGCGGCTCTTGCATGCCCGAGGGATGCAAGAAACGATGTTCCTCGGTGCCGCCACGATAAAGCCGCTGATGCGGCGGCTGGTTCCCGAGGTCGAGTATGTGAGCCGACCACGCTTCTCGACACTGTCCTATACGGGTTACAAAAAGGTGACGCGGTTGCCGCCGCGCAGCGCGGTCGTCGCCTTCGCCATCGCGGACGTGTTCTCTCTCGCCGAGCTGATCCGCCGGCAGCGGGGCGGCACCGCGATAGTTCTCGGGGCACTGAGCCCCCGCGCCCGCAACGCCCAGGTCGGGATGTTCCAAGCCGGGGAGGTCGATTATCTCGTCGCGACCGATGCGATCGGCATGGGACTCAACATGGATCTCGACCATGTCGCCTTCGCGCGGATCGGCAAATTCGACGGGCGCGGTCCGCGCCGGCTGACCGCGGCCGAGATTGCTCAGATCGCCGGCCGCGCCGGACGGCACATGAGTGACGGCACCTTCGGCACTACCGCCGAGCAGGCTACGCTCGACCCGGAAATCGTCGAAGCGATCGAAACGCATAGCTTCGAGCCTCTGACTCGTCTGAACTGGCGCAGCAACCGGCTGAAATTCGGATCGATCGCGGCGTTGTTGAAGAGCCTCGACGAGCGGCCCTCAGTACCTGGTCTCGTCCAGGCCCGCGAAGCGGACGACCACCGCGCCTTGCAAGCGCTCGCGCGGAGCCCGGAGATCAGCGAACTGGCCACTAATCCAGGTGCGGTTCGGCTGCTTTGGGAGATCTGCCAAATCCCCGATTTCCGTAAGATCATGAGCGAGAGCCATACTCGGCTGCTTGCGCATTGTTTCCGTCACCTCGCAGGCCCCGAGCAGCGGCTTCCGATCGCCTGGGTTGCCGGGCAGATGGCGAGCCTCGACCGTGTCGATGGTGACATCGACACTTTAATGGCCCGCATCGCGCACATCCGCACCTGGACCTACATCACCCATCGCGCCGACTGGGTCGCGGATTCAGCGGAGTGGCAGGAGCGCGCCCGCGGCATCGAGGATCGGCTTTCGGACGCGTTGCACGAAAGCATCACTCAGCGCTTTGTCGACAGGCGATCAGCATTCTTGGTCCGCCAGTTGGCTTCCGAAAGCGAGCTTATCGCCGCCGTATCCAAGGCGGGTGAGGTTCTCGTCGAGGGCGCTTATGTCGGCCGCATCGAGGGTTTACGCTTTATTCCCGATTCGGTCGATGGTGTCGAGATGCGAATGCTGATCGCCGCCGCCAGCCGTGTTCTCCGCGGCGAGATCGCCGCCCGCACCCGGCTTCTTGCCACGGATGCCGACGAAGCCTTCGCAATCGGCGCCGACGGGGAGCTGCGTTGGCGGGGGGCAGTGGTCGGCCGAATGGTGGGTGGAGAAAAGCTGCTGGCGCCGAAGGCGGAGCCGCTTGCCGGCGACTTTCTTGAGGGGGGGGCGCGCGAGAGAGTGCGACGACGCCTTCAGGAGTTTTTACGCGACGATATCGAGCGCCGGCTGGCCCCGCTATTCGCCGCGCAAGTATTGCCGTTGGGTGGTGTTGGCCGGGGGCTTGTCTATCAGCTCGTCGACGCGCTCGGGTGCCTGCCGGCGACCGAGGTTGCCGGCCAAGTCGCCGCGCTTGAACCAGCGGAGAGAAAGGCGCTGAGCCGGCTTGGGGTCCGCTTCGGCACCGAAAGCGTCTATTTCGAGACGCTTTTGCGCTCCGAAACGATGCGCTTTCGGGCGCTGCTTTGGGGGGTACGGCATGGCCGACCGGTGCCGAGACTGCAGTCGGCACGTCGTCTTGCCAAGCCGGTCGAACTCGATCCGGGTCTGCCCCCCTCATTCTATGCGGCTATCGGCTTTCGTGTATTGGAGGGGATTGCGCTGCGCCCGGATCGATTGGAGCGGCTTGCTGCCGCGGCGCGTCGCCTTGCACGCCAGGGCCCCTTCCCCGCTGGCGCGGAACTTGCGGCTATCGGGGGTGTAGAACTCCGAGCTTTGCGCGGGCTATTGGCGGGGCTCGGCTACCGTACCGTAATCGATGTCGGCGGAAAGACATTTGTCGTGCGGCCGCAGCGCCGGCGTGAAACAACCAAGAGCAGCCGCCGAGGCCAGCAGCCGGGCGACGGTCATCCTTTCGCCAAGCTCCGGGAGCTAAAGCTCGCGTGAAGGATGATGGCGCCTCTGCCGAGGTCTCGCGGCGGCAACTCGATCAGTGGCTGTGGTTCGCGCGTTTGGTCAAAAGCCGCTCGCGCGCCGCAAGCCTCTGCATTACGGGGTCGGTTAGGGTCAACCAAGTCACCCTGAAAAAGGCCAATCATATAGTTCGCGTTGGCGACAATATCGCGGTGACGCAGGGCGTTTTATGCCGCACCGTTCGCGTGCTCGGGCTAGGCGCGCGCCGCGGACCTGCCGCCGAAGCCAGGCTATTGTACGAGGAAGTTGACGCTCCGGCTCGCCTCAGCCCGATTTGGCAACCGCTGCTGATGGGCGAGGATGAACCGCAGAATGATATTTTGTAGACACCCTTAACAAAAACGGGTGGATCGGAATTGATTGGGGCGTTCGGAATAGCCGACAAGCCGGCCGCGTTATCGTCGCTCTCTGGGAGATGCGGCGTCGAGCTGGGCTGCTAAGGGATGCGCTAGACGTGGGATCATTGACGTCCGAGCGAGGGAGAGTGGCTCGGAGCACTCATTCGCACCTCGATGCCTATGCCGGCGCCCGGGCGATGATTACCGGCGGACTGGGCTTGATCGGCTCCGCAATCGCTCGACGTCTCGTCTCGGTTGGGGCGGAGGTACTGCTTGTCGATAGCATGATCCCAGATTATGGCGGCAATCTCGCCAATATCGCCGACATACGCGATCGGGTGACGGTCAATATCGCCGATATCCGCGGCGCGTACGCGCTACCGCATCTGCTCGCCGGGCAGGATTTTCTCTTCAACCTAGCGGCGCAAACCAGTCATCTCGATTCGATGTCGTCGCCGGAAGACGACCTCGCGATCAACTGCACGGCGCAGCTGCAGCTCTTGGAAGCGTGCCGGGCGGTCAATCCCGGGATCGCGGTCGTGCATGCCGGGACGCGGCAGATCTATGGCCGGCCCGAATATCTCCCGGTCGACGAACGCCACCCGCTGCGCCCGGTCGACGTGAACGGGGTCAACAAGATGGCGGGCGAGGCTTATCACCTATTGTATTGCGATGTCTACGGCATCAAGACTCGCTCCCTTCGGCTGACTAATGTCTACGGTCCCGGAATGCGCATCAAGGATGCCCGCCAGACCTTCCTCGGTATTTGGCTGCGCCGGGTCATCGAAGGCGAGCCGTTCGAGGTATGGGGCGGCGAGCAGCGCCGGGACCTTCTGTATGTCGATGACGCTGCCGACGCATTCCTCTCCGCCGCGCTCGTAACGGAGGCCGAGGGGTTGGCGCTTAATGTGGGCGGCGACGGCCCGGTGAGCTTGACGGCGCTGGCAGAAGCGATGATCGAAGCGAATGGCGGCGGGAAATACCACGTTCGGGAGTTTCCGCCGGAGCGCAAGCGCATCGACGTCGGAGATTTCCTGATCGACGATCAACATTTTCGGACTTTGTCCGGCTGGCGCCCCCGCGTCGGCGTCGCCCGAGGTCTGCGCCATTCCATCGAGTACTACCGCAGCCATCTGGCGAGCTACATCTAAGATCCGATGACCACCAACCGACCGGCCCCCGCGATCCCACAGACCGACCCCCGAGCTTGCTACCTCGCTCAACGGACCGCGATCGACGCTGCCATCGCGCGTGTTCTCGATAGCGGCGTCTATATTCTCGGCAGAGAAGTCGAGGTTTTCGAGGCCGCATTTGCGGATTTCGTCGGCGTTGCGCACGCGATCGGCGTCGCCAGCGGGACGGACGCGATCGAGATCGCATTGCGCGCATGCGGGATCGGATCGGGGGACCTCGTCTTCAGCGTGTCCCACACTGCGGTTGCGACCGTTGCGGCGATCGAGCGGGCCGGCGCAACGTCAGTGCTGGTCGACGTGGAGCCGGGAACCTACACGATGGATCCACGCGAGCTCCTGCGTGTCTTGCAGTCGCCGCCGGCCGGCCGGCCGGCGGCGATCCTGCCGGTGCACATTTATGGTCAGCCGGCCGAGTTGTCTGCCCTTACCGAGATCGCCCGGAGATCTGGCTTGCGGCTGATAGAGGATTGCGCGCAGAGCCACGGCGCACGCTATCGCGGCAGGGCGGTGGGATCGTTTGGCGATATTGCCTGCTTCAGCTTTTATCCGACAAAAAACCTGGGCGCGCTCGGCGACGGCGGCATGGTCGTTACGAACGATCCCGCGCTCGCGGCGGCGCTGCGCGAAATTCGGGAATACGGCTGGCGCGAGCGATATGTCAGTGCGCGTACCGGCATCAATTCGCGACTCGACCCGGTCCAGGCTGCGATCCTCGGGGTCAAGCTCAGGTCCTTGGAGGCTGACAATGCTCGCAGGCAAGTAGTCGCCGGTCGTTATGACACGGGTCTCACCGGGCTGCCGTTGACATTTCCGGCGCGCCGGCCAGGGGCAACACACGTGTTTCATCAGTACGTGATCCGGCTCGCCGAGCGCGATGCGTTGCGGGAGGCTTTGCAGGCTGCCGGTATCGGCAGCGGAATTCATTATCCGGTCCCGGTGCATCAGCAGCCGGCCTACAGCGGCCGTCTCGCCCGCGGTCCATCGGGTCTCGGCGTGACCGAGCGCGCCGCACCCGAAATTCTGAGCCTGCCGATTTATCCGCAGATTTCAGACGAGGCAGTAGATCGGGTCATCGCGGAGATTCGTTGTTTTTTCGCCTGAGCGAAAGTTCAGTGCTGGTGAATCAGCAACACGCCACTGCCGATCAATACGATGCCCGCCAGCTGCGGCCACCCGAGGGGCTCGTTCCACAATATATGCGCGAGCACGGCGACCACTGCATAGCTCGCCGCCACCGAAGGAAAGGCGATCGAGACCGGGATTTTCTTGAGAGCCAGAATGTAGCAAAGCGCAGCCACGATATAGATCGCGAGGCCAATTATCGTCAGCGGATTGAGAAATTGAGCAGTGATGGTCGCCGATTGTTCGGCGGCCGATTTTAATGCGATTTGTCCGCCAATCCCAAACAAAATCGCCGCAACGAGACTTGTGTAATAGCCCGACATCATCTCCCCGCGCTCTCGCGTAGCCAAACCGGCGGTCGTGCCTCGGCGGCACGCGAGAATTGGCTGCGCCGCACCTCCCTGATCACCGATTGAGGCTTTCCATTCGCGGTCAAATAGAGCCGGCCGAGATACTCGCCGACAATGCCGAGTATCACCAGCTGCACGCCGGAGAGGAGCAGCACCGCCGCCATCAAGGAAGCCCAGCCGGCCGGCGGGGAGGAAGTCAGCGCTTCCGCGATGACCATCGTGCCGGCCAAAGCCCCTATTCCGCTCAGGACAAACCCGGTTATCGTGCTTACCCGCAGCGGCATCACAGAAAAATTGATGAACATGCTCGCCCACAGCCGCAGGAGCCGGCGCAAGGTATAATTGCTGCGCCCCGCCGCGCGCGGCAGATGCCGCACCATCAGCCGATCGATATCGTGGGTCACCTGTAGGATCAGCCCATCGACGTAGGGGAAGGGCCCCTCATAGCGGGTGATCTCGCGAACGACAAAAGCGCTCATGCAGCGGAAGCTGGAGAGATAGAGGCCCCTCGGTTTTTCGAGCACGAAATCGGCGACCCGGTTGGTAAAGCGGCTCCCGAAATTCCGCCAGATCGGGTGCTGCTTGTCATCGTAAAAGGTATAGATAACCTCCTTTCCGCTACCTTTAGCAAAGGCGAGCAGTCGCTCGACCTCCTCCGGAGGGTTCTGCAGGTCGTCGTCCATTGTAATTACATGCGCCCCGCTCGCATGGCGCAGCCCAGCCATAACGGCGTTGTGCTCTCCATAGTTTCGTGCGAGTTTGATCAATGTAATGGGCACACTGGCGCCGTCGACGAGAGCGCAGCATACATTGAGGCTGTCGTCGGAACTGCCATCGTTGACGAGTATGATCTCATGTCCGCCCTCGATCGTGAGCTCATCCAGCGCGCGAACCAGCTCGGCGATACTGCCGGCCGCATTATAGACCGGGATTACGATCGAGAGCGCCAGACCGGACGCGGTGGTTTTCGGAATCGTCTGCTCTTTTTCAGTCACGACCGCTGCCTCCCTTTACCGCGATGGCGAGAATTGAGCCGCCGAAGGGTAATCCGACGCCACGGCGCAGCAGCGCGGTTTCGAGCGCCGTGGCGGCTCGGCAAAGCATTTCCACCGAACGAGGGTACAGTTTGACGTCGCTACCCACCTCACGCCCCCCGGGAAAAAGCTTGCGGGTGATGACCATCAACGGAAACAGGGCCGCGTTCCAGTACGAGACGTAGACCGGACGAAACCCGACAGCCTTCAGCAAGCGGCGAAGACCCGTCGCCGTATAGCGCCGAGTGTTGCTCACCGCCAAATCGTGCCGCGATAGCATCCAGCGGTAGGCCGGTAGATTGAGGATCAGCCGACCGTTTTGGGACAGACAGCGATGGAATTGCCGCAGGGCACCATGATCGTCGACGCCTTCGTGGCACAAGACGTCAGCGCTGAAGATAGCCGCGAGAGCGTCGTTGGCAAATGGCAGGTCGTTCACCGAACCTACACATACTGGCCGAGCGCTCTTGGTAGCCGCACGCGTACAGGCCTGAAGGTCGAGATCCAGTCCAAATACCGGTGTCCTGCAACATTTCACCGCCAAACACGAGAGAAACCCCCCGGTCCCGCAACCGGCATCCAGGATGGGGAGATCGAGTTCATCGAGCGTTGATCGCTGCGCCGCCAGGAGCAGGTTCGCGTGCATCGCGGCAAACCACCACATGCGGTCTTCGGCCCGGTCGAGCTTGTCGTATTCGGAAGGTTTCACGCGGGATCTATTCTACGGCAAAGGGTGCAAATCCGACGACTGCGGCGATCCGGAGCTCGGCCTCAAAGGGGACGCCGCTGAAGCCTGTTTCGCGGCCCGTCGCTCCGTGACAAGTTCGCGCCGATCAAGCACCAGAGACAGGAGCGCACCCATCCTCTCGACCCGATAGATCGGCCGGCCGGGCAGTGATCGTTCGCAGTTGTCCTTGGTAAAGGCGATAAAAAAATCTGCCTGGGCGCGGTCGCGAACAAACCGAAAATTCGGAGGGAAATAATAGCCGGCCGAGATCGGCGGCCCACAAACAGCGACCGTAAACTCGCGCTCTTCGAAATCTGCACCATACTCAACGCGCAAATCGTCTTCGAGCCCCTGCACCGCCTCGGCATAGGAGTTGGCCCAATAATCGAGCTTGAACTTGTGTTGGGCGCCCTCGACCCCACCGACGAAGGCATTGTAGTAAACATATTGATCAGGGTGCAGCATGGCCATAATCGCAAAATGCGCGCACCCATAAAGAGCGAGCACGCTCCCGACCGGCCATCGATACGGGAACCGCGACACCCAATTGATCGCCCTATCTGCGGCGACTGCCGCCGCAACGGCGACCAGTGGCAGGATAAAGATGAAATGGCGCATGCCATCGAACAATACGGCCTTGATGACTATGGCATACGCGACCGGGAAGACGATCCCGGTGCCAAGGACGAAGCTCGCGAGCGCCTGCTCTCGGCTCAAGCGGAAATTACCGCGCCAAAGCGCGAGCGCCGCTGCAACCGGAATACAAAACAGCAGGACGAGAACGAGCTCCGGCAGCGCGAGCGCGATATATGTCGGAAGATAAGCCCACGGTAGGTCGCTCGCCGGCACAAATTGGCCATCGAACAACGTGTAAAACGGAAAAGACTGATGTGAAAAAAAGGCAAGGGCACGCAACGGATTCTTGATTGGGTCGGTCTGCGCCCACGGCCAGAACAACAACATGACCGGATAAGCAACGACTACTACCGGGAGGAGAACTCGCCAGAAACTGACCCAAGCGGTGCCGGCCAGCACGCGGGACCGGTTAGTGACAGCGGCGCGCCAAGTCCCGTCCAGAGCCAGGAGGAGGCTCAAATAGCACATCAGCAACAGGCCGCCGATCCTCACTCCCATCGTCATTCCGATCGTCGCACCGAGTTTGGCCAGTGTCCCAAAGGGAGGCCGCGGCAGTGTCGGCACGATTCGGATCATGTAATAGGTGCTCCACACGATGCCGACTGCAAAGGGTATGTCCTTTGGGTTATTGAACATCTGCCCGTAATAATTCGGAGTCGAAATCAGCAGCAGAGATGCAATACAGCCGGCGCGGGGGCCGGCCACTGCGGCGCCGAGCCTCCAGCATCCGATCAGCCCGAGAATTCCCGTCAGGCCGTTCAGCAGATGCCGGGTTTCGTAGACGCCGATCGGGGAGACACGGTTCAGCGCCGCCGCCAACATGTCGAACACGGCGCCGTAGTTATAGAGGTCTCCCCAGTGCAACGCAGTCTTGTCGTTGAAAAGGGACAAATAATAGTCGAGGACGAAATTCCCGTACCAATTATGGACATCCTCGTCCCAGGTGACGCCGTAGTCGCGGAAGGTGGACAATACAAGGGCGATGCCGACCAACACGATACCAAGCGACAGCTGGTTCCACCACGATTCCGCATTGAACTGATGGAACCGCGGCGCTTTGTCGGCAAAACGCGTCGCGGCGACGAGCTTGGCAGCGAGCCCGGCTGTCAAAACGCCCATGCTCTGGTTACTCGGCGCGAGGTCGCTGTCGACGTTGATCCAAAACGGAATTAATAAATGCTTTATCAGACCCGCCCTTGGCGTTCGAAGAAGCATTCTTAGCCGAGCTCGCCACACCCTGGCTACGCCTCCCTCACGCAAAGCATCTGAACGTCAGCTACCCCTAGCTGTCAAGGCTAAGGGTGATCGGCTCACAACCCGCAATCCGCCACTAGTGCGCCAAGAACGCGATCGGGCGCAAAATATTCCCTGGCCAATTCGCGCGCCGCCCGACTGTTGCTGGAATAGTCCGCGGCAACTGCATCGATGCCGGCAAGTGCTTCCTCATGGTTGGAGTATTCAAACAAGCCGACCCCGACCGGGTAAAATTTGCTGAAGCCCGTGCGCATGGTGATCACCGGCCGGCCAGCTGCGAGATAGCAGGCGCTGCGATCGCTGAACCATCCGCTGTTGGGCCGAACATAAATATCCTTCGCCACGGTGAGCTCGCCGCGCGAACGGGCGATGAAGTTGCGGTAGGACCGCATGTCGGCCGAAATCGAGCGTGGATCGACGAGACCCCAGCCGCCAGCAGCGACAGCGGCGCGTACCCCCTCATCCGGCGGCAGCATCGCTATGCGAAAACAACTGTCCGGCCGGTGCCTTGGCAGATCGAGAAATCGAAGAAAGTTCACGTGCTTCGACCAAACATAGCTCAAGCCGCCGTACTCGATATTCTTGCCCTGGTTCTCCCAGGTGGCGATGGTCGTGAAGCAGCACGGCGCATCGTGCGATTCGGGCCACAGGTCGACGTTCACGGGCGGGCGGGTCGGGCGCCATGGAACCCCGCACAACGGCACCGGGCAGTCTTCTGAGCCCAGATTCTCGCCGTAGGTGAAAAAATGAGTATGCGCATCCAAATAGGCGCGCGACTCCCGGTCGGCGGTCGCGTATTTGAGTTGCTCGTACACGGGGTCCGTATCGATCATGATCCGGACTGGGCAGGCGAGATGCTCATCCCGCAATCGCGTCGCGCCGCACAGATTTATAATGGCATCTGCTCGTCGATAAAGGGCGCGCACCTGGCTCCGCGACAACCCGTAATGCACATCGTGAATTGCGTCCCAATAGGACCAGCGCCGACCGAACCCGTGTTCCTCCATCGCCTGCTTTAGACACCGAACATTGTAGTCACACGCCATGACGACGCTGTTTGCACGAGGGTCGAAGGGGTTGGCGCCGCCATCCTCGACATACCAGCATCGGTATCCGAGCCGTTCGAGTCCGACCAGGTAATGCATGGCCTGCCAGGCAATGCCGGCCAGCGGCATCTGACCGGCGAAATGAAGAATGATAATGTCGCCGCGTTTTACCACGATCGCATCCGCTTGCGTTTTCGACTAATTCGCCGACAACGGTTGATGCGGCGGTTGATTTCCATATGCGCCATTGAACCTAAGAAATTGTTCGGGGGATGACCCCAAACCGCATAGGGTTGTCCCGACGCGACCCACGTGTTAGGCAAGACGATGATTGACAGCATCCGGGCGTGGCTCAGCGGCAGTTCGGAAACGGGCAGGCGGCAGGAGGCGTTGCAGCTCGCTCTGACGGCTCTGCTGATCGAAGCGGCGAATAGCGATGACCGGTTTGACGAAACGGAGCGCGGCGTCATCTCGCGGTTGCTGGAACGCCGCTTTAGCCTGTCTCGCTCCGATGCGGATGAGCTGCTCGTGGCCGGCGAGACAGCGGCTTCCGAATCAGCCGAGTTGTTCCACTTCACCAGGATCGTCAACCAGCGGCTCTCGTTCGAGGAGCGGGTGGAGCTCATAGAGATGCTTTGGGAAGTTGCCTATGCGGATGGGGTACTCGACGAATACGAGGACAGTCTGCTGCGTCGCGTCGGGGGACTAATCTACGTGCCGGACCGCGACCGTGGCGAGGCCCGCCGGCGTGTGCTGAAACGGCTCGGCATCGACCACACGACCTGATCCGTCCGCCTTGATCCGTCCCGAGGCGAAGGCACTCGAAGTTCAGGAGAAGAATTGAAGACCATGACCTATGTTGTCACTGAAGCCTGCATCCGTTGCAAATATATGGATTGCGTGGAGGTTTGCCCCGTCGACTGCTTCTACGAGGGGGAGAACATGCTGGTGATCCACCCTGACGAGTGCATCGATTGCGGGGTGTGCGAGCCGGAATGCCCGGTCGAAGCGATCATTCCCGATAGCGAGCCGCCGGCGGAGCGATGGCTAGAGCTTAACCGGCAGTACGCGGCGAGCTGGCCGAATATCACGCGCAAGAAGCCTTTCCCGGAGGATGCCGACGATTTCAAGGAGGCCACCGACAAGTACGACAAATACTTCAGCCCAAACCCCGGTGGACGCTGAAAGGCGACACAGCCTTGCTGAGACGAGGGGCGGCCGCGGGATTTGCGGAGGGGATATGCGCCCACCGGCTGGCATGAGGCCCCTTTTCATGGTATCGTCATCGTGGTGCTGTTGTCTGTTGACCGTGCGTACCGCGCTCCTCATCGACACGCGGGTGTGACCGTCGCCCAGTCTAGCGACCAACTGAAGCGTCCCGGCAGCGCCAAGTGGGTCGATTGTGAGACACGGATATGAATTCCGAGAAGCCTCCCTTTGCCGCCGGTGATCTCGTCGTCTATCCGACCCACGGGGTCGGCAAAATAGTCGCAATCGAGACGCAGGAGATCTCCGGTCACACCCTGAGTGTGTTTGTGGTGCATTTCGACAAGGATCGGATGACTCTGCGCGTCCCGCTCGCCAAAGCCAAGGTGTCCGGCCTGCGACGGTTGTCCAGCCATAAGGAAATGGACGCTGCGCTTGCCAAATTGCGCGGGCGATCCCGTGCCAAACGGACGATGTGGAGCCGGCGCGCCCAGGAATACCAGGCGAAGATCGCTTCCGGAGACCCTGCTTCGATCGCCGAGGTGGTCCGCGATCTATATCGTAACACCGGCCAGCCGGAGCAGTCCTACAGCGAACGGCAGATATATCAGGCGGCTCTCGACCGGTTGGTGCGCGAGTTTGCCGCCGTCGAACGAATCGACGAGTCCACCGCAACCCAGCGGGTCGAGCAATTGCTGACCGCCTAAGCGTTCGAGCGTGACGGGGTCCGCGCCGGATCGCGGCGCAGAAGCATTGAGACCGGACGCAAGATTTGCCCGGCTGCGGGGCGCTCGGCGGGTGTGGGCGATCGCCGTCATCGAGGGAGAGGCGTGGCGCCTCGTCCAGCTGCACGACACGATCGGCGAACGGTTCCAGGCGGGCGATCGGGTCGTCTATCTCGGCAATTATGTCGGGGCCGGCGGCGCGATCTTGGGTATCATCGACGAACTCCTCGACTTCCGACGCCGCGTTCTCGGACGCCCAGGCGGAGCCGCCTGCGATGTCGTCTTTTTGCGCGGGACGCAAGAAGAGATGTGGCAAAAGTTGTTGCAGCTCCAGTTTGCGCCCAATCCGGGAGAGCTCCTCCAGTGGATGGTCCGAGCGGGCATGGGGGAGACAGTTCGGGCCTATGGCGGCGACCTGCGGCAAGGATTCGCGGCGTGCCGCGACGGCGCCCGCACAATCACCCGATGGACGGGCACCCTGCGCAGCGCCATGAATGCGATGCCCGGTCATACCGCGCTCTTCGCGGCCCTCCGTCACGCCGCCTTTAGCGAGGATCGCGCACTCCTCTTCGTCCACGCTGCGATTGATCCGTTGCGGCCGCTCTTCGAGCAACGAGACGCCTTCTGGTGGGGGCGTAAGGACATCCTCGAACTGAAGGAGCCGTTCGCAGATTTCAAGCGTATCGTCAGGGGGGTCGACCATGACCGGCGCGGTGTCGTCGAACGCGAGTTTGCCGTGTCTGTCGATGGCGGCGCCGGCCGGGGTGGCAGGTTGATCGCTGCCTGCTTCGGGCTCGACGGCGCCCTTGTCGACATCGCCGAGGCGTGATGCCGGCCCAGCTGATCAAACCGCGGTATAGCCGCCGTCGACGAGGAGATCGCTGCCGGTAACAAAGCTCGACGCGTCGCTGGCGAGAAACAGCGCCGCCGCAGCAATCTCTTGCGGCTGGCCGAGGCGTCCCAACAGATGCTTCGGGCCAAGGGTCTGCCGACCCGCCTCAAAGCTGCCGTAGCGCTGCAATGTTCTCTGCGTCTCCACCCCTCCCGGAGAAAGTGTGTTGACCCGAATGTTTTGTCCGGCGTGATCGATCGCCATGACCTTGGCGAGCTGAATCAGCGCGCCTTTGGTTGCACAATAGGCGGCCCGACCCGCGCTGCCGACCCGGCCGAGCTGTGAGGCGATAAAGATGATCGAGCCGCCACCGCCCTCGATCATGTAGGGCAGCGCTGCGCGGCTCAACAGGAACGAGCCGGTCAGGTTCACCGCCAGGACGCGGTCCCAATCGGCGAGGCTCGTCTCGGGTACGGTGCCGCTGGGATCGTGCGGAGCGGCGCCGCTCACCAAGATATCGACCCGCCCGAACGCCCGGTGCGCCGCTGCCGCCGCGGCTTCGGTCTGTGCCTGAACGGAAACATCGCAGGGCTGGGCGATTGCACGCCCTCCGGCATTTCGGGCAACATGCGCGCTTTCTTCCGCCGAGGCCGCATTGATGTCGCAGCAGGCGAGGGCGGCTTGGGCTTGGGCGAAGGCAAGACAGATTGCCCGACCGATGCCGCCGCCGGCTCCACTGACTAGCGCAACTTTTCCGGTGAGCCTCATCGTTGCTCTTCCAAGGCGTTCAGAGCATCACCGTGCCGCCATCGATGGCGATCGTCTGCCCGGTGACGAAGCGGCTGGCATCCGAGACCAGCCAAATGACGGCGCCGACCAGGTCGGGCGGAGTCAGGTTGCGCTGGATCGACTGGCCGGTCTTGATCACCTCGAGCGCGCGGCCCGCCTTGTCGCCAAAGAACTCCCGTGTGCCGTCGGTCAGCACTGCGCTCGGCGCCAAGGCATTGACGCGGATGCCGTCCCGCCCGAGCTCGCGGGCGAGCCCCCGGGTCAATCCGATCACCGCCGCTTTCGAGGTCGTATAGTGCAGCGCGAACGGCATGCCGTAAGTCGCGGCGAGCGAGGCGAGGTTGATGATGCTGCCGCCTCCGGCTTGGCGCATCGCCGGCACTACCGCCTTGCAGCAATTCCAAATGCCTTTGACATTGACCGCCATGGCGGCGTCCCAATCCGCTTCGGCAATCGCGTCGAAACGTCCGCCGCGCAGCGCGCCATAGAGCGCCGCATTGTTGATGAGCGCGTCGACGCGCTCGAACCCGCGGGTCGCCGCGCGCGCCATCTCCGAGGCGGATTCGGCGCTTCTGACATCGAGCGCGACGCCGATCGCCTTCCCATTCTCCCTCTTTATGATATCGAGCGTCGCAGAGCAGTCGTTTATGTCCGCGGCAACCACCAAAGCTCCTGCCGCCGCCAGGCTCCGTGCGAATTCCTGCCCGATCCCGCGCGCAGCGCCCGTGATGACGACGACCTTGTCGCGAACGGTTAATTCCGTGGTGCTGTCGGCCAACACCTCATTCTCCCGAAGTTTTACTGTTGCGTCTCCCGGCATCCTGGCTGTTTTTGCTGTTCGGGCCGAGAATTATCAGCCAGTGAGGCCTAGATTTCCGCAGAAATCCTTGGGAATAGGGATCGCTCCGGACGAAAGAACAGCAAATTGTTGGCTGTTTCCGCTGAAATCCGCTGATTCTGCACCGAACCGCAGCATCCTTCCTCCGCGGCTTCTTTGGTGCATGTTTCTTATTTCACAATACCACAATTGCAGACAATCGTCAAGGACGAACCCCCATCGCGGCCCGCATTTGACGCCGCGGAGCCGTCGCAGGTGAGATCAGCTTCAGATCACCAATTCGGTCCGCGGATCGATCAGATGCATCTGGTTAAGGTCGGCAACCAGCCGCATCGGCTCGCCCACGGTCCCGGCGGCTGCGGGGTCGACCCGACCGCAAACCTCGACCCCGTCCACCAGGAAATAGACCATCGTTTCCATGCCCATCGGCTCGACCACGTCGAGCCGTGCTTCGAACGCGGCCATGCCGGGAGGCACGTCGCCGCGGCCCTCCCTGATGTGCTCGGGTCGCACCCCGAAGATCAGCTCGTGTCCAAGGCACGGGCGGTACCGTGCCTCCCGCGAAGCCGGCACCGGGAGAGCGAGCCAGTCGGAGAGGCGGACAGTCAGCCCGGCGCCGTTCTCGACGAGCCGGCAGGGCAGAAAATTCATCGTCGGCGAGCCGATGAAACCGGCGACGAATTGCGTTCTTGGCTTGTGATAAACCTCGTGCGGCGTCCCGATCTGGTCGATCCGCCCCCCGTTCATGATGACGACGCGGTCAGCCAAGGTCATCGCCTCGATCTGATCGTGCGTGACGTATACGGTTGTCGTCGTCACCTTCTGATGGATCTTTTTGATCTCGGTGCGCATCTGGACGCGCAATTTGGCATCGAGGTTCGATAGCGGCTCGTCGAACAGGAAGACCTTGGGGTTACGAACGATCGCGCGCCCCATCGCTACGCGCTGACGCTGACCGCCGGAAAGCTGCTTTGGCCGGCGGTCGAGAAGGTCGGTGATGTCGAGAATACGGGCGGCGGTCTGGACGCGCTCTCTTATCTCGGGCTTCGGAAACTTCTTGAGCCTAAGCCCGAACGACATGTTCTCGAACACCGTCATATGCGGGTAGAGTGCATAGTTCTGGAACACCATCGCGATGTCCCGGTCCTTTGGCGGCACATCATTGACCAGCTGATCGCCGATATAAATCTCGCCCGAGGTCGCTTCCTCGAGCCCCGCGATCATGCGCAACGTCGTGCTTTTGCCGCAGCCGGAGGGCCCGACCAGCACGATGAACTCGCGGTCGGAGATGTCGAGATCGATCCCCTGGACGGCAGGAGTGCGGTCGAATGTCTTGACGATGTTGCGAAGCGCGACTTGCGCCATCTTCTACCCTTTCGTGGCGCCGGCCGTCAGGCCGGAGATGTAATAGTCCATCAGAAACGCATAGATGATCAACGGTGGCGCCGCCCCAAGCAATGCGCCGGTCATGATCTGGCCCCAGGCATAGACATCGCCGCGGATCAGCGTTGTCACGATCCCGACCGGCAGAACGAGCTGGTCGGCCGACGTCGTAAAGGCGAGGGGATAAAGGAAATTCGCCCACGAGACCGTAAAGGTGAAGATCATCGCGGCGATGATCCCGGGGATCGCCACCGGAATAAAGATGCGCGTCAGCATCTGCATATAGCCGGCGCCGTCGATCAGCGCCGCCTCGTCCAACTCCTTCGGAATGCTGGAGAAATAGCCAATCATGAGCCAAGTCGCGAAGGGCACCGTCAAAGTCGGATAGAGAATGATCAGCACCCACCAGTGATTGATCAACTCGATCCCAGTCTTGTCATGGATATAGGCGAAGGTTTTGAACAAGGGAATGAACAGCAGCGATTCCGGTATCAGATAGGTCAAAAACACGCCGGTCGCCAAAGTCGCCGAACCCCAGAACCGCATTCGAGCCAAAGCAAACGCGGCGAAAATGCTGACCACCATCGTGATCGATACCACGCAGACCGACACAATCGCCGAGTTGCGGAAGAATATCAGAAATTGGTTCTGGGTCAGCAGGTCGATGTAGTTCGAAAGGGTGGGATGATAGACCCACCACGGGTTGGTTGCCGCCGAGATCTCCGCGCTCGATTTGAGCGAAGTGATGAACATGTAGACGGGCGGGGTCAGAAAAAAAACCACGAACAGGATCAGAAAGAAATAGGACCAGAAAAGCGCTCTGCGCCGGCCGCGTGAAATGCTGCCGTAGCTGGCTCGCCCGACTTGCCCGGCTGTCGGTTCTGCGGTTGCGGTCGTCATTGTCACGCCTCGTTTCCGCGGCGGCGTACGTTGCGCAAGATAAAGAACGCCGCGATTGCGAGGATCGGGGCCATGAACAGCGACACCGAGGCGCCGAGCGGAATGTCGTTACCCCAGATCGCCAAGGTGAATGCCCAGGTGGCGAAGACGTGCGTCTGGTCGACCGGTCCGCCATTGGTGAGGATCTTGACGATATCAAAATTGGCGAAGGTCACGATCAGCGAGAACAATGCCGTGATCTGGATGATGTTGCGCATCATCGGCAGGTTGATGTACCAGATCTTCTGAAGCCAATTGGCTCCGTCGATCGCCGCGGCCTCGTGCAATTGTTCGGGCACCGATTTGAGCGCCGCGAGATACATGATCATGAAGAACGGCGACCCAACCCAGACATTGACGAGGATCACGCAAAAGCGCGCCCAATAGGGATTGCCGAGCCAGGCAACCTGCGGGATGCCGAGATGGGCGAAGACCCAGTTGAACGCGCTGTAAGACGGGTCGAACAGCCACAGCCAGGCGAGCGTGCTCATCGCCGGTGGGATGACCCACGGGATCAGCAGCATGCCGCGCCATTTGCGCTGACCTTGCGCCGGCAGGTTGTGGACGAAATGGGCGACGATGAAGCCGACGACGGCCTTGAAGATGACGGCGGTGATCGCGAACAGCAGCGACTGCTCGACTACCATCCAAAATGTGTTGCGCCGGAACAGGAACTCGAAATTGCCGAAGCCGACAAAGTGCTGCATCGACTTGTTCAACGTCGCGAGATGGATCGAATAGAGTGCCGGGTATACGACCAAGCACAGGACAATCGTGATCAGGGGCAAGGCCATCAAGAACGCGATCGTCGATTTGCGGCGCGCGAACTTGTGGAGCGTGAGTTGGCCACTTCGCGCGGGAACGCGAAGATCGCGGGCTACGACGTCTGCCATCCCTCTACTCCTTCTCGGACGCCGGCTGCGGCGCGGCCGCCGTCACCTGTTCCGGCTCGGAATTGGCCGCTTTGTTAACCGGTTCGCCGCCAAGGATGCGATGGGGCAGCATGGCCATACCACGGAATACCGCGATCAAAGCCGTTGTGGTGGGCGCCGCCATACGTCGTACGTCTGCTCGCGCTCATCCTCACTCTACCCGAGCAGACGGCATGAGCCCTGCCCGCTCAAATAGCTTTGCGCGCATTCTAACGCAGCCATGCGAAATTTCGTCATCTTTTTATAGTTGCTTGGGCGGTGTGCTCTAGGAGTTGGGCTGAAGATGCCCGCATCATCCTGCCGGCCGCCGCGATGGCGCTCGAGCTCGTGGGCATAGCGGCGCAGAGCATAGGCTTCACTCATGTAGCCGATGATCCGGCGATCCTTTGGATTATCGACGACAGGCAGGGTTTCCTGCGCCGCTTGGCTGAACCGATCGAACGCCGTGCGCAGGTCGTCGCTCGGCAGCAGGTAGGGTGCCGGCTGCGAGACCAGCTCACCGACAGTCTTGTCCGCCTCTGCGCTGTTCACGACGCTCGCATCGCCAGGATCGATGATGCCGCAGAACCCGCCGCGGCCATCGACGACGAAAACCTGTCTGATGCTGCCGGCTGGAAACCGTTTGCGGAGCCCGTCGACGGGCAGCTCGGCGGCGATGACCGCCGGATCGCGCCGCATCATCGGCCCGACCAGGAGCTCGTTGATCCAACCCACATCCTCGGGGCTGCGTATGCTCAAGCCACGCAAGTGGAAGCGCCAGGTCGCGAAGGAATAACCGAACCAATGACGCACCGCGATCGCCGCGGTAACGACCCCGACCATGACGCCGATCATCGCCGAAAAATCGCCGGTCGTTTCGAGCACGATCATGATCATCGTGACCGGAGCGCCGACGATCGCAGCCGCCACCGCGCCCATGCCGACCATCGCATAGACCAACGGGTCGGCACCGAGCTGCGGGACGAACCGTACCAACGCGGCGCCGAAAAAGCTGCCGAAGAGGCTTCCGAGAAAGAGCGAGGTGCTGAACAGGCCGCCGCGAAACCCTGAGCCGATCGATACGGCCGAGGCGACGATCTTGGCGATGATCAGTCCGGCGAGGTAGGGCAGAAAGAAGCCGGAATGCAATACCCGCATGATGCCGCCATGCCCGCTGCCGAGAATTTGCGGAAACGGCACGGCAATGGCCCCGATAAGGAGGCCGCCAATCGCCGGCCGCGCCCAGCGCGGCACCGCGAGTGAGCGGAACAACGCCTCGGTCGAGGTCACGCCCTTCATCACCAAGATGCCGAGCCCGGCCGAGGCCAGGCCGAGACAAAAAAATGCCGGGTAGTCGGAGGCGGAAATGTTGATTTCGTGCCAGACGACAAAGATCGGGGTCGAGCCGACGAGACCCCGGACGACCAGCGCGCCGGTCAGCGCTGCGATGCCGACCGGCGCCAAGGTCTGCAGCGTATAGCTGCCGATGATCAGCTCGAAGGCATAGAACGCGCCGGTCAGCGGGGCATTGAACGCGGCGGCGATCGCGCCGGCCGCACCGCATCCGACGAGGGTGCGGACATCATCACGGCGCAGCTCGACCGATCTGCCGAGCCGCGATGCGAGGGCCGCGCCCAGCTGGGTGTAGGCCGCCTCCATTCCGACCGAGGCTCCGAACCCGCCGGAGAGCAGCGTCGCCGCAACCAGGCCGAGGCTGTCGGAAACCGACATCCGCCCGCCCAGTAGAGCGTTCGCCTCGATCGCGTCGACGACCTCTCGCGGCCGCCAGCGCCGCAACACCATCAGAGTGAGGCCGACGAGCAGCCCACCGAGGACAGGCATCAGCCACGACCCGCGCGGGACCGAGATCGATGTCGATCAGATGTTCGTCAAACCCGACTCCGAAAGCGACTTTACGCAGAACAGCGAGCAGCAGGTCGATCAGCACCACTCCGACGCCGGCCGCGATGCCCGCCGTCAGCGCGAGTGCGAGCAGAAACAGCTCGCTGTCGCGCAGCCGCCGTTCGGCGGGGAGCACCCGCTCCACCGTCGCACCGCTCCGCTCCGTACTTTCGGCAGGCGCAATGTCGGCCACCGCCGAGCGGATAGGCGGTTCGCCGCGATGTGGCAAGAGCAGTCTGACGAGCTGTTGCGGCAAAAGGGCAGAGCGACGGGGCAACAGGTCGATCCGCGCCTCACCTTCCGCTAGTTCGCGCTCTTGGTTCCCTGCTTCGTCACGCCTTCTTGCCGTCCGCGCGCCGGGCCAGCATATGGTCGACCATCGCCGGGGCGGCGCCGAGATAATTCGCGGGATCGGTCAACGCACGCAGCTTCTCCGGGCCGAGCGGGTCGGCGACGGCAGGGATCTCGAGCAGTACATCGAGCAGAGGCCGGTCGGTCTCGATCGCAACGCGGCAGGCGTCGTAGACCAGATCATGCGCCTCGTTGCGGCCGGTATATGGCGCCAAGCCCATCATCACCGCCTCGGCGACGATCAGCCCGTGCGTCATCGCGAGGTTCTTCGCCATGCGGCCGGGATCGACAATCAGCCCGCCGAGCATGAAACGCGACTGGTGCAGCGCGCCGGCGGCAAAGCCGAATGCTTCGGGCAGCGCCACCCATTCGACATGCCAGGGGCCGGTCGCGCGCTCGAAATCGGTGACCACGGCATCGAGCGCCAGTCCGGCTTGCTGGCGCATCACCTTAGCCGCGGCGAGGATCAGCTCGCACGAGATCGGGTTGCGCTTTTGCGGCATCGTCGAGCTCGAGCCGCGGCCCTCGATGAAGGGTTCGGCCGCCTCGCCGAACTCGGTCGCCGACATCAGCATGACATCGAAAGCGATTTTGCCGAGACTGCCGGCCATCAGCGCCAAGACCTGGACGGTCTCGGCAATGCCGTCGCGGACGACGTGCCAGGTGATCGGCGGGTCGCCAAGCCCCAGCTCGCGAGCCAGTTCGGCGCGGGTATCGAGGCTGCGCTCGCCATTGCCGAGCGAGGCGAGGGTCCCGGCGGCGCCGCCGAACTGCACCAGCAGCACGCGCGGGCGCAGTTCGCGCAGCCGATCGGCATGGCGGTCGAGAGCGTAGAGCCAGACCGCCGCCTTGTAGCCGAACGTCACCGGCAGCGCGTGCTGCAGGTGGGTGCGCCCGGCCATCGGCGTGTCGCGGTATTTGCGCGCGAGCTCGGCGAGATGACTGCGCGCCGCCGTCAGATCCTGCTCGATCAGGGCGAGCCCGGCGCGGATCTGCAGCACCGCAGCAGTGTCCATGATGTCCTGGGTCGTGGCGCCCCAATGCAGATAGCGGCCCGCTTCACCCGCCAATTCAGCCATCTGGCGGACGAGCGGCAGGATCGGATAGCCGACGGTCTCGGTCTGGTTCTTGAGGCGCGCCAGGTCGAGCGCCTCGCGGCCGCTGGCCAACGCATCGGCCGCGTGCGTGATCTTGTCCGCTGCCTCTGCCGGGATGATCCCGAGCCTTCCCTGGGCGCGCGCGAGAGCCGCCTCGACCTCGATGCAGCGCGCAAGGAAGGCGTCGTCGCCGAACACCTCGCGCATCGCCGCGGTGCCGAACATGTCGGCAAAGATCGCAGAGTCGAGAGCGCCGATCGCCATTGCGTCTACGCTCCCGCTACCAGGGTTCCCTTCTGACCTGAGCGTCTTCGAAATCAGTCCAGGCGCCATCGGCCAAACGCTCGAGCGCCGGGAAACGGGCCTTGTAGGCCATTTTCGGGCTGTCGGCGATCCAGTAGCCGAGATAGACGAAAGGCTGCCCATTGCGGCGGCATTGTTCGACGAGCCACAGGATGCTCCAGGTGCCGAGGCTTCGTTTCGGCTGCTGCGGATCATAAAAACTGTAGACGGCTGAGACGCCGTCATCGAGCAGGTCGATCAGCGATGCTGCGACGAGCTCTCCGGACATGTCGCGGGTCTCGGCGATCGCCGTCCGCACCGGCGTGTCTTCGACCATCCCGCGATAGTCGCCATAGCTCATCGACGCCATGTCACTGTCGCTGTGGCGGGAACGCTGATAGGCCGAGAACAGCCGGAATTGCTCTGGCGTGGCACGCGCAGCCAGCAGGCGGCCGGAAAGGTCGCGATTGGTGTTGCGGATGCGCCGAGTTCGAGCGGGTATGGCTGAAGCGGTCGACGGCGATCCGCACCGGCACGCAGGAGGAGCAGCTGCGGCAGGCCGGCCGGTAGGCAAAGCCGTGGCTGCGGCGAAACCCCGCACGGGACAGATCATCATAGAATAGCGCGGCGCCATTGCCGCCGAGCTCGACAATCAGCTTGCGTTCCGCACGGCCCACAATGTAGGGGCAGGTAACCGGTGAGGTCGCGAAGAACTGCCGAAACGGGGCAAGCGAGCCCCCCTTCGCCAAGGCCGAGCGCGCTTCTCGCCGGAGCCATTCGCGTTTTTGTCTGGTTTCGGCGCCGGGCCTCAGATCCATCACCCCGTCTCCTCTGCGCGCTGCGCGCTGGTGTTCCGATTATGGCCGAGAGCGGGCCGGCGGCGCCAGCCCCGAGCGAACTCGTTCAGTGCGTTGGTCCGGCCGTCCACCGAAATCCGGTCAGAATATTCTCGTCAAACCGGCACTCGACGGCCAGGTCCTGCGGTATAGGCGCGCCGGGCGGCACATCGGTGCGGACCCCCTCGGCATTGGCAACGATTGTCGTCAGGCTCGTGGCCGTCGCCTCGGTCTTCGTGATATCGATCGCCGCATTCGGATAGGCGCGCCGCATGATGTCGGCGCAGCGCTCGGCGACTCCGACATCACGCGGGATGCCGCATGCCGCGGCAACCGAGCAGAGCAGAGCGCAGAGGAGGGCAGTCGAAGCTTGTCGGAAGAGCGGCATAGCGCCGATACTGCTCGGCCGCCGGGGTATTTTCAAACCCGGCCTGCCCTTGATCGGGCTACGGGGTTCGGCTTGAAGGACCTTTCGCGACGGGCGAACAAACTGCGCCGGCGAGTTTATCGGGAGATGCCGGTCGCTTCCGCGAACCGCACCGCCGAGCTCGAAGACCGGATGTGTTATGCGGACATGGCCGCAATCCTGGAGAACGCCAAGCTGGGCGTGTCGGAGGCGTTCATCGCCGCGCGTCCGGCGATCGAACCGGTGTTTCGCAATCTGGCGACCCGGGGCTACCCCGCCGACCTGCAATTCTCGATGCTTCACCTGGTCGCCGTTTTCGACGGCACAAAATGGCATCGCAATCGCGCGGATATGCCTCTGTTGCGAGGGCACAATCTGGAATCGACCGTAGCCGTGCTGCGTGTGACGTCTCGTAACCTCGAGACCGAAAGCGCGCGCCTCGCCGAAACCACCGCAACGATAACCCGCCTCGAAGCCGATCTGGCCGAAGCAAAGTCGCAGCCCTTGGCGGCGGCGCGGCGCTTCTTGGCGGAACGCGAAACTTGGCTGCAGCAAAAGGCGACACTGCAGGCCGCCAACACTGCCCTGAAGGGCGAACTCGCGGACACGCAGTCTCGGCTAACCTCTGCCGTCGATCGGCGGGCTCAGCGGGACAGCCGGCGGCCTCCTGATCAGGCCCTCCAGGGATCCTGCGCGGCGGCCCAGCGGACCGGGAACCGCCGCACCATCACGGTGCCCGCCACCATGTCGTGCAATGTGCGCTTATGCCGATTAAATAGAACCAGCAGGAGGATCAGCGAGCAGGTCGCCCAGACGGTGATATAAAACAGCGCAGTCTGCATCAGCGCCTGCAGGAATCCGGGCCGTTCCCCGGTCACCGAACGTAGCTCGACATCGAAGAGCCGCATGCCGACGGTGGCCGACCGCGGACCGCTCAGCAATAAGGTATGATAAGCCAATGGGATCAGCCCAAACAGAAGCCACAGGACCGGCCCCAACAGGCCGAAGCTCAAGACCCAAAGCACGGCAAAGATGATCCAGCAGAGCACCGCGATCACGCCGATGACGCAGAGATCGACGAAATAGGCCAAGGTCCGGCGCCACAGCACGCCCTCATATGCCTCGGGCAGCGCGATCGGGTCGGGCATGCCCGGGTCATCAAAAAAGGTCGTGGCGTAGCCAAAGCTGGCCATAATCGGCACCATGCGCTGCGAAAATCGCGCTGCATGTAAGGGATCGTCGCTGTCCCGGCAAGGCTCGGGATAATATGCCCGGTGTTTCGACACCCGACAGGAGCTCGCTGTGGCCGCCTACCTCATTGCTGACGTCCAAGTGACCGATCCCGCCGGCTACGATCAGTATCGACCGCTTGCCGGGGCAAGCATCGCCCGTTTTGGCGGACGCTTTGTCGTGCGCGGCGGCACGGTCGATCTGCTCGAAGGCGGGCCCGAGCCGGAACGGATCGTCGTAATCGAATTTCCGGATGTGGAGACCGCCCGCCGCTGGTACCGCTCCGATGAATACCAGAAAGCGCGGAAGATCCGGCAATCGGCCTCGCGCGGCCGCGTTTTCCTGGTCGAGGGGGCCTAAGCCTCCTCTCCATCGAACCCGCCGTTTGGCAGCAGGTGGGTCGGGAAGCCGGCCGCGACCAGCGCCGCGATCAATACCTCGACGTGCCTGCGGTTCTGGGTCTCGACGACGACGTCGAGTTCGGCGCGTTTGACCGAGGTGTCGTGAAACAGCCGCTGATGGTGGACCTCGACGATATTGCCGGAATGTTTGCCGATCACCCCGGACAGGCGGGAGAGGGCGCCCGGGATGTCGGGCAATTCCGAGCGCAGCCGGACCAGCCGGCCCTCGCGCACCAGACCGCGCATCAGGATCGAGGCGAGGAGGCGCGCGTCGATGTTGCCGCCGCAAATCACGATGCCGACTCGCCGGCCATGAAACCGCTCCGGCGCCGCCAGCACGGCGGCGAGACCGGCGGCGCCCGCTCCCTCGACGACAAATTTCTGCCGCTCGAGCAGAACCTCGACCGCGCCCTCGATCGTCACATCGTCGACCAGCAGGATATCCGAGACCAGGGTTTTGACGATGCGCCGAGTGAGCCGGCCCGGCTCCTTGACGGCGATGCCCTCGGCGAGGGTTGCGGCTGCGGCCGGCGGACCGGGGTCTTCGCCACGCATCAAGCGGTACATCGACGGATACAGGGTCGACTGGACGCCGACGATCTCGATGTCCGGGTTGAGCGCCTTGGCGGCGACCGCAATCCCGGAAATCAGTCCGCCGCCGCCGATCGGCACGACGATCGTGTCGATATCCGGGTGGTCGGCGAGGAGCTCGAGCGCGATCGTGCCTTGACCGGCGATGACCACTGGATCGTCATAGGGATGGACGAGAGCCAGCCCCTCGTCGCGGGCGAGCGCGTCGGCCGCCTCGCGGGCGGCGATGAGGCTGTCGCCCTTGAGCAGGACCTTGGCGCCGTATGCCTCGGTGCGGTCGATCTTGATGAACGGCGTGCCCTCGGGCATCACGATCGTCGCCGGAATTCCGAGCCGCCGGGCGTGATAGGCGACCCCCTGGGCATGGTTGCCGGCCGACATCGCAACGACGCCGGCACGACGCGCAGTCGGGTCCAAGGTCAGCAGCTTGGCGAGCGCGCCGCGTTCCTTGAACGAACCGGTGCGATGCAGGGTCTCGAGCTTCAGATGGATCTCGGCGCCGGCGAGCTCGGACAATGCCGACGCCGGTATTACCGGCGTGTGCGCAATTGCACCTCTGATCGCCGCGGCAGCCTGCCGGACCGCCGCAATTGTAACCGGCAGGTCGTTAGTCATAGTACGCCCGTCTGCGAGGGTAAAGCGCATCACGCCAGTCAGCGACAGGTAAATTGTTCATCGCTCAGGAACCAAGACAAGGGTGGAGGCCGCGGCGGATCGACCGGGCACGAGCCAATCGAAATCGCGCCAGCGCCGCAGCAAATCGGCGTAATGAGCCGAGAGCGGGTCGCCGGATTGGCCGGGTGTCGCCATCATCCTCGCTTCCTCCGGCGCAGCCAGATCGATGATCATGCGCAGCCCGGCGCCGAAACGCTGCTCGAATGGCGTTGCGTCGTCGCGGATCGTGCTCGGGCCGCGATTGAGCGTGTCATAAGCCCCCGGGGTCGGGATCGCGATATTGAGCCAGTCGCGCAGCACCGGGATCCTGCTGAATACCGGGTTCGCAAACACCGCGACATGTGCCCGCCGCCATCGCCATTGCGCCATGTCGGCGCCGTAATCGCGACGCAGCCGGGCAAGCGCTGCATCGAGAGCTCTGGCGAGTCGGGACCCGCAGCCCGCCTCGCCAGGCCGTTTGGCGTCGTCGCACCAATCCGGCCGTTCGGTCAAAACCGCCTCCATCACGCGGGGCCGCAAATCCCAGTAATCCAACACAGCATCGCCGAACCGCCCGAACAGGATCGAGCGGCTGAACTCCCGCAGCCAAGCGGTGAACAGCAACGGCTCGGCCTTGTCCATATCCATGCGGAAGTCCCAGTGCCGCAGCCGCTCGATCGCATCGGCGGTATCTGCGCGCGGCTCGACGAGGCACGTCATCAGCGGCACCAGGCGCTTGGCCATCAGCGACAGCGTATCCGCCTGGATCGCTGCGCTTGCGGCCGGCGTCTGCACCGGGGTCGCGGCGAGCAGCGCTTCGATCCGCTCCGCGCGGTTTGGCAGGTCCCAGTCGCGGCTCAGGAAATACGGGTAGCTGCCGGCACGATCTTGTTGTTGGCGCTGACAAAATGGCCCGAGGGCGGGTTCAGCCCGCTCGGCAGCGCCGCGAACGGGATGAATCCGGTCCAATCGTATTCGCCGGTCCAGCCCGGCACCGGCATCCAGCCGTCGCCCTTTCGGCGGATCGGCACCGTTCCGGCCGCGATAAAGCCGATCGTGCCGTCGACATCGGCATAGACGATGTTCTGCATCGGCCCGACAAACTTTTCGAGGCCCGACCGAAAGCTCGCCCAGTCGGCGGCGCGGTTGACGTCCCAGACCGCCTCGGCGCTGCGGTCTTCCGAAATCGTGAAGGTCGCGGCCAGGGCCAGGACGAAGCCCGAATCGCGGGCGTCGGGCGGCAGCGCGTCCGACAATACCGGGCCATGCCGGGTCTCGCGGATCGTGATCTCGATCGGCGAAGCGCCCTTCACCGCTATCGTTTCTCGCCTGGTTTGGAACGGCTCGCTCCCTTGCGGGGTCAGGTAGCGCCCGGGATCGGCAGGGTCGAGCTTCTCGACGAAGAGGTCCTCGACATCGGCGGTCGTCGTCGTGAACCCCCAGGCGATGCGCTCGTTATGGCCGATGATGACCAGCGGCACGCCGGCGGCCGTGGCGCCGGCGATCTCGTGATGCGGCGTCTTCAGGCGCGCGAGATACCAGACGCCGGGGGCTTCGAATGCGAGATGCGGATCGTTGGCGAGGATCGGCTTGCCGCTGGCGCTGTGCCTTCCATCGACGACCCAGTTGTTGGAGGCATAATTCGGCCCGACGATCGCGGGCAGCGCCCGTAGAGTGGTCGAGCGCCAGCCGCCGGTAGATCGGGCGCATTTGCGCCAAAGTCGTCGGCGCATCTTTCGGGTATTCGGGATAGAGAAACGCGAGATCCGCCGTCGAGATCGTTCGCGCCATGCGGGCGCGCAGCAACTCGCCGCGGTAATTGCCGCCGATCCGCAGCGCCATCAGCTTGCCCCAGACGAGACTGTCGGCCGGCCGCCACGGTTCGGGCCTGACGCCGAGCAGCAGGAATTCCGGGGGCAGGCGCCCCTTGACGCGAGTCCAGAAAGGCGTTGACCCCGGCGGCATAGGCCTCGAGCGCCCGTCGCATCTCCGGCGACAGGAACGGGATGGCCGCCTCGGCGGCGCGATAGAGGCCGAGCACCCGCATCTGCCGGTCGATCGGCGACCGCCTGCGGCCCGAAGATCTCGGAGAGCCGGCCGGCGCCATAGCGCCGCTGCAGCTCCATCTGGAACAGCCGCTCCTGGGCGTGCACAAACCCGAGGCCGAAGGCGAGGTCTTCGTCGTCCTGCGCGATGATCTGCGGCACGCCGTCGGCGTCCCGCTCGACCCGGATCTCGGCTTTTGGGCCGGCCAGCACGATGCGGCCATCGGTCTGCGGCAGAGCGGAGCGAAGGTAGAGGTAGAAGCCGGCGCCGAGGACGACCAGCAACAGACCAAGCAGGCTTACCCCGACCCTGACCCTCCCCCGCCAGCGGGCGAGGGAATGGGAGGGGGGTGCCACTCAGAGGCCGAGTTCGCGCAGGATCGCGTCGCGATCGGCGTCGAGGTCGGGGGCGGCGGAGCGCGTCGGCGGATCGGCGAAGCCCGACAGCTTCATCGGGTTGCCGGCGAGCTGCAAGGGACCGGTGACCGGGTCGTCGACCGAAATAACCATGTTGCGCGCCGCGGCCTGCGGGTGGGCAATTGCCTGCGCGACATTGTTGATCGCGCCGCACGGGATGCCGGCCGCCTCCAGCACGCCGATCCAGTGCTCGGTATCGGCGGTTCTGAGCACGCCCTCGATCTCGGCCCGCAACGCCTCCTGGTGCCGGTTGCGCAGGTCGTTCGTCTTGAAGAGCGGGTTTTCGGCGAGGTCGGCCCGGTCGAGCGCATGTGCCAGCTTGACGAAGAGCCCGTCATTGCCGGCCGCGATAATCAGATGGCCGTCCTCGGTGTGGAACGCTTCGAACGGGGTGATCGAGGGATGGCGCGCGCCCATCGGCCCGGGGATCTCGCCGGTCGTCGTATAGCGCATGATCGCGTTTTCGAGCAGCGCCAGCTGGCAATCGAACAGCGCGACATCGACCTTTGTCGCCTCGCCCGGTCCGCTCGCGGTGCAACAGGGCGGCATTGAGCGCGACCGCCGTATAGAGGCCGCCGGCGAGGTCGCCGATCGAGGTGCCGATCCGGGTCGGCGGCATCCCGGGGTGACCGGTGATGCTCATGATGCCGCCCAAGCCCTGCACTACCATGTCGTAGGCCGGGTAATGGGAATAGGGGCCGCTGTGCCCGAAGCCCGACGCGGCCGCATAGACGAGGCGCGGATAGCGCGAATGCAGGCTCTCCCAGCCATAACCGAGCTTTTCCATCGTGCCGGGGCGGAAGTTCTCGACGAGCGCGTCGGCCTTGTCGAGCAGCCGCTCGAAGATGTCGCGGCCCTGCGGCGATTTGAGATCGAGCGCGATCGACTCCTTGCCGCGGTTGACCGAGGCGAAATAGGTCGATTTGCCGTTCTTGAACGGGCCGTAATGGCGCGCGTCGTCGCCTTGCCGGGGCGGCTCGACCTTGATCACCCGCGCCCCCAGTTCGGCGAGCAGCAGGGTGCAGTAGGGGCCCGCCAGAATGCGGGAGAGATCGACGATCGTGATGCCGGAAAGCGGCCCGGACTGAGCCATGGCTCGTCATCCTTTTTGCGACGCGAGCGCGGTCAATAGCGTAGAGCGGGGCGGGGTCGCAACCAGGCGTTTGTGCTCGGCTCTCCGGTTGTGACCGACCGCTGGCGGGACTATTGTCGGGAGGCTCGCAAGCCAGCAACCTCACTAGCAGGCCGATGGACAATCGATCCGAACACGGCGAGGACGGAGCCGACCAACGTAGGTCGGCGGCGCTGATCGGGTTGATCATCATCCTGGCGCTGGCGATTGCCGGGGTGGTTCTCGTCAGAGAACTGAGAGAGCGCTCCCGCATCGAAGATTGCCTGATGTCGGGGCGCACGAATTGCGCACCCGATAGAGGTGCCCTTGCGCCGATAACGCCGCCCGCGCCGACAACCGGCTGCGGCAAAAAATCCAGGATGGTGACGGGTGACTCGTATAGTTTGTCTATGATAGATGTCGCGCTTCGATAGGTGCTTGGGTTTGGAGGCGCTCGGAATGGTAAGGCGTGCGATCGGAGCAGTCCTAGTCCTTTCGCTGGCCGCGATCGTTGTGATCTGGCGATTGAACCCCGGCACCGAGGTGCCGGCGGCGGCGGCACAGACGCCGGCGCCGGGGGTCCCGGTCACGGCGGGAACCGTCGCCGCCCAGGATGTCCCGGTCTTCCTCAACGGCATCGGCACGGTCCAAGCCTACAACATGGTCGCGATCAAGAGCCGGGTCGACGGACAGATCGTCAAAGTCGACTTCAAGGAAGGCCAGGACATCAAGACGGGGGATCCGCTTTTCCAAATCGACCCGCGTCCCTTTCAAGCGGCGCTCGAGCAGGCGCAGGCGGCCAAACAAAAGGACGAGGCGCAGCTGGTCGGCGCTCAACTCGATCTCGACCGTTACGAAAAGCTGATCGGCTCCGGATGGCAGACCCGGCAGAGCTATGACCAGCAAAAGGCGACGGTCGGGCAGCTGCAAGCGTCGATCAAAGGCGACGAGGCGCAGATCAATACCGCCAAGCTCAACCTCAGCTACGCCGATATCCGTTCGCCGATCGACGGACGCCTCGGAGCGCGGCTCGTCGACAAGGGCAATCTTGTGCATGCGAACGACAATACGCCGCTGGTGATGATCACCGAGGTAAAGCCGATCTTTGTCAGCTTCACGCTGCCGCAAGATGATTTCGACGACCTCCGCGAGGGCCAAAACAAAGCGCCGCTTGGGGTCTATGCCTATAGCGGCGATGGCAAGAAGCAACTGGCCGAGGGCAAACTGACGTTGATCGACAACGCGATCGACCAGGCGACGGGGACGATCCACCTGAAGGCGCGCTTCGACAACGATGACGAGCGGCTTTGGCCCGGCGAGTTCGTCAGCCTCCGGGTAATCCTCTCGACGCGTCGGGATGTTGCAACGGTGCCGTCGCAGACCGTGCAAGACGGCCCGGATGGGCATTACGCTTACGTCATCAAGCCGGATAACACGGTCGAGCGGCGCGCCGTCGAAGTTGCCTCGATCCAGGACGGCATCGCCGTCGTGACAAAGGGGCTGACGCCGGGCGAGCGGGTCGTGGTCGACGGCCAGTACCGGCTGACCAACGGCGCCCGCGTCAACCCGCAGGCCCCCTCCACCCCAGCCGCAGCCGGGTGAGAGCCGCCGCGGCTATCAAACCCACCAAGCAGCCGGCCAATTTCAAATAAAAGAGAAGGCGATCGCCGATGAGCATTTCGGAACCCTTCATTCGCCGGCCGATCGCGACCTCGTTGATGATGCTGGGCGTGCTCGTGTTCGGTATCGGCGCTTACGGACTCCTGCCGGTAGCGGCGCTGCCGAACGTCGATTTTCCGACCATTGTGGTTTCGATCAATTATCCCGGCGCCAGCCCGGAAACGATGGCATCGGCGGTCGCGACACCGCTCGAGCAGCAATTCGCGGCGATCCCTGCGCTGAGCCAAATGACTTCGACGAGCGGTATAGGCTCGTTGTCGATCACCCTGCAATTCGATCTCTCCCGCAACATCGATGCCGCCGCGCAGGATGTCCAAACTGCGATCAACGCGGCCACTGGCCTGCTGCCCAAGGACCTCCCAAACCCGCCGACCTACAGAAAGACCAATCCGGCGGACCGCCCCGTCCTGATCTACGCCGTCTATTCGGACGCTCTGCCGATCTACAAGGTCGATGATTACGCGTACACGATCGTGGCCCAGAAATTGTCGACAGTGAAAGGTGTTTCTGAAGTCGCGAATCTTCGGCCAGAAGCCGTATGCCGTGCACATCCGGATCAACCCCGGCGCGCTCGCCGCCCGCGGCATCGGCCTCGAAGACGTCCACAACGCGCTTACGGTGGCAACCGTCGACCGGCCGAAAGGAAACCTCGAAGGCGCGCATCAGGTTTTCACCATCGATACCAACGACCAGCTGTTCAACGCGGCGACCTTCGGTAACGTCATCGTCGCTTACCGCAACGGCGCACCGGTGCGCCTGAAAGATATCGGCGAAGTCATCGACGCGACGCAAAACGAGCGCATCGGTGCGTGGTATTACGACACTCCGGCCGAAGGCCTGGCGATACAGCGCCAAGCGGGCGCCAACACGATCGAGTTGGTCGATACGATCAAGGAGCTGGCTCCCGCGCCTCGAGGAATCGATCCCGCCCACGGTCAAGATCGATCTCGTCTCCGACCGCTCGCTTGTCGTCCGCGCGGCAGTGCACGACGTGCAGTTCACGATGATGCTGACCGTCGGGTTTGTCATCCTCGTCATCTTCCTGTTCCTGCGGACGTTCTGGGCGACGGTGATCCCGAGCTTAGCGGTGCCGCTGTCGCTACTCGCTACTCTTGGGGTTATGTACGGCCTCGGCTACAACCTGGATAACATCTCGCTAATGGCCCTGACGATCTCGGTGGGCTTTGTCGTCGACGATGCGATCGTCATGATCGAGAATATCGTGCGCTACATTGAGCAGGGAGTTTCGCCCTTCGAAGCCGCCCTCAAAGGAGCCGGCCAGATCGGCTTCACGATCATCTCGATTACCTTTTCGCTGATCGCGGTTTTTATCCCGCTGCTCTTCATGGGCGGCATCATCGGAAGGCTGTTCCGCGAGTTCGCCGTTACGGTGTCGGTGGCGGTGATAGCGTCCGCGTTTGTCTCGCTGACCCTGACACCTGTGCTGTGCTCGCTCTTTTTGAAAGAGCAGGGTTTGCATGGAACGGGTCGCCTCAACCAGCTCGCGGAGCGCTTTTTCGTAGGGTTCCTCAACCTCTACGACCGTGGGCTGATATTCGTCTTGCGCCATCAGTTGCCGGCGCTCCTGTCGACCCTGTTGCTTATTGTGCTGACCGGCTACCTGTACGTCACTATCCCAAAAGGTTTTTTCCCGGAGCAGGATACCGGGTTCATTTTCGGCCAGGCAGATGCGCGTGAGGATATATCGTTCCCTGCCATGGCCAAACTCACTCATCAGGTCGTCGATGTCGTAAAGGACGATCCCGCCGTTTCCGGCGTCTTTTCCTTTACGGGGGCCAGCGCCTACAACCCGACCGAGAACACCGCTCGCGTATTCATTCAGCTTAAGCCCCATGATCAGCGGGATCGAACCTCCAGCCAAATCATTCAACGCCTGCGGCCAAAAGTGGCTGCGGTCCAGGGCGTCAAATTTTACATGCAATCCGGGCAGGATATCAGCATCGGCGGGCGCCTCAGCCGTACCCTCTATCAGTACACACTGACCGACACAGACTCCGACGAGCTCAATCACTGGGCACCGATCATCGAGGCGGAAATGCGGAAGATGCCCGAGCTTCAGGACATCGCCTCCGACCAGCAGATCGCCGCGCCACATCTCGCGATACAGATCGACCGCGATGCCGCTGCAAGGCTCGGCATCTCGCCCTCACTGATCGACGAGACGCTCTACGACGCGTTCGGCCAACGCCAAGTCGCGAACATCTACACCTCGACCAATCAATACAAGGTCATTCTCGAGGTGCAGCCCGAGTTCCAGGACGATCCGACGGCTCTGTCGAAGATTTTCGTGATCGGGCCGGGCGGGGCGCAAATTCCGTTGAGCGCGTTCGCGCACTTCACCCCGAAGGTCGAAGCGCTCTCGATAAACCATCAGGGACAGTTTCCGGCGGTAACCTTGTCGTTCAACCTGGCGCCCGGCATCGCTCTCGGGCAAGCGGTCGACAAGATCCAGGCGATGATGGCCCAGCTTCGCGTGCCGGGAACGCTCGATGCTTCGTTCCAAGGCACCGCGCAGGCCTTCAAGGCTTCCTTGTCCTCGACCCCACTGTTGGTCGCCGCTGCGATCATCGTGGTCTATATCGTCTTGGGCATGCTTTATGAGAGCTATATTCATCCGATCACAATCCTTTCGGCCTTGCCGTCGGCGGGCGTCGGGGCGCTCTTGGCGTTGATGCTGCTGCACTACGATCTGAGCGTGATCGCGATGATCGGCGTCATTTTGTTGATCGGCATCGTCAAGAAAAACGCGATCATGATGATCGATTTCGCTCTCCAGGCAGAGCGACTCGAGGGCAAGAGCCCGCAGGAGGCGATCCACCAGGCCTGCCTGTTGCGCTTTCGGCCGATCATGATGACGACATTCGCCGCGTTGTTCGGCTCCCTGCCGATCGCGCTCGGCCAGGGCGCCGGCTCGGAGCTGCGGCGGCCGCTCGGCATCTCCATCATTGGCGGCCTGCTCATCTCGCAGTGGCTAACGCTGTACACGACCCCGGTGATTTACCTCTATCTCGAACGGTTCGCTCGCTGGGTCGGCCGTCCGTACCGCCCGTCGCGCGTGCAGGAAGCACTTTCGGATGCTCGCAGACCGGCTCTTGCGGAAGGCCGCCATGGCGCCGAGTGAAGTTGCGGCTTCCGTCACGCCGACGAAATCCGAGCAACCCGCGATGCAATCAGGCGTCGGGCGCGCCTTCGGGTTTCTCGTGCATGACGTCTCGCGGTTGATGAAACGTCGGTTTGAGCGTCGGGCGCGGCAGATGGGGTTGCCGATCACGCGTCAGCAGGCGGCGGTCGTGCTCAATATCGCGGGCAACGAAGGGGTCAGCCAGGCCGAGGTGGCTGCCTGGCTTGGCATCGAGCCGATCGCACTGGTACGCATGCTCGATAAATTGCACGAGGAGGGGCTGGTCGAGCGCCGCCCCCATCCGACCGATCGCCGTGTGCGTACCTTATGGCTGACGCCTGCGGCTCGGCCGGTGGTCGCGCAAATTCTCGCAATCAATAAAGCAATTCGCGAGGAAGCCTTTGCCGGCATGGCGGCGCATGCGCGCGACACGGTGATCGACATCCTCGACGGGATCAAAGGAAACCTCGCCCTCCGAGAGGGAACAGACGACAGCCCGGCGGCTCCCCCCGCCGGGCCCGACGGTATCGATATTGCCAAGCTCCCGGTTACGGCTCGCTGAGCCGCCAAGTTTGAACAAGCGAGCGAGCAAGCGGGGATGAGTATCTCGGAACCGTTTATCCGGCGCCCGATCGGGACCTCGCTGCTGATGCTGGGCGTCCTCGTCTTCGGGATCGGCGCCTACGGGCTGCTGCCCGTGGCCCCCCTGCCGAACGTCGATTTCCCGACGATCACGGTGACCGCAAGCTATCCCGGCGCAAGCCCGCAGACGATGGCCTCGGCGATTGCGACGCCGCTCGAACAGCAATTCACCCAGATCCCGGCGCTCGACCAGATGACGTCGCTCTCCGGCATCGGGACGACGACGATCACCTTGCAGTTCGACCTGTCGCGCAACATCGACGGCGCTGCCGTGGACGTGGTGACGGCGATCAATGCCGCGGCCGGGCTGCTGCCCAAAGATCTGCCGAGCCCGCCCACCTACCGGAAGGTTAATCCGGCCGATTTCCCGATCATGATCTATGCCGTCCATTCGGACGCGGTTCCCGACTATCGGCTCGACGACTACGCCAATACGGTGCTTGGGGAGAGGCTGTCCACGGTGCCGGGGGTCGGGCAGGTGTCGATATTCGGCCAGAAATTGTATGCCGCGCGTGTGCAGATCAACCCGGCGGCGCTCGCCGCGCACGGCATCGGACTGGAAGACGTACGCAATGCGCTCGTGAACGCGACGGTCAATGAACCGAAGGGGGCGATCGAAGGCGCCGACCAGGTGGTCGCGCTCGAGACCAACGATCAGCTGTTCAACGCTGATGCTTACGGAAACATCATCATTGCCTATCGCAACGGCGCACCGGTGCGCATCAAGGATGTCGGCAATGCCCTCGAACTCGGTGCAGAACGCGCGTGTCGGCGCCTGGTTCAACAATAAACCGGCCGAGGGCATCGCGATCCAGAAGGCGCCCGGCGCCAATACCGTCGCGTTGGTCGACACGATCAAGGCGTTGATGCCGAAGCTCGAGCAATCGATCCCGCCTGCGGTCCATGTCGATCTGATGCTCGACCGCACGCAGGTAACCCGCGCCGCGGTGCGTGACGTGCAACTCACGA
>CAVSTA010000006.1:0-541101 GCA_963730745.1 uncultured Alphaproteobacteria bacterium
GCATAACGCGTGCCGGGGTCGGCCAATGCCCGTTTGCATTGGATGCCGAAACGAGAGGCCTGTTTCATGACTGACGAAGAGAAACGTGGAATGAAGGCGGCGTGCGTGCAGGCCGCAGCCATGCTTATTGCTGCTAGAGACAGCCGCAGGCCGGGGGGCATCGACCTGGACGAATGCGCGAACCTTGCTGCATTACTTTACGTCCGCGTCGTTGCCGTCGATTGGAAGGAACCGCTTTAAGGCGCAGGTGGCAGCAGCAGACGGGAATTTCGGGTCGGTCGCAGACTTTCGATCATCCAGTAGTAAACCGCCGGCCTCGAGTTCGCGGCTCAGATCCGATAGCAGACCTCGGTGACCAGGCCGTCCTCCTTTGGACCTGGGGCCTGTCAAACCAAAACTTTGCCCAGCACGAGCCACAGTTCCTGGCTGAGCAATTCCATAGTCGGCCGCGGCTCAACAACAAAAGCCTCGCAGTCTGGTATGCATGCTCCACTATACGACAATTCGACGGACAAGAGCTCGAGACTGGAATCGATGTCGTTCTTGACTTCGCGAGAGCAGGTCGCGCCGCAAGGGATCGGCAAATCGGTTAGGCGGCGCGAGGATGCGCGGTTGCTGACCGGCGGCGGGCGGTATGCCGATGACATGAACCTCCCGGGCCAAGCCTATGCCTATATCGTCCGGTCGCCGCATGCGCATGCGCGGATCGTGAGCATCGATACGGACCGGCCGAGCGGATGCCGGGCGTCATCGCGGTGCTGACGGGCAGCGATGCTGAAAGGGACGGCCTGCAGCCGATCCCGCACCGTCCTGTGCCGGCGAACCCGCACGAGGTGCCGCTCAAGAGCCGCGACGGCTCGCCCTTCTTCCTCGCGCCGCACCCGGTTCTGGCGGTCGGCAAGGTCCGCCATGTCGGCGAGGCGGTCGCGGTCGTCGTCGCCGAAACGATGTCGCAGGCGACGGACGCCGCCGAGCGGGTCGAGGTGCGGTACGAGCCGCTGCCCGCGGTCACCCGCTCGGCCGATGCGCTGACGCCGGAAGCGCCCCTCGTCTGGGAGGAGCACGGCGCGAATTTGTGCGTCGATTCCGAAGTCGGCGACCAGGAGGCGACGGACGCCGCCTTCGCGCGGGCGGCGCATGTCGTGCGGCTCGAGACGGCAATCAACCGGGTCACCGGCGTGCCGATGGAGTTGCGCGCCGCGGTCGGCGTCTACGATCCGGCCGCGTCGCGCTACACTGTTCATACAAGTGCCGGCGGCGGCGTGGTGCGGCAGCGCGACGACATCGCCGCCGTGCTCGGGGTACCGCCCGACGCCGTCCGCGTCGTGTCGGGCGATGTCGGCGGCAATTTCGGCATCCGCAACAGCACCTGTCCGGAATTCGCGCTGGTTGCCTGGGCGGCGAGACGGGTCGGACGGCCGGTCAAATGGACCTGCGACCGCCATGACGCGTTCGCCACCGACTTCCACGGCCGCGACCTGACCTCCGAGGCAGAGCTCGCCCTCGACGAGAATGGCCGCTTCCTCGCCCTGCGCGCCACGAACACCAGCAATCTGGGCGCCAGCGCGATTTCCTTCGTGCCACTCGCAAAGGGGATCGCGATCTCCTCCAGCGTCTACGACATCCCCTGCTCGTACATGCGCGGCCGCGCGGTCGTCACCAATACGGCGCCGACCTCGGCCTATCGCAGCGCCGGGCGCCCGGAGGTGATGTTCGTCCTCGAGCGCCTGATCGACATCGCCTGCCGCCGCCACGGCTTCGACCGCCTCGAGATCCGGCGGCGCAACCTCGTCCCACCGAAAGCGATGCCGTACCGCAATCCGCTCGGCCTCGTCTATGACAGCGGCGACTACCCGGCCTCGCTGCGGCGGGCGGCTGAACTGGGGGACTGGACGGGGTTTGCGGTGCGCCGCGCGGAGGCGCGCCGTCGCGGCCGCTGCCGCGGCATCGGCGTCGCGATGTCGATCGAGCTCAACACTGGCGCGCCGCGCGAGCGGGCCGAGCTGACAATCGATCCGTCTGGCACCGTCGAGCTGGTACTGGGGACGATGTCGGCGGGCCAAGGCCACGAGACGAGCTTCGCGCAGGTCATCGCCGAATGGCTCGGCGTCGAGCCTGAGCGGGTCAGGCTGGTGACCGGCGATACCGACCGCGTGCAAGCTGGCGGCGGCTCGGCCTCGGCGCGGTCGATGCGCCTTGGCTCCTGGGTCATCGCCAAGGCCGCAGACGCGATCGTCGACAAGGGGCGCCGCATCGCCGGCGCCATGCTCGAAGCCGCCGAGCAGGATATCGAATTCGCGCGTGGGCGCTTCATCGTAAAGGGGACCGACCGCGGAATCGGCTTGTTCGAGGTCGCTGCCGGCGCGCTCGGCGACAGTATCCCGTCCGACTTACGCGGCCGGCTGATGGCGATCTCGGACGAAACGATGAGCATCCCGTCTTACGCCTATACCTCCGCGGTGTGCGAGGTGGAGGTCGATCCGGAGACCGGCCTGGTCGAGGTCGTCCGGTATGCTTCGGTCGACGATTGCGGCCGGGCGGTGAACCCGCTGCTGATCCATGGCCAGAGCCACGGCGGCATCGCGCAGGGGATCGGCCAAGCGCTGTGGGAGCAGTGCGTCTACGACCCCCGATCCGGCCAGCTCCTGTCCGGGTCACTGCTGGATTACGCACTGCCGCGCGCCGACCTGCTGCCAGGCTTCGATACCGAGATCAGCGAGGTGCCGTCGACAACAAACCCGCTGGGGATGCGCGGCGGCAGCGAAGGCGGGATCACGCCGGGGCTCGGCGCGGTCGCGAACGCTATCGTAGACGCGCTCGCGGAGTTCGGCGTCGAACATATCGAGCTGCCAGCAACACCCGAGCGCATCTGGAATGCCATTCGCGCCGCGCGCCGAAATGGAGCCGAGCAACCCGGAAGCCGCCGGGTATTTTGAGCTGTTTCTGGTGACCCCCCTCTCGTAGACGCGTCAGGAGCCCGGTCGTTAAAGATCGGTCATAACCTTGGCGGTCAGATCGGCCTTATGGTTGCACCGGCGCAATCGTCCAGATCAGCAATGCCAGCGCGGTCACGACCAGCGCAGCCAGTTCGAAGGACCCCACCCCCAGCGCTCAAGGTCGCACGGCGGCGCTTGAACGAATTGCTTCGATATCATCGTCGCAGAGTTACCAGAATACCGCTCACGATCAACGCAATGCTCAATGCGACATCGGCTGTTACCACGCCGCCAAAGATCAGCGTCGACAGCACAAAACCCCCGATCGGGGTGAGTGTCAGCACTTGTCCTGCCATCGCCGCCGGCATTATCGACAACACCTTGCCCCACAGAAAATAACCAAGTGCTGTCGTGACGATGCAGTTGTACGCGAAGATCGCGACAAGCTGAGGCGACCAACGTACCGGTCCATCGGCCCCCTCGGTCAGCACAATAGCTCCAACCGGAACGATGCTGACCGCGAGCTGCCAGAAGGTCTGCGCCCAGAACGGCGAACGCCACGAGCACTGGCGATAGAGGCACGATCCTAGCGCCCAGGCGATCGCGGCGAGCAGCAGCAAGGCGTTTCCCGCGAGAACGCGTCCGTTACCCCAATCTACAAGGCCCGGGTTCAGGAAGATGACAAGACGGACAAAGCCGATCGCCGCCCCGATGAGCTGGGCGCGGTCGACCGGCTCCGGCCACAAAAACAACCCGATCGGAATGGCCCACAGGGGCATCGTATAGGCGAGCACAATGGCCCGCCCGGCTGGCAGGATCGCCAAGCCGATGATGCTGCAGATCAGGAAACCAGCTACCTGCAACTGTCCGACCCAGAACAGCGTCAGCCGCTCACCGCGCGCTGGCAACAGCGGCTGCCGCGTCGCGAGCAAAACTGGCGCGATCAGGATGAGGCTGCCGATCAGCCGGAACAACACGAAGACCAGCGGCGGCACCTCGCCGAGCGCGAGCTTCATCAACGGCCAATTCCCGGCCCACGTCAGGACCATCACACCCAGATAGACAAAGCCCACCGGATGCAATGCGGCTTTCGCCGGCAGGGGAACGCCATTTTCCTGCTCAGTCCCCGAGGACTTCTAGACCCATCAGCGGCCGCTCCGTTTTCTGGTTTGGCGACAGGTATCCCGATCGTGCCGGTTACGGCCCATTTCGCGTCGGTTCAGGCTCTCAGCGTAACCCACCGCTGAACGATCTTCTCTAATTCTGCGAGACCATCCGTCAATGCGGCCGGCCCGGGTTGCAAGATCAAGGACGATTTGATCTCGTAGAGATCCTGGTGCTGCACCGCCGGAATGCGGTCGAAGCCATCCCGCGCCGCAACCCGCTCGGGCCTGAACTTTTTGCCGCACCATGAACCGATGATCAGATCGGGCTCCCGTGCGATCACCTCCTCAGGCCCCACGATGCGGTCTTTGGCGGCGCCTTGACTTCCACGATCGGCGAAGATGTCGATGCCGCCGGCGATCTCGATGAGCGCCGACACCCATCCAATTCCAGAGATCAGCGGATCGTCCCACTCCTCAAAGAAAACCTTTGGCCGCATTGGTAACTGTGCCGCGTGGCTTTGGGCTTCAGCCAAACGCCTCTCGAGCGTCGCCACGAGTTCCTCGGCTTGGTCCCTTGCATCCACCATAGCGCCAAGCATCCGGATCATACCGAGGATTCCCGCGATGCTTCGTTGATTGAACGCATGGACGTTGAGCCCGCGACGAATGAGATCCGCGACAATGTCGGCCTGGAGATCGGAGAAGGTCAGGACGAGATCGGGTTTCAATGCGATGATCTTGTCGATATTCGCCGACGTGAAAGCGCTCACTCGGGGCTTCTCGCGCCGAGCCTGTGGCGGACGCACGACGTAACCGGAGATGCCGACGATGCGGTCCTGCTCGCCGAGCAGGTAAAGCGTCTCGACGGTCTCTTCGGTGAGGCAGACAATTCGGCTCGGCGGGAACATCGAAGCCCTCGCGCCTGCAGTAACCGATCTGCGTACGAGCATGTGGCAGCTAGGCTAACCGAACCCTTTTTCCACAACGCGCGTGATCTGCGGCTCGCCCATACCGTTCAGGCCCAAGCGCGCGAGCGTGCGCCCCTCCGCCGCGAAGTCCTTCCCGGTCATGCTTCGGACGATCTCGATCAGAGCGTCGATCGCGCGCGTCTTCACCCCTGCCGCTGCACCCAGCGCGCTCATCGGGATCAAGCCGGTCGGGACGTCTTCCGTGATGAATTTGTGATCGAGCGACTTCGGCGTCCCTGTCGCCTGATAGGGGCCATCGCTGCTGTAGGTAAGACGTTGGCAGGTCTCGACGAGTGTCGCCTCGCGCACGCCGTAGACGCGATCGAACCAGTCGGCAAGGGTTGGGACCGAGGCACCGAGCGCCGCGGCGACAGTCACCCGCTCGTCATTGATCGCCTCATACAGACGGGCGACTGCCGGTGTCACGCCCTCCGCATAGAATTTGTAGCTGTTCCCGCTCTCGATCCGCCCCGCATTGGCGACGCAATTCGCCACGTGCAGCATCGCGTTCGCGTTGGCGAAGCCCGTGAAGAGGATATTCGGCGCCGCGACCGCTTGCGGAAACAATGGCGACAGGCGTGGAAACACTTCAACAATGCGGTTGCCCGGGAACGTCGCAATCTGCAGCCATCGCTTCCTGACGATCGGACGTATTCGCGTCGGCGACAGCCGCCAGCACGAATAGGGGTAGTTATCCATCTCGGCAACGTCAATAGCGGCTCGGCAGCCGGCGTCGTCCAGGGCGCGGCGTACGATCAGCGAGCCCCCGGTATTACCTTGGATCAGCAGGATCACCTGACCGTCTTGGAGCAGAGGAGCCAGCGATCGCGCCACCATCGCTTGCATATTGCCGCCGGTCACGACGACGATGAGATCGGCACCGGCGATTGCGGATCCGAGCTGACTGGTGACACGCTCCACCGCAGCGAAGCCGCCTCCCTCGCCCTCGACATCCACCCCGCCGCGCGCTCGAATTTCGGAGAGCCTCGAATCGTCGATATCATGGAGGCGCAGCTTGAAACCGGCGATGCCCAATTCGGCGACGAGATAGAGACCGCCGATACCCGCCCCGATGATCGCAACCGTCTCTGCGGTGCTCTTGTTCATCACCCTCTCCCGGACAATTACTCGCTCCTGACTGCCGAGATTACCCCCTCGAGTGCTGCCGGTCGATCACGCTGGCGTTGATGTTCGCAGCCGGAACAAGGCAAGCGGCCGCGCCTCAAAGCGTGAGAGCGAAATAATCGCGCATTTGGCCCCTCGTGGTCCGAAGCTCTGGCTGCCAGCGCTCGACCGGTGATACACTCAAGGGGTCTAAGGTCTGTGTCGAAAAACAGGTCGCCAATACCCAATAATTCGGGAGGAAGAAGCATGGCTACGGCAGTTCTGACACGGCGCAGGTTGCTAAATACGGCGGCTCTGGCGAGCACGGCGTTCCTGACGCCTTTCGTTCACGGCGCTTACGCAGCCGGCAAACTGTCCTGCGGCTTTTGGGACCACTGGGTTCCCGGCGCCAACGAGCCGCTCGCCAAATTATGCCGCGAGTGGGCGGAGAGGGAAAAGATCGATCTGACCATAGACTTCATCACCAGCCAAGGTGACAAGCTCGCGCTGACCGCCACTGCCGAGGCACAGGCAAAATCCGGTCACGACGTTTTGCAAATGTCGGACTGGTATGTGGCCGCGCAAGCCAACAATCTCGAACCCGTGGATGAGCTAGTGAGCTCGCTAATCGAGGAGCATGGCAACGTGCTGCTCGGTTCGCAATATGTAGGGAAGCACAAGGGCCGCTGGATCGCGGTTCCGACCGGTGTCCAGACGACGGGGCAGAACCCCTGCGCTCGCATCGACCATTTCAAGCGGTTTGTCGGGCTTGATGTGACCCGGATGTACCCGGCTGGTGAGCCGCCTGACAACGCGCTCGCTGACGCCTGGACGTGGAATGCGTTTCTGGTCGCCGCCGAAAAGTGTGCCAAAGCGGGATATCCCTTCGGCATGCCGTTAAGCACTTGCAGTGACGCGGTCAACTGGGTAAGCGCCGTATTCGCCGGACAGGGTGCGCAACTGGTCGACGCAGAAGGCAATATCACCGTCAAGTCGGATGACGTGAAAGAGGTCTTGGCGTGGTTCAAGAAGATCGTGCCGTCTCTTCCGCCCAGCGTGTTCGCCTGGGATAACGCGTCCAACAACAAATGGCTGATCTCGGGGCAGGGCGCGCTGATCATGAATCCGCCGGGTGCCTGGGCGGTGGCGGTGCGCGATGCACCTAAGGTGGCCGAACAACTCTGGACATTTCATTCACCGAAGGGTCCGAAAGGCCGGTTCGACCCGTGCAGTTTCGGTTTTTGGGGGATCTGGAGTTTTTCCCCGAACGCAGCTGCGGCGAAAAGTCTCCTGACGCATCTGTCAACTCGGTCGTCAGTTGAAAAGCTCGTCGCCGGAAGCCACGGCGTCGACATTCCGCCATTCGAGAAGCTTCGAGACTTCAAGACTTGGGAAGAAGAAAAGCCGCCAGCGGGGACGCTTTACAATTATCCGCCGCGCAGCGATGTGACCGCCCTGCTGGCCGGTTACCCGGCGCCAACGAGCCTCGGTGCGCAGATGTTCGCACAGGGCACCATCTGCAAAATGGTCGCCCAGTGCACGCAACAGGGCAAATCGATAGACCAAGCAATCGACTTAGCGCGAACTGAGCTCGAGGGCTTTTCGCGGATTTGAGTGCCGGACGCTCGTCCTCTATTGTCCATCGCCATCCCGGCGTTCGACGTGTCGAATGGCCTCAGCGGTGCCCCCAACCGGACGGGCCGAGTAAATTATCGGCTCTCGGACCGCATTCTGACGGTAAACGCGAGGGCTGGCATTTCCTTTCGGTCAGGCCTCATATTTTGGTTTACCTTTTCGATGCCGCTGAGCCCTCATCCGCTTCCGACGAAATCGGGGAGCATACATTGGCGGTTGGGAACCGGACTGGCGCACCGTGTGAAGGAGCGATTTTAATGAATGACCGGATCTGGGACAAATTTCTCACCGAGCGTGACAAGGCTGTATTCGCCGCCGGCGGGTTCGGCGCTCGAGCCGGGTTCGGCAAGCGGCCGGCGCTGCTCGTGATCGACGTCAATTGGGCGTTCTGTGGCGAGCGGCCCGAACCTATTCTGGAGTCGATCAAGCGCTGGCGGACCTCCTGCGGTGAGGAGAGCTGGGTCGCCCTCGAATATATCAAGTCGATGATCGGGGCGGCGCGCGCCAAGGGGCTCCCGGTCATCTACACGACAGGGGAGAGGCGCTCGGACAATTGGGATGCCGGCAGCTGGCGTTGGAAGAACACGCGCGGTGACGAGGCGAGCGGTTCCCTCCACGATGACATCGACGGCAACGAAATCGTCGCGATGATTGCACCCGGACCGCGGGATGTCGTGATCAGGAAGCAAAAGCCGTCGGGCTTCTTCGGGACGAACCTCGCCTCTTATCTCACGCTGCTTGGCTGCGACAGCGTGATTGTCGTCGGGACAACGACTTCGGGTTGCGTGCGGGCCACCGTGGTCGACGCGTTCAGCCTCAATTACCGGGTTATTCTGGCGGAAGAGGGTTGCTTCGACCGCAGCGAGGCCAGCCATGCGGTGAGCCTGTGCGACATGCACGCCAAATACGCCGACGTGGTCCCAACCGCCGAAATCCTGAGCTATCTTGAGAAGCTGCCAGCCGAGCTTTTCGATCTTCCGACTGGGAGCCGCAACCTCGCGCCGCCGACCACGGAAGCCGCTGAATAGAGTTTTCTGAGGTCGAGCGCCCAACGAGAGCTTTTGTGGAGACTATCCACGCTGCCGGTTGGGCGCCCCCTGCATAGGCCGGGGATCAACCCGGCGCGGCGCCGACCTGATCATCATCGACGACCCGCTCAAACCCGAGGAGGCGCTGCCGCAGGTGCAGCGCCAGGCGGCAAACGACTGGTCCGACCACACCCCCTACAGCCGATTTGAGAACAACTCACCGGCGCGACCAGAAAAATTCAGCTCGCCAGGGCGAGAGCGGCCGCTCCCATTCAGTCGCTGAACGCCGCAGCGGGGCGAGCGCTGGGACGCGGCACAAGAGCGGGGTTGGCGATCTGCGCCGAGGCATATTGCGGCGGAACCAGCCGCGCATACCACGCATCGCGATGAATATGAAACTGACCGCCGCTCACGGCATTCGCCCAACTGCTCAAGTCGAGCACCGAGATAAAGACCTGCTGGCCCGGGACGACCGCGACACTAGTGTTTTGGCCATAGTCGAGATATTGGTTCTGCGGCACGATATGGTAGACGCCGGCGGAAACGTCGCGATAGAACGCGCCGCCGGGCTCAACCGAGCCGACGTACAAGCCATTCATATCGATATTGGCGACATTGAGGCTCTCAGACGGGTCCCACAGACGGTAGAACCAGATCCGGGCCTGGCCTGGCGGCGGTGCCGTGACCTGCGGCGCAGGCGAGACGGCGCAAGCGTTGGCCGACAGCATCAGTATCAAGCACGCCGCATTGAGCCAATCGCGTGGCGGTGAAAAGGAGCCCATCGTCTTCGACCTTGTTCTTTCGATCTCAGCGCCGCGCCGAGGGCGCGCCGCCGCCATCGTACTCGCTCCCGACCCGGCCGTCAGGCGCGACGAGGCCGGCAAGAAGCGCGGGTTGTGTGGGTATTCTGGCAGTAGAACGCTCTAATATCAGCGATATCACTCAGCGCGGCTGGCGCGCCGCCCGTCATCTCCCGAATTGGGCGTATTCCGCTTCGCTGCCATTTGGCGAGGCTGAAATCGACGCTGCGGCCGCTGCATTGCGTCGTGGGAATCTGGACCAGTTTTCATCTCCTGGTCTGGTACCAGGCGGTGAAATCGGGCCACGAGGTTGGTGCGGCCAGCCAGCACAGCTCGGCAAGATATTGGCGAGCAGCGCGTTGCAGACCAGACCGCCTGGTCAGGGTAACCGGATAGCTCGGAAGCGAGACCGAGGGTAGGCTGGCGCGATGGCCGAAATCTGCTGCGCCGCCACCGCTTTCCGTCGGCGATCATCCAGCATGCGGTCTGGCTCTACCTGCGCTTCACGTTGAGCTATCGCGACATCGACGAACTGCTCGCCGAGCGGGGGCTCGACATCTCCTATGAAACGGTCCGGTGTTGGGTGCCGAAATTCCGACCGGTGATCGCGCGACGGCTACGCCAGCACCGTCCGCGGCCGGGCAATCGTTGGCACCGCGGCTGTGTGATCGCGTATTCCGCCTGATGCTCCTTCTGCTCGGCAGAAGTTAATTTGACAATCCGGAGAACCACTCTACCCTCGGCGAAGAAACCCGTTATCGCTAAAGCAGCCATCCGCGAAGAGAACGGTCGATCAGCGAGGAACCGTTTCGTTGTGCGCCGCAGCGTTGGACCCGCAGCGGTTCCTTAAAGAATGGCTTCCGAGTTAATCACATCAGCGAGCAAGCCGAGGGGGTTCCTCGCGACGCCGAGCTATTTACGCCTGTGGTTTGCCGGCGGGATCGGCAACGCGATGCGCTGGCTCGAGCTGCTGGTTGCCGGGATCTTCACTTACGAGGTCACCCAATCGACCGTCTTGGTCGCTCTGGTGACTGGTTGCTCGCAGCTTGCCGATGCTGTTCATCGGCACGATCGCCGGGGTGGTCGGCGAGGCGCTGAATCGCAAGCGATTGCTCCTGACGCAGCTTTTCGTCATGGCCGTGAACTCGGCGGTGCTGTGCGCGCTCGCGTTCTCCGCGCAGATCCGGGTCTGGCATATTGCAGTTGGCGGCATCGCCGCAGGCATCGTGTGGGCAATGGAACTCGCCGTCCGCCGACGCATGATCGGGGAAGTTGTCGCGCCCAATCAGGTCGCTCCGGCCGTCGCTTTCAATTCGCTGACCAACAGCTTCGCCAGGGTATTAGGTCCGCTGGCCGGAGGTGCGGCGTATCAGACATTAGGTTTGGGCGGTGCCTATTTTCTGTCCGCAGCTCTCTATCTTGCGGCTGGTCTTGCCGTCAGCGGCCTTGAATTCCGCCAGGAGCCGCGCAAGCTGCGGTTTGGCCGAATTGCCGTCGACATTGCCGAAGCGATCGGGGTGGCCCGCGCCAAGCCGGCGATACTCGCCGTCGTGCTGGTATCGATCATTATGAACATGTTTGCGTTCTCCTATTCCGCGCTGATCGCACCGATCGGGCTCGATCTGTATCGGGTCTCGCCCATCCTGGTCGGCGCACTCGCTGCAGCGGAGCCGCTAGGCGCCATCGCGATCGGCATCCCGCTATCGATTGGGTGGATCCGCCTGGATGGGCGCCGCGCCCTGCTGCGCGGATCGCTGCTGTTCCTAATCGGCCTTGCGGCGATGGCCCTATCCCCGTGGTACTTGCTCGCCTTTGTGCTGTTGCTAATCGGTGGGCTCGGCACCGCCGCCTTCTCGAACATGCAAACGATCTTGATTCTCACCGAAGCGCCACCCGCGGCGCGATCGCGCGTGATGGGGATCGTGACCATGTGTATCGGCACTGGCCCGGTCGGTGTGATGATGATCGGAATCCTGTCGGGACAAGTCGGACCTCCGGTGGCGATCCTTATCATGGCCGGCCTAGGGCTCTGCGGATTGAGCCTGGTCTGGAGGAAACTGATCAAAATGCAGGCCGGCCGATAGCCACGCCGCTCAGGATTTGCATGCCCGAGGGGAACGATCCGGCCCATCATCGCAGCTTGTCGGTGACTAGCAATTTGGGCGCGAGGCCTTGCTTCTTACGCAGCTTGCGCATCAGCCGCAGCGTCGCCCGGGTCTCGGGTCGGCGCGGACGAGCATATCGAGGACCTCGCCCTCGTGGAGATCGTAGGCGTCGGCGCTGGTGAGGCATCGCGGAACGGATCGCGTCGCCGGTCCCGGTGTTCATCCCCGTTCACGATGGGGTCGAAGTGCTCCGGCCTATCGTTCTCACGATACAGCTTGAACAACTCCGGCTTGACCAGACCGCCGCCCAGCGTGGCTGAGCCCAGTCGTCAGGGGCTCTCTCCGGATTTGACCAGCAGCCGACGCCAGCCCGCCTGGTCGAACTCGGGCGACCGCGTCTGCTATAGTGCGCCGATGCAGCCTGCTCCCTCCGACCCTCGCTCATCAAACCGCATTCTCGGCCGGTCGGTGGCTCGGCTGGAGGATCCGCCGCTGCTGACCGGGCGCGGCGCCTTCGTTGGCGATATCGGCTTCCCGCATCAGCTGCATATGCGAATTGTGCGCTCGGCTTATGCCAATGCCGTGTTGCGATCCGTCAACGTCACGGCGGCGTTGGCCGCGCCGGGAATCGTCGCAGTGTGGACCGCGGCGGACATCGCCGACCTCCCGCCCATCGATTTTCGCGACCCGGCTGCCGAAGCGCTGCGCCCCTATCGCCAGCCGCTCCTCGCGCGAGATCGGCTGCGTTATGTCGGCGAGCCGATTGCGGCGGTGTTCGCGCCCGATCCCTATCTCGCCGAAGATGCCGCCGAGCTGATTTCGGTCGAGGCGGATGAGCTGGCGCCGATACTGGATGCCAGCGCTGCTCCCGGCAGCTTCGCACCCGGCCTATCCACGGAGGCGCTGGTGCTCAGCGCCGGTTACGGCGATGTCGAGGCAGCATTTGCTGCAGCGCGTGGGATCGCCGCCCTCGACCTGACCATCGGCAGGCACAGCGCCGTACCGATGGAGACGCGCGGGTTGCTGGCCCGCTTCGACGGCGCCGCTGACGTGCTCGAATTGTATGGCGCGGCCAAAGTGCCGCACCGCAACCGCGACGGGTTGGCGCGCGTGCTCGGCCGCAGCACGACGGCTGTCGTGCTCAGGGAGGGCAATACCGGCGGCGGGTTCGGGGTGCGCGGCGAGCTCTACCCCGAGGATTTTCTTGTCTGCCTCGCCGCTCTGCGACTGGGACGGCCGGTCAAATGGATCGAGGACCGGCGCGAGCACCTGATAGCCGCCAACCACTCGCGCGAGCAGCGCCATCATGCGCGCGCGGCGTTCGACGCGGACGGTCGGATCCTGGCCCTGGAGGACACATTCTTCCTCGACCAAGGAGCCTATGTGCGCACGCATGGCGCCCGGGTTGCGGAGATGACGATCGCGATGGTGCCTGGGCCTTACCGCATCCCTGCCTATCGCAGCGTCGGCCATTTTCGCCTGACGAACAAGACGCCGGCGGCCACCTATCGGGCACCTGGGCGGTTCGAGGGCACCTTCGTGCGCGAGCGGCTCGTCGACGCGGTCGCCGATCGGCTTGGCCTCGACCGGGTGACGGTGCGTCGGCGCAACCTCGTCACCGCGGCCGAAATGCCGTTTTCTCGGAAGCTGCGCGCTCTCGGCACCGAAATCACTTACGATTCCGGCGACTATTCGCAATTGCTGGACAAGGCGCTGGCAAAGATCGGCTGGGATGCGCTGCAGGCGGAGTTGCGGCGCCGGCGCGGCGCCGGCGAACTGGTCGGGTCAGGCATCGCGATCTTTGTCGAGAAGGGTGGGCTTGGGCCGCTCGACGGCACCCGAATCATCGTCGATGCCACCGGCGCGGTCGAGCTGGTGACCGGCGGCTCCGCGGTCGGCCAGGGTTTCGCGACGGCGATGGCGCAGATCTGTGCGGACACCCTGGGCGTCGACTACCGCCGGGTGCGGGTGGTTCGGGACAGACCGATCGCATCCAGTACGGCATCGGCGCGCATGCCTCGCGCGCCTCGGTGATGACGGGCGGCGCGACGCATGCCGCGGCGCTCAAAGTCCGCGCCAAAGCGTTGGAGGTCGCGGCCCCGCTCCTCCAGGCGAGACCGGAGGAGCTCAATATCGTGGACGGCATTGTCGTACATCGCGACCAGCCCGGCGGGGGATCGATCAGCCTGGCGGAGATCGCCCGTCATCTGGCGCCCGAATTCGCCAACCCTTGGAGAGCGCGATCCGGGGCTGGCGGCCGAAGGCTGGTTCCGCACCGAGCATATGACCTACCCCTATGGCGTGCAGATCGGCGTCGTCCGGGTCGACTCCGATACCGGGGAGGCGACGGTCGAGCGCTTTCTGCTCGCCTACGATATCGGCCGGTCGATCAACCCGATGCTGGTCGAGGGCCAGCTGGTCGGGGGGTTCGTGCAGGGCCTCGGCGGCGCGCTTTGTGAAGAATTCCGGTTTGACGAGCGCGGCCAGCCGCTCAGCGCGACACTGGCCGATTATGCGCTGCCGATCGCCCGGGAAGTTCCTGCCGTAGAAGTTTTGGTGACCGAGGACGCGCCGAGCCCGCGCAACCCGCTCGGCATCAAGAGCGTCGGCGAGGGCGGCATCAACGGGGTCGGCGCGGTCATCGCCGCGGCGATCGACGAGGCGATTGGTCTACCCGGCGCCGTGACGCGGCTCCCGGCAACGCCGCAGCGGCTCAGAACGCTCATAAACGCGGCGGCGCAGCGCAAGCGGTGCGCTGCTGCCGATGGATAAAAGGGGGAGTCAGTGAACCGGGCAAGAAGCTGATCCGCAATGGGCGGTCCCCCGCCGGCGCCATTGCTGACGTTGCTAAAGCCGTCGACCGCTGCCGCCTACACCGCGGCCGGGTTCTGGGGCGACCAGACCATCTACCACTTGGCCGCGCGGCGGGCGCGGGCAATCCCCCAGGCATTCGCGGTGCGCGACCGCGCATCGCCGGCTGAGCTACCCGGAGCTCGTATATGCAGCGGATCGGCTGGCGGCGCATCTCGCGGGCCACGGCATGCGCCCCGGGTAACCGCGTCGCCGTATGGCTGCCGAGCCGGGTCGAGACCGCGATCGCGCTGCTCGCTTGCTCCCGCAACGGCTATGTCTGCTGTCCGTCCTTGCATCGCGACCACACGGTGGAAGATGTCGTCGCGCCTGATCGAGCGCATGCGCGCCGCGGCGCTGATCGCTCAAACCGGTTACGGCGCCGATGCCGACCGGCACGACGTCTTCACCGAACTAGCCGGCCGCGACTTCCTGCGTTGCGCGTGGCGCGCTTGGCCCGGCCGACGCTGAGCCGTTTGGCGAATTGCCAGGCGCCTGCACTCGAAGCCGACGCGAGCGGTGACGCCAACCAGGTGATGTATCTGCCCTTCACCTCCGGCACGACCGGCGATGCCGAAGGGCGTCATGCACAGCGACAACACGCTGCTTGCCACTGCCCGGATGATGGCGCGCGATTGGCGCCTGGAGCGCGCCGTGCTCTACACGCTGAGCCCGTTCAGCCACAATCTCGGGCTCGGCGCGCTGGTCACGGCGCTGGCCGGCGGCGGCGAACTGGTCGTTGCACGATTTGCCGCGCGGCGCGCAGCCTGCTCGACCGGCTGGAGGAGACCGGCGCCGAGTTCCTGTTCGGCGTGCCGACGCATGCGATCGACCTGCTGGCCGAGATGCGAGCCCGCGGCGCGGCGGGCTGTCGGCGCGGTGCGCGGGTTTCGCATCTCGGGCGCGGCAACGCCGGCGCCGATGATCGCCGAGCTGATGCGTTACGGTATCGTGCCGCAGAGCGGCTATGGCATGACGGAAACCTGCTCGCACCAATACACGCTGCCCGGACGATCCGCCCGAGCGCATCATCGAGACCTGCGGGCGCGCCTGTGCCGGCTACGAGATCCGCATCTGGCGGCAGGACGATCCGGACATCGAGGCGGCGGCGGGCGAAATCGGCGAAATCGGCGGCCGCGGCGCCAGCCTGATGCTGGGCTATTTCGACGACCAGCACGGCGACCGAGGAGGCATTCAACGCGCAGGGCTGGTTCATGACCGGCGATCTCGGCTGGCTCGACGAGGCAGGCTACCTGCGCATCACCGGGCGCAAGAAGGAGGTGATCATCCGCGGCGGCCGCAACATCCATCCGGCCCGCATCGAGGCGCTGGCGCTGCAGCACGATGGCGATCGAGAAGGCGGCCGCATTCCCGGTTAGCCGATGCGCGGCTCGGCGAACGCGTCTGCCTAGCCGTCGTGCTGCGGGGCGGCATGCGCTCGACACCGGAGGCGATCGCTCGAACATATGGATGCCGGCCGGGCTTGCCGAGATACGACATGCCGGAATTCATCCTGCGATTGTCCGAGATGCCGCTGACCGCCAACGGCAAGATTGCTGAAGCGCGAGTTGGTGCGGAAGGTCGCGGAAGGGCAGCTGCGGCCATTGCCGGTGCGCTTCCGCTCGGCATCCGCGGCGCGCGGTTAGCCGATGCGTGCGATTGTCGTCGATCGAATTCGGGCCGCCTGAGCGGTTGCGCGTCGGCGAGGTTGCCGAGCCCCTGCCCGGGCCCGGTGAGGTGCTGGTCGAGGGTACATGCCGCGCCGGTCAATTACGTCGATCTCCTGGTCGTCGGCGGCACATATCAGTTTCTGCCGCCGCTGCCGTTCATCCCCGGCAAGGGCCCGGCCGGCGTGGTCGCGGCGCTCGGAGCCGGAGTGACCGGTTTGCAGATCGGCGACCGGGTGCTGGCAATGGCCGAAGAGGGCGGCTATGCCGAGGCGGTCGCGGTGCGCGCAGACCAGTGCTACCGATCTGCCGCCGTCAATGTCGTTCAACGAAGCCGCGTCCATGAGCCTGGTCTACGACACCGCTTGGTTTGCGCTGCGCGAACGCGCCCGGCTCGAGGCCGCGGCGAGACTGTGCTGGTGCTCGGCGCTTCTGGCGGGGTCGGGCAGGCGGCGATCCAGCTCGCTCATGCGCATGGGTGCGCGCGTGCTGGCCGGGGTTCAGCCGGCCCGAGCGGGCCGCATCGGTGCGGGCGGCCGGCGCGGACGCAGTGATCGATCTCTCAGCCGCCAACCTGCGCGACAGCTTGCGCGCGCAGGTTTATGCAGCGACCGAGGGGCGCGGCGCCGATATCGTTCTCGACCCGCTCGGCGGCGCCGATATTCGAGGCGGCACTGCGTGCGCTCGCCTGGTGCGGCCGGCTCGTAGTGATCGGCTTTGCCGCGGGCGCCATCCCGACCATCCCAGACCAACTATCTGCTGCTGAAGAACATCGAGATCAGCGGCTTGCAGATCAGCGATTACCGCAAGCGCCGCCCGGCGCAGGTTACCGCCTGCTTCGCCGAAATTTTCCGCCTTTACGACCAAGGGAGGGTAAAGCCTGCTGCGGTTACAGTCTTTGCGCTGGCGCGCGCCGGCGAGGCGCTCGCTGCAGTGCGCGGCCGCCGCATTGCCGGACGCGCCGTGCTGCGGCTGCGCGATGTCTGAACGGTTCCGGTATTGGCAACTTCTGCCCCGCCACGTCGGCAGCGTTATTGACGGGCACACGGTCGGCGAGGAATTACCCGCTCACGCCAACTAGTCGAAGGCCGGTGCGTATCGATCCAATCCGAGCCGGCGCAGCCGCCCCGCCTGCCTATCGTGCAGTCGTGCCCCGGAGTGAATCTCATTGTAGTCTCTGTGAACTCCCGCTTTCGAGGTGACTCGATCATGTCACAGTCAAAGGCTTGTTTGACCGTCGTCGCGCACCCGCTGGTTCAGCACAAATTGTCACTAATGCGCGATCGGAACACCTCGACCGCGGAGTTCCGCCGGCTGCTGCGCGAGATCAGTCTGCTGCTGGCCTATGAGGCGACGCGCGAGCTGCCCCTCGAGGCCACCGAGATCGAAACCCCGTTCGAGAGCGGGGCGTTTCCGCTGCTCGCCGGGAAAAAGCTCTGCCTCGTCTCGATTTTGCGCGCCGGCAACGGCATCCTCGACGGCATGCTCGATCTGTTGCCTTCGGCGCGGGTCGGGCACATCGGCATCTACCGCGACCCACGGACCCTGCAGGCAATCGAATATTACCTGAAGCTGCCGGAGGATCTCGCGGAGCGCGACGTGGTTCTCTGCGATCCGATGCTCGCCACCGGCAACTCGGCGGTGGCGGCGATCTCTCGCCTGAAGGAGCTCGCCGCGCGCTCAATCACATTCGTCTGCCTCGTCGCCGCCCCGGAAGGCATCGACAAGGTGTCCTCGATCTTCCCCGATGTGCCGATCGTCGCGGCGGCGCTCGACCGCTGCCTCGACGAGCACGGCTACATTCTCCCCGGCCTCGGCGACGCCGGCGACCGCCTCTTCGGCACGAAATAAGCCGCCTACCAGGCCGCGTCAGTAATGTCCGGATGACCGGCGGCTGTCGATTTTACTCGGATTTTCGTGATGCCAGCGGTCGTGCATCGATTGCACGACCGTCAAATCGAGCTGATCGGGCTTGACTTAGCGCAATTGGGCGAGCGGACCCGAGATAGCTAATCGGCGAGCATGTTTGTTGGCTTACTACGCGATTTTGGTGAACACGGCGATTGGCGAGGCTCGCGCGGATAGCACCTGTGGAGCGCTTCCTGCGACTTATCTGCTAACTGCGTTGAACTCCGACGGATCATTTGCGGCGCGCCAACTTCTCACGTTGACGGCAGATCGTAACGTAATTGTCGACGATTCCGCCGAGGGGGGCGTACCCGGCGTGTTCAATCCGTTTACCACCGCTCAAGGCACTTGGGAGTGTGAATCGCGATCTTCGCCCATCCGAGCGGATGCCACCGCGCTCTTCTTTAGCCTACCCGGATCGGTGTCGGGAGGCCAGACTATCGGCCGAATCGATTATGAAATCACGTTGCACGCGGTGTCGAAGAGCATATCTGGCACAATCGACCTGCGGTTTTTTCCGCTCACCGGAAATCCGCTGGCCGCTCCTGTGCCGACTCCGCCGAACGCGAGCTTCACTTTCACCGGCGTGCGCGTGACGAACTGACCCAAGAGAGGCGCCCAGCTTTTCGCGCTACCAAGCGGCGTCGAGTAAGGTGCGGACGACCGGCGGGTCAGCGATCTTGCGCGGGTTCGTGTGCACCCAGCGGTCGTGCATCGATTGCTCGGCGATTACGTCGAGCTGCTCGGGCTTGACGCCGACATCGCGCAGTCGGGTGGGTAGGCCGAGACCCGCGATCAATCCGGCGACGATTTCGGCTGCCGGATCGCCGGGCTGGCCGAGCGCCTCGCTGACCCGCGCTTGTTTTTCAGCGTTGACCGGGTGATTGAAGCGCAGCACGTGGGGCAACATGATGCAGGAGGTGTAGCCGTGCGGAACGCCGGCGGTGCCGCCGAGCACATGCCCGATCCCGTGGCTCGCGCCTTTGCTGACCCCGGTCTGCGAGCCGACCATCGACATCCAGGCGCCGATCTGGCAATCGAGCCGGGCGTCGCGGCCAGTCGGGTTCGCTTTCACTGCCGGCAGACCGCAGCCGAGCAGTCGCAACGCGTGGTAGGCCGCGCCCTCGGAGATCGGCTGGCCATTGACCGAGCAGATATCCTCGACGGCATGGTCGACCGCCCGAATGCCGGTCGACAGAAACAGCCACTCGGGCGTGTGGATGCTCGCGTCCGGGTCGAGGATGACGGTGCGCGGGATCATCCGAGGATGGCTGAAGCTTTCCTTGACGTGGCGCTGGGTGTCGGTGCAGCCGGCACCGGCCGAAAACTCGCCCGCCGACAAGGTGGTCGGGATCGCGATCATGCGGACGGCTGGCGGATTGACCGCGGGGCGCTGAGTGGTGCCGTCGGCGGCGGTGCGGGCGCGATAACCGTCGAGCTGCTCGGGGGTCGTGACATCATTGCCGAGGCACAGACCCACCATCTTTGCCGCATCGGTGACCGAGCCGCCGCCGAGGGTGACGATCAGGTCGGCGCCGGACTCGCGCGCCGAATTGGCCGCAGCGACAACATCGTTACGCGGCGTATGCGCGCCAATCTTGGCGCAGAGCCCGGCAAAGCGGTTGCCGAGCATTTGCCGCAGCCGATCGACGAGATCCGTCTCGCGCGACAAGGTGCCGCTCGCCAGGACGAAAACAGCGCGGGCGTCGAGCCGGTCGACCTCCTGCGCCAGCGCTTCGGAAAACGGTTTGCCGAAGACGACGCTTTCCATCTGCGGAAAGCGATAGACGCCGCTCAGCATCGCCGTACTCCTTCTTCGCAGAACCGCATCGCCCCCACCCTGACCCTCCCCCGCTCGCGGGGGAGGGAAAGTAGAGGGCGAGCGGGAGAGGGAGGAAGCCGAGCCTCAGGCTGGGTGGAAGACGAGCGTGCGGACTTCGATGCTTTCGCGCGGACGCGCGTCGGGGGGTGTCGTCGGGTCGGTGAACGAGGTGTGCGGCATAAAGCGGGCCGGGATGTCGGTCCGGGTGTCGGCGATCTTCAGCAGCAGCGCTTCGTCGCGCCGCATTTCCGGCACGTAATACCACTGGTGCGCCGGGTTGTGCCGCACCGAGTAGGTCTCGCCGACCCGTTCCCTATAGACCAGGTCCGACGGCACGAGGTCGGCGGCCGCGACAGTGCGGGAGTCGCATACTGCGAGCGGCGCGTCTTGCAACGGGCTGAACAGCGGGCGCCAAAAATTGATTACCTGAACACGGCCCTTCAGCAATTCCTCCGCTTCGTCGGGCAACAGGTCGCGAACTCGCTGCGGGCCCGATTTCGCGGTGTGGTCGACATGCACGCGGGTCGCGGGCTGGCGCGGTCCGCCAGGCGCGCGGTCCTGCTGCCCGGTTACGCGGCGGCGCTGCAGATGGTCGAAGATAAAGACGCGGCTGGCGCCGGTCACCTGTTTGATGACGCGCTCGGCCTCGGGATAATAGACCCGGCGGACCTCGTCGTCGTCCCAGAAATCCTGCACCGCGCTGCGCTGCTCCACCAGCGCAAACCCCTGCGTGTCGAGCGACGCGTCGGACGAGATCGGCCGCATGTCATGGATGCGCATCTTGTGCGGATCGTAAGTCATGTTCGACCGCTCGCCGATCTCATAGGCGTAATAGCGCGGCCGCTCGGTCATCGGGCCGAGGTAGTTCAGCTCTGCCTCGACATACGGCAAGCTCTCGGTTTTGCTCATGTTCGGTCCTCCTTGAGGGTAGGGACGGGAGTCGGTAGGGTCGAAGGCTCAGAAGATGGGAAATTTGTAAAACTCAGGCGGGACATTGCTCTTCGAATGCGGCGCTGGGTGCGTGAGCGCCAATATAGCGCGACGCCACCACGCGCCGATAGTGCTGCCCGCGATCGCCAACAAAATCATTACTTCCTCCAGAATGGCTTGTTGCTCAGGAATTCGGCATCCGCTCGGGTGAGCCCGATGTCCTTCAGCATTCTGTCGTCGAGCGCACCCAGCTCTGCGCGGTCGCGGCTGCGCCGGCCCCATTCGCGCAGTCTCCCGACGGCGTGGTCCCAAGCATCGCCCAGTGTGAGAACCGCGTGACGTTGCCGAGGCCAGTTCCGGGTGGTGTGCCAATAAATCGCTACCATATGAACTCTCCTAAGCTCGGAGAACGACTGAACCATGCTCCTGTCGGTCTCTCTTGCCGCAGAAATGGCCCGTATGGCATGCCTCGACAAACGAGAGTTTCTCAGCGACGGCTTAGATTTTCTCATCCGCGATGAATAATCATCTTCCCCCTTTGAGTGCGCTGCGGGCGTTTGAAGCGGCGGCCCGGCACATGAGCTTCAGCAAGGCCGCCGACGAATTGCATGTGACGCCGGCCGCGGTCAGCCATCAGATCCATGCCTTGGAGGAGGATCTCGGGGTCAGACTGTTTCACCGCATGAACCGTTCGATCGAGCTGACGGCCTCCGCGCGGATTTTGCTGCCCGGCCTCACGGAAGCCTTTGCCGGCATCCAATCCTCGGTCAGGCGGCTGCGGGCACACAACGATACCGGGACCTTGACCGTTACCGCCTCGCCGTCGATCGCCGGCAAATGGCTGGTGCTGCGTCTGCACCGGTTTCAGGAGCAACACCCCGAGGTAGATGTGCGGATCTCCGCGACCGATGAGGTCGTCGATCTGACCAGGGGCGATTTCGATATCGCGATCCGTTACGGCCGCGGCATTTACCCTGGGCTCGATGTCGACCTGTTGTTCACGAACGAGGTCTTCCCGGCCTGCAGTCCGAAATTGCTGACTGCCGGGCCGCCGCTGCGCACCCCCGACGATCTCCCCCGCCATACCCTCATTCACGATCAGGCTGCGGAGCGCGATCCGTTGGTGCCGACTTGGCCGATGTGGCTCAAGGCCGCGGGGGTAAAGACCGTTCCGATAACCGCGGGCCTCACTTTCAACAGCATGTCATTGGCGCTCGATGCCGCGATTGCCGGCCAGGGTATCGTGCTGGCCTACAGCACCATCGCCGCGGCCGACCTCGCCGCCGGCCGCCTCGTCCGGCTGTTCTCGCTCGCGCTGCCGGACCAGTTCGCCTATTACATCGTCACCGCGCCGGGCGCGCTCGAACGCCCCAAAGTCCGGGCGTTCCGCAATTGGCTCCGGCAAGAGGCTGATCGGTAGCCACACCACTTGCGCCCTGCTAGCGTAGCACCAGATCGATGCATTGCCTGGAGGGATTCAGATGCAGTTCGGCTTTGGCGCGCCAATCAGCGGACCGCTCTCGACACCGGACAATCTCGCGCGGATCGCCGCCGAGGGCGAGGCGATGGGCTACGACTACGCGACGATCAGCGACCACGTCGTGATCCCGCGGGATATCGAAGCCAAGTACCCCTATAGCGACACCGGCGAATTCCCCGGCCGATCGCGCGGCGACCGGCACGAGCAATTGACCGCGGTGGCCTTTATTGCCGGCAAGACCTCGCGGCTGCGCCTCGTCACCTCGGTCACCGTCGTGCCGCACCGCCCGGCGGTATTGCAGGCCAAGATGCTGGCGACGATCGACGTGTTGTCGAACGGCCGGCTGACTTTCGGCATCGGCGCGGGCTGGATGAAAGAAGAATTTCAGGCGCTCGGCGTCCCGCCCTTTCCCGAGCGCGGTGCGGTCACCGACGAATACCTCGATGCGTTCCGCGAGCTGTGGACCAAGGACGATCCGCGATTCGAGGGCCGTCACGTCAAATTCGCCGACATCCTCTTCGAGCCGAAGCCGGTGCAGAAGCCCTACCCGCCGATTTGGGTCGGCGGCGAGAGCGGCCCGGCCCTGCGCCGTACCGCGCGGATCGGCGACGCTTGGTATCCGATCGGCACCAATCCGCAGCATCGGCTCAACTCGATGAAGCGCTTCCAGGCCGGAGTCGAGCGGCTCCGCCGCCTGACCCGCGAGGCCGGGCGCGATCCGTCCAAGATGGGCCTTGCCTATCGCATCACCAGCTGGGGCAAGTCGCTGCCCGACCACGCGGATGACGGCGAGCGGCGGCTATTCTCCGGCGAAATGAGGGATGTGATTGGCGATCTGAGAGCGTTTCGCGATTTCGGCGTCGGTTATGTCGATTTGAATTTCGACGGTGCGACAGCCGACGCGATGCTCTCCAATATGCGGCGTTTCCGTGAGGATGTTCTGGCGAAGGTGTAGCCGAGTTTGATGCCGGCTTTCCCGGGCATCTGACCCCACAAGCGGGGGAGACGGAGCAGCAATTGCTGAAGTTCGGATACAAGGCGTCGGCCGAACAATTCGGGCCGCGCGAGCTGTTGGAATTTTCTCGCCTGGCCGAGGAGGTCGGGTTCAACTCGGTGTTTGTCAGCGACCATTTCCAGCCCTGGAAGCACACCGGCGGGCATGCGCCGTTTTCGTTTGCCTGGCTGGCCGCGTTAGGCGCCAAGACCCGGCGTGTCCAGATCGGCACCAGTGTCGCGACGCCGACCTTCCGCTATCATCCCTCGGTAGTCGCCCAGGCGTTCGGCACTCTCGGGGTCATGTGCCCCGACCGCGTCGTGCTCGGGGTCGGGACCGGCGAGTCGCTAAACGAAGTGCCGGCGACCGGCATGAAATGGCCGGGCTTCAAGGAACGGCAGGGGCGGCTGCGCGAGTCGATCACCTTGATCCGGCAGCTGTGGACCGAGGAACGCGTCACGTTCGAGGGCCAGTATTACCGCACCCTGGCGGCGACGATTTATGACCGCCCGGAGAAGCCGGTGCCGATCTGGATCGCCGCATCGGGCCCGACTGCGGCGGCGATGGCCGGCGAGATCGGGGACGGCTTCATCTGCACGAGCGGCAAAGGGGATGCGCTCTATCGCGAGACATTGCTTCCGAAAGTCGAGGAGGGCCTCAAGCGGGCGGGGCGGCCGGGCGGTAATCTCGAACGGATGATCGAGGTCAAGGTCTCGTTCGACACCGATCCGAAGCGGGCGATGGAGGACACGCGGCATTGGGCGGCGCTCGCCCTGACCCCGGAAGAGAAGATGAGCGTCGAGGACCCGCGCGAGATGGAGCGGCTGGCCGACGCCTTGCCGATCGAGCGGGCGGCGAGCCGGTGGATCGTGTCTTCCGACCCCGAGGAGCAGCTGGCCCAGATCCGGCCCTATGTCGATCTCGGCTTGACGCATCTGGTCTTCCACGCCCCCGGCCCCGACCAGCCTCGGTTCCTCAAGCTCTACGCCGAGCAGGTCCTGCCGTTACTGCAGGTCGAAGCTCGGTTGATTATGCCGCCGCGCGCTGACTTGGCCCTTCGTCGCCCCCGCGGAAGCGGGGGCCCAGGGGCGGCAGGCTCAGTCCCTTGGGGCCCTGGACCCCCGCTTTCGCGGGGGCGACGGAAGAAAAACGGCCGTAGCGGAGAGGGGCCGGGTATGCGTCCCGCCCAGCTAACCTTCACCGCGCTCGCCGGCATAAAGCTCGTCGAGCCGGGCGACGATCTCGGTGCGATTGCCGCCGCCGCGTTTGCGGCGAACGGGATCGTCCCGGAAGCCGGCGATGTGCTGGTGATGGCGCAGAAGATCGTCTCCAAGGCCGAGGGGCGTTATGTCGACGTGACGGCAGTCGAGCCGTCGGAACAGAGCGATCGCGCTCGCCGCCGAGGTCGACAAGGACCCGCGGTTTGTCGAGGTGGTGCTCTCGGAATCGAAACGGGTCGTGCGCCATCGCCCGGGCTTGCTGATCGTCGAGCACCGGCTCGGCTTTGTGATGGCCAATGCCGGCATAGACCATTCGAACCTGCCGACCCAGGCCGGCGGCGAACGGGTGCTGCTGTTGCCCGAAGACCCGGACGGCTCGGCGCTCGCGCTACGAAGAGCGCTCGTCGGTGTTTTTGGGACGGATATCGCCGTCATCATCAGCGACAGCTTTGGCCGGCCCTGGCGCAAGGGCACCGTCGGTATCGCGCTGGGCGCCGCGGGGCTGCCGGCGTTGATCGACCTGCGCGGTCAGCCCGATCTTTTCGGGCGGGAATTGCTGGTGACAGAAACCGGCTTTGCCGACGAGATCGCCGCCGCCGCGGGGCTGCTGATGGGCCAGGCGGATGAAGCCGTGCCGATGGTGCTGGTCCGCGGGCTCGGCTGGTCCGCTCCGGAGGTGCCCGCCGCCGCCTTGATCCGGCCCGCCGAGCACGACCTCTTCCGATGAGCGTGCTGGCGCTGTCGGGCGGGATCGGCGGCGCCAAGCTGGCCCTCGGCCTCTACCGCGTATTGCCGCCGGGGGAGCTGACCGTCGTCGCCAACACCGGCGACGATTTCGAGCATCTCGGCCTCTCGATTTCGCCCGATATCGACACGCTCCTCTACACGCTCGCCGGCATCGACAACCCGGAGACTCGGATGGGGCAGGCGTAACGAGACCTGGACCTTCATGGCGGCGCTCGAGGCGCTGGGCGGCGAAACCTGGTTCAAGCTCGGCGACGGTGACCTCGCGACCCATGTCGAGCGCACGAGGCGGCTTGCGGCCGGAGAGAGCCTTTCGCAGATCACAGACGATTTCCGCCGCCGCCTCGGCATCTCGGCGCGGCTCTTGCCGATGAGTGACGACCGCGTTCGCACGCGCCTGCAAACCGACGAAGGCTGGCTCGACTTCCAGGACTATTTCGTCCGGCGGCGGGCTGCGCCGGTCGTGCGTGAAATCACCTACGCAGGCGCCTCGAAGGCGCGCGCCAACCCCGATTTTCTCGCCGCGCTCGCCGACGATCTCGAACTGGTCGTGATCTGCCCGTCGAACCCGTTTCTCAGCATCGACCCGATCCTCAGCCTACCGCGTGTCCGCGACGCGTTGCGCGCCTGCCGGGCACCGGTTGTCGCGGTGTCGCCGATCATTGGCGGCAAGGCGGTCAAGGGCCCGACCGCCAAGATCATGGCCGAGCTTGGTCTTCCGGTCGGCGCCGCCGCCGTCGCGCGGCATTACGAAGACATCCTGGACGTGTTCATCGCCGACGAGGCGGATGCGAGTGAGGTTGAAGACCTCGGTATTCCGGTGAGATTGGCGCGCACATTGATGTCGACCATCGAGGATCGTGAAGCCTTGGCGAGCACAGTGCTGGCGGTGGCCGGCCGCGGTGTTTGAGATGGGTGTGTGGGCGGTCGTGCCGGTCAAGGAATTGGATCGGGCGAAGGAACGGTTGGCGCCGGTGCTGCCGCCCGAGCGGCGGCGGGCGCTGATGCTGGCGATGCTCGAGGATGTATTGGCGGCGCTCGCCGCGACGCCGGGTCTCGGCGGGCTGGCGGTCGTGACGGTCGACGCGGCGGCACGCCGGCTGGCGGGGCGCTATGGCGCCCGCATTATCGAAACAGGCGCCCGCGACGGGCACAGCGGAGCGGTTGCGGCGGCGGCACGGCTCCTCGCCGCGGAGGGGTGTCCCGGCATGCTGACCGTGCCCGGCGACATTCCGCTCGTCACTCCTGCCGAGATCACCCAGCTTCTCGTCGCGCACCGCCCGGCGCCGTCGTTCACGATCGCCCCGTCGCGCGACGAGCGAGGGTCGAACGCGATCATCTGCTCGCCGCCCGACGCCGTGCCCTTGCGCTTTGGCGAGGACAGCTTCTTCCCTCATTTGCGGGCGGCCGAGGCGAATGGGCATCCGCCCGACGGTGCTGCGCCTGCCGGGCATTGCGCTCGATGTCGATACGCCGGAGGATCTGGCCGCTTTAACGCTTGTGCCGTCCGAGACGCGGGCGCATGCATTGCTCGACCTGCAGGCGCGCGCCGCGGCAGCTATGGGAGACCTTTGGGGATGACCAACGACGAGATCGTGTCGAGCGTCAAGAACGGGCGGCTTCTGTCGGCAGCCGAGGCGCTGGCGCTCGCCGAGCACTCTGATCTGCAATCGCTGATGAGGTTTGCGGCGGCGCTGCGCGACAAGGCGCATGGCGATCTGGTCTCGTATTCGCGCAAGGTCTTCATCCCGCTGACCCAGCTGTGCCGCGACGTTTGCCATTACTGCACCTTCGCCCATCCGCCGCGCCCCGGCGAGCCCGCCTATCTGGGCGCCGAGGAGGTGCTGGAAATTGCCCGGGCCGGCGCGCGTGCCGGCTGCCACGAGGCGCTGTTCACGTTGGGCGATAAGCCCGAGTTACGGTACGGCGCGGCGCGCGAAGCGCTGGCGCGGCTCGGTCACCAGACCACCCTCTCTTACCTCGCCGAAATGGCGGAGCTGGTGCTGCGCGAGACCGGCCTGTTGCCGCATCTCAACCCGGGGGTCATGACTCGCGTCGACATCGACAGGCTGCGCGCGGTGTCGGTGTCGCAGGGCATCATGCTGGAGAGCACGGCCGAGCGGTTGCGCCGCCGCGGCGGGCCGCATTTCGGCTCGCCCGACAAGGATCCTGCGATACGGCTTGAAACCATCCGCGCCGCCGGCGAGGCGGCGGTGCCGTTCACCACCGGCATCCTGATCGGCATCGGCGAGACCCGGCGCGAGCGCATCGAGGCGCTGTTGACGCTGCGCGATCTGCACGACCGCTATGGCCATGTGCAGGAGATCATCATCCAGAATTTTCGGGCCAAGCCGGGGACGCGGATGGCGCAAGCGCCGGAGCCGGAGCTCGACGATCACCTCTGGTCCATCGCTGTCGCGCGCCTGATCTTCGGCCCGGAGATGAACATCCAGGCGCCGCCCAACCTGAACCCCGGTGCGCTCGCCGAGATGATCGCCGCCGGCATCAACGATTGGGGCGGCGTCTCGCCGGTCACCCCCGATCACGTCAACCCGGAGAGACCGTGGCCGGCACTCGATCGGCTGGCCGAGCAGACCGCCGCAGCCGGCAAAACGCTTGTCGGGCGGCTGGCGATCTACCCGGCTTACGCGCGCGCTCCCGAGCGCTGGCTCGACCCGGCGCTGCGCCCGGCAGTGTTGCGCTCTATCGACGCCGAGGGCCTTGCCCGCACGGACGATTGGGTGCCGGGCGCCGGTACCGAGCCGCCGACCCCGGTAGCCCCTCACCCCGACCCTCTCCCCGCAAGCGGGGCGAGGGAGAATGCCAGAAGCCCCTCGCCCCACTTTAGTGGGGAGAGGGAGGGGCCCGCGCAGCGGGAGGGTGAAGGGCAGCTGATGCCGATCCTGGAACGAGGCACGGCCGGAGAGACGTTCAACGAAGCGGAGATAGTCCGGCTCTTCGCGGCGCGCGGTCGGGAATTCGACGCGGTATGCCGCGCGGCCGACGAGCTGCGGCAAAGGGTCAATGGCGACGTGGTCAGCTATGTCGTGACCCGCAACATTAACTACACCAATGTCTGCTATTTCCGATGCCAGTTCTGTGCCTTTTCCAAGGGTAAGCTCACCGAAAACCTGCGCGGCCGGCCCTATGACCTCGATCTCACGGAGATCCGGCGGCGGGTCGAGGAGGCCTGGGATCGCGGCGCCACCGAAGTCTGTATGCAAGGCGGGATTCACCCGGAATATACCGGCGCCACCTACCTCAGGATCTGCCGAGCGATCAAGGAGGCGGTGCCGGGCATCCACATCCACGCCTTCTCGCCCCTCGAGATCTGGCAAGGCGCCAAGACCCTCGGCCGCACCGTGCCCGAGTTTCCTGCGCGAGCTGAAGGAGGCGGGGTTGAGCTCGCTGCCCGGCACTGCGGCCGAGATCCTCGACGACGAGGTCCGCGCCGTGATCTGCCCCGACAAGATCAAGACCGGCCAATGGCTCGAAGTCATGGAAGCCGCGCACGCCGTCGGACTGCGCAGCACCGTCACGATCATGTACGGGCATGTCGACCGCTACGAGCACTGGGCGCGGCACCTCTTGCGCATCCGCGCATTGCAGGCCCGAACCGGCGGTTTCACCGAGTTCGTGCCATTGCCCTTCGTGCCGATGGAGACGCCGATTTACCTGAAAGGCCGCGCCCGCCGCGGCCCGACCTACCGCGAGGCAGTGCTGATGCACGCCGTCGCTCGTCTCGTGCTGCACCCGGTCATCACCAACATCCAGACCTCCTGGGTCAAGATGGGCGCCGGCGGCGCCGCTGCGTGCCTCGCAGCAGGCGCCAACGATCTCGGCGGCACTCTGATGAACGAGAGCATCACCCGCGCCGCCGGCGCGGTGCACGGCCAGGAGATGCCGCCCGAAGACATGGAGGAACTGATCCGCTCCTTAGGGCGAGAACCGCGGCAGCGCACGACGCTCTACGCCAATGCGCCTGCCGCCCGCAAGGCCGCCTCCTTCGGCGCTGCTGCACTCGCCGAGCCGATTAATACGCCAGCGCGCCGCTATGAGCGGCATCGCCAGAGCGAAGCGGCCGACTGAACACCTGCAGGGAGGAAAGCATGGAGATCGAGGCTGCCGTCTTTCGCCAGGTCCAAGAGCCGCTGACGATCGAGGCGGTGGAGATCGACGAGCCATGGGGGCGCGAGGTGCTGGTTCGGACGGCGGCCACTGGCGTCTGTCACAGCGATCTTCACGTCGTAGACGGGATCGGGCGCTTCCCGCTCGACCGGCCGATCGTACTCGGGCACGAGGGCGCCGGTGTCGTCGAGGCGGTCGGCGCGGATGTGACCACGGTCAGGCTCGGGGATCACGTGGTGGCCTGCCTTTCGGGGTTTTGCGGCAATTGCCGGCAATGCCTCTCGGGGCATCCGAATCTGTGCACCGGCGGCATCGTCACGCGCCCCGACGATGCGGCCCCGCGGCTCTCGCAGAAGGGTCAGCCATTCCGCCAGTTCATCGGCATTTCGAGCTATGCCGAAAAGATGCTGCTGCACGAGAATTCGCTGGTGAAGATCGACCCCGAATTGCCGCTCGACCGCGCGGCGCTGGTCGGCTGCGGGGTGCTGACCGGCGTTGGCGCGGCATTGCGCAGTTCGGGGCTCGAAGCCGGGCAGACCGTGGCGGTGTTCGGCTGCGGCGGGGTCGGGCTGTCGATCATCCAGGGCGCGCGGATCGGCGGCGCCCGGCAGATCATCGGCGTCGACATGTTCGAATCGAAGCGCGAGATGGCGATGCGTGCAGGTGCCACGGATTTCGTCAACAGCGCCGAGGACGACCCGGTCAAGGCGGTCCGCGCGTTGACCAGTGGCGCCGGCGTCGATCACGCATTCGAGGCGGTCGGCAATACCAAGCTGGTGCGGCAAGCTATCGAGAGCCTGGCGATCCGCGGTACCGCGACGATCGTCGGCGTGTTACCGCCCGATGCGATGATCGAGTTTCCGTGGATGGCGATCCGCCCGGAGTGCAAGGTGCAGACCTCGCGCATGGGCTCCAACCGCTTCCGCACCGACATCCCGCTCTATCTCGACTTTTACCGCCAGGGCCGTTTGAAGCTCGACGACATGGTGACCAAACGGGGCCATCTCGGCGACATCAACGAAGCCTTCCGCGCCATGAAAGCCGGCGAAGTCGCCCGCACGGTGCTGACCTTCGACTAGCGATTACGGCAGACGCCAGCCGGCCTTGGCGGCAAAGCTCTCGAAGAAGTCGACATCATAGGCGCCCTCCGGGAACTGCCGGACCAGTTCATCGATTTGGTGCGCGTCGTTGCCGACCAGGATGCGCCACTTTTCGGCCTTGACGCCATCGAGAATGATTGTCGCCGCCTCGGCCGCGCTCGTCGGCGCCTCCTCGCGAAAGCGGCGCTCGCGCTCGGCTACCGAATTGCGAATGTCGTCATCCGACAAGTTCGACACATCCCGGCCCATCGAAGCGATGCGCGCCCGTGCTTGCGCGATTTGCCTCGCATCGATCTCGTCGGACAGGTTGCCGCTTTGAATCTTGCGCGAGTTGAGCGGGATCGAGGTGCCGATATGGCCGGGCATGACAACTGAGCATTTGATGTGCGGCGCGTTGATCCGCAGATCGGTGATCAGCGCCTCGGTGAAGCCCTTGACCGCGAACTTTGCTGCCGAATAGGCGGTATGCGGCAGGTGTGGCCCGACTGATGCCCAGAAACCGTTGACGCTGCTGGTATTGACGATATGGCCTTCCTCCGCCTTCTGCAGCATCGGCAGGAAGGCGCGGGTGCAGTTGTAGACGCCGCCCCAACACACATCGAACGTCCTTTCCCACTCCTCGCGGCTATGGGCGAACATGCTCCCGCCGCCGCCGATACCGGCATTGTTGAAGAGGAGATGGATCTTGTCGGCGCCGTGACGCTCGGCGGCGTCATCGCGAAATCTCTCGACCTGCGCCGCGTCGGAGACATCGGCGAGATGTGCCGTGACGCGCAAACCTTGCGGCAGCCCGGCGGCCTCACACAGCCGCCGAGTTTCCGCCATGCCCTCTTCCGAGACGTCGCACATTGCGACATTGCAAGCCTCCGCGGCCAACTGGCGGACCAGCTCGCGTCCCATGCCCGAGCCGCCACCGGTCACGACTGCGATCTTCCCTGCGAAATCCTTCATTGGTCCCCACTCCGTGTTTTGTAATATCGTCGCTCCCGCGCAAGCGGGAGTCCAGAGCTTTCCCTGGCTCGAACAGGGGGCCTAAGACACGCGCCTGCCCTGGATACCCGCTTTCGCGGGTATGACGAGGAGAAGGACATCTGGTGATGCTGAAGACCACGCGTGACATGGTTCTCCCGACCGCGATCACCGGATCGTATCCGCGCCCCCTATGGTACGACGCGAGCCTCGGCGGGCGGTCGTTCAAGGCGGCGCTCGGCAACTCGCTGTTCCGCGAGCAGTATCTCGACGCCGTCGCGGCGATCATCAACGCGCAAGAGGCCGCCGGGCTCGACATCGTCACCGACGGCGACAGCCGTTTCGATCTCGCGGTCGGCGGCAAGTCGTGGTTCTTCTACCCGATCGAGCGGTTGGGCGGTATTCACGGCCACCGCAGCACCTCGCAGGGCTGGATGGCGCGCCATGACATCCGCCCCGGCAAGATCCTGTGGGAGGTGCAGGAGGCCTATCAGCCGGCGATCGTCAAAGAGAAGCTCAGCCGCGGCCCGCTCGAATACGCGGCGTTGTGGCAGATCGCGCAGCGCCTCAGCGATCGCCCCGTCAAATTCGGCGCGATCTGCGCGCCGGCATTGGCGAGCATGTTGTGGAACGAATACTACACCGACGACAAGGCAATGGTGCTCGATCTGTGCGACATCATGAATGCCGAGTTGCGCGAATTGGCCGCCGTCGGGTGTCCCTTGATCCAGGTCGAGGAGCCGCGCCACCATGGCCTGACGACCCGGCCCGACTGCAGCGACGCCGATCTCGAATTCCAGACCGAGGCGTTCAACCGCCAGCTCGCCGGCGTCGAGGCCGAGATCTGGGTGCACACTTGCTGGGGCAACCCCAATCAGCAGCGGGTCTATTGGGAAGTGCCGAGCTATGAGCGCGCTCTGCCCCACCTGTTGCAGCTCGATTGCGACGTCATCACCTTCGAATGCGCCAGCAATGACGGCAAGGACCTGCCGCTCTTCGCCAAATTCAAGACCGACAAGAAGATCGGCATCGGCGTCGTCAACCACTGCAACACCGTCGTCGAGCCGGCCGAGCACGTCGCCGGGTTGATACGCAAGGCGCTCGAATACATCCCGGCCGAGCGGCTCGTAATCACCACCGATTGCGGGTTCGGCCGCGAGGGCCTCAGCCGCCGCATCGCCTATTACAAATGCGTGTCCCTGGTCGAAGGCACCAACATCGTACGCCGCGAATTGGGCCTCCCCGAAGCCCACATCCGCGCCGCCGACCCCAAGCTTTACTTTGCCGGGGTGGGTGCAGGTGCAGGTGAAGGAGACTGAGATCGCTTCCTCGGCCCCGATCCTCACCAAGCGGCATCGAGACCGAGATGCGCAAACACTTCACGGCGAAGCTCGGACAGATGCGGGTCGCCACGATGCCGAGGATACGGCCGATCGTTAGCTATCTCGGCTTTGATATGTGCTGGGCGCTCGCTCAATACGATGACCCGGCCAGCAAGGAAGAGCGCCTCTTCCACGTCGTGAGTAACCAGCAGCGTGGTGAAGCCTGCCCGCTGCCATAGCGAGACGATCTCGCCCTGCATCGTGATCCGCGTCAGCGAGTTGAGCTGGCCCAAAGGCTCGTCGAGGATGAGCAGCTTCGGATCGTTGACCAGTGCGCGCGCCAGAGCCGCGCGTTGCGCCATGCCACCCGAAAGCTGGTGCGGATAAGCGTTACTGAACCCCGTGAGCCCGACCAGGCGCAACGCGCCTTCGACGCGTTCGCGATGGGTGCGCAGCAGGCCACGCGCTTCCAAGCCCAGCGCGACATTGCCCCACACCGTTCGCCAGGGATAAAGGGTCGGATCTTGAAAGACGACGACACGCGACGGATCGGGTCCTTCGATTGCCTCGCCCTCCGTAAGCAGGGAACCGGCGCTTGGAAAGTCGAGCCCCGCGACCAGCCGCAACAGTGTCGATTTTCCGCACCCGCTAGGCCCGAGCAGAGCGACGAACTCGCCGCGGCCGATCTGCAGGCTAATGCGGTCGAGAACCGGCAACGGTTGCCCCTCAAGGTCGAAGCGATGGCTAATTTCATGCATCGTCAGCGCCGTTCCGTTATTCCGGCGACGCGGCCCTCCGGAGCCAGGAGCGGTTACCACCGCACCAGCCCCTTCTGCCAGGACAACAGCCGGTCGCGCAGCCGGAACAGCAGCGTGATAAGCCCGGAGCACAAGAATGCCATGATCAGCAGCGCGGCATACATATTGGCGTAGGCGGCCCAACCCTGCGCCCATTGCAGGTACCAGCCGAGACCTGCCTTTACGCCCAGCATCTCGGCGACGACCAGAACCGCAAACGAATTGCCGAGACCCATGAATAGCCCGACGAAGACATGCGGCATTGCCGCCGGAATGGCCACCTTGAGCACCAGAAAGCGCTGGCTTGCGCCCAGTGTCCGCGCAATATCGTAATAGGCGCTGTTGACGCTGGCGACCCCCGACCAGGTGAGCACGGTGACCGGGAACCCGGTGGCCAGCGCAATCAAGAATATGCTGGCGCTGAAGCTCGAAGGAAATACGAAAAACGCCAGCGGAAGCCAGGCCGTCGCGGGCAGCGGTCCGATGAACCGCAACACCGGATGGATCCAATACCCGGCGAGCCGCGACCAGCCGATCGCCACGCCGGTAACGAAGCCGATCGCGGCACCGAAAAAATACCCGGTCGCCAGCAGACGAAAGGAGGCCAAGAAGCCTGCGCCGAGGAGCGCGCGGTCATCGATGACGACTTCCAGTATCGCCTGCGGCGGCGGGAAAAACGGCAGCGGGAGCAGGCCGAGCTTTGCGGTTACGGCCTCCCAGGCAGCGAAAAACAGCGCCAGCGCGATCAGCCACGGCGAGAGTCGCTGTACGTTGTGAAAACCGGAAAATCGGACACCGGCAAACCCTGCCAGCGCCACGGCTAGAGCCAATGCCGCGCAGGCGATAGCGAAGTCGCCGGTATAGGCCCAATCGCTCTCCGGCCTGTCCGGCCAGAATGCAGTCAGCACCGCGACCCCGAGCCACGCGGCCGCCGCAGCCAATCCGCCGGCTAAGGATCGAGTGGCTGATCTCGCGAGGAAGCCGCGGGCCGGTGTCCGCCCACCCGACATCTCATCGACGGCGGAGCCGCTCATCGCAGATTTGCCGCAGGGCTCAGCTCAGGACGTCGATATAGATCCGCTCGGCGAACTTGGTTGAATCGGTGCTCTTCTTCATGACGTTCACCGCCTTGAGTTCGTCGGTGTAGAGCAAAAGCTGTTTCTTCAACGCGGCTCCGACGGGATGATTGTGGTGGGTATGGCTGCGGTACATAGCGGCGAGATCGTCCACGGATCCCCTGCCGCCGTAGCTCGAATATATCGCAGCGGCGTCGGCGGGATCGTCAGCGACCCGCTCTGCCGCCTCCAGTATCGATCGTGTCAGGGCGGCCGCCACTGGTAATTCGCTTCGAATGAGACTGCCGCGTATCGCAAGAACACAGCAGGTGCGATCGCCGAATTCACCGGTTAAGTTTGTCGCGATCTCATTAAGCTTGCCGTCCTTGAGCCATAGATACGGCAGCGGATCGATTTCGGCGAGCGCCTGCACTTCGCCTTTATCGACGGCAAGCGCGAGCAGATTGGCCGGGTATTGGCGCCACTCTACCTCCTGGACCGGATCGATGCCGTTTTTGGCGAGAAAGATCAAGAAGAAGTTCTTCGCTGGGCTCGCCTGATCGCTAATCCCGATAGCCTTGCCGCGCAGTGATTCAAGATTGTCGATATTCGCCGCCTTGGAGCCGAGAAGGCGGATGCAGCCGCCGTGCACGCCAGTGGTGAGCCGAACGTCGAAGCCTTGCTCCAGCGGCTTGAGCCAGCGCAGGGCCAGTCCCAAACCGGCATCCGCCTTGCCAGTCGCAATCGCCTCCAGCAACTGATCGGTCGAACCGCCGAAATTGAAGAATTCGACATCGAGGTTGTGCTTGGCAAAGATGCCCTGCTCTTTGGCGACCGGCGCAGCGACCGTGCAGGCCGCGTTCGCGTTCCAGGCGAGTTTGAGTTGACGCGGCGGGCCCTGCAGCTCTCCGCCGCTCGCGGCGGCGCGGCAAATAAGAGGCTCGCCGCGAATATATGGCAGCGTCGTCAGCGCGCGGGCCGCGCCGAAGATTCCGAACGGCGCTGCTGCCCCGATCGCTCCGGCAACGGCGAGGATCGAGCGGCGGGAGAACGCGCGCGGCTTCGCTTCGGGCGGATCATTTGTCGAGCTCTTGCTGATTTCGCGTGTTTCCATGGCTCACTCCCCAAAACCGCGTGCGGATCGAATAAAACCCATCGGCACCGCGCGGCACCTTGGGTCGCCTCCCTGTTGGGATCATCCGACCCTGTCTGCCCCCGCAAGTGTGAACCGGTTCACATTAGCGTAAAAAAAGTCACAAGGATAGAATGGTAAGCGGATTACGACTTGCGGCTTGCGCAGTGTCACGATGAAGAGAAACCGCAGCGCAGTTACCGTGTGATTGATGGTCGGCGTCCCAGCGCCGCTCGCGACGAGATGCAGCTGATAGCGCCGTAAATCCTCAAAACTCGCTCGATCCGGCGAGGCACCGAAGAAAGAGCTGAAGCCCTTGACGGCGCGGATGTGACCTTCCTGGGTTCGCGGTGCGAACTTGCGCGTCGTCATATCTTCGATCATGCGCCGGCGTATCGGGCTGATAGGTGCCTCGGTCCATGGGATGCTCCCTGAGGTCGTTGAACATCCCGATCCTCAGGCAGGACCCTTCCACCCCGTTACTGCACGGTCGGCTGCTCCGGACACAGAATTGCGCGTCGCACGAACAGGGCAAGAGATGCTATGGGGCGAGCGGCGAGGACAAGGGATCATCGTCGTTGGTAACAACCGACGGGGTGCCCCATGCCGCAGTCGAATGCCCTGAGCAGATCGCTCGCCGCTGTGGATCAGGATAGCACGCTATCGTTGTCATCGAGATGAGCCAATCGACCTGGCTGGTCGCCGGGGTCGTTGCGTCGCGCCGGGCGCGTCCGCTATGCTCGCCTCTATAATTTGCGGTCGCGAGGCCGCCGCCACGGGAAGGAGCACAGTCATGCCAGTCAAAGCCGGAGTCATTCGTGCGGGGGCGCGGAATACAAGGCGGGGTGCCGCCGAGACTTTCACCGGCGTCGTGTTCCAGGATCCGGTGATCACCGCTGAGGCGCCGTCTCGTCTTGGAGGCTCGGTTGTTACTTTCACGCCGGGGGCACGCACCGCGTGGCACTCCCACCCGGTCGGGCAGACGCTCTTCTGTTTGTCCGGCGTCGGCCGCATCTGCTTCAAGGGCGAGAAGCCTCAAGTGCTGAACCCGGGCGATACGGTCAACATCCCACCGGATACGATGCACTGGCACGGCGCTTCGCCCGATCGCTTGTTCTCGCATCTGGCGCTGTCGGAAGCTGGCGAGCAGGGTCAAGGCACCGCCTGGGGCAGCCACGTCAGCGACGCTGAGTACAACGAGGCGGCGAGCGGGGGCTGAACCACGCCGAGCGCCTGTCCTTCGGTGAGGACCGGCGTGTTGCCGTAGAGCCTGCGGATGGCAGGTCCTCTGGTTTCCTGCCAGGGTCGAAGACGCGATTCTCGAGCCGAAGCCGCGGCCGCCGGTGATGATCGCGGGCGGGGGCGAGTTATCTTGCGCGTGGTCGCTCGCTGGGCCGATGCCTGCAACATCGGCGGTGATCCGGACGCGGTGAGGCACCAGCTTACGGTGCTTCGCCGGCACTGCGACGCCTCGCAGCGTGACTACGCTAGGATTGAAACGACCCGCACATGATCACCGCGGGAGCCAAAGCACTCCAAATTCGGCATTTTTTCAGCGCCCTGCTAGTGTAGAGGTAATGTGATTTTGCCTGAGATGATTACCCGTGAACCGTACCGCTGCAATGCGCAAGGCTTTTGCGGCGATCTATCGGGAGGACCGATGGACCCACGGATCGGGACCCGCCGCCTTACCGGATGCCACGATTGAATACCGCGCTTTCCTTGCGCGATTGAATGGCAGCCAACGCGGTGGGCTCGGTAACCGATCTCGGCTTCGGTTATTGACGGGCAGGGCTGGGTTTGCGACGCTCTATCTGCGCGATGCGTTGTCGACCCTGCGGGAAGAAATCGCTGCGGCGCACCGGCGAAACGGGCTCGATATGTCTGGGATTGCTCAAGTCGAGGCGATAACCCTCGATCAGCTGTTCGAGGCCTATGTGCAGACGCGCACCGTCGATTTTTTAAAGCTGGACGTCGAAGGCAGCGAGGGCGAGATCCTCGATGCCACCTCGTTCGAGGGGACGAGGCCCCGCATTCTCGTCATTGAAGCCACGATGCCGGATTTGCAGGAACCGACATGGCAGGCCTGGGAGCGCGGGCTGGTGAAGAAAGGCTACTTGTTCGTATGGTTCGATGGTCTGAACCGCTATTACGTGCGCGAAGAGGACCGGTGGCGACGCAAATGTTTCAAAGTACCGCCCAATGTCTTCGATAGTGTCAGATTCGCTCCAAACGATCCGCGCATAAAGTTCGCCGAAGGCGAATCGGTCGAGGCGCTCCGCCACGCTGTGGATGCCGCCCGGGAGCGGGTCTCGGCTCTCGGAGCGGAACGCGATGCGCTCGTCATTAAGGCGGGTACGCTGGACGGCGAGCTGCTCTCCGCTCGCGCCGAATCCGATAGACTGGCTTCGGTAACCGGCCACCTTGAGCGGGCACTGTCAAATGCTCTCGACAAATTTTTGGAAAATCGGAAGCGAACGGGACACTCTGATTCGGCAAAAGCTCGAGGCGGAAGGCGAGCTGCAGGTGGCGCGAAGCGAGAGTACCCGGCTTATTGCCGAGCGGGATAGATTGACGACCGACAGGATCGAAGTCGAGGAAGAGCTCGAGGTCGCGCGCAGCGAAATCTCGAGGCTGACTGCCGAACGCGGCGCGCTCGCCGCCGAAAAGACCCGCCTTGAAGGCGAGCTCGATGCCAGACGGAGCGCGAATGGGCGCCTTGTTGCCGAACACGAACAGGAAAAATCACGGCTCAGAAGCGAGATCGTGGCTGCCCGCAACGATAATTCGCGCCTCACTGCCGAGCGCGATAGGCTGACCGTCGAGATTGCCCGCTATCAAATAAAGCAGCAAGCACGGATGGAAGTCGTTGCCGAGCGCGACCGGCTGGCCGCCGAGGCCGCCAGCTGGTGCCAGGCAGCAGTGGCAGCCGCTTATGTCCGCCGCTTTCAGCCGCAGGGAGGGGCGCGGCACCTAAAGCCGATAATCACAGCCTCCGGCTGGCTCCTCCGCTGTTCAATTTCCCGCTCGCGCTGGGAGCGTGGCCCGCGTACGTCGCTGGCTTTAGCCGATCACGCTTTCAATTCGGGCCAATGGCAAACCGCGGCTCGGTGCCATGCGGATGTTCTCGAACACTGGCCGAACAACGCGGCAATATGGGTGCAACTCGGCCACGCACTGAAGGAGGCCGGGCGGGTGGCGGATGCCGAACCCGTTTACCGCCATGCCCTCCAACTGAGCCCGGCAATCGGCGACACCCATCTGCAGCTGGGACATGCACTAAAGCTGCAGGGCCGCACCAGTGAGGCCGCCGAGGCTTATGCCGCCGCGCTCCGCGCCTCGTCGAGCCCGACGAGATGGTGCCGCCGCTGCTCTACGTCGCCTCGCGAGAAGCAGATACCGTCAACGGCTGGCGCTTCGACGCCAACCTCTGGGATTCGTTATTGCCGCCCGCCGAGGCGGCGCCTCGCGCCGGCCGCCCCGCCGGCTTCGAAATGCACGCGCGCAGCCGGGTTGACCAAGAGGGCACAATTTCAGTGACGTTCTTTATTGCCGTGCCGGCAGCAATCGTCTCCGCCGCGATCACACCACCCCCCGACAAACGTTCCAGGTCTGGGCCGAAATCTGCAGCTTGGGTTGGCACTAAATTCCTAATGCAACTTGCCAGTCGGCTGAATCGGCTAACCCCGAGCCGACAAGTTGGCGTGTCCCTGGGACGGCATCGGCTATGCCACGCCAGGAATGCCTCAAAATGTGCAAGTCTCAGATGGTTCACTGCACTCTCGATCCGATCGACCTGAAGATCCTGCACTTTTTTGATGTTGACCACTGCAAAAAAGCCTTTATGAGCAATCACCTTGCTGGTGGGAGTTCTGGAACCGGGGTACGGAGGAAAATGATGCTAAGTAGCGACGATGTTAGAGCCGCCTATCGTCTGATACTCGGGCGAGAACCGGAGAACGATTCGGTTGTGCTCGCGCACGCGGAACAGGTCGAGACACTGGAAGAACTGAGAAAGAAATTCTTTGATAGCCCGGAATTTCGACCGCCTGTATCACGGGCGCAACCGCTGCTCCCCCTCAACTGGCCTCCGATGGATATCGAACTCGATGCCACCCCGGAGCAACTACAGGCGATGCGCAATCATATCGAGGAAAATTGGCGGCAACTTGGCATCTCGGACCCGCACTGGTCAGTGATGACCCATGAGCTGTTTCGTGCCGCCAATATCGAACAAAATAAGGAGGCGTTTTACGAGAGCGGTAGAAGCTTTGTGTTTGGACAATTTTCGACGACCCTCAAACGATGCGGTCTCGGATCTCGCGGATCTCCTGTTTGATGACAAGACCTGTTTTGAGTTGGGTTGTGGAGTTGGTCGGTGTACGGTGTGGCTTTCCCAAGTTTTCAAGCGGGTCCTTGCGGCTGACATCTCGCCGAGTTCATCTGGCGCTTGCCCGCGAGAACACAAACCGTTTTGGCCGAGACAACATCTATTTTGCTCATTTGGATTCGTTCGCGACACTCGAAAAAAGCCTCCCCGTATTTGATGCGTTCGTGTCCGTTATAGTATTACAACACAACCCGCCGCCATTGATTGACTGGTTACTCCGAACGATACTAAGAAGTCTCAGGCCGGGCGGGATTGCCTATTTCCAGGTACCGACCTATCGCATAAACTACAGCTTTAAAATCAAGGATTATCTCAACCATGCCTTGCCGATCGGTCAGATAGAAATGCATGTCTTACCGCAGCACCGCGTATTCGAAATACTGTACCGGAACGGATGCCGGGTACTGGAATGTCGGGAAGATGGGTGGACCGGGATGGACGACATGATCTCGAACTCGTTTGTCGCGGTGAAAAACTCGTGAGCAAAATTGCCTTAATGGCCCTGGAAATCGGGCCGCTGCAAGATCCCTTTTTTACTGGGGTCTCCCGTGTCGTCTCTCAGCTTGCCGTGCAAATGCTGGCCGAAACGGATTTCGAGGTGCAGTTTTTCGTCGGGCGTGGCGCCATACCTCGAAGTGTCGTCGAAGAATTAGTGCACATGGATAGCGGCAGAGAATTTGTCTGGCTTACCAGAAGTTCAGCATTTCCACCAATTTCGGCACTGTCGGCATCACCCTCAGTGGGGATATTCGGCAATGTCAAAGCGGCCCAATTCCTGTTCGATTACGAGGCCCAGATCATCCACGATCTTTCCGTGCTGATGGTGCCCCAATTTCATAATCGTGACACCATCGTATACCATTCCGAAACATTGGTGCGAGATCTTTTAAGTAATAACTTGAATGTCTGTGTTTCCCAGTCCACCCGCAACGATCTCGAACGGTACTTTCCTGAAGCACCGCGGAGCAAAAACATAGTTGCTCATCCGGCATGGTATTGGCCAGATCAATTTCAATGTCGCTATGACCTGTTATGGGCCGATCTTCCGGCCGAGAATTATATCCTGGTTCTGGGAACCATCGAACCTCGTAAGAACGTCGACCTTGTGTTGGACTTCATCGCGAAGAATCCAACGGTTACCAACCAATATAAATTTTTGTTTCTCGGTAAACACGGCTGGGGCGAGACGTTTGCGGATAAACTTAAAGAGTACAAACTGACCGACCAATATGATAATGGGCGAGTGGTATCTCCTGGGTTTGTCGGTGAGTTCACAAAATATGTGATACTGGCAAAAGCGGCGTTGGTAATCTACCCGTCTTTATTCGAGGGTTTCGGATTGCCTGTAGTGGAAGCTTTGTCACTAGGAAAGGCGGTGGTGACTACTCCTTCATCGAGTATACCGGAAGCTGGCGGAGATGCAGTCTACTACTTCAATCCGTTTGAACCAGGCTCGTTTGGAGTAGTGTTGTCGAAGGCATTATACGATATTAGAACATGCCAAGAACACGTGGCGAACCGCGCCCGGCAGCAAGCCGCGAATTTTTCGTGGGCAAAATTTTATTCTACCATCAAAGATCGGATTTCGCAGGATCTAGAGAAAGGATCAGATTTGGTTCGGTCATGCCGATGACGGTATAGTGATCCCTTACCAATGGCGTAAATTGGTCTAATTGCCGTTCCGACATTTCGATGATCACCCATCGAGGGTGATATCCAGACTCGATCAAATCATTGAAAACCGGAATATCCTCGCCCTCGATATCCAAGCTCAACACATCGAAGTTGAGTGGGATCGCGTGCTCTTCCAGGATCTCACTGAGCCGACGCACAGTGACGGGAACCTGACCTCGGGGTGGCCCCCAGCCAGTGGTATTTTGCTCCTGCAACGCCGATACATCGTCATTGACCCCAATATGTAGAACGCCGTCGCCGCTGTAATTGGATACGGCACAATTAACGATCGTCACATTACAACCGTGGAAATCATCGGTCGGAGCCCGTCAATCAATGCAGGGTTGGCCTCGATCAGCAAACCACGCCAGTCACACTGACGTAACAAGTCATAGGAATTTGATCCCCGTTTTCCGCGAGCGCCGACATCAACCACAATATGATGGGTTGCAGCCTGATTGACCATATCCTTGATCAGCAACTCGACTTCACCGAATTGCGACACGTCGTTTGTGAGGCGCCCGGTCTGTCCGATGTAGTGGTCAAGAAAACTCTGGTGAGTCCGCGCAAATTCTGGACTGCAAAGCATCCAGGCGATCACCTCACGGATGCTCTTGCCACTCGCCAGAGCATCGAGCTTGCCCTTTAGCCCTTCCGGTTCGGGCAACCGGAACAGTAATGTTTCATATAAGGCGCGGATTACCTCTTCATCTGTCGTCGACATTCGATGGTTCCCTGTTGAAAGAACAAGCTGACTCGCGGCTCCAGGTTACATCCGATCTGAGCACCCTGGCAGGCACCCCCGCCACCAATGTGTGCGACGGTACGTCCCTGGTAACTAGTGAGCGAGCCCCAATAATTGACCCTTGCCCAACCCTTACCCCCTTTAAATCGTTGCGCCTAGACCGATCCAACTATGCGGTTCCAGTACCACATCGAGCGGCAAATTGAGCACATGGCCGTTGCAGTCCAAGATTGCATGGTGGTCAGTTCCAGACACCACAATATCCTGCGAGAACATGCAATCTTCAGAGACAATGAGATGATGCTTCGGACCTTCAACATAAAACCTCGTGCCAAATGAAGTTGAATCCCTGCCAAACAGAAATACGTTCAAATTACCGTACATCCAAACACCGTAATCCTGTATGTACCCGGCGCGGCCCTGACAGATGCAAAGGTTGTTATTCCCGAGAAACCAGACATTGCCACGCAATTTACAACTTGAGGTCAATACGATGATATTCCCTTTTGTCTCCGCAAGGTCGATTATTGTGTTGACGGTCGTTAAAGCATCGCAAATGACGATATTCGGCAGGGTGCCACCTCGGATGGAGATTCCTTTTGCCCGCAGCGCCTCTCTGCCTTCGGCGGTTTCGGTGCGTACCACCAAGGGTTCGGACAGATCCAAATCAGGACACGGGTGATCTCGCCATCCGGGATGCTGCTCAATAATCGCCGAAAACTCTCTCCAATCTTTTGTCAATGCATGCTCGGCTGCCGCTGTCGGTAGAGGCATTTCGAGCGGTGCCGGCAGATCGTAATGGCGTAAAAAGCGGGGGAGTTGGTCCGCGAATTCGGCTGAAGTCAAAAACGTACTGATCATATCGTGGATGCTCTGCCGACCGGCGAGAGCTTCAATTTTGTCCCTCAACCCATCTGGATCAGGCGATCGTAACAGTAGCGTTTCATATAGTGCCCAATCAGTTCTTCCACGGTATCACTCCGGCCCCGGCGGCATTGTCATTTGAACGCATGGAAAAACGCACGGTTATGCGCTTGCGGATGGGGCGAATATTCTACTCGGGAAAATCCAACTGTTTTCAACATGTCTATAACGCATTGGGAATTCGGACCCCACCAATTCGATCCGTCATCGACCAATTCAGTACCCGGATAAAAAACCATTGCTGGTCGTCGTCCGTCATCAATCAACTCAATGTAAGTTTCGACCACCAAATATTCCAGCGTTAAATCGGACAGGGTTTCCAGAACGTATAACGGGTGTTTCAAGTGGTACAACACCCCTAGAAAAAGAACGCAGTCGAAATTACCGATGTGCTCGCTTCGTAAATCCATCACGTCGCGGGTTACCGCTTCAATGTTCGGTGCCAAATACCTTCTTGCTAACTCGAAACCTTTGAAGCCTTGAGTGTCTGGATGTTCCCAGGTATATTTATCAACTGCTACAACTCTTTTGGCCCCTCGTCGTGAGGCTCCCACGCTAAAATAGCCGTTCCAGGCTCCCACATCCAAAACCGTTTTTCCTTTAACTGTATATTTGAATGCAATCTGTTCTTCATCCCGAAGCAGTTGTTCGCTTTTTCCCCCTGGAGACCTTACTCCATTTGGAAAGGTAAACGAATGCCACCATGGCAAGGCGTCAACTTCTTGTTGGGTCGGTCCTTCCGTCTGATCTGTCCCAAATTTCATATATCACTCCGTTGTGATCGCCGCCAGTCGGTCGCCGATCAGTTTGGCAACCATTCTCGGAGAGAACCGCTCTGCAACGGTCTCTCGGGCATTCTGCCGCATCTGGCACAATTTGGCTTCTGGCGTTTCACAGGCGCGCACCAAGGCTCGGCCAACATCGGTTTGGGTGGAAAACTGAATGGTATAGTGCTTTCGCGTCGATTTGGCTGCCTGACGCCGGGTATAGGCGAACTCACGGCTGGTGATTGGGATGCAGTTGTCGTCGGTCAAATAATCGGCCATCGCCGTGTGAACCACCGATACCGGCACGACCCCATACGACATCGCCTCAAGCAGTGGCAAGTTCTGGCCCTCGGCAGTCGAGGCACAGAGGTAGAAATCTGCGATGCGGTAAAGCGCTGCTAATTCATCATCGGAAATATAACCGGAGATCAACACAATACGATCGCAGAGGACAGAAATACCAGTATCGAAAAATTGGAAAAAAACCCGGTCAAGAATTTCGGGAAGGGGAACGTGTTCTTCCGCCGTTACCAGTTTAACGATCAAGGCTGCGTGAGGGTATTTTTGCAGCAGTGTTAGAAAACCCAAAATTGTCTCCTGCAAATTTTTTCGTTCGTCATGGGGATTAAGAAGCGTCAGAAATAGCTGTTTGGCGTTGATCGCTTCAATGACACAGCTTCTCTCCGTCAACGACAACGTCTCATGGCGACTAAAGGTTGGCTGCTCCGGGATGTGGCGGAACTTTGCATAGACTGACTGAACCTTCCACAGTGAGAAAAAAACTGGCAGTTTCTGAGTGTTCTTTTCACCGGCATTTCTATGGGAGCCGGGATGCAGTGAACATTTTTTATTCCAAACTTTGACAGCACCAGTTGCGAAAAGGTACAGGGAACCCAAATCTCCTGACAGGCTTCGAGCATTCGTTTTTGGTTCGAGAAGGGATGTTCGAACGGTCCGTCTCGTCCTTCATAACGTCAAATTCCCAAGCAAAGCAGCAAATATTGTAGGAGTCCTGAAATTGTATGAATGTTCTCGGCCGATCGAAAAATCAGGTGAAACGTAGTCTCTCCGTCAACCGTGGATAGTCCACGTCCCCCATAATAGGCAGGCAACTCTATCCTTTCAGGCTCGTAACCGAGAACCTTGAAGGCTCCCATAAACTTGTGTGACGCAAAAGCTATAAGAATAATGGGCGCGACCGAGTTGGGCAAGATCGGTGCTTTCGGATGAGTATACGATCCGATACCTATTCATTTTCTGCCCTCATCGACAGGACTAATCTAATACCTTCACCCTGCGACCTCCGAAGCTGGAGCTACGGGGTGTGTGCCGCTGCACAGGTTGTTTTCGAATCCCAGATCGTCAATCCTGATCCAACGCCCAACCGACGCCGCGTCGAGCACCATCTCGCGCAGCACATCGAGCCGCGAGGTTTGGTTGAGTTGGAGCCCGCGCAGAAACGGCGATTCCGCCACCTCTTCGCCGCCGATCCGGGCATGGCATCGGCGCAGAAACTCCGCATCATCCTCGGTCATAAGCTCGGAAGCGGAGATCAGGCTCATAAGTTCTCAACGGCGGCAATCGATCAAAGGCCACTTCTGGATAAAGCGACAGAAACCGAATGCCGACCACCTGACCAAGCCTATCGGAAACTCGCACTCTGCGTCGCTGAAACTCATCCGAACGCAACAAAATCGTCCTGAAATCATCGACCGATAGCCGACCGTCCTCTAGCGACCTCTGATACATCACTAACGCGGGAGGGTCGGCCAGTCGACCCAGGTAGTCCAGAAAATAAATGTGAACGATCCCTTTCGCGGAATAATTGCTCAGTTGCGATCGAACCTGACCTTCTTTGGGGCCGACGAATGCTTCGGCTTCCAAGAGGTCATCAACCCGGTAATTATTCTTTCTGCGGGCAAAAGGATTATCAGCTAGAACCCTGTCCTCCCCTCGCTGGCAGATTAGTTCCGACAAATCCTCTTCGGTCAGGGACACCTTCCAGTGCTCCCAGCAAATCTCGAACCAATTATACTTTGGGCCAATCGTCCAGCCCTCCGGTCGGGTGCGGTTGGCGAGACCCGCCGCGATCAAGAAACCCTGGCGATATATGTTGATCAGCGGTGTGTGGTGAAACTCAATCGGAAGATAAGCCCAGCCGGTAATGCGAGTCGTGTCCAGTTCGACAACACAGAAAGTTGAATCTACAATACTAATTGTAGTTGGTTGATCGCCGGGAAAATTAACTGGGGTGTTGGCGACCACATCATACTGAACCGAGTATGCTCGTTCATCCTTTGTGATACGGTCCTCGATGTCAGTGTCCGATAGACCGAGAGCCGATAATTCGACACGTGCGTGTGACAGTTCGGGGTCGAGCGCCAGGGCATGGACATACGCATCGAGAGCTTCGGTCCTGCGATTTTGCAGTTTGAGGACATGGCCGAGTTGTAGGTGTTGGTCGGCAGTCTTGCCATCCCGTTCGATCGCCACCCGGTAGGCGGCTTCGGCGGCGGGCCAGTTGCCTAGCTCCTTCAGCATGTGGCCATATTGGACCCAGATCGGAACCAGTTCTGGATTGAGATCGAGGCCGGCTCGATAAAATCGCCGGGCGGTTTCCCAATCGCCCCGGTCTCTGGCCCGATCGCCCGAGTAGGCGAGCATTCGACCCCTTTTTTTGGGACCGGCCAGTAACAACCGGATGGATGTAAATTTACGCATGCATTAAATCGCTAAAAAGGGCCGTAAGGCACCAACTGGTCTCTCACAAGACCATCCCTTCGTATGTTCCTGAGTATCGTGCAGAACCACTCCACCAGTCCTGACGTCTTGGCGGAAACTGGAACTGCCTGACGATGTAACTGGAACGGCTGCCGACCGGCGACAGAGGGCGGCCCGCTGATGTTTTGGGTTTTACAGCTCGTTGTACACCTGCAATGCCAGTTCGATGTCCTCGAAGAGGTTACCTCGCCCATGATGCATGACCAGCGCACGTGCACAATAAGATTTGATCACCTCGCCCATATGAGAGGCGAGGATCAGGGTGCGATCGGCCCTTTTTTCGAACAGCTCCTCGTGTGAACGGCGTTGGAAGCGTTGGTCGCCCGCCGCGATGATCTCATCGATCAGATAGCAGTCGAAATCGATAGCTAGCGACAGCGCGAACGCGAACCGCGCCCGCATTCCGATGGAATAGATTTTAACCGGCTCCGATAGGTATTTGCCAAGTTCAGCGAAGTCGTCGACATATGCCTTTATGTAATCGAACGGCTTGTTGTAGATCCGCGCGATAAACCGCATGTTGTCGTTGCCGGTCAGGCTTCCCTGAAAGCCACCCTGCAGCGCGAGCGGCCAGGATACGGACATGGTCTGTTCGATCGTGCCGCTGGTCGGGAGCTCGACCCTGCCGAGTAGCCGGATCAGCGTCGATTTACCGGCGCCGTTGCGTCCGAGCACCGCCAGCTTTTCCCCTCTGGCCACGCTGAACGAGACATCGCTGACCGCGCGATGCACGCGTCCTTCGGTACGATATTCTTTAGTTACATAGACCGCTTCGATCATTCCGCCACGACGTATTTTCGGCTTTCGCGCATGACCAGCAGGCCGAAGAAGGTCAAGACCGCAAGGGCTAAGGTCGTATAGCCGGGGTCGCCGTAGGTCTTGACCGTTTCGCCGAACATTCCGGCGCGGATCATTTCATAGGCTTGAAGCGATGGCTTGCAGAGCGCCACATCCCTTAGCGTAGGAGGCAGCCAAGCGGCCAAAAAGAAAAACCTGAAAAAAACAGGTACATGTAAGAGAATGGTATCCAGATTTTTTCTACCCAATCCGAGCGCTCGCTCAGACCGCCGATGATCAGGCCACTGCTGCCGACCACCAGATCATAAAAAAATAGCCCAAGTAGAACATCGGCAAGTCGCGTGGCGGTTCCAACAGCCCCACGGCGTAGAAGAAAGCAAACGAGGCCACGACAGCTGTTAAGTTCCAGGCAATCTCTAGCATACAGCGTGCTGCAAAAATATCGAAAATTGTAACCTGCCGATGATACAGCAGGCCCGCATTGACCCGCACGAACAACAGCATGCGCCCGCCCATGTGCCGGAACAGCAAAAGCGGCAAATATCCGCTCCACAGGAACGGCATCAGCGGCGTGCCATGTTCGTAGGGAGCTCTTACCGCGGACCACACCAACAGTACCGGTATGGCGAAAATCAGAGGTTCGACGACGATCCAACCAAAACCAAGGCCCTCACGACCGAACCGCGTATAGATTTCGCGAATTAACAGCGCACCAACGACTCGCCACTGCGTAGCGAGATCTTTGTGGAATTTACCCACGGTTCGGACCGAGATTTTAGGCGGCGGAATGCTCGCGGACGTTCGCGACGAGCAGCCAAGCCAGGCCGTAGACGAGCATGCACGTCGCGACAACGGTGATGAAAGAGACGATCCGCTTCGGGAAAAGCGGGTAATCGGCGAGGTTCGGCTGGGCAATGGTTTCGAGATAGAGCTGTTGCCGCTGCGCCTCGATGCGCGCCGCCTCCAGCGAGGTGAATGCCGAAGCCAGCGCCTTTTCGGCAAGCTCGCGCTGCAGGGTCAGGCGTTCGTACTCGGTCAGCGTCGAGACCACCGAGTTGGTGGCGCCGCTGAGCTTCGCCCGCTCTTCGGCGATCAGCTTATCGAGCGGGGCGATGCGCGTTTTGACCAGCGGGATCTGCGGGCTGTTCGGCGAATTGTTGAGGAGCTCGCCGAGCTGTGCCCGGGCGTTGGCCTGCGCCGCATTCATTTGCCCGATCAGCTCCAACACGCCCGAGGACGCCGATTTTGGATCGAGCATCTTCTGTTTGACGCGATAGGCGGTCAGCTCGGTCTGAATCTCCGCGATCCGCTGCTCGGCGCGGTCGACCTCGTTGCGTGCCGTATCGAGCGCGTCTCGGCGCGCCCGCTCGTTGAGTTCGTTGATCAGCTGCTCGCTATAACTCAACAGCGCGCTGGCAAGCATATGGGCGTCTTCCGGCCGGTACGCTTTGACCCTCAGCGCGGTCACCCCGGTGGTGGTGTCGGTTTCGACCGAGACGAAATGGTCATAGCGCGAGAACAGCGCTTCGAAATCTTTGCGCCAAAACAGGATACCCGGAAACCGCGTGACGAAATCGCCCTCCGGCCGGCTGAAAATCGTCCTCAGGTCATCTTTCTTCTCGAGTTTGCGAACCGCATCGCGCGACATGATAAAGTCTTGGACGGCGCTGGTGTCTTCCGCTGCGCGGCCCAACCCGGAGGACTGAAGCAGCGCACCGATCCCGGTCGTCTGCACCTGTTTCGGGCTGCGGACGATGAATTTGGCCTCCGACAGATAGAGGTCCGAGGCGATCGCGAAATAATAGACGCCGGCGATCAGGGTCGGCAGGCCGACAATTCCCCATAGCCACGGGTTGAACGCGCGGGACAGCCGGCGGACCCGCGCCACGCTGCGCGGCGGCGCAACCCCGGCATCGACCACGGCGGCGCGGCCGAGCGGCTGGACGCTATCCAGTTGTCTGATTTCTGCCATTTGGAACACCAAAGTGAACTTGAAACAAGCTGATCAGCCGATTTTGTCCAACTCAAGGCACCCGCCTGAGAGAGGCGTCTTTCGGCAGGCGAAGCCAATGTAACGCGTCGACCGCGTAAAGCAAACCGGAGAACACCCCGCTTTATTAATCATGCTCCAATTCCGCGGCGTTTCAACGCAGCGTCGCATAAACCGCTGCGACCCGCTCGCGATAGCGCTCGACGGAGAATTTGCGAGCTTGCAGCGGTCCGCGTCGCGCGAGTTCGGCGCGCAGATCCGCGTCGTTGACGATCGTCGCAATGGCCCGAGCGATCTGATCGGTATCATAGGGGTCGACGAGGAGAGCGGCATCGCCGGCGACCTCCGGGAGCGCCGATTCGCGCGAGGCGACGACCGGCGTGCCGAGCGCCATCGACTCGAGGACCGGCAGACCGAAACCTTCGTAGAGCGACGGAAAGATCGACGGCCCGCGCGCCGCGGATCAGCATCGCCAGGGTCGCAAAGTCCACATAATCGAGGCGGTGGATCCCTCGCCCGCAGCGCTTTCGCACGCCCTTGCCCCCGTCTTGCTCGGCGAGCAGCCTCGTTTCGACATCGTTCTGCCAGCCCCCGGCGACGACGAGCACCAGCGGGACATCGACGCCCGAGGCGAAATAGGCGTCGATCAGCCGGCGGACATTTTTTTTGGGCTCCAACGCTCCATAAAACAGCAGGTATTCGTCCAAGCCGAGACCAAAATGGCCTTCCAGCTGGTTGGCAACTGCGGCCGCCGGCCGCTCGATCCATTCGCGAGGAAAATCCACAGTCTGATAGGTGTTCGAGATGCGTCTTTCCTCGACGCCGAGAAGCTCGATGATGTCACGCTTGGAGTTTTCGGAGACCGTGACGATGTGGTCCGCCTCCTTGGCGATCTTTTTGAGCAGGCGAAAAAGCTGCCGCTTGTTGTCTTCGGTCGTGAACGGCAGCCGCAGTGGGACGAGATCGTGGATGGTATAGACGTTGCACGCCGACTTGACCCGTAAAGGCAGCGGATAGGTGCAGTGCAGGATATCCGGCCGCGGCTCGAAGGCGAGGTTGACGAATTCCTTCGTGCGCGAAAAATACGTCCGCGCGTTCGTGAAAAGATTGCGGGCGATAAAAACCCGATCATGGGCGTCAAGCGTGCGCTTGAATTGCCGGGCGACGACGGCGCCGCTCAATTCGACCGGCAAGGGTTTGACGGGCAGGTGATAGCGCGTCTGGTCGATGGCATGGTTGAGGGCCCGTCGCAAGGTCAGCTTTCGCTTCCCCGACATGCTCGCTCGCTTCTCGTCGAAAAACGCGACCTCGCGCAGCAGCTGATCCTTCGCAGGTGTGAACGGGGTGCTGTAGAGGACACCGACCTCATGGCCGAGATCGTGGGCGGCACGTGTCAACATGCGCGTGTATGTCGCAATGCCCGTCCCTCGCGCCAGCGAAAGGTTCAAGCCGTCGAAGATGATGCGCTGGGATCCGCCACGCGAAGCGAACGGCATCGCCGTCATCTCACGCGAACTTTTTCTTGCACCGGCGCGATCGCCCGTCGCTGGTATTTCCCGTCGCTGGTATTTGTTGTACCAATAGCGCCCCTTACTGCGGATCGAGGTTCCGCGCGTTCACCGCCAGCTGTCGGATATTGTGCCGCAGCGTGATTTTCGTGGACAGCGCTCGGCTGATTGTCAAGAGTTACCGATATCAGGGCAAGAATGTTTATACCGACGCGATGATCGGGGTGGGGATGCGGCAATGTGATCTCGTCTCCGCGACGGCGCCGACGTCGCATGATGGCGGGCCGAGACTCTCTGCGGCGCCTGCCAGTTCCGGCCTGCTCGCAGCCGGTATTGCGGCGGGGGAGACCAGGGCGCTCAGAGCGCTGTTTCCAGATTTTACGATCAGCCGGCGCGTCCCGGATCTTGCCGCCACCGGAGTGTCGGGCGTCGTGAGTTGGTCCGATTTACGTCCCAAGGAGGGAGCGAGAAGACGAGCTGCGGCGCTCGGGGTTCCCTTTCTACTGTTCGGCCCGGGCCTGCTGCGCGCTCCTCCGGGATGGGGGGCCACAACCCCGATCCTGAGCGTGACAGCGCAGGCGATGACGGGACCTCGTTCGCCGGTCGACATCCTCAACCCCGACCGGCTCCTCGCGAGCAGCGGGTGGGAGAGTCCAGGGCTTCTCGCGAGGGCGGCCGGCTTACGGCGCGAGATCGTATCGCGCCGCCTCGGCGGTCCATGGTGGGACTCGGGAGCCGATCCCGGGCTGCCGCGGGGCGGCAGCTATGCGTTGATCCTAGGCGACAGAAATTGGGGCAGCGCCAATGGATCGACTTCTCTAGAGCTGCTCAGCGCCATGCTCGCGGCGGCCAGGGCCGAAAACGCGTCGCAGCAAATCGTGCTTGTGGCTCCAGCGGCCGTCGCCGTTTGCCGGCCGACTTTCTCAGAGACGCCGCCGCGCGCGGGTGCACCGTCCTGACCGGAACGGTGGACATTTGGGAAGCGGTCGCCCGAGCCGAATCGGTCTACACGGCCGGTGGCGAGACCGGCTTTCTCGCGCTGCTGGCCGGAGCCAAAATCCGCTGCTTCTCCAATTCGTTCTATTCGGGCTGGGGCATTACGACGGACGAGCCCGGCGTATCGCGAAAACCGCTCTGCCGGACGGTTGACGAAGTATTTGCGGGCGCTTGCCTCCTCGCGACCCGCTATCTCGATCCGTACCGCCGAAAAGCCGCCTCCTTCGAGGAAATTCTGGAGATCCTCGGCGAGTGGCAGAAAATCGAGGCTGTCAACCGGGACGTCGCGGTTTGCCTCGGAATGTCGTTCTGGAAGCGTCGGCAGGTCCGAGATTTTCTGCGGTCGAGTGCTGGCACGCCGGCCTTTCGGCGTACCAAGAATGCTGCGCTTGCGGCAGCCCGCCGCAGGCCGCGAGGCAGCATCGCCGTTTGGGCCTCGCGCGCGCCGGCGGGGCTCGCCGAAGCGGCCGAGCAGCGAGGTATCCCGCTGATCCGGGTCGAGGACGGGTTCGTCCGCTCGGTCGGGCTCGGCTCCGATTTCATCCCGGCAGCCTCGCTGGTGCTCGACAGCCGCGGCATGCATTTCGATCCGAGCGTGCGCAGCGATCTTGAGCAACTCCTCGCCGAAACCGAATTTGATGCCGCATTGATCGAGCGCGCCCGCGATCTGATCGCTCGGATCGTCGCTCGCGGCATCACCAAATACAATGTCGGCGATACGGCGCTCCCGATCGAATGGCCCGCCGGCAGGCGGCGTATTCTGGTGCCGGGACAGGTCGAAGACGATCTCTCGGTTCGCCTCGGCGGCGAAGGGATCACACGCAACCTCGATCTTCTCGCCCGCGTGCGCGCCGCCAACCCCGACGCCTTTATCCTCTATAAGCCGCACCCCGACGTCGAGGCCGGCCACCGCGAGGGAAAAATTGCCGACGGGGTTGCCACCAACTTCGCCGACATCGTGATCCGCGATATCTCGACGGCGGTAGTCCTGGCCGAAATCGACGAACTGCACACGCTGACATCGCTCGCCGGCTTCGAGGCCTTGCTGCGCGGTCGGCGAGTCGTCGTTTACGGTCGGCCCTTTTACGCCGGCTGGGGGCTCACCAGTCGACCTCGCCGGAATTGACCGGGGGCGGCGGCTAACCCTCGAGGAGCTCGTCGCCGGCGCTCTGATCCTCTACCCGCGTTACCTCGATCCGGTCACTCGTCTGCCTTGCAAGCCGGAGCTGGTGATCGAACGTCTGGCCAGTCCGGAGCTTTGGCGACCGGGTCTCCTCGTCGCCGCGCGGCGTCTGCAGGGGTTGTTGGTGCGGCGCTGGAGCGAAACCTTGGTCAGATCCGCCAGGCTTTTTGCGAAATCAGCTCCGTCGTCCTCATAATGACGGCTTCAGGACATCGCTAGTTCTAGGATTCGGGGATGCGCGCACCCTTCAGCGTCGTAACCATTACGGGCGCTTCGAGCGGGCTGGGCGCGTCGCTCGCCAGAGCCTATGCCGCGCCGCGCGTCGCGCTCGGACTCCATGGCCGCGATCGGCAGCGGCTCGAGGCCACGGCGCAGGTCTGTGAAGCAAGGGGGGCAACGGTGAACACGGCCATCATAGACGTCACCGAAGCCTCGCCATGGCATCATGGCTGCGGGAGTTTGATGCTCGGCACCCGGTCGATCTATTGATTGCGAATGCCGGCACCTCGGCCGGGCCCGACCCCGACAGCCCCTCGGAGGGCGCCGAAACAGCAGCGCGGCAGGTGCGGCGTAAACCTGCTCGGCGCCATCAACACCGTCGAGCCCCTTCTGCCGGCGCTGTGCGCGCGCAGACGCGGCCGCGTTGCCGTGGTCGCGTCGATCGCCGCTTATCGGGGGCTCCCCTACAGCCCCGGGTATTGCGCGAGCAAAGCTGGGTTGCGCGCCTACGCCGAGGCCTTACGGCCCCGCCTCGAGCGTCACGGCATCGGTGTGACCGTGGTTTGTCCGGGGTTCTTCGATTCGCCGATGACCGATCGGTTCGACGGGCCGACGCCGTTTCTGCTTAGCAGCGACGGCGCGGCTCGGATCGTCAAGCGTGGGATCGATCGCGGGCGGCGGCGCGTCGCTTTTCCGCGGCCGCTGGTGCTCGGTCTGCAATTCTGCGACATCGCACCCGCTTTCATAGGCGACGCGATCTTGCGCCGCTACCGCTTCCAAATCCACTCGGCGTGATCGCGCGATGAGCGAAGCGCTGCATATTGCGGTGGGCTGTATGCTCGCGCTTGGCGCATGGTTGCTGCCTCGGCGCGTCGCCAAGGCTCGCACCGATAGCGCACCCGCTCTTCTTCTAGATTTTCTCCCGGTTCTGTTGGCGGGAAGCTTCGTACTGACCGCGACGGGCCGCCCGATATTTACCGGCGCGCTTCTGATCTCTCTCGGCGCCGGTTTCGCGTTAGCCGATCGCACCAAGCGTGAGGTGTTGCGCGAGCCGGTGGTGTTTTCCGAAATGTCCGAACTGCGCCACGTTTTCACCCATCCGCAGCTTTACCTGCCTTTCGCGGGGCCGGCGTCTGGTCATCGGCGGCGCGGCCGCAGCAGCCGCTCTCTGCATCGCCCTGCTCTCCTTTGAGCGGGCGTTGTGGGAGCCTGATCCGTTGCTGCTTCTGTTCTACGGCGGGCTGATAATAGCGGGAATTTGGCTGACCTCGCGCGAGCCAACGCTCGGAGCCGCAGCCGCGGCGCTGCGGGAGCTCGGCGCCACCGGCGAGCCGTTCAGAGATGCCAGGACATTGGGGCCCTTTGCGATGGTGCTGACTTACGGCGTGATCGCGAGGGCCGAGCGCGCCGCGCGGCGCGCCCGCCACAAGCCGCAGCCGGCGCCATCGCTAGGTCGGGCCCACTTCCAGCCGGCGGTCCCCCTCATTCTTGTCCAATGCGAATCGTTCTTCGATGCCCGCCGACTGTCGCCGCTGATCCCGCAGGGACTGCTGTCGGGGTTCGACGCTTGTTGCGGAACGGGCGGGACCTTCGGCCGGCTCCAGGTCCCGGGCTGGGGCGCCAACACGATGCGGGCCGAATTCGCGGTGCTGACCGGGATTCCGGAAAGCGAGCTCGGCTACGACCGATTTAATCCCTACCACGCCTTTGCGCGCGTGCCGATCGCCTCTCTGGTCTGGCACTTGCGCAGCCAAGGGTATCGCACCGTCTGCCTGCACCCGTTCGACCGCAGCTTTTTCCGGCGCGATTTGACGCTGCCGGCGCTGGGGTTCGAAACCTTCCTGGGCATCGAGACCCTCGGCGGTTCGCGGCGCCCCCCTATTACTCCGACCCGGAGCTCGCAAATCACGTGCTCAGGGTTCTCGATGCCGAAGGGCCGCGGGTCTTCATCTTCGCGATCACGATGGGCAATCATGGCCCTTGGCGCGAAGCGGGGCCGCCGATCAATCCCGAACTGCGGCGTAATTTCGATGGAATCGGGCTGCCGCAGGGCGGCGAGTTGCTGCGCTATCTCGACGGCCTGCGTCAATCGGACGAAATGTTGCAAATTCTGCTGACCGGGCTGCAGCGCCGCCACCGCGAAGGGGTGCTCTCGTTTTATGGAGACCACCTGCCGAGCCTGCCTGACGCCTTCCGTCATTTTGGCTTCGAGGAAGTGGGCAGCGACTACGTCGTATGGCGGGCCGGCGAAACCGCTACGCAGCAGCTCGACCTGCCGGCGCACCGGTTGCCGCGGGTCGTCATCGATGCGCTGCGTGCGACTGGGGCATCGAGGCCCAGGGCGGTCCCGCACTGGTCTCGGCCCGCTAAATCAAAACCATCCTGATCGAGGAGGACGCAGCAGCGAGGACAGATGGAGATGCAAGGCCAAAGCGTCATCGTTACCGGCGGCGCTTCCGGGATCGGCAAGGCCACTGCCCTTCTGCTGGCTGCGCGAGGGCGCAAGGGTTTTTGTCGGAGATGTCGACGAGGCAGGCGGGCAGGCGGCTGCGGCGGAAGCCGCGGCAGAGCGGCTGGCGGTCGAATACCTGCCGCTCGACCTGACCGACCCCTCGTCGATCGCGGGTTTCGCAGCTGCCGTTCATCAGCGGACAGACCGCATCGACGGCTTGGTCAACGGCGCCGGTTGGGACCAGATCCAACCGTTTCTCGAAAACCCGCCGGAGATTTGGGATCGCGTCGTCGCGATCAATCTGATGGGCGCAGTCCGCCTGACCCGGGGCGTGTTGTCACCTATGGTCGCGGCGCGCGCCGGCAAGATCGTCAATATTTCGAGCGATGCAGGGCGGGTCGGCAGCATGGGGGAGACCGTCTATGCCGCCGCAAAGGGCGGGTTGATTGCCTTTACCAAGTCGCTCGCGCGCGAACTCGCCCGCTATCAGATCAACGTCAATTGCGTTTGTCCCGGCCCGACCGACACGCCGCTGTTCCAGCGGCAGCCCGACCGTATGAAGGAGGCATTGACCCGAGCCATCCCGTTCCGCCGGATCGCGCAACCGATCGAAATCGCCCAAGCGGTCCTGTTTTTTCTCAGCCGCCGATCGGATTACATTACGGGTCAGGTGCTGAGCGTCAGCGGCGGATTGACCATGGTGGATTGAGCAAACCTCGATCTCCCGCCATTATCCGGCCCGTAACCGATACAGAAGGAGTGGATGATGCCAAGGCAAGTCTCGTGGGCCCTCGCCGCCGCGCTGGTGCTTATTTTCAGCGGTCATGTTTCGGCGCAGCAGACACCGCCCGACCCGGGCGCGGCGGCCAATGTCCGGCAGAGCCAAACATACGAGCAGGTGTTGCAGGGCAACCCCTCGTTCCGCGCCAAGCGCATGCAGCAGGAATGCGGCCCCGTAACCGATCCGGAATTGCACGCGAGTTGCGTCGCCTCGTTCGGCGGCGACGGCGCCCCGCCGCCGCGCAAGTCGCGTCAACATTGAATTGACATCCGAGGAAGCCGAAATGCCGAACTCCGCCCCGGGCTTTGTCAGCCGGCCCGATCACCGCGTCGATCTGCTCCCCGAAAAGGGCCGGGTCACGGTCATGTTCGCAGGTGTGACGATCGCCGACAGCGGCGATGCGCTGCGCGTCGAAGAGACCGGGCACGGCCCCGTCTACTATTTGCCGGAAAAGGACGTGCGGCTCGACCTGATGCGTCCGACGGAACACCACACCCGCTGCCCGTACAAGGGCGAGGCCTCGTATTGGACGATCGAGGTTCCGGGCGAGGCCGGCTCCGTCCGCCGGGCGGAAAACGCCGTATGGGCCTATCCCTCGCCCTATGACGAAGTGTCGCGCCTCGCTGGCTACTATGCCTTCTATCCCAATCGGGTCAACTCGATCACCGTCAGCTGAGCGGCGAGCCAGCATGCATCTCACGCAGAACTGGGATATTCGCAAGCCGCCGGTGTCCTCGCGGGGCGGTGTCGTCGCGTCGCAAAGCGGAACCGCGGCCCGGGTCGGTGCCGAGGTGCTGGAGGCGGGCGGCAGCGCAGTCGACGCCGTCGTCGCTACCGCTTTTGCTCTGGCGGCGGTCGAGCCTTGGAACAGCGGTCTCGGCGGGATCGGGTTCATGGTCGTGCACCAGGCCGGCGCCGATCGCGCCGAAGTCGTCGATTTCGGTCCGGTTGCGCCGCACGGCCTCGATCCCGCCGCGTTCCCCTTGACCGGGGGAGATGAGGACCGAGATTTTCACCTGGCCGCAGGTCGTCGGCGACCGCAACATGCACGGGCCGCTCTCCTTCGCGATTCCGAGCGCGGTCCGCGGCTATGCTCTGGCGGTCGAGCGTTTCGGTCGCCTGCCGTGGCGGGAGCTGGTGCAACCGGCGATCGCGCTGGCGCGTGCCGGCCTGCCGGTCGACTGGTTCACGACGGTGAAGGTTGCGAGCGCCGCGGCCGATCTTCGTCGCTATGAAGAGAGCCGGCGGATCTGGCTGCCGGAAGGTCTGCCGCCGGTCTGCCCACCCGACAGCGACAGCATGAGCCTGCCGCTCGGCCGTCTTGCCGATACCCTCGAGCGGCTCGCCGAAGCCGGACCCGCGGATTTCTATGAAGGAGAGATCGCGCGGTCGATTGTCGCCGACACGCGCGCGGCGGCGGCATCCTCTCAGCCGAGGATCTCGCGGGTTGTCGGGCACGCATCGTGCCGTCGCTCGAAATTCCCTATCGTGGCGTGACGGTCCAGACGGCGCCCGGGATGACGGCCGGACCGACACTCGCGGATGTTCTTCGAACGCTTGGCGGACGGAAATTTGCCGGCGCACCCGATGGCGATTACTTCGAGGCGCTCGTCGAGGCGCTCCGGCAGGCTTATGCCGAGCGGCTCGACACGATGGGGGATGTCGAAACCGTTCGCGGACCTCTACCACGCATATTACCGCCGTCGATCGTCAAGGCGGCATAGCGGCATTGACGACAACGCTCCTGTCGTCGTTCGGCAGCCGCTATGTGCTGCCCGGCACCGGCATCCTGATGAACAACGGTGTGATGTGGTTCGACCCGCGCCCGGGCCGGGCGAACTCGATCGGCCCCGGCAAGACGCGCGCTGACCAATATGTGTCCGGTCGTGGTGGCTCGCGACGGGCGGCCATGGTTTGGCGTCGGTGCGTCCGGAGGCCGACGCATTCTCGGGGCGGTGCTGCAGATGGCGAGTTTCATCGTCGATTTCGGCATGACTCCCGAAGCCGCAGCCCACTATCCGCGGATCGATGTCAACGGCAGCGAGCGGTTCGGTATCGACCGCCGGCTTCCCCGCGAAATCATCGAGCGGTTGTCTCGGCGGCCGGGAGCGACACTCGTGGAGCACACAGTCTTTCCGACCCGTTTTGCCTGCCCGAACCTGGTCCTGCGCGGTGCCGACGCGATGAATTACGGCATATCCGACGTGATGTCTCCGTGGTCGGCGGCAGTGGCCGAACCCGGCGGCGTGTGACCGCTCCGCGCACTCCGACGTCAGGGGCGCGTCAGCAGATAGAGCAGGATCGCCGCCGCCGCGGCCACGTTGAGTGACTGCACGCGGCCCGCTGCCAGGGATCGACCAAATCTGATCACAGGCGGCGATCGTGGCGGGGTCGAGACCGGTCTCCTCGTTGCCGAAGACCAGCGCGACCGGGGGCCCGCTTTCCAATCTGTCAGGCACCGGACCGTGCCCGAGAGCGGTGCCGATCACGCGATAGGCCGGCCGCATTTCGAAGAGAGCGGCCGGGAGCGGCGCGCGATGCAAATCCAAGTGCTCTAACCCGCCTTCCGCTACGCGGTAACTGGCATCAGATGGCAGCGCCTGGTCCGGGCGGTCGGCCAGGACGATCCGCTCGAGCCCGAAGAAAGCGGCGCTGCGGGCTATCGCACCCAGGTTATGGGGGTTGCCGATACCGTCGAGGACAAGGAGTGGTTTGCCGTTCTTCGCCCATGCCCGATTTCGCCCATGCCGAGCCGCGTTTCGATCGAAGTCGGCCAATGGCTGCGGCGCGGCGATCGCCACGACGCCGCCGTGCAGCAGGGTGCCGGCGACGCGCGCGAGTTCGGCCTTGTCCACTTGACGATAGGGCTTGCGGGCGCGGGCGAGCGTGCGGCAGAACGACCCGACCTCGCACTTGACCCTATTCTCGAAGAATAGCTGCTCGACACGCTGCGGATCGCGCTCGAACAAAGCGGTCACCGCTGCGAGCCCGCAAATCCGCAACAGCTGCCGTGCATGCGGCGGGCGGCTCTTCGCTTCCCTCATTGCCAAGCCTCCGCATGCGAAGTTACCGCTATCCCGAAATGGACAAATTGACGTAGGGAATAACCGCATCCCCGTACAAGCGGGGATCGAAAGCCGGTTTTGGGAGCTTGCGCGATGGCGGCCTGGACCGAGACCTGTCGCAGCGTCGTGTCCCCTTGGGAGTGCGACGTCACCGAACATTTTACGATCGCCTATTATTTCGACCGGCTGGCGGATGCGGCCGTGACGACGGCTGGAAAACCTGGGCTTGCGCGATCTTGCCGACTCCGCCCACCGCCGCTTTGACGTCCGGTTTGTTCGCGAGCTCCGCGCCGGCGCCAGCTTTCACATTCTGAGCGCTCCTATCGCAGTCGACGAAAACTCGGTTCGCCTCGGTCACCAAATCGTCAACTCCGCCGATGGCGAAGTCACGGCTTGGGTCGAGGAAACGCTCGACCACGCGGCGGCACCATTCCCGCGAAATCTTCGTGAGGCGATTGGCGGGCGCCTCTTGCCGTGGCCGGGACCCGCCGTCGAACGCCGTCCCGAGCCGACGGCCTTCGAACAGTTTATTCCGACGGTACGCGATCGGATCAAGCCGACAGATTTGGATTCGGGCGGGAGGCTCGCCCTCTCGGCGTTTGTCCACCGCTTCACGGCTGCCTCCATCCAGGCGCTCGCCGCCATCGGCGCAACCTCCTCCTACATGAAGACCGCGCGCCGCGGCTATTCGACATTCGAGCTCGCGCTGCGTGTAATCGGCTCGCCGCAATTGGGCGAGCCGGTCCTCGTCGAAACCGGCATCGTGCATCTCGGCAATTCGTCGATCCGCTTCGTTCACCGGCTGTGCGATCCCGCGACCGGGGCCGAATACGCGCGACTCGGACAATTCGGGGTACAGCTCGATCTCGACACGAGGCGGCCCGCCGCGTTGCCCGAGCACCTGCGGGCAGCTGCCGCCCGGCTGCTGGTCCCGGTCGGCTAGCCAGGAGATCGCAATGGCGCAGATCGGAGCTGCCGGATATCGGCTTGTTTGAGGCGATCTATTCGGCGCGATCGATCCGCCGCCTCAGACCCGATCCGGTGCCGGAAGAGCTCATTACCCGGATCCTCGATGCTGCGATCCGCGCACCCTCGGGCGGCAATGCTCAGAGCTGGGCCTTCGTCGTCGTGCGGGACCCGGATCTGAGGCGCCAGCTCGGCGTCATCTACCGAAAGGCCTCAGATATCGCAGAGGCGGTCTATGCGGCACGCGGCTGTCCGCCACATCTGACCGAGCGGCAATTCGCTCGGTTGATGGCCGCCGGCAAATATCTCTGGGACCATATGGGTGAGGCTCCGGTGTTGGTTGTCCCCTGCTCGCATCGGCCCGTTTTGCCGCCCCGCGAGGCCCTGCCGCCCGATATCGCTGCGGGCTGGGAGGGGGAGGCCGCCTATGCCGAGCGCATCCGTGGCGCCAGCATCTATCCTGCGGTGCAGAACATCATTCTCGCCTGCCGCGGTCTTGGGCTCGGCACCGTGATGACCACGAACCACATCCGCTGCGAGGACGAGGTCAAGGCGCTTCTCGGGATTCCCGAGAATATCTCGACCTGGGCGCTGATGCCGGTCGGCTGGCCGATCGACAAGTTCGGGCCGCTGACCCGCCGGCCGCTGACCGAAATCGCGCACGCGGACCGTTGGGGAGCATGTTGGCCCAGCGGCTGACCGGCTATTACATCGAATGCCCCGCAATTTGTGTGCGGAAGTGCCGGCTGTTCAGTGATTTGGCAACTATTTTTAACCAATTTCTGTGATTAGTCGAAATGACATTTCTATCGGGGTATTCAATGTGGAACCAGTGGCGCGACCTCTGGGCAAAAATTAACCTCAAGGTCGAGATCGTTTACACCCTGATCGAGAATCGTCGCGGCGTTACTGCAATCGAATATGCGCTGATCGCAGCGTTGATCGCCGTGGCGGCGATCGCCGCCTTCGCATTGGTCGGCACCCGCCTCAGCACGACCTTCAGCACAGTCGGCGGAAAATTGTAAACCGGGCCCGAATAGGGCCGCCGAGTGCCGAACCGGGACATCTGGATTTCGACCGGCGCGAAGGATCGTGCACAGATTTGCCACAACCATGCGATACTCTGAGGCTTGTGACAGCGCCAATGGAGGATTCGAGTCGTGGCCGACGCGCAGCTGATGCCGTTCCAGGTGACAATTTGCGGGATCGAAGAGCTGGAGGGCCATTGCGCAGGAGGTGTGACGCATGTGCTCTCGATCCTCGACCCAGGCTGGCCTGAGCCGGATTCGCTGAGCAGGTTCGAAATCAACCGGCGCTTGCGGCTGCGCTTTCACGACGTGATCGAAACGCAGCCCGGCTGGATCGCGCCCGAACGCTGGGACATTGAGTTGCTGCTTGCCTTTTCTCGCGACCTCGCCGCGACCGAGGAGGCGCATCTTCTCGTCCACTGCCATGCCGGAGTATCCCGCTCGACGGCGGCGGCAACCTTGGTCATCGCGCAGAGATGCCCGGACCAGCCAGCCGCCGAAGTGCTGCAGGAAGTCGTCCGCCTGCGGCCGCGGGCGTGGCCCAATCTTCGCATCCTCGAGCTCGGCGATGAAATCCTTGGCCGTCACGGCGAGATCGTCGAAGCCGCCCGGGCGCATTACCGCCGCGCGCTCGAACGCGAACCTTGGCTGGCGGAAGCGATGATCGATGGCGGCCGCGGCCGCGAGGTCGCCGCCGCCGGCCGGCCCTAGCATCAACGGGTTTCAGCGCAGATATTCGACCCGGAGCACCACGAAGTAATGGTGGTCGGGGTCGATGACGATGCCGTCGGGGCCGGCGAGGTGACCGTCGGCGGTGGTCGGGATGTGCTTCATCGAGACGGCGTTGTCGACATTTCCGCCGATCACATCGAGATAACCGGGCTGGATTGCGACAACGATGTCGCAATGGCCCGGAAACCGGCCGGTCGGCAGCTCGTCATAGGAAACCGGCTGCCGACCTCGCCAGTAACAGATCAGATCGCCGCGCTGCGGAGCATAGAACGCGACCCGCTCGGCGGAGAGCGCGGTCCCCGGCTCGAGGCCGAGAGAATGACGCCGCGCCGCGTTGATGTAGTCGGAGTGGGTTTCCGAATAGGGAAAGCGATTGCCGGCTCCGGCAATCCGCATCACATATGAGATGAAGGCAGCAGACCAGGCGTAATTGCCGTCTTCTGAAGCCGGGAAGACGACGCCGTTCTCGTCGTAAATCCCCGTCCAGCCCTGCTGTCGCCAGCGCGGGTCGAGGCCGAGCCACCAATATTCGCCGACCCGTTGCCACAGGCCCTCCTCCCGTTCCTCGTCTTCCGGTAGCTCGATATTCGGATACACCACCGGCTGGCCGAACGCGCGCCATTCGCGAAGCGCTATCTGCACGGCCGCCTCGCGCGAAAAGGCCTGGTACGGCCAGCGTGCGAAAGGCGGAATGTGCGCATCCAGAGCCGACGCGGACGGCGGCAACACACCCGGCGCCCCCTCCGGCGTCGGCGCGGCGCAGCCGGCAAGAAAGAACGCGAGCAGCAGCGCAAGACATCGGATCACCGCATAACCTTGGATTGAATAAGAGAGGTCTCGACCGACTGACGGTCCGTCTTACGCCGCCGCGCTATTTGGCGATCAGCCGCCGTTCTCAATCAACGCCGAGCGTAGGCGCGCCGTGGCGTTTCGATCTAGCTTGCCCGCAGCGGTGAGGGCGACGCGATAGTCGCGCTCGGCCGTCTCGCGCGAGATGAGCCCGTCGGCGACATCGAGAGCCACCTGCTCAGGGGCGCGCTCGGCCGGGTCGCCAAAGCCTCCCCCGCCCGGCAGTTCGAGCCGGATGAAATCGCCTCCGGGCACGCTCTGCCGTCCCTTCGGGCCGATCGGCTTCCCCGAGACCAGGGTGACCCGGCCCGGGGCCCCTTTGCCGCCGCCGTCGCGGCCGCGTGCCGGGTTCCCGACCCGCTCGAAATTGCACAGCATCGCGATCGGCGTGCCATCGGCGCCGCCCAGTTCGATGATCTGGCCGAGGCCGCCGCGAAATTCCCCGGCGCCACCCGAGCCCTCGCGAAACTCGCGCCGGCGAAACATCACCGGCGCCACCGCCTCGGTCGCCTCGACCGGGATCGTGCGCACGCCGGAGGGGAACGCAGTCACGTCGAGCCCGTCCTTTCCCGGCCGCGCGCCGGCGCCGCCGCAATGGAAGATGGCGGTGCTGAAGGGCTTGATGTCGGGGGGCGCCCGCCCGTCCTCCGCCCCCAGCTCGTCGAGCACATCGGCGCCGCCGTAGATCTGCGGGATCCACAGCGAGGACGCGCCTTCGGCCGGCACGCCGCCCTCCATGACCTGATGCAGACAGCCGAACACGACGTCGGGCAGCATGTGGCCGACCGTGTGCCGGGCGGCGACGGCGCGCGGCCGCTTCGCGTTCAGCAGGCACCCTTCCGGCGCGCTGACCGTGATCGGCGCGAGCGAACCGGCGTTGTTGGGCACCTCGGGCGCGACCAGGCATTTGACGCCGAAGGCGGTGTACGCGGTCGTGTAGTTGAGCACGACATTGATGCCGAAGGCGCTCGCGGGTGACGTACCGGCATAATCGACATGGATACCATCGTCCCCGATCGCCATTTCGGCGGCGAGGGTCAGCGGCCGGTCATAGCCGTCCATCGTCAAGCTGTTGCGATAAGAGCCCTTCTTCAGCTTGCCGATCGCCTCGATCGTCGCCTGGCGCGAGGTTTCGATGATGTGCTCGCCGAGCCGGTCTAAATTGGCGATGCCGAACTCCTCCATCATCTCGACGAGCCGGCGGCTGCCTTCGTCGTTGCACGCGGCGAGCGCATAGACATCACCCTCGACCTGCAACGGCTCGCGCACGTTGGCGCGAATCACGCGCAGCAGGTCGTCGTTCATGCGGCCTTCGCGCGCCAGCGCCATCAGCGGGATCGACAGCCCCTCCTCGAAGACCTGACGGCCGTCGGGTCCCATGCCGAGCCCGCCGATATCGACGACGTGCACTGTGCTGGCGAAGAGCCCCACCGGCTCGCCGCGCAGAAAGGTCGGGCTGACCACGGTCAGATCGTGCAGGTGCCCGCAGGTCAGCCACGGGTCGTTGGTGATGTAATGGTCGCCGGGCCGCATCGTTTTCAGCGGGAACGCGTCGAGAAAGTGCTTCACGGCCGTCGCCATCGAATTCACGTGCCCCGGCGTGCCGGTCACGGCCTGAGCGAGCATGTTGCCGTCGTGGTCGAAGACGCCGGCCGACAGGTCCCCGGCCTCTCGCACGGTCGTGCTGAACGCCGTGCGCACCAAGGTTTGCGCCTGCTCTTCGACGACCGCGATCAAGCGGCTCCACATGATCTGCATATGGATCTGCGACAGCGCAGTGTTGGGTCTGCCGAGCATCAGCCTTCTCCTTCCGGTGCGGGCCATTGTGGTGCGGCGCGCCTCGCTCCGTAATATCGGCTACCGCTGCTTACCATCAATACGTGAATGCCTGGAATCTGCTTGCTGTTATCTGCAGAGAATCTACAGCAAAGGACCCCGTAAAAGTTGAACCGTCCCTCAATCGGCTCCCCGGATATTGAAACAGCAATGCGGCGAATTTGCGGGCCGTGATTAATGCGCGATCGCTTCGAGGGCGAGGCCGCGGGTGCGCGGGCCAAATCCGCCGATCGTCGCCACCACGACGGCCATCGCGAAGGCAATGAACGCAAACACCGCATTGACGCCGCCCAAATTGAGCAGGAAGGCGACAACGAGGCCCGACAGCGCCGCCGACAGCCGGCTCCACGAGTAGACAAACCCGATCGCGCGCGAGCGGATGTGGGTCGGGAACAGCTCGGACTGATAGCTGTGAAAGCTGAAGGACATCAGGTTGTTGCACAGCGTCACCAGCACCCCCAACAGGATCAGCACCGCAGGCAGCCCGCTGTTGGCGAACAACATGCCAAATACGCCGATCCCGATCGCGCCGAGACAGATCTGCCATTTGCGCTCGATCCGGTCGGCAATGAGCGTGCCGAGCAGCGGCCCGACCGGGTTGGCGACAGCGATGATGAACGCGTATTCGAGGCTGGCGGTGATGTTGATGCCCTTGGCGATCAGCAATGTCGGGACCCAGGCGGCAAAGCCGTAATAGCCGAAGGTCTGGAAGAAGTTGAACACGGACATCAGGATCGCCCGGCGGTCGGAAGGCGGCTGCCAGATCTCGGCAAACGACCCCTCGCCCGCCTCCTCGCGCTGCGGCGGACCAGGCGGCGGCAGTCGCGCGCCGCTTTCGATCATGACCCGGTTCTCGATGCTCGAGACGACGCGCTCGGCATCCGGCACGCGGCCGTGCCGCGCCAGCCAGCGCGGCAATTCGGGCAGTGACAGGCGGATGAACCAGATGAAGATTGCGCCGGCCGAGCCGATCAATACGACCCAGCGCCAGCCGTCGAGCCCGAGAGGCGTCCGCGGCACGAGCAGCCAGGCGAGGAAGGCGACCAGCGGCACCGCGAGAAACTGCAGAAACTGGTTATAGGCGTAAGCGCGGCCGCGATGGCTGGCCGGCACCAGCTCGGAGACGTAAGTGTCGATCGTCACCAGCTCGATGCCGATGCCGACCCCGGCAATGAAGCGCCACAGATCGACGCCGAATCCCGAACTCTGGAACGCCATGATCGCGGTCGTGATCGAATACCAGATCAATGAGAAGGTGAAGACCGTTCGCCTTCCGTAGCGGTCGGCAAAGTGGCCGAGAAAGATCGCCCCGACGAACAATCCGGCGAACATCGCGAAAACGAACGTGCCGATACCGGCCACCCCGTAGGGAGCGAGCACACTGAAAGGGCCGAGCGATTCCGGTGTGAAATAGCCGGCCTTGAGCAGCCCCGGCGCGATGTAGGCAGTCAGGAAAAGGTCATAGAACTCGAAGGCCCCGCCGAGCGAAATCAGCGTGACGAGCACCCAGATGTGCCGGGTCATCGGCAGCCGGTCCAGCCGGGCCGCGAGCCCCGCCGCGGTTGCAGTCGCCATAACCTTGTCCTTCCATCCGCGTTTGCTTCGACCGATCAATTCTCTATTTCAGTCGCCGGATGCAACCTAAGTTGCAAGGCTCCTGTGTTGCACGGATCTCAAAGCTAGAGGCCGACAGATACCGGCCGACAGAGCGACGGCGGTCCGGCTAGGCCGTGAACGTGAAGCGGCTCCCGGTCGTGCACAGCACCAGCTTCTCCGGCATCTCCTGCTTCGCGAGATCGATGAAGTTCTGGCCGCTGCAATGCATTGGAAGCACGTGATCGAGATCGAACTTCTTCAGTTCGGCCATAACCTGGCGCAGATAATCGCCGGGCGCCGGTGCCAGGTGGAAACCGCCGACCAGCGCGTAGATTTTCTCGACGCCGGTGACCTCTTGCGCCCGCCGCAGCGTGTTGATGATGCCGGCATGGCCGCAGGAGCTGATCACGACCAGCCCGCGGTCGCCGAGGCGGAAGCAGGTGGCGTGCTCGTGCCAGTGCTGGTCGGGCTGCGGCTTGCCGGCCAGCTCCTCCGCGGTGAAATGGTGGTCCATGTAGGTGTTTGCGTCGTAGCCGACGCCGTCCTTGATGGCGGTGCGCTCCCTGCCAAGAGTGTGCCGCCGAGCGCGACCCCCTGTAAGAAATGGCGGCGATCGAATGACGACATGAACCCCTCCCGGTTGCTCAGCAGGGGATCACTTGCAGATGGCCGCCGCGTCCATAGGCGATGATCCTGCGATCCCGGGTCAAGATTGGAACACCGAGGTGGCGCGCGCTCGCCACGATCAGCCGGTCTGCAGGGTCCCCGTGCAGCTCGCCGGGAAGGAAAGAGGCGTCGATCGCCATCTCGGGAGTGAACGAGGCCTCTCTGATGCCTGGGCCCGCCATTACCCGAGCGAACCAGGTCTTTGGGTCGGGCATGAACTGGACAACGAGATTGCGTCCAGCTCTGGGTTTGCTCAGCAATCCTATTTCCCACGCGGAAATCGGAGAGACGAATATTCCATCCGTCGCGCCGGCGCGACGGATCGCTGCCGTTGCCGAGCTCGCCATGGGATCACCGTTGGCAAGCCAAATCACTGCGCAGGTATCGAGCAACACCGCCTCCGGCAGAGCGCCTAAACTCACCGATGGATCACGTCGTCGTCGGCAGCGAAGGCTTCATCGGCGATGGGCGCCGTCAAATCTATTTCAGGCGGAATGACGACGGATCCTCGCAAAAACCCGTGCAATCGCTCTACCTCTCCCCGCTCGGCTGGGGGCGGCACGAGGACGGCCACGGGTACACCCCGCTTCGTGACAACAACCCTCTCCAATTCTCGGCTGCGAATCCGGTCGAGGATCTCCAGGCACTTCGCCTTGAACTCGCTGGCGCTGACGATCCGATGGGCGGCCACTTCCCCTCCAATTGGTCATCTCAGATGACCATAGTTGAACAATCACGCCGGGTTTTTCAAGAGTCCAAAGAACAGAGTGCGGGAGGCCGGCCGATTTTGAACGAGGTGTGCCTTTCTATTCAGCGCTGCTCGGCTCCCGGCGGGTGAGCTCAATGTAACCGAACGCGTCGACGCTGGCGTCGAAGGAGCGGCTGACAACGGTCGAGGTTTCGTCTTCGATGATAACGGCGGGACCGGGAACAAATGCGCCGGGGTTGAGGTCGCGGCGGTCGTGAATTGCGACCTCGATGAATTCGCCGGCCTCGGGATCGAAGATGGAGCGGATGCGCGCGGGCTCGGGCGAATAACGCGGCGATGCCGGTATAGCAGTCTCGGTTTTGGTCGGGCTGGGCGCCGAGAGCAGCAATACCCAGCTCAAGATTTCGACCTCGACGCCGGGGATCACGCGGCTGTAGAGGCGACGATACTCGCTCTCGAACGAATCCCGCAACAACGCCGCATCATCGTCGCGGTAGGGCCGGGTCGGCAATGATATGGCGATCTCATGGCCCTGCCCGCGGTAGCGCATGAACGCGGAGCGGGTTTCGGTGAGTGGCGCTTCGCCGGCGCCGCGGCGGACGATGGGTTCGGCTTCGGCGCGCATTGCGGCGAAGAGCGCGTTGGCCGCGGCGGTGTCGAACTGATCGAGGCGCTGCAATGAGGAGCGCACGATCTCGTAGGCGATCGGGGCGCGCAGAAACCCGACCGCGGAACCGACACCGGCATAGGACGGAACCAGCACGCGGTCGAGGCCGAGTTTTTCGGCCATGCGGGCGGCATGCAACGGCGCGGCGCCGCCAAACGCGACGAGGGTGCGGCCGCGCGCGTCTTTGCCGCTCTCGATCGCGTGGACGCGCGCTGCGTTGGCCATGTTCTCGTCGACGATCTCGCTGACCCCGAGCGCGGCGAGCTCGACCGCCAGCGCCAGCGGCTCGGCCACCTCCTGCCGCATCGCCTCCTCGGCCGCGCCGCGGTCGAGCGGCATCCGCCCGCCCGAGAAGCCGGTCGGATCGATGCAGCCCAACAGCAAATCCGCATCGGTGACGGTCGGTGCTGTGCCGCCACGCCCATAGCAGGCCGGCCCCGGATCCGCCCCCGCGCTGTCCGGCCCGACGGTGATCCGCTTCAGCCGGTCGACGCGCGCAATCGAGCCGCCGCCGGCGCCGATCTCGACCATCTCGATGACCGGGATGCGCAACGGCAGACCACTGCCCTTTTTGAAGCGATAGATGCGCGCGACCTCGAAAGCGCGGTTGGTCTGCGGCTTCAGATCATCGATCAGGCAGATTTTGGCGGTCGTGCCGCCCATGTCGTAGGACAGCACCTTGTCGAGCCGACATTGCCGCGCGATCTCGGCGGCGAAGATCGCGCCGCCCGCCGGGCCCGATTCGACGAGCCGCACCGGGAATCGGATCGCCGTCTCGACCGAGGTCAGCCCCCCGCCGGACAGCATCAAAAAGAGCGGACAGACGAAACCTTCACGCCGCAGCATGGCCTCGAGATCGGTGAGGTAACGGCCGATCAAGGGCTGGACATAGGCGTTGGCGCAGGCGGTCGAGAAGCGCTCGTACTCGCGCATCTCGGGCGACACCTCGCTCGACAAGGTGACCGGGACCCCGGGAAGCCTGTCGGCGAGGATCTCGCCGGCGCGGCGCTCGTGCGCCGGGTTGGTAAAGCTGTGCAGAAAACCGACCGCGACCGACTGGATGCCAGCGGCGGCGAGCCGATGGGCCAGCGATCTCACCCCCGCCTCGTCGAGCGGCACGAGCACCCGGCCGCGCGCGTCAATGCGCTCGCGCACCGGAAAGCGCAGCCGGCGCGGCACCAGCGGCGGCGGCAGGTCGATGTTGACGTCATATTGTTCGAACCGGTTTTCGTGCCGGATCTCGATCGTGTCGCGGAAGCCCTCGGTGGTAAGCAGCGCGGTCTTGGCGCCCTTGCGCTCGATGATCGCGTTTGTCGCCAACGTCGTGCCGTGAATAATGATCGACAGATCGGCCGGCGCGAGCGTCGCTTCGCGCAACACCGTGCCGATCGCCTCGAGGACGGCGCGTTCGGGAGCCTGCGGGGTGGTCAGGATCTTGGCGCTGTAGCGGCGCGCGCCCGCCTCGAGCGCCACATCTGTAAAGGTACCGCCGATATCGACGCCTAATCTTCCGCCCTCTGTCACCGCACCCTCTCGTTCTCGCGACTGCAAGGGCAGAGTGTTCGTGGCGGTGGCGGGAGTGTCAATCGGCTCAACCTGATCGCAACGGCGTGGCGGTAGCGCCGATCGGCGTCAGATTTCGCGGCCGAGGCGGTTGTCGAGCGACAGCGGGCCGCCGCCGCGGATCATGAGCGCCAGGCACATCAGCAGCAGATAGAGCGGCACTTCCATGCCCCGGTTTGTCCAGAACCAGCCAATGTGTATATGGACGTGGAACGCCGCGACGAACATGAAACCGGCAAACAATGCCGCCACCGGCCGCGTCAACAAACCTATTATCAGCAAAATTCCGCCGAAGAACTCCAGGCATCCGATGTAATAGACCCAGAACCACGCCGGGTCCAGCCCTTGCTTAGCAAAGCCCTCGGCGGTCCTGGCAATATCGCCGCCCCAGAACCCGAACAGCTTCTGCATCCCATGCGGCAGAAAAAAGAACCCAGTCGCGGCACGCACCAATGGCCAGCTGTAGGCCTCGATAGCGCTGTACACGGTTCCCAATGCGGGAACCACGTAACGTGGCCGGTCCATGCTCTGGTAAGCCATTTCTCCTCCTTTCGCGTCGTTAACCCAATTCTACCGGATCGGCGCGATTTGCAAATCACAATGGCTTGAGCGGGGCTCAGCGGGCACTTACCTCGGGTATCGGTGGCGGCAATGGGCTGAAATTGAGCGGAGCGTTCTCTTCGATGCGATCGCGGCTCGGCAATTGCGCCACGTCCCAACCGCCGCCTAACGCCTGGATCAAGGCGGCGCTGGCGACGAGCCGGCTCTGCCGGATGTTGACTGCCGTCTCGGCGTCGGCAAGCGCAGTCTGCTCGGCAACGACGACGCTGGTATAAGCAACCGTCCCGGCGATGTATTGATTGTTGATGATCCGTTCGGCCTCACGCGCCGCAGCTACCGCCTCGTCCTGTACCTTGGCTTCATCCGCCAGAATGCGCAGCGCGGCGAGCTGGTCCTCGACCTGCTGAAACGCCGTCAGCACCGTCTGCCGATAATTCGCGATGGTCTGATCGAAGGCGGCGCGCGCCTCTTCCACCACGGCGGAGCGCGCGCCGGCATCGAACACGGTTTCGGCAAGGCTCGATCCGAACGCCCAGAAGCGCGCCTGGTCGGTGAAGAGTTTGGCGATCTGCAAGGCCATGACACCATAATCCGCGGAAAGCGTGACTGTCGGATAAAACGCCGCCACGGCGATCCCGATCTGCGCGTTGGCGGCCACCATTTGCCGCTCTGTGGTGGCAATGTCCGGGCGCCGCTCCAACAGAGCGGACGGCACATCCACCGGAATTACCGGCACCGCGACGACGAAATCCGTCGGCGGGATCGAAAACTCGGCGGGCGGCTTGCCGATCAGGACTGCGATCGCATGTTCGAGCTGGGCCCGCGTCACCCCGACCGCAATCGCCTGCGCTTGCGTGCTCTGGAGCTGGGCCTCTGCCTGGGAGACGGCCGATTGGTCCGCCGTGCCGCTCTGATACTGATTGCGCGTGATCCGCAGTGATTCGGCAAACGCCGCCGCGGAGGTATCAAGTAAGCGCTTCAGCTCGTCTGCCACCCGCAGTTGCAGATAATCGCTGGCGAGTGTTCCCTGCGCTGAAAGACGGGCGCTGGCGAGATCGCCTGCGCTGGCCTGCGCGTTCGCGACATCGCTCTCGACGGTGCGACGGATCCGCCCCCACAGATCCGGCGTCCAGCTGGCAGAAGTGGAAGTGCTGAACTGGTTGCTGATAATGCCTCCGATACCGGTCCCGGCTACAGCGGCTCCGGTCCCACTGCGCGAGCGCTGCGCGCTGGCATTGACGGTGGCAGTCGGAAAGTATTGGGCGCGGGCCTGGGCGACGATGAATTCCGCTTGACGGAAGGCCGCCTCGGCCGCGGCGAGGTTTTGGTTGGAGATGTCGATTTGTTTTTCCAGCTCGTCGAGCAGCGGATCCTTGTAGACCGACCACCAGGCGCCGCGGTCGATCGCGTCGAGCGGCTCGCCGACTTTCCATCCCGCCTCTTTGTATTGAGCCGGCACGGGAGCTTCGGGGCGTTTATAATCGGGCCCGACGGTGCACGCCGAAAGCAGAAGCAAGGTTACAAATACCGCAGAATATCCTCTCCCGCACTGCGGGGGAGAGTCCAGGTCCCCATTCCCCACTCTTTGGATTCCCCCAAGGTACCGCAACTAAATCGGTCGAGGTGCTCTCATTCCCCCGTTTCAGGGATATGGCCAGAGAAAAAGCGCGGATGGCGGATCCGCCAACGGTGCCCGCTCCACAGGCGGAAGCGGTCGAGATAGAGGTAGATCACCGGCGTTGTGTAGAGCGTCAGCAATTGGCTGACGATCAGGCCGCCGACAATCGAAATGCCGAGTGGGCGGCGCAATTCGGAGCCTTCGCCAAACCCGATCGCCAAGGGCAAGGCGCCGAGCATCGCGGCCATCGTCGTCATCATGATCGGCCGGAAGCGCCTGAGACAGGCTTCGTAGATCGCCTGGCGCGAGCTCAAGCCCAGGCGGCGCTCGGCATCGAGCGCGAAATCGATCATCATGATCGCATTCTTCTTGACGATCCCGATCAGCAGGATGACGCCGATCAGCGCCATGATGCTGAATTCGGTGTTGGTTGCGATCAACGCGAGCACCGCGCCGACCCCGGCCGACGGCAAGGTGGACAAGATCGTGATCGGATGAACGTAGCTCTCATAGAGAACGCCCAGTACGATATAGACCGCAAGTAGCGCAGCGGCGATCAGAATCGGCTCATCAGAAAGCGATTTCTCAAAGGCTCTGGCGCTGCCCCGGAAGCCGCCGCGAATCGAGGCCGGTAAATGAAGCTGCCGGATCTGATCTTCGATGGCCGTCGTCGCCTGGCTGAGCGAGACGTCCGGCACAAGGTTGAACGAGATGTTCGCGGCGACAGACAGGTTTTCGTGATTGACCGAGAGCGGCGTATTGCCAAGCTGAAAATGGGCGATCGCGGAGAGCGGTACCATTGTTTCTCGAGACGTGCTGACCGCGGCGCCCGTCGAGGTGCCGCCATGACCGTTGTTGGCCAAGGCATTAGTGGCTAAGTTGCGCGCCGCATCGCCCGCGATCTGAGCGGTCGTCGCTGCGGCGCGGCTCCTGTTATTGCGACCCGGCACCTTGGCGAACACTGTACCGGTCAGCGGCTCAGTCGACTGGGCGCCGCTGACCGAGCCTCCGCTGGTGCTGATATAGACCTGGTTCAAGGCTTCCGGATTCTGCCGGAACTCGGGCGCCACCTCCATGACCACGTGGTACTGGTTCTGTGCCGCATAGATAGTCGATACCTGGCGTTGGCCGAATGCATCGTAGAGGTTGTTATCAATCTGACCAATCGTGAGCCCGAGCCGAGCCGCGCTGCTGCGGTCGATCATCAGATCCGTCTCAAGCCCGTGCAGCTGTTGGTCGAGAGTGACCCACTTCAAAAGCGGGATGTTTTTCAAAGCGGCCTCGACTTTAGGCCCCCACTCGGAAATGTCTTCGGCGTTGTCGGCCAATAAGGTGTACTGGTATTGGCTCCAATGCTCGCCGAGCCAGATGTCTTGGATCCCGGCAAACCAGGAATCGGCGCCCATCTCGTCGATCTTCCGATGCAGACGGTCCATCACCTGCTGGACCGATACATCGCGCTCGGACAGCGGCTTTAGGACGGCGAACACTGAGCCGTCATTCGTCCACCCTATCGAGCCGCCGACAGTCTGGACCGCCGGGTCCTGATGGATAATTTCGACAAACTGGGTCAGCTTATGCTGCATCAGCGGAAACGAGGTGCTTTGGTCGGACCAGACGCCACCCCTGATCAACCCGTTGTCCTGCAGCGGAACAAACCCCTTGGGAACAATCACAAAAAGCCAAATGGCGGAACATAGCGTGATGCACAGGCTCAACATGACGACAGCCGGCCATCGCAGTACTCGGCGCAGAATGCAGCCGTGCCCGGTCAGCATCGCCTCGAAGATACGCTCGCCCGCTCGGTGCAGTCGTCCGGAGGCCCGTTCACATCGGTCGGCCAGCAGATAGGCGCACATCATCGGGGTCGTCGTCAGCGAGACTATCAGCGAGATCACGATCGCGACCGAAAGGGTCACCGCGAACTCGCGAAACATCCGCCCGATAATGCCTCCCATCAGCAAAATCGGCACAAGGACCGCGATCAGCGAAAAACTCATAGACAAGACGGTAAAGCCAACCTCGCGGGCGCCTTGCAGAGCGGCTTGCATCCGCGTCATTCCGGCCTCGATGTGCCGCGTTACATTTTCCAGCACGACGATCGTATCGTCGACCACTAATCCGGCCGAAATCGTCAGCGCCATCAGCGACAGATTGTTGAGGCTATAACCCAACAGGTACATCACGCCGAAAGTGCCGATAAGTGACACCGGCAACGCCACGCTCGGGATCAGGATCGCACGCAAATTGCGCAGGAACACGAAGACAACGAGGACGACCAGAAAGATGGCGATGACGAGCGCGCGCTCTACGTCATGCAGCGAGGCCTTAATTGTCACGGTCCGGTCCATTGTCAGCTCAAGCCGGATGGCCGCAGGGATCGAGGCCGCGATCTGTGGCAGGATTGACTTGACGTGATCGACGGTGTCGATGATGTTCGCAGCAGATTGCCGGTAGAGGGTTACCAAAACTGCCGGTTTACCGTTCAACAGCGCAAGGTTTCGCAAATTTTCGACTAAATCGCGGACTTCGCCGATATCGGTGAGCCGCACCGGCGCGCCGTTGCGATAGGCGATCACTAAGGGGCGGTAATCGTCGGCACGGGTCGCCTGGTCATTGGTATAGATCTGGAAGCGGCGGTTACCGTCTTCGATGACGCCCTTGGGGGTGCGGGCATTGGCGGAGGCGAGCGCAGCGCGGACGTCTTCGAGCCCAATTCCATACTTGAACAGCGCGAGCGGATTGAGCTCGACCCGCACCGCCGGCAGAGAGCTGCCGCTGATCGTCACCTGGGCGATCCCGTCGATTCGTGAGAGCGCCTGCTGCACGACGGTCGATGCGGCATCGTAGATCTGCCCCCGCGTCAGCGTGTCCGAGGTCATAGCAAGGATCGCGATCGGCGGGCCGGTGGGATCGGACTTGTGGTAGGTCGGGTTCCGGCGCAGACTGGTCGGCAGGTCGGCACGCGAAGCATTGATTGCAGCCTGCACATCGCGGGCCGCGCCGTCAATGTTCCGGTTGAGGCCGAATTGCAGAGTAATATAACTCTGACCGACTGAACTCACCGAGGTCATCTCGGTGACATCGGCAATTACTCCGAGATGGCGTTCGAGCGGTGTCGCTACGGTCGCCGCCATAGTTTCGGGATTCGCCCCCGGCATTGTCGCAACCACCGAAATCGTGGGGAAATCGATCTGCGGCAGTGGCGCGACGGGAAGCTTCAGGTAAGCGAAAAACCCGGCGAGGGCTATGCCGAGGGTGAGCAGCGTGGTCGCGACCGGCCGCTGGACGAACGGCGCCGAAGGGCCCACCGCCTGTCGCCCTCCGCGTTAGCAGTGCCGCCGCCAGACTGGCAGCGTCGCGGGGCTGCCGAGCCGGCCGGAGCCTGGAAAAGTAATCAGCGCCATTTACAGCTTCCGCAACCGACTGAAATTCAGACCGCCCACGATAATAACGTCCAACAGATCGCACAACTCGACTCCAAAACGGGCGAGCGCGTTTCCTTTTTGCGGCAGATGATCATTCGCCGGGTTCGGGGATATGGCCCGAATAGAAGCGCGGATGGCGGATCCGCCAACGCCGCCCGCCCCACAGCCGGAAGCGATCGAGATAGAGGTAGATGACCGGCGTTGTGTAAAGAGTCAGCAGCTGGCTGATGATCAGCCCGCCGACGATGGAAATACCGAGCGGGCGGCGCAATTCGGAGCCTTCGCCGAACCCGATCGCCAGCGGCAAGGCTCCGAGCATCGCGGCCATCGTCGTCATCATGATCGGCCGGAAGCGTTTGAGGCAGGCCTGATAGATCGCCTCGCGCGAGGTCAAGCCGAGGGTTCGCTCGGCATCGAGCGCGAAATCGATCATCATGATCGCGTTCTTCTTGACGATCCCGATCAGCAGGATGACGCCGATCAGCGCCATGATGCTGAACTCGGTATTGGTCGTGATCAACGCCAGCACCGCGCCGACCCCGGCGGACGGCAAGGTCGACAAGATCGTGATCGGGTGGACATAGCTCTCATAGAGAACGCCGAGCACGATATAGACCGCGAGCAGCGCAGCAGCGACGAGAAGCGGCTCGTTGTTGAGCGATTGCTGAAAAACAGCGGCGGTACCTTGAAAGCTGCCATGGATCGACGCCGGCACGCCGAGTTGGCGCATCTGATCGTCGATCGCCGCCGTCGCCTGGCTGAGCGAGACGTTCGGCGCGAGATTGAACGAAATCGTCGACGCGACGAATAGATTTTGGTGATTGACCGCAAGCGGCGTGTTGCCCGTGCCGAAATGGGCAAAGGCGGAAAGCGGCACCATCGTCTCATGAGTAGTGCTGACCGGGGCGCCCGTCGAGGTGGCGCCGTGGCCGGTGTTGGCGAGCGAATTATTTGCCAGATTGCGCGCCGTGTCGCTGGCAATCTGCGCGGTGGTGGTCTGCGCACTGGTGCTGTTCGCTGGCTGCACTTTGGCCAGCACCGTTCCGGCAAGGGCGTTGGTTGCCTTCGTACCGCCGACCGAGCCGCCGCTGGTGCTGACATAAATCTGGTTCAGTGTGTCCGGGTTCTGCCAAAACTCCTCCGACACCTCCATAATGACATGGTATTGGTTTTGTGCGGCATAAATCACGGATACCTGGCGTTGGCCGAAGGCATCGTAGAGGGTATTATCTATCTGGCTGACCGTGAGCCCAAGGCGCGCGGCGGTCGCGCGGTCGATGATCAGATCGGTTTCGAGCCCCTTCTGCTGCTGATCGAGATTGACGTCGGTCAGCAACGGCGATTTCTGCAGAGCAGCTTCGACCTTGGGAGCCCACTCGTAAATTTCGCCGGCGTCGTCGCTCAACAGGGTGTACTGATATTGGGCGTAGCTCGCACGCCCGCCGACCCGGATGTCGGTGGCAGGCTGGAGAAAGAGCCGGGCGCCGGCGACTTCGTTGAATTTGGGGCGCAGCCGCCCCATGACCCGCTGCATTGACACATTCCGCTCGCCCAGCGGCTTCAATACGACGAACACGAAACCGCCATTAGTCTGGCTGCCGCCGGTAAAGGCGCTGACGCTCTGGACCGCCGGATCATGCCGAATGATATCGACAAACTGGGTCAGCTTTTTTTCCATCAGCTGAAAGGAGATGCTCTGGTCGGCCTGGATGCCGCCGAACATAAGTCCGACGTCCTGGGTCGGGAAGAAGCCCTTCGGAATTATCGTGACCAGATAGACGCCCAAGCCCAGTGTAGCGAGCAAGCTCAGCATGACGAGCGCCGGCCATTGCAGCGCCCGGCGCAGAGTGCGGTCGTACAGTCCGAGGATCGCCGCGAAGGCGCGCTCACTGACCCAGTAGAGCCGCCCATGCGCCGCTTCCCGCCGGTTTGCAAGGAGATAGGCGCACATCATAGGGGTCGTGCTCAGCGAGACAGCAAGCGAGATCATGATCGCGACGGACAAGGTCATCGCGAACTCGCGAAACAGCCGCCCAACAATGCCGCCCATCAGCAAGATCGGCACAAAGACGGCGATCAGCGACAGGCTCATCGACAGCACTGTGAAGCTGACCTCGCCCGCACCTTGCAGCGCCGCCTGCATCCGGGTCTTGCCGGCTTCGATGTGCCGCGTAACGTTTTCGAGCACTACGATCGCATCATCGACGACAAAACCGGTCGAGATCGTCAGCGCCATCAGTGACAGATTGTCGAGGCTGTAGCCCAGCAGATACATCACCCCGAACGTGCCGATCAGCGAGACCGGGACAGCGACGCTCGGGATCAGGGTCGCGCGCAGATTCCGCAGGAATGCGAAGACGACGAGGACGACGAGAATGATTGCGACGATCAAGGTGCGCTCGACGTCGTGGAGCGAGGTCCGGATCGTGATCGTCCGGTCCAATGTCAATGCAACGCTGATGGCGCTCGGGATCGAGGCTTCGAGCTGCGGCAAGATCGCCTTCACGCGATCGACGGTGTCGATGATGTTGGCGCCGGGTTGTTTGTAAAGAAACACCAGAACCGCCGGTTTGCCGTTTGAAAGCCCCTGATTGCGCAGATTTTCGACCGAGTCGCGCACTTCCCCAACATCGGTCAGCCGCACCGGGGAGCCGTCGCGATAGGCGACTATCAGCGGGCGGTAATCGGCGGCGCGGTTCGCCTGGTCATTGGTGTAGATTTGGAACCGGCGGTCGTCTTCTTCGATGGCGCCCTTGGGACTGTGGGCATTCGCCGACGCTAGCGCGGCGCGCACGTCTTCGAGACCGATCCCGTATTTGAACAGCGCAAGCGGATTGAGCTCGACGCGCACCGCGGGCAGCGAACTGCCGCTGATCGCGACCTGCCCGATGCCGTCAATCTGCGACAATGCCTGCTGCACGACTGTCGAGGCGGCATCGTAGATCTGTCCCCGCGTCAGTGTCGCCGAGGTCATCGCCAGGATCGCAATCGGCGAATCGGCCGGGTTGACCTTGCGATATGTGGGATTGGTGCGCAGACTGGACGGCAGATCCGCACGCGCCGCGTTGATCGCCGCCTGAACGTCGCGCGCGGCGCCATCGATATTCCGGTTGAGACTGAATTGCAGCGTGATCCGACTCGTGCCGACCGTGCTCTGCGAAGTCATTTCGGTGACGTCGGCAATGACGCCGAGATGGCGTTCGAGCGGTGTCGCCACAGTCGTCGCCATCGTGTCCGGGCTCGCCCCCGGCATCGTCGCAAACACCGAGATCGTCGGAAAATCGACCTGCGGCAGCGGGGCGACCGGCAATTTCAGATAAGCAAAAAATCCGGCGAGCGCGATGCCGATCGTCAGCAGCGTGGTGGCGACCGGCCGCTTGATGAACGGCGTCGACGGATTCACCTGCTGCTGCCCTCGGCGACCGCCGCGCCGCCATTGAACCGGCGGCGCAACGCCCCGCCCAGCCGGTCGAAGCCGAGGTAAATGACCGGTGTCGTGAACAAGGTCAGCAGCTGGCTGAAAATCAGACCGCCGACGATCGTCACCCCCAACGGGTGGCGCAATTCCGAGCCGGTTCCGTTTCCGAGCATCAGCGGCAGTGCGGCAAAGAGCGCCGCCATCGTCGTCATCAGGATCGGCCTGAAGCGCAGCAGACATGCCTGATAAATCGCTTCGCGCGGCAATTTCCCTTCGTTCCGCTCGGCGTCGAGCGCGAAATCGACCATCATGATCGCATTCTTCTTGACGATGCCGATCAGCAGGACGATCCCGATGATCGCAATGACGCTGAGATCGCTGCCGTCGATCATCAGCGCCAACAGCGCTCCGACACCGGCGGAAGGCAGTGTCGAGAGGATCGTGATCGGGTGGATGAAGCTCTCGTAGAGCACGCCCAGCACGATGTACATCGTGACGATGGCCGCGATGATCAGCACCAGCTCGTTGCCGAGCGCGGCCTGAAACGCCAGCGCGGCGCCCTGGAAGACGGTGATCATGCTGGCCGGCATGCCGATTTCCTGCTCGGCTTGCTTGATCGCATCGACCGCCTCGCCGAGCGAGGCGCCTTGTGCCAGATTGAACGACACGGTAGTCGACGGAAATTGGCCCAGATGATTGATCTCGAGGGGTGCCGTCTGCTCTTCGAACTTAGCGATCGCCGAAAGCGGGACTTGGCCGTTCGTCGCAGTCGATGACGGCAAGTAAATCTGCCCCAGCGAGCTCAAGGATTTCTGCAGATCGGGATCGGCTTCCAGAATGACCCGATACTGGTTCGACTGGGTGAAGATCGTCGAAACGATGCGCTGGCCGAACGAATCGTAAAGTGCGTTGTCGACGGTCGCCGGTGTGATGCCGAAACGCGCCGCGGTGGGGCGGTCGATCTGAATATAGGCCGAAAGGCCGTTCTCGGCGTAGTTGCTAGAGACGTCCTCGAGCTGGGGCAATTGCTGCAGACGTTCGAGCAGTTTCGGAACCCAGGTCGAGAACTCATTTGGATTGGCGTCTTCCAGGACGAACTGGTATTGGGAGCGGCTGACCGTAGCGTCGATGGTCAGATCCTGAACCGGCTGCATATAGAGGGAGATGCCGGAGACGTCTTGCGTCTCCCGCTCCAGCCGCCGGATCACGTCACTGGCCGACGTACTGCGCTCGTCGCGCGGCTTCAGATTGATCAGAAACCGGCCGGTATTGAGGGTCGGGTTGGTGCCGTCGACCCCGATAAAGGAGGATAGGCTCACGACATCCGGGTCCTTGAGCATGGCTGCGGCCAGATCCTTTTGGCGTTGCGCCATGGCCTCGAATGAGACCGAAGGTTCGGCCTCGGAGATCCCCTGGATGAGCCCGGTGTCCTGGACCGGGAAAAAGCCCTTCGGGATCACGATATAGAGAAACACGGTGAGACCGAGGGTGCCGGCTGCTACCAGCAACGTCAGCATCTGATGGTCGAGCACCCAGTTCAGCAGCCTTCCATACTGGGCGATCAGCGCGTCGAACCATTCCTGGCTACTGCGCGCCACTAGCGACATTTCCGATGCCCGCCGGTGACGTAGGATCTTGGCGCACATCATCGGAACGAGCGTCAATGCCACCACGGCCGAGATGACTATGGTAACCGCAAGGGTGATCGCGAATTCGCGGAACAAGCGACCGACCACATCCGGCATGAAGAGGAGCGGGATCAATACCGCGATCAGCGATACGGTCAGCGAGATGATCGTGAAACCGATCTGCTCGGAGCCCTTCAAAGCCGCCCGCAACGGCGGGTCGCCCGCCTCGATATAGCGCGAGATGTTCTCGATCATGACGATCGCGTCATCGACGACGAACCCGGTGGCGATCGTCAATGCCATCAGCGACAAGTTGTTGAGACTGAACCCGGCGAGATACATCACCGCCAAGGTGCCGACGAGCGAGAGCGGCACGGACAGGCTCGGGATCAGGGTCGCCGAAGGGCTGCGCAGAAACACAAAAATAACGATCACGACCAGGACCACGGCGAGACCGAGCTCGAACTCGACATCGGCGACCGAGGCGCGGATAGTGGCGGTGCGGTCGGTCAAAACTGCGACATCGACCGCCGAGGGAAGTGCCGCCCTCAGCTGCGGCAAGAGCGCCTGGATGCGGTCCACAACCTCGATGACATTGGCGCCGGGCTGCCGCTGAATATTGACGATAACTGCCTCGTCGGTGTTCATCCACGCGGCGAGCTTGGTATTCTCGGCGCCTTCGGTGGCGCGCGCGACATCCGACAGCATTACCGGCGCGCCGTTCCGGTAAGCCACGACCAGGTCGTTGTAGTCGGACGGTTTTCTGATCTGATCATTGGCGTTGATCGTGTAGGCCCGGCTCGGCCCGTCGAAATTGCCTTTCGGCGTGTTGACGTTGGCGTTGGCGAGCGTCGTGCGCAGATCGTCGATGTTGAGGCCGTAGGCGGCGAGCTGGCGGTAATTCGCCTGGATCCGCACTGCCGGGCGGTGCCCGCCGCTGATGCTGACCAAACCAACCCCGGGCAATTGCGAAATTTTTTGCGCGAGACGAGTGTCAGCAAGATCCTCGACCTGGGTCAGCGGCATCGTCTTAGAGGTCAGCGCCAAGGTCAGGATCGGTGCGTCTGCGGGATTGACTTTGGCATAGATCGGGGGCGCCGGCAGATCGGACGGCAACAAATTGCCGGCTGCATTGATCGCCGCCTGGACTTCTTGCTCCGCCACATCGAGGCTTAGATCGAGGCTGAATTGCAGCGTGATCACGGAGGCCCCGGCGGAACTCGTCGAGGACATCTGGTTGAGACCCGGCATCTGGCCGAACTGGACTTCGAGCGGTGCGGTAACCGAGGACGTCATCACGTCGGGACTGGCGCCGGGGTAGAAGGTCTGCACCTGGATCGTCGGATAATCGACCTGGGGCAGCGCCGACAGCGGCAGGAAACGATAGGCGAACATGCCGACCAGCATGATCGCCGCCATCAGCAGCGTCGTCGCCACCGGGCGTAGGATGAAGGTGCGCGAAGGGCTCATGAGTGAGCTCTTTCTGACATCGCGGCTGCATCACCCTCGCCCGCCTCGCTGCGCTCGGCGCCCTCTCCCGCGATGCGGGAGAGGGGCCATATGGTGCAAAGCCGCCGAGTAGCTCCTTTCCCGCACCGCGAGAGAGGGGGGACCCAGCCCGCCAGGGCTGGGTGGGTGAGGGTGACTACCGGGTAGCTCACGGCGTGCTCCGCCGCCCTGAACCTTGCCTTTGCTGTTGGTTTTGCGGCTGCGGTAGGGCCTCGGTGGTGGACGCGGCAGGTTGCGGCGAAGCAATTGTCACCTTCGCACCATCGCGCAACCGGTCGGCGCCGTCGATGACGACACTTTCACCCGGCTCCAGCCCCGATAAAATCGCGGTGCGTTGGCCGTCGCTCGGCCCGAGCTTGACCTTTTGCACCGCGACTGTCTTCTCCGGTTTGACGACATACACAAAGGTGCCGGGCGCGCCGCGCTGGACCGCCGAATTGGGTAAAATGTCGGCATCATGCAGCGTGTTGACCAATAGCTTGACGTTGACAAACTGGTTGGGAAACAGGGTCTCCTGCTCGTTGTCGAATATTGCCCGTAATTTGACGGTGCCGGTCGTCGTGTCGATCTGGTTGTCGACCGTGTCGAGCTTCCCCTGGGCCAGCTCGGTCGAGCCGGTGCGGTCATAGGCGGTGACCGGCAAGCTCGCCCCGGCCCGCACCCGCTTCATCACCTCGGGCAGATTATCCTCTGGCAGTGTGAAGATGACCGAGATCGGCTGCAGCTGGGTGACTACGACGATGCCGTTGGGATCGCTGTTCTGAACATAATTGCCAGCGTCGACCTGGCGCAGCCCAACGCGGCCCGTGACCGGCGAGACGATACGGCAATACGTCAGGTTGAGCTTTTGCGCGTCGATCTGCGCCTGATCGGCTTTGACCGTCGCCTCGTCCTGCGCGACCAGCGAGACCTGCGTGTCACGGGTTTGCTTCGCGATGGAGTTTTGCGCGACCAAGGTGTTGTAGCGCTGCAAATCCACTTGCGCGTTCTTCAGCAGCGCCTGATCTTTGCCCAGCTGGGCCTCGGCCTGTTCGAGCGCCACCTGGTAGGGGCGCGGGTCTATCTGGGCGAGAAAATCGCCCTTCTTGACCATCTGCCCTTCCTGGAAAGCGACTTGCACCAGGTAACCGCTGATCTGGGTCTTTATCGTTACCGTCGCGAGCGGGGTGACGGTGCCGAGCTGGCTCAACGTCACCGGCATATTGCCCTTCTCCACCGGGGACACCCCGACGGGCACCGGAGCGCCGGATTGGCCGCGGCCGCCCTCTTTCGGTTGGGTCTGCGGTCGCGGGAAATACCAGACCGCGGCGGCGACGACCGCGGCGACCAAGAGCAGCCAGACAATCCGCCGTCCCCAGGAGCGCCGCGGCGGGTGCGACACGACGCCGCCCGGCTGAGCAGGACGAACCAACGGCTCGTCCACCCTCACTCGTCCGGGTGGCGCAAGAATTTCGCTTCGCTGATCGTCCATTCGTCCGAGACCTGATTTGCTCCTTCGGACCGGCAATTCGGCGGCCAGAGCCTAGCAATTTTTCGCTTGCGCGTCGCGCGCGACCGGTTTGCTCACGATTCCACGATGCCGATAAAGTCCCTCGATTATATGGCGTCCGGCCGCGAAGCATCCCGGTAAAGCAAACCTCTTCCGTCCGGGCGCGGCATCGTCTCAAATGGCCGAGTGGACTTAGGGCTCGAGGTAGGGCGATGACGACCAATTTTCTCAGCGGCGGCCAACTCGTTGTCGCCGCGCTCCGCGCCCACCGTGTCGACATGATCTTCAGCGTTGCAGGGGAGAGCTATCTCGAAGTCCTCGACGCCCTGTACGACGCACCGGAGATCCATCTCGTGACCTGCCGCCAGGAAGGCGGCGCCGCGTTTATGGCCGAGGCCTACGGCAAACTCACGGGCAAGCCCGGAGTGCTGTTAGTGACCCGCGGGCCAGGCGCCTGCAACGCCTCGATCGGCATCCATACCGCCTTTCAGGATTCGACGCCAATGGTCGTGCTGGTCGGCCAGGTCGCGCGCCATCAGATCGACCGCGAGGCCTTCCAGGAGGTCGACTTCCGCAAGATGTTCGCGCCGCTCGCCAAGTGGGTAGCGCAGATCGACATGGCCGAACGCGTCCCCGAGCTGATTAACCAGGCGTTTCAGGTCGCGACTTCCGGGCGGCCGGGCCCGGTCGTGCTGGCGTTACCCGAGGATATGCTGCGCGACCATAGTGCGGCCGCGGTGGTCGGCCCCTACCGGGCCGTGCACGCCCATCCCGGAGCTGCGGATCTCGCAGAGCTGCGCCGGCTCCTTGCCACTGCGGAACGGCCGATAATGCTGGTCGGCGGCGGTGGCTGGAACGACCGAGCCTGCCACGACATCACAAAGTTTGCCGAGGCCAACCAGCTGCCGGTCTGTTGTTCGTTCCGGCGGCAGGATATCGTCGACAACCGGTCGCCCTCTTTCGTCGGCGATCTCGGCACCGGGGCGAGCGCCGCCCTCGTCGCACGGATCAAGGAGGTGGACCTGCTGCTGGCTGTCGGCGCGCGAATCGGCGAGATCACTTCGCAATCCTATTCGCTGATGGGCATACCCGACCCGGGCAAGGTGCTGATCCACGTCCATCCCGGCGCCGAGGAGCTCGGCCGGGTTTTTCGCCCGACCCTCCCGATTCAATCTGGCATGTCTGAATTCGCCGCCGCTGCGGCGGCTCTGGATCTGGTGCCGGCGCCGCGCTGGTCGGACTGGCGCGCCGCGGTTCGGTCGGAATACGAGGCCGGGCTCGTGCCCTCCTCGGCAGCGGGCGCAGCGCTCGATGTCGGAAAGTTGATGACCTGGTTGCGCGACCGCCTGCCGGATGACGCGATCGTCACCAGCGACGCCGGGAACTTCAGCGGGTGGCCGAACCGCTTCCTGCAGTACCGCCGGCCGGGACGCCAACTCGGCCCGACCAGCGGCGCGATGGGGTACGGCGTTCCGGCCGCGATCGCGGCCAAGCTCGTCCATCCCGACCGCCTCGTCGTCGGGTTTTGCGGCGATGGCGGCTTCATGATGACCGGGCAGGAGATCGCGACCTCGATGCTCGAAGGGGTCGGCCCGATCATCCTGGTCTTCAACAACGCGATGTACGGCACGATCCGCATGCATCAAGAGCGCCGCTTTCCAGGCCGGGTCGTCGGGACGGCACTGAAGAACCCGGATTTTCTCGGCCTCGCGCGGGCCTACGGCGTATTCGGCGCCTCGGTCTCGAGGACGGAGGAGTTCGCGCCGGCCTTCGAGGAAGCCGCCGCCCGCAAAGAGGCGGCGATCATCGAGCTCAAGATGGATCCGGAGATGATCACCACGCGCACGACCCTGTCGGAGATCCGGCGCGAGGCCGAGGCCCGCCAGGTGCAGGGGATGGAGGTCTGATTATGGCGGACATCGCGCGGCAGCGCTGGTCGGCCGAGCGTTACGCCGAGACTGCTCATTTCGTCCCGGCTCTCGGCGCCCCCGTTCTCGAGCTCCTTGCACCATCTCCCGGTGAGCGCATCCTCGATCTCGGTTGCGGCGACGGCGTCCTGACCGAAAAGATCGTCGCGGCCGGAGCTACGGTGATCGCAGTCGATGCCGGGCCGGACATGGTCGCTGCGGCCCGGGCGCGCGGGATAGACGCCAGGGTCATGGACGGCCAAAAGCTGACCTTCAGCGGCGAATTCGATGCCGTGTTCTCGAACGCCGCGCTCCATTGGATGCGCGATCAAGAGGCGGTGCTCGCCGGCGTGCGCCGGGCGCTGAAGCCGGGCGGCCGCTTTGTCGCCGAGATGGGCGGCCACAACAACACCGCTGCGATCATCGTCGCCCTGAGCGCTGTTCTTGCCCGCCGCGGGCTCGACGCTCACCGCCTCAATCCATGGTATTTTCCGTCTGCCGAAGCCTACCGTGAAAAGCTCGAACAGGCGCAGTTCACGGCCGAGGAAATCGCGATCGTCCCGCGGCCGACGACCCTGCCGACCGGCATCGAAGCGTGGCTCGACACCTTCGCCGAAGATTTTCTGGGTCCGCTGCCGCAGCCGGACCGCTTCCGAGCCCGCGCCGAAGTCGCCGATCTGTTGCGCCCTGTCCTGATGGACGAGACCGGAACCTGGATTGCCGATTACGTGCGGCTGCGCTTTCGCGCGAGCCGCGCCGAATAACGCAACCGCGCGGGATTTCACTTTTGGTGTGACGTCGATCACACGATCCGAACATGAGGCGACCTATCGTTGCGTTCGCCCGAGGGCAGACGTTCAAAGGATAGACTCGATGCATCAAGTTCGAATACCGGCTCGTCTGGTCCCCCTCACGCTGGTCGTCACCGCGCTCGGCATCGCACCGGCAGTGGCTGAAGGCCCTGCCCCGCCGTTGGGCTCCTACAATGCAGACATTAAGGAAAGCTCGATCTCGGGCATTTCGTCCGGCGCCTTTATGGCCGTGCAGTTCGGGGTCTCCTGGTCGTCCGTTGTCAAAGGCGTCGGGGTCATTGCCGGTGGACCTTATTATTGTGCGCAAGGCACCGCCATAGACGGTCTCTCGGGCAATCTCGGGCCGGGTCTCACGCGCGACCGGTCCTTGCATGAAGGGGCCTCCCCCAGAGCTCGAGCCGCTCTTCAAAGAAACCGACGAATGGGCTCGCGGCGGGGACATCGACGACCCGCACAACATCGCGAACCAGCGCATTTACATCTTTGCCGGTTACAACGATGCGATCGTCAATCCAAAAGTCGGAGACGCTGCCTACCGCTTCTATTTGCATTACCTAGGCGGCCGCAGCAACGGCAACATGTTCTATCAGAGCGCCATCGGCGCGGGCCATTCCCAAGTGACGGTCGATTACGGTCAGCCGTGCGACAAAAATGAAGGCGAGTACATCGACCACTGCAACTATGATCAGGCCGGCATAATTCTCCAGCACATCTATGGTGCCCTCAACCCCAAGAACCGCGGCGCGCCTTCCGGGAAGCTCATCGCGTTCGATCAGCGGGAGCTGACGTCTCCCAAATCCCCGGGGTCATACAGCATGGCCGAGACCGGGTATGTTTACGTTCCGTCGCCTTGTGCCGCCCAGCAGCCGTGCCGCGTGCATATCGCGCTCCACGGCTGCAAGCAAAACTTCGAAACCATTCAGGACCATTACATCCAGCACGCCGGCTATAACGAGTGGGCCGACACGAACCGCCTGATCATCCTCTACCCGCAAACCATCGTGGGCAATCCCGCTACCGATCCCTTCACACCCCTCAACCCGTTTGGGTGCTGGGATTGGTGGGGTTACACGAACTTCAATTATGCCGTTAAAGCCGGGCGGCAAATCACGACCGTCAAGGCCATGCTCGACCGGCTCACAGGCGGGCGTTCCCGGAACCCGGCTGCGCCGCCCGACGCCGCTCCGGTCGGGATTATCGTGAATGATGTCTCGAATACCGGCGCGGCGATTGCTTGGACCCCGGCCGCCGGTGCTCAAACCTACACGGTCGATCGCGCCAGCGGCAGCGGCGACAGCTTTGCGCCGATCGGCTCGGTCTCGGGACCGAGCTTTGGCGATCTGAGCTTACGTCCCACGACATCTTATCGCTACAAAGTCACCGTCTCCCTCAAGGGCGGTGCCGAGGGGCCGAGTTCCCCGGTTGTGACGGCAACCACGCTGCCAGCGCCGCCGCGGTGCGACACACCCGGGAGTTGCCCCATCCCCTGAGGGACAAAACCTGCTGCGCTAAGCCTCGGCGGTCAGTCGTTCGAGCAGCAACTCTGCGGCTCTTGCCTCGGCGATGCGCTTTGACGACGCCGTCGCCGTAGCACCGTCACGGCCTGCAACCTTCGCGGCCACGGTGAAGCGCAAGGCGTGGTCGGGTCCGCTGGTGCCGAGGACCTCGTAGGTCGGGAGAGCCAACGCGCGTGCCTGTGCCCACTCCTGCAAGGCGGTCTTCGGGTCGCGCGGTGGCCCCTCCATTTCGTCGATCAACGGGTGCCAGAACCGGCGCACGAAGACCGAGGCGGCCTCGAAACCGCCGTCGAGGTAGACCGCCGCGATCAGAGCCTCACAGACATCGGCGAGAATTCCGGGGTTGGCGGCGGCTCCCGCCGCCTGTTCGGCGCGCGACAGGAGCAGATGGTCGCCGAGCCCGATCGTGTCGGCGACGCGCGCGAGTGCTTCGCCACGAACGAGATGCGTCAGCCGGCGCGTCAGATGCCCCTCGGGCTCGCTCTCGAAACGGCGCCACAAGAGATCCGCGATGACGAGACCCAAAACTCGATCACCGAGAAATTCGAGGCGCTCATAGCTGCGGTGGGAGGTCTTTCCGCCACGGCGGCCGCGACCATGCTCGGACGCGAGCGCGCTCGGATGGGTCAAGGCTTCTTCAAGGAGTTCGGGCCGAGTGAAGAGGTAGCCGATTTTTTGCGCGAGGTCGGCGGTCAATCGATGCCCTGGACGCCGTGGAACAGCCGGCCATACCGTATCGCGAACGGCCATTTCCAGATTTCCCAGAGCCGGGCCGACCCGTTTGTCGAGAAAAAGATGAACTGTGCTTTCCCGATAAGGTTCTCGGCCGGTACATAGCCGACCGCGGATAATACCCGACTGTCCTGCGAATTGTCGCGGTTGTCCCCCATCATGAAAAAATCGCCGGGAGGGACGACGTACTCTTGCGTGTTGTCGAGCGGCCCATTGTCGCTCATCTCGATGATGCGATGCTGCACCCCGTTCGGCAGGGTTTCGATATATTGCGCAAGCGGAATGATGGCGCCATTCCCCTCCTGATAGAGGTAGTCCTCGATGCGCCTGCGCGGAACCGGCTGACCGTTGACGTTGAGGATGCCGTTCTTCATCTGAATGTGATCGCCGGGCAATCCGATGACCCGCTTGATGTAGTCGGTCGAATTGTCGGTCGGCAATTTGAACACCACGACGTCGCCACGCGCCGGCGAATGAAAGAAAATTCGTCCGGAAAACAGCGGCAATCCCAAAGGCAGCGAGAAGCGGCTGTACCCATAGGAAAATTTTGAAACGAACAGATAGTCGCCCACCAACAAGGTCGGGACCATCGATCCTGACGGAATATTGAATGGTTCATAGGCGACCGTCCGCACGACGAGTGCGATCAACACCGCATAGACGATCGTCTTTATCGTATCGACGATGCCGCCGGCAGATTTCTTCCGGGTCAGGACCGCAGGGCCAGATTTGGATTTCATGGAATTCCTTGGGGGCCTGGAGGGCGGGGTGAGCCAAGCCCGTGTCACGAGTTGAATTTAGGATAGGCTCGCTCGAAAATCCTGCCTTCTTGCGCCGGCACTGCGGTGATGATCACGACGGCCTGGGCGAGCGGCGGCTCATCGGTCAATGTGACATCGAGCCGGGCCGTCATCCCTTCCGGCGTCATCTCTTCGAGCCGCCGCAAGGCGCCGCCGGTCAGCCGCATGCAAGGCTGCCCCGAAGCCAAATTGACGACCCCAAGGTCGCGCCAGAATACGCCGTGGCGAAACCCGGTGCCCAGCGCTTTCGAACACGCTTCCTTCGCGGCAAACCGACGCGCATAGCTCGCCGAGCGGTTGGCGCGCCGGTCGCATTTGCGGCGCTCGGCATCGGTGAAGATGCGGTCGAGAAAGCGGTCGCCAAAGCGTTCGATCACCTGCTCGATGCGGCGGATATCGATCATGTCGCTGCCGATGCCGAGGATCATCGACATGCCTGCGGCGGCGCTCAGCCGCGCGCCCGCTCGACCGAGTTGATGACCGGGGTCGCGCGCAATGCGGCGATGATCGTCGTCAGATGCTTAACGTCGGCGACTTCGATGTCGATCATGATCTCGAAGAAATCAGTCGAGCGGTTGGTGATCTTCAGATTGCTGATATTGCCGCCCTGCTTGCCGATCACCGTGGTCAGGCTGCCGAGATTGCCGGGCTCGTTGGCGATCGTCACATTGAGGCGGCCGACATGGTTGGCATCGTCGTCGTTGCTCCAGGCGACATCGAGCCAGCGCTCCGGCGTTTCGGCGAAGCTCTCGAGGGTCTCGCAGTCGATCGTGTGGATCGTCACCCCCTTCCCGGTCGTGACGATGCCGACAATGCGGTCACCGGGCAACGGGTGGCAGCAGCCGGCGAAGTGCAATGCCATGCCCGGAATGAGGCCGCGGATCGGCACCGCGATGTCGTTGCGTTTCGTCCGACGCCGCGCTCGATCCAGCGAGACGACCTTGGCCTTGGGCTCGTGCTGCTGCGGGAATGCCGCGTGGACGACGGTGCGCCCGGTCGCGAGCCCCTGCCCGACCGCGACATAAAGGTCCTCGACGGTCGAGCAGTTGAAGGTCTTCAGCACCGCCTCGAGCGGCCGTTCCGAAAATTCCTGACCTTCCTGGCGGAACGCCTTTTGCACGATGGCGCGGCCGAGATCGAGGTATTGCGTGCGCTGCTGCGTGCGGATAAAGCGGCGGATGCGGGCGCGCGCCTTGCCGGTGACGACAAACCGCTCCCAGGTCGGCGACGGCGTCTGCGCCTTGGAGGTGATGATTTCGACCTGGTCGCCATTTTGCAGCGGGGTGCGCAGCGGGACCAGCCGGCTGTTGATCTTGACGCCGACGCAGGTGTCGCCGATCTCGGAATGCACCGCATAGGCGAAGTCGACCGCGGTGGCGCCGCGCGGCAGCGCGATCAGATCGCCCTTGGGGGTAAAGGCGAACACCTGGTCCTGAAACATCTCGAGCTTGGTGTGCTCGAGGAATTCTTCCGGCCCCGCCGCATGGTCGAGGATATCCAAGAGCTCGCGCAGCCAGCGATATTGCGGTCCTTCGGTCTTTGGAGCGCCGTGCTTATAGGTCCAATGCGCGGCGACCCCGAGTTCGGCGACATCGTGCATCTCCCGGGTGCGGATCTGCACTTCGATGCGCTGCTGCTCGGGGCCGATGACCCCGGTGTGCAGCGAGCGGTAGTTGTTCGGCTTGGGGGTCGAGATGAAGTCCTTGAACCGGCCGGGAACCACGTGATAGCCGGAATGAATGATGCCCAGCGCGTGATAGCAGTCGCCGACATCGTCGACGAGCACGCGAAAGGCCATCAAATCGGCAAGCTGCTCGAAGGCGACGTTCTTGCGCTGCATCTTGCGCCAGATCGAATACGCCGATTTCTCCCGGCCGGAGACGACTGCGCTGGGCAGCCCGCTCTCTGCCAGCTTGCGGTGCAGCTCGGCAAGAATGCGCGGCACAACGCCGGCCCCCTTGTCGCGCAGGAAATCGCGCCGCGCGAGAATGCTGGCGCGCGCGTCGGGGTATAGCTCGGCAAAGGCCAAATCCTCGAGCTGATCTTTCATGCGTTGCATGCCGAGCCGCTCGGCCAGCGGGGCATAGATGTCCATCGTTTCGCGGGCGATCCGCCGGCGTTTCTCGCCGTCTTCGATAAACCGCAAGGTCTGCATGTTGTGCAGACGGTCAGCCAGCTTGACGAGCAGCACCCGGATGTCCTCGGACATCGCGAGCACGAGCTTGCGGAAATTCTCGGCCTGCTTGGTCTGGTCGGATTGCAGCTCGATCCGCGACAGCTTGGTCACGCCGTCGACGAGCCGGGTGATTTCGGCCCCGAACACGCGGTCAATGTCGTCCAGGGTGGCAACCGTATCCTCGACCGTGTCGTGCAATAGACCAGTCACGATCGAGGCGGCATCGAGCTTCATCTGGGCCAGAATGCCGGCGACCTCGACCGGATGGGAGAAATACGGATCGCCCGAGGCCCGCAATTGCGCGCCATGGGCCTTCATCGAATAGACATAGGCACGATTGAGCGCGTCTTCGTCGGCGTTCGGGTCGTAGGATTTGACGAGCTCGACGAGCTCGAACTGCCGCATCATGACGAGGTTTTCCCCGTCTTGTTCCGACCGTAACCGCTGGTGCGGCCATACCGATGGAGCGGCGCGAGCTTCATTCTGGGCGCCGTTCACCCGGCTCGGCGCATTGTCCGCGGTCAGAGCTCCTCGTCGAAATCGCCGGGCGTGTCAGGCTCGGGGGAATCGGCGAGATCGACCTCTTCCGTGACTTCCAGCATGTCTTCGGCGAGTTCATCGTCCTCGTCGATCTGTGCAAGGTCGACGGCGGTTTCTGCCGGGAGAGCCTCCTCCTCGTTCCCCTCCTCCGCATCCTCGGGATCCTCGGCGTCGGCATCGACCTCGGTGTCGAGTTCCTCGTCCATCAGGGCGCCGGCCGGCGCCCCGATGCCGAACAACGCGGTATCGAGCTCGAGTTCGTGAGATTCCTCCGGCTCGTCGATCTCGACGTGCTTCTGCATGCCGCGCACCACAGAGGATTTCAGATGATCGAGGGCGACCGTCTCGTCGGCAATCTCACGCAGCGCAACGACCGGGTTCTTGTCGTCGTCGCGGTCGATCGACAGCGGGGCGCCGGAGCTGATTTCACGCGCACGCTGGGCGGCGAGCAGCACGAGCTCGAAGCGGTTCGGTACTTTGACAACACAATCTTCAACGGTAACGCGCGCCATTTGTCTCTACTCTTTAGGAAAACCTCAAGCTAACCAATATATGGAGCGCACCGGCACCCGGCAACAAGCGCGTACGGACCTGCGCCATCCGCCATGCTCCATCCGGCATGCTCCATCGGCATGCTCCATCGGCATGCTCCATCGGGCATGCTTGACCGGGTGCAGGGCACGCCCCTATATGCCGGATATGCGTGCCGGCCGGATGGCAGAGTGGCTATGCAGAGGACTGCAAATCCTCGTACAGCGGTTCGATTCCGCTTCCGGCCTCCAGGGTCTAAGCCGTTTGAAGCAAAGTCTTTTTCCTCCTGATTGCGGGTGGCGCGGCCGGCTCCCCGCGAGCGCCTCTGTGGAATTCCTGCGTAATCGCGCTGCCGGTTTTTGTTCGCCCGCAGTTCCAGCAATGTTCTGCCCGATTGCTTCGATAGCCCGGTCGATATGCTGCCCGTGCACGTGCGCATACCGCAGCATCATCGCCAGCGTCTTGTGACGCCGCGTCTACGGCGCCCCGTTCCAGAATTCGACGCCGCTATCGTATTACAACGCCTCGGCCTTCACCAAGCCCAGCCTCGATCCTGACCGCCACCCGCTACCTGGGCGGACTGGGCCACTGCGGCCAAGACGCTGACCAAGACCGCGGGTGACAGCCGCCGGCGTGAGCCCAAACCTAACGGAAGAACACGATCAGCCCTCGAACGCTAACTTTCACAGGATCGTCGCTGTTCGAATTGGTCAACCTGATCGTGCACGAAAGAGTGGTTGGACCGGTAAATCCCACACTGACTTCGAACTCTCCCAAGGGTCGCTCGGTCAGGTGTACGCCGCCGTCCGTTACAAACTCACCGAGAAATGACCGTAAAAGAACGAAAGCTCCTGCTCTGGCCGGGGGTTGGAACGATGCCGTTTGGGTTGTCGGTCGTCCGGGCAGCAAATTGTTCGTGCCGCCCTCGTTGAAAAAATCGAATGCGAACTCGCTGACTCCGACGACTGCGGTGATGGGTAAAATCGGCCCAACCGCGCCGGTTCCTGTGTCAAAAGGTACGACCCGACCGGCGGGATGAATGAGTCCTCGCCCGTCGGCAATGCTCTGAAACATCTCGGCCATGGTACTCTCCTTCTATCCATGCTTGGAGCGAGCCTCGGCCTCCGAACAACAATGCAGGCACTTCTTCGGAAGTGGGGAGCTTCTCTGCATTGATCTGCACGGTGGGCCAGCACCATCACAAATACTGCACCGATTCTCGAAATTGTGTGAACTGCGTCACGGCGCCTGCAATTTATTTCGCAGACGCGCCTGCTTGACGCTCGGGTGACCGCGGCGACAGAATTCCGGCGCAGACGAGGGAGGAAGGGCGCGATGGCGGATGTACGGGTAATAGCGACGGGGCTGCGGTTTCCCGAAGGGCCGGTCGCGATGGCCGATGGTTCGGTCATCTTGGGCGAAATCGCCGGCGCCGCGGTTACCCGAGTCGCGCCGGATGGCGGCAAGTCGGCGATCGGGTCGGCGGGCGGCGGGCCGAACGGGCTCGCTCGCGGTCCCGACGGGGCGCTCTATCTGTGCAACAATGGCGGCAACGAATATGCCGAGGGCGGGTTTCTGTCGACTGGGCCCTCCAAGGATTACCAGTGCGGCTATATCCAGCGGATCGATCCGCGCACCGGCGAGACGCGTATTCTCTACAGCCAATGCGGCGGGCATAAACTCTCGGCGCCGAACGACATCGTGTTCGACCGGCAGGGCGGGTTCTACTTCACCGATCTCGGCAAGCGGCGCGGGCGCGACCGCGACCATGGCGGGCTCTATTACGCGCTGCCCGACGGGTCGAAAGTCGTCGAGCTCGTCCATCCAATGCTGAGCCCCAACGGGGTCGGGCTGTCGCCGGACGAGAAGGTGGTCTATGTCGCCGATACCGAGAGCTCGCGCCTCTTTGCATTCGACATCGTCGAGCCGGGCGTTCTGCGCAAGGAGCCGTTTCCGGCGCCCTACACCGGCCGGCTCGTCTGCGGGCTGCCCGGCTTTCAGCGCTTCGACAGCCTCGCGGTCGAGGCCGCGGGCAATATCGCCGTCGCGACATTGATCACCGGCCACATCACGGTCATCGCTCCGAATGGCAACGTCGTGCGCCAGGTCAAGATGCCCGACGTCTACCCGACCAACATCTGCTTTGGCGGCCGGGATATGAAGACCGCCTACATCACCTTATCGGGTACCGGCCAGCTCGCCGCGATGGACTGGCCCGAGCCCGGCCTGCGCCTCAATTTCCAGGAGTGACGCGGGTCGCGATGTCTAGCGCTTCGCAAAAGTTAACCGTCGCCCCCGCGAAAGCGGGGGCCCAGGGCTGCCAGGCACGAGCCCGGTTTCCCCCTGGATTCCCGCTTTCGCGGGAATGACGACTTTCGTTACGCCTTTTTCAGGAGGTTCCAATGAAAGCCGCCGTTTTTCATGCCGCGAACCAGCCGCTGACGATCGAGGAGGTCGCGATCAACAAGCCCGGCCCGCGCGAGGTGCTGCTGCGCACCGCCTTTGCCGGGCTGTGTCACAGCGATCTGCATTTCATCGAGGGACTTTACCCGATCCCGACTCCGGTCGTGCTCGGCCACGAGTTCGTCGGCGATCGTCGAGGCAGTCGGCGACGGGGTCACCTATGTCAAGCCGGGCGACCATGTGATCACCTGTCTCTCGGTGTTCTGCGGCACCTGCCCGCAATGCCTGACCGGTCACCCGAATTTGTGCGAGAACACCGAAGTCAAGATGCTGCCCGGCGTCGCGCGCCGTATGACCTGGAACGGTCAGCAGCTGAACCAGGCCTTCAATCTGTCCTCCTTCGCCGAGCAGATGCTGGTGCACGAGAACGCGATGGTGAAAATCGACCCCGAAATCCCGCTCGACCGCGCGGCGCTGGTCGGCTGTGGGGTCATGACCGGGGTCGGAGCGGTGTTCAATGCCGCGAAGGTCGAGCCGGGTTCGACGGTCGCGGTGATCGGCTGCGGCGGGGTCGGATTGTCGGCGGTCAACGGCGCCGCGCTCGCCGGCGCCGAGCGGATCATCGCAATCGACACTGTCGCCTCGAAATTGGAGCTGGCGCGCGAGCTCGGCGCTACCGACACGCTAAACGTCAGCAACGCCGACCCGGTCAAGGCGGTCAGGGAGATGACCGGCGGCGGGGTCAATTACTCGTTCGAGGCGCTCGGCACCAAGGCCACCGCCGAGCAGGCGTTCCAGATGCTGCGCGCCGGCGGCACCGCGACGATCATCGGTATGGTGCCCTATGGCGTGAAGATCGAACTTCACGGTTTCGATTTCCTGCGCGACCGCAAGATCCAAGGCACCTCGATGGGCGGCAACCGCTTCCGGGTCGACATGCCGCGGCTGTTGTCACTTTGGCGGCAGGGCCGGCTCAAGCTCGACCATTTGATATCCGGCCGGATCAAACTCGACCAGATCAATGACGGCTTCGCCGCGCTCAAATCCGGCGCCCCGGTCCGCCAGCTGATCGACTTCGCGGTTTGATCCGAATTGAACGCGTGACCCGCGGGATTTCGTGAATTATGGTTGATTTTCGGATAGGCCTCCAACAGGCGGGGCTAATAGGTGGCCGAGGGGCGCGAACTCGTCGACCGCGGCATCACCGATCACAAGGGAAGATCGCGTGAGCCCGTAGCTGCGGCTGCGACGCGCCGGCTTGCGGCAATCCTTGCCGCCGATGTGGCGGGTTATTCGCGGCTGATGGGTGCCGACGAGGAAGGCACCCTCAACCGCCTGAAGGCGCACCGCCGCGAACTCGTCGACCCGAAGATCCGCGAGCATCGCGGCCGCATCGTCAAGACCACCGGCGACGGCATGCTGGTCGAATTTTCGAGCGTCGTCGATGCGGTGCGCTGCGCCGTCGAGATCCAGCGGGCGATGGTCGACCGCAATGCCGAGGACCCCCGAGGACAAACGCATCACCTTTCGGATCGGGGTCAATCTCGGCGACGTCATCGCCGACAGCGGCGACATTTACGGCGACGGTGTCAACATCGCCGCGCGGCTGGAGGCATTGGCGGAGCCCGGCGGCGTCTGCATCTCGCGCACCGTGCGCGACCAGATCCGCGACAAACTGCTCTACGCTTTCGACGACATGGGCGAGCGGAAGGTCAAGAACATTGCACGGCCGCTGCGCGTCTACGCTCTGAGCGCCGCTGCCGTGGCGGGATTGCCTCCGGTCATCGCGCCTGCGCGCCCGAGGGCCACGCGCCGCCGAGCAATCCCGCGACAGGAACTTCCTCGGTTATCGATCGTCGTTGTGCCCTTTGCGAACCTATCGAACGATCCCGATCAGGAATATTTCGCCGACGGCATCACCGACGATTTGACGACCGATCTCTCTCGTATCTCCGGCAGCTTCGTGATCGCTCGCACCACCGCTTTTACTTACAAGGGCAAGCCGATCGACGTGAAGCAGATCGGCCGCGAGCTCGGTGTTCGCTACGTCCTCGAGGGCAGCGTTCGCCGAACTGGTGACCAGGTTCGCATGAATGCGCAACTGATCGATGCTGAAAGCGGCGCACATCTCTGGGCCGACCGGTTCGACACTGATCTTACGAACCTCGCAGAGGCGCAGAACGAGATCACCGGCCGCCTCGCGTGGACTCTGAATATTGAACTGCTTAGCGATGCAAGTCGCCGGATCGAGCAGGAAAACGCAGTCGATCCCGACGCGCGCGATCTCGTTATGCGCGGCTGGGCCTGGTGGTATGGGCCTTACTCCCCAAAAACCGGACAAGAGGCGCTACGGGCATTCGAGCGCGCATTGGAAATCGACTCGCGCTCTACAGATGCGAGGATTGGTATTGCAAGGGTTCTCGTTGCGAATGTGGCCAACGGACGGAACAGCACCTCCTTTCAAAACGACGCGGTGCAACAAGATATAGCGCGAGCCGAACGATTGCTATTTGAGGTCATCGAGAGCGAACCGAACCAGCCCATGGCTTACGCTATCATCGGGTTTCTGCGGCGAATGCAGAGTCGCTTAACCGAAGCGCGGATAGCCTTCGAGAAGGCGATCACGCTCGATCGCAATTTCGAGTGGGCGAACTTGCAGCTCGGTTGGACGCTGCTCTTTCTGGGCGAACCCGGCCAGGCAAACGCGCTGGGCGAAAAAAGCCTGCGGCTAAGCCCGCGCGACCCGAATATATGCTGGCGCTATGAGCTATTGGGCTGGAGCCAATTGGTCTCCAACCAAGTGGATGCGGCGATAGACCTGTTTATCAGGGCGCGTACCGCAAACCCGCGGGTCTGGACTACTGCTTACGGACTCGCGGGAGCGTTGGCGTTCAAGGGCGACTTCGATGGTGCAAAAGCGGCGCTAGCCGACTCGCTCAAACTCAAACCCGAGGTCAATTCGCTGGCGCAATGGTACGGGTGGTTGCCCTGGACGAGCAAGACTAACGCTCCCCAGTTCTGGGCGCTGCAAGACAAGACACTGGACGAAGGCCTGCGCCGCATCGGTTTCCCGGAAAATTGAAGTCTCGCGCCACGGGCTACCCACGCAATTACCGCACGGGCGGGCGGCGCAGGGCCCAGAAGGCGATGCAGCCGCAAATGTAGAAGAGGATCGATAGCAGGAAGGCGAGCCGATAGCTGCCCGAGAGGTCGAAGATCCACCCCGCGCCCCAGGCGCCGGCAGCAGAACCAATGCCGCTGCCAATGGTGATCACCCCGAGGATCGTGCCGAGGCGGGATCCGGGGAAGAGATCGGCGGTCTTGGCGGTGATCGCCGGACCCCGGGCGCCCCAGGTCAGGCCGAAAAAGCAGGCGTGCAGCCATAAGAGGAAGTGCTGGTCGGGGCTGGTGATCAGCAACGCGCAGACGACCCCGATTATCGAGATGCCATAGGCGAGGATCGCCGACCATTCGCGCCCGATATAGTCGGACAACGTGCCGGTAACGATCGTTCCGCCGATCGCGAGGAAGCTGCCGATACCGAGCACTCCGGCCGCATAGAGCTTGTCGAACCCGACATTGACGGCAAAGGCGAGCTGGTGAAGCGAGACCAGAAAGCTGCCGAGACCGGTGAACAAATAGACCGCGAACAATAGCCAGAAATGCGGCGTGCGGATCGCGGCGCTCAAGGTCCAGTTGCTGGCCGGCAACGGCGCCTCGGGCGAGGCTGGGGTCATCGCGGCGGGTCCGCTCGCGACCGGGTAGCGGGCGGCTCGGCGAAACAGCGCGGCGAGCAGCGGGACCGCAGCGGCGATAAAGGCCGCCTGCACCCAAAATGTCTCTCGCCACCCGATCGTCGATATCAGGTACTGAACAACCGGCGCCGATGTCGCTCGCCCGAAGCCGTTGGCCGACTGGACGACAGAGATCGCCATCCCGCGGCGCCGCACGAACTGGCGTGACAGCAACGGCACGAAGACCACGAGACCCAGACAGTTGGCCCCGATCGTCATGACGATCCCGTAGAACAGCACGTCCTGCCAAAGTGCGGAGATCAACGCGCTGCCGACGAGGCCGGCAAACAGCAGGACGCCGCCGAGCACCAGCAGGCGGCGCGGCCCGAGCCGGTCGACCAGCGCGCCAACTAGTGGCGAGCTCCCGCCGGCAACGAGCTGGGAGACCGAGTAGGCGATCGAGGTCTCCGCCCGACTCCAACGGAACTCCTCGATGAAGGCCAGCAGGAACACCGCGTAGGAATGCATGATGCCGGCGCTGACGGTGAAGGCGGCGAACGCCCCACCAAGCATCAGCCAGGCTCCCCGCGAAGCCGGTCTGTTTGTAGCGCTTAGGCGAGAGCGTCGTCGGATAAGACTGATCGTCACGAAATAGCAGGCCTCCTCATCGAGCAGCGTAAACGGGAAAACTTTCTGCGAGTAATGCGGTTTTTGAGGCCCTCATAAAGAAACCGGCGCTCCTTCCGGAGCGCCGGTCACTTCTTTTATCCTGATCAGGTCGGCGGCTGTCGCTTAGTACCTCTCGACCGGCGGATAGATGCGGACATAATTGCGCCCGGTCTCAGGACGGGACACGACGCCGGGGGTCGCAGCGGCCGGCCGCTCTACGGGGGACGCCGCGGCATAGGGTTCGGCCCGCTCATCGAAGCCCCGCCAACCGGCTTGCCGCCAGCTCTCGGCGCGCTCCTCGATATCGACCGGCGAGTGGCGATTGAGGATGTCCGAGACCCGATCGCTGAGGGCGTCATCGGTGCGAACCGTCACCAATGTCCCGCCGCGGCGAACCGCCTCGGCATAGATGTCCGCGTGCTCGCGAGGAATGCCCGCCTCGACCAGCGCCCCAACCAGCCCGCCAACCGCGGCACCAACGCCGGCGCCGGCCAGGGTGGCAGCAAGCGCGCCCGCGGCCACCACCGGCCCGACCCCGGGTATTGCCAACGCCCCGATGCCGGCGAGAAGGCCCGCAGCACCGCCCAGCACCGCTCCGATGCCGGCCCCTGTGCCGGCCCCGGACCCCGTGTCGGTATGGTCGGCACGAGCGGGGCGGTCGACGCCGTACTGCGGATACTCGCCGTAGCGGTTCCCCGCATTATTGGCGATCAGGTTGAAGTCGGTAGACGGAACGCCCGCCGACTTCGAGTTCACGGATTGCGCCCTCGGCTTCGCGGTAATCATCGAAAAGCGCGACGATCGTACGGATTGCCATTGTCTGTTCTCCTATTGGTTCTGTTCGACGACATTGCCGCGGAAGTCGAGGCCGACACGCACCCGGCGGCCGTCCTTCGTCGCCTCGGCCTGCCAGATCGAGTTCTGGTCCTTGTGCAACTGGCCGACATTGGTGTAGCCGCGATCTTCAATCCGACGGCGCGCCTGCCCTTCGGTGAAGCTGTTGGCCCCCGGCTCCAACGCGGCATTGCCGGCGCGAGTAGCGTTCGCATTGGGGTTGGCGGAAGTCCCGGCAGAGGGCACGGTTTGATTACCGGTGGTCGTGCTCGGCGCGGCGCTTTGCGCCATCGCCAAACCTGCACTGCCGAGCAGTAAGGCCGCCGCAAAGACGGTCTGCTTCAAACCCATGATTTAGCACTCCATTGCGCGATGAGGGAGGGGCGCCCGTGCGCCCGTAAGTAACACTGCAAACAGAGCAGCACGCCGGAAGGTTTCGTGAGCTCGCATCAGGATCGATGATCACCTTAAAATCGCCTCTTTATGAGAGCATGCTGTGACTTCCCGCGGCGGGGCTGTGATGGGGCGCCACAACCAATAGAGGAGTTCCCGCTGCAGACTCGCTGCAGAAACAGCGGCCCGAAATATTTAACTCAACTATGAGATGTGGTGCCGGACATGCAGCAAAAGAGCTTTGGTAAGCTTCCGCCGGCCTCCGCGCTGACCCTGGGCGGCGGCGGGCTCGGCATGGTATGGGGGGAAACGACGTTCGACGAGTGCGTCGCGACCGTGCACGCCGCGCTCGATGCCGGGATCAACTGGATCGATCTCGCCCCCCGTTACGGGGACGGCAAGGCCGAGCTGGTGGTCGGCGAGGCTTTCGCTGGCCGGTTGCCCGAGGGCGTGCGGGTCACCAGCAAATGCAATCTCGGAAACCCGTCCTCCGCCGACATCGAACCGCTGGTGCGGCAATCGATTGACGGAAGCCTCGAGCGTCTGCGGCTGTCGCGGCTCGATCTGTTCTTTCTACATTCGAATGTCGTCCCAGACGCGGACCACATGGCGCGGTGGCCCGACGCCGCCAGCCGCATGACGCTCTACGCGACCTTTGTCGAACAGGTGCGTCCGCTTTTTGAGCGGCTGGTGGCCGAGGGTCTGATCGGTGCCTGGGGGCTGACCGGGATCGGTCACCCCGATACCATTATCAAGCTGCTTGGCGAACGGCCGGCCCCGGCCGCGGTGCAGTGCATCGCCAATTTATTGGACTCGCCGGGCGGGCTGAAGTTCTTCGACGGGCCGGCGAAACCCCGCGCGGTCATGGCTGCGGCACGGGCTAACGGGGTCGGCGTGATGGGCATCCGCGCGGTGCAGGCCGGGGCATTGACCAGCGCTCTCGATCGGCCACTGCCCGAGGGCCACCCCGAGATGCGCGATTATGTGCGAGCCGCTGGCTTCCGGCGGCTCGCCGGAGAATTGGGCGTCACTCCGGCCCTATTGGCGCATCGCTATGCGCTGTCGCTCGAGGTCGACACGCTCGTGCTCGGCGTCAAAAACCGGCAGGAGCTCGCAGAGTGCGTAGCCGCAGCTGAGGCCGGTCCGTTGCCGCCGGACGTGCAGGCCCAGATCGATCAGACGGTGGATCGGAAGGCTTGCTAGACTGAAGCCTCGGCTTTCGCGGGAAGCCGGGCAAACTGCGTCAGCGAGGCGAACGCCGTCACCGCGAAGAGGCCGGCGGAGGCGATGACCACTGCCAACACGAGTGGGTTCCTACTGCCTCCGAGCGACAGTGCGGCGGTCGCCCCTGCGGCTCCGATCATCTGGATAAAGCTTGCCAGACCGGACGCCGCGCCGACGACGCCGATCTTGACCCCAAGGCTGCCGGCAACGGCGTTAGGGGTGATGAGGCCGCTGCCGCAACAAATCAGGATCATCGGACCGACGATCGCATAAGGGCTGCCAAAACGCAGTGCTGCGAGGGCTACCATCGTGAAGCCGGCGGGGATCAGCACCGCGCTGCCGATAGCGATGAGGTCGTCGACGCCTAGCCGATGCGTCAGGCGATTAGACAGAAAGCTGCCGACGAGAAAGCCCATCGGCGGGAGCGAAGCGTAATAGCCGTAATCTTGCGGAGGTATGCCGAACCCCATGATCAACACCGCTGGCGCGCCGGCGGCAAATATGTGAAATCCCGCATGGGCGCCGGCGGCCGTAAGCGCATACGCCGCAAAACGCCGGGTTTGCAGCAAACTGCGATAGCTGGCCAGCATCGTTCTGGCGAGCAAGGCCGTGGTCTCGGATCGCGAGGGCCCCTCCCTGGGAGATGACCCCGGCACATGTCGCAGGACCAGCGCCAGAGCCACAACGGCTAAGATCGCGACGGCGGCGAAATTCGCCCGCCAACCGATCCATGCCTGCAAATACCCGCCGGGGATCGGAGCAAAGGCTTGTAAAAGAGTAAGGACGATGGAGAGCCCTGCGATGATCTGAGCGGCGCCGTCCTCGCCATAAAGGTCGCGGATGGTGGCCCGGCCGACGACCATGCCCCCCGAGAGACCGATCCCCTGCAAGACGCGGGCGCCGATCAGGAACTCGATCGTCGGGCTCGCGGTACAGGCAATACTGCCGAGCGTGCTCAAGGAGATGCCCAAGATCATCGTCCGTCTTCGCCCGTAGCGATCGGATAATGGCCCGAGCACGAGCATGCTCACCGCAAAGGCTGCGAGATAAGCGACGAAGGTCAATTGCACGCGGGACACCGAAGTCTCGAGCGCGCTGGCGATCGCTGGGACGGACGGCACGTAAATAGTCGAAGCAATCTGCCCTAGAGAGCAGGTGATGGTCAGGGTCAGCAATAGAAGGCGACGGCTCGCATTGGTAAGCTCGTTTGCTTCGTCGAGACTTGTCGCTGAGTAAATTTAACAAGCGAATTCTCTCGTGAGGGGTGAGCAACTCCTAGATCTCGGTCGGGGGATCGCGGAGGAATGCCGCTCTGCAGCAGGTCGGAACTTTCGGAGGTGATCGAGCCGACCGACCGCGCAGATATAGTCGGAAGCGGGGCTCTTGCCCTAACGGTTTGCTAACAAATCGCTGCCGACGGAGCGGAATGACGTTTTTTTGACGCGCACGGATTAACCTTAAGTGACGAGGGAGTGTGCCCGGTTCGCGTTCGCGAACGCTTTTCCTGGCATCCGCTGCACCTTACCGAGGCGAAAGGATACTCGATGATCATTCGCGATTTTGGCTCGATTGCCAACAGCGACGCGAGGGTCATTTTCGCGACCGTGGCTTGGGAGGATTGCGAGTACCCCGAACAGGAACTCATTTTCGAAACTCGCGATGACAGGCTCGATCACGCGGCTGACGAGCCTTGCGCAGACGCGTTTTTATCCGCGTGTTTTCCTCTCGCCGCAGTGCACGGAGAGTCGAGGGTCCGAATCGAGGGTCAACCTTGCCCAATGCTGGTCGAAGGCCTTTATACGGCTCACGCTTGGTGGACGAGTTGGGGTGGGCCATCGGCGATGCCCTCGATCGAAACTTCCGGTCGGCGCGTCCGCAGGGGATTCACCGGCGATCCGCGGGGCGTTGCATTTCTCTCAGGCGGCGTTGACAGCCTTCATATGCTGATGCGCAACCATCGGCTCTATCGACCGGAGGACCCGGCATATATCCGCGACGCTTTCTTCATCCATGGGTTTGATATTGGGAAACGTGCGCGGGACCCGGAGGACGAGCGCTTTCGCACGGCTCTGCAACATCTGCAACCGTTAGCCGCAGAAGCCGGCCTGCGACTGATCTCGTGCCGCACCAACCTACGCCATCTGCCCTCGAAACCTGATTTCTGGTACTATCGGCACAACGGAGCGGCACTAGCTGCTATCGGTCATGCGGCAATCTTCGGGACAGCGTTTCTGTTTATCGCTGCCTCGCATGACATCGCCAATCCTGTCCCGATCGGATCGCACCCGGCAGTGGACGGCCTATTCTCCAGCCAACGCATCACCGTCATCCATGATGGGGCACGTTATGCTCGCTTTCAGAAGGTGCGCGAGCTGGCAAGTTGGCCGACCGCGCTTGCCGCCTTGCGGGTCTGTCCGAGCAATCCGGGCAATGAACTGAACTGCGGGGTTTGCGAAAAATGCTTGCGCACACGCCTCGAGCTGTTGGCCGCCGGGGTCGAGGAGACTCCGGCTCTCGGTCCGAGCCTCACCCCGATCGAGCTGTGGAACAATCTCGGGCCGGTCGGCGACCGAGCGGTTACCTACGAGGATCTATTGGCGCCGCTGCGGGCTCGCGGGCTCGCGGCGCTTTGCGAGGTGCTCGAAAAAAAAATCAAAGCGTACCGGGGAGGAGACGGATATCGTAACCCGGACCTGCCTCAGGATGGTTAAGAGCGGAGCGCGCTCTCGAGATGAATTGTTACTTCATACCGGCCTTCCGCGGCGCCGCTAACAGCATATTGGGACGGTTGCGATGACGTTGTCGATCAGCATTCTCGGGCCTCTGGTGATCGAGAGCGGCGATTGTCGGCTTGGGAAAGTCCCGAAGAAAGCACGCGCTTTGCTTGCCTTTCTTGCGGCCCAGGCGGGCCAGCCGGTCAGTCGCGAGCGATTGGCCGACCTGCTGTGGCCGTACCAGGGGTCGGAGCAAGCGCGCCACAGCTTACGGAATTGCCTGTTGGAGCTGCGCAAGGCTTTGGGGCGGGGTACAGACGCTCACTTAGCCGCCGACTTCGCCAATTGCCGGATCCAGGACGCCATCGTCGACCTCGATCAATTTGAGCGGCTGTCGCGTTCACAGCACCGCTGTGACCTGCAGGCGGCCGCCGATTTGTACCGCGGCGAACTCCTCGCTGATTTCGACATAAACTCCGAGCCGTTTCAGGAATGGTTGGCGGCGGAGCGCGACCGCACTCTTGCGATGATCTGCGACATCTTGCATCGATTGAGCGCAAAGCAGGATGCAGCCGGCGAGCACGAGGCCGCAATACAGTCCGGCCGCCGGCTCGTTTTTCTCGACCCGCTCTCGGAATTCGGACAACGCGCGCTGATCCGCGCCTATGCGCACGCCGGACGCCGCGGTGAAGCTCTCCGCCAATATAGGAGCTGCGCCGAGACCTTGAAGCGCGAACTGGGCGTCGCACCGGACTTCGAGACGCAGTCGCTGGCGAATGAGATCTCGCGTTCGAGCACTGCTAGGGAGCACAATTCACCGGGGTTTCCGGCGGAAGATCGCGATTCCATTGCGCGCGTCAGCGCATCGGATCGTTCGCCCGGGCGTGTCGCCCGACCGCAGGTCGATGATCTAAGCCAAGATACGGCAAAACCGCGCTGGCCTTGTTTGTTGCCGAACATCGCCGTGGCCGTTGCGCCTGTGCGCAACCTGACCGGCGATCCTGACCAACAATATTTGATGGAAGCCTTTACCGACGACCTCGTCACCGACCTGCTTCGGCACGGACGCGGGCTCTCGCTGAAGCCGTTGGGGGACGATCGTGGTCCCGCGGACAACGGCAACCGGATATCCGAACGCGGCTACGATTACATTGTCACCGGCAGTGCCCAAACCAGCGCGCCCGGCTTGCTGCGGGTGAACATGCGAATAACCGACGCGGCAACCTCGGAGTACCTTTGGGCGGGCCGGCATGAATTCAAGCCCGAGGACCTCGCTCCGATCCAGACGAGGATTACCCGACGGATTTCGCGAGAACTCCACGTCCTGCTCCTTCAAGCAGCGAGCCGCCGGGCTTTGGCTACATCGGGTCTAGATCTCGGGGTTACCGAGTGTCTCTCCGAGGCGTCGAGTGCTCTGAAGGGCAAGGTCACGCCGGAGCTCACTGCCCAGGCCCAGACAGCGTACCTCACCGCGCTCGCCCACGATCCGCGCAATGTAGAAGCGCTTACCGGCTTAGCGCTCACCTGTCAGAATTTGGTCAGCAATCCCTGGTGGGGTGATCCCCGCGCTGCCGCAGCGGCGTCCGATCTTGGGCGCGAGGCGGTCGCGATCGCTTTGGACCTGGCACCCGGTCACGCAGTGGCGAAACTCATTCAAGGGATGCTCTACTCGGCGGCAGGCCAGTTGGAGCTGGCGGAACGCGCGTTTGCGCAGGCCCTCGGAATGGATCACGGGCTGGGAGCTGCGCATGGGTTCGCCGGATACAATGCGGCCCTTCTCGGTCGGGCCGAGGAGACGTGGCCGGCGATTGAGCGGGCGATGCGCCTCGATCAGAGCGATCGACGACACAGTATCTGGTTCTGCTTTGGCGGATTTGCCGACTTGCTGCTCGGCCGAACGGAAGCGGCGATCGAGCTCCTCCGGAAATCTCTGGACCGCAACCCCGGCTACGGGTTCGCGCAACTTTTCTTAATGGCGGCGCTGTCCTTGCTCGGTCGTGAAGCCGAGGCCGCCGAGACAGCCGCGTCATTCCGTAAGCAATATCCGGATTACCGTACCACTACATTCGAGCAGCTGTGGTTGTCGCGTTCAGGTTCTTCGACCTACCGCGCCCAAATTCATCCACTTTTCGAGAAAATTCGCACTCTCGGCGTGGCGAACTGAGTCTCGCCCATGAGCCGTCGAAAAATCATTCCCTCCGCGAAGAACTCACGTGCGCCACTGCGGGTCGCCGCGCCTCGGTATGCGCCGGCTCGATCATCGTCGCGGCGAGACGGCGGGGGGTTTGGGGCACCAAAGGCCGAACGTGCGGCAATGCCCTGGCGGTGTTTGCTGTCGAGCATTGCCGTAGGGGTAGCGCCTTTGCGCAATCTCACCGGCGATGCCGACCAAGGGAACCCTTTGGAAGCGTTCACGAGCGATCTCGCCGCCGATCTCACGGGGCACGGTCGTGGTTTTTCACTACGACGCTTGGCCAAGCAGCCGGCCAACCTCGCCGAGCGACCCGAGTCCGACGTTAAATATTTTGTAACGGGCAGCGCCCAGCGCGGTAGTCCCGGGATGCTGCGCATCAATGTCCGGATCACCGATGCGTCGACCTCCGAGTATCTTTGGGCCCGTCGCTTCGAATTCGACGCCGACGAGGCCGCGCCGGTGCAGGCTAAGATCATCCGGCGAATTTCTCGAGAGCTGCATATTCTGCTTCTCCAACAGGAAATTGGACGAGTCGTGCGCGAATTGGGCGCCGGTCGGAAGCTCAACGAATGTCTTTCCAGCGCTGCGGCCGCCCTCGAGGGAGAGCTGCGGCCAGACCTTACCGCTGAGGCGCAGCGATGGTATCTGGCCGCATTGGCCGACGACCCACGGAATGTGGAGGCGCTCGTCGGTCTGGCCAGAACCTGTCAGGAACTGGTCAGCAATCCGTGGTGGGGCGATCCGCTTGCTGCCTCGGTGGCCTCCGATCTCGGACGCGAAGTGGTCGCGATCGCATTGAATCTCGCGCCTGGGGCGGCCGATGCGCATTGTGTCCAGGGGATGCTGCACTCTGCCGCCGGCAAGTTGGACGAGGCCGCACTTGCATTCGAGCGCGCGCTGGCGATGGATCAGGGTTTGGCAATCGCCCACGGTTTCGCCGCTTACAATGCTGCCTTTCTCGGCAGCGCCGGAGATACGCTGCCGGCGATCGAACGTGCAATGCGTCTCGACCGAGCCGACCGGCGGCACAGCATCTGGTTTTTCTTTGGCGGTTTTGCCGAATTGCTGATGGGGCGCACCGAGGCGTCGATTGCCTTGCTCCGGAAGTCTTTGGAACGCAATAGCAGTTACGGCAGTGCGCGAATGTTCCTGATCGCGGCCTTATCGCTTAGTGGCCAATATCGCGAAGCGGCCGAGGCCGCCGCGTTGTTCCGCCAGCAATATCCCGATGGTCCCGCGGGAGCGTGCGAGCAGTTATGGCTGTCACGTTCGCGATCAGCAACCTACCGCGCCCAGATCCTTCCGGTATTCGACACAATCCGGAGTCTCGGGGTGGGAACCTAATCGCCGCACACACACACTCGAAGCAGCGGCGCGATATACCGGGCAGCGGCCTGCGGCACATCTTTACATCTTAACTACAGCGACCGCGACGTTACGTCATTCGACCGCACTTCTCCGGGCGGCGCATTCCCCGCAGCCGGGCGGCGTTCCGACCGCGTACAATCTAATAAAATAATCACAAAAGGCGCTTTTCTGACGGCGGCCTGACAGCCCACTGACAGCGACTGGATTAGTCTGGCTACTGGCTGAGTGGCGACTGTGATCGCCTTTGGCGCACACTGGCCACAGGGTCAGCCCCCCTGAAGGAGGAAGTTAAATGCACAGTCTGACCAGTCGCTTTCGCCGTGACGAGAGCGGTGCCACCGCTACCGAATACGCCATGTTGATCGTGTTCGTTGCCCTTGCAATTGCGGTCGGTGCACAAACGTTCGGCAACTCCCTCACCGACCTGTTCACACGGGCGGGTGCCGCCCTTACTGGCATCCAGATGCCGGCGCCCTAGGCGCCGTATACCGCAGCCGGTCGGCAACGGATCTCCGTTTCCGACCGGCCTGCGCAGACGTGACCGCGAGTAGGGAGTGGGTCATGCACTCGGCAGTCCTGGCCGTCGCAGTCGGTATTCTTATCATTGTCGCCTATGAGGATGTGCGAACGAGGCGCATACCCAACGCGCTCTCCCTCGCGACTGCCGCGCTAGGCCTGGCTCGCATCGCGTTCGCCGCAGAGGTGATCGACGCCGGCTACACGCTTGCCGCCGCTATAATCATCTTCGCCATCACATTTGCTCTCTTTCAGCGTGGCGCGATTGGCGGCGGTGACGCCAAGATCCTACCCGCTACAGCGCTGCTAATCGGCTATCGAGAGTTGCTCGGCTTCCTCTTTTTGATGAGCCTTTGTGGCGGAGTGCTCGCGCTCGCCACCCTCGCGGCGGAAAGGCTCGATCTGTCTTTCAGACGTTTCCGGCGGAGGGCAGACATATCCTCAACCGGCCAGAGCGACCGAGGTCGATAGCGTCAAAAGGGTCGACAGTGCCTTATGGGGTCGCTGTCGCCACTGCTGGCGTGATTACGTTGATAGCAGCAAGGTGAACAGCCATGCCTGCGAAAATGATACTTACTCTGTTGTTTTTCGTCTCGCTGTGCGTCGTCGTGGTTCTCGCCCTTCGCGCACTGCCGCAGCGCATGAACGGCGATACAGCCGGAAGCAGGGAGGAAATACTTGTCGCTGCAACAATGCTGCAGATCGGCACATTGTTGCGTGCCAAGGACGTGACTTGGCAGCAGATTAGCGGCAATGCCGGGCTGGGGCAGATCGCGCGTCCTCGCACTGCAGCCGGCAACCTCGAATCTCGAACTCGATCAGCAGGCACGCGCCGAAGTGTATGGGGCCGCACTGCGTAGCAGCGTCATGGCTGGCGAGCCGATCAGTCGCGGCGCCATTGTGAAGCCAGGCGACCGCGACTTTCTCCAGGTCGTGCTCTCGCCGCAAGCGCGAGCAATCGCAATCCCAGTGACAACGGGTGGTGCGAGCACCGGCATCTTATATCCGGGTGACCGGGTCGACGTGATCCTGACACAGACCTTCAAGAACGACCCGCCGCTGGCGCGTCGCTCGGTAGGCGAAACTGTCGTCGAGAATTTGCGGGTGTTAGCGATCGACGCGCTTGAATCTCGGCCAAATGGCACCGCCAACGGTTTTGGCCGAACGGTGACCCTGGAAGTAACACCTGAGCAGGCCGAAAGGGTCAATGTCGCCACCGAGCTCGGAAAACTCTCGCTGACATTGCGCAGTGTGAGCGCAACGAATGTGGCCGTGTCCTCGCCAGTGAGCTTAAGCAAAACCGCAGGGATTAAACCGATTTGGGCCGGCGACGTTTCGCCGGCGCTGGGCGATGCCGGCCCCGCAAAGACTGTCATTGTCGAGCAGCCGATCGTAGAGGTCATCCACGGAAGCAAAACCGTGTCGGTCAAGGCGCAGTGATGTCCGACCCCTGGCAGAATTTTCGAAGAGCGCGAAGCCTTCCGGTTAATGGAACTGTGTCTGGGATAGCTGCGTGATTAATGCCCTCCAGACCCTGAAGAGCCCGCTGCAGACCCCGGGGCCAATCGAGAAGGCGGTCACGCCACCGGCGGGCCGGGTCCGGTTGATGGCGTTCGTGTTGGACGGAGAGAGCGAGGCGTCATTGAGCTCATGTCTTGCGCAGCTCTCGGTTTCCACCCCGATGATCAGGCGCGGCGGCCTCGCTGGCGCAATTCGATACCTCGGCGCGGAACGATCGCCCGAGAGTATTATCGTCGATATCAGCGGCGCTGAAATGCCGGCCTCACAGATCCATGAGCTTGCCGAGCTTTGTGAGCCTGGCGTCATAGTGATCGCGATAGGCGACAGAAACGATGTTGGCCTTTATCGCGACCTGGTGCGGGCGGGAGTCAGCGAATACATCGTCAAGCCGATAACCGCCCAACTGCTGGTCAAGGCATTGATTGGCGCGCCTGCCTCGGGCGAAGGAAGCCCAATAAGCCGGAAGCTCGGAAAAGTCGTTGCCGTAGTTGGTTCCCGCGGCGGTGTCGGCGCGACAACCCTGGCAATCCATCTGGCATTGCATCTGGCCAATCAGCAGAGCCGCCGGGTCATGCTCCTCGACCTCGATCTGCACACTGGCGACTGCGCCCTTGCGTTAAACCTCAAGCCCACGCCCGGCTTGCGGGAAGCGCTCGCCAACCCGCTGCGCATCGACAGCGTCTTTCTCGACCGGACGATGGCGATTCACGGCGAGCGCCTGTTTGTGCTCAGCGCGGAAGAGCCTTTGCGCGTCGACGCAGAATTTACCGCCGAGGCGGTTGACAAGCTGGTCGGGGTGCTGCGCACGCAGTTTCACTACATTGTCGCCGATGTGCCGAGGATCCCTGGCTCGGCTTATTGGCAGGCGCTCGACACCGCCGATCTTCGCATAATCGTGGCCGACCAGACGCTGCGCTCGGTCCGCGATACGGTGCGCTTGCGTGAGGGCTTCAATGCAGGTCGTGCCGAGCACTCCAACATGCTCGTCGTCAACCGGAGCGGCGAGGGCGGTCGCCGGGCAATGACCTTGGCGGAGATGGCCAAAGTCAAACTGCAGCCGAATTTTGTAATCCCGTTCCGGCCGAGACTGTTCACGGCACCAGGGCCGTTGCGACGCGGCGCTTTGACGGAGGTGGTTGCAGCGCTTGCGGGGGAAATTTCCGGCCGCGCAATAGGGCGTAAGCGATGGTGGAGGTTCGCCACATGATGACGACCGGCTTTGGGCGCAATGGTCCCGCGCCGCAGCGCCCGGGTCTCGTCCTAATACCCGACGGCGCTGCGGAATTTCCTGCGCCGGTCGTCGATTTAGCCTCATTGAGCGAACTGAAGGAGCGAATTCGCACGGTTCTGATGTCGCGGATCGACCCGACGGTGGCTGGCCGAATTCCGCGCGCTGCATTGCGCCGGGAGATCGCCAAACTAGTGAACGAGATTGCGACCGAGGATCGTGTTCAACTCAATAAGCTGGAGGAAATGGCGCTCGCCGCTGACCTCAGCGACGACATGGTCGGGCTCGGTCCTCTCGAACCTTTCCTCGACGACGAGGAAATCACCGATATTTTGGTAAACGGCCCGTTTGACATCTACGTCGAGCGGAATGGCAAGCTGGAAAAGACCGCGGCCCGCTTTCGCGATGCGCAGCATCTCGCCAGCATCGCGCAGCGGATCGCCACCGCGATCGGCCGGCGCATCGACGAAGCGAGCCCGATGGTCGACGCCCGGCTCGCCGACGGCAGCAGGGTCAACATCGTCTTGCCGCCGCTGGTGCTGAACGGCGGGTCGATTTCGATCCGCAAATTCCCGAAGCAGAGCCTGACGCTCGATAGGATGGTGCGGCAGCAGAATTTGTCGCCCGAGGTGGCGCGGCTCTTGGAAATCGCCACACGCTCACGCCTCAACATGCTGATCTCTGGCGGCACCGGCTCCGGCAAAACGACATTGCTGAACGCGGTGTCGCAACATATCGACTGCGACGAGCGGGTGATCACAGTCGAAGACGCCGTTGAGCTGCGTCTGCAGCAGCCGCACGTCGTGCAGATGGAAACGCGCCCGCCTAACATCGAAGGAGTTGGTCAGGTCGCGCAGCGCGAACTCGTGCGCAACGCGCTGCGCATGCGCCCCGACCGCATCATCGTCGGCGAGGTCCGCGGCGCCGAGGCCTTCGACATGCTGCAGGCGATGAACACCGGGCATGACGGGTCGATGTCGACGGTGCACGCCAACTCGCCGCGCGACGCGCTCTACCGGGTCGAGAACATGGTGATGATGGCCAATCTGAGCCTGCCGCTCAGGGCAATCCGCATGCAGATCGCCAGCGCAGTCAATTTGATCGTGCATATCGAACGCATGCGGGACGGCATCCGCCGGGTGCAGAGCGTTGCCGAGATCGCAGGGATGGAAGGCGAGGTCATCACGACCCGAGAGCTCTTCGGTTTTCAGTATCGCGGCGAGCGGCTCGCCAGCGGCATCCAGGGCAGCTTCGAGTCGATGCGGATGCGCCCCGATTTCATCGTGCGCGCGGCACGCTTCGGCCTCGAAAGAGACCTCCTCGACGCGCTTGGTATTGGGGAGACTTGAATTGTTCGATCCAATTCTCGCTCGCTGCTCTTCTCACGACGGTTCTGCTCGGCGGTGCGCTTTTTCGGGTGCTGCGCTCGGAGCGCCGCAGAGCGAACCTCGAGCCCCTTCTGAGCACCATCGCCATGACCGCCTTCAGCGCTGATGCGCAAGTCTTCTCATTACGGAGATCAGGGCCGCAGCGCAACGCCCTGCCGACTTAGCTGTCAAGCCGCCTCGACCTTGCCTTTGCGTCGACTGGCAATCGCATCGGACCGGCGCACCTCGTTGCAGTGGGAATTGCCGCCGCTGCTGACGGTCGGTCTGGTCTCCGTCGCAGCGTCGGTTCATCCGATACTCGCCATCGCTCTCGCCGGCGCGGCGGCGGCAGGTGCTCCGGCGCTGCTGCTCCGGTTTGCACAGAGCAGATACCAGCGGAAATTCCTGGACATATTCCCGGACGCACTCGATCTGATCGTCCGCGCGGTCAGGTCCGGTCTACCCGCACCCGAGGCAATCGAACTCGTAAGTCGCGAAGTTCGGCCGCCGGTCGGCACCGAGTTTCAGCAAATATTGGACGAGCTGCGCATCGGCACCGAGCTGGAAGAAGCGCTGCAGCGCGCCGCCGACCGCATCCGTGTGCCGGATTTCCGGTTCTTTGCCGTCAGTTTGCTGCTGCAACGCCAGACTGGCGGCGGCATCGCTGAAACCATTTCCAATCTCGGCGGCATTATTCGGCAACGAAAGGCTCTGCGTATGAAAGCCCGTGCGCTGACCGCCGAGGCACAAGCTTCCGCTGCGATTATTGCGGCCACTCCCTTTGTTGCCGGAGTGGGTCTCTTCCTGATCAACCGAGATCTTATTACGGTTTTGTTTTTTGACCCCCGCGGCCGCTTCATGCTCGGGATTGCCGTCGCCAGCTTGCTGACGGGGATTGCTGCGATGCGCGCTCTAATAAAGAAAAATCTGCGCTAGCCATGTCCGAGGCACCCATCGAGTGGCTGACCTCTGCTCGCCGATACTTATCTTGCGATCCGTATTGGCGAAATGCAATTCGGTTCCCCTGATACCTGCGTTCTTGCAATTGCCTTGACGGCGGCCGTGCTGTCGGCGCTCAACCTCGGACGGATCGCTCAGTCGGAGGGTCGTCAGAGCCGCCTTTTCGAGGCGCTGGGCCGCGGGCCAAACCACTTCACTGATCCCTCACGAGCTCCCCGGCTGCCCTGGTATCAATGGCTCGGAGCGAAGGTGGCGACAAGCCAGGTCATCGGCACGGCAGCACAAGAGAGGTTGTTAGCCGCGCTCGTCGCAGCGGGGATAAAGGGACATGGCCATCTGGCCGCCCTGCTTACGGCCAAGCTGTGTAGCGCCATCGCGTTTTTCCCACTGTGTTGGCTGGTGCTCGAATGGTGTCATTTCTTCGTCGGAGCAACCCCGATCAGATTGGCGTTGTTGGTGGGCGCTGCTATCCTCGGCTGGCGCGGTCCCGACGTGGTCCTCTCCCGGCTAGCGGCGAGGCGGCGCGTGCGTCTCGAAACCGGCATACCCGACGCGCTCGATCTGCTCGTTATCTGCGCCGAGGCCGGTCTCAGCTTGGACCATGCGATCGAGCAGGTCGCCCGCGTTCTCCGCTCCTGCAATCCCGAGGTTGCTGAGGAGTTCGCCGCTACAGCGGCAGAGATGCGCATCTCTGCAGTGCGCGATCAAGCGTTCGACAATTTGGCGCAGAGAGCGGGCATTGCGAGCCTGCGCGGCATCGTTGCCGCGCTCAATCAATCGATCAGGTTCGGCACACCACTTGCCGGATCGCTGCGAGCCGTGGCGGCCGAGATGCGAACCGAACGTCTGGTGCGCTTCGAAGAGCGCGCGGCGCGCCTTCCCGTCCTTATGACTGTGCCGTTGATGACGTTTATTTTGCCGTCCTTGATGATCGTGATCGGCACGCCCTTGGCGCTGCGCATCATCGACATGCTGGCAAAGGGCCCGTGACGGAACTCGTCGTCATGGCATTTCAGCAGATCCATCAGCACGAACAGGGCCTCGGCCGCGGTTCAACCGATTATCCCGATCCGAATGCTATGGCACTGATGCGCCATGAGCTATTTCCTCTCGGCTGAAGAAGGCCTGCCGTCGACAGGGAAGCCGGTGCCGAACAGTGGCGGCTTGCGATGAAGATGTCGCCTGACTTCGTTCGATCGCTTTGCGGCGTGATCGTGCGTATTTTTCGCGATCAGACCGGTGCTACTGCAACGATCGTGGCCATCGCTCTTCCTTGTCTGATCGGGATGAGTGCGCTCGGTGTCGAAACCGGCGTTTGGTTCGCCATCAAATTACAGAACCAGTCTGCCGCCGACTCCGCCGCCATTTCCGCGGCTTATGAGGTGATCGCCGGGAAAACCGACGTGACCGGCGAGTTGACCGCAGCTGCCGACGAGGCAGCCAGACGGAACGGCTACAAGGGAAGTGTGCCGGCAGTCGTTACTCCCTACAGCGATGGAATCGTCACCAACGGCGTAGCGGTTACGCTGCAGCAATCCCAAGGAGCTTTGCTTGCGGCGATGTTTTTGTCCGGCGTCACTATCGCCAATACCGCGGTTGCGGTCATCGAGGTGCTGGATAACCCATGCATTCTGGCACTTGGCACGAACAGCACGGATGTGGAAATCGCCGCTTCTATCCGGCTCGACATGCCCAACTGTTCCGTGGCGGCGAATTCAATCAGCAGTACCGCGATCGAGCTTCGCAGCAGCACCAGTGCCATAGCTGCAGCAACTTTGGTTACCGCCGGCGAAATATCGTTGCAAGGGATCCCGATCGACCCGGCCGCACCGCCACCGGAGTTCGCGCTGTCCTCACCTGCGATGATCGGTGCGCCGAGCGTAGCCGACCCTTACGCCGGTACCCTTACCCATGCCTTTCTTATCGCCGGCATGCCGGCGGCGCCGAGTTGCATATCCAAGACTTCGGGGAATGTAACGATCTATGCCGGCAATTGCGCAATCCCCGGAAAATCACTGACTGATCCACAAATTCTTCTGTCGGCAAATACCCGGATATCCGGGTCCTGGCAGCATCGCGTCTGGCCAGACCGTTGACCTGTCGCCCGGCACCTATTGGGTTACCGGCAATCTGACCCTTCAGTCTCGCGCTGTGCTGAAGTGCTCGACTTGCGACAATACGAAGGGTGCGGGTGTTACGATCATCTTGACCGCGCAGACCGGCAAGATCGGCGCGGTATCGGTGGCCTCGAATGCCACGTTGACCCTCAACGCGCCAAATTCAGGACCCTTTGCTGGCCTTGCGATCATTCAGGATTCCAATGGCTTGCCACCCGGCACGACCTACACCTCGAGCCACAGCACGATTGGCGGCACGCCGGGGGCGACACTCAACGGGCTTGTCTACTTCCCCAACTCATCGATGACCTTTCACGGCAGAACCAAGTGCCACAGGCCCGCAATGCTTGCTGCTCGTGGTCAAAACCCTGGACATCGATGCTGCGTCGCGGCTCGAAGCCGGCGGATGTGCGGGCGCTGGCCTCGGCAATCTTCCCGTAATCGGTACTGTTGCCGTCGCGGAGTGAAGATGCCCAAGAGGTTCAATCGGGATTGCGGCCAGCGAGCGCGGAGAAATCGCCTCGGGGTACCGAAACCATAGTGGCAGCGTAGCTGCAGAGTTCGCGCTGATGGCGCCGATCCTCGTTCTGATCGCGACCGGAATTGCCGATTTCGGTATGCTCGCGACCAATTCCGTCGGACTGGCGGCAACGGCACGGATCGGTGCGGAATATGCGCGGACTTACCCGGACGACACCAGCGGCATACAGCATGCGATGCAGAGCGCAATGAGCTTCGGGCCGGCATTGACCTTTCCGGCCAGCTTTCCGCGGAGCTGCGAGTGCGATGACGAGACGCCGATTACCTGCAGCGAGTCGTGTGCCACAGTCGGCCGTCCCGGGCCCAATCGCGTGTTCATTCGGATCACGGCAAACCAATCTTTTACGCCGCTGGTGCCCTGGCCGGGCATTCCGGCAATGCTAACCGCGGCGACGGAGGTGCGGCTGCAATGAATAGCCGCAAGCGGTCCGGGCACGCAGCCGAGGCGGGTTCGGCGGCTGTCGAGGCCGCCCTCATCATGTCTGCGCTGTTGCTGGCTGTCGTCGGCGCGCGTTGAAACCGCGCGAGCCTTGTGGACCTACAACACGATGCTGATCGCGGTCGAGCAAGCCGGCCGCTATGCGATGATGTACAATCACCGTCCGCCTGCGATCTGCGTGACTCAGACCCAGGCCTCGCAATGCCCTGCCTTGTCGAATACGCCGCTGGCAAATTGTTCCGCCTGGTATGCCCAGCAGGTGTTGGCCGCCTACCGGGCCCCTTCCATCGGCGTTTCAGTTGCGGTCGACACGACGACATCCCCAGCCACGATAACGATCTGCGCGAGCCACTCATTCGATTTCATCGCCCCGCACCTTCTCCCTTACGGGCCACTCGATTTGATGAGCAGCGTGACGGTCCCGATGATCTGAATTCCTGCGTTTCGGCGCCCGGTGGGCTTTGTTCGGTCGGGCAATTTGCCGTGAGATGCGAGACCGTCCTCCTCGGGGTCAGTCGGAGACGGTGAGATGTTGCATTCCGGGGAAGCCGAAACCGGCATTGGGTGAAGGCACCAACAACACTTCGCATATTCGCTGCCGCAGCTCAGCGACCTTGAACGGCTTTGCGAGAAGCGGAATTCCTGAAACGCCGCCCGAGCGAAGCACATCCGCGTGTCCAGACATCAGTATCACGTTCAATTCCCGCTGACAGGCCCGCGCGCGATCTATGACGGCGATGCCGTTCATTCCCGGCATGGCGTAATCGACCAATAGAAGATCGAGCGGCTGCTCTCTGTCGATGATCGCGAGGGCCTCAGAAGGGGTGTCCGCTTCCCACACGACGTGGCCGTTGTCGCGCAGAACGGTCGCGACAAAAGTCAGCACACCCGAGTCATCGTCACAAACCACGATTCTTGCTTGGCGCGGCTCTAATAAAGATGGACCGGGGTCGGGAGCGACGCATTGGGACGTTTTGCTCTCGGCGCGCGGCAGCCACAAATCCACTTTCGCGCCTTCACCGGGAGTGCTGGCAATCTCGACCAATCCCCCCGATTGCGCCGCAAAGCCATGAACGATCGATAATCCTAGTCCCGAGCCTCGGCCGGCCTCCTTCGTCGTGAAGAATGGCTCGAACGCGCGTTGGAGGGTCTCCTTATTCATCCCGATGCCGGTGTCGGTTACCGAAATTACCACATAGTCGTCCGGCTGGAGCTCGGCCGGCAGGTTGCCAATGTCTCCTTGTCGGTTCTCCGCACTGATTCGCAGAACCCCGCCTCCCGGCATAGCGTCGCGCGCGTTGAGGGCGAGGTTCAGGATGGCGAGCTCCAGCTGGTTCGGGTCGATCCATGCCGGGTGTAGATCAAGTTCCGAGCGTATCACCAGCTCGATTTCAGGACCGATCGTCTGCTCCAGCAATCTCTCCGCGGCGCTGAGCACGCCGGGAATGTCGACCGGCCTCGGATCCAAATGCTGTCGACGCGCAAAGGCGAGCAGATGCCGGGTCAGCGCGGCACCACGCTCCGCCGCACGGAGGGCTGCCTGTAACGACGCCACAGTGCGGGGATCGGCGCTCACGCGGTTTTGCGCCATTTCGAGGTGCCCGACGACTACTGTGAGCAGGTTGTTGAAATCGTGAGCGATGCCGCCTGTCAATTGACCGATGGCCTCCATTTTGTGGATTTGCCGCAACTGGTCCTCCGCGACCCTCCGCTGCTCCATCTCCAAGTGCAGTCGTTGATTTGCCGAAACCAGCTCCTTGGTCTTCTCGGTCAGATCGCAGTTCAAACGCAATCCATGCACAAAGCCGCGAGTAGAATTGCATGCCGCAAGGGTTATTGTCACTGCGAACACCACCATCATGTCGCCGTGCACAGTCCAACCGTCGAGGAAGAACCGGCCCGCCAGTGGTAACGAAGCGGGGAAGACATAGGCAATGAAGGCCGGCAGATAGTTGGAAAATGCGACAAGAGAGGCGGCGCACATCCCGCCGATGACAAAGGCAACGAAAGTCTGCTCCACCAGGTTATCCGGAAGCAAAAGTGCGCTGCCGACGCCCCACAGCAATCCGGACAGCCCCGATCCGACGGTTGCCGCCGCCGCCCATCGGCTCGCGGATTGGGCCGACTCGCTGGTGTGGCGGTAACGGACCCATCCGAACGCGTGAGCCCCCGTAAGGGCAATGGTCAATGCGAGAAATACCAGCCACCAAGTCTGTCCTTTATAGGACGCCAGTACGATCGCGACCAAGGCGGAGTTGACGACGTTGACAAGCAGGACTATCGGGATGTGCTGGTAGAGAGCTCGTATCTGCGCGACGTAGATCCCGTTCATGGTGCCAGTTCGTTTCACGTCGCCTCGCTTTAAGCATTGCAGTGGAGGCGCAACTCGCCGCGTTAGTTGATCTTAAGCTGGCCCATGTCAGGCGAACGTCAGTTCCACGTCTGACAGCTGTCAAAAAGGTTGTGCTTAATTAGCCTTTTTGCCTCCATGCTAGCGGGCTGAGCAGGATCGAGAACGCCAGCCGAATACATAAAAAGAGGCGAAAATCCGGCCTGATTTGGTTACATTGAAACAATCGGTCGCGAATGAACGTAATTTTGCCATAATTCGTACGATAGTAACACAGTCGAGCCAAGCTCCTATCCTGTCAGTGGCAGTTCCGATGGGTACGGCAGCGCGATCGAGCCGGGCGCCACCGTCCTGAATGGCTAGTCGAAAATGGGGGCCAATGGTTGTGACTGGTTTATGCCGCTCCGCCGCACCGGGCAGCCGATGGGTGGCTCAGTATAACTAACCGGCCGAGAGTTTTCCTCAGCCATTATTGGGATATTTAAAGATGTCTTTGACGATTTATGTGCTCGGACCTTTGGTGATCAAGAGTGATGGCTGTCGGCTCGACAAGCTCCCGAAAAAGGCGCGCGCGCTGCTCGCCTTTCTCGCGGCCCAAAACGGCGAAGCGGTCAGCCGCGAGCGATTGGCCGACTTGCTATGGCCCTATCAGGGGTCGGAGCAAGGCCGCCACAGCTTGCGCAATTGCCTGTTGGAGCTGCGCAAGGCGCTCGGGCGGGGAGCAGCCTCTGATTTGGCAGCCGACTTCGCCAACTGCCGGATCGAGGACGCCATCGTCGACCTCGATGATTTCGAGCGGCTGTCGCGCTCACAGGACCGTGGCGAGCTGCAGACGGCAGCCGACTTGTACCGCGGAGATTTCCTCGCTGATTTCTATATCGCCTCCGAGCCGTTTCAGGAATGGTTGGGAGCGGCGCGAGACCGCGCGCTTGCTGCGATCTGTGAGGTCCTGGAACGGTTGATCGCGCTGCAAGATGCCGCCGGTGACTACGAAGCCGCGATCCAGTCCGGGCGCCGGCTGGTGACCCTCGAACCGCTATCCGAATCAGGGCAGCGCGCGCTGATGCGCGCCTACGCGCGCGGCGGCCGCCGCGGTGAAGCGCTCCGCCAGTACAAGAGCTGCGCAAATACTTTGCAGCGCGAGCTCAGCGTTACGCCCGATGAGGAAACCCAGGCGCTGGCGCGCTCGATCGCCCGTTCAGGCGGGGAGGGCCGTATCGTAAGCGCCGCACCGAGCAATCAGGCTCGCCCCTCGTTGAGCGCGATGGCCGATCGCGTGGTGGAAAGCCGCAGCCCTCGGCCGCAAGAGCGGCCGATCCCTGGGTCAGAAAAACCGCAATGGCCATGCCTGCTGCCGAGCATTGCCGTGGCAGTTGCGCCGATGCGCAATTTGACGGGCGATCCGCGATCGGCAACGCTTGGTGGAAGCCTTTACCGATGATCTCGTCACCGACCTCCTTCGACAGGGCCGCGGTCTCTCGCTCAAACCGTTGAAAGGCGAGCAGCCCACAATGGGCAAGCTCGCGCGGCCGCCGGCTTCAGAGCGTGAATATGACTATGTCGTTACCGGGAGCGCTCAGTGCGGCAATCGGGAAACTTTGCGGGTGAATATGCGGATCGTCGATGCCGCGACCTCCGAGTTCGTCTGGGCGGGGCGACATGAGTTCCGTCCTGAAGAACTCGCGCCGATCCAGACGAGGATCACTCGGCGGATATCCCGAGAGCTTCATGTACTGCTGCTCCAGGCGGCGAGCCGACGCGCCTTTTTCGACGCGGGCATGGAGCACGGGGTCACCGAATCGCTGTCGCGGGCGGCGAGTGCGCTGCAACAAGGCATGCGCGCGGAGTTGTCGGCCGAGGCACAGCGTTGGTATCTGACAGCGCTGGCGAGCGACCCGCGCAATGTCGAGGCGCTGACAGGGCTGGCGATAACTTGTCAACATCTCGTCAGCAACCCGTGGTGGGCCGAGCCGCGGGTCGTGGCAACCGCCTCCGACCTGGGCCGCGAGGCGGCGGCGATCGCGCTCTCGATCGCCCCGGGGCACAGCGCCGCGCATTGCGTGCAAGGCATGTTGTACTCGGCTGCCGGACAACTGGATGAGGCGGGCGGCGCTTTCGAGCGCGCTCTGGCGACCGATTCAAGCCAAGGTACTGCGCACGGGTTCGCCGGATACAATGCAGCCTTTCTCGGCCGCGCCGACGAGACTGTGCCGGCGAACGAGCGCGCAATGAGCCTCGACCTATCGGATCGACGGCACAGCATTTGGCTCTTCTTCGGCGGCTTTGCCGAACTCCTGCTCGGGCGAACCGAGGCTTCGATTTCCCTTCTCCGCAAATCCTTGGAACGTAATCCCAGCTATGGTAGCGCGCACCTATTCCTCGCCTCCGCGCTGTCCACGAGCGGGCGGGACAGAGAAGCCACCGAAACCGCAGCGAAATTCCGCGGATTATACCCGCAGCACCGGACGCGCGCGTTTGAACAGCTCTGGCTCTCGCGTTCCGGGTCCCCGGCATACCGGGCCCAGATCCACCCGGCGTTCGAGAAAATCCGCGGGCTCGGGCTTATAAACTGATATCGCGATAAACTGATCTCGCGGCGGTTTGGCGGTTATCTGGCGGCGGTCTGCGCGAGCTTGCGCGACAGCTCGAGCGCCATCTTCTTGTGCTCCTCGAGAGTCGGCAAGGTCTTCTGCGCAAATTGCTTCAGCTCGGTGTTGTGACCCGAGCGCTCCTCTTGCTGGAAGAGCTTCACCGCCTTGTTGTGGTCTTCCACCATTTCGCGCGTGTACTGGTCGTCGAACGCCTTGCCGTGCAGCCTCTGGAGCTTCTCGCGCATCCGCTCATGCTCTGAATCGAGGGTCTTGGGCATATCGACCCCGAGCCCGGTCGCAATCGACGCCAATTGCTCATTTGCTTTTGTATGATCCTCGATCATCCGATCGGCGAAACGCTTGACGTCGGCATTTTCCGATTTCTGAGCGGTCTTGCTCAGCTCGACCTCCGCCATGCCGCCGGTCGCGGCCTCCCTGACAAAGGTCTTGTCCTCCTGGTCCAGCGCGTCTTTGGCGGAAGTCGCAGCAGGGTGGCCGGGCTCCGCGGTTTGGGCAAAAATTGGCGGAGCTGCGAGCAGTCCGACGGCAACGACGGCGGTTGTGGTGAGTAAGCGAAGCATCATGGTCACTCCGGGATCGGCATTTAGCCCGTTCAACAGACGCGCTCGGGCGGAGTTCCTTATTGCCGAAATTGCCGATGCGACACCCTCGATACCGCAGCGCCCAAGCGCCGTTCTCGTTAGCGATGCGCTGAGCTTTTCATCCGCCGGAAACTTCGATAAAGGCCCGAAATATCCGGCGGTCAGCCTCGCTGATCTCGAATTCGGGGTGCCATTGCACACCGAGACAGAAACGGTGGCGCGGATCCTCGATCCCCTCGACGACGCCGTCCTCGGCAACGGCGTCGATGACGAGCCCCGGCCCGGCGGCCTTGACCGCCTGATGGTGCGCGCTGTTGACCCCGAGGCTGTCCACTCCGGTGATGCGGTGGAGGAGGGTGCCGGCGATCACCCGGACGGTATGCCCGGGCTCGTTGCGCGGGTTGGGCTGGCGATGCGGCAGGCAATCTGGGACCTCGTCCGGGATATGCTGGATCAACGTGCCGCCGAGCGCGACATTCAGGAGCTGCTGGCCGCCGCAGATCCCGAGCACCGGCATGTCTTGGGCGAGCGCGCCCTTTGCGGCGGCGAGCTCGAAGGCGGTGCGGCGGTCCTTGGTCTTGACCGTCGGGTGCCTCGCTCGCCTCCCCGAAGAGCGCCGGGTCGACATCGAAGCCGCCGCCGGTGACGATCAGCCCGTCGATCCGGTCGAGGTACTCCGCCGCGGCGTCGGGGTCGTGCGGCAGCAGGATCGGCAACCCGCCGGCACGGCGCACCGCGTTGCAATAATTCTCGCGGATCGCATACCACGGAAAATTCGAATATCCGCCCGGCGGCTCGTGATCGAGGGTGAGACCGATGACGGGCTGTGCCATGCTGCAATCCAATCGATATCGGATGGGCGAAATCGGAGGGGGCGATGACCGAGTATTACGAGCAGCCACTCCCGATACGGACCTACGACATAGACTTTGCCGGCATTGTCAGCAACATCGTGTTCATTCGCTGGCTCGAGGATCTGCGGCTCGGCCTTTTGGACCAGGCCTATCCGCTGATCCGGGCGCTCGCCGAGGACATCGCGCCGATCCTGTTGTCCACCCGAATCAGCTATCGGCGGCCGGTGACGATCGCCAACCCGCTGGTCGGCCGCATGCGGGTCGCCGGACTGACCCGGGTGCGCTGGCGGCTCGCCGCCGAATTCTTGGTCAACGGCGCCGTCCATGCCGAGGCCGAGCAGGAAGGCTTGTTCATGCGGCTGTCGACCCGGCGGCCGATCGCGATACCCGAGCCCATTCGCCGCTGGCACGGCGGATGATCCGCGCAGCCATCACCGATGAAACTGGCCCTCGCCGAAGCCGAGGCGGCGGCCGCCCGCGGCGACGTACCGGTCGGCGCCGTGCTGGTCGATGGCGAAGGGCGTGTCCTTGCCGGCGCCGGCAATCGCGTCGAGGCCGACCATGACCCGACCGCGCATGCCGAGATGCTCGTATTGCGGGCAGGCGCCGCCCAACTGGGGGCCGCGCGCCTGGCCGAATGCGATCTCTACGTCACTCTCGAACCGTGCGCGATGTGCGCCGCGGCGATTGCTTTGGCCCGCCTGCGCCGGCTCTATTTCGGGGCTTATGATCCGAAGGGCGGCGCGGTCGAGCACGGCCCCCGCCTGTTCGACCAGCCCACCACACATCACCGGCCGGAAATTTACGGCGGCATCGAGGAGAGGCGTGCCGGCGAGTTGCTTCGCGAGCTTTTTCCAGACCCGGCGATAGGAGGACAGCCATGCCCGATCCCCTGGTGCTTTACGATATTGACGACAAGGTCGCCGTCATCACCCTCAACCGGCCGGACAAGCTCAACGCGATCAGCGCGGAATTGCAGCGGCAATTGACCGACGCGTTCGCCGGGCCGACGCCGATCCCGCGACCAGCGTCGTGCTGCTGCGCGCCGACGGCCGCAGCTTCTGCGCCGGCTACGACATTTCGGCGAGGGAGCCGGGCGCGGACGACTGGCGCAGCGACGCGGCGCAAGGCGCATGCGCATCTGCACCCGCAGCTCGAATTCGAGATGCTGCCGTGGCTGATGAAAAAGCCGGTCGTCGCCTCGGTTCAGGGCCACGTGATGGGCGGCGGCTGCGAGCTCGTCATGCTGTGCGACCTGACGATCGCCGCCGACAATGCGACGTTCGGCGAGCCGGAGGTGCGCTTCTCGAGCGTCGGCCCGGCACTCGTGATGCCGATGATCATCGGCTACAAGAAGGCCCGCGAATTGCTCTATTTCGGCGACACGATCGACGCCCGTGCCGCGCTCGATCTCGGCATGGTCAACCGCGTCGTGCCGCTCGCCGAATTGCGTGAGGCGAGCCTGCGCTACGCGAAGCGATTGTCGCTGATCTCGCCGGAAGCGCTCTATGCCGCAAAGCGCGCGCATCAACCGCGGCGCCGACGCCGCGGGTTTCCGCACCGCGCTCTACGCCGGCCTCGACATCCTCGGCCCGCTCTACGCAACCAAGACCGAATTCGGCCAGCAATTCCGCGACATCGTCGCCGCCGAAGGCGTCCCCGCCGCCGTCAGGTGGCGATCGGCGCAATTCCGCGAATAAAGGAGTGCTCCTCACCTCCCGCGCCGGAGCCCGTTCTCGGGCCGCGCTCCGCGCGGACCAGCAAACCCAACATATGGGTTCATGGTTTGTTCCATCAAGGAAGATTGGGCCGTTGGCTGGCTTCGGCACAAGGTGGTGGTACGATGAGAGCACCGGACCTCGGGGGGTAAGGCACAACAGCGAAGTATGGCGGGCGTTGGCGTCGGGGTCTGTCTGCCCAGCAGATGGGTGAGGTCGGGTCGCGACCCCTTTGCGGACATTCGGCCCGGCGCACTGTTCTCCATTTATGGATGAATACGATTTACCAGATGCTCTCATTCACGATAGCAACGCCACACCTATTGCGCCATCCACCTCCACGGCATGTCGAATTCGGGCGTGTGAAACGACGTCCAACCAACCCCGATACGCGTCGGCCCTCCACCGAAGCGGGCGTCTTCATAACGGATATCATCAATGACCATGACCGACCCAGGCGAAAGCGAGTCCACTACGGCAGCAAAGTCCCTGACATAATCTTCCCTGGTATGCCCCGCATCATGGAACATAAAGTCTATTGGTCCAAGCGTCCTCACGAGCTTGGGCAATACGTTTTGCGTCAACCCAAAATGACAAGTGATGGCGTCGTGGTAGCGTTCCTTCAGCCATTGGCTAGCAAGTGTAAATTGCGGCTCGGAGCCTTCCACCGTCGTCAAATGGATAGTCCGTCCGAGATAGGGCTGCATCCCGAGGATAAACATGGCTGACATTCCATAGGCAGTGCCCAGTTCGAGACACCGTTCTGATCGACATAGGCGTATAACGTTCGCAAGGAGTCGGCCCTTGTGGCCTAATGATGAAGCCATCCCAAAATGCAGACCGACGTCGCCTGCCCAGGTCCTCGTTGGCTTTCGGCGTGGTCATTCCCCTTAACCGATCGGCCTCCTCCGCGAGTTCGAGTGCCATTGCTACTGGGAGTGGTAACAAATCCGATTGGATAGTCTCAATCAAGGTTTTGAAGTGGTTTCCGTATACATCGCCGAGGCTATTGCTCGATTTTACGGTTGCAACTCGGACTGCGGTAGGCTCGACGCAAGCTCTCAATAGCTCGATATATGAAGCCGCATCATTCACATTCAACAAAATCTTTCCATCCTTCAATATCGAGCGCAGACAGATATCAACGTTTCTTTCGTTACGTCCTATGTCGGCGATGGTTCTCTTCGCATACCTCTTTGCGTTGCTCGAAAAACTCGACAGACGACGTTTGATGGACATTGAATTCGACCTCAGTTAACTGCACTCCATGCGGCCGCCTGCGAACTCGATGATCTCGCTGGAAACCTCAAATTTACAGCCAAGGGCCATGGCTCGATAGAACTTACGTGGTACGAGGCAAACCGTTTCGGATATTGCAGCTGCTAGCAATAATATCGGTCGGCATCGCGTGCGTGATCTAGCATCGGCTGATCACGGGCAACTTCGCAGAATCACTATCCGCGAGTATCCCATAGGCTATGTCCTGGCGAACCCTGGGTGTTGGAAAAAGAAAGGATTACGGGACCGCGGTGTCAGCGTTGGCGAAATACCCACTTAGCTCGCGCAGAAATCTGGTGCGAAGGTCGGGTTTCCACCCCGAGCGGACCTTCGGCCTAAAAAGAAACTGGGCCTTGGTCATTGCGGGACGCCCCCTCCGCGCCGCTCGGCGCGGCGCCTGGGGCAGGCTCCGGCGACGTGGCAATCTCGGGGCGGAGGAGTCTCAATCGGGACGAGATTGCTTCGCTGGCGCTCGCAATGACGGCTCCTCTTGTTTCATGCCCTGCGACGGCGCGCCGACGCCGCCCGTTCCGCACTGCCGTCGGGTGGCGCGCCGCGGAGTTCCGCGAGTAGGAGGCGCTACTCCGCCGCGGCGAGCACCGGGCGCTGGCGGCGCAGTTCGGCGACGCGCTCGCGGGTGTAGAGGTCGGTCCAGTTTGAGAGCGCGAAGTCGGTGACTTGGCGCGGGTCGTAGGGGCGGTCGGGGAGGCGGATCTCCTTGCCGGCGATATAGACCGCCTGCAGGCGGCTGCGGTCCTGCAATACGCGGATGTCGGCGAGCGGCGATGTGTCGAGCACGATGAAGTCGGCGGCGCGGCCGGGCTCCAGCGCGCCGATGCGGTCGCCTTCGGTCATGAACCGGGCATTGACTTCGGTCGCGGCGCGCAATGCCGCGGCCGGCGTGAAGCCGAGGTCGTCGACAAAGAGCTCCAGCTCGCGGGCGTTCCATTCGCCGTAGGGGGTGACCGCAAAGCCGGTGTCGGTGCCGGTCAACAATGGCACGCCGGCGGCGCGGGCCTTTTTCCAATTGGCGCAGCCGATCTCGTATTCGCGCTGCGCGTGCTCGGGGCGGCCGCGCTGGCCGGCCGGCTCGTGCGGCTGCGTGAAATCGATGACGTTCTTCGGCTGCGTCATTGTCGGCGACAGCATGCACCCGTTTGCCAGCATCGCCGCGATGCATTCGTCGTCGAGGTGGTTGGCGTGGAAGATCAGATCGGCGCCGGCGCGGGCCGAATACAATGTCGCTTCGCGGCCGCGGGCATGCACGACCGCCTTCTTGCCGTGGCGGTGGATCTCGCGGACCATGATGTCGGTCTCTTCCTGCGTGAAGGCGGCGACGAGGCTGCCGTCGTCGTCGCGGCGCTGGATGCCGTCCATCGCGATCTTGACGCAGTCGACGCCGTTCTTTGTCTGGCGCCGGATCTCCTCGACCGCCTCGGCGGCCGTCGTCACCAGCTTGCCGATCGAGGTCTCGGGCGCGCCGATCCAGGTCGGATACCAGTCGGTGAGGCCCTGGTGGCTCGTAATGTAGGGCCCCGCCGCCATGACGCGCGGCCCGTCGAAAAGGCCGGCGCGGATCGCGTTGCGGATCGACAGGCTGATCTGGCCGGCGTCGCCCGGCGAGCACAGCGCGGTAAACCCGGCCGCGACCATCTTTTGCGCGAAGAACATGCCGCGCAACGTGCGGAACTCGAGCGGGCTGTAGAGGTCGATGTCCTCCTCGCTCTTGGCGTTGCCGTAGGCGAGGTGCGTGTGGACGTCGATCAGCCCCGGCATCACGAAACAGCCGGAATAATCGAGCATCCGGTCGCCGCGGGTGCGCCGCGGCGATCCCGCCTCGGCCCCGGCATACTCGATAACTCCCTGCCGGTCGAAGACCAGAGTTTCGCCTTTACGGGCATCGTCCTCGCGCCCGGAGAAAAGCTGACCACAGCGAACAAAGGTCCTCATTACCGTAGCCTCCTGTGAAAGGAAACGAGCCCGCTCGGGCGACTTCTACCACAATAGGTGAAGCTGGACATACGCGGGATTCCCGTGTGTCTTACGCTCTTCCCATGTTTGGGAGGAAATCTCGACACGTCGATGACCGTCCGCGCCTTTACCAACCTGCCCGGCGAGATGTCACGACGGATCCGCGAGATGGACTGGTCGGCGACCCCGCTCGGCAGCAGCGAGGCTTGGCCGCAAAGCCTGAAGCTCAGCATCGCGATGATCCTCGCTTCGGGATTTCCGATGGCGGTCCGATGGGGGCCCGAGCTGGTGCTCATTTACAACGATGCCTATCGACCCATCCTGCGCGACAAGCACCCCGAGGCCTTGGGCCGCTCGTTGCATGAGGTTTGGTGGGAAGTCTACCCCGAGCTCGGGCAGTTGAACGAAGCCATCCTGCGCGGCGAGCGCGGCGCCTTTTTCGCCGAAGATCACCCGTGGACCGTCCGCCGCCAGGGCTCGATTGTCGAGAACGCGCGTTTCAGCATCAGTTATAGCCCGATCCCGGATAAATCGTCGCCGAACGGCATCGGCGGCATCCTCACGACCTGCATCGAAACGACGGAGCGCGTTCGCAAAGAGGAGGCATTACGCGTTCTGAACGAAAGTCTGGAGACAGAAATTGCCGAGCGCATCCGAGAACGCGATCGGATTTGGCATGTCTCTGAAGACCTCCTCGGCGTTTCCAATTTCGACGGGTATTTCATCAGCGTCAATCCGGCCTGGACCACCCTCCTCGGCTGGAGCGAGGATGAGATCAAGAGGATGCATGTCAGCGAGCTGCGGCATCCCGACGACGCGGAGCATTCCATGGCCGCTCGCAGGCGGCTCGCCGAGGGCATTCCAACCGTCCGCATGGAGAACCGGTTTCGCCATAAGGACGGCTCGTGGCGCTGGCTCGCCTGGACGCTGACGGTAGAGAACGGAGCGATCTATTTGATCGGCCGTCACGTCACCGCCGAGAAGTTGGCCGCGGAGGCGTTGCGCGAAAGTGAGCGGCAGTTCCGGTTGTTTTCAGAAGCCGCGACCGATCACGCACTGATCAGACTGGATGCGCGCGGCGTGGTGTCGGGCTGGAATACCGGAGCGCAGCGCATAGAGGGCTATGCCGAACCGGAAATTGTCGGCCACCATTTCTCGCGTTTCTATACAGCGGCGGATCGGGCGGCCGGTGCTCCCGAACGCGCTCTCGCGGCCGCCGCGGCCTCGGGAACCTGCGAAAATGACGGCTGGCGTGTTCGCAAGAATGGATCCTTGTTTTTGGCGGCCGTGGTGATCGACGCCATCCGCGACGAGGAAGGCAAACTCATAGGGTTCGCGAATATCATGCGCGACGTGACCGAGCGCCATGAAGCAAGGGCGAAACTGCAGCGCGCACAAGACCGGCTCGCCCAGTCGCAAAAGATGGAGGCGCTGGGACAGCTGACCGGCGGCATAGCGCACGACTTCAACAATATGCTGATGGTTGTTAGCGGCAACGCACAGATACTCAAAAGCCGCCTTCGTGATCCAAAACACCTGCGCCCGGTGGAGGCGATCGAACTCGCGGCGGCGCGCGGCGAAAATCTCACTCGCCAGCTTCTCGCCTTCTCTCGCCGCCAAGCCCTGAACCCGATCGTCATCTGCTTGCGCCAGCGCCTCGCAGAGTTCCGCGATCTGCTTGCCAGCTCAGCGCGCGGTGATATCACGCTCGTCATCGACATCCCCCGCAACATCTGGCCAGTCGCAGTCGATATTCATGAACTGGAGCTCGCGCTGATCAATCTGGTCGTTAACGCGCGGGACGCGATGCCCGGTGGCGGGACGACTACGATCACGGCCAAAAATCTCCGGCTACAGTCTGAGGAGACGCCGGACGGCCTTTGCGGAGAATTCGTCGCTCTGACGGTGGCAGATACCGGGTGCGGGATAGAAGCAGACATCCTGCCAAAGGTGTTTGAGCCGTTTTTCACGACCAAGCAGCTCGACAAGGGTACCGGGTTGGGACTGTCGCAGGTCTATGGCCTGACCCACCAGTCCGGAGGGACCGTGACGATCGCCAGTCAATTGGGGAACGGCACGAGCGTTACCATGTTTTTGCCGCGCACCCATCGTCCCCTCAGCGAAACCCCGACCGCCGCTGCGGAGCCGCCTCGAGGACGCGAAACCGTCTTGTTGGTCGAGGATGACCTCGAGGTGCAGGAAACCGTCGGCATGTTGCTGGATCAGCTCGGATACCGCGTATTGCGCGCCCGATCCGCGGTGGCCGCATTGCAACTCCTCCGGTCAGGCGAGGCCGTCGATCTGGTGTTCAGTGATATCATCATGCCGGGAGAGCTCGACGGCATGTCGCTCGCGCGAAAGGTCAAGGAGGAATACCCCGACATTGCCGTTTTGCTGACGAGTGGTTATGCAAAGGCCGTAAATACTCTCGAAGCCGACTTTCCCATCTTGCGCAAGCCCTATCAGCTTGCGACGTTGGCTCGCGCGATCCGCGACGCACTGGACATCGAGCCGGCTCAGCTCTTGACCTGAAGCCGATGACGCTGTCGAGTGACGGATGAGGCGTAAGCGGAGACCGGACATGAAGATCGCGCGCATCGAAACCTTTATCCTCGGGACCGGGAGCTCGAAGGATCTGTTGTTCTGCCGCGTCGAGACCGAGGACGGTCTCTATGGCTGGGGCGAAGCCTATGTCACGCACGGCAAGGAGAAGGTCGTTGCCGACTGCCTTGAGGCGATGGCGCCGCATGTGATCGGCCGCAGTGCTTTCAACATCCGGCACACCGGCCAGATCATGTTCGAGGATTTCGCGATCCGCCGCATCTCATTGGAGCTGATGGCGGCGTGGAGCGCGATCGAAATCGCCTCCTGGGACATTATCGGCAAGCGCGCTGGGCTGCCGGTCTACAATCTGATCGGCGGCGCATCGCGTGAACGCGTGCGCGTCTATGCCAATGGCTGGTCGCGCGGCACGACGATCGAGGAAGGGGTCGAACGCGGGCTAAAGGTCAAGGCAATGGGCTTTACCGCCGCCAAATTCGATCCGTTCCCCGGCCCGTGGCGCAGCTTTGTCGATCGGCGCGACGAAGATTTCGCGATCGACTACGTCAGGGCGATGCGTCAGGCATTGGGGCCCGATTTCGAGCTCTTGATCGAGGCGCACCGCCGCTTTGCGCCGGCTCACGCGATCCGCATCGGCCACCGGCTCGCGGAATTCGGCATCGACTGGTACGAGGAGCCGTGCCTGTCGGAGAATATCGACCTGGTCGCCGAGGTGCGGCGGGCAGTGCCGATCCCAATCGTCACAGGCGAAGCGATCTATTCGAAAGAAGCCTTCTTCGAGTGCCTCGCCAAGCGCGCCGCCGACATTCTCAACCCGGACATCTGCGCCGTCGGCGGGATCAGCGCGATGCTCGACATTGCCGCGATGGCGCAGCCCCAAGCGGTCGTCATGTCGCCGCACAATTACAACAGCACGCTGATCGGCCTGGCGGCAACCGTCCACCTCTCGGCGGTGATCCCGAATTTCCGGATCACCGAGTATTTTGTGAATTTTCAGGACCTCTGCCGTGAAATCGCCACAGCGTCATTGAACGTGCAAGACGGCTGGGTCGATCTGCCGACAGCGCCCGGCCTCGGCATCGACATCGATGTCGACAAACTCCGCGCCCACCCGCACCAGGAAGCGACCCACCGCGGCTTCCGCCAGTATTGGGAGGAATACCCCCGCAAGGGCTACATGCCGCGACTGTAGGGCGGAAAAGCGCAGCGCGTTCCGCCACCCCGATCTAATTCTTGCCGGTGGTGAGTGGCGGAATGCGCTTCCGCTTTTCCGCCCCGCCAGTCTCGGGTCAATAGACGCGCTCGGCAGGCGGGAAGGCGTGCACTTCGTTCGACAAGGTATGGAGGTGCACCGGGCGGTCGCCGAGACGCACCTCGCCGTCGCCGTTCTGCCAGGCGAGGGTGTGTTTGAGCCAGTTGCGGTCGTCGCGCTCAGGGTAATCCTCGCGGGCATGCGCGCCGCGGCTTTCGGTCCGGTATAGCGCGCAATGGAGAACGACCGCCGCCTGCCCGATCAGGTTGTCGAGTTCGAGCGCCTCGACAAGGTCGGTGTTCCAGATCAGCGAGCGGTCGGCGACGGCAAGATCGCTCAGAGCATCGCTGACCGCCGTCATCTTTCGCAGCCCTTCCTCGAGCACCCCCGCAGTGCGAAAGACCGAACAGTGATCTTGCATGGTGCGCTGCATCGCGACCCGGATTTCGCCGGTCTTCAGCCGTCCTTTTGCATGACGCACCCGGTCGAACCTGGCGAGCGCCGGGTCAGTCGCCGTGGGTCCAAGAAAGGCGTCCGGCGCTCCCGGTTCGACGATCTCGGCAGCGCGCTGCGCGGCGGCGCGGCCGAACACGACCAGGTCGAGCAGCGAGTTGGTGCCGAGCCGGTTGGCGCCGTGCACCGACACGCAGGCCGCCTCACCAATCGCCATCAGCCCGGGCACGATGCGCTCGGGGTCATCGGCAGTCGGGTTCAACACCTCGCCGTGAAAATTGGTTGGAATGCCGCCCATGTTGTAATGCGCTGTCGGCAATACCGGGATCGGCTGCCGCGTCACCTCGACCCCGGCAAAGATCTTCGCGGTCTCGGAAATGCCGGGGAGCCGCAGATGCAGCACGTTGGGATCGAGGTGCTCGAGATGTAAGAGGATGTGGTCGCTTTGCGGCCCGCAGCCGCGGCCCTCGCGGATCTCGATCGCCATGGCGCGGGCGACGACGTCGCGCGAGGCGAGATCCTTGGTGGTCGGCGCGTAGCGCTCCATAAAGCGCTCGCCTTCGCCGTTTGTCAGGTAGCCGCCCTCGCCGCGCGAGCCCTCGGTGATCAGACAGCCGGCGCCGTAAATGCCGGTCGGATGAAACTGGATGAATTCCATGTCCTGCAATGGCAATGCGGCGCGCAGTGCCATGGCATAGCCGTCGCCGGTGCAGATATGCGCCTGCGTCGTCGAAAAATAGGCGCGGCCGCCGCCGCCCGTCGCCAGCACGACGATCTGTGACCGAAACAGATGCAGAGTGCCGTCGTCGAGCCGCCATGCCACGACCCCGCGGCATTGGCTTTCATCCATCACCAGGTCGAGCACGATGTACTCGATGAAGAACTCGGCGTTGTGCTTGAGGCACTGCTGGTAGAGGGTATGGAGCATCGCATGCCCGGTCCGGTCGGCGGCGGCGCAAGCGCGCTTGGCCAAGCCCTTGCCCCATTGCACGGTGTGGCCGCCGAACGGCCGCTGATAGATGAGCCCGTCCTCGGTACGCGAGAACGGGACGCCGAAATGTTCGAGCTCGATGACCGCTTCCATCGCATTGCGGCACATGAATTCGATCGCGTCCTGGTCGCCGAGCCAGTCGGACCCCTTGACCGTGTCGTACATGTGCCAGCGCCAGTCGTCCTCGCCCATATTGCCGAGCGCCGCGCCGATGCCGCCCTGCGCCGCGACAGTATGGCTGCGGGTCGGGAACACCTTGCTGATGCAGGCGGTCTTGAGCCCCGCAATGGTCATTCCCAATGTCGCCCGCAGACCGGCGCCGCCGCCCCCGACAACAACGACATCGTAGGTGTGATGCTCGATCGGATAGGGGGTGCTCATGTTTCCTCGCCTTCGTGTTTGCCGAAAACTGATGCCACATCCGAGTTGACACAATCGGCATTTGGCGTAGCCTTGCTTCGTCAAATCCGAAGGCCGTCCCCGTGCGTTTCGATCTCAGCGACCTGCGGCTGTTCCTGAGCGTGGTTGAAGCGGGCAGCATCACGCATGGCGCCGACCGCATGCATCTGGCCATCGCCGCGGCGAGCACGCGCATCCGCAATATGGAGGCGGCGCTCGGCACTCCCTTATTGCACCGCGAGCGCCAAGGCGTGCAGCCGACGCCGGCCGGCCGTACTCTCGTTCATCATGCGCGGATGCTGCTGCAACAGGCAGAGCGCATGCACGGCGAGCTTGCCCAATATGCCGAGGGCATCAAGGGTCAAGTTCGCTTGTTGTCCAATACCAATGCGCTGACCGAATTCCTGCCGGAGCCGCTCAGTGATTTCCTCGCCTCCCACCCGCAGGTGAACATCGATCTGGAGGAGCGGCTCAGTGACGAGATCGTCGCTGCCGTTGCCGACGGCACCGCGGATATCGGGATCGTCGCCGCCACAGTGGAGGTCGCCGGTCTGGAGATCCTGCCGTTTCGCACCGACCGCTTCGTGCTGGTCGTCGCGGCGAAGCACCCGCTGGCGACAGTCGGGCGTATCCCCTTTGCCGAGGTGCTCGATTTCGATTTTGTCGGTCTGGACCGCACGAGCGCGCTGCAGCGCTTTCTTTCGGAAAAGGCCGAGAGGGTCGGCCGCCGCCTCAAACTGCGCGTTCAGCTGCGCAGCTTCGACGCGGTATGCCGATTTGTCGAATGCAACGTCGGGATCGGCATCGTCCCGGCGACTACCGCCGAGCGCCACGCCAAGACGATGTCGATCCGCCGGATCGAGCTGACTGACCAATGGGCAGTCCGCAATCTGACGATCTGCGTTCGCCGGGAGGCCGATCTCCCGATCTACGCCCGCGACCTCGTCCGCCACTTGTCCGCGTCCCAATCCCCTCCACCGCAAGCAAAATTGCGATGAGCCGACCTCACCCCCGGATTCCTGCGCAGGCCGCGAAACGGCGGGCCGATCAGCTTCTCGTCGAGCAGGGTTTGGCCGAAAGCCGCGCCAAAGCTCAAGCGCTGATCCTCGCCGGGGCTGTCAACTGCGCCGGGCGGCGGATCGACAAGCCGGGCGAGCAGCTCGCGGCCGATGCGGTGCTTGCCGTCGAGGGGCAGATACACCCCTGGGTGTCGCGCGGGGGCGTCAAGCTCGCTCATGCTCTCGATTATTTCGGGATCACAGTCGATGGAAAAACAGCCCTCGACATCGGAGCCTCGACGGGCGGTTTTACCGACGTGCTGTTGTCGCGCGGGGCCACGCGCGTCTACGCCGTCGATGTCGGATACGGTCAGCTCGCCTGGAAACTGCGGCAGGATCCGCATGTCATTGTCCACGAGCGGCTGAACGCGCGATACCTGACCCGAGCCCATGTTCCGGAGCCGGTCGATGTGATCACCTGTGATGCGAGCTTCATCGGCCTCGCGACGGTATTGCCGGCACCGCTGGCGCTCGCCGCCGAGGAGGCCGAGCTCGTGGCGCTCGTCAAGCCGCAATTCGAGGCGGGCCGCGAGCATGTCGGCAAAGGCGGGGTGGTGCGCGATCCCGCCGTCCATCACGAGGTCTGCGAGCGCGCCGCCGCCTGGGTCGCGGCCCAGCCGGGCTGGACTGTAATGGGCGTCGTCGAGAGCCCGATCTGCGGCCCGCAAGGTAACCGCGAGTTCCTGCTTTACGCCCGCCGCGGCGGCGCCGGTGAGGAGGAAAGGCGATGACGGAAGCCCCGACCCGGTTTGCCGGGTTCCGGCCCGCCGCGTTCGCGTTCTTCAGCGAACTGCGCGACAACAACGACCCGGCCTGGTTCAAGCCCCGCAAGGCGGTCTACGAGGCCGAAGTGCTGGGGCCGTTTCGCGACTTGATCGCCGCGGTCGGCGCGGCATTGCACGAAGCCGGGTTGCCGCTGATCGGCGATACCAGGCACGGCATCTTCCGCATCTATCGCGACGTGCGTTTTTCGCCGGACAAGCGGCTCTACAAGACACATGCCGGGGCGGTACTGACGCGCTCCGGCCGCAAGCGCGACCCGGGCCTGCTTTATCTGCACGTCGCTCCGGCGGAATCGATGGTGGCGGCCGGGTTCTGGCACCCGGAGCCCGACCTTTTGCGCCGGTTGCGACAAGCCATACTCGACGATCCCGAGGCGTTCCTTGCAGTCGCCGACGGCTTGGCTGCGGCGGGAAGCCCGCTGTCCAGCGACGAGCGGCTGAGCCGGCCGCCGCGCGGGTTCGAGGCGGCGACAGGCACAAGGGCGGCCGGATATGTCGGCTGGAAATCGTTTACGGCGCACACCGCATTGAGCGATGCGGAAATGCAGTCGCCGGCCTTGGTCGACCGCATCGTCGGCTTCGCGTGTACGGCGCTGCCGCTGCTCGAATGGGGCTGGGCCTTGGTCGACGGCGATATTCCGACGGTTTTGCCGATTCGTGCCTCGTCCCGGCCGCTGCCGAAACCCGACTTCTGATAAATGCACCCTGGCGACCGGAGGCCAGCAGCGACAGCCTCGTCGAGCTTGCAATCGAGCGGCTCGGCGCGCGGGGGATAGTATTGCGCAATATCGGGGTGAGCCGGTGTTCGTGCCCTTCACGGTGCCGGGCGACCGAGTCCGCGCCCCGCTCGAGGCGCGCCGCCACGGCGGACGGGAGGGGTTCGTCGTCGACCGGATCTCCTCCGGCCCGGGGCGCGCCGCGCCGCGCTGCAGGCACTTTGGGACCTGCGGCCGCCGCGGGTGGTAGCACCTCGATGTCGGATCATGGAAAAGGTCGTCGCGATATCCTGCAACCCGGCCACCTTCGCACGCGACGCCGCCAAGCTGGTCGGCGGCGGCTACCGCCTCGAGCGGCTCACGCCCGTCGATCAGTTCGTCCGGACCCCGCATCTCGAGCTGGCGGTGATTCCAGCGGTGATTCTCGGCGGGAAAAACAAAGGATGGCGGAGGGGGCGGGATTCGAACCCGCGAGACGATTCATCACCGTCTACACACTTTCCAGGCGTGCGCCTTCAACCGCTCGGCCACCCCTCCAATGCCTTGCCGAGACTAGCGAACCGGGCATAGGCACGCAATAAAACGGCGTCACAGCATGCCCAGCGAGCTCTTGCCCTTCGGCGGCGGGAAAGCGCGGTCGAGCGCGGTCAGATCCTCGTCCGTCAGCGACACGTCGAGGGCGCCGCGATTTTCCCGCACATGCTCGGGCCGCGATGCCTTCGGGATCACGATCGTGCTCTCCTGGCGCAACAGCCAGGCGAGGGCGATCTTCGCCGGCGTCGCTCCCCTGCGGCGAGCGACCTCGGCGAGCGACGGGTTGCCGAGCATGCCGCCGGTCCCGAGCGGGGTGTAGGCCATGATCGCGACATTATGCTCGCGGCACCACGGTACGAGGTCCCATTCGGGGCTTCGCCGGTCGAGGTTATAGAGCACCTGGTCGGCCGCGACTGTGTCGCCGCCTTTCAGCGCCAGCCATTCCGTCATGTCGGCGCGGTCGAAATTGCTGACCCCGTGGTGCCGGATCTTGCCGTCACGCTCGAGCCGCAGGAAGCCCTCCAGGGTCTCGGCGAGCGGGATCGAGCCGCGCCAATGCAGCAGGTAAAGATCGATACGGTCGGTGGCCAGCCGCTTGAGGCTGCGCTCGCAAGCGGCGACAACGCCGGCGCGCGAGGCGTTGTGCGGATAGACCTTGCTGACGATGAAGAGGCTGTCGCGGAGGCCGTCGGCGGCGCGCGCGACGACTTCTTCGGCGCCGCCGCTGCCATACATCTCGGCCGTGTCGATCAGGGTCATGCCGAGATCGATGCCGAGCCTCAATGCCGCTGCCTCTTCGGCGGCATGGCGCCGGTTCTCGCCCATGTGCCAGGTTCCCTGCCCCAGCGCCGGCACGCGCTCGCCGCTGCGCAAGGTCACAAATCGCAAGCCTTCGGTCATGCTTCTCCTCCCGCCACACATCAACTCGGCCACATGATAACCCGTCCAGAATATTCGAAGACCTCGCCGAGGGTTCGGCGCGCTTGCGCAGGCAGGCAGCGCGTCGCAATGTGCAGCCAGTTTCCCGGGCTTGGCAAAACGAGTGGTCTCGATCGTCCCAGTGCTGTCGTGGATAGCCGCACTCGCCGGCGCTGCGATCGCGATCGCGAAAGCCCCGCGGCCGGTGCCGCGTGCTTTCGTCCTCGATCGCTTGCTGCGATACGCTTTCGTCTTCCCGGTCGGATCGATGGGGTTGTGGGGAGCGCTCGGCCACATTGCCTTTCCGGTGAGAGTGGCGCAGGCGATCGGGTGGCATACGAGCCCATTCCAATTCGAGGTAGGGGTTGCCAATCTCGGGATTGGCTGCGCGGGATTGTATGCGGCGTTCCGCTCGTTCGAAGCGCGGCTCGCGACCAACCTGGTGCTGGCATGTTTCCTGATAGGGGCCGGCATCGGCCACATCCGCGACATCGTCACCGCGGGCAATTTCGCGCCGGGGAATGCCGGCCCGATCTTGTTCACCGATTTGCTAACCCCAACGGCGATCTTTCTGTTGTTGTGGTTCAATCGGCCTCGCGGCGAAGAAAGAGTAGCCGCGCCGCGCCGTACACCCGCTCGTCGAGGAGGCTGAATCCGGCGGGCGGCGCGAGCCTTCGCGCGCCGCGAGCTCTACGACGGCAAGTGCATCCGGCGTAAGCCAACCGGCCGCGTCGAGCGCGGTCAGCGCCGCGGCAGCGACGCCGCTGCGGTAAGGCGGGTCCAGAAATGCCAGCGCGCATGCCAAAGGCGCGCGCGGCGGGCGGGTGGCGTCGCCGGAAACGATCCGAGAGCGGGCATCTTCGCCGAGCGCCGCGATATTCTGGCGAAGGGTCGCGAGAGCCTCGCGGTCCTGTTCGATGAACGCGGCCTCGGCAGCGCCGCGCGACAACGCCTCGAGACCCAGCGCGCCGGTTCCGGCAAAGGCGTCGAGCACCGCCGCCCCGGCGAACGGGATGCCTTCCGACGCCAGCTGGCCGTGCGACAGGATGTTGAACAGCGCCTCGCGGGCGCGGTCGCTGGTCGGCCTTACCGTCTCGCCGGGCGGCGCGAGCAGCCGACGGCCCCGATGTCTACCGGCGACGATCCGCATGTGCTATTGGCGAGTGGCTGTTGCCAAGCTGCTCGGTGAGCACCTTCTTCGGCACCTCGTCGACCGCGCCGCGCGCCAGATTGCCGAGCTGAAACGGCCCGTAGGAGAGGCGGATCAGCCGGGTCACTTGAAGACCGAGATGCTCGAGCACCCGGCGGACCTCGCGGTTCTTTCCCTTCCCGCAATGCCATCGCGATCCAGGCATTGCTGCCCTGTTGGCGTTCGAAGCTCGCGCGGATCGGGCCGTAGGATACGCCGTCGATCGTGACTCCCTTTTTCGAGCGCGGCAAGCCGCTCCGGCTCGACCTCGCCATGGACGCGCACCTTGTAGCGCCGCAGCCAGCCGGTTGACGGCAGTTCGAGCCGCCGCGCCAGCGCGCCGTCATTGGTCAGCAGCAAGAGCCCTTCGGAATTGAGATCGAGCCGGCCGACCGAAATCAGCCGCGGCAGGTCCTTCGGCAGTGCATCGAACACGGTGGGCCGACCCTTTTCGTCGCGATGCGAGGTCACGAGACCTGCCGGCTTGTGATAACGCCACAGGCGCGGGCGCTCGGGTGTCGGCAGCGGCTTGCCGTCGACCCGGATGTCGTTGGCGGCGGTAACAGTTACCGCCGGCGTCCCCAGCACTCGGCCGTCGACCGAGACCCGCCCGTCGGCAATCCAGCGCTCGGCGTCGCGACGCGAGCACACCCCGGCGCGCGCCAGCACTTTAGCGATACGCTCCGCGCGTTCGCCCGCGGCAGCATCGAGAGGATCGGCACTCACTGCGCGGCTCAAAATGGTTCAGCCGTCATCCCTGTAAAAGGGGGCGTGGAAGAATCCCGATGAGTAAAATTCATTTATTGAAATGAGCATCGTTCATTACGGGTTACTTTCCCGACTTTGTCTGTCACAGTCGAGAGAAAATATTGCTGGTCGTCTCCTGCGAGGCGTAGGCTTCGCTCTGCACCATTAAAAAGTGCCGGTGGACCACTGGCCCAGTGGGAACGGCCCGCCGCGACGGCCCCAGGCTCATCCGGAGCGGGGCAACGAGGAGAACGCATCATGGCATATGACCTGCTCATCAACAATGGACGCGTCGTGGATGGCTCGGGCGAGCCGGCATTCCAGGCGGATGTGGCGGTGCATCAAGGGAAAATCGTCGGGGTCGGCAAATATAAAGGCGCCGCGGCCGAACGCGTCATCGACGCCGACGGGCGCGTCGTCGCCCCGGGGTTCATCGATCACCATACCCATTTCGATCCGCAGGCGGTCTGGGATCCCTATTGCGGCTCGTGGGTGCACAACGGCCACACCACCGTCATCGTCGGCCAGTGCGGCCAGGTCATCGCCCCGGTCCGGCCGGGCGACGGCGAGTGGTATCTCGAATTCTTCTCCGACGCGGAACAGATCCCGCTACCGGTCCTGAAGGCTGGGGTCGACGTGACCTGGGAATCGGTCGGCGACTATCTGAATGCGCTCGGCAAGAAGCGCGGCATCAATGTCGGCACCTTGGTCGGCCATTCCGGCATCCGCCGCTATGTGATGGGCGAGGCGGCCTCCGAGCGGCAGGCGACGCCCGAGGAGATGGCCGCGATGCAGCGGCTGATCCGCGAGGCGATGCATGACGGCGCGCTCGGCTTCTCGACCGCGCCGAAGGATCGTGGCGACCCGGCCGGGGTTGGCAACGACGAAGAGCGCTGGGCGCTCGCCAGCGTGCTCGGCGAACTCGGCACCGGCGTGTTCCAGGTCGCCGGCGGCGCCCCCGGCGGCACCAAAGCAGACCCGCGCAGGTCGCCCGCGAGCTGGCGGCGCGTACCGGGCGGCCGTCGATCTACAACCTCGTGTCGCAACCGATCGCCAACCCCGACGAGTGGGTGGAGCATCTGCGCTGGCTCGAGGACGGGTTCAAGAGCGGCGCGCGCTGCTACGGCTCGTGCCTATCGACCGTTGCCGGCGCGATCTTTGATCTGCAGCGCGGCCTCAATGTGCCGCAGGACGAGGACATCACTCACCCCGAGGGCATCTTCCGCGGCATGCCGACCTGGGACAAGGTCATGGCGCTTGCCCTATCAGGAGCGCATGCGCGCGTTCCGCGACCCCGAACTGCGCAAGGCGCTCTCCGCCGAGGCGGTCGAGGGGACGGTCGCCCAGGAAGGCGGGATGACCGACCGGCGCGGCCGCGCGCGCGGCTTCTTCAACCGGCGCTGGGACCTCGTCGAGGTGTTCATGACGACGAAGGGGCAGAACCGCCATCTCGAGGGCAAGAGCGTCGAGCAGATCGCGAAGGAGCAGAACAAGAGCATCATGGACGCCTTCCTCGACCTGTCGCTCGACGAAGATCTGCAGACCTGCTTCATCGCGATCGACCGCAACAAGGATCCGAAGGCGCAAAAAGCAGATCCTCGGTTCGCCGTTTACCGTGATCGGCACCAGCGACGGCGGCGGCCGGCCGCACACCGCCGACCGGCACGAGACCAGCACGAATCTGCTGGGCCATTGGGTGCGCGAACAGCAGGTGATGACGCTCGAAGAGGCGGTCTATCGGCTGACCGGCAAGACCGCGCTGATGCACGACATTACCGATCGCGGCTTCATCGCCGCCGGCAAGGTCGCCGACATCACGATCTTCGATCCCGACACGATCGCATCCAAGCCGCGCGAGCCAGTCGCGACACTGCCGGCGGGCGGCGTGCAGGTCAAGCGCGAAGCGGTCGGCATCGACCACGTGATCGTCAACGGCACCGTGCTGCTGGAAGGCGGCGGGCTCACCGATGCTCTGCCGGGCCAAATCATCCGAGGCCCGCTCTACCAGGCTTAGGGTACACGGATGGCCGGGCTAGCCCGGCCATCCGCCTCCCATCCGAGAGCGGCTCTCAAGACCCGGATGGCCGGACCAAGTCCGGCCTCCGGGTTGCCGCGGCGGTCTTGCGAAGGGGGCCTCGGCAACGTAAGTAATACTGCGATACCTCACGCAGGGCTGCGGGTGCTGCCGGTCGTCTTTTCCGAGCAGGCGCCCGTTCCGGTGTCGGTGCTTCAGGCGCCGACTTCATCCTGCGGCGGCTCAACCGGAAACAAGGAACCACTCATGGCGATACCAACTGCCTCCATGCGCCAGCTGCTCGAAGCCGGCGTTCACTTTGGCCATCATACCCGCCGGTGGAACCCCAAGATGGCGCCGTACATTTTCGGCGTCCGCAACGGGATCCACATCATCGACCTCGAGCAGACCGAACCGATGCTGCACCAGGGCTTGCAGGCGGTCCGGGACGTCGTCGCGGGCGGCGGTCGCGTTCTTCTGGTCGGCACCAAGCGCCAGGCGCAGGAGCCGGTCGCCGACGCCGCCAAGCGCTGCGGCCAATATTACGTCAACTACCGCTGGCTCGGCGGCATGCTGACCAACTTCAAGACGATTTCCCAGTCGATCAAGCGGCTGCGCGAGCTCGAGGAACGGATCTCCCAAGAGCAGACCGGATTGACCAAGCGCGAGCTGTTGGAGCTGACGCGCGACCGCGACAAGCTCGAACGGGCGCTGGGCGGCATCAAGGAGATGGGCGGGCTGCCCGATATCCTGTTCGTGATCGACACCAACAAGGAAGCAATCGCGGTTGCCGAGGCCAACACGCTGCGCATACCGGTTGTCGCTATCCTCGATTCGAACTCCTCACCCGACGGTATCGCCTATCCGATCCCTGGGAACGACGATGCGATGCGGGCGATTCATCTCTACTGCGATCTCGTCGCCGGGTCGGTTCTCGATGGGCTGCAGGCCGAGCTCGCGGCCTCCGGGGTCGATATTGGCGCCCGGCCGGATCTCGCCGAACAGGCTTTTGTCGCGGAGGCTCCGGAGGAATTGCCCGACGAAGCCGAAGTCGACGGTCTCAAAGGCGCATCGCAAGACGGAGACCGGCTGCGGCTGCGGCGAATTAGGACCTCCTTTCCCCGAATAACAGGGTTTTACGCGAAGGGTCGATATTATGGCCGAGGTGACGGCGGTGCTGGTCAAGGAGTTGCGCGAGAAGACCGGCGCCGGGATGATGGATTGCAAAAGGGCGCTCGACGACAGCGCCGGCGACATCGAAGCAGCCGTCGATTGGCTGCGAAAGAAGGGGTTGTCCGCGGCCGCAAAAAAGGCGGGGCGGGTGGCTGCCGAGGGCTTGATCGGCGTGGCGACCCGCGGCCCCGTGGGTGCTGTGGTCGAGGTCAATTCGGAAACCGATTTCGTCGCGCGCAACCAGGCCTTTCAAAGCTTTGTCCGGAGCGTGAGCGAATTGGCGCTCGACGGCGATGGGGAGCTCGAATCGCTGAAGGAAGCCGACTTCCCGGGAACGGGTCGGACCGTCGAGGAGGAGCTGACACATCTGATCTCGACAATCGGCGAAAATTTGGTGCTGCGCCGCGTCAAGCGCCTCTCGACCGAAGCAGGGCGCCGTTTTCTCTTACGTCCACAACGCGCTCGGCCCGGGCCTCGGCAAGATCGGGGTGACTCGTCACGCTCGCCTCGACCGCTGCGACCGACCAGCTGGCCGGGCTCGGCAAGCAGCTGGCGATGCATATCGCGGCGGCGAACCCGCTCTATCTCGATATCGCCTCGGTGCCGCAGGCCGCGCTCGACCGCGAACGCGACGTGCTGCGAGAACAGGCGCGCGCCACGGGCAAACCCAACTCGGTAGTCGACAGAATGGTCGAAGGGCGGCTGCGCAAATTCTACGAGGAGTTCGTGCTTCTCGAGCAGATCTTCGTCGTCGATCAGGAGACCAAGATCTCGAAGGTCGTCGAGCAGGCCAGCAAAACCGTCGGGCGCGCCGATTAGCGTTGAAAGCTTTGCGCGTTTCGCGCTGGGCGAGGGGATTGAGCGGCAACGCACCGATTTCGCGGCCGAGGTTGCGGCGCAGCTGAAGAACTGAGCGGTTCGCCTCGGCTTTCACTCGGTCCTTATCCTCCGAGGGAAGGTACTGGCGCCGCCTGACGCTGAAAGGTGCAACGGTCGGGTCGATTTGGTGGTATCGTGAGCCTGCCGGCGAGAGAGCTCGGCCAGTCGGGTGAGCGTAGGCCTCATGTCAGCCGATCTCAAATACCGCCGCGTTCTCTTGAAACTATCCGGCGAAGCGCTGATGGGCGCGCGCGAGTACGGCCTCGATCCCGAGATGGTCGGACGCATCGCAGAGCGAGATCCAATCGGTGCACGCGCTCGGAGTCGAAATTTGCCTGGTGATCGGCGGAGGCAACATCTTTCGCGGCGTGTCGGGCTCCGCGGTCGGCATGGAGCGCGCATCGGCCGATTACATGGGCATGCTCGCGACGGTGATTAACTCGCTTGCCATGCAGAACGAGCTGGAGCGCTGCGGAGTGACCACCCGCGTGCAGTCGGCGATCTCGATGCAGGCGATTTGCGAACCATATATCCGCCGGCGGGCGTTGCGGCATCTCGAGAAGGATCGCGTCGTGATTTTCGCCGCCGGGACCGGCAACCCGTTTTTTACGACGGATACGGCGGCGGCTCTCCGGGCATCCGAAATGGGTTGTGACGCGCTCCTGAAGGCTACCAAGGTGGACGGCGTCTACGATGCGGACCCCGAGCGTGAGCCTCGCGCCAGGCGCTTTGAAAGACTCGATTATTTGGAGGTCCTGTCCCGCGATCTGCGGGTGATGGATGCCTCGGCGATTTCGCTGGCGCGCGAGAACCACATTCCTATTCTGGTGTTCTCGATCTTCGAAAATGGTGGGTTCGCAGAGGTTCTGAGGGGGCGCGGACGGTACACGATCATCAACGGACAAAGCTGAACACGGGACAAGGGCATGCCGGAAGACACATTTCTGAAGGATCTCCGACGCCGGATGGACGGCGCCGTTGAGGTTTTGCGCAAGGAATTCGGTGGATTGCGGACCGGGCGGGCTTCGGCGAGCCTGCTGGAGCCGGTCACCGTCAGCGCCTATGGCGGAACCGTGCCGCTCAACCAGCTGGCCAATGTCAGCGTTCCGGAGCCGCGGATGATCACGGTCCAAGTATGGGACCGCGCCATGGTCAAGGCCGTCGACAAGGCGATCCGGGAAGCAGGGCTGGGGCTCAATCCGCAAACCGAGGGCCAGGTCATCCGGGTTCCGATCCCGGATTTGAACGAGGAGCGGCGGCGCGAGCTGACGCGGGTGACGGCGAAATACGCCGAGCAGGCGCGCGTATCGGTGCGCAATATCCGCCGCGACGGTGTCGAACTGCTCAGGCGCCGCGAAAAGGACGCCGAGATCTCGCAAGACGAGCAACGCAAGCTGCAGCAGGAAGTGCAGCATCTGACCGACGAATACGTCAAGCGCATCGACGAGGCCCTGGCGCAGAAGGATAGAGAGATCCTTCAGGTCTGATGAGCGCCGCCGCCGCGCCGCGGCCCGTGCCGCGGCATATCGCGATCATCATGGACGGCAACGGGCGCTGGGCGAAGGCTCGCGGCCTGCCGAGGATCGCCGGCCATCGGCGGGGTGCCGAGGCTGCGCGGCGCACCGTCATCGCCGCGGCCGAGCTTGGGGTTCCCTACCTCACATTGTTTGGCTTCTCCTCGGAAAATTGGAAGCGGCCGTCGTCGGAAATCCAGGATCTGATGGGCCTGCTACGCCATTACCTGCGTGGCGAGATTGCCGAATTGCACCGCAACGGAGTTCGCCTGAAGGTGATTGGCGACCTCGGCACGCTCGACCCCGACATCATCAGCCTGATCGGGCATGCCGAAGCGATGACCCGCGACAACAGCCGGATCAACCTGACGATCGCATTGTCCTATGGCGGACGCGCCGAGATCGTCACCGCGGTTCGAGCGATTGCGCGGCAGGTGATGTCCGGGAGTCTTGCCGCTGACGCGATCGACGAGGAATGTTTCGCCCGTCACCTGTTTACTGCGGAGCTTCCCGATCCGGATCTGCTGATCCGGACGAGCGGCGAGCAGCGCATCAGCAATTTTCTGCTTTGGCAGAGCGCCTATTCCGAGTTCGTCTTTACCAAGACCCTATGGCCCGATTTTTCAAAAAGCGATCTGCAGCAGGCGATCGATGAATTCTGCGGTCGCGAACGCCGCTACGGTGCCTCCGTTGGATCACGCTGACCTGTCATTACGGAGCGGCGGCGCCGCCGGGGAGCCGGGAACGACGAACGGAGCTTCTTCCGCAAAATTCAAAACAATCCGCTTTGGCTGCGGATCATTTCGGCGCTGGTGCTGGCGCCGCTTCCGGTCGCCGCGATATGGTTCGGCTGGCCCTGGCTTCCGCTGCTGACCGGCCTGGCCGCTGCGGTAATGGCATGGGAATGGGGGCGGCTCTGCCGCGGGGGTCATTTTGGCCGGACCGGGATCGTGCTGGTCGCGGTCGTTCTGGCGGCGGTTGCGGCCGCCGCGCTCGCCTCTCCCGGGCTGGCGCTCGGCACCGCCCTGCTCGGCGCGGGTTTGGTGTTGTGGGCGGCGCGCCGAACGAGGGATGCCGAGCCGCAATGGACGGCCTTCGGCGCGCTCTGGGTAGCGCTGCCTTGCGTCTGTCTCTTATGGCTGGCGCGCGATGGGCCGGCCGGCCGGGCCACGTTGCTATGGCTGCTGGCGGTCGTCTGGGCGACCGACATCGGCGCTTACGCCGTCGGGCGGACCTTTGGCGGGCCACGATTGGCGCCCCGCTGGAGCCCGCGAAAGACCTGGGCCGGGCTGGCCGGGGGCACGGCCTGCGCGGCTTTGGCCGGGTGGGCGACCGCGGCATGGCTCGGAATCTCTCCGGCTGTGCCGCTGGCAATCGTCAGCGCGGGCCTTGCGATTGTCGAGCAGTTCGGCGATCTTGCCGAGTCCGTGGCAAAGCGCAGGTTCGGCGTGAAGGATTCGAGCGGCCTCATACCCGGGCATGGCGGGCTCCTCGACAGGCTCGATGGACTGCTCGCGGTGATCCCGGTGGTGGCCCTGCTGACCTTGATCGGCGGCCGCAGCCTGCTGGCGTGGCGATGAACTCGCCCGCCCCCCACGGCTACCGCAACGGCGGGATCCGACGAGTGACGGTTCTCGGGTCGACCGGCTCGATCGGCCAAAGCACGGTCGATCTGCTGTCGCGTAATCCGGATGGCTTCGAGGTCGAGGCGCTCACCGCGAACCGAAACCCGGAGCGTCTGGCCGAGCAGGCGCGTGCTCTGCGGGCGCGATTCGCCGCGATCGCCGACCCTGACCACTACTCGGCTTTGAAAGAGGCGCTGGCGGGAACCGGAATCGAGGCGGCCTGCGGCGCCGAAGCGCTTACCGAAGCGGCTCTGCGTCCGGCCGAATGGGTAATGGCGGGCATCGTCGGAGCGGCCGGGCTGGCGCCGACCTTGGCCGCGATCCGGCGGGGGGCCATCGTCGCCTTCGCCAACAAGGAGGTGCTGGTCTGCGCCGGCAGGCTCGTCATGCAGGAGGTCACCCGGTGCGGCGCGACCCTGCTGCCGGTCGACAGCGAGCATAATGCGATCTGGCAATGCTTCGACCTCGACCGTGCCGATACGATCGAACGGATCATTCTGACCGCGAGCGGCGGGCCGTTTCGCGAGCGGGCTTTCGAGGAGATGCGCGCCGTCACGCCACAAGAGGCGGTCGCCCACCCGAATTGGAGCATGGGGGCCAAGATCTCGGTCGATTCGGCGACGATGATGAACAAAGGACTGGAGCTGATCGAGGCTCATCACCTCTTTCAGCTGCCGCTCGAGCGGGTCGACATCGTCGTTCATCCCCAATCGATCGTCCACGGTGCGGTCGTCTACCGCGACGGCTCGGTGCTGGCCCAGCTCGGTTCGCCCGATATGAGGACGCCGATCGCTTACGCGCTCGCCTGGCCCGACCGGATTGAAACTCCGGCCAAGCGGCTCGATTTGGCGGCGATTGGGCGCCTCACTTTCGAGCCCCCCGACGAGCACCGTTTTCCGGCTCTGCGCGTCGCCCGCGAGGCGCTCCTCCGCGGCGGCGGCTGTCCGACCGTGCTCAATGCGGCCAACGAGACGGCGGTCCACGCCTTCCTCGAAGGTCGCATCGGTTTTCTCGATATCGTCGAGACCGTTGAGCGCACCCTGGAGGCAATCCCGGAAGGCGCGCTTGAATCGCTCGACGATGTCTACAATTTCGACAAGATGGCGCGCGAGATTGCCGCCCGGTTTTCTAGCCTGCGTAATTCTGCGCCGGCAACCGCACGAACGGATTTGTCATGATCGAATTTCTCAAAGGCTTAACCCAGCTCCACAACTTGTTCTATTCCGTGCTGTGGTTCGTGGTGATCCTCACGGTGCTCGTGTTTGTCCACGAGTTCGGCCACTATATAATCGCGCGCTGGAATCGGGTGCGGATCGAAGTGTTTTCGATCGGTTTCGGACCTGAGCTGTTTGGCTGGTGGGATCGCGCGGGAACGCGCTGGAAATTTAGCGCGATCCCACTCGGCGGCTACGTAAAGATGTTCGGCGATAGCGACGCCAGCTCGGGCCTGCCGGCGCCTGGCCTTTCGCGCCTCAGCGAAGTCGAGAGGGGCGTCTCTTTTCACTATAAGCGACTGGGCCAGCGCGCTGCGATCGTTGCCGCCGGGCCGGCGGCGAATTTCATCTTTGCCATCGTTGTATTGGCAGTTTTGTTCATGACCTACGGCCAGCCTTTCACGCCGGCCGAAGTTGGGCAGGTTCAGCCGGGGAGCGCTGCTGAGCAGGGCGGGATTCGCCCGGGCGACGTGATTCTCCAGATAGATGGTCGGGCCGTTCATCGTTTCGAGGACGTGCAGCAGGCGGTACGCCTCAATCCGAATGTGCCGATGACGATCGTCGTGCGGCGCGACGGCCAGGAGGAGACGCTGCATGTGACGCCGAACCGGACGGAGCTTACCGACCGCTTTGGCAATCACTATGAGATCGGCCTGCTGGGAATTGCGCGAAGCGGGATGGAGTATGTCAAGCGCGATCCCGCAACCGCGATCGGGCAGGCCGGGGCAGAGACCTGGAACCTGACGGCCGGCACCCTGCAGGCGATGTGGCAGATCGTCATAGGGACGCGCGCCACTGACGAACTCGGGGGCCCACTACGCATTGCGCAAATGTCGGGAGAGGTTGCTCAGGGCGGTGTCGTCGCGGTGCTGTGGTTTATGGCGGTTCTGTCGATCAATCTGGGGTTGATCAACCTGTTTCCGGTCCCGATCCTTGACGGGGGGCATCTGCTGTTCTACGCGGCGGAGGCGCTTCGCGGAAAGCCGCTGGGCCAGCGGGCTCAGGAATACGGCTTTCGCATCGGCTTGGCCTTGGTGCTGACATTGATGGTGTTCGCCACCTGGAACGATCTCGTCCATCTCGGCATCGGGAATTTGTTCAAGGCCCTGTGATGTAGCGCGATCACCGATCAGGGGATAGATCTCGAGCCGCGGTGGGGGTGAGTTGCGTCGTATTGGTTTGGCTGCCGTGTTGGCGGCGGTAGTCGGCGCTGCTCTCGCGGCGACAGTGGCTTTGCTTGCGCCGGCTATCGCCCAGCCGGTTCGCGGCCCATCGCTCGCCCAGATGGGCGGCACCGTTGCCGACATTCGGATCGAAGGGGCGCAGCGGATCGAGCCGGAAACGATCCGGTCATATTTGCTGATCCAGCCGGGCGAAGCCTGGGACGACGAGTTGGTGGACAAATCGCTGAAGGCGCTGTTTGCGACCGGTCTTTTCGCCGACGTAAATCTGAGCCGAGTGGGCAACACCCTAGTCGTCAAGGTGGTGGAAAACCCGATCATCAACCGCATCGCGTTCGAGGGAAACAGCAAGATCGACGAGAAGGATCTCAATGCCGAGATCCAGCTGCGCCCCCGCGTCGTCTACACCCGCACTCGTGTGCAGAACGATGTGAAGCGCATCCTCGATCTCTATCGTCGGCACGGCCGGTTCGGTGCGACCGTCGAGCCTAAGCTCATCCAGCTCTCCGAAAACCGGGTCGATCTCGTCTTCGAGATCAACGAGGGCGAGTTCACCGGGGTGCGCAGCATCAATTTCGTCGGCAACCGTCAGTATAGCGACGGCAAGCTGCGCGGCATCATTCAGACGAAGGAAAGCCGATGGTATCGTTTCCTGACCACCGACGATAGCTATGATCCGGATAGATTGACGTACGACCGGGAGTTGTTGCGCAGGTTTTACCTGACCGAAGGATATGCCGATTTCCGAGTGGTCTCGGCGGTTGCCGAACTGACACCCGACCGCAATGGGTTCATCATTACTTTCACCCTCGACGAAGGCGAGCGGTATCGTTTTGGTAAGATCGACGTCAACATCAAGCTCAAGGACTTGCCCGCCGAAGCGGTGCTGCCGCTGCTGACCGTTCACACGGGCGACTGGTACGATGCCGAAGCCGTCGAAAAATCGATTTCAGTGCTGACGGATGCCCTCGGCAATCGCGGTTATGCCTTTGTCGAAGTCAAGCCGAACGTCACCCGGAATAGGGAAGAGCATACTGTCGACATCACCTTCGATGTCCAGGAGGGCCCGCAAGTCTATGTTGAGCGGGTCGACATCGTCGGCAACGTTCGCACTCTCGACAAGGTGATCCGCCGCGAATTTCAGCTGGTCGAGGGAGACGCGTTCAACAGCACCAAAATGCAGCGCTCGCAGCAGCGGATAAAGAATCTTGGTTTCTTCAAGAAGGTGGAGGTGACCAACAGCCCGGGATCGGCGCCCGATAAAACCGTGGTGACGGCCGAGGTCGAGGAGCAATCGACCGGCGAGTTGTCTTTGGGCATCGGCTTCTCGACCACCGACGGTCCGCTGGCCGACGTCAATATCCGCGAGCGGAATTTTCTCGGCCGGGGTCAGGATCTGCGGATCGGCACCGTGGTTTCGTTGCGCTCGCAACAGGTCGATCTGAGCTTCACCGAACCCTACTTCCTCGATCGCAACATCGCCGCGGGCTTCGATCTTTTCGAAATCAAGACTAGCCCGACGGCGAATTTCTTCAGTGGGGTGACCCCTCCTTACCAGCAATTCTCTTACGGTGGAGCGCTCCGCACCGGTTATCAGATCACCGAGAATCTGCGACAGACGCTGAAATACACCGCGCGATCCGACAACATCACCGACCTTCAGCCCAACACGTCGCTGTTCATCGTGCTGCAGTCGGGTCAGCACATAACCTCCGAAATCGGCCAGGTTCTGCTTTACGACCGCCGGGACGACCGGCTGGATCCGAGCGGCGGCTATTACGCCTCTCTGGGCAATGACTTCGCCGGGGTCGGTTTCGGGGTCGATTATGTGCGCAACAAAGTAAATGCCGGCTACTATTATTCGGTATTTCCCGAGTGGGTGCTGAGCGTCACTGGCGAGGCCGGCTATATATTTGGTTGGAATGGCCAGAACGTGCTCATTCAGGATCGGTTCTTTGTCGGCGGCGACAATTTGCGCGGCTTCCAGAGCGCCGGCATCGGACCTCGCGAATTCGGTGAGCGGTGATGCTCTCGGCGGCCAGAAGTACTATCTCGGTTCGGTGACCTTGGGGGTACCGCTCGGCCTGCCGAAAGAATTTGGGGTGAGCGGACGCGTCTTTACCGATTTTGGAACGCTTTACCAACTCGAGCCTACAAATATCGTGCTGACTCCCGCCCAATTGGCTTCAACGGGCGGAGTGCAGCCGATGGTGCAGCAGTCGCCGGCGATCCGCGCCAGCGCCGGCGTTGGCGTATCGTGGAAATCTCCGGTCGGTCCGATCCGGCTCGATATCGCCTATCCGATAAAGAAGGAACCATTCGACAAGACCCAGTTGTTTCGGGTCAGCTTCGGCACGAGGTTTTGATGTTGGTTTGGTGTCTCAGATTTCACACGCTCCTGCTTGCTTTCCTGTGGGGCCTGGCCGGCAGCGGCTTGGCGCAAGCGCCGCCGGCACCTCCTGCTCCCGCTCCTGCGCCCCCGCCCCCGGCTTCCACACCGCCGGCCGCCGCCCCGATGCCGCTGACAGTTTTGGTGGTCGACGTGCAGGCGCTTTTGCAAAATTCCAAGGCGGCAAAGATGGTGCGCGGCCAGATCGAGCAGAAGCGCAACGAATACACCAAGGAAATTTCTCACCAGGAGGAGACGCTGCGCGCCGAACGCGATTCATTGCAGCGGCAGCAGGCATCGATGTCGGCGGACGCGCTCAACCAAAAAGGCCGTGAATTCCAACAGAAGGTCAACGACCTCGAACGCAATGTTCAGGGGAAGCGTCAGGCTCTGGAGAAGTCCAATGGCGAAGCGCTCTCCAAGATCCAAGAGCAGATGCTGAAAATCATCGCCGACATCGCGAAGGACCGCAAGGCAAACTTGGTGTTTCAGAGAGCGGACCTGGTGCTTTTCGACCAGAGCTTCGATGTTACCGACGAGGTGCTGCAGAAGCTGGACGAATTGATGCCGACGCTGACGGTCGATTTCGCCGTCCCCACTCCTCCTCCCGCCGCGCCGGGTCCTGCTGCCACCGCCGCGCAGCCAGCGGCGAATGCACCGGCCAAGCCAAAGAAGAAATAAGGTGCGCTCGATGCCCGGACCGAACCGAGATGGCGGACCGACGGTTTTTTGATCGAGCCGGACCTTTTACGCTCGACGTGCTGAGTGCGTTGAGTGGAGCGAGAATGCTGCGCGCGGAAGACGGCGCGCGCTGCTTCAGCGATGTGGCGCCCCTCGAGACCGCAGGACCGGCAGACGTCAGCTTTCTTGAAAATAGAAAATACATCGAAGCATTTGTGCGCTCTCGTGCCGGCGCCGCCTTTGTCGATGAAAAGGCCGCCGAACGAGCGCCGCCCGGCATGGCCCTCCTCGTCAGCAAGGAGCCCTACAAGGCCTATGCGCTCGCCGCCCAGGCTTTCTATCCTGCGGCCGAAGTGGTCGCACGCCGCGCGCCCTCCGCGATCGTCGATTCGACAGCCGCTGTGCTCCGACGATTGCGACATCGGCCCGAATGTCGTCATCGAGCGCGGCGTTCGGCTCGGCCGCCGCTGCCGCGTCGGCGCAAATACGGTGATCGCCGCCGGGGTCGAGATCGGCGATGACTGCCGGATCGGCGCCAATGTGACGCTCAGCCATTGCCTGATCGGCTCGCGCGTCGTGCTGCACCCCGGGGTGCGGATCGGCCAGGACGGGTTCGGATTTGCACCCGACCCGAAAGCGCCGATCAAAGTCCCGCAGCTCGGGCGAGTCCTGATCGGAGACGATGTCGATATCGGCGCCAATACCACGATCGATCGGGGATCCGGGCACGATACGGTGATCGGCTCGGGGTCGATGATTGATAATCTCGTGCAGATCGGGCACAACGTGGTGCTCGGCCGCTGCTGCATCCTCGCGGGTCAGGTCGGCATCTCGGGGAGCACGAGGCTCGATGACTTTGTGATGGTCGGAGGGCAGGGTGGGCTCGCCGGCCATTTGCATATCGGGAGCGGAGCCCGGATCGCCGCCAAGAGCGGTCTCATGCGCGACGTGCCCGCCGGAGAGACGGTATGCGGCAGTCCGGCAGTTCCGCTGAGCGAGTTCATGAGGCAGACCGCGGTGCTGCAACGCCTTGCGAAGAAGAAAGGCGGTTCATGATCGATCCGCCCGGCGCCGCGGAGCAGGGAACGGAGATCGGCATTCAGCGGATCATGGAGATGATTCCGCACCGCCACCCATTCCTGATGATCGACAAGGTTGTCGACGTGGTCGCGAACCAGCGGGCCACCGGGGTCAAGAACCTGTCAAAGAGCGAGTATTATTTTCAGGGCCATTTTCCGGCGCGGCCGGTGATGCCGGGTGTGCTGATCATCGAGGCGATGGCGCAGACCGCTGCCGTCCTCGTCGTCCATACCCTGGGCCCGGAATCGGAGGGTAAGCTCGTCTATTTCATGAGCGTCGACAACGCCCGCTTTCGACGCCCCATATTCCCCCCGACCGAGCTTGAGATCCACGTCACCAAACAGCGCAACCGCGGGAACGTCTGGAAGTTCGAGGGTCGGGCCAAAGTCGGCGAGGATGTGATGGCCGAGGCCGTGTTCGCCGCCATGATCCTGGACGATTAGACGAGCCGCCGATGCCGCAGATTCACCCCACGGCCATTGTTGCGCCGGGGGCGATGCTCGCCGAGACCGTCGTCATCGGGCCCTATTGCATCGTCGGTGAGGATGTCTCGCTCGGCCCGCGGGTCACTCTCCGCTCGCATGTCGTGGTCGATGGCCGGACGACAATCGGTGAGGGTACGCGCCTGTTTCCCTTCGCCTCGATCGGGCTCGAGCCGCAGGACCTCAAATATCGGGGCGAAAGATCGGAGCTCGTCATCGGGCGCAACAATACGATCCGCGAATATGTGACGATGAACCCCGGAACCGAAGGCGGCGGCATGGTCACCCGGATCGGCGACGGCTGCCTTTTCATGGTCGGTGCGCATGTCGCCCACGATTGCCAGATCGGCAACCATGTCGTCATGGCGAACAACGCGACGCTCGGGGGCCATGTCGTGGTCGAGGATTACGCCGTTCTTGGCGGGCTCTGCGCCGTTCACCAATACGTCCGGATCGGCAGGCACGCGATGATCGGCGGGATGTCCGGCGTCGAGCGCGACGTCATCCCCTACGGCCAGGTTATGGGAGACCGGGCTCGGCTGTGCGGGCTCAATATCATCGGGATGCAGCGCCGCGGCTTCAGTCGCGAGGATATCCAGGGGCTGCGCAACGCTTACCAGTTCCTGTTCGCCACGGATGGTACCCTGAGCGACCGGGTAAACGAGACCGCGGAGCGTTTCGGCGGTATTGGGCCGGTCGACGACGTCATCGAATTCATCCGCGCCGATTCGAGCCGGGCCATCTGTCAGCCGAAGGGGGCGAATGGCGGGTAAGCTGGGGATCGTCGCCGGATGCGGCGCGCTGCCGCGCCGCCTCGTCGAATGCTGCCGCGCCGCCGGGCGCGATGTCTTCGTCCTCGCTCTGGAAGGAGCGGCCGAGCCGGCGACGGTAGAGGGCGTGCCGCATGCCTGGTGCCGGCTCGGCGCCGCGGCGACCGGCCTTGCCCTGTTGCGCGAAAATCATGTGACCGAGCTGGTGCTGGCCGGCGGCATTCGGCGGCCGTCGCTGGCTGCGTTGCGGCCCGATTGGCGCGCAGCCAAGCTGTTTGCGCGGGTCGGCTATCGCGCGCTGGGCGATGACGGTCTTTTGTCGGCGGTAGTCAAGGAGCTCGAACAGGAGGGTTTTCGGGTGCTCGGCGCCGATCAGCTGCTCGAGCGGGCGCTCGTGCCGGAAGGGCCGCTCGGCCGGCTCCGCCCGGACGAGCAATCGCAAGCCGATATCGAGCGCGGGCTGCGCGTCGCCCGCACCCTGGGCGCGCTCGATATCGGCCAGGCCGTCATCGTCCAACAGGGCCTCGTGCTCGGCGTCGAGGCGATCGAAGGCACCGACGAGCTGCTGCGGCGCTGTGCAGCGCTGCGCCGCGAAGGTCCGGGCGGCGTGCTCGTCAAGGTCGAGAAGCCCGGTCAGGAACCCCGCGCCGACCGGCCGACGATCGGATTGCGCACGGTTCTGCTGGCGGCGGAAACCGGATTGCGGGGGATCGCCGTCGAGGCCAACGCCACGATCGTGCTCGATCGCGACGAGGTGATCCGCGCAGCCGATCGCGCCGGGCTGTTCCTGGTCGGCGTCGGCCGATCGTGACTGCGGGCGACGCGACCTTCATCTTCATTGTTACCGGAGAGCCGTCGGGGGATGCGCTCGGCGGCGCGCTGATTGCGGCGCTGCGGCAGCGCACCGGCGGAAGGCTGCGGGTCGCCGGGATCGGCGGCGAGCGCATGCGGGAGCAGGGGCTGGAGAGCCTCGTCCCGCTCGGCGATCTGGCGATCATGGGAGTGGCCGAGGTATTGCCGCGCGCCCCGGTCATCTTGCGCCGTGTGCGCGAGACGGTAGCGGCGATCCGCGCACTGCGCCCCGATGCCGTCGTGACGATCGACAGCTCGGGGTTCAGCTGGCGGGTGGCGCACGGGCTGCGCCGCCGCGGCGAGACCTTGCCGCTCATTCATTACGTCGCTCCGATGGTTTGGGCCTGGCGGGCCGGGCGAGCCCGGCGAATGGCGCGCTGGTACGATCATCTGATGACCTTGTTGCCGTTCGAGCCGCCCTATTTCGAGCGGGTCGGGCTGTCCTGCAGCTTTGTCGGTCATCCGGTTCTGGAAAGCGGCGCCGAACGCGGCGACGGCGGGCGCTTCCGGGCGACGCATGGTCTCGCCGCCGGACGACCTGCTGATCACGGTATTGCCCGGCAGCCGCGGCGGCGAGGTCCGGCGTTTGCTGCCGATCTTCGGCGCGGCGCTGAAGCGGCTGGAAGACCTGGTCGGACCGTTCCGCGTCGTCGTGCCGACCGTTGCGACAGTCGCGGCGACGGTCGCCGATGCGGTCGCGGCGTGGCCGGGAAACGCGATCATCGTGCAGCAGCCGCAAGAAAAATACGACGCCTTCGCGGCCAGCCGCGCCGCGCTCGCCGCCTCGGGATCGGTGGCGCTCGAATTGGCCTTGGCGCGCCTGCCGATGGTCGTCGGCTACCGGCTCAACCCACTGACCGAGGCATTCCTCGATCGGGTTCTGAAGGTGCGTCAGGTCAATCTCGTCAATCTGCTGCTCGGCCGGCCGCTGGTTTGCGAGCTGCTCGGGCCCAACTGCACCCCGGCGCGGCTCGCCGCTTCGCTTGCCGAGCTCGTCGGTGACGAACGGGTTCGCGCGGCGCATCGGCAGGGGTATGATGAGGCCGTCCGGCGCCTCGCGGCGGATGGCGTGTCGCCGAGCCTGCGGGCCGCCGACCAGATCCTCGAACTCGTCGCCGCACGCCGGTGCGGCATTCAGGTTCCACAGCACGAAGGAGTGCACAATGACGATGACCGATGTGGCCGAGACCACAAAACCGGTGCTGGACGCCGACAAGTCCCGGCTGTTGCATACGATGATCCGGGTGCGCGACCTCGATGCGTCGCTGAATTTCTACACGAACCAGCTCGGCATGAAGCTGCTGCGCAAGCGCGACTACCCGAGCGGAAAATTCACGCTCGCCTTTGTCGGCTACGGCGACGAGACGAACAGCACCGTGATCGAGCTGACCCACAATTGGGAGCAGGCCGAGCCCTACAATCTGGGCAGTGCCTTTGGCCACCTGGCGATCGCGGTGCCCGATGTCTACAAGGCTTGCGAGCGTCTTGCCGCCGCCGGGGTGAAAATCCCGCGCCCGGCCGGCCCGATGGCGCATGGCGGCTCGGTAATCGCGTTCATCGAAGACCCCGACGGCTATCGCATCGAGCTCATCGAACGATCGTAGCACACCTGCCTTAGCGTCGCCACCCAGCCTGCGGGCTGGGTGGCTGCTGTGCTGGGGCGAGCCTAATTGCCAGCGTGAGTGATTGCGGCACCTTCGGGAATATGGCAGAGCAGTGTCGCGCTTGATATTGCTCGTAGCAACAAAACGTGCATGGCCGTACGGCCGTCGGGATCGGAGCAGTCTAGGAGATACAGAATGTTGGAGCTGTTGGAGCGCCAGAAGAAGCTGACCGCGAACCAGTGGAAGATCGCGGGCGCGGCGACGCTCGGCGACATGCTCGATTTCTTCGACTTCTTCCTGATCGGCTTTGTCTTGGCGTTCGTCGTCAAGGAGTGGCATCTGACTTATGGGCAGTCCGGGGCGATCCTGCTCGCCTCGGGTGTCAGTGCGCCTTTCGGCTCGCTGCTCTACGGCTGGATGGCCGACAAGGTCGGCCGGCGCACCGCGCTGATCACCGCCGTGCTGAACGTCTCGCTCGCCACCGGCGCGATGGCGCTGACGCCGGAAGGAGGATGGATTTACCTGGTCATCTGCCGGTTTTTTGTCGGGTTCGGCGTGACCGGCCTCTATTCGGTCGACATCACTCTGATGCAGGAGTTTTCGCCCGCAAGCAAGCGCGGCTGGTTCACCGGGATCACCACGACAATGCTGCCGGCCGGCCAGTTGCTCGCCGCGTTGTTGGGGGCGTTTGCCGCGCCCTATATCGGCTGGCGCGGGATGGTCGCCGTCGGGTTGCTGCCGGCCCTGCTGTGCCTATACATCCGCGCTTTCGTCCCCAAATCGCCGCACTGGCTGCTGCGCCGGGGCCGTGTGGAAGAGGCGCGGCAGTCGCTCGCCTGGGCATTGAAAATGGATCCCGCGCAAATAGCGTTGCCGGCGGTGCTCCCTGCGATCGAGCACACGCGTTGGCTCGAGATCTTCAAATATCCGCGCAGCATCATCGCCGGCTGCCTGACCGGGCTGACCCAGACCGGCGGTGTCGCGCTCGCCCTGTGGTTGGTGACGCTGCTGGTAATGGTGCTGAAAATCACCCCGCCCGAGGCGTCCAAGCTGGTGATCTGGGTCAGCGTGTTGGCGATCCTGGGGCGCTTTTTCGCCTCATGGATCTCGGACGCCTGGGGGCGCCGCGCTTCTGGCATCTTCACCTGCCTAATCTCGGCGTTGTTCATGTCGCTCGCCGGTTATCTGCACGACGTCTTTATCGGCGGCGTGTCGATGTTCTTTATGATGATCCTGCGTGCAAAGCTTCTTCGGCAGCGGCAACTACTCGATTGTCGGGCCCTATATGGGCGAGTTGTGGCCGGCCCGGCTGCGCGGCAGCGGCATGGGGTTTGTCTACGGCGTCGGCAATCTCGGCAAGTTCATCGGGCCCGCCGGGTTGGCGCTGATCGCCGGCTCGTCGAACCTTGTCAACCCTCAGGCGACCCTCGACGCGCTGATCCCCGGCTTCAATTATTTCGCTTCCTGGTACGTGCTGGGCGCCTTGGCGTTCTGGCTGATTGCCATGGAGACGCGCGGCCGCACGATCGACGAGATCGATAGCCAGCTCGGCAGGCCGGGTCCGGCCATCGCCCAGCCGGCCGGGCGCAGTCGCCGGCAGCTGACCCGAGGAGCCGCCATCAGCGGTTCTGCGTCCAATCCTCGCGCCACAGGAAGTCGGGGCCGAGCTGGTCGAGGCTCGGGCAGCCGATCTGGGCCATCACGAGGTCGATCTCGCTGCGGAAGATGTCGACCACCTTGTTGACGCCGGGTACGCCGCCGACGATGGCGCCGTAGAGGGTGGGCCGGCCGAAAAACACGAACTGTGCGCCGAGGCAAAAGGCGATCAGGATATCGGCGCCGCGCCGCACGCCGCTGTCGAGCATCACGGTCACCTTGTCGCCGACCGCCGCCTTGATCGCCGGCAAGGCCTCGAGCGAGGCCGGCGCCTGGTCGAGTTGGCGGCCGCCATGGTTCGAGACGATGATGCCGTCGACCCCGATTTCCGCGGCGCGAACCGCGTCGGCCGGGTTCAGGATGCCTTTGACGACGAGGGCGCGCGGAAAGAGGCGCCGGTACCGCTCGAGGTCCCGCCAGGTCTGCGCCGAAGCCGGGGTCTGGCTGCGGCCGAGAGCGATGACGTCCGAGGTGCTCGCGCCATTGGGGGCGTGCGGCGCCCAATTCCCGAGCGTCGGCGCCCCGCCGAGCCGCATATATTCGATGACCCAGGCGGGATGGGTCATCGGCCTCCAACAGAATCGACGGCTTCAGCTTCAGAGATTCCAAGACGCCGCCGCCGCGGATTCGGGAAAATCCGTTCCGGTAGTTTCGTTCGCGCTTCGGATGCACGGGGACATCGACGGTCAGTACCAGCGCGCCCGCGCCGCCGTCTCGCGCCCGCCCGATCAGTCCATCCGTAATGTTGCGGTCTTTGGCCGCATAAAGTTGGAACCAGACGTTGTTCGGGGCGACCCGCAGCGCGTCCTCCATCGAAGCGTTGCTGCCCCCCGACATGATGTACGGAATGTTGGCCGCCGCCGCGGCTTCGGCCAGCATCACCTCGCCTTCCCGCCGGTAGAGGCCGACGCCGCCCGTCGGCGAGATGCCGAACGGGCTGGAGTAGGTGCGGCCGAACACGGTCGTGGATTGGTCGCGTTTGGAGACGTCGACCAGATAGCGCGGCAAGAGCCGGTGCTTGTGGAACGCGGCTTCGTTGCGCGCGAGACCGCGTTCGTCCTCCACCCCGCCCTCGATATAGTCGAAGATGATGCGCGGCAACTTGCGCTTCGCCATCCGGTGCAGGTCTTCGATATTGACGGCTTGGTCAAGGTTCATGGTTTGGTGATCTCTCAGGGTCAGACGTTGCGCGCCCAGTCTTCGCGCCACAGAAAATCGGGGCCGAGCTGATCGAGACTGGGGCAGCCGATCTGGCCCATGACCAGATCGATCTCGTTGACGAAAATCTCGATCGCCTTTTTGACGCCGGGCAGCCCGCCGGCGGCGGCTCCGTATAACGTCGGGCGCCCCATGAAGCAGAAATCGGCGCCGAGACAGAGCGCGATCAGGATATCCGCTCCGCGGCGGACTCCACTGTCGAGGAGCAGGATCAGCTTGTCGCCGACCGCCGCCTTTATTGCCGGCAGCACATCGAGCGACCCCGGTGCTTGGTCGAGCTGGCGCCCCCCGTGATTGGACACCATGATGCCGTCGCAACCGACGTCGATCGCCCGCAATGCGTCGGCCGGGCTCATTATGCCCTTTATGACAAGGGCACGCGGGAACAGCTTTCGGTAAGTTTCCAGATCGCGCCAGGTCTGCGCATTAAACGGGCGCAACGAGCTGGAGTGTTTGTAAACCTCTTCGGCACTCGAACCCGGTGGCGCGTAGGGCTCCCAATTGCCCAACATCGGCGTGCCGCCGCCGCGCTTGAAATATTCGACGATCCAGCCGGGATGAGTCAGCGCCTCGGCGAGGATCGCGGGCTTGAGGCTCAACGCCTGGAACAGACCGCCCCGGATATTGGCAAAGCCGTTGCGAATGTTGCGCTCGCGCTTCGAGCCGACCGGGGTGTCGACGGTCAATACCAGCCCGCCGAGCCCGGCATCGGCTGTGCGTTTAATCAAATCGGCGTTGACTGCATGATCGCGCGCTGCATAAAGCTGGTACCAATGGTTATTCGGCGCGATCTTAGCGGCCTCTTCGATCGTGTGGTTGCTGGCGCCCGACATAATGTAAGGAATATTTGCGTCCCGTGCGGCCTCGGCCAGCATCAAGTCGGCATGGTGGCGGAACAGCCCCGCCCCGCCGGTCGGCGAGATGCCGAACGGGCTCGAAAACGTCTGGCCGAAGATGGCCTTTGTCTGGTCGCGCTTCGACACATCGACCAGATAACGCGGTAATAATTTGTGCTTGTGAAAGGCCGAGGTATTGGTTTCGAGGCCGCGTTCGTCCTCCAGCCCGCCTTCAATGAAATCGAAGGCGATCTTCGGCAGCCGCCGCTTTGCCATGCGGTGCAGGTCTTCAATATTGACGGCTTGATCGATCCTCATGCTCGTGTGGTCTCCTCGACGCGCGGCAAGGTGCGGGTCGGCAACATTGCGTATTTTTGCAGCTCTCGACAATCCCCCGTCGAGCGGGGCTGCGCTGTGCGCGATGTACACCTCGGTCCGGTTGCGGCGGATTCAGCCAGCTGGGGCTAGCGCAAGCAAGACCGAGGCCGACGCGATCGCGATTATTCGGCAGGCAATCGAGCTCGGGGTCAATCTGTTCGATACCGCCGCGGCGTCGGCACCGAGGAGGTGCTCGGCAAGGCGATCAAATCGGTGCGGCGCGAGGAGGTCGTGATCTGCATCAAGGCGCCGTTCTGCTCAGCAACCGCTTTTTGATTCACGACGGGGGCGCGGGCACCGTGCCCGATGCCGCCTGTCGTTTTGTGCGGCACGATCCCTGCGTCGATGTCGTGCTGTTCGGCACTGGCGACCCGGAGCCATCTGCGCGCCAATATCGCTTCGCTCCTCAAGCCCCCCTTGCCCGAGGCCCACCGCCGGCAGCTCGCGAGGCTATTCGGCCATCTGGTCGGAGTGGGTCTCGACGCCCCGCACCTCTGTCGACCCCGCCACTAGGAGCCTTTCAGTTCGGATAGACAATCGTGCGCAACATGACGCGGCGCTCTTCGGGGTGGTAGTCGCCGGCGCCGCGGTGCATCGTCGCCCGCTCGTCCCATATCAGCAGATCGCCGATCTGCCAGGAATGATAATAGGTGAAGCGTTCCTGCGTCGCGTGCGCGGCGAGCTCCTCGATCAGCTGCCAGGCCTCTTCGCGCCCCATCCCCTCGAAGCCGTGCGTGTGCATCGGGTTGACGAACAGGATCGGTCGGCCAGTCACGGGATGGTTGATCACCGCCGGGCGCGGTTGCTCCTCATATTTCTTGTCGGTCCGGCGCATTTCCTCTTCCGGATCGTAGAGCCGCGCGCCGGCGGGGCCGTCGGTGCGGCCGTGCAGTCCGACGAGGCCAGCGAGGCGGTCCTTCATCGCCTGCGGCAGCGCATCGTAGGCCGCGCACATATCGGCAAACATCGTGCCGCCCTTCGTTGCCGGGATTTCCAGCGCATGCAGCATGGCAAGCAGCGGCGGCACCTCCTCATAGGTCGAGTTGGTGTGCCAGTCGGTCGCGCGCTTGACCCCATACCAGTCGATGTTGCCGTCCGCGTCGACATTGCGCAGCCACGACACTTCGGGATGCTCCTCATGGCGATAGCCGACGAGCGAGTGAATGCGCGGAGTGCCGAACCGGCGTCCGAACGCGGCGATGTCGCCGGCGCCAAGGTGCTGGTTGCGGAAGACCAGCACCGGATGGTCGGCAAAAGCCTGCTGGATCCAAGCAAAGATATCGGTCGTCAAGCTTGGCCAGATCGATACCGAGCGCCTCGGTGCCGAGCGCCTTGCCAAGCGGGCGCAGTTCCGGTGTGGCCATGGATCATCCTCCGCATTGTTTGTCAGCCAGTTTACGCGGGCTGCCGCCACAGGTCTAATCGCGCATACCAGGAGAGCCTGCGGAGCAGCGCCATGAAGCCCGAAGACCACCGCTACAAGACCGCCGGGGTCGACACCGCCGCGGCGCAATCCGGGCTCCAGAAGATCATTGCCAGCATCAAGCAGACTTGGCCGGCGACGGGTGCTCTCGGGGCCGTCAAGCTGGATATCGGCTATTTTGCCAATGTCATCGACATCGGTGGCATCGGTCTGGCGATTTGCACCGATGGGGTCGGGTCGAAAACCATTATCGCGCAAATGGCGGGGCGATACGACACGATCGGCATCGATTGCGTCGCGATGAACGTCAATGACGTGATCTGCGTCGGCGCGCGGCCGATTTCGATGGTCGATTACATCGCCGTCGAAAATGCCGACGCGGACATGCTGGGCGCGCTGGCCGTCGGCCTCGCCGCCGGAGCAAAGCAGGCCGGAATTTCGATTTCGGGGGGCGAAATCTCCCAACTCAAGGACGTGATCCGGGGGTTCGATCTGATCGGCATGGCGGTCGGTGTCGTGCCGCTCGACCGGATCATCACCGGACGCGATCTGGTACCCGGTGACGTCATTATCGGCCTCGAAAGCAATGGCATCCATAGCAACGGTTTAACGCTGGCCCGCCAGGCATTCTTCGAACGCGCCAAGTTGCCGATCGACCATGTCTTCCCTGAACTCGGCAATTCTTTGGGCGAGGAACTGCTTCGTCCGACCTTTATCTACGTTTCCGAAATCCTCGATATTCTCCAACAGGTCCCGACCGTAAAGGCGCTGATCAACATCACCGGCGACGGCTTGCTGAACCTCCCCCGTGTCGACGCGAAGGTCGGATTTGAGATCGACGATATGCCGCCAACCCCGCCGGTTTTCAGCTTAATTCAGCAATGCGGGGCGGTCGGCAATGCAGAACTGTTCGAGGTCTACAACATGGGGGTCGGCTTTTGTGTCCTTGTCGCCGAACGGGATCGCGCCGCCACGCTCTCCATTCTGCAGCGCCGCGGCCGCCGCGCCCAGGTCATTGGCCGAGTGATCGAAGACGACAGCAAAGGGGTCTATCTGCCCGGCCAAAAGCTCACCGGACACGGCAAAGAATTTCGCGCGCAGTGACAATTCGCTTCCCCGGCAAGGGCCGGGATACATGACTGCCATGCGCACCTATGCAGCCCCTCTCCTGCACCGCGGGAGAGGGCAGCGAGCGCAGCGAGACGGGTGAGGGCCCCTTTCGGTACGCGCTTCAAGCGGATCGCTATGAGGTGAGGTGGCGCCTCGCCTTGCGGCGGTCCGCGCGCTGTTGCGCGGGCCCCTGTGCGCGGGTCAGGTTGTAGGCGGTGTTGACCAGCGCGACGTGCGAGAAGGCCTGCGGGAAATTGCCGACTTGGCGAGAGAGGCGCGGGTCGTACTCCTCTGCAAGCAGACCCACATCGTTGCGCAAAGAAAGCAGACGCTCGAAAAGCTCGCGGGCCTCGTCGAGGCGTCCTTGCAGGACATAGTTGTCCGCGAGCCAAAAGCTGCAGGCCAGAAAGGCCCCTTCCCCGGGAGGCAGGCCGTCGACTAGCTCTCCGGTATCGTACCGCATGACGAAACCGTCGACGACGAGGCGCTGCTCGATTGCCTTCACCGTTCCGACGATGCGCGGGTCGGTCGGAGGCAGGAAGCCGACGAGCGGAAGCAGCAGCAGGCTCGCGTCGAGCGACTTTGACCCATAAGCCTGGACGAAGCTGCCGAGATCCGGATCGAAACCACGCCGGCAGACATCCTGATGGATGTCGTCACGTATCCGCCGCAACCCTTCGATCGGACCGTCGCCGCCGGTGTGCTCGCCGACTTGCTCCACAATTTTGACGGTGCGGTCGAAGGCAACCCACGCCATTACCTTCGAATGTGTGAAGTGCTGCGGCGGCCCGCGTATCTCCCAGATGCCTTCATCGGGTTGACGCCAGATTCGCGCCAAGTGACCGAGAAGGGTGCGGCCGATCGCGACCGCGCGATCGACCGTCGGCAGACCATGGCAGTGGGCATGGTAGAGCGCGTCGAGGACCTCGCCATATACATCGAGCTGTGTCTGCTTGACGGCGGCATTGCCGACCCGCACCGGTCGCGAGCCCTCATAGCCCGACAGCCATGGCACCTCCCACTCCGCCAACCTACGCTCGCCGCCAAGCCCATACATGATCTGCAGTTGGTCAGGGCTGCCTGCGACGGCTCTGAGCAACCAATCCCGCCATGCCCGGGCCTCGTCGTAAAAACCCCCGTGCATCAAGGCCAGCAAGGTGAAGGTGGTGTCGCGCAGCCAGCAGTAGCGGTAATCCCAATTGCGCGAGCCGCCGATCTGCTCCGGCAGCGACGTGGTCGGCGCCGCGACAATTCCGCCCGTTGCGCTGAAGATCAGGCCCTTCAGCGTGACCAGCGAGCCCTTGACGGCATCGGTCCAAGGACCGGCGGGACAGCACCGTGACGACCATCGCCGCCAAAAAGTCTCGACCCTGCGCAAAGCCTGCTCTGCATCGATGGGCTGCGGCCGCGGAAGATGCGATGGCCCATAGCTCATCACGAAAGGGATCGTCTCACCGGCGTTGACGTCGAATTCACCGACAGTCTTCAGATCCTCGCCGTGAAGTTCCACTGGCGTGCGCAAGACCACTCTCTCGGGACCGCCGATGGCCGATATCCCGCTATCCGGGAGCCGCTCGACCCACGGCACCACAGCGCCGTAATCGAAGCGCAGAATGAACTCGGTCTGCATTGGGACACGACCGCGCAAGCCCCGGACCAGCCGGACGATGTCGGAGAGCCCGTGCCGCAGCGCGATAAAATCGACCACCTCAACCGCACCGCCGGCCGTCTCGAACATTGTCACGAGAATTAGCGAGCCGTTCAGATAACGACGATCGAACTCGGTGGGGGGCGTCCGCTGGCGCAATCATCCACCGCCCGTGCTCGGGCTCGCCGAGAAGCGCAGCAAAACAGGCTGCCGAATCAAACCGCGGAAGACAGAGCCAGTCGATGGATCCGTTGCGCCCGACCAGCGCCGCGGTAGCGCAATTGCTGATCAGCGCATAATCTTCGATCCGCTGGTTTGCCGCCATGACCTTCCCGCACGTTTCCCCGGGCCATCAATAACGCAGAACGCCGGCCCGATGAAGCGAGCAACCGCAGTAAATTTTGAGGCCGCCCAGGATCGGGCCAGCTTTGGACCGGAGCGCCATGGCTCGGGCGGGCCGCTTGCCGACGGCCCGCCCGAGCAATCACTCAGCGGTAATCGAGACTATGGACTGCCGTGGCCGCTGGCTTTCGGACCGGCGTTGTCCGAATAGGGACGTAAGGCGACGTAGGGATCCCAATACGCCTTCGGGGCCGGGAAAGCTGATCCGGCATAGTAGTTGTAAGTCGGGTAGTTGTAGGCGTAGCCATACCGAGGGTAGGAATAGTACCATGGATTGCCAGAAATGCTGGTCTGATACCCTGGATAATTGTAGGGGGACCACGTATAGGTGTTATAATTGTAGTACTGGGCATGCCCGGTCGCCGCCGTTCCCGCGAGCAATCCGAGCCCGACAACCGCTGCTGTTGCCAGTGTTCGCATCGATCACCTCCTGATCAAGTCCCTCCTTCGGTGATAAACATGATCCAAGGGGGATCGTTCAATTATCCATCTCAGAGGTCCCGCCCGAATCCAAAAAGTTGAAGTTCAACGCACTATTCAGCGGCCGGCGACATGCCTCTGGGCAATCGGAACTGGCATTCTTAGGGCAATCGACAGATCAATCTTGAAGCAAGTGTTTGATCTTCTTACCACGGCAGCGGATCTCTTTCGTAATGAGAGGCAGCTTTGCCCAAAACGGTTGCATCCGATGATAACTCGCCCCAACTCTTCATCTGACGAGCCGTGACGGTATCAGGGGACAAAAAATCAAAATTGCGTGTGATGCTGTGCCCTCTGGGTCAGCGGAGCGGGGTCGTGCAAGTTCTTGAGGAGACGAGGAATGAGCGAGCGAAATTTGCGATATGCCTGGCGAGTTAAAGCCGTAAGCCTTTGCCTCGCAATGTTTGCTGCTGTGGGCCTCATCACGGCCGGATCGGCGGGGGTTTCTAATCCCGAGGACACAATGCGAAACTTCTACAGTGTTTTGCTTGGCAACATGCAGGAAGGTCGAGTGCTCGGGGAAAGCGGGCGTTACGCGAAGCTGGTGCCGGTGGTCGACCGTACCTTCGACATCCCCTTGATGACCCGGCTAGCCGTCGGCCCGGCCTGGGAGACCCTCTCTCCGGCGGAGCAGCGACAGCTGGAAGCGGCGTTTGCGCACTATGTCACCGCCACTTATGCCGATCAGTTCGGTAGCTATTCGGGACAACAACTGGAAGTCACCGGCGAGCGGCCAACGGGCGGAGACATCACGGTACAAACGAAGATCGTCAAATCGAATGGCGAGACGACGAGGCTCGATTATCTGATGCGCCAAGAGCAGGGCTCTTGGCAGATTGCCGATGTGTACCTCGACGGCACAATCAGCCAGCTGGCGGTGCATCGATCGGAGTTCCATTCAATCCTGCAGCGCCAGGGCGTCGACGGTCTGGTGATGGCGCTGAACCGCAAAGTCGACCTGTTGAAAACCGTCGCCCGGTCGTAACCGTCAGTCGGCGCTGCTTTCGCGGCTCTTCCTTAGCCCGGTAGCGGCGGGCCAAGCCTCGGTGATCGGTACCGGCGCAGCTTCGCTCGCCGGTTCATCGAGGAGCGGTTCAAGCTGCGGTTCGAGGGCTTTGAGCAGTTGCACGGCCAGAGCGCTGGTGAAATGGTAGGTGCCGGCGATCCTGCCCGGTACATAAGCGGTGATCGTGCCGAAGAAGCGATCACCGAGGAAGAACACAAAGGTGGCGGTACGGTCGACGATGCGCTGTGAGATCAACCGGCCGCCGCGGCCAAAGCGGTCCAGGCGATTGTCGCCGGTGCCGGTTTTGCCGCCGACCGGCAGCAGGGCTCCGTTCGGCGCGTGGTAAGCGCCGCGCAAACGGGTGGCGGTCCCTTCTATGACAACGCCCATCAGCGCCTGGCGTAGGGTCTTGGCGATCTCGGGAGCCATGACCCGCTGCGGCTCGGGCTTGAGCGTCATATCGGTCTCATAGGGCGTATCCGCAGCGAAATGCAGGCGCTGCAGGTCGACATTCGGCTGCCGCACACCGTCATCGAGAATGATGCCCATCAGATCGGCGAGAGCGTCCGGCCGGTCGCCCGAGCTGCCGATGGCGCTGCCGTATGAGGAGACCAGATGCCCGAAAGGATAGCCCTGCCGCCGCCAATCCTGCAGGATCCGATCGAAAGCGTCCTCCTCGAGCAGCATGCGGATGCGCGTGTTCTGCTTGTGCATGTTGCGGCTCTTGAACAGCCAGCCATAGACGTCTTGCCGCACATCCGTGCTCGCCTCGACGACCTCGTCGCGCGGCGCGTTCGGATGATCCTGGAGATAGGCGACGAGCCACAGCTCCAGCGGATGAATTCCCGCGATATAACCCCGGTCCTGTAGCGAAAAGCGGCCGGGCCCATACTCCCTCCACAAATCCCAGAGCTCGTCGTTATCGACCGATGAGGGCGGCAAGTGGTGCGCGAGAAAGTCGCCGAGCTCGGCCCGGCTCGCCTCGGGCCGCGCGGTGAGGTAGACAACCGAGAGCCGTCGCGCTACGGGCCGCGTCCGGCGGGCCAGCTTGTCCAGCGCCTCTTGCGGTGTCAGACCCTTGTAGTCGTTCCAGAACCGGCCGAGATAGCGGCGTCCCTCCTGGTCGGCGAACCGCCGCAGAAACGCTTCCCGGTTTGGGTCGTCGCCGTCCGACAGAAGCTTCTCTGCGCTTATCCCGCTCTGCGCCTGGTAGTAGAGGACGATGTCGCGCATGATGCGGATAAAGGAATTGTTGATCGAGTGCTCGAACGCCTCGAGCACGGTCGGATTGGAATGGTCCTCCCATTTCTCGAAATTGGCGAAGGCGTGCACCCCGCCGCCGGTGAAGAATGCCGAAGGACTGCCTGAATATTGGCGTTGCATCGCCGCGTCGATCATTGGCTGAAGCCCGTGATCACCCGCCTTGCCGAGATAGCCCGCCGCCCACGCGGTAATCGGGTCGACCTTTGCGGCCGCCATCGCCACCAGATCGCGCCTCGGCAGCGACTTCAGTTTGCGGTGCAATTCGTCGACGATATTCAGATAGGTGACGAGGGTGCGCAATTTGGCCGTCGAGCCGAGGATCAGCTTTGCTCCGGAATTGATGTCGAAGGGCGAGTTTAAACTGTCCGCGTGGACGCGCAGGTAGTTGCGCTCGGCACCGCGCTCATAAAGCACAACACTCCAAGCAAGCCTGCCCGGCTTTTCTGCACCGAGCAGATCGTGCCCCACGAGCCCCAGCGATCTGACGTAAGCGGGATCGCCGAGCCGCTCCAGCACATCCGTGACGCGTTTCTGGGAGGCGGTATCGACCGTCCCATACCCCGTCAAATCGAGCCGGTCTAACGCGTAGAGATCAGGCAGTTGAAGCAAGGTCATCAGCTCGGCCCGCAGGCGGTCGGTCGCCTTGTTTCCGACGAAGGACACCGCCGCCGGAGACGGCAGCTCGGTGCGGAAATGTAGCTTGGCCGTGAGTGCGGCGTTGCGCAGCGCCGGGTCGATGATCCCCGCGCCCGCCAGCAGGCGCAGATATCCGTCAGTCAAGGCTGCAAGGGCAGCTCCGTCGCCATTCAGGTAATAGGCCGGCCGCCGGTTGGCGAGCAGCAGTCCGAGGATTTGCCGATAAACCTCGCCCTTGCGCGCCAATTGGGCCTTGGTTGTGGCCGGTGTGGTCAGCACCCGGTTCGCCTCGGCCAGATCGGTGCCATACCAGATCCACAGGGCCTCCGGGACGCCGATGATTTCGCCGTAGCCGGGCCGCGATCCGAGCGGCGTCGAAATCGAGATAGGTCGTCACGATGTCGCGCCGGGCTGCAGCCGTCTGCGGGCCGTTGCGATAGGCGCGCGCCGAGGCTGTAACCATTTGACGGAATTTTTCGGCGATGCCGGGTGTGCGGCCGCCCGGCGAATGACGAAACTTTTCGATCTGGGTCGCGAGCGTGCTGGCGCCGCCTTCCCTGAAGCGGCGATCTACGACGCTGGCGATCCGTCCCGCCACGGCGAGCATGAACCGGCCCCATTCGACAGCTGGATTGCGCTCCGGGTCTTGCAGATCGAGAAGGTCGTGATCCTCGATGAACAGCAGGCTGTCGACCACGAGCGGCGGGATCGAGGAGAAATCCTTGTAAGCCCGTTCCGGATAGCTCGCCTGGTAAACCGGGTTCTGATCGCGGTCGAACAGTTTCACCCCGGCCCGCGATTTCTCGCCGTAGATCGGGTACCCCCCCTGGTCGACAAACCGCTCTAGCGGCGGCGACCAGCGCGCTTGCCGCGCGACGGCGAAGTGGTGGGCATTCAGGGCTTCGATAAACGACGGCAGCTGCGCATAGCCGAGCCGCTCGTCATAAGGCCCCGATTTGGGAAAGCGGATGTTTTCGCTCGAGCCAGGTTGAACCGTGAATTTCATTTCCGCGGCCCAGCGCGACAACAAACGTGATTGCAGGTATGAGGTCCGGACCTCGGTCGTGATCCCCCAGCCCAGCAGAAAACATACTGCGAGCGCCGCGGCCCAGCGCAGCATCGCGACAACGCGGAGGAGCCATCGAAGCCATTGCCCCGGCTCGCGCTGATGGCGTCGACTGATCGGGAGCAAACGTCCCCAGACCGCCTCGACCATCACCGCTGCTCCCGCCATTCTCAACTGTAGCGGTGACAAACGCCGGAGACGCTCGAAGTGATCCTTAACCTGGTTTCGGGGGAAACAGGGTGATCAAGAATAAGGCAACGCGCACGGCGCGCCGACCTACTAATCGGAGCTTCCCTCTTTCTCTGCTATCAAGCGTATTGATATGGCGACATAATTTTAGTTTGTGTTGGTGAATCGTAGCCATGTAATATTATGATTTGTGTTTCCCATAAGCTGGAGAGCATCGCTATGATGTTCCCATGTATATCGAAGCCGTCCCCAATCGCGACTCGCCCCCGGCCATCCTGTTGCGCGAGAGCTACCGCGCGGCTGGTAAGGTCAAGAAGCGCACCCTGTTGAACCTCTCCGACTGGCCGCACGAGCGGATCGCCGGCTTCAAGGCACTGCTCAAAGGCGGCACCGTCATTCCCCAGGACCAGGATGCCATTACCATCCTGCGCTCGTTGCCGCATGGTCATGTCGACGCGGCCCTCGGCACGGCGCGCAGGATCGGCCTCGATCGGCTGCTCGGCCCAGACGGCAATCGCTGTCGCGACCTCGTCTTGGCCCTGGCCATTAGCCGCATCCTCGATCCTGGTTCCAAGCTTGCCGCCGCCCGGGCGCTGTCGCCGGACACGGCGACCTCCAGCCTTGGCGAGCAGCTCGCTCTCGGGGTGGTCGACGAGGACGAGCTCTATAGCGCACTCGACTGGCTGGCGGTCCGCCAGCCGGCAATCGAGGCGGCCCTCGCCAAACGCCATCTCAGCGGCGGCACACTGGTGCTCTACGACGTATCGTCAAGCTACTTGGAAGGGCGCTGCTGTCCGATCGCCCAATTCGGCTACAGCCGTGACGGCAAACGCGGCAAACTGCAAATCGTCTATGGCCTGCTCTGTGCCCGCTGACGGCTGTCCGGTGGCAATCGAAGTCTTCGCCGGCAGCACCGCAGACCCGACGACCCTAACCAGTCAGGTGACCAAGCTGAAGGAGCGCTTCGCTCTCGACCATGTCGTCCTGGTCGGCGACCGCGGCATGATCACCCAGGCGCGGATCACCGAGGACCTCAAAGCGGCCGGGCTCGACTGGATCACCGCCTTGCGCGCCCCGGCAATCAAGGCGCTGCTCGAGGGCGGCGCTCTGCAGATGTCGCTGTTTGACGACCGCGACATGGCCGGCATCACCTCTCCCGAGTTTCCGGGCGAGCGGCTGATCGTCTGCCGCAACCGCGCGCTCGCCGGCGAGCGCGCCCGCAAACGCGAGGATCTACTCGCCGCCACCGAGCGCGACCTCGCCCGCATCGCCGCCGCCGTGGCCCGCAAGCGCCAGCCGCTGCGCGGCAAAGCTGAAATCGGCCTCGAGATCGGCGCCGTGCTCGACAAGCACAAGATGGCAAAGCACTTCACCCTCGACATTACCGATACCCGCTTCAGCTTCGCCCGCAAGACCGACGAGATCACCGCGGAGGCAGCGCTCGACGGCCTCTACGTCGTGCGCACCAGCCTGCCCGCCGCCGCTCTCGACGACACTGCCACGGTGCGCAGCTACAAATCCCTGAGCCTGGTGGAGCGCGCCTTTCGCTGCATCAAGACCGTCGATCTCCAGATCAGGCCGGTCTATCACTGGCTGGCCGATCGCGTGCGCGCCCACGTGTTTCTGTGCATGCTCGCCTACTACCTGGAGTGGCACATGCGCCAGCGCCTGGCGCCGATGCTCTACGACGACACCGACAAGGATGCCGCCGAAGCGCAACGCTCCAGCGTCGTCGCCAAAGCCGAGCGCTCCCCCGCCGCCATTACCAAGCAAACCACTGGCCGAACCGAGGACGGCCTCCCAGTCCACAGCTTCCGAACCCTTCTCGACGATCTCGCCACCCTCACCCGAAACACCCTGGTGACCGCCATCGCCCCGAGCAACCCTTCACCCTGATCGCCGGCCGACCCCCGTCCAACAACGGGCCCGCGACCTCCTCGGCCTCTCGCGTACCCAGTAGACACCCTCGCTAGCGTTAATTATCCGCTAAATCAGTGGCTTGCGTGTTCGCAAAGACGGAAGCTCGACTAATGCAGGCCGATTTCAAAATTAACGCGGGCGAACCTGGGCTGGTCTTTTGCTCCGCGGAGCAATTGTCGAAGGGCTCAGCCGCCGCCGATTTTGGGGATCAGGTAGATTTCGCTGTCGGGGTTGAGCGGGACGAGGTAGGCGTCCTGGAAGATCTCGCCGTCGATCGCCACCGCCATACTCTCGTCGATCTGGCGGCCGAGGCCGGGGAAGCGGCGGTCGAGCTCCAAGACCATCCGCCGGAAATTGTTCGCCTCCACCTCGAGCTCGGTCGCGCCGCCGGTGAACCGGCGGGCGGCCTGGCCCGAGAAGTGGACGCGCGGCATCGCTATTCCGCCGCCGCCTTCGCGTATCGGCTCCTGTGCGTCGATTGCGGCGCGCAGCCGCGGCGGCGACATCGGCAGGTCGCGCATGCGCACGCCGATCGCGTCGGCGATCGCATTGGCGACTGCCGCCATCGGCGGCACGATCGGCACCTCGCCGACCCCGCGTGCGCCAAACGGGTGGCGCGGGTTCGGGTTCTCGACCATGACCGCTTCGATCATCGGCAGGTCGGAAGCGACCGGCACGCGGTAGTCGAGGAAACCCGGGTTATCGAGGCGGCCGTTCTTGTCGTAGATGTACTCCTCATTGAGGGCCCAGCCGATACCCTGGGTCACGCCGCCCTGGATTTGGCCCTCGACATAGGAGGGGTGGATGGCGCGGCCGACATCCTGGACTGCCGTGTAGCGCAGGATCTTGACCTGGCCGGTCTCCTTGTCGACCTCGACATCGCAAATATGCGTCGCAAAGCCGGGACCGGCGCCCTGCGCGTTGATCGACACCTCGGCGCTGATCGGACCACCGGTCCGGCCTGATTTGAGCGCGATCTCGGCCAACGGCAACGGCTCGAAGCTGCCGGCGTTGGGGCCGGCGGGGTAGGCCTTGCCGTCCTTCCATTCGACCGCGTCGGCGGGGATGTCCCAGATCATCGCGGCGCGCTGCTTCAGCTCGTTCTACGACCTTTTCGGCGGCTTGGGTCGTGGCCATGCCGGTCGCGAAGGTGACGCGGCTGCCGCCGGTCAGGAACGAGAAGCCGATCGAGCTGGTGTCGGCGATGATCGGCCGGACGCGTTCGACCGGGATGCCCAGGATCTCGGCCGCCATCATCGCCATCGAGGCGCGCGAGCCGCCGATATCGGGAGTTGCCGACCACGACGACCGCGGTGCCGTCCTCGTTGATGTGGCAGGCGGCGCTCGACTCGCCGCCGATGTTGAACCAGAAGCCGGAAGCGATGCCGCGGCCCTGGTTGGGCCCGAGCGGCTCTTTCAGGTGCGAGTGGTTCTTGGCGGCTTCGACGGTCAGCGCGTAGCCGATGTTCTGCCAGGTCGGGCCGTGCACCGCCTTGACGCCGTCCTTGGCCGCGTTCTTTTCGCGCAACGTCAGCGGGTCGATGCCCAGCTGGTCTGCCAGTTCGTGGAGGCAGCTCTCGACGCCGTAGGACGAATTCGGCGCGCCGGGCGCGCGATAGGCGGCGACCTTCGGCCGATTGGAGACGACATCGTAGCCGGTGACCTTGGCGTTCGGGATGTCGTACATCGCGAAGGCGCACATGCAGCCCGGGCCCACGGGCGAGCCCGGGAAGGCGCCGGCTTGGTATTTGAGCACGACCTCACCGGCGGTCAGCGTGCCGTCCCGCTTGGCGCCGAGCTTGACCTCGACGACGGCGCCCGCCGCCGGGCCGGTGCCGCGGAACACTTCCTCGCGGCTCATAACCATCTTGACCGGCCGGCCGGTTTTCTTCGCCAGCGCCAGTGCGACCGGTTCGAGGTAAACGAGGGTCTTGCCGCCGAACCCGCCGCCGATCTCGGCCGGGATCGCCCGGATGTCGGAGATGTCGATGCCGAGCAATTTGGCGCAATAGGCGCGCACCATGAACTGGCCCTGGCTCGAGCTCCAGATCGTACATTGCTTGTCGGCTGCGAACGACACCACGCAGGCATGCGGCTCGATATAGGCCTGATGCACCGGCGCGTTCGAATAGCGGCGCTCGATCACGACATCGGCGTCGCGGAAGCCGGCGTCGATGTCGCCTTTCGAAAAAGCGACAACCTTGGCGATGTTGGAGGCGTGCGTCGGCTTGGGGTCGACCCCCTGAGTGAAGAGATCGTCATGCAGCAGAGGCGCATCTGGCTTCATCGCCTCTTCGACATCGATCACGTAGGGCAGCACGTGGTATTCGACCTCGATCAGCTCGCAGGCTTCCTCGGCAATCGAGGGCGAGGTCGCGGCGACCGCGGCGACCGCGTGGCCGTCGTAGAGCACCTTGTCGCGCGCCATGCAGTTGCGCGACAGGTCGCGGAAATTCATCGGCCCCTCGCCGACAAACGCCTCCTCCGACGCGATCGGCGGGAAATCATCGGCGGTCACGATCGCCTTGACGCCGGGCAATGCCTCAGCGCCTTCTCGATATTGATCGACATGATGCGGGCATGGGCATGCGGGCTGCGCTTGACCTTGCCCCACAACATACCCGGCATGACCATGTCGGCGCCGAAATTGGCGCGGCCGGTGACCTTGTCGACCCCGTCCGGGCGGATCGGACGGGTCCCGACGACCTTCTGCAATTCCTTCGGCATATACGTCATGCGAACCTTCTCCTGCTCTTTCGTCGCCCTCGCGAAAGCGGGGGCCCAGGGCGTACGATGGAACGCGCCGCTTCTGGATTCCCGCTTTCGCGGGAATGACGGTGTGATGATTCCCTATTCTGCTGCGGCGCGCATCGGCTCCGATTCCTCTATAGCCGCCAGCAGTCGCGGCGGCGACATCGGCAGGTCGCGCAGGCGGATGCCGGTGGCGTCGGCGATCGCGTTGGCGACCGCCGCCATCGGCGGCACGATCGGCACTTCGCCAACACCGCGGGCGCCAAACGGGTGGCGCGGGTTCGGGACTTCGATCATGACCGTGTCGATCATCGGCATGTCCGAGGCGACGGGCACGCGATAGTCGAGGAAACCCGGATTTTCGAGCCGGCCATCCTTGTCGTAGATGTATTCCTCGCTGAGCGCCCAGCCAACCCCTTGCGCCACCCCGCCCTGCATCTGCCCCTCGACATAGGAGGGGTGGATCGCGCGGCCGACATCCTGGATCGCGGTGTAGCGCAGGATCTTGACGTGGCCGGTCTCCTTGTCGACCTCGACATCGCAGATATGGGTCGTGAAGCCCGGCGCCTGGCCTTGCGCGTTGATCTGCACCTCGGCGCTGATCGGGCCGCCGGTGCGCGCCGATTTGGCGGCGATCGCAGCCAGATCGAGCGGCTCGAAGCTGCCGGCATTGGCGCCGGCCGGGAACGCCTTGCCGTCCTTCCACTCGACCGCCTCGGGGCTGATGTCCCACATGACCGCGGCGCGTTTCTTGAGCTCCTCGACGACCTTTTGCGCCGCCTGCGTCACCGCCATGCCGCCGGCAAAGGTGACGCGGCTGCCGCCGGTCGAAGCGCTGAAGCCGATCGCCGTCGTGTCGCCGACAACCGGGCGGACCCTCTCGAACGGAACGCCGAGCACCTCGGCTACCATCATCGCCATCGAGGCGCGCGAGCCGCCGATGTCCGGGATGGCCTTCGGTCACCGTCACCGTGCCGTCCTCGTTGACGTGCACTGCCGCGCTCGAATTCACCGCCGGCATTGTGCCAATAGCCCGAGGCGATGCCGCGGCCTTGGTTGGGCCCGAGCGGCACGCTTGAGCTGCGGGTGCGCTTTCGCGGCCTCGACCGTCTTCATATAGCCGATGTTGTTCCAGGTCGGGCCGTGCGCCGCCTTGCTGCCGTCCTTGGCGCCGTTGATCTCGCGCATTCTGAGCGGGTCGATGCCGAGCTCGCGAGCCAGCTCGTCGACGCAGCTTTCGACCCCGAACGAGCCGATCGGCGCGCCCGGCGCGCGGTATGCGGCAACCTTGGGGCGATTGCAGAGAACATCGTAGCCGATCGTCTCGGCGTTCGGCAGGTCGTAGACCGCAAGTCCGCAGATGCAGCCCTGCTGGACCGGCGAGCCCTGGAAATGCGCCCGACTGGTATTTGAGCACGGTCTTCGCAGCGGTGATCCGGCCGTCCTTCTTGGCGCCGAGCTTGACTTCGATGACGGCGCCCGAGGTCGGCCCGGTGCCGCGGAACACCTCCTCGCGGCTCATCACGATCTTGACCGGCCGGCCCGACTTCTTCGACAGCATGTAGGCGACCGGTTCGAGATAGACGATCGTCTTGCCGCCGAAGCCGCCGCCGATTTCGGCCGGGATCGCGCGGATGTTGGCGATGTCGGCGCCGACGATGCGCGAGGTATAGGCGCGGACCATGAACTGGCCCTGGCTCGAGCTCCAAATCGTGGTCTGCCCGTCCGGCGCCACCGCGACGACGCAGGCATGCGGCTCGATATAGGCCTGGTGCACGGGCTTTGTCGTATAGCGCCGCTCGATGACGACATCGGCTTCGCGGAAGCCGGCCTCGACATCGCCCTTGGCAAAGCGGACCATCTTGGCGACGTTCGACGGCTTGGTCGGTTTGGGATCGACCCCAGCGGTGAAGATGTCGTCGTGCAGCACCGGCGCATCCGCCGCCATCGCCGCCTCGACATCCATGACGTGCGGCAGGACCTCGTACTCGACCTCGATCAGGTCGAGCGCCTGCTCGGCGATCGCCGGCGGAGATGGCGGCGACCGCGGCGACCGCATGGCCCTCGTAAAGCGCCTTGCCCTTGGCCATGCAATTGCGCGACAGGTCCCACAGATTGTGCCGGCGCGGCGCCGATGACGCGCTTATCCGGCGGGATGTCGCGGGAAATCGGCGCGGGTGGTCACAGCCTTGACGCCCGGCAATGCCATCGCCTTGTCGGTATTGATCGAGACGATGCGCGCATGGGCATGGGGGCTGCGCTTGATCTTGCCCCACAGCATGCCCGGCATCGTCATGTCGGCGCCGAAATTGGCGCGGCCGGTGACCTTGTCGACGCCGTCCGGGCGGATCGGCCGGGTGCCGACGACCTTGAGGGACTCCTTGTCGAGATAGCTCATCGCGCCGCCCCCGCTCGCATCTCGGCGGCGGCGTCGAGCACGGCGCGGATGATCTTGTCGTAGCCGGTGCAGCGGCAGAGATTGCCGGCGAGCCAATAGCGCGTCTCTTCCTCGGTCGGGTTCAAATTCTGATCGAGCAACGCCTTGGCTGCGACGATGAACCCGGGCGTGCAGAAGCCGCATTGCAGCGCGGCGTGCTCGAGGAATTTCTGCTGCACCGGATGCAGTTTCTCGCCCTCGGCGATCGCCCTCGATCGTCGTGATCTTGCGGCCTTCGGCCTCGGCGCCGAGCATCAGGCACGAGCAGACGATGTTGCCGTCGACGATGACGGTGCAGGCGCCGCAATCGCCCGAGCTGCAGCCTTCCTTGCTGCCGGTCAGGTTCAATTCGTCGCGCAGCACATCGAGCAATGTCTGCTGCGGCTCGCAGAGAAATTCGACCGGCTCGCCGTTGATGATCGTCGATACGTGTTGTTTGGCCATTAGTGGACTCCCGCGACGCGCCCGGCGGCGCGCTCAAATGCGATGGCGGCCGCCCGTCGTGCGAGGACGCCGGCGACCTTGGTTCGGTATTCGATCGTGCCGCGCTTGTCGTTGATCGGTTTGCAGGCTCGCTGCGCGGCGGCGTCGAGCCGGGAAAGCGTGTCGTCGTCGAGCCGGTGGCCTTTGAGCGCCTCGGCGGCCTCGTCGACGATGACTTGGGTCGGCGCCACGGCGCCGAGCACGACGCGGGCATCGGTGCAGAGGCCGGCCGCGTCCAGAGTGACATTGACGCCGCAACCGACGACCGCGATATCCATCTCGGTGCGCGGGATGAAGCGCAGATAGGCGTCAGATTGCCGCGGCTTGGGCTTTGGCACGCGAAACTCGACGATGAACTCGCCCTTCTTGAGCGACGTCTGCCCAGGCCCGACGACGATCGCCTCGACCGGCGCCTCGCGCTTGCCATCCGGGCCGGCAATGACGGCGACCGCACGCGCGCAGATCATCGCCGGGACGCTGTCGGCAGCTGGCGAAGCGTTGCACAGATTGCCGACGAGCGAGGCGCGCCCCTGGATCTGCTGCGAGCCGATCAGGTCGACGCCCTCGACGATCCCCGGCCAGGCACGGGAAAAAGCTTCGTGCTCGCTCAGCATGACCCCCGGAGTGGCGGCGCCGATCACAAAGCTGTCGCCGGTCTCGCGAATGCCGATCAGGTCCGGTATTCTCTTGATGTCGACGATCACCTCGGGGCGCATGCGGCCCGACCGCATCTGCACCAACAGATCGGTTCCGCCAGCCAGCGGCTTTGCCAAGCCGGGGGCGCGGGCGAGGGCGTTGATGGCCTCGTCGACCGTGGTCGGTGCGGTGAAACTCAAACTGGGCATTCTCGGCTCCTGACAATCGCAAGGGCGCACCGCTCAACCGGCAGGCTGTTACGATGCGACCCGATCTGAATGACGCTCACGCTTACACTACCATGCCATCGGGCGTGAAGCGCTATGTTGATCCCGATTAACTGTCACCTGTTTCTCGATGACGGCGAGATCGAGGAAAGCTTTGTCCGAGCATCCGGTCCCGGCGGCCAGAATGTCAACAAGGTGTCGAGCGCGGTGCAGCTCCGCTTCGACCTGTCGGGCTCGCGCTCGCTCCCGGAAGATGTGCGCGAGAGACTGGCGCGGCTGGCCGGGCATCGGCTGACGCGCGACGGCGTCATCGTCATCATTGCCCAGCGCTACCGCACGCAGGAACGCAACCGCCAGGACGCGCTCGACCGCCTGGTCGCACTGATCCGCCGCGCCGCCGTGCCGCCGCCCCCGCGCCGGCCAACCAAACCGAGCCGCGCCGCCAAAGAGCGGCGGCTGCAGGCGAAAGCCCGCCGCGCAGCGGTCAAACTGCAACGCCAGACGGTGCCGGATGAGCGATAGGCGGGCTTTACTCGGCCGCAAAGCAATAGAACAGCCCGTCGCCGCCGGTGCTGCGCAAGTCGGCCTGGCTGCAGCCGCCGTCGGGGCCGCGCGAGGGGTGTGAGGAATTCCACGAATGCGACGCCTCGTCGTCGCGCAGGCCCTGCCGGTCGATGTGCCCGACTATCGCTGAGCCTTGCGCGCTGCTCGTCCAATTGTGGCAAGTCTTGTCGTCGCCCGCCGCAAAGGCGCGGCCGTCCGGCTGTGTGCCGGTCAACGCATCGTGCTTGTTTGGAGTGTCGCCGCGGCCGTTGACGACGTCGCCCTTCTCGGTCAGGTCGGTCTGCTTGGTCATGTTGTTGTTGCCGTGCAGCTCGTCGACATCCTTGGCGATCACCACCCCTTTGGCGTTCTGCCACGGCCCATGCCCGATGCGGTCGCGCGCATTGACGGCAGGCTGGCCATCGGCCGCCTGGGTGCTGAGGTAGGCGTGCCAAGTGTGATTTCCGGCCCCCGCGCTCTGCGCAAGCCGCTGACAGATCTGGTCCGCACCGGCCAAGCCGCCGAGGTCGGCGCCCTTGCCGGAGCCGGCGCTGGTTACGAAAAAAGTCATGTTGGCCTGTTGCGCCCGCAAACCGCTGCTCATGGCTAAGAGCATCGCCGAGGTCAGGATAAGAAGTGCAGTCGCTCTGTTCACGTTGTCCTCCCATCATTTTCGCCACCAACCGCGAGATGGGAAACCCCGAAACCGTGGCGTTGCGCCAGGATTTCGGCGACCCGGCGGCGGTGGCAGATCTGCCAATCGGCTTCATAGCACAACAGGCAGCTCGGCGCGGCTTCGGCGATCTCCGCGGCCTCCTGCAGCGCGAGCTCGGCTTCGGGACGGGCGAGCTTCTCCTCGACGATGCCCCAAAACCGGTCCCATTCGCGGCGCCTGCCGGCGAGCCGGCCCTCCGGCGGCGTGCCGAGCGCCTCTAGATGGATGTAGCGCATTCCGGCTTCCTCGATGGCCGCCGCGAGCTGGCGCTTCGAAAAGCCGGGCCGGCGCGATATCGGCCGATCGCGGACGTCGATGAGGGTCGCTACGCGAGCTGCTGCGAGCGTCGAGACCACATCTTTCAGCAGGGTCTTCTCGTAACCGATCGTGTAGAGCAGCCTCGCGCTCATTCGGCGCGGTAACGCTCGACTGCGCCGCGATCGAGCTCGATCCCGAGGCCCGGCCGCTCCGGCAATCTGATCATGCCGTCGGGCTCGATATCGGATCGGTTCCTTCAGCAGCTCGTCGCGCAACCCGTTGGGGTTCTGGTCGAATTCGAGCACCAGCCCGTTTGGGATCGAGGCGATGAAATGCAGCGAGGCAGCGAGTGTCACGGCGCTGGCAAAGGCGTGCGGCGCGACCATCAGGTGATGCGCCTGCGCCAGGGCGGCGATGCGGCGGCATTCGGAGAAGCCGCCGGCCCAGGCGATGTCGGGCTGTACGATGTCGACGGCGCCGCGGGTGATCAGCTCGCGAAAGCCGTAGAGCCCGATTTCGGTCTCGTAGCCGGCGATCGGCGTGGCGAGCGCATCGGCGACCCGCGCGCTGCCGTCGATGTCGTCGGTCGCGACCGGCTCCTCGATCCAGTAGAGCTGATAGGGCTCGAGCGCGCGGCCCATTTCGATCGCGAAGGACGGGCTCCAGGCGCAGTTGACGTCGGCCATCAGTTTCGCCTGCGGGCCCAGCGCGCGGCGCACCGCCGCGACCCGCGCGATGTCCTCTTCGGGGTCGACCTCACATAGCTCGGCATGATCGACCAGATGGCGCAGATGGGTCTGCGTCGACGGGTTGCGCCCGATCTTCATCTTCATGCCTTTGAAGCCGCGGGCGCGGTAGCCCTCGGCCTCGCCGGCGAGATCGTCGGCCGACTTGCCCTCCTGGTAAAAGCCGCCGCTGGCATAGGCCTCGACCCGGTCGCGGCAGCCGCCGAGCAGGCGATAGAGCGGCAATTTGGCGACCTTGCCGGCGATGTCCCAGAGCGCGATGTCGATGCCGCTGATCGCATTCATGACGATGCCGCGGCGGCCGAACTGGCGGGTGCGCGCGAACATCTTCTGCCACAGCCCCTCGATCAGCAGCGGGTCCTCGCCGATCAGCATCGGCTGCAGCAGCTTGTCGATGACGTCCCGCGTGATGCCGCCGCCGACCCCGGCCTCGCCGATCCCGATGACCCGCTCGTCGGTCTCGATCTCGACGAGGAGGCCGCCGCGGCGCGCCTGCATGCCGCCGGCGCTGCCATAGGGCGGGTCGCAGCGGTAGGAGAGCGGCGTCGTGCGGATATCGACGATCTTCATCGGTGTCAGCCCTCGCCCAGCACGGCCATCAGGTCGCATTGGATCTGCATCGGCGCCGTGAAGTCGCGCGAGGTCAAGGTATGGCGCGCCGGCCGCGAATGCGGGTCGGGGAACATCGCGACCCAGTGGCGGTTCATGATCTCGCGCAACGAGCGGTCGGTGATCCACACCGTCATCTTGACGATGTCGTCGGGCGAGCCGCCGGCCGCCGCCATCACCCGCCGCACATTCTCGAACATCAGCCGGCATTGCTCGTCGAGATCGGCGGGGACCTTGCCGGTTTCCGGATCGGTGCCGGAGATCGCGCCGGACACGACAAAGGGACCGCGCCGGCTGGCGCTCGGGATCGGGTTGACGTGCTTCGCCCCTGCCACATCGATGCTGCGCCGCTTTTCCATGGATCACCTCCCAATGCCGATGCGAACACGACAGCTAAGCCGCCGCGTTTCGGTGCTTGTTATAACAGATTGATTAAGAGAGTGGCCGTCATTGCGAGCGCAGCGAAGCAATCTCGTCGACAGCGCACGAACCTGGTTGGAGATTGCCGCGTCGCCCTATGGGCTCCTCGCAACGACAGGCTGTTAAGACTGTTAGTTGATCCGCGGGACTTCGGAAATGCGATGAACGGCGCCCGGCTCTAGGACCTCCCAGGGTCCGCCGGGCGCCGCGCCCTGCCTTAGATCGTAATCTTGGTTCCATCGAACCGCGTGAACGTCCAGCTGGCATGCTCGTTATACACCGCCTTCTGGTCACGCAGCACGTGGATGGCGATCTCCTCGCCCAGGATCACCGATTTCTCGTAATCCGACCGCCAATGCACCCCTGCATGGTTGCGCCCGATCGCGATGTTTGCCGCCAATTTGTTGGCCTCGCCACCCAAGGTCAATTTGTCCGGTCCGGTATAGTCTACGAGCGTCAGCCCGTCATCACTTGCCATCATCGGCTGCGGAAACTGCCAGTCCTCGTCGAAAATCGCCTTCAGCATCGTCGCGCACGCGCCGGCGACTGTCCCGTGCCCTTGCCCGTACGAGGGGTGCCACGGGCTTCCCTCGGGAAAGGCCTGCGGCAAGAAACCGCTGCCGTACGTGGCCTGGATCCGCTGGACTGCTTTGGAATTCAGCACGTCGCCATGGAGCGGATAGGCGAAATGCATTGGGTCCGAGGTCGGCAACAACGTCTTGTGCACCAGGCCGCAATAGGCTTCCGGGCGCAACGCGCGATGCACGAACCATTTCTGGAACCAGATCGACTTCAGTGCCGGCGCCGCAATGGCGGAGATCTGCGTTTTGGCATAGGGTGTGCCGAACGTGCCAAATCCTTGCTCGCCTTTGGTGGTATTGTACGGATTTCCGACATTGAACGGCGCGTTCAGATCAAGCGCTACGAGGCATCCATTAAAATACGCCTCGAACAGCACGTCGACATGGACATAGGCGGCAAGCCCGCGCCCATCCTTCAGATAACGCCGGGTCGGATCGGGCTGATTGGGACCGAACGGCAGCGACCGCAGTTTTGTCGGGTCGGTGGCCTGGCCGTTCTGTACCTTCAGCCAAGAACCGAAGTCGGTCATGTAATCGGCCCCGCCGCCGCCGACCGGCAGGTAAGTCTGGAACGTCTGATCGACATGAATCGCGCCGTACTCGAACGGCAGCAGCAGGAATTGCGAGACATAGGGCCCGGCCAGATCCCCCGGCGGTAAACCCGCGGAACAACGTCTGGGCGGTAACGTTCCCCGCCATCTTCGGTCCACGGAAGTCGGACAGCGTACTGAGCTCGTCGGTCGCCGCCTGCGCCAGCGGATTGGTATCGTAGCTGGCTGAACGGCACGTCGCGCAGCAATGCCATCCAGTAATCCTCCACCGCCTCGCCGGCTCGCCAGGCGCTCGCGAGCTTCGGCGCCGGCGGCAGCAGCAACGCTTGTGGATCGCGCCCTTCGAGCACATAGGCGAGACCCGCCTGCGGGTCGACCAGCGGGACGTCGCCGCCCAGTGCGATCGCCTCGAAATCCGCCGGTATCCCAGTCTGTAGCGCGCCCAACATACTGTCGTAGGAGGATGGCACAACATCCCCCCGAGCGTCGTGCTCCAGCCCTTTGGAATAATTACCCCAGCGCCCCGGATAGAGCGCTTCGTCGCCATTGTCGTGATGCGCCACGACTTGCTTTTCCGTCTTTGCAGCGTCGATACGGATCTTCTCCGCTTGATCCGCGCGCGCATGGGGGCTCAAGGTCGGCATATCGTCCTCGCTCTGATAAACAATCCCGATCGGTGACGAAGGATGTCGCTCACCTAGGGATGCAACGAGAACTAACACAGCTCCGAGCGACGCATGTGTGAGCTACCTCACTCCGCGTTGCTCCAGTCGCTAGATCATGGCGGCGCCCGCGACGCGGCGTTTAGAGGCGCGCGATTTTCTGTCCCGCTCCGCCGTGCGTCGCCAATTCGCGGCATCATCTTGACGATAACCCAGGAGAACGCCTACACAGCGAGATCCGCGCTTTGACAAGCGCGTGCCTCGAGGGAGGATGGCAGATGGCTCGCATCAGGCATATTGCACTCGTCACCGATGATCCCGCGAAGACCGCAGAATTCTACAAGGAACAGTTCGGGCTGACCGAACTCTATCGCCGGCCCGGGGATACCGGCGAAAAGGGTGTTTGGCTCAGCGACGGCTATATTTACTTTGCTATTCTGAAATATGGCGAGCCCGGTGCTCCGAAGCTCGGCCCGGGACAAACCTCCGAGATGCGCGGGATTCACCACATCGGATTTTATGTCGACGACGAGCAGGCAACGGCCAAGGCCCTGGAAGCCGCGAATTATTCGCCCGTGCCGATCCCGAAAACCGAAAGGCCGGAGCGGACCCCGATGGGCGACGCGGTCAATCTGAAGTATTTGGGTCCCGATGACGTCCACATCGATATACGCAGCCGCGGCTGGAATGAAGCGATCAGTTTCGCGATGCAGCGCTACGATCTGACGCCGGTCAAAGAGGAAGCAGCCGAATAGTAGCGAGACCCTTCACTTGGGAGGATGTGCCGATGATCTACGAAGTCCGTACCTACACCCTGCGCCCCGGAACCTTGGCCGAATTCGAGGAGCGTTATGAGAAGCGGCTCCCGTTGCGGGAGAAACACTCCAAATTGGGAGCCTTCTGGCACACCGAATTCGGTCCGCTCAATCAGGTCGTCCACGTCTATCCTTATGACGACCTGCAACACCGCACGAGGGTACGCGCGGCGATGGCGCAAGACGCCGCGCGCAACGCGCTCCCCGGCGGCCAGGACCTGATCGTGGCGCAGGAAGCCGAGATCATGAACCCGGCGCCTTTCATGCGCCCGCTGGGCAGCCGCGATTACGGCACCGGGAACGTGTATGAGATGCGCACCTACACCTACGCCCCGGGCGACATCCCGAAGGTATTGGAGGCGTGGGGCAAGGCAATCGAGGCGCGGGAGCGGTTCTCACCCCTGGCGGCCTGCTGGACGAGCGAGCTCGGCGCGCTCAACAAATTCGTCCACATCTGGGTGTACAAGGATCTGGGCGAGCGCACCCGCGTCCGCGAGGAATCCCGCCGTCCCGGCGGCGCGTGGCCGCCACAAGCCGGCGTCCGCCCGGTCCGCCAGGAAAACAAGCTGCTGATCCCGGCAGCCTTCTCGCCGGTGCGGTAGTCACCCCCGCCCGACCGCGGGTCGACCGCGCTGGCTAGCCGGGCTGGCGCGCTCAACCCGCGGCCTCGGCAAGAATGGGCCGGACTCGACGACGGCGCTCGGACAGGGCGCGAAGCCGGCGATGCTCTGCCCTTAATGCACATGCGGCGAGGGCAGGTCCGGCAAAATATGTTACCGTGATCTCATCCCGCCTCTCCGGCAGCCGATCCGGTTCTAACTTGACGCGCTGTACGGCGACCGCATCGAGCGGGTAGTAGTGTTCGGGTCGCGGCACGGGGTGACACGCGGGACGATTCGACTACGCCGGAGTAGGCGAAGACGCGGTCTTTCACGCGGCGCAGGCGTTGATAGCGGAGCGCACGGGCAAAGACGCCAAAAAACCCACAAGGCGTGCACGCCCAATTTGCCCGGCTGACGAGAAACGAGCCCCGGCTCGGTCCCCAGCTTCGCCAGTTCCTCGCCCAGACCTACGGACATCAAGTCGATCGCCGATAATGCCCGCGCTATGCTAGCCGCAGGTTTCCTCAAGTGAATTTCGCGGCAAGCGGTGGCGGACCGAGCAAGGCTGAGTCAAGGCGACACAGCAGCATCCGCAGCGTGTTCGCCAGCGCGGCCAAGTCGTTGCGCGCGGTTTCGGATGTCAGCGCCCCGTCGTGAAAATCCGCACCGGTAAGGTAGACGGAAGTGGGCGCGACCAGCGCCCCAAACCAGCCGAGAACCTGGCGCAATTGCGTGTCGACCGCGAGATAGTGATGGGCCGAACCGCCCATCGCGACGATGCCCACCGGCTTCCCCTGCAGCGCCTCGACCGGCACGATGTCGAGCAGGTTCTTCAGCACCCCCGGAAAGCTCGCCCGGTAGACCGGTGCGGCGATCAGCACCGCCGCCGCAGCGGCGATCCGGTGGACTGCCTGGCGGGTTTCCGCTCCGTATCCGGCGAGCGGCCGTCCGTCGCAGGTATCGACAAGCACTTCGGCGAGGTTCATGACATCGACGTCGATATCCTCGGCATCACTCCGAACCGCCTCCGCCGCTGCCCCGATCGCCGCGGCCAGCCGGCCGGGCGGTGTAGCGGCGCCGACCACCATCAAAAGCCGTGGAACTTCAGCCATCGCCGAGCCTCCTGTTCGGGTAACGAAGCAGAACGTCTGCGCCGCGAGAATGCTGTCTTAAACGCAGTCCACGCCCGCGCGAAACTGCGCGTGAGGTGCCAACCGCTCGAAAGTTTCGGCGCGCTACGTCCGCACCTACGTCGAGGCCGGCGAGGCGGCTGCCGGACGTCCGATGGGCGAGGCCGAGCTCGCGGTACTCGACCATTTCGAGGAGGTCACCAAGCGGCCCGAGCTGATGCTGGAATTCACCTTGCAGCCCGGCGAGATTTACTTCATCAACAACTACACGATCCTGCATGCCCGGACCGCGTTCGACGATGGCGATGCCGAGGAGGACCGGCGGCGGCACCTGCTGCGGCTCTGGCTCGAAGTTCCGCAAATGCGGCCGGTCCATCCGCACATCCGCAGTGGGGGCATCGAGGCGGTGCCCGGTCGAACGCCCTCCTACGATTGGAGCAAACTCACCAAGAACCGCAACTGAGAGCAAAATGTCATTAGCTTATTCAGTCCCGGGAGAGCGGCGCTTTCGCGGGAATGACGGCGTGCTGTCATCCTCAGCGTCCTCTGCGGTAGAGCGTTGTTTTTTATTCCGGCAGGAATTCGCGGACTTTGGCGAGCAGCTGGCGCGGGCTGAACGGCTTGGCGATGTAGCCGTCGCATCCGGCTTCGCGCGTCTTGGCCTCGTCGCCCGAGAGGGCGTAGGAGGTGACCGCGACGATCGGCACGCGGGCCAGTTCGGGGATTGCCCGGATGCGCCGCGTCGCCTCGTAGCCGTCGATGACCGGGAGCTGAATGTCCATCAGGATCAGGTCGGGACGATGGCTCTGCGCCATCGCCACCCCTTCGGCGCCGTCCACCGCCTCGAACAATTCGTAATCGAAGCTGGTCAACAGGTCGCGGATGATCTGGCGGTTGTCCTCGGTGTCCTCGATGACCAGGATGCGCTTCGTCATGCCGCCTCCATCATTTCATCGACGTGGACTGGCAGCAGGACCCGGAACGTCGAGCCTTGACCCAATACCAACTCGACCGAAATTGTCCCGCCCTGCATCTCGACCATGCGCTTCGAGATCGCCAGACCCAGCCCGGTTCCGCCCTTCTTGCGGGTATTGGTGTTGTCGATCTGCTGGAACTCGCCGAAAATCCGCTCCTGATCGGCGTCGGCAATTCCCGGTCCCGTATCGCGCACAGTCAGCACGAATTGGCCTTTTTCTACAATGGCGCGGATCTCGACCTCGCCCTCGTCGGTAAATTTGATCGCATTGCCGACGAGGTTGAGGAGCACTTGCGAGACGCGCCGCGCGTCGCCATGCGCCATCGGCAGGCTCTCCTGCAATGCGGCGGTGAATTTCAGTCCCTTCGACGTGGCGAGCGGCTCGGTCGCGGTGACGACCGACTTCACCACCTCCGGCACACTGTAGTCCTCTAACGTCAGAGTCAACTGACCCGCCTCGATCTTGGCCAGATCGAGCACGTCATTGATCAGCGCCAAGAGGTGCTTGCCGTTGTTCTGGATGCGATCCAGCACACCGCGCGGCCGCTCCGGCAGTTGGCCGTAGATACCATCGACGAGCAATTCGGCGTAGCCGAGGATCGCGTTCAATGGTGTGCGAAGCTCGTGGCTCATGCTGGCGAGGAAAGCCGATTTGTGCTCGCTCGCCGCCTCAAGCGCCCTGTATAGATCGCCAAGCTGCTGCGACATTCGATTGACGTTGGCCGCCAAATCACCCAGTTCATCGCGATTGTCGACTTTGACCCAGTGGGTGAAATCGCCGGAAGCGATCTCATGGAGCCGCGTATCGATGTTGCGGAGCGGGCCGATCAGCGACAGCGAGATCGTGCGCCCGAGGATCAGGGCGAGCGCGATGGCGCCAAGGGCAAATCCGACGACGATTGTTTGCGAGGTATGGTAGGCTTGGCCGCTCGCCTCGATGCCAGCCACGACATCCGCCTCGGCCTTGTTTACCAGCTCGTTGGTTAGCCGCTCGAGGCGGTTCGCCAACGGCCGCGCCTCCTTCAGCTGCGCCTCGCGCGCCTCGTCGACATGCCCGCCGCGGATCAGCTCGACAACCCGGGTGACGACGGCGATGAAGCGGTCGTACTCGTCCCGCACCTTGCCGAGCAATTTGATCTCGTCTTTGGCCACGAATTGTAGCCGCTCGAGGTCATAACCAAACTGGTTCAGCTGACGCAGCGCGCTGTCCAAGGTGCGCTCATCCGAGACCAAGAGCGCCGAAGAAATGCTGTAGAGCTGGCTCGTGGTGTCGTGCTGGACCTGGCGGTAGGCGGCAATCTTCCGTTCGCTCTTTATCAGCTCCTCGGTGCGTTGGTTGACGGCGCTCAACTCGTAGAGCCCGATAGCGCCGAGGGCGATCAACAGCGCGACGATCGCAAGAAATGCGACGAGCAGCTTCGTCTGAACGCGCCACGGTAGGCGCGCGACCGGGCCGACAAGGAGGTTGTTGAGCGCGATCATTCCTCGCCGACAAGGCTCATGAGGTCCCGCCGGAACTCTTCGGGATCAAAACGTGCGCCGAGATACTGCACGCGCATCTGCCCATCGGCATCGACGAGGGTGGTGAGCTGCGAATGCTCGACCGAACCATCCTCCTTCTTCGCAAAGAATACCCCATAGCGGCGCGTCACGTCACGGACCGCCTCGATCGCACCGGTGAGAAAGCTCCACCCCTCGGGCTTGGCGGCCCAGAACTCGGCATAGTCCTTCAGCACCTCCGGCGTATCATGCTCCGGGTCGAGGCTGATCGAAACAAACGCGATCTTCTTGCCGAAATCCGCCCCCAGCTCGTCCTGGACATCAACCATCTTCTGCGTCAGCAGCGGGCAGATGTCCGGGCAGCCGGTATAGATGAAGGTCACCGCGACGACCTTGCCGCGCAAATCCGCAAGTGCCACCGGCTTGCCGTCCTGCGAGGTCAAGGTGAAGGGCGGCGCCGGCCCGATCACCGGCAGCCGGCTTGTCGCCAGCGGCCTCGTGCGCCGATAGCCACGCCGGAAATACCAACAGCGCCAACGCCAGGACCACCGCAATGCCCCGCACCCTCCTCCCCGGACTTGATCCGGGGATCCGCGGGTCCCTCCCTCTTTCCGCTTGCGGGGAGAGGGTCAGGGTGAGGGGCAGTTTTTTTCTCATTTGGGGTGAGCCTTTCACGCCTTCAGCTCGCGTTTCAATTCGTTGAAGAAGCGCCAATCGGTGCCCTCGGCAATGATCTTCTGCGGGCTCGATTTGACCATGCCGACTTCGTGCAGGCGAAGGGCATAGAACCGGATCGTGTCCTCCGGGTCGTATTCGCGCCATTTATCGTATGGCACCTCGCGGAGCGTCTGCAGGGCATAGTCGTAGCGCGCGGTGAACCCGCGATCGACCATCCGCCGCGCAGCCGCGGCCGGCTCGGTGGCGCAGAGGTCAGTGGCCTTGAGAACTGCGCGAAGCGCCCGTTTCGTCGCGACCGGATGATTGCGGATGAATTCCTGATTGCCCGCCAACATGCAGCAGAAATATTCCGACCATGGCCGGTCGACCGAGCTGTTGACGATCACATGTCCGATATGCCGGGCGCGCAGCTCCTGCGGCTCTGGAGGAAAGCCCAGAAAGGCATCGATTTTTCCTTCCGCAAACAGCTCCATCGGCTTGACAGAAGGGTCGGCATTGACGACCCAGCGGATGTCGTTGACTGGATCGAGCCCGACATGAGCCGCCATTGCAGCGAGGAAGACATGCGGGCTCGTCCCCAGACCTTGCACGCCGACGCTCCTCCCCTTCAGATCCACAATGCTACGGATGCCGTCCCCTCCGAACAACTCGAAGCATCCGACATGCACGCCCGCGATCACGGTGACCGGTGCGCCCGCGTCCATTGGGATGATCAGCGGCGCCGCGAAGTTAAGACTGAAGTCCACCTCCCCACGAGCCATCGCCTGCGCTCCATCGATGCCTGTCTGTATCGGCACGTACTGGATCTCGCTGAACCCTTCGGCCCTCAACAGTTCATCGGCAACGTATTGAGGCGCAATGCAGATGCCGGGGATCTTGGCAAGTCGGATTGCAGCGGTTTCAGGGGGTCCCTCCGTAGCCAACGCCGGCCCCGCTTGGATGACGCCAGCGGCGCCAGCCAGCCCAATCGTGGCCAGAAAATGTCGTCGAGTTCTGGATCGGTGCCATTTCACGCCTCCCTCTGTGATCACGCCTTCAGCTCGCGCTTCAACTCGTCGAGGAAGCGCCAGTCGGTACCGTCGGCGATGACGCGCTTGGGATCGGTCTTGATCATGCGCAGCTCGCGCAGGCGCAGCGCGTAGAAGCGTAGCCGAACCGGACAGTTGTGGTCTCCAGCGCCGGCTCCGCCGCCCGCGCGCGCCGCTTTGGCAAGATGCCGGCCGCGCCGGTTAGAGCCGTCATGGCTAAAAAGCGGCGCCGCGTCTGCGTCATCGTCATCAAAGCCTCCCCTCTATTTATGTTCAGGCCTTCAGTTCGCGTTTGACCTCATCGAGGAAACGCCAGTCGGTGCCTTCGGCGAGAATGCGCTTGGGACTGCTCTTGATCATACCGAGCTCGTGAAGCCGTAGCGCGTAAAACCGCACGCTGTCCTCGGCATCGTATTCGCGCCAATGCCCGTAGGGGTTCTCGTTCAAGGTCTGCAGCGCATAATCGTAGCGCGGCACGAAGCCGCCGTCGACGAGCCGTCGCGCCACCCGTTCGGGCTCGCTCGCGCATAAATCCGCTGCTTTGAGGATGGCGCGGATCACGCGTTTTGTAGCGACGGGGTACCGCGCGATGAATTCGCGGTTGCCGGCCAGCGCGCAGCAGAAATACTGCGACCAGGGCCGGTCCAGGGCGGTTCTCAGAATGACATGGCCGACCCCGCGAGCGTGCAATTCCTGCGGCTCCGGCGGAATTGCCAGATAGGCGTCGAGCTTACCCTCGGCGAAGAGTTCCAGGGGCTTGGCTCGGGGCCGCTGACCAGGGTGAGGTCCTTTTTCGGGTCGAGCCCGACATAGGCCGCCATCATCTGCATCAGCGTCTGGCGCTGCGCTCACGCCGACCTTTTTGCCCTTCAGATCGGCGATCCCGCGGATGCCCGGCTGCGCGAACAGTTCATAGCAGCCGGCATGCACGCCCGATACGATCGTGATCGGCGCGCCGGCATCGATGCCGGCAACGTGCTGCATAGCGAGGCTGGTGGCGAAGTCGAACTTGCCGCGCCCAAGGTCATGCGGGATCGCGGACCCGTCGGTATCCAAGTAGCGAATATCGCTAAAGCCCTCGGCCCGCAGCAACTCCTCGCAGACATATTGCGGCGCAAAGCAGATGGCCGGAAACTTGGCCAACCGTATCGCCGTGATCTCGGCCGGCGGCTCCGCCGCCAGTGCTTGCCGGAGATGGCAAGATCCCAGCGAGGGAGCCAACCGCTAACGTGGTCAGAACCTGGCGCCGAGTCTGCACATCTGTCATTGGAAGCCCTCCCTATTCTATCGGCGCTCACGCTTTCAGCTCGCGTTTGAGCTCGTCGAGGAAACGCCAATCGGTACCCTCGGCGATAATCTTCTGCGGGCTCGAGTTGATCATGCCGACCTCGTGGAGCCGCAGCGCATAGAATCGCATCGTGTCCTCGGCGTCGTATTCCCGCCACTTGTCGTAGGGGATTTCGCGCAGCGCCTGTTCGGCATAGTCATAGCGATCGGTGAAGCCGCCGGCGACGAGCTGCCGCGCCACTCCCGCGGGGTCGCTGACGCAGAGATCGGCGGCCTTCAGGATGGCCCGCACGACGCGCTTGGTCGCGACCGGATGGTGCTGCACATAGTCGTTGCTGCCCGCCAGCATGCAGCAGAAATATTGCGAATAGGGGTGATCTACGGAGCTGTCGACGACGATGCGGCCGATCTTCCTCGCGCGCAGCTCCTGCGGCTCGGGCGGAAAGCCCAGGAACGCGTCGATCTTTCCCTCGGTGAAAAGCTGCTTTGGTCTGACGGGCCCGCTGAAGACCCAGCGTATCTCCTTGCCGGGGTCGATGCCGACTTGGGCGGCGATCACTGATAGAAACAGGTGCTCCGGCGAACCCAGGGCTTGCACGCCGACGCTTCGGCCCCGCAGCTCAATCAAGCTGTGGACGTCTTCATTCACGAACACCTCGAAGCAGCCGACGTGTACGCCAGCCAACGTCTTCATCGCGACGCCGCGATCGATCGCGGCGACCAGCACCGAGGCATAGTTCAGGCCAAAATCTATCGCGCCGCGCTCGATCGCGTCCGGTACATTGCCCGCCATCGGCAAAGGCACATAGCGAATATCGGTAAAGCCCTCGGCGCGCAGCAGCTCCTCGGCGACATCCTCGGGGGCAACGCAGATGCTCGGCGTCTTCGCGAGGCGGACCGTCGTCGTTTCGAGGGCGCCCTCCGCGGCCCCTGTTCGCGGCACGTGGACGAGGCCCGCGGCACCCGCCAATGAAAGGGTGGTCAGAAAGCGGCGTCGGGTCTGAATGATCGGCATCGCAAGCCCGCCTCCGCTATTCACGCCTTCAGCTCACGCTTGACCTCGTCGAAAAAGCGCCAGTCGGTGCCGTCGGCGATGATCTTCTGCGGGGTCGATTTGACGAAGCCCAATTCGTGCAGCCGCAGCGCGTAGAACCGCATCGTGTCCTCGGGGTCGTATTCGCGCCATTTGTCGTAGGGGACGTCGCGGATCGTCTGCAACGCATCGTCGTAGCGGGCGGTAAAGCGCCCCTCGACGAGCCGCTGCGCGGCTGCCGCCGGCTCGCTGGCGCAGAGGTCGGCGGCCTTTAGGACAGCGCGCAGCACCCGTTTAGTCGCGACCGGATGATTGCGGACAAATTCCCGGTTGCCCGCGAGCATGCAGCAGAAATACTGCGACCACGGGCGGTCCATCGCGCTGTTGACGACAACGTGGCCGAGATGCCGGGCGCGAAGTTCCTGGGGTACGGGCGGGAGGCCGAGACAGGCGTCGATTTTTCCCTCGGCGAACAGCTCGGCAGGAGTTGGAGACTGGCTGGTGATCCAATGGATGTCATTTACCGGGTCGAGCCCGATATGAGCCGCGATGACCGACACGAACAAATGGTCACTCGATCCGAGCGCCGCGACGCCGACGGTCTTGCCTTTGAGATCGCCAACACCGCGGATGCCCTCTTTGCCGAACAGCTCGAAGCAGCCGACGTGCACGCCCGAGAGGACCGTGACCGCGCCGCCGCCGTCGATAACCGAGGCCCACTGAGGCGCGAAATGCGTGTTGAAATCCACCTTGCCGCTCGCGACGGCCTCGTTGATCTCCGCGCTCGATGCCCCTTCGATATACCGGATCTCGGAAAAGCCCTCCGCCCGCAGCAGCTCTTCGGCGACAAATTGCGGGGCGTGGCAGAGCGAGGGAGTGCGCATAAAGCGCACCGAGGTGGTTTCGAGCGGCCCCTCGCCGGCCAGTGCTCGCGACGTGCGGATCAGGCCGGCGGCACCCGCCAGTGACAGCGCGGTCAGAAAGCGGCGGCGGGTTTGAATGACCGACAATTTGGACCTCCCTGGTGCACAAAGCACCCGCGTCTGGTTGGTGTCCTCAACGAGGAGAATGCGCTTGGCCATCACGCCGCCTCCTCCAGCACCTCATCGACGTGGACGGGTAGAACGACCCGGAAGGTCGAGCCTTGGCCCAATACCGAGTTCGACCGAAATCGTCCCGCCCTGCATCTCGACCATGCGCTTCGAGATCGCCAAACCGAGCCCGGTGCCGCCTTTCCTGCGGGTATTGGTGTTGTCGATCTGCTGGAACTCGCCGAAAATCCGCTCCTGATCGGCGTCGGCAATTCCCGGTCCCGTATCGCGCACAGTCAGCACGAATTGGCCTTTTTCTACAATGGCGCGGATCTCGACCTCGCCCTTATCGGTGAATTTGATCGCATTGCCGGCGAGGTTGAGGAGCACTTGCGAGACGCGCCGCGCGTCGCCATGCGCCATCGGCAAACCGTCCTGCACTGCAGCGGTGAATTTGAGCCCCTTCGAGGTGGCGAGCGGCTCGGTCGCGGTGACGACCGACTTCACGACCTCGGGCAGGCTGTAATCTTCGAGCGCCAGGGTCAGCTGCCCCGCCTCGATCTTTGCCAGATCGAGCACGTCGTTGATCAGCGCCAATAGATGCTTGCCATTGTTCTGGATGCGATCGAGCACACCACGTGGCCGGTCCGGCAGCTACGCCGTAGATGCCGTCGACGAGCAATTCGGCATAGCCGAGGATCGCGTTGAGCGGTGTCCGCAGCTCGTGGCTCATATTGGCGAGAAACTGCGACTTGTGCTGGCTGGCGAGCGCCAATTGCTCGCTCTTGTCGGCGATCTCGCGGAAGAGGCGCGCATTCTGGATCGCCAGCACCGATTGGCTGGCGAGGGTCTGCATCAACCGCACCGTCTCGGCCGGGAATTCGCCCGCCTCTTGCCGCATCAGGATGATTGCCCCGAGGATGCGCTCGGCGCCGGCCAGCGGCACGATCAGTGCCGAATGGAAACCGGCGGCGAGGGTAATGTCGCGGAGCGGGTAGCTCGCCCGCTGCGCGAGATCGGGGAGCTGAATCGGCATGCGGCGCGCGACGGCCTCGCCCATCGCGCTCTCGGTCTCGGCAACATGCAGGTCGCGCACCGAGCGGGTGAGCGCCTCGTCCCACCCCACCGCCTCCACCAGCCGGAAGGCACGCTCGCCCCGGCTGTAGCGGAAAACCGCCCCGGCATTCGCCCAGGTCACCCCGAGCGAGGCGTTCAGAACAGTCGACAGCACGGTCCTCAGATCGAGCGTCGAGCTGACCGCCTGCGCGACCTCATTCAGCATCTTCAGCTCGGCGACCGAGCTCCCGAGCTCGGTGGTACGGGCGCGCAATTCGTTGAACAGCCGCGCATTCTCGATTGCGATCACCGCCTGGTCGGCAAAGGTACGTGACCAGTGCGATCTGCTTTTCGCTGAACGGCTCGACACGCGAGCGCCAGAGATTAATGACGCCAATGACCGCGTCTTCGCGGAGCAGCGGCACCGCCAGCCCGGTGTGAAGCTCAAGGCGTTGCTGCCCCTCCGTCCAGGTATATTCCGGGTCCTTCGCGACATCCTCAACGTGAACAACCCGCCGGTCGAGCGAGCGCTCGACCGCTAATATTCCCGCGCCCCGGCGGCGCCGGGTGCCGCGTGACAAACTCGTTAAATTCCGGCGTGAAACCGAAAGAAGCGGCCATGTGAAGAAGACCGCCCCGCTGTTGCACAATCACCCCTTTATCTGCCTCACAAATCCGCGCGGCGGTCTCGACCAGCGTCTCCAGCACCGGTTCCAGCTCGGCACCTGACCGGCTGATCACCTTGAGTACATCGCTGGTCGCGGTCTGGTATTCGAGCAACTCCTGCAGATCGTGCGTGCGCTGCCGCAATTCGGTGATCAGCCGCGCGTTCTCGATCGCGATCACCGCCTGGTCGGCAAAGGTCGTGACCAGCTGGATCTCGCGCTCGGAAAAGGCCTCGACCCTGCCGGCGGGCCAGGCCGATGACCCCGATCGGCGTGCCCTCGCGCAATAGCGGCACACCAATCATACGTGTGCACGCCGCCGACCCGCGCATCGTCCTTCGCTTCGTAGAGCGGGTCGGTCCAGGCATCGAGGATCTGCACGGTGCGTCCTTCGAGCGCGGCGCGCCCGACCACCGTGCCGGTGCCGGGGCGAATTCTGGCGTTGCGCTCGATCGCCTCGTACTCCGGGGACAGCATGTGGCCGGCAGCCCACCGATACTCCCCGCCTTCGTTGCGGTAGATCGTAGCCGGAATTGGCGCGGCACAGCCGGATCGCTGTCGTCACCACTGTCTGCAACACGGCTATCGAGATCAAAGGTCGACCGGCTGACGACCCTGAGGACGTCGCTGGTCGCGGTCTGGTATTCGAGTGACTCCTGCAGATCATGCGTGCGTTGGCGCAATTCGGTGATCAGCCGCGCATTCTCCATCGCGATCACTGCCTGGGCCGCGAAATTCTGCAGCAGTGCGATCTGCTTGTCGGAGAACGGCCGCACCTCCTGGCGGTAGGCCGTCATGTAGCCGAGGAGCGCGCCATCCTTGCGGAGCGGGACAAAGAGCACCGTCCGGGCACCCTCCATTTCAGCGGCAGCGCGGGAAATTTGGTCATTCTCGGTTCTCAAGTCGGGGATATGGACGAGGCTCTCCCCACGTAGCAGGCGCTCGGATGGTGAATTGGAAGTCCGACCTCTCGCCGGAGTTCCCGTAGGAATTTCGCATATGCTGCCGATAAACCGCGGCTGGCAACCGTCCGGTAACGCTCGCCATCATAGGCCACCAAGGAACCTTTCGCGGCCCCGCAGAGAGCGTGCGCCTTCTCCAATATCGCGTCGAACACCGGCGCGAGGTCGCCGGGCGAGGAGTTGATGACCTGCAATACCTCGGCGGTCGCGGTCTGCTGCTCCAAGGCCTCGCGCGTCTCGGTGATCAGCCGCGCGTTCTCCATCGCGATCACCGCCTGCGCCGCGAAATTCTGCAACAGCGCGATCTGCTTGTCGGTGAACGGCCGGACCTCCTGCCGGTATGCTGCGATCATGCCGAGCAGTGCGTCGTCCTTACGCAGCGGCACCAACAGCACGGTGCGGATGCCGCCGACATCGACCAGCGCGCCGGATGCCGGGATCGCGCGCAGCTGGGTCGTCCTCGCACAGATCGGCGATATGGACGAAGCGCTCGCCACGTCGATCAGCGGCCTAACCGCCGATTGTTCGGCCGGCACTGACACCTGCTGCCGCGACCACCTCGGCGAATCTGCGGGCACCCCGCGCATCGCAACGGCACGGAAGGCTCGCCGTCATAGGTCATACAAGCTGCCGAAGCGGCGCTCGCACAGCGTATGCGCCTTTTCCAGCATCGCATCGAACACTGGCGCGAGGTCGCCGGGCGAGGAGTTGATGACCTGCAATACCTCGGCGGTCGCGGTCTGCTGCTCCAAGGCCTCGCGCGTCTCGGTGATCAGCCGCGCGTTCTCCATCGCGATCACCGCCTGCGCGGCGAAATTCTTCGAGAGCGCGATCTCTTTTTCGGAAAACGGCCGCACTTCCTGGCGGGCGGCGACGATCATGCCCGAGCAAGACGTCATCCTTGCGCAGCGCCACGTAAAGGATCGTGCGGATGCCGCCGAGCTCGACGCCGCCTGCGACGCGCCACCGGACTGTCGATTCTCGGCGAGATCGACGCAGTGGACGACGCGTTCTCCGTCGACGAGCGCGCCTGGCACGGGCATGTCGGACGGGCTGTAGCCGAGGCGCAGCTGCTCCGCCATTGCCTCCGAGAAGCCGCGCATCGCGACGCCGCGGAACTTCTCGCCGTCCCAGAGCTGCAGGCTGCCGCAGGCGGCGCCGCACAGCGTGTGGGCCTTTTCCACGATCGCCTCGAACACCGGGGCGAGGTCGCCGGGCGAGCTGTTGATGACCTGCAATACCTCGGCGGTCGCGGTCTGCTGTTCCAAAGCCTCGCGCGTCTCGGTGATCAGCCGCGCATTCTCCATCGCGATGACCGCCTGCGCCGCGAAGTTCTGCACCAGCGCGATCTGCTTCTCGGAGAACGGCCGCACTTCCCGGCGGTAGACCGACGAAAACGCCCGAGTAATCGGCCTATCCTTGCGCAGCGGCACGCTGAGAAGCGTGCGGATTCCATGCTGAGCTCGACGGCGGCTCGCGCAGCGCATCGTCGGTTCGATAGGCTTCCTCCGCGGCAAAATCGGTGATGTGGACCACGTTCCTCCGTCCGACCCGCAATCGCGCCCAACCGGCGAATTCGGGCTAGCCCGGTCAGCATGCGCAGATCTCACGAACTGATCTGGCATGCCGCGTATCGCCGCCGCATGCCACTGTTCGCCATCGCAATCCAGAAGGTGCCGGCATGCGGCCTCGCACAACCGCGTAGCTTTCTCCAACATCTCTGTCGAAGACCGGTGCGAGGTCGCCGGGCGAGCTGTTGATGACCCCCAGCACCTCGGATGTCGCGGTCTGCTGGTCGAGCGCCTCCTTCAGTTCGGCGGTGCGGTCCTCGACCTTTTTTTCGAGGTCGGCGTAGGACTTCTGGAGGTCCGCGGCCATGCGGTTGAAATCGCCGGCGAGATCTTCGAGTTCGTCGCCGGTATGGATGTCGATATGCCGGTCGAGTTCGCCGGCTCCGATCCGCGCGGCGCCAGCCTGCAATTCCCGGATCGGCACGGTCATGCGGCGGGCGAGGAGCAGTGCCGCTAGTGTCGCCAGGACAAGCGCGAGGGCGAGCAATGCGGCGGTACGCAACATCGAGCCCGTAGAGCGACGCCAAGGCCTCGCTCAGCGGCAATTCGACAAAGACGGTCCAGCCGAGCGGCGCGATTGCGGCGTGCGCGGTCAATACCGAGTTGCCGTTGATACCCTTTGCGACCATCGCGCCCGGGGGCGCAGCGCTCTCCCCCGAGGCTTCAGCGCGCGCTGCCGCGACCTGCGGCAACTGTGAGAGGTCGGTGTTGCGCAGCACGAGGCTGATGTCGGGATGGGCGATCAGCCGGCCGTCGCGATCGACGACGTAGGCATAGCCGCCCTGCCCGATCTTCAGCCCGGTGATCACATCCCAGATCAGCTTCAGATTGACCTCGGCGACCGTGACGCCGGCATTGCGCCCGGCGCGGGCCAGCGCCACGGTCATATACGGCTCGGATTCTTTGCGGAAATAGACCGGGCTGAACCAGACGCGGTTCTTCTTCGCCTCGATAAAGCTCGACGACTGGGAGTAATCCTTTTCACTGCCGACGACATCCATCGCCAGCCGCGACACCTTGAGCTGCTCCTTGCCGGAATCGTCGAGCTGGATCAGCTCGGTGATCGCCGGCGCCTGGCGCAACAGGCGCACATAATCGAAGCGGCGCTGCTCGAGCGGACTGGCGGCCCATTGCGGCGCCGTGGTCCAGCCGAGCTGGCGCTCGATCTCGTCGACGAACTGCTCGATGCGGCGCGCCGCCGAGGTGGCCTTCTCCTGCTGAATGCGGAACAGCGCCGCCTTGTTCTCTTCGTAGCTGAACCAGAAATCGAGCGCGCTGTTGAGCAGCAGCACGAGGCTGACCAGCCCGACGATCAGCAGCACATATTTGCGGAAGAGCCGTCCGCGCGGGCCGATCGCAACCGTCTTATCCGTGTCCGCGCTTCGCCGGAACAGCCCAAGCCGAAACCGGGCTGCCAAAGACGAAGTGCGCACGCTATCGCTCATTGAATTCCGGCGTGGGGAATTACGGTATTAGGGTGAGCGAACGGCATCGGGCGAAAATCAGGCCGGATCTGTCCAATCATACTCTACTCGTAGAGCGATCGATAGACTTGCGCCACGCAACCGCCGTTCCACCCGGCGTTCGGCTCATTCGATCACCTCGTCGGCGCGGGCGAGGAGGGTGGGTGGGATCGTCAGGCCGAGCGTCTTGGCGGTCTTGAGATTGATGACCAGATCGAATGTCGTCGGTTGCTGGACCGGCAGATCGGCCGGCTTGGCGCCCTTCAGGATCCTTCCGGCGTAAATTCCGGCCTGACGAAGGATAGCGGTCTCATCAGCCCCATAGCTGATCAGGCCGCCGGCCGCGACGAATTGGCGGCGCGCATAGATCGCCGGAACGGCGTGGCGTGATGCCAGCGCCGCGAGTTGCTCGCGGTGGCCGTTAAAGAACCCGTCGGGGTCGACGACGAGCCCGCCGGCGTGCAGTTGGTCGAGGGAAGCGAAGGCGGCATCGATCTCGCCTCCGCTGCCGGCCTCCAGGACAGCGAGCTTTACCCCCTTCGCACCCGCTGCTTCCTGCACGTCTCGGACCATGGGCTCGGCAATTGGATTGTTCGGGTTCACCAGCAGAGCGATCACGCCGGCCTGCGGAACCAGTTCGGAAAGCAGATCGAGCAACTTGGGCGTCAGCTGGGCGGCGATATTGCTGAAGCCCGTGCAGTTGCCGCCCGGCCGAGCGAGACTGGCGACGAGGCCGCTCCTGACCGGGTCGCTGACCGATGTGAAGACGATCGGGATAGTCGAGGTTGCGGCTTTTGCCGCAACTGCCGCAGGCGTGCCGCCCTGTGTTACGATCACGTCGACCTTGCGGCTGACCAGGTCGGCGGCCATTGCGGGGAGCCGATCGTAATTGCTCTCGGCCCAACGGTATTCGATCGCGACGTTTTGGCCGTAGACGTACCCGGTTTCGCCAAGTCCCTTGGCCATCGGGCCGCGGCCCAGAGGGTTCGGACCACGCGAAAAGCTACTGAGGAAACCGACCACCGGCATCGTCCTCTGCTGCGCGCGAGCGGCATTGGGCCAAGCGATTACGCCGCCGCCGAGAAGGACCAAGAGCTCCCGCCGCCTCATTCGATGACCTCGTCGGCGCGGGCCAGGATGGTTTGCGGGATCGTCAGATCCAACGCCCCTGCGGTTTTGAGGTTGACGACCAGCTCGAAATTCGTCGGCGCCTGAACCGGCAAGTCGCCGGGCGCGGCGCCTTTGAGGATGCGGCCGACATATCCCGCGGCGTGGCGGAACAAATCCTCGGCAACGATGCCGTAGCATAAGAGGCCGCCGAGAGCCGCGAAGAAATGATACGGATAGACCGCCGGCAAGCGGTGGCGCGCCGCCAGTGCGACGATCAGGTTGCGGTGGTTGATCGCGAAAGCGTCGGGCAGGACGACAAGGGCGCCGCCCGGCCGAGATGCGAGAGCGGCCGTCGCGCGTTCGATATCGGCGGCGCTGTTGACCGGTACTGCGCTCGTTTTCACGGCCAATTCGGGCCCCGCGGCTTCGAAAGGCTGCAGGAAATAGGCGGCAAACGGGGCAGTCGCAGGATTGTAGAGCATCGCAACGCGCTCGATTGCGGGCGAGGTTTCCTTGACGAGTTCCACCCATTTGCCGCCCAGCGACGGTTCGATGTTGATGTCGGTAAAGCCGGTGACATTGCCGCCGGGGCGCGACAGCTTGTTGACGAAGCCGCTGCCGACCGGATCGGACACGACGGCGAACACGATCGGGATCGTGCGCGTCTCCTTGAGGAGAGCGGCGACAGCGGGGGTGGTGACCGCAAAAATCACGTCGGGCACCCGTTTGACCAACTGCTTGGCCAAGCTATGCAGTCGACCGGCATCATCTGCCGCCCAACTGTACTCGAACTCGACATCGCGGGCCTCTCGCCAGCCTGCCTCGTCGAGCCCCTTGCGAAATGCACCAATCCAGCGCTGCGCCAAGGGATCGTTCTCGCTGAACGTCGTCAAAACGCCGATCCGCCGTATCCGGTCCGGCGGCTGCGCGCCGGCCAAGACCGGCGACAACGCCGCGCTGGCAACGAACGCCAGGACCCTTCGGCGTCTCATTCGATTACCTCGTCGGCGCGGGCGAGCATGGCGGGTGGGATTGTAAGGCCGAGCTGGGCCGCGGTCTTGAGATTGACGGTCAGATCGAATTTGCGTGGCGGCTCGACCGGCAGGTCGGCCGGTTTTGCCCCCTTGAGGATCTTGTCGACGAAGCCCGCGGCGCGGCGGAACAGGTCGCGGTAATCGGCGCCGAACGACATCAACCCGCCGTCGACCGGAAAGACGCGGAAGGAATAGATCGCGGGGAGTTGAGAATCCGCGGCGAGCGCGATGAGCTGGGCGCGCTTGGCGGGGCCCAGCGGGCCCGAAGCCACGTAGACGGCCTCGCAGCGCTCGCCGCGCAACCGCGCGAAGGCGAGTTCGAGGGCCGTCCCGGTCGTCGCCTGGAGCATCAACGGTTCGATCTTCGTCTGCGCGGCATCGGCGCGGATGTCCTGCAGCTTTTGCTCGATGCCGGGATCGCCCCTGACGATGACCGCGACCCGGCGCAGCCGAGGAACGAGCTCCTGCAGCAGCTGCAATCGCGTCGCGATAACCTCGGATGAAGTCAGAGAAAGGCCGGTGACATTGCCGCGGGGCTGCGCCAGGCTCGCGACGACGCCGAGGGCGACCGGATCGTCGACGCCGACCAGGACGATCGGGATCGTCGCGCTCGCGTGCTTCGCGGCGAGCGTGGCTGGCGTCCCGCCAGTGACCAGGATGGCGACCCCGGACCCAATCAGCTCCTTGATGATCCCAGGCAACTGCTCGGCGCGCTCCGCGGCCCAGCGATCGACAATCGTGATGTTGCTGCCGTCGGTCCAGCCGAGCGCGGAAAGATTTTCGCGGAATGCGTCGAGGAGGCCCTGGTTGTCCTGCCGTGACCCCACCTGGACAAAGCCGATGCGCGGAATGTTGGTCTCGGCGATGGCAGAGTTCTGAGTCATCGCCGTGCCGGCGGCGAGCAACAGCAAGTCGCGCCGCCTCATTCGATGACCTCACCAGCGCGACCGGGCTGCAGTTCAGGCCAATGGCGCCGGGGACCGGTGCCGCTCCATCGGCTGATATGCCCGCTCTGCGCTATGGTCGCGCCGCGGGACAGGATCAACTCTCCGCGTCTCACTCGAGGCCTCGTCGGCGATGCGTTGAACGCATAAAGCGGAAATGACTGAGACCTCGCAGAATAACACGACCGGTGCCGCCGCCTCGATAGTTCGGCGCACCCTTCGGAGTCTTCTTGCCATTCTCGCTCGGCTACGTCCGAGCCCCTCTCCTGCACCGCGGGAGAGGGTGCCGAACGTAGCGAGGCGGGTGAGGGTCGCCTCTGGCCTACACCGAGTGCTGGATCGCAGCGCAACCAGCCGGTTGAGTCCTGGTAGCGGCGTGCTATAGCCAAGGGGGCCGTCGGCCCTTTGTTTGTGAGAACCATCAATGGCAGATTTCGACCCCTCGACGGATGCGATCCTTGCCGAGATCGCCGCCGCGCCGTCATCCGAAGCGCTGGAGGAGCTGCGCGTCAAGGTGCTCGGACGGCGCGGCTCGCTGACCCTGGCGATGCGCGAATTGGGCGCCCTCGAACCGGAAGGGCGGCGGCGCGCCGGCGCGGAATTGAACGCCGCCAAGGACCGCATCGCGGCGGCGCTCGGCGAGGCTGCCGCGCGGCTCGGGCGGGCGGCGCTCGAACAGCGGCTCGCCGGCGAGCGCGCCGACGTGACCCTCCCGGTGCCTTTCGCCACCGCCGGGAGGCTCCATCCGATTAGCCAGACGGTCGATGAGATCGTCGCGATCTTTGGCGAGATGGGCTTCGCGGTCGCCGAAGGCCCTCATATCGAGGAGGATTTCTACAATTTCACCGCGCTCAACATCCCGCCCGAGCACCCGGCTCGCCAGGAGCACGACACCTTCTATCTACCGGAGCGGCCGGACGGCTCACGCCGCGTATTGCGCACCCACACCTCGCCGGTGCAGATCCGCACGATGCTGGCGCAGAAACCGCCGATCCGGATCATCGTCCCCGGCCGTACCTTCCGCATGGACCACGATGCGACGCACTCGCCGATGTTTCACCAGGTAGAGGGGCTGGTGATCGACCGGACCACCCATATGGGCCATTTGAAGGGCTGCCTGATCGAGTTCCTCCGCGCCTATTTCGGGCTCGACGAGCTGCCGGTTCGCTTCCGGCCGAGCAATTTCCCGTTCACCGAGCCCTCGGCCGAGGTCGACATCGGCTGCTCGCGCAGCGCCGGCGAGCTCAAAATTGGCGCCGGCGGCGACTGGCTCGAAATCCTCGGCAGCGGCATGGTGCACCCACAGGTTTTGAAGAACTGCGGCATCGACCCGTCCGAGTTTCAGGGTTTTGCCTTCGGCATGGGAATCGAGCGGGTGGCAATGCTGAAATACGGCATCCCCGATGTGCGAGCCTTCTACGATTCGGATCTGCGCTGGTTGCGGCATTACGGTTTCCTGCCGCTCGACATCCCCTCTCTCGTGCGCGGGCCGCTCCCCGGAGGAGCGGCATGAAAACGACGCTCGCCTGGCTCAAGGAGCATCTCGAAACCCAGGCCCCACTGGACGCTATCGTCGATCGGCTGGTCATGGTCGGCCATGACGTCGAGGGGGTCGAGAACCGCGCCGCCGGCCTCGAACCCTTCACGGTCGCGTCGGTGGTTTCGGCGCAACGCCATCCCAATGCCGATCGGCTCAAGGTCTGCGTCGTCGATACCGGGCAGGGGCAGGTCCAGGTCGTCTGCGGCGCGCCGAACGCGCACACCGGGATGAAGGGGGTGTTCGCACCCGCCGGTACCGTCATCCCGCGTACCGGCGCCTTGTTGAAAGAAACTGTGATACGCGGCGTGGCCTCGCGCGGGATGCTGTGCTCGGCCTATGAGCTCGCCCTCGGCGACGACCACGAGGGGATCATCGAATTGCCGCAGGATGCGCCGATCGGGGCGCCCTATGCGAGCCTTGTCGGCCGCGGCGACACCGTGCTCGACATCAAGGTGACGCCGAACCGCGCCGACTGTCTCGGCGTCCGCGGCATCGCCCGCGATCTCGCCGCTGCCGGGCTCGGGCGTCTGAAGCCGCTCGATACGACCCCGGTCGCAGGGCGCTTCCGTTCGCCGATCGGCATCGAGATCGAAGACTACATCGCATGTCCGCTGTTTCTCGGCCGGCACATTCGCGGCCTGCGCAACGGGCCGAGCCCGGCATGGCTGCGAAACAAGCTCGAGGCGATCGGATTGCGGCCGATCTCGGCCCTCGTCGACATCACAAATTTTCTGACCTTCGACCTCGACCGCCCGCTTCACGTGTTTGATGCCGGCAGGCTCGCCGGCGAGCTGTCGGTGCGCTTGGCGAGGCCCGGCGAAACCCTGCTCGCTCTCAACGGGCAGGAATACGCGCTCGATCCGGAAATTACGGTCATTGCCGACCCGGCCGGCGTGCAGAGCCTCGGCGGCGTGATCGGTGGTGAGGCGACGGCGTGCACCGAAGCGACGACCGAGGTGCTCATCGAGGCGGCGCTCTTCGACCCGGTCCGCACCGCGGCGACCGGCCGCAAGCTCAACATTGCGAGCGACGCCCGCTATCGCTTCGAGCGCGGCCTCGATCCGGCCTTTGTCGGGGATGGGCTGGAGATCGCGACGCGGTTGATGCTGGAGCTGTGCGGCGGCGAGGCGTCCGAGGTCATCACGGCCGGCGCCGTCCCCGATTGGCGGCGCCGATACGTGCTGCGGGCCGAGCGGCCGGCAACCCTCGGCGGGCTCCATGTGCCGCATCAGGAGAGCGCCGAGATCCTGACGGCGCTCGGCTGCGCGGTCGAGACCCTCGCGGGCGGCGATCTCTCGGTCGAGCCGCCTTCATGGCGCGGCGACATTGTCGGCGAGGCCGATCTCGTCGAGGAGGTATTGCGCATCAAGGGCTACGATCAGATCCCGGCGGTCCCGCTCGAACGGGCAACGCCGCTGTCGCGGCCGGCATTGACGCCGGCACAGCGCCGGGCCGAGCTGGTCCGCCGCACCCTCGCCGAGCGCGGGTTGACCGAAGGGGTGACGTTCTCGTTCGTCTCGACGCGCGAGGCGGAGCTGTTCGGCGGCGCGAAGCCGGAATTGCGTCTCGTCAATCCGATCAGTGCCGATCTCGATGCAATGCGGCCATCCCTGTTGCCGGGGCTCGTCGCTGCGGCACGCCGCAACGCCGATCGCGGCTTCCCGGATGCGGCATTGTTCGAACTCGGACCGCTGTACCGCGACGACACGCCGGGAGGCCAGGTGCACGCCGCCGGCGGCGTGCGCAGCGGGCATACCGGCCCGAAGCACTGGCGCGCACCGGCCCGCGAGGTCGACATTTACGACGTCAAGGCCGATGCGCTCGCCGCCCTCGCCGCGATGGGTGCCCCGGCGGAGAACATCCAGGTCACCGCCGACCCAGCCGCCTGGTATCACCCGGGCCGGGCCGGCACATTGCGGCTCGGGCCGACGGTGCTCGGCGCCTTTGGCGAAATACATCCGGCGGTGCTCGAAGCGCTCGATGCGCGGCCGCCGATCGCCGGCTTCGAGGTGTTTCTCGACGCCGTGCCCCAACCGCGTGCAGCGCGCGCGAAGCCGCCGCTGCGCCTCTCGGTATTCCAGCCGATCGAGCGCGATTTCGCCTTTGTCGTCGACCGGGACCTGCCGGCCGATACCCTGCTGCGCGCCGCCCGCGGTGTCGACCGCAAGCTCGTCTCCGAGATCCGTCTGTTCGACGTCTACGAAGGGACTGGTCTGTCGGAAGGCAAGAAGTCGCTGGCGATCACGGTGGTGTTGCAGCCGCAGGAGCGGACCCTGACCGATGCCGAGATCGAAGGCTTCTCCAAGCGGTTGATCGCGCAAGTCGAAAAGGCGACTGGCGGCCAGTTGCGAGCGTGACCAAACCGTCGCCGGCGATGGTCGCCCAGACGTTCGGGTTTATCCTGCTCGTTGCCGTCGTCTTATTCGGAGCTGCCGGCCGGATCCACATCCCGATTTTTTGGGCTTACGTCGGGGTACTCGCCGCAGTGTCCGTCGGCGGCCTCTTTCTGATCGACGAGGAGCTCGCCCGGGAACGCATGCGGCCGGGCGGCCACCCGCCAGGGCTGAGGCTTTACTTCATCTTCCTGCTGTGTGTTGCGCATTGGACCATTGCCGGCCTCGATCGCCGGTTCCACTGGTCCGATACGGTTCCGCTGTCGTTGCGGATCGCAGCGCTCGCGGTCTTCGCCGCCGGGTTGGCGCTCTTCATCTGGGCAATGCACGTAAACCGGTTCTTCTCCTCGGTCGTCCGGATCCAACAGGAGCGCGGGCACCAGGTCGTCACCGCCGGCCCTTATCGTTGGGTGCGCCATCCGGGGTATGCCGGCGCGATCCCCGCCATCGTGGCGAGCGGCATGGCCCTCTGCTCATGGCTCGCAACCGCGCTCGGCGCCCTCGGCGTGCCGCTCCTCCTCTGGCGAACAATCATCGAGGACCGCACCTTGCGCGCCGAATTGCCCGGCTACGCCGAATACGCCCAACAGGTGCGCTGGCGATTGCTTCCCGGCGTTTGGTGACTGCCGCCGCGCACCGTGATCCAAGCACCGCCAAAGCTGTATCGGCACAGGTGCAATCGAGAAGGGCGGTGGTAAACTACGAGAGGCTCCGTTTTGGCTAGGCCGGATCATGAGCGAACGCAGGGTGGAGCGGCGATTGGCGGCCATTCTGGCGGCCGATGTCGTCGGCTACTCGCGGCTCGTGGGTGACGACGAGGAGGGCACGCTCGAAAGGCTGAAGGTGCTCCGCCGCACGGTTGCCGATCCGAAGATCAAAGAGCACCGCGGCCGCGTCGTCAGGACTATGGGCGACGGCCTCTTGGTCGAGTTTGCGAGCGTCGTCGACGCGGTGCGCTGCGCGGTCGAGGTCCAACGCGAGATGGCCCTGCGCAACGCCGATTTACCGGCGGATCGGCGGATCGAGTTCCGCATCGGCATCAATCTCGGCGACATCATCAAGGACGGTAGGGAAATCTACGGCGATGGCGTGAATGTCGCCGCCCGCCTCGAGGCCCTGGCGACCCCGGGCGGAATTCTGCGTCAGCCGCGTGGTGCGCGACCAGGTGCGCGACAAACTCGGTTTCGCCTTCGACGACAGGGGCGAGCAGCAGGTCAAGAACATCGCGCGCCCGGTCCGCGTATTCGATGTGAATATGGCCGGTGAGACGATGATCCTGACCCCGGATGCGCCGACTAGAGCGCCGCTGCCGCTGCCCGACAAACCGTCGATCGCGGTTCTGCCGTTTCAGAATATGAGCGGCGATCCGGAGCAGGAGTATTTCGCCGACGGGATGGTCGAGGAGATCATCACGGCGCTCAGCCGCATCCGCTGGCTGTTCGTCATCGCCCGCAATTCCAGCTCAACTTACAAGGGGCGATCGGTCGGTGTGAAGCAGGTGGGGCGCGAGCTCGGTGTCCGCTACGTCCTCGAAGGCTCGGTGCGCAAAGGTGGGAACCGGGTGCGCATCACCGCACAGCTGATCGAGGCCGGGACGGGCGCCCATCTCTGGGCTGATCGTTTCGACGGCTCCCTGGAAGATGTTTTCGACCTCCAGGACAAGGTGGCGATCAACGTCGCCGGCGTCATCGAGCCGGCATTGCAAGCCGCCGAGGTCCGCCGCTCGGCTGCCCGTCCGACGCATGACGTTACGGCCTACGATCTCTATCTGCGCGCGCTCGCGACCTATTATCCAATAACAAAAGAGCGGCTTCTGAAGGCTCTGGAATTGCTCCAACAGGGCATAGCGATCGACCCGTACTGTGGCCCGGCGCTGTCCCTGGCGGCGATGTGCCGGATGCGGCTCTTCAGAGAGGGCTGGGCCGAAGACCCGGAGACCGCCGGCGCAGCGGTAGATCTTGCTCGGCAGGCGCTCCAGGTGGCGGGAGACGACCCGGGCATCCTAGCCAACGCCGCCTTCGTTCTGGCCAATTTCGGCGAGGATATCGGCGCCATGATGGCGCTGGTGGACCGTGCCCTCACGCTGACCCCGAGCTTCTCACGCGGCTGGTTCTTGAGTGGCGTTCTGAGGCTCTGGGGCGGTCAGCACGATCTCGCGATCGAGCATGCCGAGACGGCGCTGCGGCTGAGCCCGCGCGAGCGAGCGGGTACGCCGCTGAGCTTGATCGGCGAAGCTCATTTCTTCAAACGCAAGTTTGACGAAGCGGCGTCGCAGCTGCTCCTGTCCATTCAAGAAAATCCGGGCTATCCGCACTCCTACCGCGTTCTCGCCGCTTGCTATGTCCATATGGGGCGGCTCGACGAGGCGCGCGCGATCGTCAAAAGGCTGCACAGCATTACTCCCCGCCTGGTGCCGAGCGCCGCGCAGCTACGGAGCCCAGTGGATCGCGAGTTGTTTCTGTCGGGCCTTCGTGTAGCGGTGGGCGAGGCGGGATGACCTCGAAGGGCTGCCGGGCAGGATGACCGTGAACCTCGCAGCGCTGTTGTTCGATATCGCTCGCCGGCAGCCCGAAGCGCCAGCGATCACCGACAGTGTTCACGCCTGGAATTATCGCGAATTCGCCCGCCGCATCTCTTGTCTCGCCGGCGGTCTCGCTACACGCGGGCTCGAACCCGGCGACCGCGTCATCCTGTGCATGGAGAACTGCGCGGAATTTCTAGAATTGCTGTTCGCCTGCTGGACTGCGGGTCTGTGCGCGGTGCCAGTGAATTCCCGACTCCACACCCGGGAAGTCGAGCATATTGCACGCAATTCCGGCGCCCGGCTGCTCGTCGCCACCCCGAACCTCGCAGAGGGCCTAGCTCCGCTCGAAGGGTCGGTCGAGACCATGTCGCCTATCATCTCGACCCGCGGCGCCCAATATGCCACCCTGCTGAAGCGGGGCGCACCAATGCCTCCGATTGCCACCGACCCCGCCGACCGGGCATGGCTGTTTTACACGAGCGGAACGACCGGCAGACCAAAAGGCGCGGTGCTGAGCCACCGCAATCTGCTCTTTATGAGCCATTGCTATTACGCCGACATCGATAGGCTCGACGAGCGCGACACCAATCTCCACGCCGGTCCGCTGTCGCACGGCGCGGGCCTCTACGCATTACCGCATCTATTGCGCGGCGGGCACCAGGTGGTCTTGCCGCATTTCGAGGTAGACGCGATTCTCGACGCGTTGCAGCGGCACTCGCGGATTTCGATGTTCGCGGCGCCGACCATGCTGACGCGGCTGGTCCATGGGCCCGCGGTCGCCGCCGCCGATCTGCGCAACCTGCGGACGATCTTTTATGGCGGCGGTCCGATGTACGTGGCCGATCTTGAGCGCGCTTTGCAGCTGTTCGGACCGCGGCTCTACCAGCTCTACGGCCAGGGCGAGTTGCCGATGACGATTACCGGCCTCAGCAAGCGCCTACACGCCGACCAGACGCATCCGCGGTGGCGCAACCGGCTCGGTTCCTGCGGGGTGCCGCGCACCGGCGTTCTCGTCAAGGTCGTCGACGATCATGACCGCGAGCTGCCGAGCGGCGTAGTCGGCGAGGTCGTCACACGCAGCGACTGCGTCATGGTAGAATATTGGAACAACCCAGAGGCCAGTGCCGAAGCCATGCGAGGCGGTTGGCTGCACACCGGCGACTTGGGCAGCTTTGACGAGGAAGGGTTTCTGACCCTGCGCGACCGCTCCAAAGACATGATCATCAGCGGCGGCAGCAACATCTATCCACGCGAAGTCGAGGAAGTTCTGCTCCGCCACCCCGATCTCGTCGAGGTCTCGGTGGTGGGGCGCCCGCACCCCGAATGGGGCGAGGAAGTGGTCGCCTTCGTTGTAGCCCGCCCCGCAGCAGGAGTGATGCCCGAGGAACTCGATCGGCTGTGCCTCGACCATATCGCGCGCTTCAAGCGCCCGCGGCATTACCGCTTTGTCGATGCGCTGCCCAAGAACAATTACGGCAAGGTCCTAAAAACCGAGTTGCGTCGCATATTGACCTGACTTCTCGCCTTAAGGCTATCGTGAGGCAAAAATGGCTCTGAAGGATATTCTGGTCGGCGTCGATCACAGCACGGCCGGGGAAGGCCGGCTCAAACTCGCCCTCAACTTGGTACGGGCGCACCACGCGCACGTCACCGCTTGCTACGTCATGCGAGACGAGCATGCTGCGCCCAGCTCAATTTTACCGGGGGTGCCGGTCAATCCCGGCCCTGGCGCGCCTGTCGCACCCGAAGCGAGCGCCGCGGTTGGTGACACCGCTTCTACTCCGGTTTCGCCGGCATCGCGCGAAGCCGAGCGCGCCGAACGGGTCGAAGAGCTCTTCAGCGGCGAGCTGCGGGCCCATGGCCTCGGCGGCGAATGGCAGATCCTGTCGCCGGGTGAGGCCGCGGTCTTTATTGATCTTGCGAAGTCTTTCGATCTGACGATCCTCGGCCAGCTGTCGCCTGAGATCCGATCGACCGGGTTTCGCCCGGACGAAATCGTCATTGCGACGGGCCGTCCGGTTCTCGTGGTCCCGTATGCTGGCGCCTTCGAAACGGCCGGCCGGCGCGTGCTCGTCGCGTGGGACGGAACGCGGGAAGCGGCGCGCGCAGCAAACGACGCGCTGCCGCTGCTCGAAAACGCCGAGGCAGTCACCGTGATGTTCGTCGGCGCGAGGGAGACCGCCCTGGCGGAGCACCATCCCTCGATCGAGCGGATCGTCCATCACCTGCAGCGGCACGGGATCGCCGCCCGAGCCGAAAAAACCCTGCAGGGTGATCTTCGGATTTCCGACGTGCTGCTGTCCCGCGCCGCCGATCTCGCCGCCGACCTAATTGTCGCCGGCGCGTACCATCATTCGCAGCTGCGCGAAGCATTGGTCGGCGGCGTCAGCCGCGAGCTCCTCGATCACATGACGGTTCCGGTGCTAATGTCTCACTAGCCCCGCGTCCACCAACGCTCGCCTAAAGGAACCGACATGCCGCTGCCGCAAGACATCAGACCCGCCTTTCAGAACATTCAGGATACGCTGGTGCGGTCCGACGCGCCGTGGATCGAGCAGACGCCGCTTTCCTCGGTCAAGGTGCTGTGGGTCGGGCATGAGACCGGGACATGGGCCTCCCTGCATCATTGGAAAAAGGGCTATGTTGCGCCGCCCCACAAGCATCTCGCGGGTGCCCACGCCTTTATTATCTCTGGCAAGCTTCAGGTCAGAAACGGCGTCTTGAATGCGGGCGACTACGTTTATGAGCCCTCGGGGATTCTGCACGACGCGACGACTGCCCTCGAGGACACGACCTATCTCTTCATCTGCAATGGTGCAGTACTGTTTTTTGACGAGAACGGCTTTACGCGCTACACGAACTGGGAGGTCATGGAAAAGCTGCGCTCGCAGCCGGCGGCGCGTATCCGAGCCGCGGCCGCCGAGTAATCCGGGCTGCGCGCGATGAAGGCGGTCGTTTGCGAGGCGTTTGGCGGGCCGGAGGTATTGGCATTGCGTGAGGTGCCCGACCCGCCGCCACCCGGCTCTGGTGAACTTAAGGTTCGCATTCAGGCCCGCGGGGTCCAGTATGTCGACGTGCTGATGCTGGCCGGCAAATACCAGTTCCGACCGGAACCGCCCTTCATCCCGGGTAGCGAAGGCGCGGGTGAGGTCGTCGCGGTCGGGCCCGGCGTGACGGGCTTCGAGCCCGGCGATCGGGTGATGAGCCGGCATCGGCTCGGCGGCTTCGCGCAGTTGGGTAATGCAAAGGCCGAGGATTGCGACCTGATCCCCTCCGCGATGAGCTTGGAGGAGGCGGCAGTCTTCCGCAACGTCTACCATACCGCCTATCATGCGCTGCTGCAGCGCGGCCGGCTCAAACCAGGCGACTGGGTTCTGATCCACGGCGCCGCCGGCGGGATCGGCCTTCCCGCGATCCAGATCGCCAAGCTCCACGGCGCCAACGTCGTAGCTACCGCGAGCACCGAGGAGAAACGCGGGGTTTGCCTGGAAGAGGGTGCGGATCATGCGATCGACTACCAGGCCGGCTTCCGGGACAAGGTGATGGAGCTGACCGGCGGCCGCGGGGTCGACATCGTCTACGACCCGGTCAACGGCCCGACATTCGAAGAGTTGTTGCGCTGTCTCGCCTGGAGCGGGCGCATCCTGATCCTCGGGTTTCTCGGCGGGCCGCCGGCGCTCGCCCGCACCAATTACTTGCTGATCAAGGGGATCGAGGCGATCGGGGTGCGGATCGGCGGGCTCAGCGAAGCCCACCCCGAGATCGCCGCCGCCAACATCAAGACGCTGGTGGAATTGGCCGGACAAGGCAAGCTCAAACCTCGCGTCTGGCGCCGCTTTCCGCTGGAAGCGGCGGCCGAGGCGATACAAGCCCTGATCGACCGGAAGGTCGTCGGCAAGGCTGTGCTGGTCGGCTGAAAGGCACGCAGGAGCCCTCAAATGAAGATCACCGATGTCACGCTGACATTGTTCGCATGGGAGAGCATTCCTTCGACAATTTACGGTCACCACACGGCCCGGCCGACCGGCAAGAGCGACCTCGGCCTGCTCGCGGTCACGACGGACCAAGGCGTCACGGGGCACGCCTTTCTCGGCACCTCCTCCAATCCGGCGAGCCTCGACGGGCCGGGCCTGATCCGCTTTCTGAAGCCGCTCCTCTTGGGTCAGGACCCGCTCGACCGCGAGCGCCTCAACCGCCTCTTATGGGCGCGCGCCCGCGCCGCCACGGTGCGCGCGATCGGGGCCTGCGATATTGCGCTGTGGGACATTGCCGGCAAGGCGGCGGGGCTGCCGATCCACCGGCTGATCGGCACGACCCGCGACCATATCGCCGCCTATGCGAGTTCGGAGATCCATGGCTCGCCCGAAGCCTATGTCGAGCAGGCCCGGCATTACCAATCGACCGGCTGGGCCGCCTACAAGATCCATCCGCCGCAATCCTGGCGCGACGACATCAAGGTCTGCGAGGCGGTGCGCAAGGCGGTCGGCGACGACTACACGGTCATGCTCGATTCGACCTGGAGCTACCGCTACGAAGAGGCCCTCAGGGTCGGCCGCGCAATCGAGGAGATGGGGTTCTACTGGTACGAGGACCCGCTCTCCGACCAGGACCTCTACAATTACGTCAAGCTGAAGCAAAAGCTCGACATTCCGATCCTCGCCACCGAATACCCGATCGGCGGCCTCGATTCCTATGTTCCGTGGATACTCGAACGAGCTACCGACTTTCTGCGCGGCGACGTCGCGGTTAAAGGGGGCATCACGACATTGATCAAGACCGCTCACCTCGCCGAGGCCTTTCGCATGAATTTCGAGGTGCACCACGGCGGCAATTCATTGAACAATGTGGCCAATTTGCACGTCATCATGGCGATCCGAAACACCGAATTCTTCGAGGTCTTATTGCCCGACGCAATGCAGAAATACGGCCTCGCCGAAGAGATCACAATCGACCGCAACGGCCTCGTCCACGCCCCCACCGAACCCGGTCTCGGCGCGCATATCGATTTCGAATTGATAGAAAGCAAAACGGTCGGGGTGCTCAGTTGAAGCGCTCGCCGTTTAGCCGTTCCTACTGTTGCTGTCCCACCGCACGATTTCCGGTTGACCCGTTTGAGCTTGAGAAACAACCCAATGCATAGCATCCCAGTAGGGCCGCCGCGCCTATGCCGATCTTGGTTCGGGTGGACATTCCGCTCGAGGCAGATTCATCGGATTGACGGTTCTGAGGCGGCTGTTGAGACGTCCTGCCCGCGTCACCGATGATCACCGGAACACGCTCTGCCTTCTCGGGTCCGCCCCCTGCCGGTATATAATCGACGCTGACTCGGCTGCCGGGCGGCATCGATCCGACGTAAGCGGCGAATGCCGCGATGCTGGGAAACACGCGGCCATCGACGGCTATGATCTGGTCGCCCCGGCGAAAGCCTGCTCGAGCGCCAGGCGAGCCTTGTCGTACCTGCTTCACTCGAATTAAATCGAACGTCAGACCGTCGTCCGTGATCTGCTGTGCCCGCTCTACATCCATGCCGAGCGCGCCGCGATGACGCGGCAGGCTTGACGCCTCCTGCACTGAAAGCAGGCGGTAGCCCATCTGGTTTTCAGCATTAGCGGGGGTAGGCGTCCACTGCAATGTCAGCATGGACGCAGTCACGATCGCTGTCACCGTGCGGCTGACCATTTGATATCGCCCTATTGGATTGGACCACAAACAGCACCCGCCTACGCGTCTGAGCGCCGGCCCGCTTACTAGAAGGGTGGTGGAATCAAACAGATAGCGTCCCCTCGTCGGGCATTTGGCCGTTTGGCGTCATGCCGTCAACCACGCGGGGCAGATGCTGGCTAAGCTGCGATAGGAAATCATGAGGCGCCATACTGGCCTGGCGCGCCATCGTCTGCACCTGATCATCCCCGATAACGCTCTGCAGCTGCTGCGGCGAGACTGGTTGGTTAGGGCCGTTACCTACCCACGATTGGGCAATGTGGCCCAGTCCAGCTTGTTCGAAGCTGGCGAGGAGGCCGCCCAGTCCGCCTCCTGTCCCGGCGGTTCGGTCGCCGCCTCCGCCCAGCATGTTCATCAGCACCCCGCCTATCCCGGAAGGCGATGACCCGGTGCCGGGTTCCTGAGATTGCAGCACGTTGCCAACGATTTGATCAAGTAAGCCCATTGCCGACCTCCATCGTACGAGTGGATCTCTTCGTACTAACAAGCGCACTGCGGGCCGGTTCTCGCAGGCGGCGGCCTTTTCAATTTCGGCCGGAACGGTCTCGCAGCGGCGATGGTTCGCTCAGGGATAGGCTTAGAGTACGGGGAGCGTTTTGACCACAGAGGAGTCGCCGGCGGCGTCAATTCCCGTGTTCGAGGAAAAGCTGCGCGTCGAGAAAACCGCAAGCGAGACCGATCGCGTCTTTATCAGGACCTCGGTGCTGGAAAGGACCGAATATGCCGATCTCGAGCTTCACTCTGGCGAGGCGATCATAGAGCGCGTGGCGGTCGATCGTATCGTCGACGCTCCTCCGGCAATCCGGCAGGAAGGCGACACGATCATCGTTCCGGTCGTCGCGGAGATCATGGTCATCGAGAAGCGGCTGCTCCTCAAGGAAGAGATCCACATCCGTCGTCAGGAAGTCATCCAGCACATTCGCCAGCCCGTGCGGCTGCGCTCCGAGGAGGTTTCGCTGGAACGGCAGCCTCCTCTGAACCCCAACAACGTTACACCGCCCAACAACGTCACACCGAAAGAGGACTGATTGGCCATGAGCGATTTGAGAACACAACCATCAAACGGAGCGGCTGCCGGCGATGCCGGCGCCATCGTCGCGATGTTTGAGACCTACGACCGCGCGCTGGCGGCGCGCGATGTTCTGGTTTCTGCCGGGATCGACCGCTCGCGGATCGAGATCCTGGCTCAATCGGGCACGGCGCAGGACGCGAGCTTTCACTACGAGCGCAATGACGAGGGTATCTGGGGCGCGATCAAGCGGCTGTTCATGCCCGATGAGGATACTCACGTTTTTGCCGAAGGCATCCGTCGCGGCTATGCGATGCTAGTGGTGCGCGCCGGAGCCGGCGATCAGGAGCAAATAATCAGTTTGCTCGAGAGCCAGGACGCAGTGGATGTAGAGACCCACGCGACAAACTGGCGCCAGAGCGGGTGGTCCGGCGTGCACGAGGGTCACACCTCCTGGCAGAACCAACGCGGCTCGTTGACGGGTGGGACGACATCGGCCTCGGTAACAGGCGCGAGTTCCGGCCTTTCGGCGACCGGCGCAGCGGCTCGCGGCCAGGAAGAGGTTATCCCGGTCTACGAGGAGCAGCTTCGGGTCGGGAAACGCGAAGTCGGCCGCGGCAGCGTGCGCGTCAGGAGCTACGTCGTCGAACAGCCGGTTCAGGAGCAGGTACATCTGCGGGAGGAGCGCGTTCATGTTGAACGCCGTCCGGTCGATCGGCCGGCGGACGTCGCAGCGGGAGCCGCAGAGCCGTTCCGTGAGCGGACGATTGAGGTAACGGCAACGGCCGAGGAAGCGGTCGTCGCAAAGGAAGCTCGGGTCAAGGAAGAGATCGTCGTCAGCAAAGATGCCGAGGAGCGAACAGAGACGGTAAGCGATACCGTTCGACGAACCGAGGTCGAAATCGACGATCGCGCAGCCGCTCCGACCCGTCCCCGAAACCTTGAGCACTCGCTGGTTTCGTTGCCAGCCGAACGATGCCGATCCTCCCGCTTTGAGCTACGGTTCCGATGCGGGATATCGGGGAGCGGGAGGAGAGCTAGACCACAGTACCCGCCGATGCCCTCCCCGAGAGTATCGATGCGGCAGAAGGCGGTTCTGATCGCCGAAAATGCGGCGCGTCAGCGGTCAAGAGAGAGGGCAACCCCCTGATCGATCAGTGCGTCACTTTCAAAAGTGACACACCGCCGTTCATTGTCCGCCCCTAGTAGGTCAGACCCGGCCGTGGCAGTGCTTGAATTTTTTGCCGGAGCCGCAGGGGCAGGGGGCGTTGCGGGGGGTGCCGGCCCAGGGGCGCGCGGGGGCGCCGGGCGCGGGCCGGCTGCGGTCGGCGCCGTTGCCGGGCCGGCGCGGCGCTGCGTGCGCGGCGCCGGCAGCGGCCGGCCGGTCGTGCCGGTGGCGCGCTTCCCTCGGCCATCGCCTCCTCGGGCTCGCCGCCGGCCATCGCGAAGGCCGGCTGCGGTGCTGCACGCGCAGCTCGACATGCGACAGCACCGAGGTAATGTGCTGGCGCAGATTGGCCAGCATCGCCTCGAACAGCTCGAAGGCCTCGCGCTTGTATTCGTTCAGCGGATCGCGCTGCGCATAGGCGCGCAGGTTGATGCCCTGCCGCAGATGGTCGAGCGACAGCAGATGGTCTTTCCAGGTCTGGTCGAGCAGCTGCAACAGCAGGCTCTTCTCGGCCATGCGCATCAGGTCGGGGCCGTAATTCGCCGATTTCTCGGCCATCTTGCGGTCGGCGGCGGCGGTGATGCGCTCGCGCACCTCGTCGCCGGTGATCCCTTCCTCCTTGGCCCATTCGGCGAGCGGCAGGTCGAGGGCGAGGAGGCGCAGGCATTCGGCGTGCAGCGCCGCGATGTCCCATTGCTCGGCCAGCGAATTCTCCGGGATCGCGAGCGCGACCATCTCCTCGATCGTCTCGTTGCGCATGTCGGTGATCGTGGAAGCGACGTCGCGGGCATTCATGATCTCGCGGCGCTGCTCGTAGACGACCTTGCGCTGGTCGTTCATCACGTCGTCGTATTTGAGCAGCTGCTTGCGGATGTCGTAGTTGCGCGCCTCGACCTTCTGCTGCGCCTTCGCAAGCGCCTTGTTGACCCAGGGGTGGATGATCGCCTCGCCTTCCTTGAGGCCGAGGCGCTGCAGCATCGAATCCATCCGCTCGGAGCCGAAGATCCGCATCAGATCGTCTTCGAGCGAGACAAAGAATTTCGAGGCGCCGGGGTCGCCCTGACGGCCCGAGCGGCCGCGCAACTGGTTGTCGATGCGCCGGCTCTCGTGCCGCTCGCTGCCGATGACAAACAGCCCGCCGGCGCCGACCACTTCCTCGTGCGCCGTCTGCGATCTCGCTGCGGATCGCGGCAGCGCGCCCCTCGCGCTCGGGCGGCATCCTCGATCAGCGCCAAATCGGTGCGCAGCCGCATTTCGAGATTGCCGCCGAGCTGAATGTCGGTGCCGCGGCCGGCCATGTTGGTGGCGATCGTCACCGTGCCGGGCCGGCCGGCCTGGGCGATGATGTAGGCTTCCTGCTCGTGATAGCGGGCGTTCAGCACGTTGTGCGGGATCTTGTGCTTCTTGAAGAGCGCCGCCAGCGCCTCGGATTTCTCGATGCTGACGGTGCCGACCAGCATCGGCTGCTGCTTCTCCTGGCATTCCAGCACCTGCTGCACGATCGCGTCGTACTTCTCGCGCGTCGTGCGGTAGACCTCGTCATCGGTATCGTCGCGGATGCACGGCTCGTTGGTCGGGATCTCGATGACCTCGAGCTTGTAGATGTCGCTGAATTCCTGCGCTTCGGTCATCGCCGTGCCGGTCATGCCGGCGAGCTTCGGGTAGAGGCGGAAATAGTTCTGGAAGGTGATCGAGGCGAGGGTCTGGTTCTCGTTCTGGACGGTGACGCCTTCCTTGGCCTCCAGCGCCTGGTGCAGCCCCTCCGAATAGCGCCGGCCCTCCATCATGCGGCCGGTGAACTCGTCGATGATGATGATCTTGTCGTCCTTGCCGATGTAGTCGGTGTCGCGCGCGAAGAGCTTGTGCGCGCGCAGCGCCTGGTTGACGTGATGGACCAGCCCGACATTGTGGATGTCGTAGAGCGAGCCCGTGGTCATCAGGCCGCTATTGGCGCAGCAGCTCCTCGATCTTCTCGACCCCCGATTCGGTCAGCGCGACCGTGCGCTGCTTTTCGTCCTTCTCGTAATCGCCGCCTTCGAGCGCCGGGATCAGCTTGTCGACCCGGATGTAGAGCTCGGAATTGTCTTCGGTCGGGCCGGAGATGATCAGCGGCGTGCGCGCCTCGTCGATCAGGATCGAAATCGACCTCGTCGACGATCGCATAATGGAACGGCCGATGGACCATGTCCTCGAGCCGGAACTTCATGTTGTCGCGCAGATAGTCGAAGCCGAACTCGTTGTTCGTGCCGTAGGTGACGTCGCAGAGATAGGCCTCCTTGGCGCTGCATGTCGTCGAGGTCGTGGACGATGACAGCCGACGGTCAGGCCGAGAAAGCGATAGATCTGGCCCATCCATTCGGCGTCGCGGCTGGCGAGGTAGTCGTTGACGGTGACGACATGCACGCCGTTGCCGGTCAGCGCATTGAGATAGACGGGCAGGGTCGCGACCAGCGTCTTGCCTTCGCCGGTCTTCATCTCGGCGATCATGCCGCGATGCAGCACGATGCCGCCCATCAGCTGCACATCGAAATGGCGCTGCCCGAGGGTGCGCTTCGACGCCTCGCGCACGGTCGCGAAAGCGTCGACCAGGATGTCGTCGAGCTCGGTCCCGTCGGCGAGCTGTTGCTTGAATTGCTGGGTGCGCGCCCGCAGCTCGTCATCGGACATCGCTTCGAGCTGCGGCTCCAATTCGTTGATGGCGGAAACGATCGGCCCCAGGCTCTTGACGTAACGGTCATTGGCGGAGCCGAACAGGCGCCGGGCTAAGGCACCAAGCATGGGACCCTCGAAAAATGGGAAAAAGAAGCCGGATAACTTCGCACGGCGACCAAACGAGAGATAGGCGGGCGTCTAAGGCGTGTCAATTCGAGCCGTCCCCGGGGCCAGCCGGGGTTATGCGGGGATCATGCGCGACTTCGCCCTTTCGCCGCCTTGTTTGCGTGATACCGATATGCATTCATCCATCCAGTCGGCCGCCGGAGTGCAGCGGCTGTTCCTTATCCTCATTATAGGTGCTGCGCGATGCATCCTCGTCTCTCGATAACTCCGCTCGGCTTGATCTGTGCCGCCGGGCTCGCTGCCGCGGTCGCCGGCGGCGGCATCTTGCTGGCAGCCGACCGGCCGGCGCCGCAGCCGAACCCCGCCGCCGCAATGCCGGCGCCGATGCCGCCGGGCAACACGGTCGTGGCGCGTGTCGACGGAACCGAGCTGCACCTTTCGGATGTCGAGGCGGCGCAACAGAGCCTGCCGCCTCAGGTCCAAAAAATGCCGCTCGCCCAGATCTATCCGATGCTGCTCGACCGGCTCGTCGACGGCATGCTGATCACCGAGGCCGGCCGCAAGGCTCACCTCGACCAGGATCCCGAGGTGCAGCTCCGCCTGAAGCGCTACGAGGATCGCCTGATCCAGGAAGCCTACCTCAACAAGGCGATCAAGGACGCCGAGACCGAGGACCAGCTCAAGGCGCGCTACGAGACCTTCGCCAAGGAGAAGGGGGGGCACGAAGAGGTGCACGCCCGGCACATCCTGGTCAAGACCGAGGCCGAGGCGAATGCGATCATCGCCGAGCTCGACAAGGGCGCCGATTTCGCCGAGCTCGCCAAGAAGGATTCGACCGACCCCGGCGGCAGATCGGGCGGCGATCTCGGCTATTTCGGCCATGACGACATGGTGAAGGAGTTCGCCGACGCCGCCTTTGCGTTGCCCGCCGGCCAATACACCAAGACGCCGGTGAAGACCGAGTTCGGCTGGCATGTCATCAAGGTCGAAGACCATCGCGTCAGCACGCCGCCGAGCTTTGACGAAGCGCGCAAGGAGGTCAGCCAAATGGTGGCGCACGACGCCGTCGACGCGAAGCTGAAGGAGCTGCGCTCCGCCGCCAAGGTCGAGACCTACGGGCTCGACGGCAAGCCGCTCCCGCAGGCGAAATAGCTCCGATTATCGTCATTCCCGCAAAAGCGGGAACCCAGGGGCCGGCTGGGCCGCAGCAGTCGCCCTGGACCCCCGCTTTCGCGGGGAGACGGTGTCAGCGTTGACGAATAAGGTACCAGGTAACGCATAGATGACTGGGATCTCGCCCCTCGCCCCGGCGCGTTTTCCCGAGCTGGCGCCGATCGCCGGCGTGCGGCTCGCCGCGTTCGCCTGCGGGATCCGGTATACCGGGCGGGACGATTTGATGCTGGCGGAGCTGGCGCCGGACAGCGCGATCGCCGGCGTCTTCACGCGCTCGCTGACTGCGGGCGCGCCGGTGGTGTGGTGCCGCGACTGCCTGCCTGGCGGCAAGGTGCGGGGCATCGTCGTCAATTCCGGCAATTCAAATACCTTTACCGGCCGTGCCGGCAAAGAGGTCGTCGAGACTACGGCAGCCGCGGCGGCGCGACTGTTGGGCTGCGACCCCAAGGAGGTGTTCATCTCGTCGACCGGCGTGATCGGCGAGCCGCCGCCCGCGGAAAAAATCATCGCGGCGTTGCCGCAGGTCATGCCGTTGCTTTCGGCCGAGAGCTGGGAACCGGCGGCGCGCGCGATCATGACCACCGACACTTTTCCCAAAGGGGCCACCGCGACCGCCACGATCGACGGCGTCGAGGTGCATCTCAACGGCTTCGCCAAGGGCTCGGGCATGATCGCGCCCGATATGGCGACGATGCTCGCCTATGTCTTCACCGACGCCGCGTTGCCGCCCGCGGTGCTGCAGCCGCTGCTCGCCGCTTCAGCCGACCGCTCGTTCAATTCGATCACGGTGGACGGCGATACTTCGACCAGCGACACGGTGCTGCTTTGCGCGACTCAGCAGGCGCCGCATCGCGCCGTGGCGAGCCCGGCCGATCGGCGGCTCGGGGATTTTCGCCGGGCGCTCGATGCGGTCATGATCGATCTCGCCCAGCAGATCGTGCGCGACGGCGAGGGCGCAGGGAAATTCGTCACGATCGAGGTGACGGGGGCCGCGACAGCACGGGCGGCGCGCCGCATCGGGCTCACCATCGGCAACTCGCCGTTGGTCAAGACGGCTCTTTCTGCAGGCGATCCCAACTGGGGCCGTATCGTCATGGCGGTCGGCAGGGCTGGAGAGAAGGTGGATCAAAGCCGATTGTCGATCTCGATCGGCGGCATTCCGATCGCAGCCGAGGGCGGCCCGGTGCCCGATTATGACGAGGCGCCAGTCGCCGAATACATGAAGGGCCGCGAGATCACGATCGGCGTCGATCTCGGCATCGGCCGCGGCAAGGCGACGGTGTGGACCTGCGACTTGACCCACGGCTATATCGACATCAATGCCAGCTACCGCAGCTGAAGGGCCCACCCTAACCCTCCCCCGCAGCGGGGAGGGCAGGGGAGGGGGCCTACCCGTCGTGCTCGTGTCGGCGGTGGCGCTCGTCGATGCCGACGGCCGGGTGTTGCTCGCTCAGCGCCCGGCGGGCAAGCCCATGGCGGGGCTATGGGAGTTTCCGGGCGGCAAGGTCGATCCGGGCGAAACGCCGGAGACGGCGTTGATCCGTGAGCTCGCCGAGGAGCTCGGCATCGATGTCGCCGCGAGCTGCCTCGCGCCGTTCACCTTCGCGTCCCACTCCTACTCCGACTTCCATCTGCTGATGCCGCTCTATGTCTGCCGCAAATGGTCGGGCATTCCCACCGCCCGCGAGGGGCAGCGCTTCGCCTGGGTACGCCCGGCCCGGCTCGGCGACTACCCGATGCCGCCGGCCGACGAGCCGCTCGTCGCGATGTTGCGCGACCTGCTGTAGACCGCCTACAGCATCGGGCGGCCGCCGGTGACCGGGATCATCGCGCCCGACATGTAGCTGCCGTCCTCGGAGGCGAGCAGGACATAGGCGGGCGCCAATTCGGCGGGCTGCCCGGGGCGTTTGAGCGGCGTGTTCTCGCCGAAATGCTCGACCTTGTCGGGCGCCATCGTCGACGGGATCAGCGGGGTCCAGATCGGTCCCGGGGCGACGCAGTTGACGCGAATCCCCTTCTCGGCGAGCAGTTGCGCGAGCCCGGCCGTGAAATTGGCGATGGCGCCTTTGGTCGTCGCATAGGCCAACAGTTGCGGCGAGGGAGACTTACTGTTGATCGAAGCAGTATTGACGATGGCGCTGCCCGGTTTCATGTGGCGGACGGCAGCCTTCGACAAATAGAACATGCTGTAGATGTTGGTGCGGAAGGTGTGGTCCCACTCCTCCTCGCTGATCTCCTCCAGGCTGGCATGCGTCATCTGGTAGGCGGCGTTGTTGACCAGGATGTCGAGCCTGCCGAATTCCCGGACGGCGCGGTCGACCAGCTGGCGGCAATGCGTCGGATCCTTGACGTCGCCGGCCACCAGCAACGCCCGGCGCCCGGCCTCTTCGACCCAGCGCGCCGTCTCCCGCGCGTCCTCGTGCTCGGAAAGATAAGAAATCAAGACGTCGGCACCCTCGCGTGCAAATGCGATCGCGACTGCCCGTCCAATGCCGGAATCGGCCCCGGTGATCAGCGCGGCGCGGCCTTTCAGCTTGCCGCACCCGCGGTAGGAGTGCTCGCCGTGGTCCGGCTTGGGCTCGAGTTGTTCGGTAAAGCCGGGCGGGTCCTGCTGCTGGGGGGGGAGTGGAGGAGTTGGGCCGGCGGTCTTCGGATCAGTCGTCATCGCATTATCCCATTTCAAAAGAGAGTGTGTCCGAAACAGACGCCATCGTTCCGGGTTCCCTTGGGCCAGCAAAAAGCCCCGCCGTAAGCGGGGCTTCCTCGCGCGCCACCCGTCCGGGTTACGCTTGCATTTCCGCCATCAGTTCTTGCTTGCGTTCGGCGAGTTCCTTGCCGACCGCGTCGAGATCCATCTTTGCCGATTGCAGCTCCGGGAAGAGCTCTTCTTCCTCTTCTTTGATATGCTGTTTGACCATTTCACCGAGGACGCGAATCTTGGCGTCGTAGAGTTCCTCGCCGACCTCCATCGCCTCAATTTCGGCGATCAGGTTTTTCACGGTCGAATGCTCGACGATCGCTTCGTCGATCAAATCATTGTCTTGACTGGCCTCGCGTGCCTGCGGGTAGAAAATCTCTTCTTCGATCTGGGCGTGGACCTTCAAGGCGAGGCAGATCTTTTCTGCGAGCTCGGCCTTGCCATCTTCCTCGCTGTCCTTCAGTTCATCATATTCGTCGAACCATTCCTCGACTTCCCGGTGATCTTCTTCCAAGACGTCGAACGCATTGCGGGAAGCCTGCTGGCGTTCCTTATTGCTGCTCGCCGGTTGCGAGCGGCTCGATTTGCGTTCGGCAGTGCGATTTGCCTTGGTTTTCGCTTTTGTCGCCATCGCCAAATCCTTCGATGAGAGTGAGATCGCAAGATTAACCGCGCGTAGCGCGCGGCGGTTCCCGACGGTCGATTACGGCGCCGGCTCTGCAGGGTTGCACGCCTCGCCCGGCGGCTCCGCGAAACCGGCCCGAGCGCCTTTCCCATGCCGCCATAAATCGGGTAGAGGATTGCGCGATAACGAACAAAGGGACAAACGATGATTGAACTCGAGCGGCCGGCGGACCTCGCGCAGTATGTCGGCAAGGAAATCGGCGTCAGCGACTGGTTTACCGTCGATCAGGCGCTGATCGATAAATTTGCCGACGCCACTGGCGACCACCAATGGATCCATGTCGATGTCGAGCGCGCCAAGCACGAGCTGCCGGGCGGCAAGACGATCGCGCACGGCTATTTGACATTGTCGTTGGTGCCGCGCCTCGGCCAGACCCTGTATCGCGTCAAGCACCGCTCGCGCGGGCTCAATTACGGCTCCAACCGGGTCCGCTTCACCGGGCAGGTACCGGCCGGCTCGCGTATTCGGCTGCGGCAGAAGATCAAATCGGTCGAGCCGGTCGATGGCGGCGTGCGCATTACCTCGGAAAATACGGTAGAGGTCGAGAGCGCCGCGCGCCCGGCTCTCGTTGCCGAAACCATCAGCATGCAATTCGATTGAGGAAGGAGCTGCGCTCATCGAGCTCGAGCTTTTCTTGTTCGACGACCATCAGCCGGTCAGTGGCCGGCTCGTACCGCATAACGTAGAGCGTGGTATTGCGAACCGGCGCCGGCGGGCTGCCCGGCGGCAAGGCGTGCTTCATCAACTGACGCACCATCGCGCCGTGAGTAGAGACACCGATCCGCCGAAAGGGTTGTGCCGCAGTGAAGCGCCGCAAACCGGCGAGCCCCCGCATGCGGGTCGCGATGCCGGTCTCGCCACCCGGAAAGGCGACATCGCCATCCGAGTACCAGCGCTCGGTCAAACCCTCGCCAAAGCGCGTCTTGGCGTCTGCCCATAGGAGGCCTTCGGCCGCGCCGACATTGGTCTCGCGCAACCGCGCTTCAATGAAAAGCGGCACCCGCAATGCCTCGGCGACGATCTGCGCGGTCGTTTGGGCGCGCGCCAGATCGCTGGATACGACCGCATCGAGCCGGTGTGGACGCAAGCTCTCGGCCAGTGCCTGGGCTTGCGCAAGGCCGGTGGCATTGAGTGGCGTATCCGTATGCCCCTGCAATCGGCCTTCGCGGTTCCAGTCGGTCTCGCCGTGCCGAAATAAGAATAGAATGCGCTCGTCGCGGGGCTTTTCCATGATGCTATGATAGACGGGATGCCCGTGAACGGAGGCGACAAAATGAATGACGCGACGGCGGTCGCGCTGAGCCCTGAAACGGTGCTCGGCGAAATGAAGAACAACGGTGTCACGCATGTCGTGTGGCTGCCGGACAGCGAGACCAACTGGCTCTACCTGTTGATGAAGGCGGAGCCGTCGTTGCGGCTCGTCGGCGTCAGCCGCGAGGGGCATGCCTGCTCGATCGCCGCCGGGCTGTCGGTTGCCGGAGCCAAGCCGCTGATCCTAATCCAGAATACCGGCATGATGGAGTCCGGGGATTCGCTGCGCGGCTGGCTCCTCGGCCTCAATATCCCGGTGGTGCTGATGGTCGGCTATCGCGGCTGGACCCGCCACGGCGTCAATCAGGACAGCGCGGCGACTTATACCGAGCGGTTCCTGATGGCGTTTGGGATCAACTACTACCTCGTCGAGAACGACGCCGATGCGCCGCGCATCTCGATCGCTTTCGAGGAGGCGGAACGCACGAAGAGGCCAGTCGTCGTGCTCGTCGGGGACGAATACCACGGCTTCAATCGGTAGAGAGAGCCCCCTCGATGATGCACACAGCCGATATGTTGAAGGCCTTTGCTCCCTATCGCGAGGACGCGATTGTCGTTCCGGGGCGCGGCGGCCGCTATTGGACTGACCTTACGACGCGGCCGAACTTGGACGTTCCTGTGGGCGATCCGGCAATGGGCGGACACGCCGGCTTTGCGCTCGGGCTGGCGTTGGCGCGGCCGGAGAAAAGGGTAATCCTCTTCGATTCCGAGGGCGACATCCTGATGAGCCTCGGCATGCTGGTCACGATAGCCGAGCAGCAGCCGGCGAATTTCTATCATTTTCTGATCGACAATGGCTGCTACGCGACGACGGGCGGTCAGCCGGTGCCCAATGCCGAAAATACCGACTATGACGTGATCGCCCGCGGCGCCGGTTATCCCCGAGCCTTCGCGTTCCGGGAACTCGAGAAATTCTCCGCCGCTCTGCCCGACATTCTCGGCAAGGCGGGTCCGGTGTTTGTCGCGTTGAAGGTCGCTCCGGAAATCGAAAACGCCCCGATCGGCCGCCGCCGCCGCTGGCAGACCCGCACGCGGGACCAAGTGATCAAGGACCTGGGCAAGGAATTAGGCATCAGCGGGTGAATTTCACTTAAACCGGAATGCGACGAGTACTTGGCGAGGGTGAAGGCCTTGCTCATGTATGGATGTTTTTTGCGCAGTGCCCCAGAACCCATGCACCATAACGATTGCGGTGTCGGCCCACCCAGTGAAAGCCTGGGGCGCAACCTTGGGCTACCTCTACGAGATACGAGTTGGCGCCGGCTTCACTCCTAACCGATCCTGCTGGGGACGCCGCCATCTCCACGGGCATTGTCGTGAGACCCAGCAGACCAATGATCGCCAATACCGCTGCACGCATGTCGTGCTCCGTTGAGTTGCAACGCATCATATAACGAGCAGCGGCGGTGCGATAGAATATCAGATCGGATTTCGCGGAGAGCAGGCATGCAGCACATCGGAGAATTCGACTTCATCATTGTCGGCGCCGGTTCTGCCGGCTGCGTGCTGGCGAACCGCCTGACCGCCGACGGTACCACCCGCGTCCTTTTGCTGGAGGCGGGCGGGAAGGACCGCGACCCCTGGATCCACATCCCGGCCGGGTTCTACCGAAACATCTTCCACCCGAAGATCACCTGGGTGTTCGAGACCGAGCCCCTCGCCGAGCTGGGCGGGCGCTGCATGCTGTGGCCGCGCGGCAAGGTGCTCGGCGGATCAAGCTCGATCAACGGGCTCATTTACATCCGCGGCCAAAGGCAGGATTTCGATCTGTGGCGCCAGCTCGGCAATCCCGGCTGGTCCTACGAGGACGTGCTGCCCTATTTCCGGCGCGCCGAGCACCAGGAGCGCGGCGCCGACGAGCATCACGGCGCCGGCGGGCCGCTGTGCGTCTCCGATCTGCGGGCGCGGCACGAATTGCATGATGCCTTTATCGCCGGGGCGCAGGAGGCCGGCTACAAATTCAACCCGGATTTCAACGGCGCCGAACAGGACGGGGTCGGACCGTTGCAGGTGACCGTCCGCAACATGCGGCGCTGCAGTGCGGCCGTAGCCTATCTGAGGCCGGCGATGAGGCGGCCAAATCTGCGCGTCGAGATCCGGGCATTGGCGCACCGCGTGCTGTTCGACGGCAGGCGCGCGGTAGGCCTCGAATATTCGCAAGAAGGGATCGTGCACAGAGCCCGAGTGGGGCGCGAAATATTGCTCGCCGGCGGCTCGATCAACTCGCCGCAGCTATTGCAGCTTTCCGGGGTCGGGCCTGGACGATTGCTGCGGGAGCACGGCATCGCATTGGTTCACGATCTGCCGGGGGTCGGCGAGAACCTGCAGGATCACCTCAACTCGCGCGTCGTCTATCGCGCGCGGCGCGCCAACACCTTGAACGAAGTCTCGCGGAGCTGGCTGCGGCAGGCTCATGCCGGGTTTTCATACGCGCTGGCGCGCCGCGGCGCATTGATGATGGGGGCGGCGCCGATCGGGCTGTTTGCGCGCACCCGGCCCGGCCTCGAACTCGCCGGATGTGCAATACCAATTCCTTGCCGGCAGTTTTGTGCGCCCGGGGGAGGAGATGCACGATTTTCCGGCCTGCCAGGCGACTTGCATTCCATGCCGGCCGGAAAGCCGCGGCTGGCTCAGGATCCGCTCGCCCGATCCCGCAGCGCCGCCGGCAATCCAGCCGAACTACCTATCGACGCAGGCCGACAAGGATACGTTGATCGCCGGGCTCAGGATCGCGCGAGGCATTTTCCAAACCGCGGCGATGCAGAAATGCGTCTCGGAGGAATTTTTGCCCGGCCCAGCGGCGCAGAGCGACGAAGATTTCCTCGACCATATCCGCCAGACGGCCGGCACGACCTACCATCCGACCAGCACCTGCATGATGGGGCCGCGTGAAAATGCTGTGGTCGACACCGCGCTGCGGGTTCATGGCGTCGAGGCGCTGCGAGTGATCGACGCCTCGATCATGCCGACGGTCGTCTCCGGCAACACCAATGCGGCGACGATCATGATCGCCGAGAAGGGCGCCGATATGATCCTCGCCGAGATGCGCTCGACGGTTAGAGTTGCTGCAAAGGCTGCGTAAATGGCCGACCGCTCGCCCCGAACAAGTTTACGAGCAGGTTGCATCGCGGTAATTCCCCGTTATGTCTGCCTTCACGACGTTCGAGGTCGGCGACCCGCATGAGACGTGCTCGGTCGTGTGGGAGCGGCTGCCCGCAAGCGAGAGATCGCGGCTCAAGGAGGAAGAGGTCTGGTCGCGGACCTACGAAGCGGCCGATTGGGGCCGATTCCGGTCCGAACCGCAGAGCTATCGCTCGACATTCTCGGTCGGACATTGCCGGTCTCTTCGCTTGTCGCGTATTGCCGACGAGCGGGGAACCGGCTTTACGATCCACGATCCGGGCATGGACGCCTACTGCATTTCGATCATGCAACAGGGCGCATCGCGCCTGGCGCAGCCCGCAAGCCGCCTCGTCGACGCTGATCGCAATACCGGATTGATCTTTTCCGGCAGGGAAGCGACGCGCCTTATCACAAGCGACCGCAATACCCGGCTGCAGCTGTGGATTCCCGCGCAGCTGGTGCGCCGGTCATTGGAGGCGGTGCTGGAGCGGCCCATCGCCACGCCGCTGGAGTTTACCCCCGGCGCCGAGTGGGTGCGCGGCAACGGCGCCAGCATACGCCGGCTGGTGCTCCATGTCTTCGCCGAATTGAGCGATCCGGATTCGCTGCTGTCGGCTGGCATCGGAGCGCAGCAATTTGAAGAACTGCTGGCGCGGTCATTGTTGCTGGGGCTGCCGCACAGCCATGCGAACGCGCTGCTGGGGCTGAAAGCAATGGCGGCCCCCGGCAATGTGCGGCGCGCCGAGGAATTTCTGCGCGCCAATGCCGAGCAGGCAGTGACCCTCGAACAGATTGCCAATGTGGCGGGCTGCAGCATCCGGGCCCTGCAGCTCGCGTTTCGCCGCTTCCGCAACACCACGCCAATGGAGGCGCTGCGGCGCGCCCGCCTCGAACAAGCCCACAACGAGATCCTGAAATCGGATGGATTGCCATCGGTGATTTCGGTCGCCGCGAAATACGGCTTTGCCAACCCTGGCCGCTTTGCCAATCAGTACAAGCGGGCATTCGGCGAATACCCCTCAGAAGCTCTGCGCGCGCGCGGGCAGCGCACTTCTAACAAAACAAACTTGGCGGGCTTACCGCACTGACGGCAGACAGCCGGAATGCGAAATTTTTGCGTGTTCTGTCCTGCCGTTGCGTCTTCTGAATAGACTGAGCCTCCCCGGCCTGATACGGGACGAACCACCATGCTTGGGGAGGGCCTGATGAAACGCACGCGCCTTCGGCTTGCATTGCTGTTCCTCTGCGGGTTGTGGCTGGGTTCGATGCCGGCGAGAGCACAAGGAATACCGTTCTACGTCACGAGCCCAAGATTTTTCGGGATACGTATTATCTGCGGTGGACCCTGGGGGAGAACGAGCCTAGAGCGCGAGATCCCAGGCGGCGTGTATGATTTTCATTTCTACACCGCTGTGAACACCATCTTTTCGGCCTATGGACTCTGGGACTGCGGATATTATGGTTCTGAGCGCCGCAGAATTAAATTCTGCCTCTACGATCTCCCTCGTTTCCCTCGTGACGTCCGCATCACCGTGAACGCCGATTTGTCGGCCAGTGTCAACCAACCGCCTGAGCGGGGTTTGTGCAACGGCACTGTCGCCGCTGGCTTCCTGGGGGATGCCTCGCCGCAGCGATCGGGCGAAGGCGCGTTTCGCGTCGAGGGTGCGGCCGGCGACACGGTCACTATGACGCTCGATCGCGACGGCTCAAAAGGCAGCACCGGCGAAGTTGCGCAATTGCGCCTGACGACGGAGGGCGGGACGGTGTTGGCACAACAGCAGGGCGCGGTGCCTCTCCAACTGACGGCTACATTGCCGAGCTCGGGCAGGTTCCTGACACAAGCGGTCGAGGTGCCGAACTCGGCAGCCGGATCGGGCGGTGCGTTCCGCGGCTATTACACGCTGGCGGCAACAGACAACTCCGGCAATGAGGTCCAGCTGGAACCGCTGCCATCGACGCAACCCTGAGCCCCAGTCGACAGCACAAGCCTTGGTTGTGGCGGTTTGTCATTGGCCACCGTGCACCGCGCATCAACTCGAAAGAGGCCCTGACATGAGAATCCGAGTTTCAAAGCCTATCGTGATCGCCGCCCTGACTTTCCCTGCGCTGAACGGGATCGCTCCAGCGCAAAGTGCTCCGTGCTCGGATGCGACGCTGCAGGGAACCTATGCTTTTACGCTGCATGGTGAGCATCTCGGGATCAACCTGGGAGGCGGGCCGCACGGGGGCGCCGGTTTTTACAGTTTCGACCCTCCGGAGCCGATCGACGGCGTCGCGATCGTCAATTTCGACGGCGCGGGAAACCTTACGCAATCCGACTTCGTGATCATGAACGGGAGCAAAAGACCCGGTCAAACCGATCCCACCACAGGCTTTGACAGCGGCGAAACTGGACAATACACGGTTTTTCCGGATTGCACGGGTAGCTTTGAAGTCGATTTCCCGCCGGCAGCGAGCCCGCCTAGCCACGGCACCTTCTTTACCGTGCGCTTTGTAACGACACCCAAGGGCGCCACGGTGAATGGCGTGATCAATTCTTTCCAGGTTGCTGATGGCACGATGATCCAGGCTTTGACGTGCAACATCGCGGCGGGATGCCATGTATCGACCCAGACACATACCGACGGCACGCAAAAATGAGCCACCCTCACTGTGTCCCGCTTTAGCGGCTGTTTTCACATGCTGGAGAAGAAAGATGCGGCGATACAACCTTTTGGATGATGCCATGAGCGGGCGAATTCGGCGGCCGCTCGCCATTGCGGCCTTTGTCTGCTGCTGCCTCGCGGGCGTCCAAGCGCTCGCGCAGAACGCCTACATCGCGAATAGTCGCAACTCCCGCACCGTGTCGGTGATCGACACAGCGACAAATACAGTGATCGGCCACCGCTCACCGTCGGCTTCGACCCGCTCGGCGTGGCGGTGACCCCGGACGGCAGCAAGGTCTATGTCACGCAGATTAACTTTCCAGCGATATCTCGATGATCGACACGGCGAACGAATACGGTAATTTCCACGATCCCTGTCGGCAGCGGCGTTGACACAGTCGCGGCGGCGGTGACGCCCGGATGGCAGAAAGGGTCTATGTCACGGTCGTCGAGCCCGTTTTCAACGAACCCGGCAGCGTGGCGGTGATCGACACGGCAACCAACACGGTCATCGGGTCCCCGATCCCGGTCGGCAGCGAGCACCGTCGGCGTAGCGGTGACCCCGGACGGCAGGAAGGTTTATGTCGCGAACCGAAGCTCTGGCAGCGTGTCCGTGATCGACACCGCGACGAACACAGTGATCGGCCACCGATCAACGGACGTCAACAGCCCTCAGCGGTCGTGGCAGTGACCCCGGACGGCAGCAAGGTGTATGTCGCGAACACCTTCTCGAACTACCGTGTCGGTGATCGACACCGCGAGCAATACGGTGATCGGCTCACCGATCACCGTCGGCCGCCGAGCCCGACGGACGTGGCGGTGACCCCGGACGGCAGCAAGGTCTATGTCACGAACAGCGGCTCCAACACGCGTGTCGGTGATCGCTACGGCGACCAATATGGTGACCGGCCACCGATCCCCGTCGGCACCTGATCCCCGGCGGCGTGGCAGTGACCCCGGACGGCAGCAAGGTCTATGTCGCGAACGACCTGCTCCAACACTGTATCGGTGATCGCCACGGCGACGAATACGGTGATCGATACGATCGCCAGCGCAAGCTTCAACCAGCCTATCGCCTTCGGCGTCTTCATCCAGCCGGCGCCGCCAACGGTTCCGTTCTCGTCGCTCTCGGCGACGCTGGTCATCACCGGCGGACGGCATCCCGCCTTTGCCCTCAACGCCTTCTTCGGGCTGGGCGCGGGCAGCACCGGGATCAACCCGCCGGCGCAACCGGTCACATTACACGTCGGACCTTATGCGGCGACGATCCCGGCCGGCTCCTTCCGCCAACTGGCTTCGGCGAAGGGCGTGACCGTCTGGGCGTTCAGCGGGACGATCGACAACGTGTCGCTGGCTCTCGATATCCTATCGTTCGGCGGCAACTCCTATCAGTTCGGCGCCGCGGCCAAGCCGGTCAATCTGACCGGCGTGTCAAACCCGGTCGCCGTCTCCCTCAGCATCGGAAACAATGAGGGTTCGACCTCGGTCAACGCGACAAGAATTCCCTAAACGACGGCACCGTCCGCGGGAGGGAAACATGCGAAAGTTAATCGTTCGGAGGGATGTATGAATATTCCAATTTGGCGGTCGCTTGCCATTGTCGGCTGCGTATCCGGCTTGGTCACCAGTACCCCAAGTCTGGCGCAAAATGCATACATCACTAACGAGAACTCCAACACCGTGTCGGTGATCGACACGACGACTAATACGGTGATCGGTTCACCGATCACTGTTGGCAGCGCTCCGTACGGCGTGGCGGTGACCCCGGACGGCAGCAAGGTCTATGTCGTGAACATCGGCGACACCACCGTGTCGGTGATCGCCACAGCGACGAATGCGGTGATTGGCTCGCCGATACCCGTCGGCAGTTTCCCCGAGGGCGTGGCGGTGACCCCGGACGGCAGCAACGTCTATGTCGCGAACGCCGGCGATAACACCGTGTCGGTGATCGCCACGGCGACGAATGCGGTGATCGGCTCGCCGATACCCGTCGGCAGGGGTCCCGGCGGCGTGGCGGTGACCCCGGACGGCAGCAAGGTCTATGTCACGAACCAAAGCGCTAGCAGCGTGTCGGTGATCGATACGGCGACCAATGCGGTGATCGGCTCGCCGATCCTCGTCGGCAGCGGCCCGTACGGCGTGGCGGTGACCCCGGACGGCAGCAAGGTCTATGTCGCGAACGACGGCGATAACACCGTGTCGGTGATCAACACGGCGACGAATGCGGTGATCGGCTCGCCGATCCCCGTCGGCAGTTTCCCCGAGGGCGTGGCGGTGACCCCCGACGGCAGCAAGGTCTATGTCACGAACTACGGCGGCAACACCTTGTCGGTGATCGACACGGCGACGAATGCGGTGATCGGCTCGCCGATCCCCGTCGGCAGCGGCCCCTACGGCGTGGCGGTGACCCCCGACGGCAGCAAGGTCTATACGGCGAACCAGGTCTCCAATAATGTCTCGGTGATCGACACGGCGACCAATACGGTGATCGGTTCCCCGATCCCCGTCGGCGACTTCCCTATCGCCTTTGGCATCTTTATCCAGCCCTCGGTTCCATTCTCATCGCTGTCGGCGGCGTTGGTCATCAGCGGTGGGCGGCGCCCGGCCTTCGCGCTCAACGCGTTCTTTGGTTTGGGCGCGGGCAGCAGCGGGATCAACCCGCCCGCTCAACCCGTCACGCTTCACATCGGAACTTACACCGCGACGATCCCGTCCGGTTCCTTCCAACGCCTCGCATCCGGGAAAAATGCGGCGGTTTGGGCGTTCAAAGGGACGATCGACAATGTGTCGCTGGCCCTCGACATCCTGTCGTTCGGCGGCAACTCCTATCAGTTTGGCGCGGCGGGAGCCCCGGTCAATCTGACCGGCGTGCCAAATCCGGTCGCCGTGTCCCTCAGCATCGGGAACAATGCGGGTTCGACCTCGGTCAACGCGACAAGGATTCCTTGAACAGCGGCACCGTCCCCAAATAAGGGCTGAGGTGCGGCGCGAGGTATTGCTCGCCGGCGGCTCGATCAACTCGCCGCAGCTGCTGCAGCTTTCCGGGGTCGGGCCGGGGCGATTGCTGCGGGAGCACGGCATCGCATTGGTTCACGATCTGCCGGGGGTCGGCGAGAACCTGCAGGATCAGCTCAACTCGCGCGTCGTCTATCGCGCTGGGCGCGCCAACACCTTGAACGAAGTCTCGCCGAGCTGGCTGCGGCAGGCTCATGCCGGGTTTTCGTACGCGCTGGCGCGCCGCGGCGCATTGATGATGGGGGCGGCGCCGATCGGGCTGTTTGCGCGCACCCGGCCCGGCCTCGACTTGCCGGACGTGCAGTGGGCGTTCGCTGACTGGCCTCGTCAGGCGTCACCGCCCCTGCCCGTGCTCGCGGATCAGCGCGGCGAACCAGGCGCGGAAGCGGCGCGTCTCGCCCTCGTCGCAGCCGAGTCCGCGGCGCAATCGTGCGCCGTGCATGGCTTCGCCGAAAGCGGCGACGGCGACCAGATGCATCAGCCATTGCGTGTCTTCGCGGCTGACTTCGCGGCCGGGCGGCGACGCGGCGACGCGCCGCATGTGCAAAGTCTCGGCGATCTCGTTCTGAACCGTAGCCGGCTCGTCGGCCTCGCCCTCCGGGTCAATGATCGCGAGCCAGGCGAGGCGCTGCGCTAAGCCGCCCGCAAACGCGTCGAACACGCGGTCGATCAACGCCTCGGTCGTCAGTTCGGGCTGCGCCAATGCCGCGACCAGGCGGTCCTTGAACTCGGCGGCGGTCTGGCGGGTCAGCGCCCGCACCAGCCCGGCCCGGCTCTTGAAATGGTGCAAAATCAGCGGGTGCGAAATGCCGGCCTCGGCGGCAATATCCTGCAAGCGCAACCCCTCCGGGCCGGTGCGGGCGATCAACGCCTGCGCCGCCTCCAGAATGAGCCGCCGCGCCTCCTCGGGGGAGCGCCGCACCCGCCGCATATTTTCAGTCATCCGCCACCCTTAAATATCATTGACAATTTTGTCAGCATAGGCCAATTCTCGTCGGTCGGCCGAAGGCTCCGCAGGAGATGTGTCATGTCAGATCCCACCGGCACCCGGATACGCCCGCTCGTCGCGCTGCGTGCGATGCGCGGCTTGTTGCGCGACCGCGAGGATACGCGGCAGGCCTTTCTGCTGGTCGAGGCATTGCGCGGCAAGACCACGCTGCGCCAATTCGCCCGCTTATGCGAGACCGACGGCGGGCGAGCATTGCTGGCGGGAAAGCCGAGCCTCCTCGCCCATCTCGGCGACCGCAACAGCCTTGCCGCCTTGCCGCCCGGCTCGCTCGGGCGCGCCTATCTCGACTTTGTCAGCGAAGAAAATCTGTCGGCCGACGGGTTGGTCGAGGCCTCGATGATCCGCGCGACGCCGCCCCCGGCCGACGATTTGACGTGGTTCCGCGAACGCAACCGTGAGATGCACGACCTGCTGCATGTCACCGCCGGTTACGGTCGCGACCCGCTCGGCGAGGCCTGCGTCCTCGCGTTCACCTTTGCTCAGAACCGGGGCAAGGGCGCGGCGGTCATCGCCATTGTGGGCGCCTGGCGCAATCTGCGCCGGCTGAAGACGCTGCAGGCGCCACGCGCGGTCTGGGAGGCCTACCGACAGGGCCGGCGCGCCCTTTGGCTGATCGGCGCCGATTGGGAGAATTTGCTGGCGCAGCCGCTGACGACGGTCCGCGCCCGCTTCCGCGTTGCGGCCCAGACCCAGTACCCGCAACTGCGCGAGCGCTCCGCCGCCGCCGTCGCGGCCGAAGCGGCGCGGCTCGCCACGGCCTAGTCCTGCCCGGCTTGATCCGGGCGCTGTTTTGCGGATGCGAGGAGGAAGCATGAGCGAGCCGCGACTGCAAAAGGGCGCCTGGGTGATTGTCTCTCTGCTGTTCCTGTTCATGGTCATCAACTTCGCCGACAAGGCGGTGATCGGGCTCGCCGCCGTGCCGATCATGCAGGAATTGAAATTGACCCCAAAGGAGTTCGGGCTGATCGGGTCGGGCTTCTATCTGCTGTTCTCGGTGTCGGCGGTGCTGACCGGCTTCGTCGTCAACCGCGTGCAGACGCGCTGGGTGTTGCTGGCGCTGGGGCTGATCTGGGCCGTGACCCAATTTCCGATGCTGGGGCCGGTCGGGTTTGCGACGATCCTCGCCTGCCGCATCGCGCTCGGCGCCGGCGAGGGCCCGGCCTACCCGGTCGCCTTGCACGCGACCTACAAATGGTTTCCCAACGAGCTGCGGACATTGCCGACGGCAGTGATCGCGCAAGGCGGCGGCGTCGGCGTATTGGTGTCGCTGCCGTTGCTGAACGGGGTCATCGTGCACTGGGGCTGGCACTGGGCCTTCGGCGTGCTGGGCTTTGCCGGCCTCGCCTGGGTGGCGGCATGGCTGGCGCTCGGCCGCGAGGGCGCGATCGCCGGCGCCGCGACGCCGAGCGCCGGGTCGGTGGCGGCAGGGGCCCCCCGCATCCCCTACAGCCGGCTGTTGTTGAACCCGACGATCGTCGCCAGCTGGTGCGCCAATTTCGGCGCCTATTGGGGGCTGTCGCTGGCGCTGACTTGGCAGGGCGCCTTCATGATCAAGGGGCTCGGCTTCACTCAAGGCGGGATCGGGCTATTGAGCGCGCTGCCGCCGGGGGTCAGCGTCATCGTGCTGCTGGCCGGCGGCTGGCTGTCGCAGCGCCTGCTGGCCGGCGGTATCGGCAGTCGCTGGGCGCGCGGCGTTTTCGGCGGCACTGGCGTGATGCTCGGCGCCATTGCATTGCTGCTGCTGCCGTACATGCCGAATGCCGGTCTCGCGATCGCGATGACGATTATCGGAACGGCGCTGCCGACGGTCATCTACGTTATCGGGCCCTCGATCGTCAGCGAGATCACGCCGGTCGCGCAACGCGGCGCCTTGCTGGCAATCGGCACCGCGATCGGCACCTCGGCCGGGCTGCTGGCGCCCTATGTGATGGGCAGCGTCATCGAGAACGCGGCGACGCCGCTCGCCGGCTTTCATTTCGGCTACAGCATCTGCGGCGCCATCATGCTGCTCGGCGGCATCATCGGCGCGTTATTGATGGATCCCGAGCGCGAGTTCGAGCGGCTTGGCGGCGTCGGGCCGACGGTGCAATATCGACGGGCCTAGGCCGCTTCACTACCCTGCCCGCCGCAATGTGAGGCGCTGCGGATGATCGACGCTTCGATCATGCCGACCGTCGTTTCCGGCAACACCAACGCGGCCACTATCATGATCGCCGAGAAGGTCGTCGCCGCTGCCAAGGACGCCAGCTCTGGTCTTAGCGCCAGGGCGGCCCGAGGCGCAGCCATGGCGTCAAGTTGAATTTCCATCGTCAGCAGCACCTGGCGGGCGTCGCCGCGGGATTGGCGGTGATCGCGTCGGCGGGCGGCGCCTGGGCGCAGCAAACGGAGCAGTTGTCGCTGCCCAACGTCACCGTCACTGCGCCCGCTCCCCCGGTCGCAGCGCCCTACCTGCGCGATCCTGATAAGGCCTACCAGCGAAATCCCTATAGTGGCCGATATCGGGTCGAGGAGGACAGATTTCGCGAGGTCCCGTGCACGGCGACCCGCATCGCCCCTGCTGCGGGAGGCAAGTGCCTGCAAGGGTATCGGTTGTTGCCGGGCGCGACAGACCAAATTACCAACCCGAAGGGCGGCAGCAACTGCGATCTGGCCCTCGATGTTGCGATCTACAGCTCCGGCCACTTGTTGATTGAAGCGGATACTTTGATATTCGATCCCTACAAGCTTACCGCCATAGGGCATCAAACATCACAGTATTGCTACGTCAACGGCAATCCAGGATACGATCAGGAAGACTTTCAGGACATGAACCAGGTGACGCGGCGTGGCACGAATTGGCATAATTTCGTGAGCAATGGCGAAGATAAGTCGATCGAATTCTCGGATGGACCTCACAATTGCATGGCGGTCCAAAAGGCCGGGCCAAAATGGGGAGGCGGCTACATCTATATCATGCACGCGAGCATCTGCGCTACCGACACGGCCGCGGTGCGGCCCGAGGATGTCGCCTACGTGCTCGGCTCATTGCAGGTTCGCCAATATGACCCGGCCGGCAACTGCGAAAACCCAGCGAATAGGAACGGGCGCCGAACGCTAACATCCGAAAAATTCGCACACACCATCATTGCCGCAGCGAATGCTGAGCAAGCGGGCGGGTCGGGCTGAGCCGCGCCGGCAGAGCCAATGCCAGGATCAGGCTGATGACCGCGACGAGCCCTGCGATAATGTAGACGACGTGGAGCGAGCTGCCGACCGCCTCGGTAAGGCGCGCAATTTCACTGGCGCCGAGGCTCTGGCGGGCCGCTGGCGACATCAGCCGGTTGACGGCGTCGCCCGCATTGGGCAGCAGGCGATAGACGCCGAAATTGAGGATCGCGCCGAACACGGCGGCGCCGACCGACTGGCCGACGATGCGCATGAACATCATCGAAGAGGTCGCCATGCCGCGCTCGTTCCAGCCGACGCTCGCCTGGGTCGAGACGATGAACGCAGTGTTGCAGAAACCCATGCCGACACCGAGCATGAAGGCGCCGCTTCCCGCCCAGAAGCAACCCGCTCGCCGGGGTCAGCAGGATCAGCACGATGCTGCCGACGACGAGACAGAGGCCGCCGATCGACGCCGACAGCCGGTATGAGGTGCGGATCATCAGGCGCCCCGCCGCCATGCTGGCGAAGGCCCAGCTGACCGACGACGCGGCGAGCACCACACCGGCGGCCGTCACGTCGCGGCCCATCGCTCCCTGCACATAAGTCGGCAGAAAGCCGGAAACGCCCATCATCAGCGCGCCATTGAAAAAGCCGGCGAAGCAGCCGACCGCGACCACTCGGTTGCGCCAGAGCTTCAAGGGCAGCATCGGCTCCGCCGCGCGCCTCTCGTTCAGCGCCAGCGCCGCCAGAGCAACCGCGCCCGCCAACGCCAGCGCCCCGAGGGTCAGGGCCGTCGGCGTTGCCGACCTGCACCAGCGCAAACATCGGCGCCCCGACCCCGAGCATCAGCAGGGCCGAGCCGAGATAGTCGATGCGATGCCGGCGCGGCTCGCGATGCTCGTGCAGAAAGAGGCCGAACATGACCAAGGTGGCGGCGCCGATCGGCAGATTGACCCAGAACACCAAGGACCAGCTGACATGCTCGACGACAAAGGCGCCCAATGTCGGGCCGATGACCGCGGCAACGCCGAACATGCCCGAGACGTAGCCCTGCATCCGCGCCCGCTCGACCGGCGTATAGATGTCGCCGATGATCGTCGTGGCGATCGGCTGGATGGCGCCGGCGCCGATGCCTTCAAGCGCCCGGAAAAAGACCAAGCGCCGGCATGTCCCAGGCGAAGCCGCACAACAGGGAGCCGAGCAGAAAAATACTTGTGCCGGCAAAGAACACCCGCTTGCGGCCGTAGAGGTCGGCGAGGCGCCCATAGATCGGGATCGTCACCGCCTGGGCCAGCAGAAACGCGGCAAATGCCCAGCTGAACAGGCGAAACCCGCCGAGGTCGGCGACGATCGTGGGCATCGCGGTGGCGACGATATAGCTGTCCGTCGCCACCATGAAGATCGCCAGCATGACCCCGGTCATGACGAGCCGGCGAGCGGCCCGGGCTTCGCCGCTTTGTTCCGTCAGAAGTTCGCGGGTAGTGGGTTGATCGAGCAAAACGCCCCCGATTGAGCAAAGCGGAGCCGGCCGGCGCTATCTACCGGCAACTCGGTTTGATCAACAAGGCGGCATCACGCGGGTCAGGGATGCATCGAATTTAGGCATCTCCGCGCTCCGCCTTTATGCCGCCTAGAAACCAAGAAATCTTGGGCTAAACCAATCCGAGGCGACGGAAGAGCAGGATTTCTGCCCTCGAAAACCGATTTGCGGACCAGCTGGTGTGGTCGAGCAACGGCTCGAAGTAATGGAACGTTAGGACGCCTTCTGCTATGCCACCGTCAACTTCTCAACCTAGGAAGTCCTGTTAATAATATCTCGCCTACCTAGAGATGTATTTCGTTAACAACGTGAGACAACTACTCGCCAAGGCGATTGTAGCTATGGCCTTCCCCCGATTTTACGAGACGTGTCAGAGATGAAGTTAGATCCTGAGGAGCAGATTATCACGGCCGCATTCGAACAAGCGGAGCTTGACGACGCCAACGAGCGCGGTGTTGCGGCTCGGATAGAATTCCGGCCAGAGGGGCACGCGAAGGTGACTTTCACCATTTCGCGAGAGTTCGTAGAGACGGCCAGGGCGCTGGATTGGACGACTGGGGAACTCGTCGCCGAAGCGATCGGGATGGCCATCCCCCCGGCGCATTCGACATAGCCCGCCCACTTCGCCGACGTGACCAGCGCGACGCCCGTCTCTACAAGATCGGCTAAGCTTCTCTGCGAGCCGAGCGCGCTAGCGCCCGCTCGGTAAACAAGCGGTGCCGTTTCAACAGCGGTCGGGGCGCCAGAGGAGTGACACTTCTAAATGGCAGAAAGGGTGTCATCTCTAAATGCTGGACACACGTGTTCAGCGCTTCGGCTGAAGCATCGCCGCGGAGTCGCGAAATTCAAGTTTCGGAACCATGCTTGGTAAAATAGTTCAGGGGTTGATCAAAAGTGTGAGATGGTTCACACTTAGAAGGAATTCATTTGAAATAAAGCATTCTGGAAAACCCAGCGTCGCAGGGGTATTGATTACTACGCTGGGCCGAAGGTCCGGAAAGGGTGGTCGAGAGCCGCTGATCCGCCGAGAAGGTTACCTCTTGTCGCGCGCCGATAGGCCACGGTTTTCCTATGATCGGGGGCTCATGTGGATCCGAAAAGGCGAGCGGCTCCAAGCGCGCGCTCATGCCCGTATGAGGGAGTTGGTGAGGATGACTGCCTGGAGCCAGCGACCGGACCGGTTTTCCGCAGCTTCCCCTCGGGCCCTTCGAGCATCCACCGCTCGGTACAAGAAAGGTCCACGATTAAGTCGATCACGCGGGCGCGCTGATCTGTCGGCAAACAAAGTCGAGGCTGTCTCTCGCTTGCGTTGCCTTACTCGGCATGAAGATTCGTTGACAATTTAGCAAAAATCTGCTAAGGTCGGCAGTTGCCAATTGATTCGGAGTTATCGCCGTGAGCATGGCGGATTATCGCGCTATTATCTGTGTTGGCGGGCCCCGCCCGCGGTTCTTCGACCTATGGGGAGAACCGAGCCTGATCTGGACCTGATAAAACAGGTGGAACAGGTGACAATTTCGGCTTTGGAAAGATGGGCCTGGCGCTTCGCGGCGATCCCAAGCGAGGGGATCAAAGACGCGGTCGAAGTCCTCGTATTTCTGACTTGGCAATTACTGCATTGGCTGTTATTTGGCTGCAAAAACAGCCAGGAGGGGCCGAAGGCGACCTGTTTGCGAAGGGGCAGTCCGGCAATGCTGCCGGCCCCACCCGGCGGTTCCACGAATCTGGCCACATGGGCTGCCGAGCCGTCGCTATGCCAAATTCGGTGAGACTGATACATAATTGCGAAAAACAGAGTAAATAAGACCAGCTCTCGCGGAGAGCGCGGGACGCGATGCAGCGGGTCGGATCGGGAATACCGAGGGAGAGGCAGATGACTGGGTTCGCTGAAGTGTTGCGATGGATGGCGCTGGTCATGCTCAGCTGCGTCGTGCCGCTCGGCATCTTTGTCGGCCGCAACAACATTCGCGCCTTCAGACGCGAAATGGTCCGCGACCTGGAACGGCTGTTCAGCTTTGCCAGCCTCCCCAACGGCGCGCCATTGATCATCCCCTCCTTCGAGCTCGTAAATACAAGTACGATCCCGAGGCAAATCCCCAGCGCGAGTTGCAGCGACGATCCCCACAGCTTCAGCTTATTATCTCCTGCCTGTCGCGATCTACATCATCCTGACGGCGCTCGGCTTCCGCATGGCATTCATGCCGGATGTGGTGCCTCTGCCGAATTACTTTGCTTTCCCGATCAGTGTTCCCGATAATTTAGCGGCCGCTGATCGCCCGTTTCTCGGCGCTCTGAGCTATACGTTTATCGGCAGCTATATCTGGACGATCCAGTATTTGGTCCGGCGAATATCGAATTTCGATCTCGCGCCGATCTCGTTTTTCCAGTCGATCGGCCACATATTGCTCGCCGTATTCACGATCGCCGCAATCTGGCATAGCCAGATCCTTGCCTCGCTGGGTCCGCATGCGATGGTCGTCATCGCTTTCCTCGTCGGTTTCTTTCCGACCCTGTGCATGGACGCGCTGATGGCGAAATTCCCCTGGTTGCGGCTGCGGCGGGTCAGCCCGGAAAGCCAAACCCTCCAGGAGGAGTTTCCGCTCGACATGATCCTCGGCATCGACCCGTTCATGAAGCTGCGCCTTGCCGAGTTCGAGATCGAGGACGTGCAGAACCTGGCGACGATCAACCCGATCCAGATCTTCGTCGAGACACCCTACGGCCTTTACGAGGTCATCGATTGGGTCGCGCAGGCGCAACTGATCCTGGCGGTCGGCTCGGCGCGCACGCTGCGGCTGCGCGAACTCAATATCCGCACGATTTTCGACCTCGAAAGGGCGTTGGACAGCCCGGCGTTGCGCCGGCGGCTGGTGCCGGCGCTGGTCGGCGCAGCCGCCGCCCGCGGCGGGCGAGACGATCCGCCGCCAGCCGGTCAGTGTCAGCCGGCGCCTCGGGAGGCAAACCGCATCAGCCCGTGGCGCCCGGCAGCAGTGAGATGCAACTCGATCCGGCGCTCGAGCTCGACGCGCTGGTCGCGATCATTCGCGACGATCTGCACGTTCAGCGCTTGCGGCAGATCTGGGACGTGATCAGCGATCAGCTGCAGCAGCGTCCAGTCCCGCCGGCGAGTGTGCCGGTCCGGAACGTGCAGTTGCCCGCGGCCGCGGAATGATCCGGAATGCGCGTCAGGCCGCCTTTAGAGCATCGTAAACGGCGCTCTCGAATTCGCCGTAGAGCTTCACGGCATTGTGGTCGGCAAAGGGGAGGAGCTGGGTCAGAATCACTCCGGCGACGTGCTTTTGCGGATCGAGCCAGTAATAGGTGTTGAAGATCCCGGCCCAGGTGAGGCTCCCGGCGCTGCGGCCGTTGGGACCCGGCTGGGTGTTGATCATATAGCCGAGCCCCCATTTGCATGGGATGCCGGGGAAGAAATCGACGTCGTTCGAGCGCTGCGGCATAGCCGTCTTCAAGATTCCGGCATTGATATCGCCGATTTGATTCCTCCCCATCAGCGCGACGGTTTCCGGCTGCAACAGCTGGGCGCCATTGAAGCGGCCCTGATGCAACAGCATTTGCAAAAACACCAGATAATCGCGCCCGGTCGAATAGAGACCGCCGCCGCCGCTCCAGAACTCGCGCCATGAAGGATCTGGTGCTGCTGTCGGTTCCAACGATCCATCGGGCTTTCGCTGGTGCACGCTGACCAAGCGGGACTGCTGTGCGGAAGAAACCGCGTAGTCGGTGTCGCTCATGCCGAGCGGCGCGAAGATGTGCTCGCGGAAATAGACTTCGAGCGGCTGGCCGCTGACGGCTTCTACCGTCCGCCCGACCCAGTCGAGATTGATGCCGTATTCCCAGCGATCACCCGGGTCGAACAATAAGGGCTGCCGCAGAGAAGCGAGTTTGCCGGTGCTCGTCGATGGCGTGCCGGTGACTTTGACATAGCGGATCAGGTCCGCGCTCAGGAATTCATAGCCGAAGCCCGCCGTGTGGGTCAGGAGGTGCCGCAACGTGATCGGCCGCTTGGCTGGGCGCAGGCGAGGTGCACCGGAATCGTCGAAGCCTTCCAGCACTTGCGGTGCGGCCAATTCCGGAAGTACGGCGCCGGCAGGTTGGTCCAATCGCAGCTTGCCCCGCTCGACGAGTTGCATCGCTGCGACCGAGGTCACCGCCTTGGTCATCGAGGCGAGTCGGAAAATCGTATCGAGCGTCATGTCGGGACCGTTGGCGAGATCCCGCGTGCCGAACGCGCCTTCATAGAAGGTCCCCTTGTCGGTCGCCGCTACCGCAACGACGCCGGGCACCTCTTTAGTCTCCGTGGCTCGGCGCAGGACCGCGTCGATCTGCGCATGCGGTTGGGCCGTCGCCGCGCGACCAACCGTGGCGCTCAGCGAGGCGACAGATGCAAGAGCTGCTGCGGCCTGGAGAAATTCGCGCCGGCTGTGCCGCCTTCTAGTCATTTGCTTGTCCTCCCCGCTAACTTTGTATTGCGTCGTATATGCCGCGCTCGAACTCGCCGTAGAGGCTCACTGCACGGGCGTCCGCGAAGGGCAGGATCTGGGTCAGGATCACGCCGGTGACGTGCTTTTGCGGGTCGATCCAATAATAGGTGTTGAAGAGCCCGGCCCAGGTGAGGGTCCCGGCGCTGCGGCCATTGGGGCCCGGCTGCTGCGTTGATCACGGAGGCGAGGCCGTGTCCGCATCGAACGCCGGGAAACAAATCGACATCGTTCGAGAGTTCCGGCATCGCCGTCTTCATGACGCGGAGCTGGAGATTGCCGATCTGATTTTGCCCCATTTGCGTGACCGTCTCGGGCCGCAGCAGTTCGGCGCCGTTGAAGCGGCCCTGGTTCAGAAGCATTCGCAAAAAAGCCAGATAGTCGCGCCCGGTCGACAAGAGGCCGCCGCCGCCGCTGAAGAACTCGCGGTGCGGCGCCTCCATCGTGATCGGTTCCAGGCTTCCGTCCGGTCCGCGGCGATGCACGCGGACGAGACGAGACGCCTGGTCGGCGGAGGGCACAAAACCGGTGTCCGTCATGCCGAGCGGGGCGAAGATATGCGCGCTGAAATAGACGTCGAGCGGCTGTCCGGCGAGTGCTTCGACTGCGCGCCCGACCCAGTCGATGTTGATGCCGTATTCCCAGCGTTCGCCCGGATCGAAAACGAGCGGCAACTGCAGCGCGGCGAGCTTGCCCGTGAGGATCGAGGGCATGCCGGTTGCGGCGACATAGCGGATCAGCTCCGGGTCCCACATCTCGTAGCCGAAGCCGGCTGTATGGGTCAGCAGATGGCGCAACGTGATCGGGCGTTTGGCCGGGCGCAGTCGCGGCGCCCCCGAGGAGTTAAAGCCCTCCAGCACCTGTGGCGCGGCCAGTTCAGGAAGCACATTCCCGATCGGCCCGTCGAGCTGGAGCTTGCCTTGCTCGACGAGTTGCATCGCCGCGACCGAGGTCATCGCCTTGGTCATCGACGCGATGCGAAACACGCTGTCGCGGGTCATTGCGGGGCCGTCGATAACGTCACGCAGACCGAACGCGCCCTCGTACACGACTCCGGCGTCGGTCGCCGCCAATGCGACGACACCCGGCACCTCTTTGGCTTCGGCGGCTCGGCTCAGGGCTGCATCGATGCCGGCGAGTGATTGCATCGGTTCCTCCTTGCGCAGTTACTCTAATTCGCCGCCAATTCGCTCCGTATATGTGTGGAGCGCGTCCCGCGCAGCGCCAGCAGCCCCGTCGCCGCGGCGGCGATCACCGCAAACACGCAGGCACTCAAAAAGATTTGCGTCGGCGCCATTTTCAGAGACAGCAGATAGCCGCCCAGCACCGGTGCGGCGATGCCGCCGAGGCGGCCGATGCCGAGCGCCCAGCCGATGCCGCTGGTGCGCATGCGCGCCGGGTAGAGCTTGCCGCAGGTCGCGTTGGCGCCGGTCTGGCTGCCGATGATCGTCATTCCGCAGAAGAAGATGACGGCGAGCAGGATCGCATAAGGCAGCGCCACCAACGAGATCAGCGCGATGAAGACGGCGCCGATCGCATAGTGAAATGCGAGCGACCGTTCGGGACCGACGCGGTCGATCAGCAGGCCGAGATAGAGAACCGCGAAGATCGCGCCGAGATCGCGCAGACTCGAGGCGAACACCGCGCCGGCCGGCGTCATGCCGATCAGATGCAGGACTTCGGGCAGCCAATAGCCGAACAGGAACAGGTTCATCAGGCTGCAGAAGAAGATCACCCAGAGCAGGATGGTCTGGAGCGCATAGCCTTTGCCGAACAGCATCTTGATCGGATTTTCATGAGCGACGTCGACGGGGTGGAGCTCCGTCCGTCCCGCGACGATGTCGAGGCGTGCGAGCAGCGCCGCCTCGCGTCGCGACAGATCGGCTTTGCCCGCCAGAAAACGGGGCGATTCGGGCAGCCATAAAGCCAGCACCAATATCAGCACCAGCGGGAAGGCTCCGCCCAGAATGAAGATGACCTGCCAGCCGAAATGGGGCAATAGCACGGCCACTATCTGCCCGCCGACGAAGCCGCCAATCGGCGCCCCGGTAAAACTCGCCATGATCATCGTCGCGCGCAGGCGCTGCGGGGCATAGTCGCCGGTCAAGGTGGCTGCGCCCGGAAACGCGCCGCCGATGCCGAGCCCGGTGAAGAACCGCAACACGGCCAGCATGAGCACCGAGGGAACAAACGTGCTCATCAGCGAGGCGAGGCCGAAAATCGTAACACTGCCGAGCAGCAACGGCTTGCGGCCGATCCGGTCGCCAATCGGTCCCGCAGAGAGGGCGCCGACCAGGATGCCGATGCTCGACCACAGGAAAGCCGTCGTGAAGGCCGGTCCCGGCAGGTTCCAGACATGCGTCAGGGACGGCACTGCCCACGCGACCGAATTGATGTCGTAGCCGTCGCAGATCTGGATCAGCGTGCAGAGCGCCGCGACGCGAATCTGCAAACCGCCGATGCGCTGGTTCTCGAGCGCCCTCTCGGTCGCGGATAGAGCTGCTTCCGCCATTGCCGTCTTCCCCTCGCCTCCCGCTTAGGTCTGTTGCATGTTCAGGAGCGCGGCGCAAGGCCCGGATGACGCGCGTCAAGCCGGCTGCGTCAAGCCGGCTGTGGCGCGGTCGTTGCCGACTTTTGCGATTGCGGCTCCTCCTCAGCGATGACCTCCTCCGGATGCGGCTCTTCGCGCGCCCAAGGCACCGTGACGACCGCGAGATTTGGGCCGCCGTGGCGCAGCAAAGCGGCGCGCAGCCGGCGTATGCGCGAGCTGTCGAGCAGCAGGTAGTCCCACCAATGCTCCTTCACGACCTCGGGTATGAGGACAAAAACCGGGCGGCCCGGATCCTCGGCTTCGATCTCGGCGAATATCGTCAACAGCAATCCGGCCGTAGCGGCCAGCCACAATATGCCGACCGAGTAGACGAGCCGTCGACCGGGCATCGCGAAAGACCGCGGGAGATACCCGTCCTGGGCGACGAGGCGGCACACCCTGGGAAAATCGACAAAGCTCGTATTGGCAGACAGACACAAAACCGCGAGCACGCTACCGATCGCTGTGAAATAAATGACGCCGCGCCCGACGATCGCACCGGCGAGCTGCGAGAGCACGCTCTGGTAACCGGGTTGCGTCTGATCCATCGCGCCGATCCCATAGGCGGGCGCGAGGTAAGCAATCACCGCGAGCAGGAGTGCCAGGATCAACACGATCCCGGTCAGTGTGCGGTGAGCATGTTTGACTGTCGGATCCCGGAACGCGCTAACTCCGTTGCTGACCGCCTCGACGCCGGTCATCGCCGTGCAGCCGCTGGCAAAAGCCCGAAGCAGCAACCAGAGGGTCACCGTCTGGCCAGCAGCGGAGAGCGGTGGTGGTGCTACGACCGGAACCGGACTTCCACCTGTGACGAGCGTTTTTATCACCCCGAACAACAAAACCCCGCCGAGACTGGCGACGAAAAGATAAGTCGGCAGGGAAAAGATGAGGCCTGCTTCGAGGGTCCCCCGGAGATTGACCACTGTGATGAGCGCCAGAACCGCGAGGCAGCGCGGCCTCCGGGCCGTATGCAGACGACCCGAGGCCGTCCAGGCCCATCGCCGGAACGCCCTCGAGCGCTGTGATCTTGCGCGCCTTGCCTTCCCGGTTCGCCAGCCTTCGCCCGATCAGAATGCCAGTGAGATCCACCGTTAAGCCCCTCGCGCCGCTGCTTCCAGTTAGCAAACAGAGCCAAAGCGGCACCGTCCCGGCGAGCCGTCCTTGGCGGCGAGCGGCGGGGCGACCACATCCTCACGAGGTGATGGGAGATCACGATGACGCGAGGGCCAGGGCGCGACCTGTGGGACAACCCGATGGGGACGGACGGGTTCGAATTCGTCGAATACACCGGACCCGACCCGCAGGCGTTGGCCGCGCTTTTCGAGCGGATGGGGTTTGTCGCAGCGGCGCGCCACCGCTCCAAAAACGTCACGCTCTACAAGCAGGGCAACATCAATTTCATCCTCAATGCCGAGCCCGGCAGTTTCGCGCAGGCCTTCGCGCGGTTGCACGGCCCGTCGGTCTGCGCGATCGCCTTCCGGGTCGCCGATGCCGCCAAGGCGTATGAGCGCGCGATCGGGCTCGGCGCCAAGCCGGTGCACGGCAAAGTCGGGCCGATGGAGCTCAATATTCCGGCCATCGAGGGGATCGGCGGCAGCCTGATCTACCTCGTGGACCGCTATGGCGACCTGACCATCTACGACGTCGACTTCGTCCCGCTCGGCGCCGAAGCGGCGCCATCCGGCCTCGGGCTCGCCGCGATCGACCACCTGACCCACAACGTCCATCGCGGCCGGATGGAGCTGTGGGCCGAGTTTTACGAGCGCCTCTTTAACTTTCGCGAGATCCGCTATTTCGACATCGAAGGTAAGCTCACCGGGCTGAAATCAAAGGCAATGACCAGCCCATGCGGGCGGATCCGCATCCCGATCAACGAGAGCGCCGACGACAAATCGCAGATCGCCGAATACCTCGAAGCTTATCACGGCGAGGGCATCCAGCACATTGCGCTCGCCACCGCCGACATCTACGCCACGGTCGAGGCGCTGCAGGCGCGCGCCGTCTCGTTCATGTCTGTCCCGGACACCTATTACGAGGCGGTCGACAGCCGGGTGCCGGGGCACGGCGAGGATCTCGCGCGGTTGCAGCGCGACCGGATCCTGATCGATGGCGCGCCCGGCGGGGGGCAGGGGCTGCTGCTGCAGATTTTCACGGAAACAGTGATCGGCCCGATTTTCTTCGAAATCATCGAGCGCAAGGGAAACGAGGGCTTCGGCGAGGGCAACTTTCGCGCCCTCTTCGAATTGATCGAACGCGACCAGATCCGCCGCGGCGTACTCAAACCCGATGCTGTGTGACTAAACGTCGAATGGAACGCCCTGGCCTCGAGGGGCGGACGGTGCTACACCATCCTTGCTGTATGCACGCCCGCAGGAGAGGCCGCGCGACTAGGCGCGGCGCCGAAGGAGCAACCGCCCCGGAAACTCTCAGGCAAAAGGACCGCGGGCGGAAGGGCGCTCTGGAAAGCAGCGGCCGGAAATAGGCTCCGGCGGCTCACCGAAGGAGTAAGCCTCGGCCTTGGGTTGCCCGCGGCCGCGGTGAATCTCTCAGGGTCCACGACAGAGGGGGCAAGGTTCGGGCGCTTCGGCGTCCGCTCTGTCGGGAGGTGCGCGGGTGACCCTTGCCGAGACGGCGGCGCCGCTCAAGCGGACGGCACTTTACGCTCTCCACCGCGAGCTCGGCGCCAGGATGGTGCCCTTCGCCGGCTACGAGATGCCGGTCCATTATCCCACCGGCATCCTCGCCGAGCATCTCCATACCCGGTCCGAGGCCGGGCTTTTCGATGTCTCGCATATGGGCCAGATCCGGCTCGCCGGCGCGGGCTGCGTCGCGGCTCTCGAGGCGCTCGTGCCGGGCGACCTCGACGCGCTCGCGCCGCTGCGGATGCGCTATACGCTGTTCCTCAACGAGGCGGGCGGCATCCTCGACGATCTGATGGCGACGCGGCTTGCGGACGGGTTCTTCCTCGTCGTCAACGCGGCGCGCAAAGAGGCCGACCTCGCGCATCTGCGTGATCGTCTCGACACGAGAGCGAGCATCGCGCCGCTCGCCGATCGGGCATTGCTGGCGCTTCAGGGGCCTGCAGCAGCCACTGTGCTGTCCCGCTTCGTCGAGGGAATCGCCCGGCTGCCGTTCATGTCGGCCGCAGAGGTGACCATCGGCGGCGCGTCAATGCCTGGTCACCCGCTCCGGCTACACCGGCGAGGACGGCTTTGAAATCTCGTTGCCGGCCGGCGAGGCCGAGGGATTCGCGCGCAACCTGATCGCCGAGCCCGAGGTCTCGCCGATCGGCCTCGGCGCCCGCGATTCGCTGCGTCTCGAGGCAGGGCTCTGCCTGTATGGGCATGACATCGACGAGACGACGACGCCGATCGAGGCCGATCTCGACCTGGACGATCGGGAAGAGGCGGCGCGCTGAAGGCGGCTTCCCCGGAGCCGCCACGATATTGCGTCAGCTCGCCGAAGGAACGCGCCGCAAGCGCGTCGGCATCCGTCCGGACGGTCGCGCGCCGGCGCGCGAGGACACCGGGATCATCGACGAGCTCGGGGAACAGGCTGGGTCACGTGACCAGCGGCGGCTTCGGCCCCTCGGTCGGCGGGCCGGTCGCGATGGGCTATGTCAACCGCGACCATGCCGCGGAGGGCGCGCCCCTCGAGCTCCTGGTGCGGGGCACGCCCGCGTCCGGCGCGCGTTGCCCGGCTGCCCTTCATTCCGACCCGCTATCACCGCGGCCCCCTCCCTAACCCTCCCCCGCCCGCGGGGAAGGGGAGGGGTGAGGCAGGCTGTCGCCGCAGAGGAAGCCGATGAGCCTAATTCGCTTCACGAGGGACCATGAGTGGGTCCGGCTCGACGGCGATCTCGCCGTCGTCGGCATCACCGACTATGCGCAATCGCAACTCGGCGATGTCGTCTATGTCGAGCTGCCCGAAATCGGCCGCCAGGTCGAGAAGGGCAAGGAGGCCGCAGTTGTCGAATCGGTAAAGGCGGCGAGCGAGGTCTATGCGCCGGTCTCGGGAGAGGTCGCCGAGGTCAATGACGCGCTCGCCGCCGACCCGGCCAAGGTCAATGCCGACCCGATGGGCGAGGGCTGGTTTCTCAAATTGCGTCTCGCCGATCCCAAAGAGCTCGATGGGCTGTTGGACGAAGACGCCTATCAGCGCTTTGTCGAGGAGCAGCATTGATGCGTTATCTGCCCCTCACTGCAGGCGATCGGGAGGAGATGCTGGCGGCCATCGGGGTCGATTCGATCGATGCCCTTTTCGCCGATGTGCCCGAAGCGGCGCGCCTGAGCGGCCCGGTCGATCTCCCCAGAGCGATGGGCGAGATCGAGGTCGAGCGGTCGATATCGAGCATGGCGGCGCGAAACGTCGCCGCCGGCTCGGTACCGTTCTTTATCGGCGGCGGTGTGTACCGCCATCACATCCCGGCCGCGGTCGACCATCTGATCCAGCGCGGCGAGTTCCTGACCTCCTACACGCCGTACCAGCCGGAAATTTCACAAGGCACACTGCAATATCTGTTCGAGTTCCAGACCCAGGTCGCGCTGCTGACTGGGATGGAGGTCGCCAACGCCTCGCTCTATGACGGGGCGACCGCCTGCGCCGAGGCGGTGATGATGGCCAACCGGGTCACCGGCCGCCGTAAGGCCGTGCTGTCGGGCGGGCTTCACCCGCATTACCGCGAGGTTTGCGAGACCTATGCCCGGTTTGTCGGGTTCGAGCTTTCGGCCGAGGACCCTTTGGGCGGCGAAGATCTCGCCCGGCTCGTCGATCGCGACACCTCCTGCGTCGTCGTGCAGAACCCCGACTTTTTCGGCGAAGTCCGCGATTATTCCGGGCTCGCGCAGATCTGCCACGATGCCGGCGCCCTGCTGGTCGTCGCGGTCACCGAGATCCTGTCGCTCGGCGCCATTCGTCCGCCCGGCGAGATGGGCGCGGACATCGTCGCCGCCGAGGGCCAGTCGCTCGGCAATGCGCTCAATTTCGGCGGGCCGCATGTCGGGCTGTTCGCGACCCGCGACAAGTTCGTCCGCCAGATGCCGGGGCGCCTCGTCGGGCAGACGGTCGACGCGGATGGCCGGCGCGGCTGGGTCCTGACCCTGTCGACCCGCGAGCAGCATATTCGGCGCGAACGGGCGACCAGCAACATCTGCACCAACGCGGGCTTGTGCGCGCTCGCCTTCACCATTCATCTGGCGATGCTCGGCGAGGCAGGGTTGACGCGGCTCGCGCGCCTCAACCACGCCGCGGCGATCGCGCTCGCCGAACGGCTCGAACAGGTGCCCGGGGTACGCCTCCTGAATCGCACCTTCTTCAACGAATTCGCGGTGCAGCTGCCGCGGCCCGCGGCAGAAATTGTCGAGCTGCTCGCTGCGAAGGGCGTGCTCGCCGGGGTTCCGGTCAGCCGCTTCTATCCCGACAACAAAGCGGTAGCGGACATTCTGCTCGTAGCGGCGACCGAGATGACGACCAGAGAAGACATGGACCGGCTCGAAGCAGGCTTGCGCGAGGTGCTGTCATGAATGACTGGAGCCGGGCCGTCAGCGCTCACCAAGCCGATGCCTCGGCGTCGTTCGAGACCGTTACCGGCAATCGTGGGCTTCAGATCGAAGAGGGGCTGATCTTCGAGCAGGATTCGCCGGGGCATTGCGGCGTCGATCTGCCCGAGCCGGCGCCGTTTCGCAGCCGCCTCGGGGGGCTCGAGCGGCAAGGCATCATCGGACTGCCCGGGCTCAGCGAGCCGCAGGTCGTGCGCCACTTTACCCGCCTTTCGCAAAAGAACTACGCGATCGATACCGGGCTCTATCCGCTCGGGTCCTGTACGATGAAGCACAACCCGCGCCTCAATGAAAAGTTGGCGCGCCTGCCCGGCCTCGCCGACATCCATCCGCTGCAGCCGGTCTCCACCGTGCCCGGGGCGCTCCAGCTGATCGACACGCTCGCGCATTGGCTCAAGACACTGACCGGCATGCCGGCGATCGCATTGAGCCCGGCGGCGGGCGCGCATGGCGAGCTCTGCGGCATCATGTCGATCCGCGCGGCGCTCGAGGCGCGCGGCGACCGGCGGATCCGGGTTCTGGTTCCGGAATCCGCGCATGGCACAAACCCGGCGACCGCCGCGGCGTGCGGCTACACCGTCGATCCCATCCCCGCCGATGCGACAGGGCGGGTCGACCGCGCCGCACTGGAGGCTAAGCTCGGCCCCGATGTCGCCGCGCTGATGCTGACCAACCCGAATACTTGCGGGCTGTTCGAGCGCGAGATCATCGAGATCGCCGAAGCGGTGCATCGGGCAGGCGCGTTCTTCTACTGCGACGGCGCGAATTTCAACGCGATCGTCGGGCGCGTGCGGCCGGCCGATCTCGGCATCGACTGCATGCACCTCAACCTGCACAAGACGTTTTCGACGCCGCATGGCGGCGGCGGGCCGGGAAGCGGGCCGGTCGCGCTGACCGCCAGCCTCGCCCCCTTCGCGCCATTGCCGTGGATCGTGCACGGACCGGACGGCCTCGAACTGATCGAGCACAAGACCGGCGCCGGCCGAGAATTCGCTCGGGCGGCTGAAGGGGTTTCACGGCCAGATGGGCATGTTCGTGCGGGCGCTGGCCTACATGATGAGCCACGGCTCGGACGGGCTGCGGCAGGTGGCCGAAGACGCGGTGCTCAACGCCAATTACCTGCGCGCCCGGCTCGCCGACGATCTGAGCCTCGTCCTTCCCCGGCCCGTGCATGCACGAGGTGCTGTTCGACGACCGCTTTCTGAAGGACACCGGGGTGACGACGCTCGACTTCGCGAAGGCGTTGATCGACGAAGGGTATCACCCGATGACGATGTATTTCCCGCTCATCGTGCACGGCGCGATGCTGATCGAGCCGACCGAGACCGAGAGCAAGGCCTCGCTCGACCAGTTCATCGCCGTCGTCAAGGCGCTCGCCGCAGCCGCGCGGTCGGGAGATACGGCGCGTTTCCGCGCGGCGCCGGTCCTCACGCCGCGCCGCCGGCTCGACGAAACCGCCGCCGCCCGCAAGCCGGTGCTGCGCTGGCGCCCCGAGCCGGTGCAGCGCGAGCGGGAAATTAAGCCCCTCTCCGCCCTTCAGGGGGGAGAGGGAGGGGCCCGCCGCGCAGCGGCGGGAGGGTGAGGCGGGACGCCGCCACGAACCGCACGTTTGCCTCCTCACCCTAAGCCTCTCTCCCCGGCCGGCTGTACGGACCGGGGAGAGAGGTCGCAGCGATGGACGTGCTGGCGCCGGGATCGGCGAGATCATTGGCGGCAGCCAGCGCGAGGAGCGGCTCGCGGTACTGGACCGCAGCATGGCCGAGCGCGGCATCGACCGCGAGCACTACGCCTGGTACCGCGACCTGCGCCGCTACGGCACGGTGCCGCACGCCGGCTTCGGCCTCGGCTTCGAGCGCACCCTCGCCTACGTCACCGACCTCGCCAACGTCCGCGACGCCATCCCCTTCCCGCGAACCCCCGGCAACGCGCGGTATTGACGCTGCTACTTTCTCCATGCGTTTGCGCTTGCCGTCGCGGGTGCTCGACCACACGGAAGCTGGCCGAGCGGAAACCGATGAACATCCACATGACCGAGCCGCGCGCCGCTTGCGGCGATTAAGCGGTCTGCCGGGATCTCTTCCCTCACGAAAGAGCGGGACCGATAACCGCTCATGCTCGCGAGCGGGGAACACGGAACGGGTCAGTAGTCCTGGAAGTTAATCTATCGAAAAACCAAAAAGGAGGAATGGATGATGCTGCGCTTGCTAGGACTGGTGGCGATGCTAATCACGTCTCCGGCTTATGCAGACGAGGCGATGACTGTCGTTCAAGACCTGGGATCAAAGTGGCAGAACGCCTACAATAGCGGTGATGCCGGGAAGGTAGCAGACCTCTACGTCCAAGATGCCGTTTTCAGTAGCGGCGTCCTGGGCACGTTGAACGGCAAGGCCGAAATCGAGAAGGCGATCACTGACCAGATGAAGAAGAACCCCAAGATCACGGTCAAGCCAATGGCAGCCCACCAGAACGCGAATGTCGTTTGGGGCTATGGCGAGTTCATGTTTCCCGATGGACCGAGCGGACACTGGGGGGTCGTTGACGTCAACGACGCAGGTTCATGGCATATTGCCATGCACATCTCTAACGCGACCCCACCGAAAAAACAATAAGCGCGGTTCCAGGGTCTCGACCGGACGTACAGCCTCGTCCCTTAGCCCAAATCACCCGTACTATGGGCCGGCTTGCTGTTTCGAGTCCCGACCCTGGATCTCGCCAACCTGCCGCGCACCCCTGACGGCAAGGTCGATTCCGCGCAGAATCTCTTTGGCCGCGAGGCGTTCCTGACGGTCTCGGGGCAGCTCAAGATCGAGGCTTATTGCCTCGATGCACTGACCAGGTCACACCTTGGGGGCAGACCTTTCGCCCCGAGAACTCGAACACGAGTCGGCAGCTCGCCGAGTTCTGGATGATCGAGCCGGAGATCGCCTTCGCCGGTCTGTCGGACAATGCGGCATTGGTGGAGGCATTGCTCAAATACACCTTCGCGGCATTACCTTAACGAAAGACAGGAAGACCTCGCCTTCTTCGACCAGCGCATCGAGAAGGGGCTGGTCGCGAAACTCGAGGGCATCGTCGGCTGGAATTCGTGCATATGGATTATGGCGAGGCGATCCAGGTGCTCAAGCGGGCGAACGAGAAGTTCGAATTCCCGGTCAAGTGGGGCATCGACCTGCAGTCGGAGCACGAGCGCTATCTGACCGAGAAATACGCAAAAAAGCCGGTCATCGTGATGAAAGTATTGACGCCGCAGATCGGCGGGGCTGGGTCGCCGCGGGCGGGCTCAGTTGGGGGCGATCAACGACAGCCTGGGAAAATAGCTGCGATAGCGCGCAGCATCGCGGGTTAGCAGCCGATACCCGGCAACCGCCGCGTGGGCGCCGATAAAAAAGTCCGGAAGCGGCGACTCGCTTCCTTCCCCCTCGTTGCCGATAAACCAGAAAATACTTCCCCGCCAGGAATGCGGCCTCATAAGGGATCGCTTCGCGGTCCAACATTGCTTTCGGCAGCGCCGCCTCCAGATCCTCGATCCGCGAATAGCGAATTGAGACCTCGGCGTAAATAATCGGGTTGATAACGAGGCGAAACCGGTCGGCCGCTTTTTCGACAGCCTCGGCAGACCACGAAAGCCAGCGCGTGTCCTCCGTCATCAGGTCGAGCAGGACGTTGCTGTCGACCATTATGGCGGCCATCATTCATCGCGGGTCAGAGCCATGATTGCATCGGTGCTCATCGCGACATCGCCGCGTCCTCGCAAGTGCGCGACCAGGCGAGCGCCCCGGCCGGGCTTGCCACGGGCATCGGTCCGGACGATCCGCACCACCTTGCCGTCGAATTCGAAATCCACCTCGGTGTGCGGTAGAAGGCCGGCCCGCTCGCGAATGTCGGCCGGTATGGTGACCTGTCCTTTCGATGTGATGCGCATGGGCTGGTCCTTACTCTTACATGTAAGAATAAGCGATGTGTTGCCTCGCGCAAGGCTCTCGGGGCCGCTCAATGTTGAGGCTTACTGCCTGGCACTGACCAAGGTCCACACCTTCGGGCCGACCTTTCGCGCCGAGAACTCGAACACCAGCCGCCACCTCGCCGAGTTCTGGATGATCGAGCCCGAGATTGCGTTCGCCGACCTCGGGGACAATGCGGCATTGGCGGAAGCGCTGCTGAAATACACCTTCGCGGCGTTACTGAACGAAAGACAGGAGGATCTCGCCTCCTTCGACCAGCGCATCGAGCAGGGGCTGGTCGCGAAACTCGAAGGGATCGTCGTCCCGGAATTCGTGCATAGGGATTGCGCCGAGGCGATCCAGGTGGTCGAACGGTCGAACGAGAAATTAGAATTCCCGGTCAACTGGGGCGTCGATCTGCAGTCGGAGCACGAGCGCTACCTGCAGACTAGCGAAGAAGCCGGGCATCATGATGAACTACCCGAAGGCCATCAAGGCGTTCTACATGCGGGTGAACGACGACGGCCGCACGGTCGCGGCGATGGACGTATTGGCGCCGGGGATCGGCGAGATCATCGGCGGCAGCCAGCGCGAGGAGCGGCTGGAGAGCTTGGAACGCAGCATGGCCGGGCGCGGCATCGACCGCGAGCACTGCGCCTGGTACCGCGACCTGCGCCGCTACGGCTCCGTGCCGCACGCCGGCTTCGAGCGCACCATCGCCTACGTCACCGGCCTTGCCAATGTGCGCGACGCTCTGCTCCCGAAAACCCGCGGAAGCGCGCGGTATTGAAACGCCGGTAGCAGACCAGGTCACGAGCTGGAGCCGATGTGACCGCCGGGGATGTCGTCGAACCAATTGCCGAAATACTCGCTGTCCGGGACTTTGCGGCATCGACGACCACGCAATTGCCATAATCGCATTGTATGGTCACGGCTCCGAGCGAGTGCGAAATCATCGAATGGAGTTGGCGACACCTGATCTCGACCTGATAAAACAGGCGGAGCAGGGGACCATTATGATGAACTACCCAAAGGACGTTCAAAGCCTTTTACATGCGGCTCAAGGACGACGGCCGGACGGGAATTGAGGGCGGTCCATGTCTCAAAAATCATCGCCGGGAGTTGGGTGGATGTCGTCAGATCGAATTCATCTGAGCGTCGCGCAGGCGCGGGAGCATTCGGAGGGCGCGCTGCGGGGCATCGGCTACGATGCCGAAGAGGCGCGGATCATCGCCGATCACGCGATCGATGCGGCGCTGTGCGGCTACGAGTATTCGGGGCTGGCGAAACTCCTCAATATCCCCGAGCACCGGCGCTTCAAGCGGCCGCGATATGCGATGAAGGTGCTGCGCGAGACCGAAATCTCGACGCTCTACGACGGCGGCAACAATGTCGGCATGCTGGTCATGTATCACGCGGCCCGCGCGGCGATCGACAAGGCGGCGGCCCGCGGGGTTGCGGTGGTCGGGGTAACGAACAGCTGGATGAGCGGGCGCAGCGCCTATTACATGGAGATGATCGCGAAGGCGGATCTCGTTGGCATGCACACGGCCGCCTCGGCGCGCAGCGTCGCCCCGTTCGGCGGCGCGCGGCCGGCGCTCGGCACCAACCCGATAGCCTTCGGGATGCCGTCGTCGCGTGGCCCGGTGGTCCTCGATATGGGAACCTCGGCGTTCATGGGGACCGACCTCGCCTATCGCGAAAGGGTGGGTCAGCTGCTTCCCGAAGGTGTGGCGGTCGATGCCGAGGGACGGCCGACGCGCGATCCGGCCATGGCGAGGCTCGGGGCGCTGCTCCCGTTCGGCGGCTATAAGGGCTTCGGCCTCGCATTTATCGTTCAGGCCTTAGGCGTGCTCGCCGGCTCGGCGCTCGACCCGGACAAAGACGACGGCTACCTGTTCGTCGTGCTGAAACCCGATCTGCTGATCGATCCCGACGACTTCAAGCAACAACTCAGCGCGCTGATCGATCGCATCAAGGCCACCCCGCGTCAGTCCGGGGTCAGCGAAATCCGCATTCCGGGCGAGCGCGCGTTTCGCAGCCGGGAACAGAAACTGCGCGACGGCATCGAGATCGACCGCATGGTCTACGAGCAACTCAAGGCCCTGCACCTTGACTAGAGGCCAGCTGCGAGTTCACAGAATTAGGATGGGATCGGGTCGGCTCTCCTGGCTCTTCGCGCCATGGCACGTCGCCGCTCTTGGCAACCGGCGCGAAATCGTTTCGCGACAATCCGGTGATCGGCAGCCCGGCACTCAATCGCGCCGGATTGCATGTCGCGCGCGTGCGGCTGGCCCATCGGATGGCCGAATGGCGCCGCCGGCGGCATGCTGCACTGATTTCCGAAGAGGATCGCGCGGCTTTCGAGCGCGACGGCTTCATTCTCAAACCCGACTTTCTGCCCGCCGCCGATTATGCCGCTCTCAAAGAGCAGGTCTTGTCGTTCCGCGGACCGGTGCGGCATCAGCTTCAGGGCGATGCGATGACCCGGCGCATCGCCCTCGACCACCGGACCCTAGCCAATCTGCCGGCTTTGCACGCCATGGTTGACAGCCCGGAATGGCTCGGCCTCGTGCGCTATGTCGGCTCGTACATGCTCGAACCGCAAATTTATATCCAGACGATCTTCTCGCATGTGCGCCAGGCGCCGCCCGACCCGCAGACGCGGCTGCACGCCGACGCGTTTCATCCCTCGGTCAAGGCCTGGTTGTTTTTGACGGATGTCGCCGAGGAGGACGGCCCCTTCATCTATGTGCCGGGGTCGCACCGGCCGACACGCCGGCGCCTCAGTTGGGAACGCAGCGCGTCGATGACGGCAGCGCGCAGCCCCGATTTTCAATCCGCCCGAGGCTCGCTGCGGATCACACAAAATACGGTGCGCCGCCTCGGCTTTGGCGAGCCCAAGGCTTTCGCGGTGCCGCAAAACACGCTGGTGGTTGCTGACACCGTCGGCTTCCATGCGCGCGGCCTCAGCGCCCGCCCATCGGTTCGTCTCGAAATCTGGGCCTATGGACGCCGCAGCCCGTTCCTGCCTTGGCTCGGTTGCGATCTTGCCGGGCTGCCCTTCATCAAGGGCCGCGCCGTGCCCCTCTACTGGTCGGCCATGGACATCGCCGAGAGACTGCACTTGGGCAGCAACCCTTGGCAGAGCGCCGGAACCGCAACCCCGATCGAATATCCTCCGGTCACAACAGGTAATGCAGGCGCTTACCGGGAACCGGTGGCAAACGCCCGCCCATAGCGGGCAAACACCTCGTTGAACTCGGCGACCGCAGTCCGCGGGCCTCTCGGATGAGACCAGATCGCGCTGATTACAGCGAGAAAATCGGCGCCGGCCTCGACCAGAGGCCCGCAATTTTCTTGCGTGATGCCGCCAATCGCGCAGCACGGGACGACGGTGGTTTCGCTCCAGTCGCGCAGCAATTCGGCGTCGGCACGATGCTTGGCGGTCTTGGTCGCGCTCGGGAAGAAGGCGCCGAAGGCGACATAGTCGGCGCCGGCTTCGGCGGCAGTGATGGCGCGGTCGCGGCTGGCCCCGCAGGTCACGCCGACAATGCGGTCGGGGCCGAGGAGGCGCCGGGCCTCGGCATAGGGCGCGTCTTCCTCGCCGACATGCACGCCGTCGCAATCAAGCTCGGCAGCGAGATCGGGGCGGTCGTTCATGATGAACGCGACGCCGCGGTCCTGGGCGATCGGCTTCAAGACCCGCGTCGCGCGGCGGACCGCATCGTCGTCACAGTCCTTGAGGCGCAGCTGAAGGGACGCGACATCGCCACCGGCGAGCGTCTCCTCCAACTCTTTCGCAAACCGGTCGGGGTCGAGCGCGGGCGGCGTGATCAGATAGAGCCGCGTCGTCGCTCGCGTCTCGCGTTGCGCCAAGGGGTCAGTCTCTGCCCCAGCATGTCCAAGGCCTCTTGCGGCCGAGGATCCGCTTGACGGGGTCGGTAAGTTCCATCGGCTTTCCTTCCTGGCGAATGGGCGGGGCACCCTTTTCCACAAACACCCGATGGCACCTTTTTATCAAACCGGGCGATATTAGGCGAGAAGCTCGGCACGGTGCCGCTCGACGGGCTGGAGCGTCGGGAGCTGTCGCGATAAGACGGCCGGCTCGACCACATCGGAGACAAACGATGCCGAAATCCCTCGCCCTCTTGCTGTCCGCTGCCTTGGCCTCGGCGGGCGTTCTCTCCTCGGCTGCGGATACCGGGCTCGCACAGGGGGCCGAGCCGAGCCTGCCCGGCGCCCCGCAGCCGACCCCGAGCTTGCCGGCCGGACCGCGGTTGCCGGGGGGCCCGGCGGGCGGCTCCGGCAATTATGCCGTCAGCGCCGCGGCGAACGAGCACGCCGCCTTTCTCTGGGTTGTGGACAACGTTCAGCACGCCGTCGTTTTGTGCGAAAAGACCGACGGCGGCAGGGATTTCACCTGCACGAAGAAGCCGATGCCTTGACAGCAGCGCCATCGAAGCGCGACACCGAAGGCTCGCAGCAACCTGTTTGGGGAACTGAGCGGATGGCGCTCTCCGACGTGAAGGCTCTCACTTTCGACGTGTTCGGCACTGTGGTGAACTGGCGGGACAGCATCGCGCGCGAGGCGAAAAATTTTCTCGGGCCGAAGGGTTACGAGAAGGATTGGCACGCCTTCGCGGACCGCTGGCGGGCTCGCTATCAGCCGGCAATGGAGAAGGTGCGCAAGGGCGAGCGGCCCTGGGCTAGGCTCGACGACCTGCATCGCGAGAACCTGGTCGAGCTCTTGAAGGAATTTGAAATCCGCGATCTCGGCGAGGCGGACATCGACCACCTCAACCGCGCCTGGCATCGCCTCGACGGCTGGCCCGACAGCGTCGAAGGGCTGACGCGCCTCAAACGCAAATTCATTCTCGCAACGTTGTCGAACGGCAATGTCGCGCTGATGGTCAACATGGCCAAATACGCCGGGCTGCCGTGGGATGTCATCCTTGGCGCGGAGGTCGCGCACGCCTACAAACCGCAGCCTGAGGCCTACGACCGCAGCGCCGCGCTGCTCGACCTGCAACCCGAGCAATGCATGATGGTGGCGGCGCATAACGGCGATCTCGTCGCGGCGCGCGGGCGCGGATTTCGGACCGCCTTCGTCAGCCGGCCGCTCGAACACGGGCCCAACAAGACCAGGGATCTCAAAGCCGAGCACGATTTCGATGTCATTGCCGCCGATTTTATCGATCTTGCAACCAAGCTCGGCTGCTGAAGAATTCAGGCCGGGTATCCACCAAATCCAGTCGCCGCTCTGTTTACGCTGGCGTGCCTAGGGCAGGGAGGATGACACTGACCCGCAGGAGCGGTACAATGCGATCGTTTAGAGGGGGGCCGACGATGAGTAGAACGCTTTTTCTGATTGCTGGAGTAGTCGCCTTACTATCGGGCGCGCAGAGCACGTCGGCATTTACAACCCAACCAGTCAACCCCGCGACGGTAAGCAATCGTCTAGCCGACCCGGACGAACTTGCGGAGAAGATGTCAAACGGGCAATCCGGAGGAACGATTTTCGGATTACCCGGCAATCTAAGTCTGCAGTTCTCTGCACCACCGTCGGGCAATAGCCCGAGCAGCCCATTTGTCACAAGCCCGAGTACGGTATACGTGCCGAGCCAGCACCGCTGACCGGCCAGTTGATACGATGCCCATCTAAACTGGTCTGCGCGAAAGTCCGGGCTGCCCTTCGGCGGCGGGTAAATCTACGGCGTGATATATGGGATGCAGGACTGAAACCACGGTCGCTGCAGGTACGCCAATCGCGTTCACCGTCGGTGCCGGTCGTCCGGTCGGGGCGTTGCACCGGACGCCCGCACATCCCTGTGTGCATCGGGGGTGTCACAGTAATTTTGACCCGTTTTGCACGGCTCCCCTTCGGTAAATCCCGCCACCTTACAAGACTGGCGTCAATTGCTCCGGCGCAGCTTCCGATCCGCAATGCTCTCGAACCGGGTCCGCCGGAGACGGAGAGGACTGATATACTGGAGGAGAGGGCTTGCCGCGCTCGTCGTCGTCTTGGCGCTCGGCGGGGTGCGCCCAAGAGACCACGGGTCAAGCCGGAGCCTCCTACGCGCCCTATTCGCCGGAGAACAACGGGAACATGCACGACAGCGGCGGGGGTGGAGGGGGTGGCGGCATGTGACGGGGCGGGCGGAACGACCGCATAGCACCCGCGATACCGCCCGGCCTATTTTCGGGGGACCAGCCTCCGCTGAACGTCGTCGACCAGCCCAGGCCGTAGGGGCGTAAGCGAACGCGGTGATCTGGTGTCGCCGGCTGCGATTTGGAGTAGAATTGTTCAATGTCAGAGTCCCACAGGCCGCAATCACCCTTTGCCGGAATGGCCGACCTTTCGGCCCGACCCCCTCTCCGCGTGCTTTCGCCCGACGAGATCGAGCGGATGCTGGCGGAGCACCGGCTTTACCTAGAGACGGAATATCACCAAGGCCACCGCGCAAATTTCTCAGCAGCCGATCTGACCGGGCGTGATTTCTCGGGACTGAATCTGCGCGGGATCAAGATGGACCGCGCCTTGCTCAGCGGGGCTGATTTCAGCGGAGCCCATCTCCAAAGCGCGAACCTAATCGGCGCGATCTTACAAGAGGTGTGCTTCGACCATGCCGATTTATCCCGGGCGCGTTTGAGCGGCGCGAACCTCGTTTCGTCAAGTCTTGAGCACGCCTGCCTCGCCAAAGCCGATATGGAGTTCGCATTGGCGGCCAACACGGTGCTGAGAGGCGCTTGCCTGCGTGAAGCCGACATGAGCGGCGCTCAGCTCGATGCCGCCGTGCTCACCGGAGCCGACCTCCGGAAGGCGAACCTGCGTGGCGCCGGACTTCGTCATGCAAGGCTGGACGCGGCCGACCTCCGTGATGCCCGGCTTGGTGGTGCGTTCTTGGTCGAGGCGTCGCTGCGGGGCGCCGATCTGCGCGGTGCGTATCTCCGCTTGGCAAAGCTCGACGGCGCAGATCTGTCCGATGCCAATTTGGAAGGGGTGGAAGGCCTGACGCAGGATCAGCTCGATCGGGCCCACCGCAATAGCGGCACAAAGCGGCCGGTGGGTTGATAGGGATGGAAAATGCCCAACAATGAACATGTCGCGATGCTCGCCCGCGGCGTCGCAGTGTGGAATGAGTGGCGAGCGGACCGCGACGAGGCGCCGGACTTATCTCGGGCCGGTTTGCGCGGTCTCGATTTGAGCGGGTTCGATCTTTCGCGGGCCGATCTCCGAACTGCCGACCTCAGAGGAACAAACCTAAGCCAAGCGAACCTGTCGGGTGCGCATCTGGAGGGGGCGAACCTTTTCAAAGCGGTGCTCGACGACGCCGATCTCGGGGGAGCGTTTCTGCACAACACTCAATTTCTCAATTGCGCCCAGCTCGTGGTCACCAGGAACTGGCAGGAGGCTTTTCGAGATGATGCCCTCGCCTGTGGCGCTTCAATTCCGGGCGTGCAACGATCGGAGTAGGCGAGAGGCTGGCCCCCGGATATTTATTCGACTTTTTCGAACTTCTGCAAAGAGCGCAGGTTGGTCGGGTGCGGCTTCCCCGGATAGATCTGCGGCCATGCTGTCCAGGAGACTTCACCGACATAGATGTCGCCGCGTGAGTCGACCGCGAGGCCATGTGGCGCAAGGAATTTGCCGAGTTCGGTCCCTGCAGGCGTGTCGCCAAAGCGGCCAATTAGCTTGCCGTTATGGTCGACAATACTGACGCGCGGCCCGAGATTGGGAATGTCGCGGCTGACGGCGGCGGCTGGGCCGACTTCGCCGATGTAGCAGATCGGCTGGTGACCGTATGGCATGTAGAGTCCACACGGGCGGTGCAGGTTATTCCACTGCGTCTCGTATTTGCCATTGCCGTCGAACACCTGGACGCGGTGGTTCTCACGGTCCGCGACATAGATCCAGCCGTCGGCGTCGCAACAGATGTTGTGGACGATGTTGAACTCGCCCTCGCCGGTTCCGGGTTCGCCCCACGACATCAGCAATTTGCCGTCGGGTGAGTATTTGTGGACGCGGGCATTGCCATAGCCGTCGGAGACGTAAATCTCACCTCTCGGGGAGAGCGCGGTGTGGGTACAGCGGTGGAACGGCTCGCCGCTCATGAAGGGCGCCGGCTTGCCGGGAACTCCGAGCTCGAGGAGCACCTTGCCGTCCAAGGTGACCTTGCGCACGAAATGGCCGCCATCGTCGGTCAGGAACATGGTGTCGTCTGGCGCCATATGGACGCCGTGCGCCCGCGGATACTGGCCCTCGCCCCAGGATCGCAGAAAGTTGCCCTCGCGATCGAAGATGATCATCGGGTGCTCACCGCGGTTGAAGACATAAACATTGTCGTGGCGGTCGACGCCGACCCCGCCAACCTCCTTGAAGGACCAGCCGTCGGGCAGTTTTGCCCACTCGGCAATGACGCGGTATCTGAACTGGCCGGATCCGACGATCATCGAACACTCCTTGCGCGTGCATCCATTCGAGATCAGAGCATCGCGACGCCGCTGGCAAGCCGCAAGCGCCTATGTGCTCCGTCCGACGTTGTTAGGCCAAGTCCGCATCCCTATGCTGTCGGGCGAAGCAGAGGAAGACAAACGGAGGAACCGCGATGCCATACGGAGGAAACGACTGGCTGGCGCTGACCCAAGAGCCCACGTTGGAGCCAGAAATCCCGATCTGCGATCCGCATCATCACTTCTGGGATTTTCGATCCGAGCGCATCCCCTACCAGCGTTATCTGCTCCACGAATTAGCCGCTGACGTGAACTGCGGTCACAACGTGCGGTCGACCGTGTTCATCGAAGCAAGGTCCATGTACCGCCCGGAGGGGCCCGTCGAGTTACGTCCCGTCGGCGAAGTCGAATTTGTCCAGGGCCTGGCAGCCGCTGCTGCAACCGGGCTGTATGGTCCTTGCCGGGCCGCATCGGCGATTATCGGACATGCCGACCTGAAACTGGGTGATCGGGTTGAGCCGGTACTGCAGGCGCTTCAAGCCGCCAGCCCCAACCGGTTTCGTGGCATCCGGCACACAGTGACTTGGGACCCGCATCCCGAGATCGAGAACCGTGAAAACGAAGGTGCGCTGGCGACTGCCGACTACCGCGCGGGAGCTCAAGTACTGGCTCGTATGGGCCTGTCGCTGGACATTGGGGTGTGCTTTCCCCAATTGCCGGAGTTGGCCACCTTCGCCAAGGCCTTACCCGATCTGATCATTATCCTGAACCACCTTGGCGGGCTGACGCGGGTCGGGCCTTACGCCAACAAGGACGACGAAGTGATACCGGCGTGGCGGCGCGGCATGGCAGCAGTGGCGGAATGCCCAAACGTCCACATCAAGTTGGGCGGGATCGGAATGCCTCGGTTGGGGTTCGACTGGCATACCCGGACGCGGCCGATCGGTTCCGAAGAGTTGGCCGGGTCCATCGCTCCGATCATGAGCTACTGTATCGAGCAGTTCGGCCCGAACCGGTGCATGTTCGAGAGCAACTTCCCGGTCGATAAGGTCTCGTTTTCGCACCACGTGCTGTTCAACGCTTTCAAACTGTTCTCGAAGAGCTATTCGAACTCCGAGCGGGCCGCCTTGTTTCACGACACGGCTGCTCGCGCCTATCGGATCAGCGAACCCGGATAGTCGGCGGTACGTGACTATCTGCGCAGCGCCATGCTCAAGCTGGTGCGGTGGGAGCACTGTCGGAGATCAGAGAGGCATCCATGGTAACGAACAGAAAGATCCGCGTAGGAATTGTCGGGGCAAATCCGAGCCGTGGGTTTGCATCGATCGCCCATATTCCTGCCCTGCAGGCGCTTGCGGACTTCGAGATCAGCGCTGTGTGCACGACGCGGCAAGATTCTGCGGACGCAGCGGCGAGGCATTACGGGGTACCGCTGGCGTTCTGCGATGCCGAAAAGCTGGCTCAACATACGGACGTCGATCTGGTCACGGTCAGCGTGAAGGTGCCCGATCACTACCAGCCGGTCATGGCCGCAATCGAGGCCGGGAAGCATGTCTATTGTGAGTGGCCGCTCGGCCGTAACACCGACGAAGCCATCCGGATGCGCGATGCGGCAAACCGAAAGGGCATCCGCCACGCCGTGGGGTTGCAGGGCCAGGTATCGCCGGCAATCAACTACACCAAGGACCTGATCGCCGACGGCTATGTCGGCCGGGTTCTGTCGGCGACGATGATCGGCTGCGCCCCGAATTGGGGACCCACGCATAGACCGTGCCTACCAAGCCGATTTCGCGAACGGCGCCAACCTGCTGACGATCACCGGCGGGCATACGATCGATGCGCTATGCTACTGCCTCGGCGAATTTCGCGAGCTTGCTGCGTTCGTCGTGAGCCAACGCGACCGCATACCTGTCGAGGAAACCGGCGAGCTGATCGCCAAAACCGTGCCCGACCAAGCTCGTCGTCAACGGGCATTGTCGGAGAGGGTGCCGTCGTCTCCTTTCAGATCCGTGGCGGCATGAACCGCGGGACGGCGTTCCTGTTCGAGATCCACGGCGAAGAGGGCGACCTCCAGCTCACCGCCACCTCACGCGCCTCTATGCAGCGGCAGGAACTGCAATGTGAAAGGGGCGCGAGGTGATGCGAAGGAATTGGCCGAGCTGCCCATCCCAGTCAAATACCGCTGGGTGCCGGAAGGGATCGCGCCCGACTCTCGTTACAATGTCGCTCAGCTTTACGCGAGATTGGCGGAAGGCATTCGAGATGGCAAACCGATCAGCCCTGGATTCGATGCTGCCGTCACCCGTCATCGCCTGCTTGACGCAATCGTGCGAGCTTCGGAAACCGGAATGAAGCAGGTAATCGAGAGCACACAATAGGGCTTCGGACTGATGCATCACCTCAGTGCTCGGCGCTGTGCACGGCCAAATGAGCCATCAAATCCTCCTTTGGAAGCAACGACGAAGCGGCTTGCGCATGAAGACGCGGTCATAGCCGGCTTCGGTACCGCGTCCCGTCTCTTCATAGCCGATCGAAGCGTAGAGGCGTTGATTCTCCACCATTGTCTGATGCGTGTAGAGCCGGATTTCGCAATAACCGCGCCGCAAGGCCTCGTCCTCCGCAAATGCGAGCAGCCGGCGGCCCAACCCTAAGCCCTGGCGCGCGGGGGAGACGGCGATATTGTCGAGGAGCAGATAGTTCGGCGCGGGCACCAGCACGATCATGGCGGCTATCACAGCTCCTTCCTCAAGCACCCATACCACGCCCTCCGAGACGCGCGCCGCGTAATCCTCGAGCATCGGTCCGGGCGGCTTGCCCATGCGGGCGACGTAGTGCCGATAGGCGTGGTCGACGATCTGCGCAATGGCAGGGACATCGGCTGCAATTGCGGCTCGGATGCGAGGCTTGTCCATAATCAAACTCTCAAAGTGCGCCCGAAAAGACTTGCCATTAATGGACCCCTCACATCTTGCCCAATTCTGCTTTGGGTTGTTTGCCAGGCCAGCTCAACACACAGCGGAGGGTTGGCGCGCGGTCCGGACAAGGGCAAACTTGGTGGATGTGGTGCATCAAGTGGACCCTTTCCCAGCCGCTCCTTAGAAAGTGTCACAATGATAAGTTCCCTAACAGTTTCTACGCATTGATCAGAAACACATCCACTACATCCACTTGATCCACCAGGGGCGCGCGTACAGGACAAAACCACCTCGTGGATCTCACGTTTACCGACCTTCGTCAGCTCGCAGACGGTGCGGCGGGTCTGTGCGTTAGGGCCTTGTCGGATGCCGGGCGAACTCGTAAAGGTGAGATGCCTTCTTAAATCTGCGGCTGACCTGTGAGCCACTGGCGCATTTCGCCTACCAGCAGCAGACGTGGGTGCGATAGGCTGCCCGCCTCCAACATCTACGCTCCGTATAGAAATTGCGTTCCTCCAAAGTAGATCCGCGCCGTCAACCCAGCAGGCCGATTGCTCGACGCGGCGGCGCCATAAGAAAAAGGATTGTTGGCGGGCTGCTCTTCGCCGCCGTGGTGATCTTCTTAGGCTTGGTGATCGGCGGCATATTTAGATAGGCCCAGGCTCCCGCTCGCCGAGGCTTGGCGAAAAATCCCAGTCGAGACGCTGGACCACCCGGTGCCGTGGCGGCGATGCGGAAGATCTTTTCGTCAACCTCCCTGTCGAGCGGAAACCCGTCAAAGGTGGTATGTGAGCTCAATCTGCCGAGCAAGCATAAGCAGAGCTGATCCAGACGCTCTAGTCGGATGATCGAAAAGCCGCGGGACCGTCCCGGAACCTCTGCTGATCGGCAGGGTTCTCCCTAGACGCATGTTGCGGCGCACAATCGTCCCGCACCTGAAAATCATAGATCGGACGTGTAGTGGCGAATGCATTGAACGCAACTTTGGCAAAGCGGTCGCGAAACGGCGCGGTCTTGGCGGGATCGGTGGCCGCTGCCATGGCTGGGATGGCGCTCTGGAACACCTATCGAGCACGAAAAGTAGAGCGGGAGCATCCACCTCGTGGGCGGTTCGTTACTGTCGACGGTGTCCGACTTCACTACCTCGAGAGGGGCGGTGGAAGGCCTGTCGTCTTTCTCCATGGCAATGTCGTTACCGCCGAGGATTTCGAATTGAGCGGGTTGCTCGACCTCGCGGCTGAGCGACAGTGTCACGTTGTTGCGTTTGACCGCCCCGGTTTCGGGTATAGCGACCGGCCGCGCGGCGCGATGTGGCCTCCCGCCAGGCAGGCTGATCTGCTGCGACAGGCATTCGCAAGGCTCGGCATCGAGCGTCCCATCATCGTCGGTCATTCCTGGGGCACGCTCGTCGCCTTGGCGCTGGCACTGGACCATCCGGACGCGGTGAGCGGTCTTGTCCTTTTGTCCGGCTATTACCATCCGACATTGCGCGCCGATGTGCCATTGTTCTCGCTTCCGGCGATCCCAGTCATCGGCGACCTGATCCGCTATACTGTCGGGCCACTCTTCGGCGCCGCCCTCCTGCCGTTGGCAGCCAAGGGCATGTTCTCGCCACTTCCGGTGCCCGACCGCTTCGCCAAAGGCTTTCCTTACGGAGTGCCCCTACGGCCATGGCAGATCCGCGCCGAGGCTCAGGATACCGCCACGATGGTTTCGGCAGTAGCGGCCATGCGGCGCCGCTATCGGGAACTGCGCCTGCCCGTAGTGATCATGGCCGGCACGGAGGATCGCGTCGTCAATCATCGCAAACAAGCTGTCCGGCTCCATCAAGACATTGCGCAGAGCGCGCTGCGCCTGGTTCCGGGTGTCGGACACATGGTCCATCATGCCGTGCCCCAGCAAGTCGTCGACGCGATCGAAGCTTCTGCTAACAGCCCAACAATGCTGCGCCACACGGCGGGCGAAGTTGAGCCGGTCCCGTCCGCGCCCGCTCGTTTGAATCAGGACGAGAACCAAAACCGCACCTTCGAAACGCTTTAATCGAGAGTGGAAGTTCGGGTCGGTCAGGCGTGGTCTCGCAACGGAATAGGCTAAGATTCCCGGCCGTTCGGCTCCCTCATGAGCCAATGATGTGCCCGATGGGCTTCAGCGGCTCGATACGGTCCGCGACTATCTTGAAGATCGCCAGGAGAGGCACGGCAAGGAGCGCGCCGGGAATGCCCCAAATTGTGTGCCAGAAAAACAAGGAGATGATCACCAGCACCGGGTTCAAGGTGAAGCGCTTGGCCAGCAGCATCGGCGTGATCGTCTCGCCCTCGGCGATATGGATCAGGAGATAGATGCCGGCCGGCACAAAAGCATACCAGGGCCAGTCGAAGGTCACGATGCCGACCAGAAAGAAGATCACCACGCCGGTCATCGGCCCGAGGATGGGGATGTAGTTCAGCAGGAATGCCATTGCGCCCCAGAGTATCGGGTCGCCGAGGCCGCAAAGCTTCATCGCAATCCCGGTAGCGACGCCGACCAGGGCGTTCATCATCGTGATCGTGAGCAGGTACCCGCTGATGTTTTCCTCAATCTCGCTGGCAATCTCCACAGCTGTGCGTTTGTCCTTGAAGCGAGGCAGCACCTCGACGAAACCGCGCAGCAAACGGTCTCCCGAGGCCAGAAGGAAAAACAGGATGATCATGGTTGTGAAGCTGCGGGAGAGCGTCGTCGCGGTGCCTGTAGCGAGGGAACCCGCGAGCCCGCTCCCTTGCTTCACGGTCACGGTTTGCCCGGCAACCTCCGCTCCACCAGTCGTACCCGTTAGGTTCTCAAGCTCCTTCAGCCCGTTCTGCAGGTAGTCGAGAGGCTGCCGTAGTATCGCCAGCTTCTCTTTCAGCAGCGGCAGGCTCTCAGGGGCCTTTTGAATCCAGCCGGATGCGGGGACCGAGATGGTGAAACCGACGGCCGCGATCGCACCGAAGACTGCGATAATGAGCAGGAGAGCCGCGAGTGCTCCGGGGAGCCGAAGCCGCTCGTGTAGCAAGCGCATCGCAGGTTGCAATAGCAGCTTGAGCACGAGCGCAAGCGCGATCGGGAGTAAGATCTCCTTGCCGAAGTACAGGGTGTAGACGATGGCGAGCACCGCGAGGATGAGAATGCCGGCCGAGCCGATATCGTGTGGCAGTGCGTTGCCCCGCGCGACCGCCTCTTGGGCCCCCCGGATCCGTTCAGGCTCGATCTGCTGCTCAGGCGACGAGGGCACCACCGCCGGCCAGTCTTTCACGATAAGTTTCCTCACTACGGAACGTAGTCGCTAAGCCCGGGCCGAAACGGCTTCCCGTGCCGATCGTCCCCCTGGCCGCGACGATATCATCATTGTGACCCGCGGAATGCGAGGCCGCGGCTCTGGGAGCCGGCGTGTGGCGCAAAGGCCGCTTGAGCGTCGCGATCACCGGCTTGCTCGTTGGTATTCGACCCTGAGTTTTTGAAGGTCTGTCCGCATCGCCGTAAGCCGGCGCTCGAGGATATTGACGATTTGGTCGCCGATCTCGGCGGCCGTGACGGTTGTTTGGTTTATAAGGCCCCTCCTACTATAGATTTGATCCTGGGTGCCGACGATCACCTCATTGGCATTGCGATATACCGTTATGAGGCGCTCGGTTTCCTCGATTTGTTTCGTCAGATCATCGATGGTCATGGGCTTAGGCTCTCTGACTTATTCCCTGCCGCATCATCGTTCCTCACGGCGTATCCCCCAAATAAGTTCGCAACGGACTCCCCGCTGGAGCAAAGCGGATTCGAACTCTGGGTCCCACCCGCGGGCAACGCGCCGGCAGCCACGAGCTTCGTTGCTGACTCCGCGCTGGAGGGAGATGGATTCGAACCGTCGGTACCGCGCGACAGGGCCTGAACTTCGAGAGGGGCTCATCTCACTCTTGCTCGATCGCGGGCAACGGAAAATTCGGCGCGAATGGGAATCGGCACCACGACGACGCCGGGCGCCTCCCCGTCGGCGTCGCACTGTTTGTCGCACAACGCCGCATAGCGCGCTTTGAGATTGCGGATCGCCTCCGCGTCCTTCAGGGCTGCAACCGCCGCTCCATTCGTTCGAGGCGTGTCGGATCAAATCGACTGCCTTGCGCCATGTTGTCCTCGCCGTTGGTTTCGTCCGCCAAGCCATCCCCGTTATGGCCAAAGCTTACGGGTAAGGGTCGGCCGGGGATTTGCGGCCGAGCATGGCCAGAAGCGCTTGCGTCAGAACGCCCTCCGGTCGCGACAGCGCATTCAGGATCGTGAAGTGGTCAGCACGGTCTATGGGCAGCAGGCGTCCCGGAAGGCCCCGCTCGATCCACGCCCGGGCATACTCCATCGACTGGCGGCACAATTCGGGCAATTCGCGGGTGCCGTAGGCCACGACCAGCTCGCCGGCCGTCGCTGGCAAATGCTGGACCGGGCTATTGCGTTCGGCCTCCGCCACATCGAGAGCCAGCTTCTCGTTGAGGTAATTGAGCCGTATCGGCTCGAGATCGTAGATGCCACTGATCGCGATCCCGCCGCGCACCTCGGCTAGCGGCATCGTCATCGCGGTCAGGTGACCGCCGGCCGAATGTCCGGCAACATATAGCCGGTTCGGGTCGGCGCCGTACTCGCCGAGATGTTCAGCGAGCCACCGCACAGAGCGGCGTACCTCAGAAACGATGCGGTCGAGCCGGGCCGCCGGCGCCAGCGTGTATTCGATGACCGCGAGATTGATCCCGAGTGGAAGCAGGCCCTCGGCGACGAAGGCAAAATTCTCTTTGTCGTTCATCTGCCAGTACCCACCATGAATAAACGCAAGTGTCGGCGCCTTCGGTTGGGCGGAGAGAAACACATCGAGCTGCTCGCGCGGGGTAGCGCCATAGGCAAGATCGAGATGGCCAGCATATTCGCGCCGCACCTTGGCGCTGCGTGCTGCCCAATCGGCGACAATCGCATCGCGCTCGGGGACAGCCGCGGAGTTGTTGTAGGCGGCATCGAGCTGGGCACGGTCCATTCCGCGGTACAGCATGGCGCAGGCTCCGGGTCACAATTCGTTGGTCGGCAGTCTGCCACGCGTCGGCGGCAGTCGATCGCCTCAGACGCAGGCGGAGCAGAGCGACCTGGCTTTGGTGCCGATGTGGCGCTTCGTCGGCCTCAAGGCGATCGTGGATGAAGGATGACCGACATTATCCTCTGGCGCAGGATTGACCTTCCCGGCCATGAAATCGGAAGACTCCGGCGTCGCGATGATCGCAGGGAGCTACCTGCAGCGCTCGCGGGTCCATCATAGCGTCGCAATCATTGCGTGGCAAGGGCATCGCGTCTCTCTCACAGCTTGCGCTGCGAAAGTGAGACTGGCAGAAGATCCCTATGCGGAAGGCGCGCCAGGCCGTCTTGGAGCTCGCTGGCCGGGAGGTCGTTATCACGAACCCGGACAAGCCATTTTTTCCGGAAGCCGGCCACACCAAGCTTCACCTGGTGAGATACTATGCGGCGGTCGCGGAGGGTGCACTGCGTGGCATCGCGGGGCGGCCGATCGTGCTCAAACGCTATGTCGATGGCGCCGCGGGTGAGCCGTTCTTCCAGAAGCGGGCCCCCGAGCAGCGCCCCGAGTGGATCGAGACGGTGGAGCTGCGCTTTCCGTCGGGGCGGACGGCGCGAGAGATCGTCGTGCGCGATGCGGCGCAGCTTCTGTGGATGGTAAACCTCGGGTGCATCGACTTGAACCCGCACCCGGTGCGCGCCGACGACCTCGAGCATCCCGACGAGTTGCGCGTCGATCTCGACCCCGGCCCGGGCGTGAGCTGGGACTTTGTGCGGCGGGTGACGCTGCTCGTGCGCGACGTTCTCGACGAGCACGGGCTCCGCGGCTGGCCCAAGACCTCGGGCTCGCGCGGTATGCACGTCAACGTGCGTATCCAGCGGCGCTGGAGTTTCGAGCAGGTGCGACGCGCTGCGCTGGCCCTCGCGCGTGAGGTGGAACGGCGCGCGCCGGACCTCGCGAGCAGCAAATGGTGGAAGGAGGAACGCCGTGGGGTCTTCCTCGATTACAACCAGAACGCCAAGGACCGGACCGTGGCCTCGGCCTGGTCGGTGCGGCCCACGCCCGACGCGCGCGTGTCGATGCCTCTAGAGTGGGACGAGGTGGCGGACTGCGATCCTGCGGCGTTCACGCTGGCCACCGCGCCGGCGCGGTTTGCGGAACGCGGCGACGCGTCGGCCGGCATCGACAGCGCGGCGGGATCCCTCGATGCACTCCTCGAGCTGTCTGCATCGCAAGAGGCTGCAGGTCTCGCAGACGCACCGTGGCCGCCGCACTATAAGAAGCAACGTGACGAGCCGCTGCGCGTCGCGCCGTCACGACGGAAGGCCTCGGGCCCCAGCACTGAACGCCGCGGCCACCGTGAGTCCACCCAGCCACTCATCACCGTCGCCAAGGCGGCGCGTAAGACGGACGCGCTCGCCGGCCTCGAACGCTGGAAGGTCCGGTATCCCGAAGCGGCGGCGCGGCTGCACGTGGACGATATCCTCGTCGAACTCGATGCGCGGCCGATCGACCAACTGGACTCGCATCCGGATCAATCTGCGCAACGTTCCCGAGGGCGAGCGCCCGCCAGAAGATCCGCCCGAACCTGACTATGATCCCTGGCCCGCGGGCGGCGCACGGCTGACTAGGGGGTCGCGCGCGCCGAAAACGCGGTCCAGCTCGTAGGCGGGCGTGACTTCCAGCTGATCGTAGCGGCAGTCCTGCGGGCGCTTGTCTGGACGCCAGCGCCGGAATTTCGCGGCATGTCGGAACCGAGTACCCTGCATGTGGTCGTACGCGACCTCACAGACGCGCTCCGGCCGGAGCGGCTCCCAGCTCAGATCTTTCCCGCGGTTCCACCGGCTGGTCGCACCGGGCAGCCGCTGTCCCTTCGCGCTGGCTTCCTCCTGTGCCACGGCCCAATCCCGCCATGGATGGTCTTCGAGCGCGTCCGCGCGCAGCGGCGTCAGCTCGACGACGAGCTGCTTACGTACCGTGGCCGTGAACGCCGCGGCGACCCCGACATGGTGGAGCGTGCGATCGTCGTCGTACAGGCCGAGCAGGAGCGAGCCGATCATCGTGCCGGCGCCCTTCTTGTGCCAGCGGAAGCCGGCGACTAAGCAGTCAGCCGTGCGCTCGTGCTTCACCTTGATCATCGTGCGCTCCCCGGCGCGATAGGGCGCATCGAGACGCTTTGCCATGACACCATCGAGCCCGGCGCCCTCGAAGCGGCGGAACCAGTCCGCCGCAAGCGCTCGATCGCGAGTAGCCGGTGAGAGGTGCACCGGCGGCGCCGCGCCGGCCAGCACGTGCTCGAGCCGTTCGCGCCGCACGACGAGAGGCTCGTTGCGCAGGTCATCGTCGCCCAGTGCGAGCAGATCCCAGGCCACGAAGGAAGCCGGCGCCTGCGCGGAGAGCAGCTTCACCCGCGACGCGGCGGGATGGATGCGCAAGAGCAGGGTCTCGAAGTCGAGCCCGCCGACCCCGACGATCACGATCTCGCCGTCGATTACGCATCGTTCGGATGGCATGGCGGCCAGTGGGGCGATGAGCTCTGGGAAGTATCGGTTCATGGGCTTCTCGTCGCGGCTCTGCAGTAGGATCTCGTCGCCGTCGCGAAACACCAGCGTTCGAAAGCCGTCCCACTTGGGCTCGAACTGCCATCCCTCGCCGCCAGGCAAGGAGTCAGCGGCGCTTGACAACATAGGAGCAAGAGGTGGAGCGAAGGGCAGGCGCATGGCTCAATACTCGAGGAGGTGCCTAACATCTTGACATGCTCCTAACATGCGAATCTGACCGTTACTCGCGTGCTTCGTTGAATGCGTGGATGTTGGTTTTTCATTTCCCATTCTCGCTTCCTGTCCTATGGCAATATCCCATGCTATGGCGGACCCGTGGGCCGGTGTGACGGAATGCTGCAGTTTACTGGCCGGACATCAAGAAATCAGATCGCCCTGAGTATGTGCGCTGGCGAGAAATCCTGTACCGTGTGGCCGGAGGTAAAATTGCTGAGGGGACTGTACCGGCTGGCGAATTGCGCGGTTTCGCAGAGGACTCTTCGCAGGAGGGAGATGAATTCGAACCATCGGTACCCCGCGAAATTTTTGGCTGCCCCCGTCGATCGCCCACAATTCACTTTCCGCAATATAAACCGGCTCCCTCGCGACAGGAATTAGGCCGGTGGGCACACCGCGCGGGAACTCACGCCGCCGGTACGCGAAGCGGCTGGATGGTGAATTGTTGTGCCGCGTTGCCGCCCATCATGCGCGCGATCAGCGGCTCTGGCACATCGGCAATGCGTAGCTGGGCCAATGCATCCCAGGCGCTCGTCGCATCATGATGCGGATAGCGCGACCCCCACACCACCTTGCCGGCAAAGTCCTGCGGCAGCTTCTGGATCATCCGTTCCTCGGCATCGAAGCCGAGCATGACGTTGCCGTGCTCCCACATCTCTTCCGGTTCGGTGGAGACCGGATGATGATGCAAAAGGGGGATGACGCGGGTCGATGCCTCCATTTTTTCGAGCACCTCCTGCATCCAAGAAGCCTTGCCGTGGGCGACGACAACCTTCATCGCCGGGTAACGCTCCATGACCGTGAAGCCGATCAAGGTCGAGGCGACGAACATGTGATTGTCCAGCCAATTGGCCAGGATCGGCGCCAGCGGATGGCCGAGAGGGGTTGCGCCGATGAACGTGATCGACTGACCGGCGCCGCCGCTGCCGCCAGCGAACGGCCCGCCGCCTCCGCCGGGAACCGGCGGCTGCGCCAAGCGGTCTTTGACCTTCTCGAAAAACGGACCGTGCGAGGTCCATTCCGGGTTCCACAGCCCCGGCGTCGCATGCACCGCCGCGGTGATGCCGAGCTGCTCCAACTCCGCCCACAGCGGATCGTAGTAGGGGTGATTAAAGTAGCGGTCTTCGAGAAACATCGGCCGAAGGAAGACCGCGCGGATTGACGGAACGCCCGCCACCCGAGCCAACTCCTCGAGCGCGAAATCCATGTTCTGCAGCGGCAGCATCGCTGCTGCGAACAGGCGGTCCGGTGCCGCCTTGCAGAAGTCGATGACCCAGTCGTTGTAGGCGCGCGCGAGTGCATAGGCGACATCCGGGTCGTGCACGAGAAAGAAGCCCTCGGCGAACCAGGTCGGGTAGAGCAGCGCCTGGTCAACCCCCATCGCATCCATGTCGGAAAGTCGCGCCTGGGGATTCGAGGCGCCCTCAGTGGCCGGATGCCTAATATGCAGATCGAGTTCTCCCATCGCTTCCCAGGTCATGCCGGGACGCCACAGCGCGTGCCGCGGCAAGTTGGGGTTTGAACGATCGCGGAAAACCTCACCATTGACCTTCAGATAGGCGCCCGTGCGGCCTTCCTGCCGCCATAATGCATGCTTGCCGAGCGCGCGGTACTCGAGGTCAAGGTATTTTTCCCACAGCGCCGGCGGCTCGACGACGTGGCTGTCGGCATCGAATACCGCAAAGTCTTTCTCCACCACCTGCTCCTCCACACCATGTTTCGCGATCATTGGCCCGCAGCGAAACTCAGCACTGTGCCGGACCATCGCGTGCCGTCACCGGGCCACTCCTCCACCGGGCCATCCGCTGCCGATCGGACAACCGCGCGCCAGAAGGCCAGCGTCAGCGGATTGTGCCAAGCCAACCCCACTCCCACCGGCCGGCCAAACGCGCGAACAGCAGTCTTGCGGAGCGCCAACCCACTCTGTGCCGGCAATATTTGCGCAATACGAAAAACTCGCTCACCGCATGGTCGAGCGGCCGTCGAGCGCCGACCAGCGGTTTACCAAGGCGAAACCCGCCAAGCGGCTGTCGGCGTGGATTGTGAACGCGAAGTGCCCGTCCTCCTCCCAATACGAATCCAGCCCTCATAAGCAAAGAGACCGTCGGCCGAAACCGCACCATAGCGGCTGCCCACTTTGGCAAACTCGGGGAAGTCGTACTTGTAGAGCTGTATAAGATTGGCGACGACCGACTTACGTGCTGCCGGCACTGCTTCCAAGCTCACACTTCTGACCGCATCGGATTTCATGACCGGCCGGTACGCCGGCACCTTTATGAGCCTGCCGCCGGCCGCGGCGTGACTGCCGCTTCAGGCCGCAGTGAAGCAGCGACCTCCTCCTCGGTCGGCCACCAGTCCGGGCGCTCGATTTCGGTGATGCGCTCGCGGATGATATTGGCCGGCGCCTGCACCTTGTAGAGGCGGCGGGCGTTGGCGCCCAGGAACTTGGCCTGATCCTCCTTGGACAGCCCGTATTTCTGCATCGTCTCGATCGCGCGCCAGGCGTCGTCGCCGTCATGGTGGTAGACATCCGACGACCAGCAAAGGATGTCGCCGTAGAACTCTGGAAGCCTGAGCCGGCGGCGCCTCGTCGCCTTCAAAGCCGGTCATGCAATGCGCGAAGAAGGTCTCGCTCGGCAGGCGCTTCAACGGCGGCAGCTGTCGCTCGTTCTTGTAGAGCTTGTAGGCCTTGTCGCACTCGTCGATCAGGAAGCTGAGCCAGGTCGAAGAGGCCTCGAACACAGCCGCGTTGATCTTCGGGTGCCGCTCGAAAAATCCCGACATCAGCACAACCGTGACCCAGAGCGCCGCCTCGCCTTGAAAATTCTGCACATTGGTAAGGAAGGTGTGCGGCAACCCGGCAGTAGCTATGGTCTTGCGGATCAGTTCGGCGCTCGAATATTGCTCGCTGTAGCCCGACGGCTTCGCGCTGGCGAAAGCCGGGAATGGGTGCATGCCATAGACCATGCCGGTCTCTTCGAGCGCATCCCAAACCGGCTCGTATTTCGGCTGCAGCGGATAATTGCCCATTGCGTCCATCGGCCGGACCAGTGCTACCCGGCAACCCAGCGCCGCAACCCGGCGGATTTCTTGAACAGCGTAATCCGGGTGTTGCATCGGGATCAGTGCCGCGAAAAACAACCGGTCGGGATTTTCGCGCGTGTACTCGTAGGCCCACTCATTGTAGGCGCGGCAGAACGCTTTGGCGCCGAGGGCGTCTTCGAGCCAGGGATAAATGTCGATCTCGGTCGGGATGATCATGACCTGATCGATCCCTTGGACATCCATGTCTTTAAGCCGCGGCTTTGGCTCGTAGGAGCCGGCATGGTCGAGATAGGCGACCTGCTCCTGCGTCAGCGCTGTCTTTGGGTTGAGGTTGCGCACATTGAGGGCGCGCTGGATGTCGTGCTTGACGCCCGGGCCGGCATTGCTGATGACCCGCATCGTGCCGGGGATGCCGCCGCGCCGCGGCGAGCCAAGACCGATCCCGGCGCGACCGTTGACGATCAAGAGGCGGCCGTCGGCGTCCCACGAGATCGTGCGCTTCAGCGCATCGAGTTCGTCGCGGGTGAGAAAATCCTTGGCGCGCTCCCAGATCAGCGGCGGCTCCGTGACATGCGCATCGCAATCAAAGGTGGCGAACTCCTTGGTCATTGGCGCGAAGCGTTGAACCGGCATTCTGATCCTCCTCTCGATGGCGACAGCACGTTGCGAATTTGGTTTGTCCAGCCTAATCCTCGAGCCAACCCGGCGGCACGGTGACCGCACCGTGGCGGGCGAGAATGGCATCGACCTCGGCCATATCGGCGTTGCTGATCTCCCAGCCGAGCGCACCCAGGTTTTCCCTCACTTCGGCAGGCGTGCGGAAACCGACCAGTGCCGTGCCGACGACCGGGTTACTCAGAGTCCAGCGCAATGCGAATTGCGGCAGAGTCTTGCCGTACTTGGCCGCCAGTCGTTTCAGATCCTCGACGGAGGCCAGATTGCGCGGGAACTGCTCGGGTCCGAACAAGGTGCGGAACAGGTTGAGGCTGCCGAGGTTGCCGGCCTTCGAGCGCCAGTCGCTCTCGTCGAAAGACATCCCGGAATGGAACGTGCCGCTCAGCATACCGTAGGCCAGCGATCCGTACGCCATCACGCCAATCTGCTGCGCCGCGCAATAGGGAAAGATCTCGGTCTGCATGCGCCGGTCGAACATGTTCCAGGCGTATTGCACGACATCGATACGGCGGAACCGCATCGCGTCTTCGATCTGCGCCAGGCGGAAATTCGATACGCCGACAAAGCGCGCCTTACCTTGCCGAACGATGTCGTCGAGTGCCGCCATAGTCTCGTCGAGCGCCGTATTGGGGTCCGGCCAATGTACGAGATAGATCTCGACATGATCGGTCTTGAGCCGCCTCAGGCTTTTGTCGATCGAGGCGAGCACGCGCGCCCGGCTGCTGTCGCGGCGGTTCGGCATCTCCTCGTACCCGACGCCGAATTTGGTCGCGATCACGACATCATGTCGGCGTGGCCCGAGCGCCCGCGCCAGCGCCTCTTCCGCCACGCCCATGCCATAGGCTTCCGCCGTGTCGAAGCAGGTGATGCCGCCGTCGATCGCGCGCGCCACGGCGCGCTGAAATTCTGCCTCGTCGATCCGGCCGTAGGTCCCGCCGATTTCCCAGCAGCCGAACCCGATCGCCGAGATTTTTAGCTCAGTGCGTCCAAAGCGCCGGTACTCCATAAGGCTCCCCTTTGTTATTTCGCGGCCCATCGCAGCCGGCTGCGGTGCCGGCGCTCGTGCAGCCGAGTTTTTATCTCCTCGCGCGCGCGAGGAGAAGATGCTTCAGCGCGTTTCTCGATCCGGCATCCTCGTGTGCGGCGGATCGGGGAACCCATCGAGGTCGCTTACGGAGTGCTGTGGGACAACTGCACGGTGCAGCACCGGGCGATCCGGGACTATGACCTGCCGCAACGCCGGCTAATGCACCGAACGACTATGGGCGGCACAGTTCCACTGTAGGGACGAGTGATAATCGAGCTGTTCTATGCGTGGATGAGTGCCCGCTCGCCTCACGCGGCGACTTCGCCAAGAGATTGGGCTTGACCCGCCGCGGGACGCGGGGGGAGGGATGGTACGGAACGCCATTGGGGCCCCGGAGAGCTCCTCAGTTTACGGCGGGATCGACGTTTCGAATCTGCCTTCCTCTAGCAGAGAGAGTCCGTGTCCCTCAAAATGCGATGAGACCTCAGCCCAATGCTTGGCTCAGATCCACAATCAGGTCGTCGGGATCCTCAATCCCGACCGAAATGCGAATCAGCGCGGGCGTGATCCCTAGCCGCAACCGTTCTTCTTCCGGAATGTCCGAATGAGTTATCGCGGCAGGATGCGAAACGAGAGTCTCCGTACCACCCAGGCTTACCGCGAGCTTGATCACTTTAAGCCGATCCAGGACAGCAAAGGCTTCGGCCTCACCTCCGTTCACTTCGAAGCTGAAAGTGGAGCCTGGACCCTTGCATTGGTGCTCAAAGACTGGACGATCGGGATGGCCCTCCGGCAAGGATCCCAGATACCAGACCGATGCGACCTTCGGATGAGTATTGAGGAAGCCTGCGACCTTGCACGCGCCTTCCGCCGCGGCCGTCATTCTGAGCTTCAGGGTCTCGAGTGAACGCATCAGCAACCAACCGGTATGCGGATCGCACATCGTGCCCAGGATCGTGCGCATGCCACGGATCGATTCGAGTATAGCCGCCGTTCCCGAACATGCGCCGGCAATCAGGTCGGAATGACCGCCGACATATTTAGTAAGCGACGTGACGATTAGATCAGCACCATGTGCCAGAGGGGTCTGATAGATCGGTCCTAACATTGTATTGTCAACGATGATAACCGGCCGATTGCCGTCCGGACCGGTGAGGGCGGACACGATCTTCCGGGCACGCTCGAGATCCACCATTCCGTTTGTGGGGTTTGCTGGCGTTTCGATATAAAGCGCGGCAATCGACCCCTTGCCGCGGGCCGACTCGACGGCTTCTTCCATCGCCCTGTTGCCGCCCTCGCTATGAAAGCCGATCGAGGTCACACCGAATTGCGGCAGGATCTTCTTCAGTAGGAAATCGGTGCCGCCATAGACGGGACCCGAATGGATGATCACCGTGCCCGGGCGCGCATAGGCCCAGAGCGTGGTCGAGATCGCCGCCATGCCCGAGGCGAAGACGAGACTGGCCTCGGCCTGATCCCAGATAGCCAATCGATCCTCAAGCATTTCGAGGTCGGGATTGTTGATCCGGCTATAGATCAATCCGGGCTCTTCATTCGGGCGCTTTTGCCGCAAGCTGTAGGCGAGCTCGAAGAACTCTTTTCCGTCCTGCGCCGATCGAAAGACGAAAGTCGGGTCTGGAAAATTGGCGGCTTGAGAGAGCGCTCGGACAGAAAAGGGTCATAACCATAGCTCATCATTAGGGTTTCCGGTGAGAGTGCGCGATTTCCAAGAAATCTGTTGTGACTGTCTGTCATGAGCGTCGCTCCGATTTGATTTCGAAAAGTTAGATATCGAACCCCGCTCTCTCCAGCGGTGAGTTTAGTACGAACCTGACTTTGTCGTCTGCACTCCTGGAAGCCAATAAGATCGCCCCATAAGCGCCGCCAGCGCGAGGGATGGCGGGATGAAGCAGCGCCGCTAGGCGGCAAGCCGCCAAGCTTGGCTACCGTTTCGGTCCCTTGGACCCCTTCCGCGCGCTCCGCGAACCTGATCGCAGGCGACGGGACGAAGAACGGCGTTCCAGCTCCGAACAAAGAACCGGCAAAAACCAAAAACGACCACTTGACAGGAAAAGCCCCATACAGATTCGAATCCATCTCCCTCCAGCGGGGAGTCAGGTGCGAACCGCAATTGGCCCCACGGAACTTCCCTCAGCTCCGCGGAAGCAGTCCAGGCGCCGTCCTCCACAGGGGGACCGGGGTCGCGAGCACGGCCTGGAGCGGATGGCGCCAGGTGCGGCGATAGCCGGTGTCGACCCGCGCCCTGACATACCGGGTAGTCACTCCCAGCCAATTTAAATGCATTTGTCTTGGGCTCATGTGGGTGTGTTTTAGTGGATGGGGATGATTATCCAGCTCTCGTCCTATAACCCTGGCCTTCTGATTGTGTTTGTCGCCGATAAAGATAGCTCCTTCAGGCGAAACAACGATTTACCTTGTCGCGCGGTCCCAGAACGCCGTTTTAAGCCAATATGTCGCCGCCCCGATCGGCGTCAATTTCTACAAACCTGACCTGATAAAAAAGCTGAGCCGATGGTTAATTTACCGGTTCAGAATTCTAGACTAGCGGTTTCGGAGTTGGCTTCAAAACTCCGGGTTCGGCTCTAGAAGGCTGAGCTGATTCAGAATACCGGGTCAAAACCGGCTACCCTGAGGAGGAAACGATGAAAACCAGACGATATGCCTATTTCGGCAGCGCGGTGCTTGCTGCAATGGTCATTACGATCGGTGGATGGCATCCGCTCGCGAACGCGGATAACAGCAGTCGACCGGTCTTCGCTGTCGATGGTTCCTGGCCCAACCCGCTACCGGCCCCAGTAGGGAGCGATGGTAAGGCGCACGCCTGGGTGCAAGGCGAGGTCGCCGGCAACTGCATCGACATGCGCGATAACGTTTACACCTTCAACCGCGGATGGGAAGTCGGTGTCACGGTCAACGGCGTCCTGCAAGGAAATGAGTCCGGGGCCATCAATGGGAACGACGCCACCTCAGGAGGGGCGATCCCGTCTCCCCCGGTCGTCGCATTCGATTCCGACGGCAACGTCGTGGCCGGGTGGGGTAACCCAAGCCTGATCCAAACGGGGCCAGATTACGGATATGCCGCCTATATGCCGCACGGCGCGCACGGCTGCTATGTCGATTACCAGGGTTACGTCTGGGTCGGCGGAAACGGCGACGGGATTGTTCAGAAATACAACCCGATGGTCGCCAACGCCGAGGGCGCCAATGCGATGTTTGTGACGCAGATTGGCACCAAGGGAATGTGTGACGGCACACAGCCAACGGGAAATCCCAATCCATTCAGCTCGTGCGGCGAGACCAACGATCTCAACAGCAGTCACACCCTGCTGAACGAACCCCCGGACATCGCCGTGGATCCGTTGCCGGATCCGGTCACCGGCACGCGGGGAAGCGTCTATATTGCCGACGGCTATGGCAACCACCGTATCGTCGTCTACACGACTGCTGACGGAGGTCAGACCTACCAATACAATCGCCAATGGGGCCAGACGTGTACGATCAACGGGGTGGCAAGCAACAGCCAGGCGTGTCCTGCCGGGACTTTCGGGGCGTCCGGCGGCGGCCACCCGCATTGTGTCGTCCTCGGCAATGACGGGAATGTCTATGCCTGCGATCGCCCCAATAGCCGAATTCAGGTGTTCGCGAGAAATTGCGGTGCCCCATCGACGGCCCTCGTGCCGCAACCGCTGTGCACCCCCTTGCGGATCATCAACATCGGGGGCAATGTCGGCCAGACCCCTCCTGCCGGCTTTACCGACGGCATCAACGCGTTCGCAAACTTCGCCCCGGAAGACACCGCCGCCATTCTGGGTTCCACCACCACGCGAGCGTGCGACATCGATTTCTGGCCCAATGTCGACTATCTCGCGACCAAGAGCCCGACCAGCCAGAATGCCATCGTCGATGTCGACCTGAACAACGACAACGTGTGGCTGTTGGACAAGGCAACCGCGACCGTGTTCGGCGCTCTCGGCGTCTGCGGGATCATCCCGTGCCCCGGGCACAACGAGGGCCACTTCGCCTACAGCCACACTGTCGCAAGTGATTCGAAAGGCAACATCTATGTTGCCGAAACGATCACCGGACGCCGCATCCAGAAGTTCGTGCCGGTAAAGTAGGGGCTATTAGAAGCACGTAAGCCCTGCTTCCGGCGGCCAAGGAGCGGCGCTTCTTGGCCGCTGGCACGCACGGCGAAAGAGTCCTGCCAATGTTGAAGCGTTGGATTTGCTGCTCGGCCATCTGGCTGTTCTGCATGATCTTGGGTTCGATACCGGCAGGTGCCCATGATCTGCCGATCAATCGGACCATGAACAGCTTCGTCAAGATCGAACCGCACCAAGCCGACTTAGTGGTCCGCGTGCCTCTGGACCTTTTGCTCGGGGTGCCGTTTCCACTCGTGGGGGACCACTACAACATTGCGGCGTCCAGGCCCGCCGTCGAAACCGCGCTCAAGGCTCTGGCCACCGCTTTCGAGCTTTGGGAAGGCAACGTTCGTCTCGTGCCTTCGAGCTCCGCCGGTCAGCTGGCTCCGCTCTCGGATCGCTCGTTCGAAGACTATGATCAGGCGATCGTGCAGGTGGCCGAGCCACTGGCGCCGGAAACCGTCATCGCCTTCCAGCTGGGCTATTTGGACGCCCATTTCGTCTATCCGATTTCCTCGCCCAAATCCGTTTTCTCGATAGAGACGCGCCTTGCCGCCGATCTTGGGGATTACACCAAGCTGACTGTTCGCTATATCCCGCTCGGCGAAGACGCTCGGGCCATGATAATCACCGGCGGTTCGGGCCGCGTGGCCCTTGATCCGGCGTGGTACCAAGCGGCCGGCGGGTTCGTCAAACTCGGTATCGAGCATATTTTGAGCGGCATCGACCATCTGCTGTTTCTGCTGTGCCTGGTCATCCCCTTTCGTCGCGTCAAACCACTGATACCCGTGATCACGGCGTTCACTGTCGGGCACTCGATAACGCTGATCGGCACCGCCTACAACATTGCTCCGGTCGGCGCGTGGTTTCCTCCCTTCATAGAAATGGCCATCGCCGTATCGATCGTCTACATGGCGCTCGAGAACATCGTCGGCGCCAACCTAAACCGGCGCTGGATCATTGCCGGGCTCTTCGGCCTCGTTCACGGCTTCGGCTTCGCCGACATCCTCAAGGAGCAACTGCAGTTCGCCGGATCGAACCTGCTAGTGTCGCTGTTCTCGTTCAATGTCGGGATCGAGATCGGCCAGCTCGCAGTTTTGTGCGTCTTCGTTCCGGCACTGGCCTTGCTCTTCCGGGGCGCGATGTCGGGGCGGATGGGGATCATCTTGGTATCCGCGATCGTCGCCCACACGGCCTGGCATTGGATGCTCGACCGCGCCGACGTGTTCTGGAAGACGCCGTGGCCGCAGCCAACGGTCCCGGGGCTGATGATCCTGGTGCGATGGATCGTCGCCGTGGGCCTCGCGGTGGTCCTCGCGAAACTGCTCGCGAAATGGATCGACCGCAAATGGCCGGGACATGTCCTGCCGGTAGAAAGTTCGGATTGAGGGTTGAGCTTCAACCCTGTTGGTTTCGGTCTTCTGCGGTCAATATGCGCATGGGATGTCTCCCGGTCGGAGGTCGGGTCAAGGCTCCATGTAGTCGTTCGCCTCCGCGAAAGGCACCGCGTCCTCGATGAACCGAAATGTTCCCTGGTGCTTGATCTCACGGGCGGCTCGCAAAAATCCGCCGAGCGCTGCGCGACTCAACGCCGCGCCGAAGCTGACACGCTTGACACCCGCCTCGGCGAGTTCGGCCAAGGTGAAGCATTGCTCACCGATACCGATGACGACATTCACGGGCCGAGAAACCGACGCACACACCCTTCTGATCGCCGCAAGGTCCGGTAATCCCGGCGCATAGAGCACGTCGGCACCGGCGGTCTCAAAGGCCCGCAACCGCTCAATCGTGTCATCCAGGTCGGGTCTCGAAAACTGGAAATTCTCCGCGCGGGCGGTCAGCGTGAAAGGAAACGATAACGACCGCGCGGCCTGCACGGCAGCGGCCACCCTCTCGACGGCGAGTCCGAAATCATGAATCGGGTGGGCTGGATCGGCAGTCGTATCCTCGATAGAGCCGCCGACGAGGCCGATCTCGGCGGCACGTCGTATCGTTTCGGCGACATCTTCGGGGCGGGGTCCGAAGCCATCCTCAAGGTCCGCCGACACGGGCAGATCAGTCGCATCAACAATGGCGCGAGAGTTCGCCAACGTCTCTTCGCGGCTGATCGCGCCCTCGGCATCACGACGCCCTAAACTGAATGCGAGACCCGCGCTCGTGGTTGCGAGCGCCTCGAAGCCGAGCGCGGTCAGAATCCGCGCAGTCCCGGCGTCCCACGGATTAGGGATCACAAACACCCCTTGTCGTTCATGGAGGGCACGGAATGCTGCGGCTTTCTCGCCATGATTGGATTTCATCGGTGGGTCCTCTCTCATTATGCTGTCACCGGGCGGCGCTTTGGCTCATTGGGCGCGGCAAAGGTCGGCTTGTTCTCGGATTTGCTCCCTGCGTTTGGGGCACGCGCATCCCGATCAGGCTCACGACGGCCATCGCGATCAGGAAGACCGCTGAAAGGATCAACGCGAACTTGGATTCCCTGTACCATGTCTGTTGCCATGAACGCACCGAACGTAGCCACGCCGAGAGCGCCGCCGGTTTGTCGTGCCGCGTTCAGAGCGCCAGTAGTAACACCCGATTGAGCAGACGGGGCAGCGGTCAAAATACCGGCGGTAATTACTGGCACCGCCAGCCCGATGCCAAGCCGGATGAATAACTGGCCCGGCAGGATCGAAAGATAGGTCGCGTGATCGTCGATACCGAGCAGCAGGATGCAGCCGATCGCTGCTATTACAAGCCCAACAGACATTGGGACGCGCAGACCGAACTGAGCCACGCTTTGGCCACCAATGACGTTTGCTGCGATCACCATCAGCGCAAATGGCAGGAAAGCAATGCCGGTCTCGATGACCGAAAGCGACAACACCCGTTGGAAGTAAAGGGCGAACGAGGGCAAATCCGAGGCTGGTCACTGCGACCGTGATCGGGACATTCCGGTGTCCAGGATTTTTATCAGCACAGGGCCGCTCATGGATTGTCCTCCCGAGCTACAATCTTTTGGTCATGCAGAGTTGGCTGTAGCCCGGTTCCTGGCACTCGATCCGACCAAGAACCTTATACCCTTGTCGTTCATAGAACGCCGGGGCCTGAAAGGTGATCGTGTAAAGCACGGCGGCAGAACACCCGCGTTTCCTCGCCTCGGCCTCGGCGCATTCAATTACCTTGGTGCCAATTTTGTGACCTCGAAGCGGTTTTGGAATAAAGAACAGGTCAACAAACAATAAGCCGAGAGAAGTTTTCCCAAGCAAACCGCCGATGACCTTTCCTGAGCCTGATTCACACACAAGGACAGACAATTTACGTGCATCATTGTATCCGGCCATTTCTCGATTGTATTGACATAGGCCGCCGCTTATGACACGCGCAGCAGCGAGATCGGTTTTATCACTGACAATCACCTGATGAGTTGGTTCAGTCATAGGGAGACCTTTCCTGTTATTGCCTGTGAGGGCAATTCGCATATTCTGGGACTTGAAGGTTCAGTAACTACGGCTCGTAAGCCGCTACTCCCGGATGAATGGACCTGCTGTTCGGTCTCGCTATTCCATCCGGTTCCTGTTTTCTCCCGAAGGGCCGATGCCGAAAGTTGCCAAAAAGCCGCGCTTTCCCGAACTCGGTCACTATTACAGCGCGGTTGTGCTTCACCCTCTGAGTTCAGCCCAGGTCGAAGCACCGATTGGCGAGCGCCGCCCCGACCGCACCGCCGATGTGTGGCCTGCGCTCAGTCCAATCCAGGCATGAGCGGCAGAGATAACGACGCTTCGATCCAGCAGATATATCGACGCCGAATTCCGCGAGAAATTGGGTTCCCGCAGCCGTGACCTCGGCGGCTTCATCGCCGAAGATGATGTATTCGTGGTCGGTGAAGAAATCGGCCAGATCGACGCTGAGCCGCCCCGCCAAGTGGTCGTAGCAAACTCGCGCGTCTTGGAGTTCTCGGGCTTGACGAGAAAGAGGTCGGTGGCGAGGCCGATGTTCAAGCGCAACAGCCATGATACCGTCGAGCATCTGAACGATCTTGGGAGACGCGAGGCGGAAATAGCGGTATCGGCCATCCTTGATCGCCGAAATCAGACCCGTTTCGGTCAGCTTCGACAGGTGCGTGCTCGCCGTCTGCGGCGTGATGCGGGCCGCATAGGCAAGCTCGGTAGCTGTGAGGGCGCGGCCATCGAGTAGAGCGGAGAGCATCGTAGCTCTCGCAGGATCACCGACCAGCGTCGCGATCTCGGCTATCAGAGGGCCTGTAATCATTTGCCCTATATAACACCCGATCCGGTGGAACGGTCGGACGAACACTTCGACGGTGATCGAAGCGACTTATCGGGTCAGCCCCGTTTCACCTCGATGTCGGCGGCTTGACGAGCCACCCCGGCAGCCGCCCCCTCGCAGTCGAATAGGAGCATAGACCACCCTTCTCGAATGCCCGCTGCATCGCACTGAGATTTTTCGGCAGCGGGGCTATCTCCTGGGGGGGTGTAATGGGACAGCCGATCCTTCAAAATCCGACCACCTTTGTTGGGGCGGCTAGGCCGACCCTGCGACCGCCCACTTCTCGATCTCTTTCTTTTCACGCAGAAGACGGTCAATTTCGGCCTCCAGTGTTTTAACACGCTCCTCTAGCCCATCTGTCGTCGCTTCTCTGTGTTCGACAAAGCGGTCGATCAGCAGATCTTGAAGCTGCATGATCCTGGCTCGCTCCTCCGGAGTTAAAACCCTCTGTGCTGACTTATTCGTTATCGACCTCCAGAGACGCGGCTGCTGTTTGGCTGAGAAACGCGCGGGGGAAATCATCAGCTTCTTTCCTGGTCTTGCGTCGCCAACTCTCTTCTGCGGGCCGCAGTTGGGGTAGCTGCGGCGCGGGCGAACCGTTCGAAGCTTTCGGCAAGCTCCAAGACCGCTTTCCTCGCGCTAGGATCGTTCAACTGCCCAGCTACCTCCCGCGCTTGCTCGGCACGGTCGAGCCACTGGAAGACTTCGTTCAAAATCGGCGGCATCTGGTCCTCCCTCAATACTTTCCGGTCTGCTCCTCTCGCTTTCAAAGCTGCATCTGAGCTACCAAGGCTGTACGGAGCCCAATGCCGGAGACCACCAGCCACACTGCGCCCCAAAGGCCGATTGACAGAAACAGCACAACGATGAGCCCTAGTCCTGGGGCGAGCCTTGGGTTCGCATCACTTGCCGCTGCATGCATCTGGGTGAAATCGCCCAGGACGACCGCTTTCCGAAACAGCGGAGTGGTACGATGGAGGGGCGGCGTCAGCCGCGGTCAGGGTGGCCGCGCGCCGCGCGAGCGCCGTGTCGCGCTAAGAAACGCCGCCTCGATAAACCAGCGCATCGGCACCCCGCACCGGTTCAATGGGGCCGGCTATGTCCTCGGTATACCCGACGACAGCCAGTCTGGCGCCCGGAGCCGAGAAACTATGTACCCTCTCGGGCGCAATGCGGCGGCGATCCGCCAGTACAACCGGCTGCCTCGCGCGAGCGCGGCGCGCTCCGGTCCCTCCGGCACGCCAAGTGCGTCGAGGCGCTTGGGAGCAATGAGCGCCGCGGCTCGCCTTGAAACCGATACCCGAGGCTCGCGGTGTCCCGGTGCGCGATCGCGAATGCTTAATCGCGTGGTTCACGCCTTGTCAAGCCAGACCGTGTCCAAGCGCACGACGTCGAAAATGCCAAAATAGGCGGCCGGGTTGAGATCCTTGACGTAATTGTACCAGCTCTCGTTGATCCGTTCCCGGGCGACTGGCAGCAGGGGCAGGTCCTGCTCCATGGTGGCTTCGGCCTCGTGGACCAAGCCAGAGGCTTGGCGGGATCGATTTCCCGGTCAATCCGCGCGATCAGCGCTTGGAACTCCTTGTTGTCCCGGAACGAGTAGTTCTGCGGGCCGTCCTTGCCGTACCAGGCATTGAACGAGTCGGAAGGATCGAGCAGGGTCACGACGACGGCCTCGATCGCCAGGTCGAAATGCCCGCTTGCGGCGTCGTCAAACCATACTAATTCGACCACCGTGCATAGGTTGCAGTCAACGTTCAGCGCTTCTTTCAGCATTGCCTGGATTGCTTGCGACCACAGCTTAAAGATGGCGATGTCGCGGACCATATAATCCAACCATCAATACCATTTGGATAACCTGCTGCGGCCAGCAGAGATGGGCTTCCTTGATCGAGGCTGCGGATCGAGCTGGTATCCGAGCCGTTTCGCGAACTCCTCCTTGGGCGTGGCATACTCGGAGAATGGGTAGATGAAGCTGCCCGGCGACATCGGGGCGACATCTTTGACGACTTCGGCCAGGACCGGCCGGTCGAGGGCGAGGTGCATGGCGCGGCGCACTCGCGGATCGTCGAATGGTTTTTTCTTATTGTTGAGATAGGTCGCGTGGATCACGCTCTGGTTGTAACTGGCGGTCGACAAGCCGGGCGTGGACTGGGCTTTACGCATCGTAACCGGATCCGTGATCCGCACGTAGTCGACCCGACCGGAGAGAATTGCCGAACCCATTTCGGGCGAGAACGTAACAGAACTCGATCCCGTCGAGATATGGCAGTCCGTCGTTCCAGTAACTCGGGTTCCGCTTCATTACCCAGACTTCGTTCTCGACGCGGCGAACACTGCGAAGCGGGCCGGTTCCGGGGTAGATGACCAACTTCCGCAAATTGTAGTTGTTATCTTCCAGCGTCTTTTTGCGAAGGATGACATTGCGCCGCTGGCGAACGCCGACATCATGAAGCTGATGAGCGGGGCTCCGACAGCTTGAATTCGACCGTGTATTTGTCGCGCGCGTTGCTCTCGCTAACCGCTTTGAACAGGACGTTGCGCGGAATGCTGATCCCGGTGGGGGGCTTGGAGATGCGATCATAGGTGGCCTTCACGTCTCCGAAGTCAGCTCGGCCCCGTCGTGGAATTGCACGCCTGCCGCAGATGGAACGTGTAGGTCTGGCCGCCCGGGGCAATCTCCCAGCTATTCGCAGATCCGGAATAATCGTCCTGGCGCCGTCGTTAGGATCGCGCGGATCAGCTGTGAACATGCAGGCTGTGGAAGAATGAAGATGGTACGGTGGTGAATATAAAATGCGGCGCACGTAACGGTGCGGCGCACACGCGCGGATCTGGCGTTGGCTCGGCGCTTGAGCTTGAACGCGAACGTGAATTTTCGGTAGCGGCGCAGCATGGAAAGGCGGGAGACATCCCGTGGGCGCGGCGCACGGCGCGCTGCTTTAAGAACTCGCGGCGGCTCCACACGGAGGACGCTATATGGGCGGTATGACATTCCACCTTGGCTCTTTTTCACGTAACCTATGACCTTTCGCGCACCCGCGAACTGATGCAGGCGACGAGTACGAAGAACGGCTTTCCGCCGGAACAAAGAACGCGATAAACACAAACAACTACTTGACACGAGAAGCCGATACTAGTTCGAAATCATCTCCTCCGCTATACGAACGGTTTTCTATTATTACACCTCGTGATATAACAAGGCGTTGTGGCGCAAGTGCACCGCGCAGTTTTGTAGATGCAGGTGACTCATGGAAGATCTTGGACGCTGCCTGGTAGCCCCTGTCTCGTGGCAACGCAGTCCCGCGTCGCGAAATCTCGAGGCGCGGTGTCTCTCGTCACCCAGGCGTTGACGCGGCGGATCAACGGCCAGCGGTGAGCACGGGCAAGGTTCCGGCGGCCGGCGGCAACGTGGTGACGACCCGTCACCCCATATCCGATAGCGCCAAGTGCACCGTACACGAACAAGTGATCGGCAGCGCTCGGGCGAGCGACAGCCAGCGACACGCGAACCGGTAGGTACCGTTACGCGTAGGGCGCCGAAGCAACGGCACAACGGCGTAGCGGAGGACGGAGCGCGGGGAAAGGGGCAACGAGAGGGAAGGAGAGAGGGAGAGGGAAAGAGAAGGGAAGGGGAAAGAGGAGGAAGGAAAAGGAAGGGAGAAAGCGCCCGCCCGAGACCTGATCGATCGAGGCAACCAGCTTTGCCGTCTGGATCGGGTCGCGTTGCACGACGAGGCACACGCCGGTGGCAAGCTTAAGAGCTTTTGTCACCGCTGCCGCCGCGCTCAGCACGACGAACGGATCCATGACTTCGTAATAAGGCTTGGGGACCTCACCTCCACCTGGAAAGGGTGTCCGCCGCGGTACTGGGATATGCGAATGCTCGGGCGCCCACATCAACTCGAAGCCGCGTTCTTCGAGTGCCAGGGCGAGCTGCACCGCCGGGATCGAGTAATCCGTGTGAAACATCGAGACGCCAAAGTGCATTGCTCGCTCCCCTTCATGGTTCCTGGTATCGGAGGGGAGCTTACTCGTGCGCCCACGAGCGGTGCCACCCTTTCGCGTGGGTCGCCCGACAGCGCCTGCGCGAGAAAGGGCAAGCTCTCGTCTCCATTCGGTAATCGGCAACGCTATGGTTGTCGGGAAATTCATCGTAACGATGCGCTATGCCAAGCTCGTTCAGCCGTCGCACGAACCTGCGGGCGCCATAGAGCAGATTGAACTGATCCTTCTCGCCCCAGTCGATGTAGAGCGCCTTCAGCCAACGGAGATTGTTCGCCTGGGTTTCGATCGTGACGACACACGGCTGATATAAGCGGATGGGCGAGCCGGTGAAGGCCGCGTATCAAGTGCAAGCCGCAGATGGGAGCCGTCCTATTTTGCAGGATAAGGTTGACCCTTTGCGCGCCTCCCGATGGATGACTATAAAGAGGTTGGTCCGCCGTGCGAGGCCAACCGAACCGAAAAACGAGGTGGAGGAACGGACCATGTGGGCGTCCTTGCGGCGAGTACAAGCCTTTGTGCTGACGTCGATATTGCTGACCGGACTAGCCTATGCCGGTGACGGCGGTGGTCAAGGGCCGTCGGCGCGCGGACCGATCTTCGACATCACCCATTTCGACGTGCTTCCGGTTAACCTGGGTATGCTCAATTCTTTCGAGCAAGCGGCCTACACGGCCTTATTTGCGTATCGTGATGCCAGCCGATCGGATGCTGGCTCCAAGAGCTTTCGGGTGGTTAATTGGCTCCTGGCTCCGAACCATTCGCAAATCATCGACGTCTGGAGCAGCCTCGATGCGTTCGAAGCACACTTGGCGCAAACTCATAGCACCGACTTCCGGTTTGCCGTGCAGCTCCAGCCCCCTCCGCCCCCTCCGGCCTTCAACTGCTGTATCGGCAGCCCGATCGACGACCGCCAATACAGCCTGGTGAAATCCTTCAATTTGCCGTGGACAAGCAACCTTCTGCCCTCCGGCGTCGGAGCGGATAACAGTGCGCTTTTTGTCGTGAGTTATGTCGATTTTCTGACTGACGGCGACCCCGGCAAGGGCCTGGCCGAACTGGTGCGCTACGGCGCCGTCACTAGCAAGCAGTCCGGCCAACTCAGTTATAGCGTCCTGCAGCAGCTCGACCGGCCAAACCGCTTCGCCACCCTGGAGGTTTGGGACTCCGTAGAACACTACAACAACTGGCAGAGCGATCCGACCACGATCAATTTCGACACCAAAGTGATGCCCTTGCTCGGCTCTCCGCTCGATCATCGGCTGAACATCCTGTGCGGCGAGACCTATGTCGACGGCACGGGCTGCACGCCTCCTTGACGCGACGCGAGGCTCGTGGTCGCGGGGAACCGGAGACGCCGCGGCCGAAAGCCGAGCGGTGGCCCTTCGGCGCATAGAGGCAGGCTTCGACGATCGCGCTGGCCTCGGCGGCGTTTTGGACATGCGGCGCCATGACCCCCTGCGCGCCGCAATCGAGGATGCGGGCCGCGTCGTGCGGATCGTGCGAGGTGACCCGGGCGATCGGCGTGATCCCCATGCCTAATGCCGCGACGCAGACCCCGGCCGCGGTTTCGAGGGAGGTCGGGCTGTGCTCGAGGTCGAGATAGACCGCATCGAAGCCGCACGCCGCTGCAATCATCGCGATGTTCGGAGTGCGCAACTGGTTGGCCCCCATGCACAGCACCAGTTCGTTGGCTGCAGCATCTTCTTGGCGCGGTTCTCGCCGATCTGCCAATCGGCTTGTCAGCGAGCTTGTAGGTGAGGGTCTGCCATCCGTCGACTTTGCGCATCGTGATCTGGCCAGCGGCGGGCAACGCCCAGAACAACATGGCCGCGGTCTCGGCACCCGATGCGTATTGGTCCCGCCAAGATAGGCGCCGGCAATCAGCGAATCGGCTTGCTTGGGTTCGCCGCTGGTAATCGCGCAGCCCCGAACTCCTCCACTCGGTTGTCTTGCCCTCCGCGGTATCGAGCCTGGCCCTCGGCACGGTGATCTCGACCTGGCCAAAGGTCCCCATCAGCGGCCGCGATCGGTGACCGTGCCGATAGCCGGAGATAGCGCTCGGGCCATCGGCATTCGCGGGATCCGCCTTTGGGCGGCGGCCCTAGCTTCAGCGCCCGTTTCCCCGTTCTCTAATCGTGGGTCATATCGTGGGTCATTGGCAAGTTCTTTCGACAGCCTCTTGTTCGACCCGCCGGAGGCATGGTCGACATCGTTGGGACGCCCTTCGTCACGACAAGCATCCCGCGGTCATGGGCGCAGGAGCGGTTAATGGATGAAACCGCTTGCGGCGCGCGCTTGCGCGCGTCCCTTGACCGCTCCGAGCACCATGACACTCCTTGAGCAGCGTAATCATGCCAGATGCGCCATCAACGGCCGGATCCACGGTTCTCTATGGAGCGGGCACGGTCGCGTTCATCGGCGGGGTTACCGTCCCGCCACTTTACCTCTGGAGTTCCCTGGTAGGAAGCCTCGCCGCCCCCCCATAGGGCCTCTGTATCCCTCTCGCGAATGCGCTGTGTCGGGACCGAGGGTTCGAACCCCGCTCCTGCAGCGGGGCGTCTATTGATTTTGGGAAAGCTCTGTCATGACCTAGGTAGGCTCGACCAATTGTTATAACGGGGCGGGGCGCTGAAAATGCCGCCACCTTGCGAGAAAGTTAGCTATGCGGGATCTGCCACATGGATATCCATTTCGGGTTTCGGAGGAACGGGCAGCGGCGTCCGGCCCAAAATTGACCTCAACACGAACTCCGCGAACTGCGCTTTGGCCCAGCCGAAATCCTTGCGCGTGAAATGCTTCGGATTATTGGCCGCATAGGATTCATGCAGCTGATGATCGCCAGGATCACTCGCCAAAAGCATTTTGAGCACCCGTATCTGCTCGTCCTTTTGGTTCGTCGTCATACCTTGCATCTCTTGCGCCAGCGGCCAGATCATGCCAGCGGGCGTATGCGGGCTACCAATTCCGGAAATCTCCTCACCTTTAAATGTGCCTTTGTAAAAATAGCGGTTAGAAGACGAGAGAATGAAACGCCGTGTAGCCATATAAATCTCGTCCAAGTTAGAAACATAACCGAAATAAGGAATGGATAATAGGCTGGGTATGTTCGCGTCATCCATTAGGTTCGCATGTCCGAGGCCGTCCACCTCGTAGGCGTAAATACGTCCATAGTCCGGCGTATCGACAATGCCATATTGCTCGATTCCGGCTTTGACTTGCTTGCCCAGCGTTTCTGCCATCTTTGCCATATCCATCCGACCGATGAACCTCTCCATTTCTGCCAAGGCATTCAACGCTTGAACGGCTTGGATCTCGACAGGGATGGGAAAGTTGTAGAGGCATTCGTCGTCCGAAGGACGGAAGGCAACCCAGATCATCCCGGTATAGCCGACCGGCATTTTCCCCGATGATTGCGTGTCGGACTTGAAGTGATAGCCGGAGCGTTGATGGCCCGGGAGGACGCCATCATGATCCTGTTCGGTAAGCATCGTCTCCAGCGCGCGACTGAACGCCAATTTGACGGAAGGTGTCAAAACCGAATTGTCACCCGTTACTTTCCAGTACGTCCAAACCAGCAGAATCGGGAAGGAGAGTGAATCCAATTCGAACTTCCGCTCCCAAACGTTGAAATCGTCCCGGAACGCGTTGGCATAAGGATCGAGCGCAATATACATTGCTTGCCTCTCAATCACCGATTTGACCTTATTTGCAATCGCTTTATTTTGGTGGGCAAAGTACAGTAACGGCTTCACCTGGGCACTTAAATCGCGCAGCCATTCGGCCGGAATGTCGCCTGTCTTTATATAAGCCGTGGCGTCGTCAGCCATGACCGTCTGCCTATCCGTATCGGTCAGAGCCAACCTCAGCATAGTGATTAACTGCTGCCGCTCTGCGTCGTTGAGATAAGCCGCCGTAGCACGGCCGGCTTCGGCGATTACCTGTTCGAATTCCGGGGTATTTTTATCGGCCGACGGTGGTGGCATATCTGAAAGTAAACCACTTATCGACGCCGCGGCAAGCACTTGGCTCGCGAACCGTTTCACGCTATTTGGAGGCGCACTTCCGCGCGACAGTGTTGTCGCCGGGTGGTTTGACTTCAGTGACGGCAGACGCCGCGAAAACAAGCGTCGATAATAAGACAATGATCATAAAAGAAACACGATATGCACGGACCGATTTAGGGCCGGAGATTTGTTTCCGGCAAGAAAAATTCGTTACAATTTATGTATTTTACCAGTTAATATGCACCGAATACCGCAGAAATGCATTTTGCTTTTGGTGTAACCTATAAATCAGATCCGCGCGGAAATTCCTCTGTTGATCGAGGAGCACCCGGTAAGAACGCTCAATCACGGATGCACCGCAGGCGCTGCAAAATTGGTATGCCGCGGGTGCGCTCCATCGGATAGAGTTCGAACACGAGGGCTTCAGGGCGCCGCACTCGCGTGGCCTGGGGCAATTGCAAGGTGGTCAGCCACGGCCGCTAGGTCACGTTTCAAATGGCCGAGCTCGCGGTACCCCGTCAGATGTTCCGGAAAATTTTGTCGCTCATCACTCGGTTGTGGACGGCGCCCGCATCCCGCGTCACCGGCAGATGGGTCAGATATGATACTCAGATCTGAGAGACCGCGATGGGGGTGCGCCTTGAGTACCGGACAACCCGCAAGCTCCAGCGCCGCAAACCGAGCGCCCGTCATTTGGGCGTCCTCGGAGCGGCTGCGATCGAATATTCTAGCGATGGCGCCTCGATGAGACGGAACATCAGGCCCGATCGGCCGGGTCTCCGGGGAATCTCGGCTAAATCTGCTGAAGCGGCCGTGCTCGTCCCAGACCTGGGAAGTCAAGCTGCGGCCGTGGGTCGAGCGGATCTAAGCCGGTGCCAGGACCCGAGCTATCCCAGCAACATACCGCAAGCCGCTGCGAAGCCTCAGTCAGCCGGCTGCGGCGCTCTCCATGTTTGGTCCGCTTTTGCGCTGCTGATGACGCTCGTGTCGGTACCGTTGTTCTCGACCGTGCTGCCACCGCTATTCGATTACCCCAACCACCTGGCGCGGCTATATTTGTTGTTGGAAGGCGGCAATACATTTTACGCCGTGCGATGGGGGCCGCTGCCAAACCTCGCGCAAGATCTGATCGTGCCGCCGCTCGCGGGCGTGATATCGTTGGATCTCGCCTCGAAGCTGTTCCTGGTCACGGTCTTTGGCCTGATCACTGGCGGAGCGACGTGGCTGAACCGTGTTGCCACCGGCGCGTGGCGCGTGTGGCCGCTACTTGCATTTCTGCTGCTCTACAACCGAATTTTTCTATGGGGCTTTGTCAATTACCTATTCGGGATCGGCGTCGCGCTGGGCGGCATGGCATTGTGGCTCGCTCTCGAACCGAGGCGATCATGGGTGAGGGTGCTTGCCTCGTCGATTGTGGCGCTCCTGTGCTATTTCAGTCACATTGCTGCTCTTGGGTTTTATGCGCTGGTCATCTTGGGGGTTGAGGCTCGGCCAGCGATAACCGAATTGCGTGCTCGTCAATGGGCGGTGCTCGGTCGCCGAATTGGCACCGCGGGCATGCAATTCGTCCTGCCCGCGGTTCTATTCTTGTCGTATTGGCATGGGACAGCTACCGGCGTCAGCTATGCCGATTTCTGGCGCAAGGCCGATCTGGTTTTCAGCGTGTTCGACAATTACGATCGCGTGTTCGATGTCGCATGCTTTGCGCTGTTCCTCAGTTTACTCGGCTGGCTCATCTGGACCCGGCGGCTCGCGCTAGTGCCTCGGCTTGGCTGGGCTATTTGCGTCGTTTTCACGAGTTACATCTTGATGCCGAGCCAGATGTATGGCGGCTCCGGCGTCGATCACCGATTACCGATTGCTTGGTTTCTGCTGTTGATCGCCTCTAGCGCGCCACGGTTTCCGTCGCGACGGGTCGCTACTGCAGTTGCGATCGTGGCGGGATCGATGCTGGTGATCCGGCTGCTGGTCATCGAACACGTCTGGCGCCAGGCTGACGAGATCTATTCGGTCGATCTGATCGGCATCGATGCGCTGCCGCGAGGCATCAAGCTCGCCGTGGCCATTCCACCCGATGGAATACACCTGGTTTCAGTCCCGGAGGTGCATCTCCCCGCACTGGCGATTTCACGGCGCGAAGCCTTCGTGCCGACCCTCTTTGCCTATCCGGGTCAGCAGCCCATTGCACTGCAGCCGTCTTACGCGGCGCTTGCCGACGCGGTGCCGCCGCAGCTTTTCTGGACTGGCTTGACTGGCGGCGATACTGCTGAGATGATGCGGCTGCTTCCGGTGCTGCAGCAATACGATTATGTCGCGTTGACCGGTGGCGGACCGGTCGAAGTGCCACCGAACCGGTGTCTCGCGAAATTTTACCGGCAGCCGAGCTTCCAAATCTTTGCTGTCCTTCACGATCCCGGTTGCGCCAGCACCGACGGGTAACCGAAGAGATCGACTGTTCGTTTTCGCTCGATACGGGTCGCGAGACGCGGTGAGCAAAACAGGGAACCGCTCATGACCCCCTACCATCTTCCGCAGCAGCGAGCTGGGGTCGGCAGACCCATCCGCGTCGGGTCTGATCGGCGGGCAAGTTCGGAATCTGACGCTTGGTACCTGGTCCTGCTGGGCCGTTAATCATGAGGCAACACGGGGAGAGTGAAATGAAAGCGAGCGGCCGCTGCTATTGCGGGCAGATCAGCTTCGAGGCAGAGATCGAGCCCGATAAAGTCCGGGTGTGTCACTGCACGGATTGCCAAACCCTATCCGGTAGCGCATTCCGCACCAATGTGCCGGTCGTACAGGGGACATTCGTGCTGAAGAAAGGCGAACCGAAGACCTTCTTCAAGTCAGCGGATAGCGGCAACCTGGTTGTCCACGCCTTCTGCCCGGATTGCGGCTCGCCGATCTATTCGGCCGTTCCGGGCGAGCCGCCCGGCTATTCGCTGCGCGTCGGCACCCTGGATCGCCGCGCCGAACTTGTTCCTTCGCGGCAGATCTGGTGGCGCTCGGCGTTGCCCTGGACTAGCGATCTGAATCTGCCCGGGGCGGAGCGGCTGGACCGGCAATAGGCGGTCTGATGTGGGCCACGATGCGGACAGCGTGACGTCGGCGTTTTTCCAGGTACAGTGAGAATACGCGGGTCGGCGGGGGCGCGTGGTACAGCGGCACGTGTCGCCGAAACCTTAGGTCGAGTTCGCTGACGGGACGGTAAATTCCCTGGCGGTCCACCATGAGGAAGGGCCCGAGTGGTGCGCCCCGCGAGTTCAATAACGCCATAGGCCGACGAGCGGGGGCTGTCCAATGCAAAAGCTATTTCTCGCCGCGGTCGCCCTCTGTCTGACCGCGACGCTCGCGCACGCCGCCGGGCTCCGCTTCATCGAAGTGCCCGCCGACGCCGACGGCCCGGCCCTTAAAGGAGCGATGTGGTATCCTTGCGCTGCACCGCCGGGCGAGATCCAGCTCGGCCCGCTCACGCTGCCCGGGGTCAAGGATTGCCCGATCAGCGGCGAGAAACTGCCGCTGGTTGTCGTCTCGCACGGGATGAGCGGTGACTTCGCCGACCACCACGATCTGGCCGAGACGCTGGCCGATGCTGGCTTTATCGTCGCCGCCATCGACCACCCCGGCCATAGCAGCTTCGATATGAGCCGTGCCGGCGATCTGTCGATTTGGGTCGAGCGGCCGACCGACACCAAACGCCTGATCGATTTCATGAGCTCAACGGCTCACGAACCGGCCCTCGGCGAGGCCGCCTGCGTCCATCACGCGGCAGTGGCTTTGGACGCACTGGAGCGCGATCCGACCTGGCGGCGTCCGGTACAACTACTCACTCTTCGATCTTGCCTTCACCACCGCCCCCAAGCGTCACATCGTCTTCGCGCTCGAACCCGGAAGCGAAGATCAGGCAATTTTGGTCACCGTCTTTGCCGGGACCGTTCAAGGCGGCGTGCGAACCGCTGCCGAATCCAGCCCGGCTGCTGCCGCCGCCGAAACCGACGCAAGATATCATGACGGGGGATGCGAAGGGCGAATACCGCGGCACCGGATACCACAACGATGCCGAGCTGCAAGCTTGGTTGGCCAAGCGCGCAAGCGGCCGGGTCTCCTGCTCCAAGGGAGCCTTGTGGAAGTTCCCAATAGCGGCCTCTCACCGGGTAACGATACTGTTCCACGAGGTGCACCCGACCGTCATCCTCGACCGGAACGATAACCACGAAATCCGGTTTCTCGACGACGCCATAAATCCCAGTTGAGCCGTCTCGACGACGGATCGTGTCCTCGCGTACCCGCATCCATCGGTTCTCGTAGACGAACCGAGTGCTGGTAGTCTCGATATTTGCACTTTCGTCGGCTGCCATCCTATCATTTCTCAGTTTTGTGGGACGGGCTCCTACGCTCGCGTGAGCAAAACCCATACGGCCTAATCCAGACCGATGGCGTTTGCCCGATCAACCGTTCTCGTCATCAAATAATTAAGTATTGCCATCCTACAATATACCCGCGCCATGCTCCATGTGCGATGAGAAATAGTCAATGGTTAAGACCATACTTGCGGCAATCACTGCAACATTGTTGGTGGCTTCGTCTGCGGCACCGTCATCTGCTCAATATCGTTATCGAGGGGGCTATGGATATGGCGGATGGCATGGCGGATGGTGGAACGGAGGAGGCGGAGCCGCTCTTGGCCTCGGTCTTGGGCTCGGGTTCCTAGGCGAGGCTCTAGCAACTGCTCCCTACTACACCGCACCGTATTACGGAGCACCCGGTTATGGCTACGCCCCCGCTCCAGCCGTACCCACGACTTGGTACTGGTGTGATCCATACCAGCAATATTATCCGTATGTGCCGAATTGCCCGACTGCATGGCGGCAAATAGTACAATGAGACCGAATGGAACGGTCGCGTCGGCAACGAACCGATTTCATGCCAGCAGAGTGAAGATTCCGGGGCTACCTGACCTGTTCGACCCGCAAGGAGCTCGCTGGCAGCGCCCGTAGCAGATCGGCCTCGTTCCCGGTCTGCTCCAGCCATGCCGACCAGTCGGCGTGCCCCAGGACGACCATCTGCCGATCATGGATCGGGGCGACATCTGGGCTCGGATCGGTCGTCAGCAGCGTAAAGGCTTCACCACCCGCTGCCATCGGACGCCATAGACCGGCAAAGCAGAACCAGTCCTCATTGGCCTTCGTGAGTTTCCATTTCGTTTTTGGCGATCTTTTGCCGCTGAACTTAGAGGAATTGTGATGCCGGCATTAATATACGAAAAAATGGGTGATGTATGAGAGTGCGTCGATAACCCAGGATGATTCCGCTTCGTCGAACATCTGGCGGATCTTGGCCGCGAGACCGCCAAAATTGAAGGGCTTTACGATCAGTTGAACGCCGGCGGGCGGCCAAACTCGACGTGCCGATTTATATCCATCCTGCCTTGCCGCACCCTGCGGTCATCGAGGCTTATTACAAGGATTACGTGCAATCGCACCCCGGCATCTTGCGTGCTGCCTGGGGCTTCACGGTTGAGACCGCCACCACGGGCTGCGCTTCGTCCTGAGCGGCGTATTCGATGCCCACCCCAACCTGAAGATCATTCTGGGTCATATGGGAGAGGGGCGGCCGTTCCTGCTGTGGCGCATCAGCCACGGGCTCCGCGCGACAATGAAGGAGAAGACGTTCCGCGATATTTTCTGCGAGCATTTCTGGATCACGACGAGCGGCTTCTTCTCGGATACCGCGCTCACGTGCAGCATGATGGAGATGGGTATCGATCGCATTCTGTTCTCGGTCGACTACCCGTTCGCCGAAAACCTGCCTGGCACCGAATGGCTGAAAACGTAGCCGCTCTGCCCCGACGACACCGAGAAACTGCTGAACGGCAATGCCCGTCGCCTATTCAAGCTCTGAAGCATTTGAATGGCTGGAAAAGGCGCGTAGGGACGACGCCCGTGAAGGGAATGTTGTTCAGCGGGACGCCGAAGGACGTACCGGGCCGCCTGATCCCTAGGTCGGTTTTCCGCGGCGCGCGCAGCACATGAACACTGAAATCGCGCCCTACTTTTCGGCGGCGAGGCGCAGGAATTGCCGTTTCATCGCGTTAATCTGGTCGAGATACGCTGAGACGTCGTGATCACCGCAGCGCTCCCCGGGCACCAATCGGAACCCGTGGCGCGCGAATCCCTTCGCCGGACCGGCGCCGCACAGATGAATTATCGCGGCCAGCTCCTCCCTTTGCTGACGGCCGAATTTTGTTTTTCGGCCATGGCCAAGAATCGCTGCGAGGTTGCGGTCCAAGAACACCGCCGTGAGTTCGGTGGCGTGGCGTGGCACGACCCGAGAATGGAGCAGGGTCGCGGAACAGCCGGTCTTGACGACGGAATGGTGAAGGATGCAATAGCCTTGCGCCTCTGACAACGCGGCGTCGGTCATCTGATACATGCCGACAGCGCTCGAAGCAGGTTGGTAGACCGCGAACGGATCCGAGGTCAGACTCCACCGCCAATAGGTCCTCGCAATCGGATTTCCAGCGCTTTCCACCTGGGCGAGCGCGGCCAGCAGCTCAGGCGAGATATAGGCGGTGGAATATTCCCGAAAGAGCGGCGCATATTGTCTCCAGGTTTCAATCGGTGCTTTATTAGATTCGCCAGGGATGAGGGCAAACACTTCCGTCGGCTTATGCAGAATTTGATAAACCAGGTTTGTGACTGAAAAGACGACTAGGACAGCGATGCAAATGAGGACAAGCCGCATCGCCGTCGGGATCGCCTTGAACTTGCCCAGCGCCCTCTGCGCTCGTTTGTACCAGCGCCCAAGATTTCCGACGGGAGCGCGCCTTTCTTGACCCATAAGCGACCTGGCGAGGGGAAAGTGACAGCCTTTAACGCTTTAGACCTTCCCCGCGGTAGCTGCTCGAATATTCCGCCACACCCGCTCAGGGGTCGCCGGCATTTCGATGTGGCGCACCCCCAGCTCGGCGAGCGCGTCGACGATAGCGTTGATCACCGCAGCCAGCGCGGGCGTCGTACCCCCCTCGCCGCCGGAACGCACGCCAAGCCTATTCGTCGGCGTCGGTACTTCGCTGAGCGCGGTGGCCAAAAATGGCAGCGTATCGGCCCGCGGCATCGCGTAGTCCATGAAGCTCGCCGCCAGCAGCTGCCCGCTCTGGGGCTGGTAATAGCTGTTCTCAAGCAGCGCCTGGCCGACTCCTTGGGCAATTCCGCCATGCGTCTGACCGTGCAGGATCAGCGGATTGATGGCGCGCCCGACGTCGTCTACCGCTGCGTAGCGGACGATTTGAACCTCGCCCGTTTCGGGATCGACCTCAACTTCACAGACCTGCGTGCCGTACGGAAAGCTCGCGACCGGAAGCGTCTGGTCGGAAATGCCGGCGAGCGGTCCTTGCAGATCCTCTGGCAAGTCCTTGCGCGTGACGGCGGCCGCGGCGACCTCGAAGATGCCGACCTCGCGATCGGTGCCGGCGACACGATATCGGCCGCGCTCGAACTCGATGTCGATTTCGCCAGTCTCGAGCAGGAAGCTCGCGATCTTGCGGCCCTTGTCGATGATGTCGTCGGTCGCCTTGCCGATGATGGTCGCGGCCAGCTTCATCGAGCGGCCGGAATGCGAGCCGCCACCCGCGCTTACCCGGGCAGTGTCGTGGGCGACGTAAGTGATGCTCTCGAACGGCACGCCAAGCCATTCGGTGACGAGCTGCGCGAAGCTGGTTTCGTGGCCTTGTCCAGATGACATCGTGCCCATCACCAGCTCGACCCGGCCTTCGGGAAGCACGGTGATCTCGGTGCGCTCGCGCGGGGCGCCACTGGTGATCTCGACATAATTGGCGATGCCGATACCTCGCAGCTTGCCGCGTTTCCTTGCTTCGGCGCGCCTGGCCGGAAACCCATCCCAATCGGCGAGCGCCAGCGCCGTGTCCATCGCGTCCTCGTAGCGGCCGCTGTCGTAGGTGATGCCGAGCGGATTGGCATAGGGTTGGGCCGCGGGCGGGATCATGTTCTGGCGGCGCAGCGCGACCGGGTCGAGCCCCAGCTGGTCGGCTGCCAGATCGATCAGCCGCTCGATCACAAAGATCGCCTCGGGCCGGCCGGCGCTTCGATAAGGGGTCGTCGAGACGGTGTTGGTGACGGCGCCGCGGCCGCGGAAATAGCCGACCGGGATACGGTAGACGCTCGACATCAGGCCGAGCCCCTTCTGCAAGGACACGAAGGCGGCCGCATGCCCACCGAGATTGCTCAGATTCGAGCCGCGGACCGCGAGGAAATTCCCCTCTTCGTCGAGAGCAAGCTCAGCCTCGACGGTGAGATCACGGCCCTGATAATCGCTGAGAAATGCCTCGCTCCGCTCGCACGCCCATTTCACCGGCCGACCGACCCGGCGCGCGGCCCAGGCGAGCAGGGCGTATTCGGGATAGAAGAAGTTCCGCGTGCCGAAATTCCCGCCCATGTCCCCGCACACGCAGCGCACTTGCTCGGCTGGCACACCTAACACCTGCGCAAGGTCGAGCCTCAGCTTGGCGACGCCGCGGCCGCTCCCGGCGTAAAGCGTGTAATGCCCGGTCGCGCGCATCGTATTCGGCAGTTGTGGTGCGCGGCTCCATCGGGACGCCGGTGACACGCTGCACCCAAGTGTCGAGCCGAACGATGTGGGCGGCACGCTCGAAAAGCCGCTGCGGTCGCGGCCTCGTCTCCAACCTCGATATCGACGCAGAGATTATCCGGCGCATCATCCCACAGGCGCGGGGCGCCCGGCTTCACCGCGTCGGCAGCCCGAACTACCGCGGGCAACGGCTCATAGGCGATCTCGAGCAGCTCGGCTGCATCCTTGGCCTGATCGATGGTCTCGGCCACGACCATAGCGACGGGCTCGCCGACAAAGCGGGCCTTATCGGGCGGCATCGGGTAGTCGCGGGTCGTGATCGGCTCGAAGCCTCGAACCCGCACCGCCACGTCGGGTCGGCCCATGAGGCCTGCACCGTGTGGGATCGGCCCGAGCCCATCGGCGAGATAGTGCTGGCCGGTGAGGACCGCGAGTACGCCCGGCGATGCGAGCGCTGCGGCTTTGTCGATCGATGCAATATGCGCATGGGCGTGGGGCGAGCGCACGATCGCGGCATGCACCATCCCCGGCAGATGGACATCGTCGGCGAAGCTGCCCGGCCGGTGAGGAGACGAAAATCTTCCTTGCGCCGCACCGGCTGCCCAATACCGTTCGACTAAATCCCACTGAGTTCATGAACGCAACTCGGATTATCGCGGTGGGCGCTCCATTTTTCTATAGCCGATGACTGTCGCAGCCCGCGGAGCTGGTGCGATTTCGCCTGTCGTAAGGTTGAGGATAAACGGCCCAGGTCGGCCGGTCAACAGTGCTCAACGGCTATCTCTCGCAGGCCAGCGGGCGAGGGGCAGCATCCTGCAGTCATCTTCCTTCATGGATGCGGTGGCCTATTATGATGAGGCTCGATGATCGAGCGCCTATTTAGTGGGCGTCGATGATCGAGCCCGGAGAACGCGATTGGGCCGGCGAGCTGACCCGCCGTGGATATGCTGTGCTGATGGTCGACAGCTTTGCCCCGCGTGACCGGAGAGAAATGTGCGCACCGCGAACCTCCGACCGGAAGCTCTATCGCAATCGGGCGCGAGACGCTTATGGGGCGTTGTTGTTTCTGCAGACGCTACCTTTTGTTCGGCCCGATCGCATTGGCATATGGGCTGGTCGCAGGGCGGTGCGGCTGTTCTTTTCGCGATCGGCACGCAAAGCTTTAGCCGGCCGGCCCAACTGCCGCGGGGCGACTTTCGGGCGGCGGTAGCCTTCTATCCGGGATCGTGCGACGAGCAACGGCAGCAACCATCGTGGTCGACCATCATCCCGCGCATGGTATTGATCGGCGCCGAAGACGTCGGGATTCCGGTGGGCCCATGCAAAGCTCTTCTTGACGGCGCGGCTACCCGCGGCGCCAAGGTCGAGATGCAGATTTACCCCGGCGCCTATCACCATTTCGATTGGCCCAATTTGCCGCGCCGTGAGTTACCATTTCCCACCGCTGCCGGTGTTGTCCGGATCGAGGGAACGGATACGGCAGCGCGACAGGATGCATTCTCCCGCATTCCATCCTTCCTTGCCCGCTTCCTGACGAACTGAGCTGACCGAAGGGCGTCGCGAAAAACCGCTTCGTTGCACCTGAGGGCTTGACAGCGATCGCAACGCGCTACGTGAGGGGGCTGACTTCGCCACTCGGATCGCGTCACAAATACCGGATAACCTATTAAAGTATACCGGTCTGCTTCAACGTCCTTTAGGTGCCACCCCCGGCACCCCGAACCGTTGGGAATGTCAGCAATCCGCCCAAATGGGCCGACCCCGGCGGCTTCTGCGAACGGTAGGGGTGGGGCCATACCGGCCGTTTGACTTGGCTCACCAGGAGAGCACGGGGCTGCGGAATGGAGGGGATCGTCTTGGGAGATACGCTAGATCCTTTCGACAGAAACGCTTCTTAACCGCGGGACGACGCCAAAAGGATCAGAATTAGCCGCCGTTTCCGCCGCTCTTGACTACGCTCCCGCCTCGGGTCGCCCGATGAGGCTAGGCTTGCCGGCGGGTCACCGAAGGCCGACGAACCCGATCTAGCGCAGCTTTTCGTTCAGGTGGGACGGAGAGTTCGAATCCGGCTTCCTCCACCAGCGATTCGCGTGCGAACCTGAAGACGACGTCGGCATTCCGGTGCCGCCGGGAAACTCGCCTCAAATCGTCGGTCCGCCTGCGAGTGGTAACGCGAGCCTCAACGACCCCAGTGTTGTCGGCGCAGGCAGCTTCCCACGATCTTTCCTGATCCCGAGGACAGATACCTCGATCCGCATTGGCGGCTACTAACCTAACTTCGCCGAATTCGACCCGCCGTTCCGCGATTTTCGCCGGGTCATTGAACGGTAAGGAGCGCCGCGGGTCAAAACGCCGAAAATGGCTGTAGTGCCGACCAAGTCTATTCTCAAGGCCGCCAATGTGCCGATAATTTCATCGTGCGGATCGTCGCCGCCTGCGGGTTTCAATCCACGCCCCTGCGCGAGAGGCGACTGCTTGATGATAACATCTTACGCCACCTTGCGAAAAACCAGCGTTCGCGCGAACCAACTACCCAACTCCTAGCGCACCGGATAGCTCGCAATAGAGGAGCGAAGAAGTCGGCGGTTTTGCTGGCCTGCGAACCTCCACCTGCCGCCATCTCCGCCGGCGAGTTTTTGCAGGCGAGCGGAGGCTGGGGTCAATGACCGGGGATACTGGAATGGGAGACTGCATAAGACCGTTTATGCAGACAGAATCAGTCTACTGGAAGAACGACAATGGTTAAATCTGTGATTGCTCTGGCAACAGCCACGGCGTTGCTCTTATCCTCTGCCGCCCCGTCATTTGCCAATGGCGGTTGGCATGGCGGGGGAGTTTGGCGCGGTGGTCGGCACCATCATGGTGGCGGTTGGGGCGTCGGGCCAGCGGTTGGTCTCGGCGTCGGGCTTGGCCTACTCGGGGCAGCAATAGCCACGGCTCCCTACTACGGTTACCCCTACTCCTACAGTTACCCGTATCCTTATGGGTCTCCATACCCGTATGGGTATGCTCCCCCGTCCACTTATGGTTATGGCTACGCCCCCTACTAAGGGTGCCACGACGATCTGGCGCCCGATTACGCGGCGGCATTGGCGCGCGCCTACAACAAGCGGCGAATCGAGCGAAGTCCCTTTCCGCGGCCAGGTCACTTGAGAGAGCCTGCCGGCAACGATGATTGCGCCCGCAGAGGGGCGAGCTGCGCCGCACACACCATCACCCAATCGGACGATGGCCAATCGGTCGCCGCGGCTCGTAGGCAAAGACCACACCAAGGGCATCGCCCCCGTCCGGTCTGCGGGTTGCGGATGAGCTGGCGGATGTGCTCCTGCGGGATCCCTCGACCGGCCAAAAGCTTGACCAGGAGGCCCGGCTCGCCGCCTGCGCGTCCCTTCTCACGTCCCCAGCCAGCCGCAGACCGCCGCCAAGGTGCGGAGCTTTTCGCCTATAGCCTCAGGGTTCACAGCTGAGACAGACTATTCGCTGGAGGGAACCGGATTCGAACCGCCAGTACCGCAGATGCACCTTATCGAACAGCTGTTTCGACGCCGGCATTGATCAGGCGCTCGGCGTTTTCGCCGAGCAGATACGAGGCGAAGACGGCGGCCGGCATTGATGGATTCATCAGAAAATTGACTGGTCCCGGCACCTGGTCGTTGTCGCCGGTGTTCGAGCGGCGCACCGCCGCCCTGGTGCGAGCGACCAGCTGATTGAAGGTGTCCGGCATCGGTGCGCGCGAACAATTCAACGAGGCGGCGCTCGCCAAGCCCGGATCGCTGCAATTCGAGGCCCGCGTGTCGCCCTGCACCCATCGCCGGAAACCGACGAGTTGCGGACGAACACGCGGAACAATTCGTCATTGAACGGTCCGTCGCGGGCGATCAGCAGCGGCGGGATGATGATGCCTTCTTGGAAAATGTCTTCGCACTCGGGCGACAGCGAGCCGCGCGCATGCCGCCGATGTCGTTGAAATCCCGGTTGAGCAGCCGCACGCGCTCATTTCCCCCACCGTATGCCGCACTGTATAGTTACGGCTTTGCGGCCGTCCGGTGTGACAAGGCGGGCCGGGTTGAGCCGATTGGATGATCCGGCCATGCGCATTACTATTGGTATAAAGATATTCGGCATCGCCGTCGGGTTGCTGATCATGATGGCCGTCGTGGCTCTCTTGAGCATGCGCATGACCCGTACTGTTGATGGCCAACTCGTCATCATCGACCATAACTACTTCCCCGCCTATGTCGCATTCGCAGAGGCCCATATCCGCTCTGTCGAAGAATCGGCTTACGCCCGGCGGCTGCTGCTCGCTATCGCTGCTCAGCCGCAGGACCCCGCGAAACTCGATGACCTGCGCCAGCGGGTCACGAGCGCCGGTAAGGCGAGCGACGAACAGATCGCCGCCGCCCGCCAGCACATCAACGAGCAGATCACCGATCCGCTCGATTTTGATGACAATATCGCTTTGGCGCGGCTCGACGTCAGAGTCGAGTCCCTGCAGGAGGAGCGACAACGCTACGAGGCGGTCCTCGCCAAGCTGTTGGCCGCCGCGGCCGACGACAAGGCGTTGACTACCCAGTACCTCGCCGAGCTGGACGAGCTGCGCGATGATCTCGACCACAAGATCGACGCTGATCGCAACGAGATGCAGCGGCTCGCCGGCGCCGCGGTCGTCGGAACGCGGGCCTACCAGCGGCACGTTATCCAGATTGGCTTGGCGCTGTTGGCCATTGCCGCTTTGCTCGGCGTCACCGTCGCCGCCGCCGTTACCCTCGGCCTGGTGCGCCCGGTCCGGCGCCTGCTCGCTGGTACCGCGGCAGTTGAGGGTGGTGCGCTCGACACCGTCGTGCCGATTACCTCACGCGACGAGATTGGCCGGCTGACGCAGTCCTTCAACAGCATGGTCGGAGAGCTGCGCATCAAAGCGCAGATTCGCGAGACCTTTGGTAAGTATGTCGATCCACGGATTGTCACGGGGCTCATCGACCGGCCCGAGCTGACCGATGCCAGAGGCTCGCGCCGCGAGATGACGATCTTGTTTTGCGATATAAAGGGTTTCACCACCTTCAGCGAAGGCATGACACCAGCCGCACTGGTGACCGTACTGAACCGCTACATGACGGTAATGTCGGAGCCGATCCGGCGCCATAGCGGCATCATCGACAAGTATATCGGTGATGCCATTATGGCTTTCTGGGGTCCGCCCTTCACCGGCACCGACGATCAGGCCGTTCTCGCCTGCCTCGCTGCGCTCGATCAGGTTTCCGGCTTTGCCGCGTTTCGCGCCGAACTGCCTGATCTCATCGGCCTAAAACGCGGCTTCCCGGAAATCGACATACGCATCGGCATCGCCACCGGCGATGTTGTGGTGGGCAGCATCGGTTCGGAGCAGACCCGCAACTACACGGTAATCGGCGATGCCGTGAATTTGGCGTCGCGTCTTGAGGGCGCCAACAAGACCTACGGCACGCGCGTGCTGATCAGCGAGGCAACCAATAATTTCGCCACCGACGCGGTGGAGACGCGCGAGATCGACACGGTTCTGGTCGTCGGCAAGAACGAGCCACAGCACGTTTTCGAATTGCTCGGGCGGAAGGGCGAGGTCGAGCCCGAGCGCCTCGCGCTGCGCGACGCCTATGTCGAGGCGCTCGACGCCTATCGCCACAAGGATTGGGAGAGGGCGGTTGCCGGGTTCGAGGATTGCCTCGCCATTGTCCCATGCGATGGGCCGAGCAAGCTATTCCTCGAACGCATCGCCCAGTTCCGCATCACCAAGCCATCTGTCGAGTGGAATGGCATCTGGTCGCTGGTGGAGAAATAGGCACAGTAGCGCCGGCAGGGAGGGCTTGCCGAAGTAGCAGCTGCAGGGGCATACCGCCGCGCCCGCGACGCGGAAATCGTCAACCGTGCCGCCATCGCCCGGCTTTACAACCCCAACTCGGCCGACATCATCGTCGTCAATCACGACACCGCCCTTGCGATCAAAGTAAGCTTTCCCCGTCCCCAAAGCTCCGGCTCCAAGCACGACAGCGACGCTTACGGCGGGCAGCAATACGCGCCGCTGCTCGGGCTTGGCGTCCCGGGTTGAGGCGCTAGCTACCCGAGCGTCTCATTCCGAAGCCCGCCTGCGCGCTGCGTGCCAGTCGGCGGCGAGCGGTATCGGCAAGCCTAAATTCTCTCGTAGCGTCGGGCCGGCATATTCCTTCCGAAATAAACCGCGGCGCTGGAGTCCGGCACCAGCAGCCGCACCACGTCATCGTACGCGCCTGGCATGCTGGAGGCGGCTAGCACAAACCCGTCGCATGCCGGAGCGGTGAACCACTCCTCCATCGATCGGCGACCTGCTTGGGGCTGCCGCAAAACATCGGGTGCTCCTTCACCGTGCCGCGGCCGGAGATGCTGATGAAGTCGCGCACGGTCGGGTTTTTCTTGCCGGAAAGCTCCCGTTTGCCGCAGAGAAACCCGCGCCCGCAGATGGGACCGGTTGATCGCGCGCCAATCGGCGGTGGCCGAGCGGTTGACCAGCTGCGTGACGATCCATCAGGTGGTGCGACGACGCGAGCGCAAGCTGCAGCGGTTCAAATCAGTCCGATCCGCCCAGGTCTTCCTTAGCGTGCATGCCGTTGTCCACAACACCTTCAACTGTCAACGCCATCTCGTCTCGCGATCGACGCTGCGGATTTTCCGAGCCGAGGCGGCGGCGCAATGGTCAGATGCGGCCGCCGCAGTGTGAGATCCGATCAGCCCTTGCTCCTTTCATGCCCACACCGGTTGCCGTGACAAAGCCGCGTGAGGACAACGTGGCAGTCGTGTCCCGCAACTTCCTCTTTTGCCCGCGGCCGCCTGGTTGCGGGTATGTTTCAACGGGAGGAGGCGCACGCTGCTCCCAGCGACTTTGGGCAGCCGAAATCGGGCACCGATGGTGGCGCCAGTGTCCGCAGCAAATTGGAAAACTCGGCCGCGGTAACGGGGCGGCGCCGCGGGCGCCACGGCGAATGCGCTGCCGGTCGCGGCAGCGGGCTGTGCAAGGCATCAGGCCTGGGCAACCGGGCGCGATTGATGGCCGATTGGCGCTCGGCGTACCATCGGCGCATCGCCGCTCGTCCCCCAAACTCGTCGACGGGCAATGCCGTCAACGGGGAAGGCGCCGCAGGGGCCTTGTCCGTCGTTTCCGTGCCCGAGACCTGGTCTGCCGTTCCCGCGTTCAGACGGCTCTGCGCGGCGACCGCCAGGGACTGTACGGCGGCCCTGGCTACTGGCGGGTTCTCCACACGGACGATCTTCACAACTGCCGCACCGGCCAGGCCGAGAGCGATGACGGCCGCGAGCAACAAGCCCGAGCCGGCGAGCAGAACACGAGATTTGCCACTAGGTGGCCGAATTTGGTCACCTGGGGCGGGCGCCTCGAGGCTGAGGCGCAGCTCAGCGATCCGGACGCAGGCAGGATGCTGATGGGGTGGAGGATTGTCGTTGCTGTTCGGCGGCGGCGATGTGGAAATTCCAGCGTCGTTCTTGGCGGGGGCGGCAGAGACGCGAAGCCCGCCCGGGTCCCCGAAAAACGTATCGACGTCGCCTGCCAAAAACTTGGCAAGCCCGTCCGCGTCGGTTGGTGGGATGCTCATAGGGTCCACCATATCAGGACCCGACCGCTGCGGCTCGGCATCCCGGTGTGACAGGTCACCGAGGACGACGCTCCTTGGGCGTCGTTCTCTCGACATCACTCTGACATCCCAGTTATCTCCCGCAGCCGGTCGATTCCTGCGGCTTTAGAGCCAGCTCGCTGCAAGCAAATCGAAAAAGCAGACGGGCGGCCACCACGGTACTGGGCAACTCAAAAAATCGAACCTGGTTCCCGTAATCGCCGGGTACCTCGGAGAGGCGGTGATCGAAGACGCCATACGTACCCCGTTTCGAGGTAACGCGATCCCCGTCGTTCATAATACCGACATGTTTCCATGACCCTTGGTCAACATAGAGGGCCAAGGCATTCGTTCGCGCCGTCTCGATCTCGAGGAGGTGCTCTTTATCCATCAACCACTCAACAAACGCGCCGCGCGCCTTTACGCCCAGGCCTTCGAATTCGGCAACAAGGCGGCGGGTCCCATCGAGCAGGCCGAACGCGTACGTCACGCAAGTGCCGTCCACCGGCTGGCCGATACAGCGGCCTCGGGGATGGATGCCCAGCTCGGCCTGCGCCCGGCCAGGGCCGCCTCCACGTCGGGAGCGAAGCACCTCTCGGGCCGCTGCCAGCTATCGGCGACCCAGATATTGCCAGCCGGATCCGCCGGCAGCGGGCTCGCCGTTCCACGGCGGCGGTACCTGGGGATCGTGGGCTAGTCCGGCTTCTGCTTAGAAGTGTTTCGTCTGCTGCGGGCCTCAAGCAGGACGGTGTCACGAGCTTGCTTTCCAAAGGCCGAGGCACACCGAGCAACTCGATTGGCAGTTTACGAGAAATGCGCGACCCATAAGTCAACATCTTGTGTTTTCGCGTCGTGCGTCGCGAGTACAACCGGAGAAGAGAGGCATAGTGCGCCACTGCCGCCTTTCGATCCGGCGTGCTTGCTGATCAGAGACTAAGCCGGCTTCATCGGCGGCAGCACGTCGCCGGCGTCGATGCCCAGCTCGTAAAGACCGATGTTGTAGAGGCAGAAATCGGAGGGCGGCGGATGCAGCGGGCCGAGGGCGCCGTCTCGGAATAGCTGCTCCAGCCGCGAGGTCTTGAAGATCCCGTGGGCGCCTCCGAGTGTCAGCGCCGTGCGGGTAACGCGACTCACCACCTCGCCAACCATGTATTTAGCCCGGTAATGGGCGGCGGTGGTTTCCGCCGTAGACACTTCCGTGTCGCTGAGCCACGCCGAGCGGTAGGTGATCAGCCGTGCAGCTTCGAGATCGGCGCTCATCTCGGCGACATGCCGGCGAACGTCGGGGTGATAGGCGAGCGGCTGAGCATAACCTTCCGGCTGGCGGGTGTGGACGACCCTGCGCAACTCGTTGAAGGCCGCTTGCGCGACGCCGAGATAGACCGGGGTGTACGAGCCCCAGAACCAGTTCAGATAAGTGTGGCGGAACGGCCGCATATCGTCCGAGCTGAAGCACCGCGGCGCTGTACGGCAGCCAGCATTCGTCGAGGATCAGCGAGTCGCTGCGGGTCGCGCGCATGCCGAGCACATCCCAGTTCGGGTCGACGCTACGCCCCTCGGTCCCGCGGGGCAGCATCAGGATGATGCCGGCCGACGGGCTCGTCGCCTCGTCCGGATAAGCCATCACCAACACAAAATCGGCCGCTTCGAGCATCGAAGCGAACATCTTGCGACCGGTGAGTCGGTATCCGCCATCGGCCCGTCGCGCCCGCGCCTTCAGTGGCCGCTCGCCGATCAGCGAAGTCGTGACCGGCTCGGAGAAATTGCCGGCGATCAACTTGCTCTGCTGCACGACAAGATCGGCAATGCGCCGCTTCGTCTCGGCCGAAACTTCGGCACTCTCCAAAAGCGGCATGACTACCGAGGCATGCATGTTGAAGGCGAGGGCCGTCGACGGGCAGCCCTGGCCCAGCACTTCGTAGGCGATCGTGTGATCGAGAGTTTTTTTGAGCCGCGCAAGTTCTTTTGCAAGGGGTGTACTTAGTAATTCTAATGCCCATAAGATGGGCAGCAATATTAAACTCCAAATTATGAGACCAAAAATCGCTCCCATTAACGGCGAACCTGCCAATGCTGTTATTGCGAACCCAAACAACCAAACGACCAGTAGCATCTGACCGTCACCCAGTATGTGCTGCATGATGTTACATAGGTATATGAACTGATCTAAACGCTTGGTCTATAAACCCACTTGGACTGTAGTATTTACACCCCACGTCGTTAAATTTCACCTTATTTTCACAAGCTGAATTCAAGATAGCATTCACCTGCTGGTCGCTTGCATTATCTCGCAAATTAGGATCTACCATTTGGGCTAGATGCCGATCTGCATCTTTATCACCATCGCGACCCAAATCCTTTACCTCCTCCCCACTCGCGAGCGACCCAGCAGTGCTGTAGGGCGCTCACATCAGCCCTGTAAAACGCTGCAGGCCCGAAACTGCTCAAGACGGCCTGAAGCTTTTCGTTGATCTTGTCTAAATGCAGGCGGTCATTGGTATGCGCGACCAAAACCAACACATCGATCACTAATAAGGCTATGTAGAACAGCTTTCGGCCTGGGGTCAAAAAATTGGTCAATGTTGTCGCTGGCCCGAAAGCGCTGCTTTTGTGGCGCCGTTCATAGAGATCGAAAGTTGAATGACCGGCTTTCCCGTTCTCCCCAGTCGATGCTCTCGAAGTCCTTGTAATCATCCTCGAACCTGTAATCGTCGCCATGCATCTAACTCAACATAATATATTCGATTTTGTTTACGATTGTTTCGACCTGCTCAACCGAAAATCCATTTCCTTCCATTTCCATAAATTCATTATCCTTCAAGTGCAAAAGGATATAGCGCGACCTGCGTTGTTTCAACCAAGAACACGGAACGGTTGCGAAGGCTGTGGTTATCGGTGCTAGCGGTTCAAGGATTTGGATGACTTTACTAGAACCGAGAGTTTCGCCAGGTCTAAAACCAATCTTTTGTTCCGAAAGCAATGCCTCGAAATCTAACCGTCCATGTCGTAACACTAAGACATCTGTTTGCTCTGTCATTCCCTTTTGTTTAGATGGTGGGCGCTGCTGGGATCGAACCAGCGACCTCTTGCGTGTCGAGCAAGCGTTCTCCCGCTGAACTAAGCGCCCGTGTTCAATTGCACCTGTTGCCCGTTCCGTGCTGTTCCCTAGATAGCTTGAAACCAACGACGTTTCCTCCGGGGGGGCTAAACGATGTCAACGTAGTGCTCTCCCGCTGAGCTACGCGCCCGTGACCACGGTGGGGTGGGGACGAGGGTGTAGCGAAAATGCGGACGGCAGGCAAGCCGCGGAGGTGTGATGTGCCGGGGGGGGGCGAGCATCAGGCGGCACCTGAAAGGAAAGGCACGACGGTCTGCAGGAAAGATTGCGGCTGCTCGGCATGGACCCAGTGCCCGGCGCCCTCGATGCGGATTATGCGGGCTTGCGGGAACAGACGCCGGATCCCCGGTTCGTGCTCGGGCCGGATATAGTTGGAACGACCGCCCGCGACGAACAATGTCGACCCCGGGTAAGCAGTACCCGCCGGGAGGTCGGGAAAGCCGACGATCTGCGGGAAGCCGCGCTCGATCGCTTCTAGGTTCAGGCGCCAACGGGCGGCGTTTTCATCGATCACCAAATTCTGCATCAAAAAAGCGCGCTCGGCAGGGTCGGGAACGGCCCCGGCTAACGCGACATCGACCTCGGCGCGCCGCGTGACGCCGCGAAGATCGACCGCCCGCATAGCGCGGACATAGGCGAGCAAGTTTGGCGGATTGGCAGCCGGGGCTATATCGACGATGACCAGCCGGTCGACCTCGTCGGGATGAAGCAAAGCCATCAGCATTGCGACCTTGCCGCCCATGCTGTGCCCCAGCAGGGCGGCATGCTCGATGCCGCGGGCGCGGAACGACGCCCGCAGGTCCTCGACCATTTCGGCGTAGGACATCCCGTCCGCCCAAGGCGAGGCGCCGTGATTGCGCAGGTCAAAGCTCAGAATCCGGTGGCGCGCGGCGAGGCGCTGGGCGACCGACCGCCAATTCCGGCCGGAACCGAACAGCCCATGCAGGATCGCAACCGGCGGCCCGGAACCGAATTCGCTGGCGGCGAGCTCGAGCGGCATGCCTATTTCCTTTCGTGCAGAACAGAGATCCGCTTCCATGTAGAATTGATCCGCAATACCGATGGGGATGGCTCGCGGGAGGAGGCGATGCAGGGTTTGATGTCGGAGCGGCCGCTGCTGATCTCGGCGATCATCGAGCATGCGGCGCTGTATCATCGCGACACGGAAATCGTCACCCGAACCGTCGAAGGCCCGCTTCACCGCTATACTTACGGGGAGGCCGAGCGGCGCTCGAAACGGCTCGCGCGGGTGCTGCTGAAGCTGGGCGTCAAACCCGGCGATCGGGTCGGCACTCTCGCCTGGAACACCTTTCGCCATTTCGAGCTTTATTACGCGATCTCGGGGATCGGAGCGATCTGCCACACGATCAATCCCCGGCTGTTCGATGACCAGATCGTCTACATCGTCAATCACGCCGCGGACCGGCTGCTCTTCGTCGATACGAGCTTTGTCCCGCTCATCGAGCGGCTGGCGCCGCAATTCTCCGCCGACTGCCGGATAATATTGATGACCGAAGAGGGTGCCGCGCCTGCGGCCAGCTTCCCGCGCCTGCCTTGTTACGAGACGTTGATCGTGGCCGAGGACGAGGATTTCGAGTGGCCCGAATTCGACGAGCGGACCGCTGCTGCCCTCTGCTATACCTCGGGAACCACCGGCAAGCCCAAAGGCGCGCTCTACAGCCAGCGCTCGACAGTGTTGCACGCCTTCGGGATCTCGCTCTCGGACGCGATCCCACTCTCGGCGCGCGACACGGTCTGCCCGGTGGTGCCGTTGTTTCACGCCTGCGGCTGGGGAACCGCCTACACGGCCCCGATGAACGGGGCGAAGCTGGTGCTGCCCGGCCCGCGGCTCGACGGACAGAGCCTTTATGAGCTGTTCGAAGCGGAGGGCGTGACGGTGAGCCTCGGTGTGCCAACCGTATGGCTCGGCTTTGAGACGTATCTCGCAGCTAGTGGCGCGCGCTGTTCGACGTTGCGTTGGATCCTCTCCGGCGGTTCGGCGGTGCCGCCCTCCCTGATCGAGGCCTTCGAGAGCCGCGGCATTCTGGTGCGTCAGGGCTGGGGAATGACCGAGATGAGCCCGCTCGGCACGACGGCGGCGCTGAAGGCAAAGCATCTCGGCCTCGAGCCGGAGGCGCAGATGAAGGTCAAGTGCAAGCAAGGCCGGCCGGTGTTCGGGGTCGAGATGAAGGTGGTCGACGATGCCGGGCAGCAACAGCCCCATGACGGCAAATCGATGGGCGAACTAATGGTGCGCGGCCCTTGGATCGTCAGCGGCTATTTCGAGGACGCCGAAGCAAGCGCCGCAGCGATCGACGAGGACGGCTGGTTTCGCACCGGCGATGTCGCGACGATCGACCCCGACGGTTGCATGCAGATCATGGACCGGCGGAAGGACGTCATCAAATCCGGCGGCGAATGGATCAGCTCGATCGACCTCGAAAACGCCGCCATCGCGCATCCCGATGTCGCTGAAGCTGCGGTTGTGGCGGTTCCCCACCCCCGCTGGGCCGAGCGGCCGTTGCTGATCGTGACGCCGCAGCCGGACCGCCAGCCGCAGCGCAATGTCCTCCTCGCGTTTCTCGGGGAACGCTTCCCGCACTGGATGCTGCCCGATGACGTGGTGGTGCTCGACGAGCTGCCCCATACGGCGACCGGCAAAATCATGAAGACCCAGCTGCGCGAGATGTTTCGCGACCACCGGCTACCCGAGCGTTGATATCACCGGCACCCGTCCCCATCCTCGGAGGATGAGCGTCGTCGTTCGTTTCGCTCCCTCCCCAACCGGGTTTCTGCACATTGGCGGCGCGCGCACCGCGCTGTTCAATTGGTTGTTCGCTCGGCACCACGGCGGCAAGTTCCTGCTTCGCATCGAGGACACCGACCGCCAGCGGTCGACGCCGGAGGCGGTCGCGGCGATCATCGACGGGCTCGACTGGCTGGGCCTCGGGTGGGATGGCGAAATCGTGCACCAATTCGAGCGCGCGCCGCGTCACGCTGAAATCGCCCGGCAGCTGCTCGCGGCAGGACACGCCTATCACTGTTATTGCACGCCGGCCGAGCTCGAGGCGATGCGCGAGCGGGCGCGCGCCGAAAAACGTTCGGTACGCTATGACGGGACTTGGCGCGACCGCGATCCGTCGCAGGCTCCTGCCGGCGTGGCGCCGGCGATCCGGCTGAAGGCGCCGCAGCACGGTTCGACGACGATCCATGACCGTGTCCAAGGAGAGGTGACGGTCGCCAATACCGAGCTCGACGATCTGATCATCCTGCGCGCCGACGGCACGCCAACCTACAACCTGTCCGTCGTGGTCGACGACCACGATATGGGCGTTACCCATGTGATCCGCGGCGACGATCACCTCAATAATGCCTTCCGCCAGAAGCAGATCTATGACGCGCTCGGCTGGACCGTACCGGAATTCGCCCATGTGCCGCTGATCCATGGCGGCGACGGTGCGAAACTGTCGAAGCGGCACGGCGCGCTGGCTATCGACGCTTATCGCGAGCTCGGCTATCTGCCCGAGGCGCTGCGCAATTACCTGCTCCGGCTTGGTTGGAGCCATGGTGACGACGAGATCATCTCGACCGAGCAGGCAATCGAGTGGTTCGACATCGATGCCGTGGGCCGCGCGCCCGCGCGGTTTGACTTTGCCAAGCTCGACAGCCTCAACGGCCACTACATCCGCGCCGCCGTGGACGATCGCCTCGTCGCGCTCGTCGCCGCGAGGCTGGAAAAGACGCTCGGGCAACCGCTTTCCGATACCGAGCTCGGGCGCCTGCGGGAGGCTATGCCCGAGCTGAAATTGCGCCCCAAGACCCTGGTCGAGCTCGCCGCCAACGCCCGCTTTCTGGTGACGCCGCGGCCGATCCGGCCGGAAGACAAGGCTGCGAAGCTGCTCACTTCTGATGCGCGCCGGCTTTTGGCCGAGTTGCCCGGGCGGCTCGGCGGCGTCGAGTGGCGGCCGGATCGGCTCGAGGCCGAAATCCGCGCCTTTGCCGAGCAGAAGGGAACAAAGCTCGGCTCTATCGCTCAGCCATTGCGCGCCGCTTTGACCGGGTCGCTGGCTTCGCCGGGGATTTTTGTCGTGATGAAGGTCTTGGGGCGGCAGGAGAGCCTGGGACGGATCGAAGACGCGGCCGGATCGGCGAGTTGATACGCGCGTTTGCCAAGTGCGCGCGACAGGCCTATTTTTGCACTGCATCAGGCAACCGCCAGCAGGCTTAGCGACAGAGGTGGATCGATGGACGGGAACAACATGGTCACCGGAACGGTGACGCTCACCGACAATGAAACCGGGAAGTCGACCGAGCTTCCGGTGATTGGCGGATCAATCGGCCCGCGGGTCATCGATATCCGCAAGCTTTACGCGCAGACCGGGCATTTCACCTACGATCCCGGGTTCATGGCGACCGCCGCCTGCCGCTCCGGCATCACCTATATCGACGGCGACGAAGGGATCTTGATGTATCGCGGCTATCCGATCCAGGAGCTGGCGGAGCACAGTGATTTTCTCGAAGTCGCCTATCTGCTGCTGAATGGCGAATTGCCGAATGCCAAGGAAAAGGCCCAGTTCGTTTACGACATTACCCACCACACGATGGTGCACGAACAGCTTTCGAGCTTTTTCCACGGCTTCCGCCGCGACGCGCATCCGATGGCGGTCATGTGCGGAGTGGTCGGGGCATTATCCGCGTTTTACCACGATTCGACCGACATTCACGATCCCTACCAAAGGATGGTCGCCTCATATCGCCTGATTGCCAAGATGCCGACGATCGCGGCGATGGCCTACAAATATACGCATGGCCAACCATTCATGTACCCGCAGAACTCACTGGGTTACACCGAAAATTTCCTCCATATGACATTCGCCGTGCCGTGCGAAGAATACAAAGTCAACCCCGTTGTGGCACGGGCGCTCGACCGTATCTTCATCCTGCATGCCGATCACGAACAGAATGCGTCGACGGCAACGGTGCGCAACGCCGGATCGAGCGGCGCCAATCCGTTCGCCTGTATCGCCGCGGGCATCGCCTCGCTCTGGGGGCCGGCGCATGGCGGCGCCAATGAGCAGGTGCTGAAGATGCTCGACCGCATCGGCGACAAGAAGAACATCCCCGAATTTATCAAAGAGGTAAAAAACAAGAACGACATCGAGTATGGCTTTGGTCATCGCGTCTACAAAAACTACGATCCGCGGGCTCGCGTTCTGCGCGACAGCTGCCACGAAGTGCTTGCCGAGCTGGGAATCAAGGATGATCCGACGCTCGACCTGGCGATGGAGCTGGAAAAGATCTCGCTAAACGACGACTATTTTATTACGAGGAAATTATACCCGAACGTCGATTTCTATTCGGGAATAATCCTGAAGGCGATCGGGTTCCCGACGTCGATGTTTACTGCCCTGTTCGCAATCGCGCGCACCGTCGGTTGGGTCGCGCAGTGGCAGGAGATGCTCGAGGATACCGACGCCAAGCTGATGCGCCCGCGCCAGCTCTTCGTGGGAGCAGACGAGCGCCGTTACGTGCCGGTCGAAAAGCGCGGCTGATCAAGAGTTTTCGGGGAGGAGGGTGTCGCATGCCGGATTACAAGCTGATTTCCGCCGACTCTCACGTCAGCGAACCGCCCGATCTGTGGGCGACCCGCGTCGACAGGAAATACCGCGAGCGGGCGCCGCAGCTGATGGTCAACCCGCCCGGCAAGGAAGGCGCCTATTTCCATTACGAGGGCTACGCGCCGCATCCGATCGGCATCGGGCTCGGCGCCGGCAAAAGCCCCGAGGAATTGAAGGAGTTCCTGACCAAGGCGACCTATGCCGATGCCCGGCCTGGCGGCTGGGATCCGGCCGCGCGGATGAAGGACAATGAACTCGACGGGGTCGAGGCCGACGTTCTCTACACAACCCTCGGCTTCCGCATCTTCTGGCTCAAGGATCCCGGGCTGCAGGCCGACTGCTTCCGCGTCTACAACGACTGGCTCGCCGAATTCGTCAGCTACGACCCGAAGCATATGGCCGGGCTGCCGATGATCTCGCTTTACGACCCCAAGGCCGGGGCGCGCGAGCTCGAGCGCTGCGCCAAGATGGGCCTCAAGGGGGCGATGATCTGGTGCTCGCCGCCCGAGGGGCAGCCTTACAGCTCGGACATCTACGACCCGTTCTGGGCGGCGGCGCAGGAACTCAAGATGCCGGTCAGCCTGCATGCGATCACCGGAATGGGAGTGGAGAGCCAGTACAATTGGGGTGAGCGCTACATGCGCTCGACCGTGCTTTCGCACGAGGTCGAGAAGTCGTTCAGCGTGCTGATCTTCTCGGGCGTGCTCGACCGCTTCCCGCAATTGCAGATCGTCTCGGCCGAGAACAATATCGGATGGCTGCCGTATTATTTGCAGCGCATGGACCGCGCCTTCGAGCGCCAGCGGATTTCTGCCGGCTTTACGAACAAGCTGAAGCCGAGCGAGTATTTCCAGCGCCAGATGTGGGCGACCTACATCGATGATTTTGTCGGCGTCGCCAACCGTCACTTCATCGGCGTCGACAAGCTGATGTGGTCTTCGGACTACCCGCACCAGGCCTCGACCTGGCCGCATTCGCAGGACGTCGTCGCGCGCGACTTCAAGGACGCCAGCCCCGAAGACCGCTTCAAGATCACCCGCGCCAACGCCGCCAGGCTCTACGGTTTCGACGCCTGAGCACCTCGCAGAAGATAAAACCCCGCAAGGCGGAAAGGGGCCGGCGCTTTCCGCCCACGGGCACCTCATCCGAACTCCGACGCGCAACACGTCCGACAAATACCCCGCGGGGCGCGATCCCTGACCGTCCAAAGCCGCGCGGCACGCCCGGCACGCGAGTCCCGGGCATCGTACCCGCATCGGCCCTAAACCCGTCTTCTGATGTGCCCCATTCGATCGCTCTAAGCATACGATGGTCATTTACGCGTGCGACTGCATAGTCGGGATTACTGGAAGCATGGGGCGGGCGGAGTTAACCGATGTCCCCCGCATATTGCTGATTTTGCTAAAGGTGAAATGCCGCAGATCGGGCGTTATGTAAAATCCGCGCCCGCTCGAAACGAGGCCGACACAAGATCTAGCCGGGCGCTAGCGTGGCAGCGTTGGCGGACCGTGAGTCCGTACCGGTGACGCGCCTGCCAGAGGCCGCAGCAGTGATGCCGAGCACGATCGGCCGTGCTGGCAGACAGCGCCTATCCAAGAATTGCCATGTAGAGCCCCGGTGTCGACGTTCAGCCAATCTGACCGCCTGAGGCGACGCCGACAGCGTCGCCGCAGGTCAGCTGAGACTTAGCGCATCAGGACTCCGCATCTCGCTCCGGATGGCGGGTTGTGCATTGCCGTGCTCAATCACCAGTGCGATCGTGGAGTCACGTTGACATTCGTTGCTCGCGCCGCGAATTGAAACGCCGCCAATTTCGCTTGAACTGCTCATCCCGGCAGTTACCGTGCAGCCGAGCGGCAGTTCACCAGCTTGCTCGACACTCGGTTCTTGCTGAAGCTCGGCCCAAAGATCCGGCGTTTCGAGATCGCGCTTAACGTCGTCAAGCCAACTGCTGATGCGTGGAGAGATAGTGCTCAAGCTATATGCGCTGACCGGCCATTCGGAGCCGTGACCGACTACATAGCTCTGCCCTGTAGTGCCCCCCATCGCTACGAACGGTGAAACATGACGGCGACGACTTGTGTTTGATGCGGATTTCGCCGTCGTTGTCCATCAGATCGAATTTTCTCGGATCGAGTCCGACCCCTTGAATGGCCTTAACGATGAGGTTGCTTTGCCACTTCTGCAATGTAGGCGATCCTAAGGTCTACAGCGTATTGTTTCGATTTGGGGTTTCAGGCCGATCACTCGCAAGAGGACGCGATCAGGGAGAGCTAGTGACCGTCCGAGCATGCGCCGGGCGGCCTCGAGTCGAGGCTGACACGGCAGGTTGCTTGTGCATTAATCAAGAGTTTCGGCAAGTTTTCTTGCCCCTATCCGATCAAGGGGTAACGTTTGCCGTAAGTTATGACCGAAACTCACCGGGAGAAACGCCTGCATCGGCGTGATGACCCGCCGCTTCAGCACCTACGGGCAGACCCTTGACGCCCAGTTCAACGGCAAGGCGCTTCGGGCGGACGCGAATGCAGCACTCGCGGTAGATCGTTCCGGCTGCGAGGCGACGGCTCGGCTGATCAGAGTTGCGATCCGCTACTCGAGAGGCCCGCCGCCGACGGTTGGAGATCTCATTCAACCCAGTCAACCGAGCTCGAAGTGCCGAAGCGATTTGTCTCGTTCACCGCATGGCCGGGCTGTGCTCAGCGGCTACGGCCACCATTTAATTGCCTTAATGCCATTGTATGTTTGCGAAGATCGCTACCCGTTGCGGGTCCCTAGATGGCGATCTAAAGCTGATGTGGACGCCTGATCTTGGCCAGATAAAACAGGGATAACAGGAGCGTGGGAATCCGGATTGAGCAAAGGCGCGACAGGACAGTGTTGCGCACATTGGGTTGGATCGGCGACCGCTTGACCTTGGCGCTGCGCCCCGTGAGGATGCCGGGATCGTATGAGCCAGTGAGACAGTTACCGTGTCGTCGGTTGAACCCCCGATAAGTCGGGAACTCTACAATGCACCGCACCTCGCTCGGAACGCGGCGAATTTTGCGCCGCTGAGCCCGTTGGGATTCTCTGCCGCGCACCGCCGCGATATACCCCGACAAGCTCGCCGTCGTCCACCAAGCGACCCGCCTCACTTACGGCCTTCTATCGAACGGTGCCGCCAGTTTGCCGATGCCTTGCGCCGGCGCGGTATAGGGCGAGGCGATACGGTGGCGGTCATGGCGCCGAACGTGCCGGCATTGCTCGAGGCGCATTACGGCGTGCCGATGGCGGGGGCGGTGCTCAACGCGTTGAATTATCGCCTCGACGCGCGCTCGATCGCCTTTATCCTTGCGCATGGACAAGCGAAACTGCTGATCGCCGACCGCGAATTCTCGCCGATCGTAAAGGAGGCGCTACTCGCCCTCCCGGAACCAATCCCTCTCGTGGAAATCGACGATGAGGTCGGCGGTATTCCGCTCGGCGGGACGGAATACGAGAGCTTTCTCGCCGAAGGCGATCCCGCGGCGGCGTGGTCGGGGCCGCAGGACGAATGGGAACCGATCGCGCTCAACTATACCTCCGGCACGACCGGCGATCCCAAGGGCGTCGTCACCCACCATCGCGGCGCTTTTCTCAATGCGATCGGCAATGCGATCACCTTTGGGCTCGACCGCGGCTCGGTCTACCTGTGGACCTTGCCGATGTTTCACTGCAACGGCTGGACCTATCCCTGGGCGGTGACGGCAATGGCCGGGACCCATGTGTGCCTGCGCCGGGTCGAGCCCGCGGCGATTTTCGCGGCGATCGCCGAGCACGCGGGTTACCCACCTCTGCGGCGCCCCGATCGTGCTGAACATGCTCGTGCACGCGCCTGATACCGCAAAGCGGCGGTTTGACCATGTCGTCGAGGTCGCGACCGGCGGCGCTGCTCCGCCATCCGCGGTGATCGAGGCAATGGAACGGATGGGGTTTCGGGTCACTCACCTCTATGGCTTGACCGAAACTTATGGTCCCGCGACTGTCTGCGCGTGGCAGGAGGAATGGGCCGGCCTGCCGATCTCGGAGCGCGCGGCACGCATGGCGCGGCAGGGCGTCGCTTACCTGACCCACGAGCGCCAGCGCGTCGTCGATCCGCAGACAATGACGGATGTTCCGGCGGACGGCAGCACGCTCGGCGAACTGGTCTTGCGCAGCAACACGGTGATGAAGGGTTATTTGAAGAACCCGGCGGCGACCGAAGCCGCGTTCGAGCATGGCTGGTTTCACACCGGCGACCTCGCGGTCCGCCATCCAGACGGATATGTCGAAATCAAGGACCGCTCCAAGGACATCATCATTTCAGGCGGCGAGAACATCTCCTCGCTCGAAGTCGAGGATGCCCTCTACCGCCATCCCGAGATCATGGAGGCGGCGGTCGTCGCCAGACCCGACCCGGTCTGGGGCGAGAGCCCTTGCGCTTTTGTCACACTCAAACCCGACGCCGGCCCCGCATCGGCCGACGACATCATCGCCTGGTGCCGCGCCAACCTCGCGCATTACAAAGTGCCGCGGACGATCGTGTTCGGACCGTTGCCGAAAACCTCGACCGGCAAGATCCAGAAATTCGAATTGCGCGACCGCGCCAAGGATGCCAAGGTGATTGCTCCGTGACGGAGCTGCCGAGCTTCGACCTCGCGGGCCAGGTGGCGCTGGTGACCGGCGCCTCGAGCGGGATCGGCCGACACCTCGCCGAGCTCCTCGCCGCCGCGGGGGCCAAGGTGGCGCTCGCCGCACGCCGAGTGGATCGGCTTGCCGAAGCGGCCGGCGAGATCTCGGCCGCCGGAGGCCACAGCCTGCCGATCGCCTGTGACGTCACCCGGTCCGACAGCGTCGCCACTGCTGTTGCAACCGTCGAAAACGAGCTCGGGCCGCTGAGCATCCTGGTCAACAATGCCGGCGTCGTCGTCAGCCAAGCCGGTGCTGCAGCATACCGAAGAGGAGTGGGATTACGTCCTCGACACCAACCTCAAGGGCGCTTGGCTGATGGCGCGCGAGTTCGCCCAACATCTCGTCGATCGGCAGCGGCCCGGGCGGATCGTCAACATCGCCTCCGTCCTCGGTGAGCGCACCATCGGCAATGTGCCGAGCTATACCGCAGCAAAGGCGGGTCTGATCCATTTGACCCGAGTATTGGCGATGGAGTTGGCGCGCTACGGCATTCTCGTCAATGCGATCGCGCCCGGCTATGTCGAGACCGATTTCAATCGCGATTTCTTTCGTTCCGAGGCGGGCAAAAGGCTCGAAGCGCGCATTCCACTGCGCCATATCGGGCAGCCGCAGGATATCGACGGCGCGATGCTGCTGCTGGCGTCGCCGGCGGGCGCCTACATGACCGGCGCGGTAATCGCAGTCGATGGCGGGCACGGGGTCGCCGCAATCTGAGCCGCGCGTTGCCGGCGCAGCGGCTGAGGATCGCCGCGCGGCATTGGCGCGGTTTCTCGCCGCAGCGAGCGGCGCAGATGCCGTCGAGGTTACCGACCTCACGCCGCTGCGGGGCGGCGCAATCCAGGAGAATTGGGCCGTCGATGCGCGGTTTTCCGGCGGTGCGTTCGCCGGGGAACAGCGTTTGGTGCTGCGCACAGCCGCGCCGACCGGGGTTGCCGCAAGTCTCGGCCGGCTCGAGGAGTTCGCGGTGCTGAAGGCGGCCTTCGCAGCCGGGGTGACGGTGCCGGAGCCGCTCTGGGCAAGCGACGACCCGGAGATAATGGGCAAGCCGTTCTTCACGATGCGGCGGGTCGAGGGGACCGCCGCAGCTCACAGGATCACCCGCGATCCCGCTCTCGAACCGGCGCTCCCGGCGATCGCCGAGCGGCTCGGGCGCGAGCTCGCCCGGATTCACACGATCCGGCCGCCGCGCGCCGATCTCGCATTTCTGGCTCCCTATGAAAAGGTTGGGCCGGCGCACCAGATCGCCGGGTTTCGCGCCTATCTCGACGGTCATCCGACGCCGCGGCCGGTGCTCGAATGGGGCATCCGTTGGCTCGAAACCCATATTCCGCCGCCGACCGACCCCGTCCTTTGCCATCACGATTTTCGCACCGGCAATTACATGCTGGACGGCACCGCGCTGACCGGGATTCTCGATTGGGAATTTTCCGGCTGGGGCGATCCGCACGAGGATATCGGCTGGTTTTGCTCGAAAGGCTGGCGCTTCGCGCGGCTCGACCGCGAAGCCGGCGGCATAGCCGACCGCGCGTCCTTTTATCAGGGATACGAGAGCGAGTCGGGGCGATCAGTCGACCCGCGGCGGGTCTTCTTTTGGGAGGTACTGGCGAGCATCCGCTGGGCAGTGATCGCACTGCAGCAAAGCGACCGCTATATGATCGGCGGAGAGCGCAATCTCGATCTTGCGCTGACCGGACGGCGTGCGAGCGAGTGCGAATTGGAGATCCTGATGCTACTGGACTCTGGTGGAGTGGCGAGCGATGCGTGATCTGCCGACCGGACCGGCGCTGCTCGCCCTCGCCCGCGACGTGCTGCTGAACGAACTGATGCCGCTATTGCCGCCGACGGCGCATCTCGAAGCCCGGCTCGTCGCCAACAGCATGGCGATTGCCGAGCGCGAAGCTATCTCGGGCGCCGCCCCAGAACAGGGGATCCTTCACGAGCTGGAGGAATTATACGGCGAAGGGAGCGAGGGCGAGCAAGAGCTCCTGCGGCGCTTTGCGCGCGACCTTCGCGCCGGCGCGTTTGAAGAAGGCGAGCCTCGCGAACGTCACGCGCGCGAGATACTGTGGCACCTTACTATCGCCAAGCTGCGCGATGCCAATCCGAGGTTTCTGAACGCCAATGGCTTCAGTTAGCCACGGTGGGAGATCAAACTGTGTCTCAGTCCCGTGTTCCGCAAGTGATCGAAGCATTCGCCCGCGGCGAGATCGTCGTCGTCACCGATGACGACGACCGCGAGAACGAGGGCGACCTGATCCTCGCAGCGGTACACGCGACGCCGGAGAAGATGGCGTTCATCATCCGCCATACCTGCGGCATCGTCTGCGCGCCATTGACTGCGGAAACCGCGCGGCGCCTGCATCTCGCGCCGATGGTCGCGGACAGCGACGCTATTCACGGCACGGCTTTTACGGTTTCGGTCGATTACCGCCACGGCACGACAACCGGGATCTCCGCCGACGACCGCACCGCGACGATCCGCAACCTCGCGAACAACAATGCGGGCCGATCGGATTTCGTCCGGCCCGGTCATATCTTTCCGTTGATCGCCAAGGATGGCGGCGTGCTGATGCGTTCGGGCCACACCGAAGCGGCGATCGACCTATGCCGGCTCGCCGGCATCGAGCCGGTGGCGGCGATCTGCGAGCTGGTCAATGACGACGGCACCGTGATGCGCGGCCCGCAAGTCCGGAGCTTCGCCAAAAACCAAGGCCTGAGGCGCATCTCGGTGGCCGATCTGATCGCTTATCGCCAGGCACGAGAGAAGCTCGTGACCCGGGTGGCCGAATTCACCGTGGCGAGCGAAATCGGCGAGCTCGGCGGTTATGCCTATGTGACGCCGTTCGACAAAGTCCACCACTACGCGTTCGTCTACGGAAACATCGGTGACGGCAGCAACATCCCGACGCGGCTGCACCGCGCCAATGTCCTCGAAGACGTGTTCGGCGGTGCCAAACCGATCCATGCCGCGCTGAGCCGGTTCAATGCCGCCGGACGGGGAGTCCTCGTCTATCTGCGGGACGGCACGTCCGGGGTGCCGGCCTCAACCGTCGCAGAGGAGGCGACCGGCTCGGAGCACGAGCGCAATGTCCAGTGGCGCGAGGTCGGGCTCGGGGCGCAGATCCTGCGCGACCTGCGGATTTCGTCGATACAACTGCTGGCGACCCGCTCGCGCACCTATGTCGGGCTCGCCGGCTTCGGCATCGAGATCAGCGCAACCGAGCCGCTCGAATAACAGTTGTTTCGGCTTTGCCGGCACCGCATCACACGGCGTCGGGTCCCTGCTCACCTGTTCGGATTCGGATGGCCTGTTCGACCGACAGCACAAAAATCTTGCCGTCGCCGATCTTGTCCGTGCGGGCGGAGTCCTGGATAGCCTGCACCGCTCGTTCGACAATCGCATCGTCGAGCACGACCTCGATTTTCAGCTTGGGCAGGAAGTCGATCACGTACTCCGCCCCGCGATAGACCTCGGTATGGCCTTTCTGCCGCCCGAAGCCCTTGACCTCGGTGACCGTCATCCCGGTGATGCCGACCTCGTGCAGCGCGTTCTTCACTTCGTCCAGTTTGAACGGCTTGATGATCGCTTCGATCTTTTTCATCGTTTACCTCGCATAGAGCTCGACGGGACTACTGAACTGCTTCGCCGTGAAGCGCCAGGTCGAGACCCTCGCGTTCAACTTCGGCGTCGACCCGAAGCCCGACCGTAAGATCGACCAGTTTGAGCAGGATCAGAGAGACTATGACGTCATAAACGATCGTGACCGTGATCCCGTAGAGCTGGACGAGCACCTGATGCGGATTGCCGTCGATCAGGCCGCTCTTGCCTTCGCCGCCGACCCATGCAACAGCCAGCACACCGGTCAAGACTGCACCGACCATGCCGCCGATACCATGCACGCCGAACGCGTCGAGACTGTCGTCGTATCTGAGCGCGTGCTTTAGACCGGTGGTGGCCCAATAGCAGATGACGCCGGCCGCAACGCCGATAATCAGGGCGCCGCGCGGGTCGACAAAACCCGATGCCGGGGTGATCGCGACCAGCCCGGCGACCGCGCCCGAGATGATCCCGAGCACGCTCGGCTTTCCCTTCATGACCCATTCGGCGAACATCCAGGCGAGCGCCGCGGTCGCGGTCGCGATCTGGGTCACCGCCATTGCCATGCCGGCGTTGCCGTTGGCCGCCGTTGCGGAGCCGGCGTTAAAGCCAAACCAGCCGACCCACAGCAGCGAGGCGCCGATGACGCTGAGCACAAGGTTGTGCGGCGGCATCGGTTCGGTCGCAAATCCGCGCCGCCGGCCCATGACCAGAGCCGCCATCAGGCCGGCAAAACCGGAATTGATGTGCACGACGGTTCCGCCGGCAAAGTCGAGCACGCCCGCATCATTGAGAAACCCGTCGGGTCCCCACACAAAGTGGGCGATCGGACAGTAGACGCACACGCTCCACAGCCCGATGAACCAGAGGAACGCCGAGAACTTCATGCGATCGGCGAAGGCGCCGCAGATCAGCGCCGGGGTGATGATCGCGAAGGTCATCTGGAAGCACATATAGACCAATTCGGGAATGGTCTTTGCCAGATCGTTAACCGAGTCGAGAGTCATCCCATACAGCAAGAACCGGCTCGTGCCGCCGAGGAACGGCGATCCCGAGGTGAATGCGAAACTATAGCCGATGACCATCCACAACACCGTCACCAGGCAGGTCACCGCAAAGCTCTGCATCACCGTCGCCAGCACGTTCATCTTGCGGACCATGCCGCCGTAAAACAGCGCAAGCCCGGGCATGGTCATCATCAGGACGAGCGCCATCGAGGTCAGCATCCACGCGGTGTCGCCTGAATCGAGCTTCGGGGCGGCCGGGGCAGCTGGCGCCGGAGCTTGCGCCACAGCCGAGAGCGTTAGCAGCAGCAGCATCGACGTGGCCAGCATCAGTCGTTGCAAGACAAGGTACACGGATTTCATCAACTTCCTCCAAGAGACCGATAAGCGCGCGAGGCGAACCGTCTCCTGATCCATGAGCCGGACGCGTTGCCGCTGGGTACCAAGAATCGTGCCAATCGACCCTGGACCGGCAACTCTCGCGTAAGGAGCGCCCGGAAGCCGCCCGCCGCGCCAATCGAAGCCGCCGCAATGGGAGTCTGTGGGAGATTAAGATTTAGGCAGAATTTCTAATTCTGGCGCACGTTGGACGTGCTCGCGGTGATCAGGCTCTGACATGCGCGCCGAGGCTCAACGCGCCAGCAACGAAACCAGGAGCGCAAGCGCCAACAGAGCGGCCAAGCCTTGCCAGACTTGGAGCGGCGCGCGCTCGTAGAGCGTGCGCGGCCGGCGAATTACGGTCGGAGCGCGTGCCGGTCCGGCCTCCATCTCGAACGCGAACTCGGTCATGTCGTGATAGCGCTTCGCAGGATCGACGGCGATCGCGCGCGAAAGCGCCGCCTGGACCCAGGCGGGAAGATCGGGCCGCAGCGCGGAAAAGTCCCTCGGCCGGTCTCGGCGCGGCGGACTGGTGGCGTCGAGATTGCCGTAGGGGTATTGCCCCGTGAACGCGCGAAACATCGTGACGCCGAGCGCATAGATGTCGGTGGCCTCGTTGCCGGCTTCACCCTCGAACATTTCGGGCGCCATATAGGCCTGGGTGCCGGGAATGTTTTCGGGCGAAAATTCCTCCAGGCCAGGTACGCGAACGACCCCGAGATCGATCAGCTTCAGCGATCCGCCGGCTTCGAGGATCACGTTGTCCGGCTTGATGTCGCGATGGATGATGCCGGCGCGATGCAGCGCCGCTACCGCGCGGGCCAGCTTGACCGCGATGTTCCGCCCTTCTTCCAATCCCAGCGCCGGACTGCGCGAAAGCCGCGTTTCCAGAAGCTCGCCCTGATAGAGCGGCATCACCGTGTAAAGGCAGGTCTGGCGTCCCGGCGGCAGTTCGATGACGCGCCCGACCCAGGGATTGTGCACCCGAGCGCCGACCCAAGCCTCGCGGACGAACGCCGCGCGGTAGGCGTCGACGCTGGCGATTTCGGGCTTGGGGAACTTCAAGGCAACGATGCCGCCCTCGATCTCGTCCTGCGCGCCGAACAGCCGCGTATAGCGGCCATCGGAGATCAACGCCTTCAGGACAAATCCATCGATCGTCTCGCCGCGAACCGGCACGGGAATTATCGGCAATTGCAGGATAGCGGCGCTGATGTCGGCCGATCCCGTGGTCGGCAGCGCAACTACATCCAGAACCAGAGCGGTGCAGTTGTCGGTGCTGCCCGATCTGAGCGCGGTCGCAACCAGCGCACCGGCGGTATCCTCGGGAGCGGAGCGCTCGCGCAAGATGTCGGCGATGGTCTGATCCGTCAGAAAACCGTGCACGCCGTCGCTGCACAACAGGAAGCGGTCGTGCAGCGCGATCGGTTGCGAGGCGTAGTCGAGGCGCACTTCCGCCTCCACTCCCAGCGCGCGGTTGAGCGTGTGCGAGCGACCCGTGCCGTCCTGGCGCACATGGTCGGTGGTGAGGCAAGTCATGCGATCGCCGCTCAACCGATAGGCGCGTGTATCCCCGACATGCAGCAGGTGGGCGACGCGGCCGCGCAGCACCAGCGCCGTCAACGTGCAACCCATCCCGGCGAGCTTGGGGTCCTGGCGGCCCATGGTATTGATCCAGCCGTTGAGCGCACTGATGATTTTGGAGCCCGCTCGTTGCACCTCCATGGTCTCGGGCAGATCGCAAAATCCGTCCAGGAAGCCGCGCACCGCGGTCTCGGCCGCAATGCGGCCGCCCTTCGCGCCGCCGATGCCATCGGCGATCGCGGCGATCACTTCCTGGCGCGGCTCGGGCAACTCAGCGCCGAACAGGGCGCCGGCGAAATCTTCGTTGTCCTTGCGCGGCCCGGTCTTCGAGGCGAATCCGACGCTTGCCCGTACGCCGGTCTCAACCGTCGCCATCGGCATCGGTTCCGCTGGGTCGCCGGTCATCTGCGGTCGCCTCCGCGCCGTCACCGCGGTTTCTCCAGGCGGCAACGAGCATGGCGAAAATAGCCCGCCGGTGCTCGACGCGACACTTGCGGTAAGATCGCCGGATTCGCGGTCGAGGCGTATAGTTGCCGCGGTCTTTGGGATCAAACCAGGAATCTCGGCTCGTGTGATCTCGGCCGGATTGGAATCGACGGTGGCTTTACCGTAATCGATCATAATCTGCCAGGACGTGCCGCTCACCGGATTGGTGCAGGTGATCGCGGTCTCGCTCTCCTGCGCTTCACCGTTGATCGTCGAAACAGCCAAACCCGCTGCCAGGCCGGCTATTCCTGCCGCCAGAACGCGGTCGCGGAACATGGTTGCGTCCATATCGCCATGCACCGATCCATACGCAAATCCGGGCTCGCTGCAAAGCAAGCCGCACATTGCGATCACATATAAATCGGCCGACAGAAGCATTTAAAAACGTCGGATGGTATTTGCATAATTTTTAGGCAGATCTCGACGCAATTCAACTCGCGTCGGGTATTACCCGCGAAATCTGCGGGTTCGCCGGCGATTCGAGGGCTATTACGTGTCTGGCATGGCTCTTGCCTCTAACCGCTTAACTCTTGTGTTTATTCGACCTCACGTTTTTGGCACCGGAGGTTGTGCGACTTCTTCACGACAGAAGAAGAGGGGACAAAACAATGCTCGTACCGTCACCCAAGTGGCTCGATTCCGGAAACAACGCATGGCAGTTGGCGGCTGCGACTTTCGTCGGTCTGCAAAGCATTCCCGGCCTGGCGGTTCTCTACGCCGGATATGTCAAGCAGAAATGGGCAATCAATTCTGCCTTCATGTGCTTCTACGCCTTCGCCTCGGTCTTGGTCGTGTGGGTTCTATTCGACTACAACATGGCGTTCGGAGAACAGTGGTTTCCGTTCCTCGGCAAACCGGCGTTGGCGACCTCCGCGAACTTCCTCACGGGCCAGGCGGTGATACCGGCAGCGGCCTCCGGCATGCCGGAGCTGACCTTCCCGATGGCTACCCTGATCTTCTTCCAATTCGTGTTCGCTGCGATCACGGTGATCATTCTCGGGGGCTCGGTGCTCGGCCGCATGAACTTCACCGCGTGGGTGATCTTCTGCCCGGTATGGATGACCCTGGTCTACACTGTCGGGGCGTTCAGCCTCTGGGGCGGCGGCTGGCTCTCGCAGTTGGGCGTACAGGACTTTTCCGGCGGCTACGTCATCCATCTCGCCGCCGGCACCTCCGGCTTTGTCGCTGCAGCGGTGGTCGGGCCACGCCTGCGGATTGATCGTGAGCAATTTCCGCCCAACAGCCTGCTGGTTGCATTGATCGGCGCCGGCATCCTGTGGCTGGGTTGGAACGGCTTCAACGGCGGCGATCCTTATTTCGCCAACCACGACGCGGGCGCGGCCGTGCTCAACACCAACACGGCCACGGCGGTAGGTCTGCTCGTCTGGACGTTGATGGACAAGATGGCCTACGGCAAGCCGTCGATCATCGGCGCGATCAACGGCATGATCGCAGGCCTGGTGGCAATCACTCCCGCCGCCGGTTTCGTCAATGGTTGGGGCGCCATCATCATCGGTATCGTTGCCGGCATCATCCCGTGGTTTTCGATGAACAAGCTCCAGAAAACCGGCTTCATGACGAAGAGTTGACGATACCTTGGGGGTGTTTTCCACACACGGGATTGCCGGCCTGTGCGGTGGTCTGCTCGTAGGCATCCTCGCCAACCCCGACATGCTCGAATACATCGGCACCGACAAGGAGGCGCCCGGCGTCAGCGTAACCGGCCTGCTCTACGGCGACACGGGAAATCAGCTTCTGCTGCAGCTCGAAGGCGCGGCGTTCATCATCATCTACAACGCCATCGCCACGTTTATCATCCTCAAGGTGATCTCGATCTTCGTCCCGCTACGCATGAGTGACGCGCAGCTGGCGGTCGGGGATGACGCGGTTCACGGCGAGACCGCCTATGCGATCACCGTGGGGGAGGCCGCCGAATAGCCGGCAATTCGGTTACGATTGCTCTGCACAGGGGTGGGGTAGTGTTACATACGCGCCCCACGCGCTGCACCCAGAAAATGTTTCTTTTTTAGTCAAGGGATCGCGCAGCTGCGAGTGGCTGTTGCGATTCGCGTGGCGGCAGAGCCGGCCCGGCGACGATCTCGCCTTTGAGGCGCTCGATCGCCGGCTGGTCCAGGGTTTCGGTTTGCAGCAGCGCCGCTGCCGTGCGGTCGAGCAGGGAGCGGTTCTGCTGCAGAATGCCAAAGGCTTTCTGAAATGCGCCGTCGACGAATTGGCGCACCGCTCTGTCTACGGCTTCCGCAGTCCCTTCGCTATAGTCGCGCTCCTGCGGCGCCGGCACGTTGGGCTGCAGAAAGGGGGAGCGGTCTCGGTCATAGGTCACATTGCCCAGTGCTTCGCTCATGCCGTAGCGCAGGACCATCGCGCGGGCGATGTCGGTCGCACGGGCGAGATCGTCCGCGGCGCCGGTCGATATCTCGCGAAACACCAGCTGCTCGGAGGCGCGTCCTCCGAGGAGTCCCGCCATCTTGTATTCCAACTCGGCGCGGGTCATCAGATATCGGTCCTCGGTCGGCCGTTGTATCGTATAGCCGAGTGCGCCGACGCCATGCGGGATGATCGAGACTTTATGAACGGATTCGGTGCCCGGTAGCGCCAGTGCGACCATCGCGTGACCGAGCTCGTGGTACGCGACGACCCGCCGTTCGAGCGGATTGAGCAAACGATTGCGTTTCTCCAACCCGGCGACCATGCGCTCGATCGCGGCCGTGAAGTCGGCCATCGTGACCGCGTCGGCCTTGCGTCTTGTCGCAAGCAACGTCGCCTCATTGACCAGATTTGCCAGATCGGCGCCGGTAAACCCCGGCGTCAACGCCGCGATCTGCTCGGGCTTCACATCATCGCCGAGCTTTGCCACCTTCTTCAGGTGCACCGCCAGGATCTGCTCCCGTCCCCTTTTGTCCGGCCGGTCGACCAGGATTTGACGGTCGAACCGTCCGGCGCGCAGCAATGCCGGATCAAGCACCTCGGGCCGGTTGGTCGCACCGAGCAAGACGAGCCCGCTCGACGGGTCGAAGCCGTCGAGCTCGGCCAAGAGCTGGTTCAATGTCTGATCCTTCTCGTCGTGCCCGCCCCCGACAAAGGGTCCGCGGGCACGGCCGAGCGCATCGAGCTCGTCGATGAAGATGATCGCGGGGGCATGCTGGCGTGCCTGTTCGAACAGGTCCCGGACCCGTGCGGCGCCGACGCCAACGAACATCTCGACAAACTCCGAGCCGGAGATCGAGAAGAACGGAACCGCGGCCTCCCCGGCGACGGCGCGGGCTAGCAAGGTCTTGCCGGTCCCGGGTGGACCGACCAACAGCACGCCCTTAGGCGGTCGGCCGCCGAGTCGGCCGTATATCGCGGGCTCCTTCAAAAAATTTACGATCTCGACAAGCTCCTCTTTGGCCTCGTCGACGCCGGCGACATCGGCGAAGGTGACCTTAGTCTCCTTCTCGACATAGATCCTGGCGCGGCTCTTGCCGATCTGCATCAACCCGCCGAGCCCACCCTGACCCATGCGCCGGATCGCGAACATCCAGATCCCGACAAAGAAGACCGCCGGCAGGATCCAGGAGAGGATATCGGCGATCCAATGGCTCTCGATGATGCCGCTGTAGATGACTCCGTGGTTGGTCAGGTTCTCCGCCAGCTCAGGCGGTTGGACCCGCGTCGTGACGAAATCCTTGGTCCCGTTTGGCTGGCTCTCTTTCAAGGTACCCTGGATCTGGTTCTGACTGATCCAGACCTCTTTAACCTTGTCTTCGTTGAGCAGTTTCTCGAACTGGCTATACGGGATCGGCGTCAGCTTTTTGCTTTCCAGATAAAGGTCCTGGATGAGCAACATGCCGAGCACTGTGGCAATGACATACCAGAAATTGATGTGGAACTTCTTATCGGTCGCGTCCATGAGCGCCTTAGCCCTTATCTCGCGCGCAGCTACCGCGAATTATAATGGTCCCGACGGACCTGGGCTGCATCATCGACTTGCCGGAAACCCTTCCTTAGCTCAATTCGAGCAGTGTTGCCACTATACGTTGTGACCTGAACGAATAAGCCAACTTAGGAGTAAGGAAATGCTCTGTAATTTCAAGACCGCGCCTGGTGCGCCCGGGAGAAACGATCGCAGCCCAGCCATGCGCTTGAAAGCCGCAGGGATGCGAACACCTAGAACGAATATCTAAATTTGGCGGAATTGAAGGCTGAGGAAAGCCAGGGAGACTATGCCATGAGGAAGTCGATCGTGCCAAAAAGGCCAGCGCGGAAAGCGCTTTATCTCGCCGCCGCTCTGGGGGCAGCGGCATTCTCCTGTCCTGTTCATGCGGCGCCGGCGAGCGGAGGCGACACGGTGCAGGGGCTCTACGACGCGCTGCTCGGCACGATGAAAAACGGCCGCATCCTCGGGCAGAGTGGGCGATTCACGCAACTCGAGCCGGTGATCCGCCGGACCTTCGACCTCCCCTCGATGACCCGCTTGTCGGTCGGCCCATCCTACTGGGCTGGGCTGAGCGAGGCGCAGCGCCAGCAACTCACCGAGAGCTTTGGTCGCTATATTTCGGCGATCTATGCCGACCGCTTCGACAGCTATGCCGGGCAGAAATTGCAGGTCACCGGCGAGCAGCCCAATCCGGCCGGCGTCATGGTCAAGAGCCAGATCGTCAAGGCCAATGGCGAGCCGGTCAAGGTCGACTATATGATGCGCCGCAACGGCGATGGCTGGCTGATCTCCGACATCTATCTCGACGGCGCGATCAGCGAGGTGGCGACTCGCCGCTCCGAATTCGCCGCGATCCTGCGGGCCGACGGCGTCGACGGCCTGATCGCTGCGCTCAGCCGCAAGGCCGATATGCTCACCGGGACGACGGCGCGGTCGTTCTAATTTCGGCGATACCGTTTGGCGTCCTAAGCGGTTAGCATCGACCGCCCGTGCGATGGGTCGTGTCGGCCTATGTGTCGCCAAGGGATTTGAAACCGGCTTTCTTGCCGGTGACAGGCGCGACTGGAGGGGCCCAAATTGAGGACCTTCTGTGACAGCTAACGTTGAACCAGCACGGCAAGGTGACGGCTAGGAAGCTTGTTCACCAACGAGCGTTGAAAAGCTAGGAACGGAACACTATTCCTGTTCATTGGAGAGTTGCTTCCGCTCTTGGGGCGCTGCGTGTGAACACACTTGCCCCAAGGCGCGTGGCACGGTCCGGCTGCGGGACTAACCCGCAAGCTTAACGAGACCAGTACGTCATCGGAGACGGATCTGGCCCGGTCTCTGGGACGTGCTGTTCTCTGTCCGGCTGGCTGCTCTTATGGCGAATATACTTACGATTGTCGTGCTCGCCTTTAGCATGTCGGCCGATGCCTTTGCCGCCGCGCTCGGGAAGGGTGCGGCATTGGCTTCCGATCAACACGAGACGGATCCCCGAGATTGGTTGAACGGTCCTGATATTGTGCTATCGCTGCCGAAACATTTATGCTCGCATGTAGGCGACCGGAAGAGATCGCTGGCCTTTTGCGGAGGATGAGCTGTGCCCGACGTTGCAACTCTGCGGCTCACCTGGGAGACTTGCATGTTGAGCATCCTGCGCATTGTGGTCGGGTTGCTCTATATGGAACACGGCCTTGCAAAGATCTTGGATTTTCCGCACCAGCCCAACCATGTGCCCTACGCCCCGTTCACCTTAAATCCGGGCCTTCAAGGTCTATTGGAGCTGGCCGGCGGTTTGCTGCTCGCTCTGGGTTTGTTCACCCGCACCGTCGCATTTGTCCTCGCGGGCAATATGGCGGTCGCCTATTTCATGGCGCACGCGCCGAGAGGGTTCTTCCCGCTGCTGAACGGTGGGGAATTGGCAGTCGTCTATTGTTTCGTCTTCCTTTATTTCTGGGTAGCCGGGGGCGGCGAATGGAGCCTCGATCGATTGCGCGCGCCGGCATCAGCATCCGCCGTATCGCCGAGCCCGGCCTGAGCAACAGCTACCGGAGATAAACCTCAGACGAAAGCCTCGAAAGTTGCGGTCATGTGAATTGCCGCCAACGCCGACCATCAGCTACTGCTGTACATCGGGGAAACCCCCACTTTCATTTTGCGGGCATTTTTTGCGGAATAAAAACCGATTTCGCGAGTCCCATGGATCGAATGCCTTCGGCTCGGAACGCGCTGACCGATAATTCTATCTGGAAGGCGCCAGGTTAACACCCCCGCCGATGCCTTGCGCGCCCTCGCCGGCGGGTCTCGTACAGTTAGCAGTCTAATGCGTCCACATACGGAGGGAGGATCCGAAAGATGAGAAATCTGTTCCCAAAGACTTTTTTAGTGACGTCGATCGCCGTCGGCGCTCTGTGGGCCGGTACGCTGCGCGCCCAGGTCGCCGACTTTGTTCAGGTCAATCTCGTTTCGGACCTCCCGGGACTGGCCACGATCACCGATCCCGAACTCGTCAATCCCTGGGGCGTCTCGCACAGTACCACGAGCCCTTTCTGGACCTCGAACCAAGGGACCAGCACGGCCACCCTCTACGCCGTTACCGACAGGACAAATGTCACCAAGATGAACATCAACCCGCCAACCGGCTTCGTCGCGATCCCGAAAACGGCAAGTGGACCGCAAGGACCGACTGGCCAGGTGAATAACACAAATACTTCCTCGTTTCCCGTGAACAATGGCGGAGACGGGGGGTCCGCGCACTTCATCTTCGCCAATTTGAACGGAACCATTTCGGCCTGGGACGCCGGGCCGACCGCCTTCATCCAGGTCACGACCCCCGGGGCCGTCTACACCGGGTTAGCGATCAACGGTGCACAAACGCGTCTTTACGCCGCCGATTCCGCAGGCGGCAAGGTCGACGTATTCGACAGCTCCTTCGCGCCGCTGAGTGTCGCGGCCAGTGCATTCGTCAACCCGGCGCTTGCCGCCGGGCTCGTCCCGTTCAATGCACGGGACATCGGCGGCAACGTTTACGTGGTCTATGCGCCCGCCGGGCGCCCCGCCGAAATCAGCGCCCCGTTAGGCGCAGGGGCCGTGGCGATTTTCGATGAAGACGGCAATTTCATCACGCAACTGATCGCCGGCAGCCGCCTGGCCGCGCCCTGGGGAATCACTCTGGCACCAGCTGGCTTCGGCAGGTTCATCAATCATTTACTGGTCGGCAATTTCAGCTTTCTCCATAGCGAGATCAACGCCTTCGACCCGACCACCGGGAAATTGCGCGGGACAATCCCCATCGCCGTCGGCAAGGGCCACACGCCGGGCGGGCTCTGGACCATTGATTTCGGGGTCGGGGGCAACAACGGCGATCCCAATACCCTCTACTTCTCTGATGGGATCAACGGCGAGGCGGACGGGCTGTTCGGCGCCATATTTGCGAACGGCTCGCACATTCCTTGATGGGGGGCAGACCCCGCATCGCCCTGCTCCTATCAGAGGCGTGCCGGGCGATTTTCGGATTTCGGCCGGGTCCGCCTGCGCGATACAAGATAAAGGGTCGGGGTGGCGGCAGGGCGAGCGGACGTCCGAATGCTCGATCGATCCGGAATTTGCCATCTTCGCGTAGCATAGTCCGCTGAAAACTGGGTGTCTGGAAGGGAATCGGCTAGTGCTCAGATTTATTCGGATGATGCAGTCCTCTTTATTCGTCATGCCCGGCCTTGTGCCGGGCATCCACGGAAGCCTGCGCCTTCCGCGCATGCGCTTCGTGGATGGACGGATCAAGTCCGACCATGACGAGGAGTGAATCTGTTATGCATCTGCACACTAGAACAGGCAGCGGGTGGCGAAGTAAGGAATGACTTCCGGTAAGCTGCTGGCGCGGGCGCTGCTTGCGACGGGCCAGTGAAACTATTCTACCAGGCGGGGAAATTTTGCTGCTGATTCGCTGCAGGTGCAGCAATCGGTGTTTGCTGGTGACACCAACGATTGGGATAGAAGCGAAATTGAGCTCGACTGCGGAATTATCGCTCGGGTCAGGCCGAGCGGGCGAGATAATCAAGGCAGCACGGCAAACCGATGAAGTTCAACCCCCGCCTCCATCTCCTTTACCAGCCAGCGCCTCGCTACCGCCAACGAGCGCGCTTCCCTTATTGGGCCGGGGGTGTAAGTCTTGCCGCTCTTCAGCCTGGGGGTCCTGCGATGAAGATATCCGGCACTCGCTCTCAAATCGTCGCGCTGCCTGCCGATGAGCCGCTTGCCGACGCCGCCGAAAACCCGAACGGAACCCGGCCGATCGTCACCTTGGAGGTTGAAACCGACGAGGGGGTGTCCGGAGTCGGGGTCACATATTTTGGCGGTGCGCTGACCGGCACATTGAGGAGCGCGATCGACGAACTGGGCCAACTGATCGTGGGTGACGATCCGGGTCGCGTGGAGGCGATTGTCGCGAAATTGCGCGCCGCCGCCGGCTCCGCCGGGCCCGGCGGCATTTTCCATCTGGCCTTGTCGGCGCTCGACATGGCGTTGTGGGACATCCGTGGCAAGGCGTTGAATCTGCCATTATGGAAGTTGCTCGGCGGCGCGCGGGATCGGGTCCCGACCTATGCAAGCGGCGCTTTGATGCGCGGGCTCTCGCTCGACCGGGTCGTCACTGCTGCCGGACGCCTCAAAGAAAAGGGCTTCCGCGAAATGAAGACGCAGCTGGCGCTACCCGGCGAGACCACACCCGCCAAGGAGGTCGAGCGCATGCACCGGGTTCGCGAGGCGATCGGACCCGACATCAAGCTGATGTGCGACATCAACCAGCGCTGGCGCGTCGAGCAGGCGATCGATATCGGCCGCCGGGTCGAAGATGCCGGGGTCGGCCTGTTCTGGCTCGAAGACGTGGCGACGGCGGACGACTACCCCGGCTTGGCGCGGGTCACCGCTGCGCTGTCCACGCCGGTCGCTGGCGGTGAGTATGTCTGGGGGATCGTGCCCTTCCGCCACATGGTCGAGGCGCGCTCGGTCGATATCGTCATGATCGATCTGGTGCGGGTCGGCGGCATCACACAATGGATGAAGGTCGCCGGAATGGCCGAGGCCTTCAACCTGCCGGTCGTCAGCCATCTGATCCCCGAGGTCCATGTCCACCTGATCGGCGCCATCCCGAACGGGCTGACCATCGAATACATGCCGTGGCTGATGCGCCTGTTCGAAGAAGTCCCACAGCCGCAAAACGGCGAGCTCGCAATGCCGACCGCCCCCGGCCTCGGCCTCAAATTCGACCAGGCGACGATCGATCGCTATCGCGCCTAGGAGACCTCACTTGGATCTCAAACTCTTCGCGCTGACTTGCGGATATTTGACGGGCGACCTCGGTTACTTGATGGAGGGTGGCGAGGGGAAGGCCGACCTGCCGATCCCTAGTTACCTGATCCACCATCCGAAGGGGACCGCGCTCTTCGACACGGGCATGCACCCGGATTGCCAGCGCGACCCCGCCGCGCGGGTCGGGCGACGCATCGCCGGCTTGTTCTCGTTCCACTTTCGGCCGGGCGAGGAAATCAGCGCGCGGCTCGAAGCGATCGATCGGGACCCGGCGAGGGTCGACATTATCGTCAACTCACATTTCCATTTCGATCACGTCGGCGGCAACGCCCTCGTCCCCAACGCGGTGATGGTGGTTCAGCGGCGCGAGTGGGAAGCAGGAATGGACCCCGACATCGCGGCCCAGCGCGGCTTCAACCGCGCCGATTTCGACCTCGGGCACAAGGTGATCCAGATCGATGGCGAGCACGACCTGTTCGGGGATGGCAGCGTCGTCTGCCTGCCGACCTATGGTCACACGCCGGGCCATCAGTCGCTCGTCGTAAGGCTCGCGTCGGGCGATGTCGTGCTCGCTGCAGATGCCTGCTATTTCTGCCGGACCTTGCGCGAGCGGCGCTTGCCGCGGCGCGTCCACGACCGCGTGGCCATGTTGGGCTCGCTGGACGAGCTGGCCCGCCGCGAGGCGGCCGGCGCGCGGATCTTTTTCGGGCATGACGGCGAATTTTGGAAGACCGTGCCGCAGGCGCCCACCGCGATCGTCTGATGCAGCGCCTGATTTCGCAGAGTTCCCGTCACCTCGTCCCATCGCAAGTAGCGATCAATCGGTTCGGAGCCGCCTGATGAAGATTGCAAACCTCGAGACCGGCATCGTCGCACTGCCGAATGACGAGCCGCTGGCAGGTTTTTCGGAAAATCCTAGTGTGAAGAACCCGATCGTCTGGCTGCGGATTTGGACCGATGACGGCATCGAAGGTTTGGGGGTCACCTATTTCGGTGGTGCGCTGACGCCAGCCCTGCGGCGTGCCGTCGACGAGCTCGGCGCGCTGACGGTCGGCGAAGACCCGATGCGGGTCGAGGCGGTCGCGGCGAAACTGCGGGCGGCCGCTGGCGGCTCCGGACCGGCAGGGATCTTCACGATGGCGCTGTCGGCGATCGATGTCGCGCTGTGGGACATCAAAGGGAAGGCGTTCGGCTTGCCATTGTGGAAGCTGTTGGGCGGCGGGCGCGACCGCATTGCTACTTACGCCAGCGGCGCGCTGCGGCGCGGCCTCAAGCTCGAAGAGGCGGTCATCGCCGCCGGTAGACTGCGCGAAAAGGGGCATCGCCAGGCCAAGATGCAACTCGGCCTGCCGGGTGTCACCTCGCCGGCGCGCGAAGTCGAGCAAGCTCGGCTTATTCGCCAGGCCGTCGGCCCCGACATGGATCTGATGTGCGACATCAACCAGCGCTGGCGGGTCGAGCAGGCGATCGATATCGGCAAACGCGTCGAAGACGCCGGGGTCGGGCTCTATTGGCTCGAAGACGTGACGGCTCACGACGATTACGCTGGGCTCGCTCGTGTCTCCGCGGCATTGGCGACCCCGGTCGCCGGCGGCGAGTACCTCTACGGCATCGTACCGTTCCGCCATATGCTCGAAGCCCGCTCGGTCGACATCGTCATGATCGACCAGGTGCGCTCCGGCGGCATCACCTCGTGGCTCAAGATCGCCGGCATGGCCGAAGCGTTCAATCTGCCGGTGGTCAGCCACGGTGTGCCGGAGATCCACGTCCACCTTGTCGGCGCGGTGCCCAACGGGCTGACGGTCGAGTACATGCCCCGCCTCTTCCGTTTGTGGGAGGAAGTCCCGGTGCCGGTGGATGGCGAACTCGCCATGCCGACCGCCTCCGGCCTCGGGCTCAAATTCGACGAACAGGCGATAAGGACGTTCGGCATCGCCTGAGCGGGCGGCTCACGCCGCCGCGGCGACGGTGCGCAACTTGTGGAAGCCGCGCTCGAGATCCTCGATGAGGTCCTGCGGGTCTTCGAGGCCGATGTGGAGGCGCAGAGTGGGGCCTTCCGCCTCCCAACGGGTCGCGGTGCGGCCCCGCACCGGATTGGTCGGCAGGATCAGGCTTTCATAACCGCCCCAGCTCGACCCGATCCCGAACAAGTCGAGCGCGTCGATCATGGCGTACACCGCGGATTTCGACGCTGGCTTGAGGACGACGCCGAACAGCCCGCTGGCACCGAGAAAATCGCGCTTCCATAGTTCGTAGCCGGGATCTTCCGGCAAAGCGGGGTAGAGCACCCGTGAGACCTCGGGCCGGGTCTGCAGCCAGCGCGCCACGGCAAGCGCATTCTTCTCGTGCCGCTCGAGCCGGACCGACAATGTGCGCAGCCCCCGCAATGCGAAATAGGCGTCGTCGGGACCGGCGCAGTGGCCGAGGTCGGCCGCCATCGTGCGCACCGGCAGGTACATCTCCTCGTTGGTGATGACCGCCCCGAGGATGACGTCGGAATGGCCGACGATGTATTTGGTCGCCGCATGGATCGATACATCCACGCCGTGCTCGAAGGAACGGAACAGGTAGGGCGAGGCCCAGGTGTTGTCCATCAGCACCTTGGCGCCGGCCGTCGTGCGCGGCCGCGGCGATCGCCGGCACGTCCTGCACCTCGAAGGTCAGCGAGCCCGGCGATTCGATATAGACGACCCGGGTGTTCGGGCGCATCAGCCGGGCAATGTCGCCGCCGATCAGCGGGTCGTAATAGGTCGTCTCCACGCCGCAGCGGGTCAGCACCCTCTCGCAGAAGTTTCGCGCCGGGCCGTAGCACGAATCGACCATCAAGAGATGGTCGCCGCATTTGAGGCAGGCCTGCAGCGGCGCCGTGATGGCGGCGAGGCCCGATGACATCAGCATTGCGCGATAGCCGCCCTCGATCGCTGCCACTGCCTCTTCCAGCGCGAAGGTGGTCGGGGTGCCCAACAATCCGTAGCGGACGATGTCGAAGCGCGTGCTCGGGTCTCGTTTGGCTTCCCACTCCGCCATATTCGCCGACAGGATCGTCGAGGCGTGATAGACTGGCGGATTGACGGCGCCGTTTTGTGCCTCCGGATGACGCCCGAGATGAGCGAGGAGCGTATCCTTGCGATATTTTCGGCCGCCGTTGGCGCTGTTCATAAAGGCTACACTCCGTCGTACGGGCCGTGGACTTGCCGAAAGTACATCGATTTGGGCGTAGGAGGCAAAATGGCCGAATGGGCGCGGAACTTTGCCGCGGTAGGAGTGTTGCGCGCTTGACCCGCACCCTGGGCGTTGTCGGGAACGAAACGGAGGCAAGCTGGTGAGACCGGCTATTCTGGGCGCGCTGGTGGTCGCTCTGGCCGCATGCTCGAGTTCGACGCCGCCTCCCCCTTCCGATCCGACAGCCTCCGCGGCGATCCTCAAGAAGGATTGCTCGGACCCGAAATGGCAGCAAGAAAACCTCGGCCTCTGGTATTCGGTCTGCCGCCAGTCACTGCGCTGGTAACGAGGATCAATTCGTTCAAAATTTCGTGAAACAGTCCTTGCCGTTTGCCTGCAGGACCCGGCAATCGGTGATTGCCCATGGTGCCTTGGGGTCCGGTGCGATCTGGATCGCAAAGCTTCTGCCGTCTTTACACTGGACACTCCAGTACGCGAGAGATTTCCATTTGGCGGTATCGACGACGCCCATCGCGAAGGCAGAGGTGCCGATACAACCGTGTCCAACAGTCTTTGCCAGAGCTTTTGCCTGCTCAGCCGGTGCCAACGCAACAAGACGGTCGTTCGTGGGATTTCCCGATCCCGCCGCCTCCGCCATACGCGGGGCGATGGCGACTAACGCCGTAAACAGCAAAGCCCTGAGCCGCATCGCTCTTCTCATGCCCATGAACGGATGATCGGCAATATCAAATGCGACGGTCGGGCTGCATCGACAAAGATGCGGTTGCGGGCTACGCGCGGGTGCTCCATCGCCCCTTCGGGTTCGCCCGAATTCGGGTTGATGTCGAAATGCGGAAAATTGCTGCTCGCGATGTCGAGACGCACCCGGTGGCCCCGGCTGAACAGGTTGCCAGTCGGGAACAGCTCTATCGTGATCGGGTAGACCTCGCCCGGCACCATCGGCGACGGCCGTTCCCAGCTGTCCCGGTAGCGGCAGCGCAGGATGCCCTCGGTCAGGTTCATTGCAAAGCCGTTCGGGTAATCTTCGTTTGGCGGATGCACATCGATCAGCTTTGCCGTGAAATCCGTATCGGGGCCATCGGAGGCGATCCACAGCCGCACCGTAACGGGTCCGGTAACCTCCAGGTCGCGCTCGAGCGGCGGCGTCGAGAAGGCCAGCACATCGCCGCGTTCGGCGAGCGGGCGGAACGGCTCGCGCGCGCCGAACACTGTGGGCCCTTCGCGCTGGTCGTAGGCGCCGCCGCGCATGACCGGCTCGCCCGAGCTGAGGGCGCCTCCGATCGTCGGCACCGGATTGCGCGGGTCGGAGGCGTAGTCGAGCGGTTGCGCGCGGTCATGCGGCGCTTCACGGCCGAGGCTGCGATCGGAATGCAGGTAGAATTTTGTCCACTGGGTTTGCGGCAACGGCCAATCGGCGGCCGTTCGCCACCTTCCGCCGTGATTAAGCCGACCCGCGGCGGTGCGTCGTCCCGATCCGCCGCCCATCACGAAAACACGCACCGCGGGTTCCCCCTCGACGCCGTTGACGGCACCCTTGACCCAGCGGTCGAACCAGCGCCGGCGCAAATCGAAAAAATCGTCGGCGAGGTTGCCGTCGACCGGAGCCGCCGGGCCGAAATCGACATCTCCGGCAAAGGTCAACGAGCGGTCGCCGTGGGTCCAAGGACCGAGGATCAGCTGAACCGGCCCGCGCTTGCGCCGCGACAGGCCGAGGTAGTTCTCCGCCGCCGTCCGCGCGTAGGGATCGTACCAGCCCGAGAGGTTGACGACCGGCACGTCGGCATAATGGCCGTGATAGCCTTCCGCATAAATGCCCGGCTGCTTCCAGAAATCGTCGAAAGTGCCGTGCGACCATTGCTCGAAGAGGTACTCCTCGTATTCCGGCGCGGCGCTGAGCGGCAAGTCACCCTTGCGCCACGGCATCCGCCCGAACCACTCCTTGATGTCCTGCGCCCTCAGCGCCGCCTTGACGGCGGGGTCCCTGGCGTCGGCGAGGGCGTTGTTGAAGGCCCAGGTCGCCTGTTTCAGATCAAACGCGCCCCCGTGACGGATGCCGCTGCGATAGGCGTTGGAGAACCCCCCGCAATCGAGAAACTGCGCCGCCAGACCCGGTGGGTCGAGGCAGCCGAGTGCGGCCTGAGTGTGGGCCGCGTAGGAGAGACCAAAGGTGCCGATGCGGCCGTTGCACCACCTCTGCTGCATCAACCAAGCCAGGGTGTCGCGGCCATCCTCGGCCTCGCTCAGATACTTGGTAAAGCGGCCCCCCGATTTGTACCGTCCCCGGCAATCCTGATAGACGACGGCGTAGCCGTGGGGCACGAAATAGGCGGCGACCTCACTGCGCGAGCGGGGCTGCGCGACGGCAGCCGTGCGCTCAGAGCGGCTCGGCGCAGATTTGTCGTAAGGCGTCCGCTCCAGCAACACCGGAAACGGACCGTCTCCGGCCGGACGATACACATCCATCGCCAGCCTGACGCCGCCTCGTACCGTGACGACAAGATCCCGATCGACGACCATTTCGCCTTCGGGCATATCCATGCGACTCTCCCGCGCGCGCCGAGCCGTCCGCATTATCTGTCGCGTCCCTGGAGCAGGTAAAGGGCGGCGGTCTTGCAGGATTTCCCGGTGGGACTTATATCGGTGCACATATTAACGATTTCTACTTGGGGATACGCTCGGTGGACGAATGGCAGTCAGCGGACGACCGAAATAGTCGAGAAAAGATCAGCCGCGCGCGACAGGCAGCTGAAGACCTGTTCAAACGGTCGCAGCCTGATGCCGATGCCGAGGCGACTGGACCGGCGCCAAACGGCGGTGCGCCACACGAGCAGGAACCGCGCCGTCAACCACGTATTTTCACTGCTCCGCCGCGGCTCCCGCCGAGCCCAAGAGTGGAACCTCCGGTCGCAATAGAGCCAATACGGCAAAGGACAGTTGCCAAACGGTCGACCCGCACCGTGCCTCTTTCGCAAATCGGCCGCGTCCGCACATTGGCGACTTACGGTATGACGCCGGTTCAGGTCGCCGAGCTCTACGGGGTCACCGTCGCCGAGATCGATCGCATCCTCAGATCGCCGGCTTACGCCGGAAAAACGCGGTAATGCCGTACTGCCGCTGCGGCAACGAATTTCCCGAGGCGAGAGCGCAGCTCGGTTTCGAGTTCTGTCTCGAGTGCGGCACTGCAGAAGCCGCGGCAGAGACTGCCCGCCGAACCCAGATGATCGTCCCGATCAGCCACAAATCGGGCTACACCTATTTGGGTCCGGATAAGGGGGCGCAACGCGAGCGTCTCCTCGAGGGCTCGGCGAAGACCCTGCCAATGGAAACCGCCAGGCTGCCGATCGGTCCCGCCGCCCGGCGCAGACTGATAAAGCGCAAGCGGTACGAATTTGCCGGCTGGGAATTCAAGCCCGACAACCGGGGCGTGCGACAGAAGCGGGCGGTCCTCCGAGAAATTCCCGCCGACTGAGGCAATCAATTGCAATAGGAGGAAGCGCCATGTCCGGTGGTCGTGGGGCGTCACAATCATCGACGCGGATCGAGCAATTGGCTCCCGAGCTGGAGCGGATCGTCTCCCCGTCGGAGCCGGTCCGGCATCTCGCCGACGGCTTTGGCGGCGCTTTGGGCCCGGCCGAAGGGCCGGTGTGGTGGAAAGAGCGGCATCACCTGCTGTTCAGCGACATTCATAATGACAAGCGGATGCAATACGAGCCCGGCAAGGGTGTCTCCGTTCTCCAGGAGCCGACCAACCGGGCCAATGGGCTGACCCGCGACCTGCAGGGCAGGCTGGTTGCCTGCGAGCACAATTCGCGGCGCGTCACCCGGCAGGAACTCGACGGCAGCACCACGGTCATCGCCAACAGCTTTCAAGGGCGCCGGCTCAACCGGCCCAATGACGTCGTGGTCAAGTCCGACGGCTGCATCTATTTCACCGACCCGTGGACCAGCCCGGCTGCGCCCGAGCAATGGGACTTGATTTTTTCCGGCGTCTATCGCGTCACCCCCGATCTCGGCACGATGACTCTCTTGATCGACGATTTTGTATTGCCCAATGGCCTCGCGTTCTCGCCCGATGAGAGGGTGCTCTACATCAACGACACGCGGCGCGGCCACATCCGCGCTTTTGAGCTGTTGCCCAATGGCACGCTCGCCAAGCACACCGACCGGGTCTTTGCCGATTTGCGAGGGCCTGAGCCCGGCGTCCCCGACGGCATGAAGGTCGATGCCGAAGGCAACGTCTATTGCGGCGGCGCCGGCGGGATCTGGATCATGGACCCGAAGGGCAAGCAGCTCGGCCGCATCGTCCACGGCGCTCCTGCCACCACCAATATCGCCTTCGGCGGCGACGACTGGAAAACCCTCTACTTCACCAGCCGCAACCACCTGGGCGCGGTCACCCTGAAGATCCCCGGCCTCCCAGTGCCGGCGCAGAAACGATCATAATCATCACCAATCGTCATGGCCGGACTAGATCCGCGGCTGTCCGGTTCGGGCTCCGCCACAACGCAAAGGGGAAGTGCGCGGTACCGAACTCATCGATAGCCGTCATGGCCGGACGTGGATCCGGCCATCCACGCCCCTGCCAGCGACTGGATCGCTCCGGAAGGAGCGTGGATCACCGGGTCAAGCCCGGTGATGACGATTATTGCAGGCCGCGATTTTGCCTCTAAAGACTAGATCTTGACTTCGCTGATCTGAAAGGTCGGTTGGATGTCGGTGTATCTGGGAATGTCCGCCATGATGGCATTCGCATGGGGCCCGAACGCGGATTGGAATTCGGCCACCGAGTCGAAATATAGATGGCCCATCGCAACAAAGGCCGGCCGTGATCCCGGTGTCGCGCCGGACACCCCTTGTTCGACTGCAACATTTTTGCACGCTTTCCCCAATTTCTCCTGAACCATCGGTATGTGGGAATTGCAGTAGTAGCTCATGTCGAACTTGCTGCCCTCATTATTCGGGTACAGCACGCTTACTTTGATCATTTACTGCCTCCAGTGATTGCGCGCGTCGCTCCGTTTTGAGAGCGGTCGATGGGAGCTGGCTGTTTTCGCTGATATTCCATCAAAATAACAGCGACGAGGTTGGCGTGGGCCGCGGGATCCCTCGATTCTCGGGAACCGTGTTGATGATATAACAGCGAACCCCTTCACTGATCGGCGCGGTAAAGCCGGGGAAAACAGCCAATCGTCTGACATGGCGCCACAGCTATCATTCTCAGACCAGAAACGATACCACGCGATTACGGCTAATTTCGGGTCGCGCCGATCCGCCCGGCGTTCAGTTCGCCATTGCACGCATGCCCGCCAGTTCCGCTTCGCGGCGGCAGGCGTAGCGGCCCGTTCCCGCATGGCCATATGACGGGCTCGTATTGAGATAATACCCGCCGCTTTGAGGATCCACCCAGACGACGGTATCCTTTGCGCAATGTTCTTGCGCCTGTTGTTCGGTCCGGAATGCAACCAGGACCTCGGGCGTCTGCGCGCAGGCTGCGAAGGCGAGCGGAAGGGCTGCGAGGAGCAGTCGCGAAGGGAACCGAGGGAGCATCGGCAAATTCGCCTCCCTTACTTACCCTTTGACGCGCTGAAAAACTGATAAATCGCGGAGTAGCGCATGCGCGTCTGTTCAGAAATATGGCCGGCGTCGCAGCCGGCTGTCGGCGCGAGTCCGCCCTTCGTCTCCGTGCGCCGGATAAAGGCTGCCTCACCGAGGATACCCTGCCCTTCATGGGCTTTGGCGCGTAACAGGAGCCATTGAATTGCATCTTTTTCCGGCGCATCGGCCTTTGCGGTCACCTCGCCGACGATCGCTGAACCATCGGCCATCTTCCAGGTCGGACCGGCGAAGTGAGTGCCGATCTGCCGGCCTTGCTTGTCGAAGAGATTTGCCTCCGGCGCCGTGAAAGTCCATTGGAAGAGGCTGCCTTTTGCTTCGCAGGTATAGATCTGAACCCCGTCTGCCACGGCCTCGAGCAACGGCGCGGAGCCCTGAGGGGGCGCTACCTCGCTCTGGTCGGCATTGACCGCGAAGGCGCCCATGCCGACCAAAAATCCGGCCATGACAGCAAACGCCGGAGCGCCCCTGAATTGCTGCGTAAGATTAAACATTGGGCCTTGCTCTAATCTCGTCCGGCACCTTGCGCGGCAGGAATTGGCCGTCTTTGAGGTCGCCCGCAAAGGTGCCGCCTTCGACGACTATTTTGCCGCGCAGCATCGTAAGAGAGGGCCAGGCGGCGAGGTCGCGGCCTTCCCAGGGTGTGTAATCGGCCTCGTGCAGTTCGGCGGCGCGCACGGTGTGGCGCCGGCGCGGGTCGAGGAGCACGATGTCTGCGTCCGAGCCGACCGCCAGCGCGCCTTTGCGCGGGTAGAGGCCCATGATCTTGGCGGCGTTGGCCGAGACGAGGCCGACGAAATCGGACAACCCATAGCCGCGCTTCTCGACGGTCTCGGTGTAGATCAGGGACAGGCGCGGCTCGACGCCGGCATTGCCGCCGGTCGTGTCGTCGATCCGCCTCCCTTGCAGTTTGATGCGCAGCGGGCAGCAGATCTCGTCAGTCGCGACGGTCTGGATCGCGCCGTGATCGGTGGCCTGCCACAATGCCTCCTGGTCATCACGGAATTTGAGTGAGGGGTAGGTGTGATAGATCTGGCCGTTGGGCCTTTTGTAGTCCTCGGCGGTGTACATCAGGTATTGGTGCAGGGTCTCGCCGTAGATCGGCACGCCCCTGACCCGCGCCGCGGCGATCGCGGCGACCCCGGTCGCCGCCGAAGTGTGCATCATGTAAAGCGCCGATCCCTCGATGTTGGCGGCCAACCGGATGACCCGGTTGAACGACAAATCCTCCGAGAGGGTGTTGTGCACCTCGGCCATGTTCTCGAAGCCGGTCCGGTCTTCGCGGGTCAGCTTTTCGTACATGTGCATGACGAGGTCGTTGTCCTCGGCGTGGATTGCGGCGATGCCGCCGGCTTGCGCCAATACCTTCAGCACCTCCCAGATGTCGCCGAAAGCGACCATGCGGCCCTTGCGGCTGGGCGTGATGTCGGTCGTGAAGATCTTGACCGAAGGATGCCCCGCCTGGACCGCCTCGGCCAATTGCGGGAGGATCTCGGGCGCGAGCTTGCCCTGCACCATCGTGTGAAACGCGTAGTCGCAATGGCAGTCGCCGGCCCATTCCTTCTGCCGGCGCTCGATCGCCTGCCGCACGGTGTCGCCGTCACCGACGAGGGCGAAATCGATGATTGTCGTCGTGCCGCCGTGCAATGCCGCCTCGCTGACGCGGGCCGGCCCGTCGGTCATCTGGTGCTGCGTCGTGCCGGGGACGACGATCGGCCAGCGGCAATGGACATGCGGATCGATGCCGCCGGGGATCACGATTTGCCCCGCGGCGTCCACGACCCGACTTGCTCCGAGGGCGGCAAGGCTGCCCGGCGCACCGATCGCAGCGATTTTTTCGCCGGCGATGCCGATGTCGGCTGGTTGCGGGCCCGAAGGAAGAACGGCGAGGCCGCCCGCGATGACGATGTCGAGCATGTGCGGCTCCCTATGAGGATGACGCCCCCACCTTAGCCCTCCCCCGCGCGCGGGGGAGGGTAGGGGAGGGGGCGCGCGAAGGCGAAATGCGCGAGGATTTCGCTGCGCGGGATGTCGTGGACGATGAAGACCAGCCGGTTGCGGTGATCCCGGTCGGGCCAGTCGTCGAGCCATTCCGGCGCGAACATCGCATGCTGAGCCGCTTGCACCACGGCCGGGCGGTCGGGCCGGTCGGCAAAGCGTACGATACCCTTGACCCGCAGCAGGTCGGTGCCGCGCTCGCGGGCGAGGCCTCCCAGAGCGCGGGCGAAATCAAGCCGGCTCAACTCGCCTTCGAGGATCACGCCGAACGCATCGATGCCGTGGCTGTGGACGGCGACCGGCTCAAAGGGCATCGCTGGAATGGCCGAGAGTTTGCCGTCGCCGAACAGCACCAAGCCGGCATCCTCGGTTTCGGCCGCGAGGATGCGGTCGGCGCGGTCGTTGAGGGCATCGAGACGGCGGGCGAGATCCGGACCGAGCGGCGCGAGGTCGGTCTTGGTGATCACCAAAGTATCGGCGAGAGCGGCCTGCCGCCCGGCCTCGGCGAAGCGGTCGAGACTGTCGGCGCCGTTTACCGCATCGACGAGGGTGACAACCCGCGACAAATGCAACGTGTGGTCGAGCATCGGATCGGCGCCCAATGTGAAGAGGATCGGAGCGGGGTCGGCGAGCCCGGTGGTTTCGATCACGACGCGGCGAAACCGCCTGATTTCGCCGGCATCGCGGCGGTCGAGGAGGCCGCGCAAGGTGCGCGCGAGGTCCTCTCGCACGGCACAGCACAAGCATCCTCCCGGCATTTCCAGCACACTGCCTTCGACGAAATCGACGAGGTGATGGTCGATCGCGATCTCGCCGAGTTCGTTGATGATGACGGCCGTGTCGGCGAGAGCGGGCGAGACGAGCGCACGGCGCAACAGCGTCGTTTTGCCACTGCCGAGAAACCCGGTCAGCACGGTCGTAGGCAGAGTCTCCGATAGGCCCACGCTTAACCATTCTCCGCCGGGGATACCTGGCCCCGATCGTTTCACGTCGCGGGCGCGGCGACAAGACGGGCAGCAAAAGCAAAGCGCGGCAGTGACATAGGCCATTGCCTTCTGTCACCCGCGTCTGCATCATGCCTGCCATAATTCGCGCGCATATGCGCGCCGGCCGAAGGGCGAGGAAATGCGGGCGGCATCGTGTCCGATGATGTGAACGGCGGCGAGGTCTCTCCCGGAGAGGCGCAACTCGCCATCTCGGGCGTGTCGAAGCATTTTGGCGGCGTTCGGGCGGTCGAGGCGGTAACGCTCTCGGTCCGCGCCGGCGAGCTGATCTCGGTCATCGGTCCGAACGGCGCCGGCAAGACCTCGCTCCTCAACATGATCAGCGGCTTCTACCGGCCCGACACCGGCAATATCGTCTTTGCGGGCAAGGACATCACCGGCGCCCGTCCCTCGCATGTCGCCGCGCTCGGGATCGCCCGCACGTTCCAGAATATCGCGCTGTTCGCCGGCATGACGGTGCTCGACAACATCATGCTCGGGCGGCACGTGCATATGAAGGCCGGAGTGCTGTCCTCCTTTATCTATTGGGGCTTGGCGCAGAAGGAGGAGATCGCCCATCGCGCGCGGGCCGAGGAGCTGATCGAGCTTCTCGAGCTCGAGGATTTGCGCAAGCAGCCGACGAGCGGGCTCGCCTATGGCCTGAGGAAACGCGTCGAATTGGCGCGCGCCCTGGCGCTCGACCCGAAATTGCTGCTGCTCGACGAGCCGATGGGCGGCATGAACCAGGAAGAAAAAGAGGACATGGCCCGCTTCATTCTCGACGTGAACCAGCAATGGGGCACGACGGTCATCCTGATCGAGCACGACATGGCGGTGGTGATGGACATCTCGGACCGCGTCGCCGTGCTCGACCGCGGCCGCAAAATCGCCGAAGGCAGTCCCGGCGAGGTGCAGCGCCACCCGGACGTGATCCGCGCCTATCTCGGTACCGCCAAAGTTCGTGAAGAGGTCGCCGCATGACGCCGTCGACGCTGCCGCATCTGCTGCGGCGCAACGCTGAACAGATGGCGCCCCGGCCGGCGATCCGCGAAAAGAACCACGGCATTTGGCAGACCTTTAGCTGGGCGCAGTATTGGGAGGAGGTGCGCGACTTTGCGCTGGGCCTGGCCGCGCACGGCTTTCGCCGCGGCGACAAGCTCGCGGTCATCGGCGACAACCGGCCGAGCCTCTACTGGGCGCAGGTGGCGGCGCAATGCCTCGGCGGCACCGCGGTGCCGATGTACCAGGACTCGATCGCCAGCGAGCTGGTCTTTGTGCTGAACCACGCCGAGATTTCGGTCGTCGTCGCCGAGGACCAGGAGCAGGTCGACAAGGTCCTGTCATTGCGGGCAGAGCTGCCGCATCTCGAACTTGTCGTCTATGACGATCCGAAAGGGCTGCGGCACTATTCCAGCAGCGGCCTCAAGTCATTCGCCGAGATGCAGAGTGGCCGGCCGCGAGTTCGGCGCGGCGAACCCGGGTTATGTCGAGGCCGAGATCGATAACGGCGATCCGGATGATCTGGCGCTCCTCACCTACACGTCGGGGACGACCGGCCGCCCGAAAGGGGTGATGCTGTCGCACGCCAATCTGCTGAGCTCTGCGCAGGGCTTTATTGCCGCGGAGGACATCCGCGCCACCGACGAACTCTTGTGCTACCTGCCGATGGCGTGGATCGGCAACTCGCTGTTCTCGCTGGTGCTCACCCTGCTCGTCGGGTTCACCTGCAACTGTCCGGAGCGGCCGCAGACCGTGCAGCGCGATCTGCGCGAGCTCGGCCCGACGATCGCCATCGCGCCGCCGCGGATCTGGGAGAACATGCTGACCCAGCTGCGGGTCAGGGCGGCGGATTCGACGCCGCTGAAGCGTCGGCTCTTCGAGTTCTTCCGCGGGCTCGCCGAGCGCGCGGAGCAGCTGAAAGGGGAAGGCGAGCAGACCTCGCTGATCTCCCGGCTGGGCCTCGCGCTCGGCGAGGTGCTGGTCTACGGGCCGGTGCGCGACCAGCTGGGCTTGCGGCGGGCACGCTGGGTCTATACCGGCGGCGCGCCGCTCGGTCCCGATACCTTCCGGTTCTTTCGCGCGTTCGGGGTCAACATCAAGCAGGTTTGGGGCTCGACCGAGCTCGCCGGTCTCGCCTCGTTGCAGCCCGACGGCGAGGCGGACCCGGACACGGTCGGCCGGGTCATACCGGGTTCCGAGGTGCGGATTGCCGAGGACGGCGAGGTGCTGATCCGCTCGGCCGCGGTGTTCAAGGGGTATTACAAGCAGCCGGACGCCACCCGCGAGACGATGACCGACGACGGGTGGCTGCGCAGCGGCGATTCCGGCTTTGTCGACCGGCGCGGCCATCTCGTCATCGTCGACCGCGCCAAGGATGTCGGCAAGCTCTCCGACGGCACGCCGTTCGCGCCGCAATTTGTCGAAAACAAGCTCAAATTCAGCCCGTTTATCGCCGAAGCGGTGGCTTTTGGCGATCGCCGGCCGTTTGTCGCGGCGATCGTCGCGATCGATCTGACGACGGTCGGCAACTGGGCGGAGCGGCACAACCTCGCCTATACCTCGTTCCAGGATTTGAGCGCCAAGCCCGAGGTGCGGCGGCTGATCGCCGCGGAGATCGCCGAGGTCAACGCCTCTTTGCCCGCGGCCGCCCGCATCCGCCGCTTTCTGCTGCTCAACAAGGAATTCGACGCCGACGACAACGAGATCACCCGCACCCGCAAGATCCGCCGCCGCTTCGTCGCCGAGAAATACGCCGCCGTCGTCGACGCGTTCTACAGCGGCGACGGCGAAGTCGAGGTCATCACCGAGATCACCTATGAGGACGGCCGGAAGGCGACCCTGACCTCGACGATCGTGATCGAGGACATCCTCGAACCCGCGGCACCGGCGCGGGAACCGGCCTATGCCTGAACTGGCCGATGCCTGACGGATATCCCTAAGTCGCCCCCGCGAAAGCGGGGTCCAGGCGTCTCTGCACATACCTGCCGCCCTGGGTCCGCTTTCGCGGGAACGACGAATCCAGGCGACTTTCGGCGGGCCGATGCCTGAGTTCGAGTGGCAGTTTACGCTGGTCCTGCTGACCAACGGCGTGATGATCGGGCTGATGTACGCGCTGATCGCGCTCGGCTTTGTGCTGATCTACAAGGCGACCGACGCGATCAATTTCGCGCAGGGCGAGTTCGTCATGTTCGCCGGGTTCATCGCCGCGGGGGCGGCCGAGATCGCCGGCGCGCCGTTCTGGGTCTCGGCGCTTGCTCTCCGTCGCCGGCATGGTGCTGCTCGGCTTCGGTCTCGAACGCGTCGTGTTGCGGCCGCTGATCGGCCGGCCGGTCATCGCCGTCGTGATGGCGACGATCGGCCTCGCGGCGGTGCTGCGGGGCACGGCGACACTGGCCTTTGGCGCCGGCACGCGCGCCATCGTGATGCCGATCGGCGACGAGCCGATCGAATTGGGCCCGGTGATGCTGCCGCCGGTCCAGGTGGTCGGGGCGGTGGTCAGCATCGTCTTTCTCGCCGCCTTCAGCTGGTTTTTCCTGAAGAGCCGCATCGGCATCGCGATGCGCGCCGTCGCCGACAGCCAGCAGGTGGCGATGGCGATGGGCATCGACGTGCGGCGCTATTTCGCGCTCGCCTGGGCGATGGCAGGCGTCGTTTCGGCGCTCGGCGGCGTCGTTTGGGGAGCGATGCTCGGGGTCGACAACCAGCTCGCCCTCGTCGGCCTCAAGGTCTTTCCGGTGGTGATCCTGGGCGGCCTCGATTCGATCATCGGCGCGGTCGTCGGCGGGCTGATCGTCGGCATCGTCGAAAACCTCGCCGCCGGCTATCTCGACCCTTATGTCGGCGGCGGCACGAAGGATTTTGCTCCCTACGTCCTGATGATCGTGGTGCTGATGGTTCGCCCCGAAGGCATCTTCGGCCGCCGCCGGATCGAGCGCGTGTGATGGACCCTCACCCGCCTCGCTGCGCTCGGCACCCTCTCCCGCAGTGCGGGAGAGGGGCGGCAAGGCGCGCTGTCTCAAAGCCCCTCTCCTGCACTGCGGGAGAGGGGAGCCCAGCCCGAAGGGCTGGGTGGGTGAGGGTGAGCAGGCGTAGCGATGTTCCACCGCGAATCCGGGCGTGTTCAAGACGAGCTATGCCGCCGACATGGCGCTCTATCCGCTGCCGATCGCCAAATGGGCGGTGGCGGCGTTCGCCGGCCTCTTCATCGTCATCGTGCCGCTGACCCTGGGCGAGTATTACGTCTCGATCCTGAATCTGATCCTGATCGCCATCGTCGGCGCGCTCGGCCTCAACATCCTGGTGGGATATACCGGGCAGATCTCGATCGGGCACGGCGCCTTCATGTCGGTCGGCGCCTATACCGCCGCCAATCTCGTCGTCCGCCTCGACGCGCCGTTCTGGGTGACGATACCGGCGGGCGGGCTGATGGCGGCGCTGATCGGCGCAGTCGTCGGCATCCCGTCATTGCGCATCAAGGGGATCTACCTCGCGATCGCGACGCTGGCCGCCCAGCTGATCATCGAGTGGACGATCAATCATGTGCCCGCGATCTCGGGCGGGGTGCAGGCCTCGATCCAGGTGCCGCGGCCGAGTTTTTTCGGCGTGCAGCTCAAGAGCCAAACCCAGCTCTATCTGTTCTTGATGGGGTTCGCGGTGCTGGCGATCGTCGGCACTTCGAACCTGGTGCGCAGCCGCATCGGCCGCGCCTTCATCGCGGTGCGCGACCAGGACATCGCCGCCGAGATCATCGGCATCAGCACTTTCCGCTACAAGCTCATCGCCTTTGCGATCTCGTCCTTTTACGCCGGGGTCACCGGCGTGCTCTATACCTATTATTTGGGGATCGCCAATTACGAGCAGTTCCAGCTGACCGTCTCGATCGACTATCTGGCGATGATCATCATCGGCGGGCTCGGCTCGATCCTCGGCTCGATCTTCGGCGCCGCCTTTGTGACATTGCTGCCGATCGTGACGCGCTGGTTCCTCGAATCGTTCGGAGGGCTGATCTTTTCGGCGGCCGATCTCGCCAACATCATCCCTAATCTGCGGCTGATCCTGTTCGGTGGGCTGATCATTTTCTTCTTGGTGGTCGAGCCCGAGGGGCTCAACCGCTTGTGGCGCAACATTCGAAATTATTTCCGGGTATGGCCATTTTCATACTGAATGACAGCAAAGGGAGGAGCGCGATGACGAGCTTGTCGAAGATCTTGATGGCGGCCGCAGCAACTGCGCTCGGCTTTGCCGGAACTGCGTTTGCGCAGCAGAAGGAGGTGATGATCGGCGCGCAGTGCGATCGTACCGGGCCGACGCAGATCGTCGGCGTGGTGATCTGCCCGGCGCAACAAGATTATATGAGCCTTATCAACTCGAAGGGCGGCATCGAGGGCTACAAGATCAATTACAATGAGCTCGACAACGAATACAAGGTGCCGCCGGCAGTCGAGGAGTACGAGCGCCAGAAGGGCGAAGGCGCCGTCTCCTTTATGATCTACGGCACGCCGCAGACCCAGGCGCTCAACCAGAAGCTCGAAGAAGACAAGATCCCCGGCACCTCGCCCGGCTTTGGCATCTCTGCTTCGGCGGACGGCAGCCGGTTCCCGTATCTGTTTCCGGTCGCCGCAACATATTGGTCGCAGAGTGCGGCGGCGATTCAGTTTATCAAAGACAAATCGGGCGGCGCTCTCAAGGGCAAGAAGATCGCCTATGTCTATTACGATAACCCGGCCGGTCACGAGCCATTGCCGATCCTCCAGGATCTGCAGAAGATGGAGGGCTTCGAATTGCGGTCCTTCGCGGTGCCGCCGCCTGGTGTCGAGATGGGGGCGCAGGTGCTCGACATTACGCAGCGTTACCACCCCGATTTTGTCATCGACCATCTATTCGGCCGCTCACCGTCTGTAGCGATCAAGGAATACAAGCGCGCCGGGTATCCACTCTCCAAGGTCATTGGCCTCGTCTGGGCCTCGGCCGAGGCCGACATCCTGGCGGCAGGCGGCTGGCAGGTCGCGGAGGGCTATCATACGCTGCAATTCGCCGGCGCCGGCGACGACTATCCGATCCGCCAGGAAATCAAGGCGATGTACAAGGCGCAGGGCAAGGAGCCGCCAAAGGCGATGGACGACACGGTGATCTACAATCGCGGCATTCTCAATGCCGCGGTCCATGTCGAGGCGATCCGCAATGCCATAAAGGCCAATGGCGGACAGAAGCCGACCGGCTCGGATGTGAAGAATGGGTTCGAGCAGATCCACGACTTGACCTTGGGCGGCCTTCTTCCGCCATTGAAGATCACCGCAGCCGATCATGAGGGCGGCGGCTGGGTGCAGATATTCCAGGTGCATGACGGCAAGTTCGTCAAAGAGACCGACTGGTTCCGCGGCTACCCGGAAGTCGTGGCGGCCGCGGTCAAAAGAGCCGAGTAGAGGAGTCGCAATGAGCAACGCAAAGACAGCAATACTGGCGCTCGTATTGGGCGCGGCAGCCGGGCTGTGGCTCGCAGGCCCGGCAGCGGCGCAGCAGAAGGAGGTGCTGATCGGCATGCAATGCGACCGCACCGGCGCGACGCAGATCACCGGTGTCGTGCTGTGTCCGGCCATGCACGATTATTACGACCTGATCAATGCCGGGGGAGGGGTCGAGGGCTATACGATCAAGGCGGACGAGATCGACAACGAGTACAAGGTCCCGCAGGCGGTCGAAGCCTATCAGCGCCAAAAGCAGGAAGGCGCCGTCTTAATGACGCTCTACGGCACGCCGATGACCGTGGCGCTCAACCAGCGGCTCGAGGAAGACAAGATCGCGACGACCTCGCCCGGCTTCGGGATCGCCGCCGCGGCGGACGGGACCCGCTATCCTTACCTGTTCCCGATCGCTGCCACTTACTGGTCGCAGGGCGCCGCCGCCGTTCAGTTCGTCAAGGACAAAATGGGCGGCAACCTCAAGGGCAAGAAGATCGCCTATATCTATTACGACAACCCGGCGGGTAAGGAACCGCTGCCGATCGTCGATGAATTGCAGAAGCAAGAGGGGTTCGAATTACGGACCTTCGCCGTGCCGCCGCCCGGCGTCGAGGTCGGAGCGCAGGTGCTCGACATCACCCAGCGCTACCGGCCGGATTTCGTGATTGCGCACCTCTTCGGCCGGTCGCCCGCGGCGGCGATCAAAGCCTTCAAATCGAATGGCTATCCGCTGTCGAAGGTGGTCGGCTTGGTGTGGGCCTCCTCCGAGGCCGACATCGACGCCGCCGGCGGGTTTGGCGCCGCCGAAGGCTATCACGCGATGCAATTCGCTGGCGCCGGTGACGATTACTCAGTCCGCCAGCAGATCAAGGCGATGTACAAAAAGCAAGGCAAGGAACCGCTCGATTTGATGGACAAGAACACGGTCTATTACAACCGTGGTCTCCTGCAAGCCGCCATTCATGTCGAAGGAATCCGTAACGCGCTGAAAGCGAACGGCGGCAAGCCACCGACCGGGACCGACATCAAGCACGGCCTCGAACAGATCCGCGACTTTACCCTCGGCGGCCTCGTTCCGCCGCTGGAGATCACGCCGACCGACCACGAAGGCGGCGGCTGGGTTCAGGTTTTCCAGGTAAAGGGCGGCAAGTTCGTCAAGGAAACCGACTGGTTCCGCGCCTATCGCGACGTCGTCGAGCATGCGCTGAAGACCGCCGAATAGCGGATGGGGTGGCCCCCTGAATGCTGGCGCTGAACAACATCGAAGTCGTCTACGACGGCGTGATCCTGGTTCTGAAGGGGGTTTCGCTCTTCGCCGAGGAGGGCCGCATCACGACCCTGCTCGGCGCTAACGGCGCGGGCAAGACCACGACCCTGAAGGCCATTTCGGGCCTTTTGCACAGCGAGCGTGGGCAGGTGACCAAGGGCACGGTCGAGCTCGATGGCGAGCGGCTCGACCGGCTTCCCGCTCCCGATGTCGTCAAGCACGGCGTGACGCAGGTCTTCGAGGGGAGGCGGGTCTTCGAAAACCTGACGGTGGAAGAGAACCTGGTCGCCGGCGCGCACACGCGCCGCGATTTCGCCTCCGTCCGAGACGGCATCGACCGGGTCTACGACGCCTTCCCGGTGCTCAAGGAACGCCGCCACAATCAGTCTGGCTATCTCTCGGGCGGTGAGCAGCAGATGCTGGTGATCGGCCGGGCATTGATGTCGAACCCGAAGGTGATCCTGCTCGACGAACCGTCCCTCGGCCTCGCGCCGCGGCTCGTCGAGGAGATCTTCGGGATCGTTCGCCGGCTGCGCGACGAGCGCAACTTGACCGTGCTGCTGGTCGAGCAGAACGCGGCGCTGGCGCTCGATATCGCCGACCACGGCTATGTCATGGAGAACGGTCGGATCGTGCTCGAAGGGCCGGCCGATACCTTGCGTCAGAATTCCGACATCAAGGAGTTTTACCTAGGGCTGAACGAGGTCGGCGCGCGCAAATCCTACCGCGACGTCAAGCATTACAAGCGGCGCAAGCGCTGGCTGTCGTGAGCTGGAAGCTCGCATACGCTTATGCGCTCTCCGATGGCGTCCCGCTCCGTTCGCTATGGGTCGCGCTGATTGCCGGCACAGCCGGGCGGCACCTCGACATTACGAAGCTCGCGCTGACCTACGTGGTGCCGTATTTCGTTTGCACCTACGGAGCCGTATCGTTTCGCCTCCGCGAGGAACGAACCCACGCCATACCCCCAAACTGAGGAGAAGAAAGCATCCACGATGGCGACAGCCCTTCCGCGCATTGCCGTGATCGGCACCGGCGGGACGATCTCCTCGCTCGGCGCGTCGAGCCTTGATGTTCTCGACTACCCCGATTTCGGACAGAAGCTGAGCTGCGAGGCCTTGCTCGACCGTTTTCCCGAGACCCGGCTCGTCGCCGACCCGATGCCGGTGACGTTCCGCCAAGTTGGCAGCACGGATATCGGTCCGAAGGACTGGCTCGAGATCAGGTCGATGATCCACCGCATCGCGCGCGAGGAGCTTGCCGTCGCCGGCTTCGTCATTCCGCACGGTACCGCGACCCTCGAGGAAACCGCCTTTTTTCTCAACCTGACCCTCGCCACGGCGCATCCCGTCGTGCTCGTCGGAGCCCAACGCCCGGCCAGCGCGCTCGGCACTGATGCCGGGATGAACCTCGTAAACGCCTTGCGCGTCGCCGGCTCATCCGATGCGCCAGGCAAGGGTGTTCTGGTCGTGCTCAACGACGAGATCCATGCGGCCCGCGACGTCGTTAAGACCTCCACCTACCGAGTACAGACCTTCCGCTCCGTCGATTTTGGTGCGCTCGGCCATGTCGACGGCGATGGGGTGCACTTCTATCGCGCGCCGTCTCGCGCCCACATGCCCGATACCCCCTTCGCGGGCCTCGATCTGACCGCGCTGCCGCGGGTCGACATCATCTATTCTTATGCCGGCGCCGATGGGGCGCTGGTCGACGCCGCGGTTGCGGCCGGCGCCCGCGGCCTTGTCTCGGCCGGCTTTGCCCCGGGAAGCCCGACCCCCGAGCAGCGCGCCGCCTTCGAGCGCGCCGCCAATTGCGGGGTCGTCGTCGTGCAGTGCAGCCGTGCGACGGGCCGTGTTGCCCCGCGCCGGCGGCTGCGCGAGAGCGGCATCGTCGCGGGCGAGGATTTCACGCCGCAGAAGGCCCGCATATTGCTGATGCTCGCTCTGTTGTCGACCAACGAGTTGGGTGAGGTTCAACGGGCCTTCCAAACCTATTAACCTTCCTCCCGCGACGCGCGAGCGGAGCGAAGCAGGTGAGGCTAACCGGCGAATTCTTCACCTGAAGTGATTAAGACGCCTTAGCCCAACTCATTTACGCAATATATCCAAGATTTGGCTTCTACTGATGCGAAGCCAGCCGTTTTTTGCATCCTCGTCGCCGTTAGCTGAAGCCTTCTTCATCCACACCTGCGCTTGATCCCTGTCCTGCGCCACGCCCAAACCCTGCTCGCACAGCACTCCGATATTGTACTACGTAGAATTATTGTCTTTGATTGTAGTGTCTCTGAATCTTGCCAAAGAGAACCAGCTTAACAACTTCTGCAGACAGGCAAGACTGTTGAATTAACTATGAGTACAGGGTAACCTATCCACTGCAGACCGCATGAGGAGTTCGGAAACCGTTTCGGCGGCATTGATCACGGCTCTCGCGATACCGGAGGAGTTGGCAAGGCGCAACGGGGTGGCGTAACGGCTACTCCGAATTGGATCCCGTAATCACCTACAGCCTAAGTCAGCGCAACGAAATCACAAAGAGTTTCACTTTACATGTTGATGATCCAGCGAATGAAGAAATCGCACCGAAATGTAACGGGTTTGTCAGGAATGCTTTTCCGATGCGCCGATCAGGCGATTTCGCATGGAGAACCGAGCGTGATCAGAGAGCCAACGGTGTTGCCACTGCGTCTTTTCACCACTCACTGCACAGTCCTTTATGTCGATCCCCGCTCGGGGGAGTTACGGCACGGTCCCGTCGCGGACAGCCCGGCGAACGCGCGTTTCGTATCGCGGGGGGGACACGGCCAAATTATGCACGAGGCGGCGGGGTCCCTGTGCCCGATTGTCTGCCGGACGGACCGTTCCCAAACCATCGACAGTGGCGATGGCTCGCTTACACCTACTGTGTTCGAGTTGGACCGCCTCGACTGGGGACGCGTCGGGCTGAGGGCGGAGGGCATCTATCTCTGCGCCGAACCTGGCGGTTACGTCACACTGTCCCGTTCGGAATGCGGACCCTGGGAAGCCTTCCTACTCTCAGATAGCCCGTCTGACCCCAACCGCCATCATCCGGGCGTGGACTATCTTGATTTCCTGGGAGCACTGGCAACATCTCTCGCCCCAAGGTCATATTTCGAGATCGGGACCGCAGAGGGCGATTTAGTCGCCCAATTTAGCTGTGACTCCCTATGCGTCGAGCCCGCATTCCGGTTGACAGGTAATCCAATCGGTCACCGCAAGCGAAGTCTATTTTTTCAAATGAGCTCGGACGAGTTTTTTACGATGTACGATCTGCGCATGTTCTTTCCAAAGGGCGTGGACATTGCGTTCCTCGACGGAATGCATCGAACTCGAATACTTGCTCAGGGATTTCATGAACACCGAGCGCTGCTGCCACGACCGCTCGCTCATTCTTCTCCACGACTGTTTACCCGTTAACTTGCGAATGGCTGAGCGAAAGTGGCTGAACGACCCCGCCGAGCAGGAGTTGACGCGACCCTGGTGGGCGGGAGACGTCTGGCGGCTGCTGCCGATTTTGAAGAAGTATCGCCCCGATCTGCGCGTGCGGTTCCTCGACTGTCCACCGACAGGGTTGGTGGCGGTGACTAATTTGGATCCGCAATCGGCCGTGCTCGGCCACTTGTACTACCCTATACTCGACGAGTTTTCCTCTCTCGACCTCGCTTCGTACGGGCTCGATCAGCTCTGGTCTTTGTTCCCTACTCTGAACAGTCGAGATATCATTGCAGAAGAAGTGCTGACCTCTCTTTTTCAGTCTTTTGAGCTTTAACAGCCAACACGGCGTCTGCGTTCTCAATGTCGATCTACTGCCTCAGGTTTGTTGTAATTCTACTCCAAAATATCGTGCAGGTTCGGCTCGGTGAAAACCAAAACTCCTACCCAACCAATATTGAGTGAAATCGCAAACCGTCTCTACGGAAAATTTGTTGGCCAGCTCGGCCGGGCAGAAATTTATCCCATACCGATGCTCGAGTGTTTCTCGATAGCCAATGCAAATTATAAAATCTTCGGAAAGTACCTGTCTTCCATAGACTGGCCAAGAAAATTGTGGGACGGTGTAGACAGAGCTATTAGCCCAATCTTCCAGGCGCGAGCTCGGGCGAAGGTCACGAAGAGCATCATAGAGCTTTCGACTGCGAAGGGAAAAGCCGCCGTTGCCGACTATCGGCAGCCCCCAGTATGGTCCTCCGCCCCAAAGAAACGGCCAAGCGGCTCCAACGTAGTCGTACTCCCAAAACCTGTCGTCCCATGCCTGCGGATTGACGGCGAAGCCATCGGGCTGGATGACCAGGTTGAAATCTGTCGTCACCGTCCGCGGCATCAGATCCAGATAAACCCGGTTTATGTCGTCTGGGTATTGCTCAATAGGCGGGATTGCCACATGGATAACCTCAATGCCCGCCACCGACTTTGGGAAGGAGCGATTACTGAACCAGTATACGCAATCTATTGAGATGCATTGCATCGTTGCTTCTATCGCTTGAACAGCCGGGCGAGGATCGCGGTCGTCTAGATAGGAGAACAAACAGCTGATGCTCAGGCTGGGCGTGGGTCGTCCGCCGCCGACAACCTCTTTTGGCCAATGTCGTGGACGGGGGGCGTCCCATAAGCAGAAATGCTCCCAAGTGCTGCAATGCACCGCCGATAGCGCCACGTTTCGGCTTCCGATGCCTTCCGCACCGACAAAAAATCCGCCTGATCTGAGAGCAATCCGGCCATCACGCAGACCGATCGGCTCGAACACGAGCGGCGGGCATAGCGGGCTATCCGCATCTCCATCGGTGATTGCGACCAGACGCCCCTCGCGTAACCCGACCGGCTGTACGACATCGTACCCTTGGTAAAGAAGCTGACAGCCGTCGTCGTCAACGGCCAATTTGAGATTTAGCGGACTGCGCCCTCGCGGCCCGTGTTGCAACAATCCCGAAGCAGGATCGACGTAGAGGATCGTGTTGTGCAGCGTCAGCAGGCGGGATGAAAAGCCTCGCGCCCCCCGCCTTATCGCAGGCTCGCTCTTCACACGACTGCTCCGTTCGGCTCAGCCATTCCGCAATCGGCCACTTCTGCCGATTTTGGCAGTATTTCTGGCCATTTCTGACCATTTCTGACCTTGTGGCATCCATCGACAAGCGCTTCTCATCGCTCTAATGGCCGCGTCCATCGGCTCGATTGTCGCTCGGTATCTGATTGTCATGCAGCACGAGCGGCGGTAGACAGAGAAACGCCTGCATCGACACGAACGCACCCGCCATCGGATTGTCGATGCCCGTATCTTCGACCGCCAAGCCCGTTCCGCCGAACTGTATCACGCGCTTGCGCAACGGCAGGCAATATTGCAACAAGGCCCGCGCGCCTTTCGGAGAGATAGAGTAAGCCATGGTGCCAAAAGAATGCGCAACCTTCACTGCCGTGCAAGAGGTGCTCGCAGCCTGGAAATCCAAAAAATTCTCTCCTTTGTAACGACGATCATAAAACTCCAATTTGGCTTTGGTAAAATCAAAATCGAGCCACACAAATAAAGGATCGTAATTGAACCCCCACTGGATGATGTCCCAATCCGCCGGCAGCTGGGACACTATCGAGGCCGATGCCCGATAAAATTCAGATGAACAGATGACATCGTCCTCAAGTATCGTAACCACTCGATCTTCGGACACAGCTTTTCGCCAAAGACTTAAATGCGAAAGAGCACACCCCAGTGCGCCTGGCCAGTAGGGCAGATCGCCGGTAATCGTTCCGTTCGCAATCAGCTTATTTTTGTCGACGGTCAATCCATCAACTGCGGATATCCGCACGACATTGTTCAAATGCGGGTTACGTTCGTGGAATTGCGCTAGTCGGGTCGTGCTACGGTCGAGATTTATTAGATGTATTTGCTGTAATGTCTCGAGACACGGATTTGAGTTGAGCGCTCCGTGATGCGCAAAAATTCTCTTGACGGTTCTTTTTGGCGGGCGCGCGGCGGCATGACGATCGTTGTCGTGATCCACCGATTGGATCAGCTCGATCCAGTCATCGACCGTGTACTCCCAATCGAGACACTTGGCGGCTTCCTGAATTTGCCTGCACGTCTGGCGGTAGGCCGCTGGATTATCCTTATAATAGTTCAGCTTGTCGATCACGAACTCCTTGAATTCGTCGGCGGCCAGCGGCGCCGTGACGCCTGCGCCACGCGCCGCCTGGTCCGGAAAGCCGCCGACCGGCGTACTGATGACGAGCCGGCCTGCCGCGGCCGCCTCCATCGACGGCAGACCAAAGCCCTCGCGCAGCGACGTCACCAGCACCGCATCGACCTGCCGATAATAGTGCGGCATCGCCAGGTAATGATATCGCCCGGCCGGCGCGAAGGTGAGAGCGGCGGCTTCCGCCGCCTCTTGCGCCAGCATGCCGCGTTTCCAGTCGACCCCCGCCGGGTCGGCCCGGTGCATGCTGCCGCCATAGCCGACGACTTTGAGCTCCGAGGCGGGCGGCGCCAGGAAGCGTTGGTAATTGATGCCGTATTTGACGACTTTCGGGACCCGTCGAATGCCGAGCTCTGCCGATAATTCCAGGAGCCACTGGCTGATCACGCCATAGCCGCCAAATCGATCGATTTCTTCCGCCGGCCGGGTTTCGAGAGCGTGCTGCAGATCGTACTCGCCATGCGCTATTACGACGATCTTCTCGTGAGGAATTCCATAGTTGTCTGTGAGGGGCCAGGTCTCGCCGAGAACCCCGACGACGCAGTCGTAATATTCGCCGATCAGGGCCATCTCCTCGCGGCCGTAGCTGCGGCCGAAATCCAGAACGTCGGCGACCAATCCACGCGAATGCAGGTACTTGACGAGCTCGAAGTGAACCGCGCCGAAAGCCCATCCGGTGCCGGTAAAGAACAGCACTCGGTTGACCGGCCTTCCTTCGAGAAGATCGGAATTGGCGTGTTGCGCAGGCTCAGTGCCCGTAGCGGAATTCGCCGGCGCATGTCGAGCTTCGGTGCGCTCGGCCGCGAACCTGCCGTAAATCTCGACCTCGGCAAGGTGCAGTTCCTCCTCGCGTGGGATTGAAATCCGAACGAACCGAGCCTCGACCGGTGCGGGAGCGCTCCACAGCAACGGCCGGCCGCCGCTATACCCGCCAAACAGCTGCCCTGGCTCGGTACGAAAAAGTGGCGACCACTCTTCGGCGTCATTCGCCATGTCGACAGCCAGTGGCGATGCGCGCCTCTGTATACCTTCGGGAGCAAACTGCCGGTTGAATATTCTTATGGAATGTATCCGGGCCCTTGCCCCGAGATCTACCATCCACCATGGGTTTTGTTCGCGCTTGGTATGAAATCCATAGTCCTTCGATGGGTTCCCATTTACCGCGTTCCCGGCGTCTTCCTCCAATGTGGAGCCTTTGGACCATTGGCTGAGAGAGCTTTGCGTCGCGCGTTTGTTCAGCGCCAGGTTAGGCAATGAAAGGTCGACCTCGACCTGCTCCTGGAGCGGACGAGTAGGCAGATACTCGCGAAGCCTGCCGACTTCGAGATAATGATGAAGCGGATCCTCGAACCAACCCTCGCTGATCTCCATCGCCGCATCGATGTATTCGTGCGCATACCAGACCGGATCGAACGTGATCGCGGCTGCCGGGGCAGCCCTCGAAGGCAGGCCATTGTCGAAATTTTGCCGCGGCACCCGCAAAAGCGGCGCGGCGTTTTTCAGCAAGGCAACCTGATTTCGGGAGATCTCCTTCCAATAGCCGTCCATCCGCTGGTGATGCTTTAAAGCTTCGCTCTCCGGAAGGCCGAAATACAACGGGAAGAGAAAGAAGCGGTAGCGGATGTCATCCACCGGCAGCAGGTCGATCTCGCGAAGCTGCGCCGGGTTGTAAAACCCGCTGAGAGGCAGGATAATGGTTTTCGCGTGCGAGAGCCACGCCGCCAGCCATGAAAAGGTGCTGACCGCAACGACGATGTTTTGTGCCGATCGGATCAGATCAAAATCGGCCCTGGCACCTCGGCTGTTGATGAATTTGGCTCGTGGAAATCGCCGCCTCAGCTGTCGCACATACTCCAGAGTCACCCAATTGGCCGGCGAACACCGGGTTCAGCCCAGTCCTCGTGATTACATCTTCATAAAACGCGATCGGCAGCAGCGGGTAATGTGGGACCCCGTCCAGAATCTCTGCGGTTCGTATATTGATGAGCAGATCACGTTCGGTTACTTCGTGAGATAACTGGGTGTCCTTTGGGAAGACACGATCGAAAAATCGCGGCGCCATCAAGAATTCCATGCGCTGCAGATGATCCGCCATCATGATCCGGATCGACTGGCTGCGGTTGGCCAGCGCGCACAGCTCTTCGACATGCGGCCTGAACGGGTCCCAGGTCCACAGATCGACATTGTCGAAAAACAGCTGATGCTGTGTGTCGTCGGGAATTTCGAGCCCCCATTCGGGGATCGATACATTGACGATGGTGCAGTCTTTGATGCGGTTTGCCAGGGTCAGCGCGCCCATATATTGCAGCAATTTATTGGCGACGTTGCCGCGGTGGCGCATGACAATCACGCGCCGGCGGGCAAACTGACCCGCCGGTGCGCGCTCTTCTGAGGAGGAAAACGGATCAGTCGGCAAGAACCGTTCCCAAGCGCTGCACGCTTCCCGGGAAAGAGTGATGCGCCCATCGGGTTCGGCACAGAGGAAGAGCCCGTCGGCCTTCAGTCCAATCCATCGCTCGTTGAGCGGAACCGGTTCGAATTTCGCTGCCGTCCCGTTGGCATCCGATGCCCCGTCGACCGCGCGGCAGCAATCCGCACCGCACGCGATCGGGCGGAAAGATCCTGCTATCTCTTGGATGATCTGCCCAGCCGCCCCATCCGATGCGAATATCGCGTTCGCCGGGCTTCGATCGACGGGACCGTGCCGCAACTCGCCGGAGCCGACATCCACGTAAACCACGGTGCCCCAGCTCGTGGAGAGGCGGGCGCGCGCCCTGCAGGAGGGGTCGGGCAGGATAGCGTCTGGGCCGATCGGGATGTCGTTCATGGGCTCGGCGACTTTCCCCATTTCGGCCCGAAAGGCGATCGGCTCGACGGTGTACTGCGCGGCGCCGCCCCAGTTGATATTGAGGGCCGTGTCATCGCGCGCGGGGTCAGGCTCTGTCCCGAGCGCCGCGGTGCACCAATCCTCCGAGGCCAGGAACCATTCCCAGGTGCTGCACCATGTCCTGTTGAGGTGAAGCCGGCCATCGGCCTCGGCGCACAGAAATTGCGGCGCACTGATACCCATACGCGCGTACCGGTCCGTCGCGCGCAGCGCAACCAGGCCACGCTTCAATGGGATCAGCTCGAGCCGGGTCGGTGTGACCGGCGCCCCCGCCACCGTTGCGCTGGCGGACGACCAGGCGTTCTCCGCCAGGCACACGACCGGCTGGAGGCCGTCGACGGCGTCGTGCATCAGCCAGCCGTCGCGGTTCGTCTCGTCGGATGACGGATCGGCGACGAAGACGGCATTGGCCGGGCTGGCGTCGATCGGTCCGTGGCGCAGTTCGCCCGACGCGGGATCCACGAACAGCATCGTGCCCCGGGTCGTGAACAGGTGAGTGCGCAGCGCCCCGGAGAGGTCGGGCAGTACGGCTCGCGCGGGGACCGGACTATCGTTCATGGGTTCACCGATCTCTCGATTGGTCCGAGACTCGGGTCATTCTTCCTGCCCGCACCCCGTCAATCACGAATTGGTCGAGCTCCTCGATACGATATCGAGATGCGGGCTTATGACGAACGATCTGATCGCTCCCCAGTCGATCGTTGTCCTCGTTTGCTCCGCCCCGCCTGGCAACGGTGCCGCACACCACGCTTCCGGGGTGAGAAAGCATTCCCAAAGGCTGCACCTTGTCCGCGACAGGGTCAGCCGCCCGTCGGGCTCGGCGCACAGGTAGCGGCCGCCGGCTTCGAGCCCGACCAGCCCGCGTTCGAGCGGGACGAGGTCGAATGCTGTCGGCGCGGGGAACGCAGCGGACGTTTCGGTGGCGCAAGCCGACCAGCACCCCTCCGCCGAGCAGCCGATCGGCGCCGGGCCGGCGTCGGAATCGTGCATGAGCCAGCCGGTCCGCGGGCCGTCGAACCGGTTCTGGTCGGCGACAAAGACCACATTTGCGGGACTGCCGTCGACCGCACCGTGGCGCAGCTGCCCCGACGCCGCATCCACGTAGAGCACGTTGCCTGATGTCGTGAAAAAACGCGTGCGCGGCGCGTCGGCGGGAACGCTCACCTTGCCGAGGCGGACCGCTTTTTGCTGCCGGATGAAAAAGTCGAACTTGTCCCGAAGGCGCTGATTCCCCGGATCGAGATCGGCCGCCTTCTTTCCCCATTCCGCCGCGCGGTCCATCACGCCGAGATGCCAGCACGCGGCCGCGCCGAGCTCGAACAAGCGGGCTCCCCAACACCCGTCATCATCCAGATAGCTTCCGGTGCGCCAAGTCTTCTCGATGCCGTTGATGCAGGCCCAGAACAAGTCGAGCCATTCCGCCCGGCCGTGCAGCTCCTCGGCCAGATCGAGCCAAGTCTCGCGTCGGTGCGGCGCTTCGAGGCGCGCCTTGTCGAGCCAGAACATCCTCTTGTCCGCCTCCATCCGCGCCAGATAACGCATCGCCTCGGATCGCTCCTCGGTCCAGGTACTGGTCGGCAGGCTCAGGTAACGCCGCAGTAGCTCGATGCCCTCGTCGTGACGATTGGCCCACACGTAGTCCCGTCCGAGCCAGAAACAGATCTGCGAGTCGTCCGGATCCTCCCGGTACGCCACCTCCATCAGCGGCAAGTATTGGCTCCGCGTCGGCTTGCTGCGATCCTGGACCTCGTAGACCACTATATCCTGGCAACTGCGCTCAACCTCCTTTTCTCCGGTAAAGAACAGCGCCTCGTGGACCGGGCGCTTGAAACGGTAACCCCAGCGGCTGTGGAAGTTCCGCGCCGGCCAGCCGCGCAAGGTCGTCGGATCGTCGACGCTGGCTCTGTATTCGACGCGGCAATAGAGTGCAGTCGTATCGGGCGTCCACGCCGCCTCGAGCTTCGGCCGCCAGCCGGGCGCGAGAAACCTGTCCATGTCCATCGTGCAGCATACGTCGGCATCAGACGGGATCAGTGCCATCGCCGTGTTCCGCGCGACGTCGAAGCGCCACGGGCGCACCGCTATCCGGTGCACCGTCACCCCCGCCCGGGTCAGCCGCTCGACTGTGTCGTCGGTGCTTCCGGTGTCGGCGACGATGCGATAATCGGCATCGACGGCCGAGTTCGCCCAGCGCTCGGCATGCGCGGCTTCGTTCAAGGCAATCGTGTAGACGGCGACCTTCACCGGATGCCTTCTCACCCGTCGAGGGGGGCGCTGCCGCGTTTGCGGATGGCTGCCAGACCACCGAGCATGGCCGCCCGCCCTAACTCGTAATGACTATCAAAGAATAAGATTTCGGCGATCTCGCAGGATAATGCACTGATACCCAGCGGGTCCACTGATCGCGCGCCGCCGTGTTGCCGGATCTCACGTAGGAGATCCTTTGTCGGAGTGATACTGCCGGGATCATCGCCAGGCGGGTGCCAATCGAGATCCTCGATAAAATACCAGCCGCCGTCCGATAGCAGTGGGAACAGCTCGCGCAGCGTTGTCTGCTGGTCAAACGACGCATGGCTGCCATCATCGATAATTACTTCGAAGGAGCCGGGCTCAAACCGCGCGACTGCTGCACGAAGGTCGTCCCGCTTTGACTGGTCGCACACGACCGACGAAAACCTGTCACTGTTGAGCCGAGAATAGTCGGTAAGATCAATGCCGAACACATGACAGAAAGGAAAATACGCGAGCCACATCTCGACCGAAGGCGTGTTTGGCCGCTGAAAATTGCAGAGCCCGATTTCCATCAGCCGACGCAGCGAGAAGCGTCGCGCTGAGAGCAGCCGGTCGTAGACCCTCGCATAGAAATGCCGATTGCCGGTCACTCGGTTCTTATCGGTGTCGTAGCGGTCGGCGAGCTCGCTCAGGCTCGGGAAATTGCCGAGCGGGTCGGATAACTGCGAGATCAGCGAGGTGCCCTCGTCGCGCGACAGCGCATTGGTCTTCGCATTCCATAAATGGATGCCGATGACCCTCTCATCATTCAGATAATCGGCCAGCTCGCCGAGCGGCTGGTCGAAGCGGTCGAGCTCGGTCCAATCGATTGGGTTGAAGAAAACCGGGCTCCCGAGGCGCTCCCTGAGCTCGGCGCCGGCATCCGAGGCGACGTAATCGGACAGGAGCTTGGGGCCGATGTCGCCAAACCTCTTCTCGTTCGATGCAAAAAAGCGCTCGATCGCCGTCTCGTAAAGGTGTCGCATATGTCGGCTGAAGGGTTTGGCGTACATTACGTTGCCGCAGATGAAATGCCCCTGGTGCCCGCCGCGCCACTGCAGATTGAGGAAGTGGTCGCCATGGAACGGGAACGGCCGCAGCAGCACCACATCAGTGTCCATCCACAGCCCGCCATGCTCATAGAGCACCGCGTAGCGGAAAACGTCGCTGAAATATCTGATCTCCGAGCCGGCGACGATACGCTCAAAGAGACCCTTCGGAAGGACGTCGGCCGCTTGCCGAAGCTCGACCCCATGCGGCCGCAGGAATTCGAGCTTCTGCGGGGCATAGCTCCACACCCGAACGGGGTGCCCGGCTGCCCGCATCGAGGCCGTCGCGGCCGCGACGCTGTGATGCTGGGCGGTGTCGGACAGCACCTCGTAGAAGCAGTGGATTTGCGGCAATGCCGCAGTATCGCCGCCGTTTAGAAATGGCCCAATCCGCGCGTCGAAATCGCGCGACATTCGGCGCCGCTCCGCCGGTGAATTTACCTCGGCCAGAAACGGCGCGAGCTCCAGAAATTGTTCCTCCGTCGAGCGGGCGGCGTTGGGAATGTGGGCTGCGAGCGGCTCATCGGCCTCGGATGCCGCCCCGGCGACAGGCTGCGTCGCGCCGGTTTCCGGCTCCCGATCGTCATCCGTCGCCGCTGCTGCCGCGCCAACGTGCCCCACGGTCCGGCGCTTTTTGACGTCGACTTCGTCAGGCGGCAGCCCGAATGGGAGGCGGTCTACTTGTTCCAGCAAATCCCGAACTTCCTGGACTTCGACCGTCGCGATCCAAGCTTCCTTGTCGTCGACCCCATAGGAGACCAGCAGTCGCTTTCCGTCGGGATGCCAAGCCAGCCCGGCGGCAAATTCGACGCCATCCTTATGGTGGAAGAAAAAGGCGCGGCTGACGCGCCGTAACGAGTTCACCTCGTCAAACCAAACAAAGCGATGTTGATAGTACCGCTGTGCCGATGGCGGCCTCGCCCGCGCCTCGTGAACCAGCGCGAGCCAGCCATCATCAAAGGCGACCGCTTGCGAGCCGCCGCTGAATTGCTCGGCCGCGATCACCGGCTGCGCCTCGGCGACGGTGCGGGCCTGATCGTCTATTATGCGTGTAGGATCGCACAGATAGATGAACTGCAGCCGGTCCCCCGCCACTCGCGGCATCCAGTTCTTCTCGTGCAGCCGGGGCCCAGGCGGATGGAGGAGCCGCCAATCGGTGAGAGGATACGGCCCCGGCATTCGGTCGTCGATGCGAGCCAATACTTGCTCGCACCAGCCTTCCGTCGTCAGCTCGCGCGCCGTTCCGCAACACCACAACGAGTCGCGCCAGGCGAACAGCCTGAGATCCTCTATTCCTCTGACCAACTGGTAGGAAGGCGCCGGAAAATCCACAGGTGGCAGAATCTCTGCCGTGGATTGAATTTGTAACTCGCCGTTCAGCCGCAGCAAAAAATTTCGCGTGTGAATCGGCGCGCCCTTTGGCGTGTGATAAAAGCCGTCCGTCAATTCATAATTGACGGTCCGCTGGACCAGCACGATCTCGTCTCCCCGCCGCGCGACGGAAGGGTTGATCGCCCGGTACCCGTCGGGGGGAGTGAAATCGACCTGGCGTGCGCCAAAGGACGGCATCAGTGCGGTGGCAGGTTCGATATAGAAGAACAGGTTCGACCTAGCGAGCTCGCGCTGGGCGGCGGGCACCTCGCGGTTGAGCGCCAGCCAATTGCATGCCGCGTGCCCGCGGTCCTTGCGCGCCGGGTCTCGCGCGTAGTTGGCCGCGATCGAATACTCTTCCTTGAGCCCCGCGGCATAGATGAAATCCTCGAGGAACAACACGTCTTCTTCCGGGCGCGGTATCGCCAGCCCCGGCTCGGAGAACAACACGCTGGAGTCGTTCATCCCGCGGTCGCGATAGTACTTCGCCAGATCGTAGAGCGGTTCGGCGCGCTGCGGGCGCTGGTTGTAGGCCGCGATCGCCCGGCGCAGAAAGCCACCCTCATCCCCAAGATCGCGCAGGCAGCGCGCCTCCATCATGCGGGCGTACCAGGCCTCCTCGACCCAGCCGTTCATCGCCGCCCGCTTCGCATAGGTCTCCGCCGCCTCGGCCGTCCGTCCGGCGTCGCGGTAGGACTGCGCCAAGTAAAACCAGTAGCGGTGGTTCTCCGGCTCCTGCTCGAGAGCACCTGTGAGCAGCCTTATATCGCGCTCGAACTTGTCAATCCGGTTCGAGCCGCTGGCGTGGTCCTTGTACCAGACCCCCTGCAATTGCCCGACATCACCAGGCAGATCGACATATTCGTGAGTAACGCCCTTGTAGCGGGCTCCGGCGTCGCGCCTGACCAGGCGGGTGTTCCAGTAACTGAGGCCACCCGCCGTGCGCTGCAGCAGCCGATACCCCGCGCCCGCGAGGTGGGCGCGAAAACCGGGATCGTCGACCACCAGCTCCATGTCCGCATCGGCGAACAGCAGATAATCATATTGCAGCGGCGAGGCATAGGCATGGTCGAGCGCGGCGTTGCGCGCCTGCTCGAAATTGTGGAACGGAAAACTGTGCAATTCCCCGGGCAGATTGCGTTCGGCAAAAAATGCGATGACAAAATCCTGGGTGCCGTCGGACGAGCCGGTGTCGCCGATCACCCAACAATCGATGTGATCGGCGAGGGCGGCGAGACAGCGCCCGAGGTTCGCCATCTCGTTCTTGACGATCATGTTGAGACAGAGCCGCTCGCCGTCGGTCATCGGCGGGCGATCACGATGCAGCAGACTGCTCTCGACGCCGAAATGCGACCGATGGTCGGGCTGAAAACGCGTCAGTCGGCGCCGCGCTCTTTGCGCAAAAGGTAGTCGGTGCGCAGCTCGCCGTAGGCTTGTTCGTAATTGACGACAAAGTTCTGCAACACATCGGCGAGATCCTTGACGGATTGCGGGCTGAGGCGAATGACAAGACGCGGGCGCAGCACCGGCGGCTGGGCCGTCCCCTCGCCGCCCCAGGTGGGAAACAATTCATTGCCGACGAGAACCACCTCGTTCGAGGTTGCGGACAGGTTAAAACTCGATACAAAAAACGTCGGCACCCCGAGCTCGGCAACCTCGACCGGATGGGTTGCGGACGAGTTTTGCTGTGATGCGGCCACGCTCAAATCCTTTCCGGTGAAGAATAGCCATGCCCGAAAACGGGCAATGGCTTTGTCACGCCACACAAGATATCTAAACAATCGTTATTATACTATAAACTGCCACGGCATTCGAGCCTCTAATCAACCGACACGCTTTTCCGGTCAGCTAGCCGGGCTCCAACGTCCTGCGCAGCCAGACCGGCAAATGGCCGGAGGCGCCGAGTTCGGCGCAGCTTTTCTCCCATAGCGGCAGATATTCGGCGACCGGAAGCGCACTGCGCGCCGGCCAGCGGTTGAGCCCGCCCAAATCCTCGAGGCAGAGTGGATCGCGTTCCATTTCGCTCACAACAGCGAGGACCATCGGATCGCCCTTACCTTGCGTGAAGTCGCGGCAGTGGGTGCGAAAACACGCCGCGATATCGGGGCTAGGCGGCGCCGCGGCCCGGTAGTTCTCGATCAAATCTGCCCGGTACTGCCGGATGGACTTGGCGAAACCCGCATCGCCGGGGAAGGGCGGATCCTCTTCCCAGCTATTGGCGAGCAGGGCGAGTCCGCGGATTGAAAAGGCTTCGACGAGCGCCTCCTCGAGCCATTGCGTCGGCGCCGCTGGCTTAGCGAGCGGGGCCCAGCTATTGCTCAGCACATGACCGAGCTCGTGGCCGAACTGGTAGGCGAGCTTGCACCAATCGAGCGCGCCGATGTCGACGATGATCCACGCTGTCTTTGGCGGATCCTCATGGAGCCAGATCGCCGGTGGACCTGAGGTATGTTCGTCGATGCGAAGCCTTTCCGGCTGTTGGTCGGAGATGAGCTTCACCCCCATCAAAGAGACTTGCCGCATTCGCGAGATAACGGCGGCGGCATCTCCGGGCGGAGATCCTCCCCAGTTGCCGGCGAGCTCCAATGGAGCGGACAACAACGTCACTTGTGGGGCTGTCGGCTGTGCACGGGACTCTCCTGTAAATCGGGGGCTACCGACGAGACCAACACCCGCCAGCTGCAGGAGGCTCCGGCGGCCGATCACGGAAGTTTGACCCATAGGCCGAGGCATCCCGGCAACCTCGCAACGCTTTGATCCGTCGCGGGCTCGAGCTGACGGCCCGGGTTCGGCGGTCAACTCGGTTGCCCGTCGACCCTCGGCTCAGTGCGGCGGCAGCAGCAGTGAATTTTGCTGCAGCAGATCCTTGAGCTCGAGCTTGCCGGCGCCTTCCAGATTGACCAGGGCACTGCCGTGCGGACCGGTGACCTCGAGCGAAGTCTTGGTGCCGGGGCCGAAACCCGGATCGTTCTGGCCATAGCCGGTCACCTTCACGAAATTAGCGATATTCGCCAGATCATGAGCCAACGGCGCGCCGGCAAGGATCTGTGTCAGGTCGAGCTTGTCACCCTGCACCAGGCTGAAGTTCTGGACATAGGCGGTGCCGGCGCGGACCAGAACGTCAAACAGCGGAGCGGCGGTCGTTGCGGGCTGGCCGGAGGCACCTGCCGTGGCCGCGCCGGCATAGAGGAACCGCGTCGCTAAGACCTGATCCTGCGGCCCGGCGAGATTGTCGGAATGGATCGCCGCGGTCAGCCGGTCGGTCGTGCCGCTCGCCGCGGACAGCTCGCTCGTGCCCTTGGTGGCGGGCGAACCGTGGTCGCCGCCGAGAGAGCCGGTGTTACCCGCGGGGCCGGTCGGACCGGCTGCCCCCGTGCCAACACCCCCGGCCGCCGGATCGAGCGTTGCTACGTAGTACGATACACCGCCGATGACCTGGGTAGAGGCGGCAAAGGTGGTGGATTTATGGCTGGGGTTCAGCGTGACGTCGGTGAGCCTCGCTACCGTGGTGCCATTTTCCTTCAATGTCAGAATGTTGTTCGCCCAGGTCGCGCTGTTGAACGCGATATTGCTCTCCGCGATGCTGTCGCCGTTGTTCAGGTTCAGAAGTTTCAGGGCGTTGTTCGCGCCGTGCTTTATGTCGGTGATTTCCACGGCGCTGACCCCGCTGCCGTAAGTAATCGAGCCGCGGCTGGCGTTGGAACTCGCGTCGCCAATCGTCATGGCGGAACTGTTCAGCGTGACACTCCCGCCGGTCATCGATTTGCCGACATCGAGAGCGGCATGATCGAGCGTAATTGTCCCTCCGCTGAGTGATCCGGTGACGTCGAGGGTCGCGTCGCTGACGCTCGTCGTCCCGCTGCCAAAGGTGTTGACAACGATGGTGCCGTCGCCTGTTGGACCAATCGGTTGAGTTGAACCGGTCGGGCCGGTCGGAGCCGGGGCTCCGGTCGCACCGGCGACGCCGCTGGGGCCGTGGGCGCCGGCCGAGCCTGCGGCTCCGGTCGCAGCAGCTCCGGTTGGCGAGCCGCCCGTTGCGCCGGTTGACCTCGCGGCGGCGGCGGGAGCGGCCGGCGGGTCGAGCGTAGCGACGTAATAAGTTACCCCGCCAATAACCTCTGTTGTCACGGGCTCGAAGGTGTGGGAGGCGCCACTGGCCAATGTTACGTCGTTGAACGTCGCTACGGTTGTCGTCCCCTTCTTTGAGGGTCAGTGTGTTGGCGCTCCAGGTCGCACTGTTGAACGGGATGTTGCTCTCCGCGAAGCTGTCATTGTCCTTCAGATTCAGCAATGCGGTGCTGTTGGTGCCGCTGGTTATGGTTGCGACGTCTACGGCGCTGATCCCGGTACCGTAGGTGATCGAGCCCCCGGTGGTGTTCTGCCCGACCATCATGACCGAACTGTTGAGCGTCACACTGCCGCCGGTCATTTGGCCGCCGATATCGAGAGCGCCGCTGCTGAGCGTAATTGTCCCGCCGGTTACTGATCCGGTGACATCGAGGGTTGCATTGGTAAGGCTGAGCGTCCCGCCGGTGAACTGATTGAGCACGATGACGCCGTCACCGGTTGGGCCGATCGGGCCGGTAGGACCGGTCGCGCCCGTTGGCCCCGTGGCGCCGGTCGGGCCGGTGGCTCCGGTTGGACCCGTAGCTCCGGTCGCCCCCGTCTGGCCGGTGGCGCCGGTTACACCCGTAGCACCGGTCCGACCGGTTGCACCCGTGGTGCCAGTCGAGCCTGTAGTACCTGTGGCGCCGGTCTGGCCGGTGGCGCCGGTCGCACCCGTGGCGCCGGTCTGGCCGGTGGCTCCGGTTGCACCCGTGGCACCGGTCCGACCGGTTGCACCCGTGGTGCCAGTCGAGCCTGTAGCACCTGTGGCGCCGGTCGGGCCGGTGGCGCCGGTCGCACCCGTGGCGCCGGTCTGCGCCGGTGGCTCCGGTTGGACCCGTGGCTCCGGTCGCGCCGGTCTGGCCGGTGGCACCGGTTCCACCGGTAGCACCGGTCCGACCGGTTGCACCCGTGGCGCCGGTCGCAGCCTGTAGCACCTGTGGCGCCGGTCGCGCCGGTGACGCCGGTCGCACCTGTGGCGCCGGTCTGGCCGGTGGCGCCGGTCGCACCCGTGGCGCCGGTCTGGCCGGTCGCTCCGGTTGCACCCGTAGCTCCGGTCGCGCCCGTCTGGCCGGTGGCACCGGTCGCACCCGTAGCTCCGGTCCGACCGGTTGCACCCGTAGTGCCAGTCGAGCCTGTAGCACCTGTGGCGCCGGTCTGCGCCGGTGACGCCGGTCGCACCCGTGGCGCCGGTCTGGCCGGTGACGCCGGTTTCACCTGTCGCACCCGTGGCGCCGGTCTCGCCGGTTGCGCCGGTCGCACCCGTGGCGCCGGTCTGCGCCGGTGGCGCCGGTTGCGCCCGTGGCGCCCGTGTCGCCGGTCGCACCTGTGGCGCCGGTTTCACCTGTCGCGCCCGTCGCACCCGTCTGCCGGTTGCACCGGTGGCTCCGGTCTCGCCGGTGGCACCGGTGGCTCCGGTCTCGCCGGTGGCGCCGGTCGCACCCGTGGCGCCGGTCTGCGCCGGTTTCGCCGGTCGCACCCGTTGCGCCCGTCTGCCCGGTGGCACCCGTCGCGCCGGTTTCACCTGTCGCACCGGTAGCGCCAGTTGCACCGGTAGCGCCAGTGGCGCCCGTGGCGCCCGTCTGGCCGGTCCCGCCAGTCGCACCGGTCGCGCCGGTTTCGCCGGTGGCGCCAGTCGCACCCGTCGCTCCGGTGGCACCTGTTGCGCCCGTCGCTCCGGTCTCGCCGGTTGCACCCGTTGCGCCAGTCGCACCCGTTGCGCCGGTTTCACCCGTTGCGCCGGTCGCACCCGTGGCTCCGGTCTCACCGGCGCCGGTCTCGCCGGTGGCGCCGGTCGCGCCAGTGGCGCCGGTCGCGCCCGTGGCGCCGGTCGCGCCGGTGGCGCCGGTCGCGCCGGTGGCTCCGGTCTCGCCAGTGGCGCCTGTGGCGCCTGTAGCTCCGGTCTCGCCGGTTCCGCCCGTGGCTCCGGTCTCGCCGGTTGCACCCGTAGCTCCGGTTTCACCCGTGGCGCCAGTCGCACCCGTAGCTCCGGTTTCACCAGTTGCGCCGGTCGCACCGGTGGCTCCGGTTTCACCCGTTGCGCCGGTCGCACCGGTGGCTCCGGTCTCGCCAGTGGCGCCAGTCGCACCCGTCGCGCCGGTCTCACCGGTTGCGCCGGTCGCACCGGTGGCTCCGGTCTCGCCGGTTGCGCCGGTCGCACCCGTGGCTCCGGTCTCGCCGGTCGCACCGGTGGCGCCGGTCGCGCCTGTGGCCCGGTCTCGCCCGTGGCGCCGGTCGCACCCGTGGCTCCGGTTTCGCCCGTCGCCCCGGTCTCGCCTGTGGCGCCGGTCGCACCCGTGGCTCCGGTCTCGCCGGTCGCACCCGTGGCGCCGGTCTCGCCCGTTGCGCCGGTCTCACCGGTGGCGCCGGTCGCACCCGTGGCGCCGGTCTCGCCGGTTGCGCCAGTCGCACCTGTGGCGCCGGTTTCGCCCGTTGCGCCGGTTGCACCGGTTGCACCCGTGGCGCCCGTCTGCCCGGTCGCACCCGTGGCGCCGGTTTCACCTGTCGCGCCGGTGGCTCCGGTCTGGCCGGTTTCACCCGTCGCACCGGTAGCGCCAGTTTCACCCGTTGCGCCCGTCTGCCGGTCCCGCCAGTCGCACCGGTCGCGCCGGTCTCGCCGGTGGCGCCGGTCGCACCCGTGGCGCCGGTTTCACCCGTTGCGCCGGTCGCACCTGTGGCTCCGGTCTCGCCCGGTTGCGCCGGTCGCACCCGTGGCTCCGGTCTCGCCCGTGGCCCCGGTCGCGCCGGTGGCTCCGGTCTCGCCGGTGGCGCCGGTCGCACCCGTGGCTCCGGTCTCGCCGGTTGCGCCGGTCGCACCCGTTGCTCCGGTTTCGCCGGTGGCGCCTGTAGCTCCGGTCTCGCCGGTTGCGCCAGTCGCACCTGTAGCCCCGGTTTCGCCCGTCGCGCCGGTCTCACCGGTTGCACCCGTGGCGCCCGTCTGCCCAGTAGCACCCGTTGCGCCGGTTTCACCTGTCGCGCCGGTGGCTCCGGTCTGGCCGGTGTCACCCGTCGCACCGGTAGCGCCAGTTTCACCCGTTGCGCCCGTCTGGCCGGTCCGCGCCCGTCGCGCCGGTCTCGCCGGTGGCGCCAGTCGCACCCGTCGCGCCGGTCTCACCCGTTGCGCCGGTCGCACCCGTGGCTCCGGTCTCGCCGGTCGCACCGGTGGCGCCGGTCGCGCCTGTGGCTCCGGTCTCGCCGGTGGCGCCGGTCGCACCCGTGGCGCCGGTCTCACCCGTGGCGCCGGTCTCCCAGTGGCCCCGGTCTCGCCAGTGGCGCCGGTCGCACCCGTGGCTCCGGTCTCGCCGGTCGCACCGGTGGCGCCGGTTTCGCCCGTTGCGCCGGTCGCACCCGTGGCTCCGGTCTCACCCGTGGCGCCGGTCGCACCCGTGGCTCCGGTCTCGCCGGTTGCGCCGGTCGCACCCGTGGCTCCGGTCTCGCCGGTTGCGCCGGTCGCACCCGTGGCTCCGGTCTCGCCGGTCGCACCGGTGGCGCCGGTTTCGCCCGTTGCGCCGGTCGCACCTGTGGCTCCGGTCTCGCCGGTCGCGCCGGTTGCACCCGTGGCTCCGGTCTCGCCGGTCGCACCCGTGGCGCCGGTCTCGCCGGTGGCGCCGGTCGCACCTGTGGCGCCGGTTTCACCAGTCGCGCCGGTCGCACCCGTTGCTCCGGTTTCGCCGGTGGCGCCTGTAGCTCCGGTCTCGCCGGTTGCGCCGGTCGCACCTGTAGCCCCGGTTTCGCCCGTTGCGCCGGTTTCACCGGTCGCACCCGTGGCGCCCGTCTGCCCAGTAGCACCCGTTGCGCCGGTCTCACCTGTCGCGCCGGTGGCTCCGGTCTGGCCGGTCTCACCCGTCGCACCGGTAGCGCCGGTTTCACCCGTTGCGCCCGTCGGGCCGGTCCCGCCAGTCGCACCGGTCGCGCCGGTGGCGCCGGTCGCACCCGTTGCGCCGGTTTCACCCGTTGCGCCGGTCGCACCCGTGGCTCCGGTTTCACCCGTTGCGCCGGTCGCACCCGTGGCTCCGGTCTCACCCGTGGCGCCGGTCTCGCCAGTGGCCCCAGTCTCGCCAGTGGCGCCGGTCGCACCCGTGGCTCCGGTCTCGCCCGTGGCGCCGGTCGCACCCGTGGCTCCGGTCTCGCCGGTCGCACCGGTGGAGCCGGTTTCGCCCGTTGCGCCGGTCGCACCTGTGGCTCCGGTCTCGCCGGTGGCGCCGGTTGCACCCGTGGCTCCGGTCTCGCCGGTCGCACCCGTGCGCCGGTCGCCGGTGGCGCCGGTCTCACCGGTGGCGCCGGTCGCGCCGGTGGCGCCGGTTTCACCTGTCGCGCCGGTCGCACCCGTTGCTCCGGTTGCGCCGGTGGCGCCTGTGGCTCCGGTCTCGCCGGTTGCGCCAGTCGCACCTGTAGCCCCGGTTTCGCCCGTGGCGCCGGTCTCACCGGTTGCACCCGTGGCGCCCGTCTGCCCAGTCGCACCCGTTGCGCCGGTTTCACCTGTCGCGCCGGTCGCTCCGGTCTGGCCGGTGGCACCCGTCGCACCGGTCGCGCCGGTTTCACCCGTTGCGCCCGTCTGGCCGGTCGCGCCAGTCGCTCCGGTCTCGCCGGTGGCGCCGGTCGCACCCGTTGCGCCGGTCTCACCCGTTGCGCCGGTCGCACCCGTGGCTCCGGTCTCGCCGGTCGCGCCGGTCGCACCCGTGGCTCCGGTCTCGCCGGTCGCACCGGTGGCTCCGGTCTCGCCCGTCGCGCCGGTCGCGCCTGTCGCTCCGGTCTCGCCCGTCGCGCCGGTCGCACCCGTGGCTCCGGTCTCGCCCGTTGCGCCAGTCGCACCCGTGGCTCCGGTCTCGCCTGTGGCACCGGTTGCGCCTGTCGCCCCGGTCTCGCCCGTGGCGCCGGTCGCACCGGTGGCACCCGTTTCGCCGGTCGCGCCGGTGGCACCTGTCGCTCCGGTCGCGCCGGTCGCGCCCGTGGCGCCGGTCTCGCCCGTTGCGCCGGTCGCACCGGTGGCTCCGGTCTCACCCGTGGCGCCGGTCGCGCCGGTGGCTCCGGTCTCGCCCGTTGCGCCGGTCGCACCGGTGGCGCCGGTCGCGCCCGTGGCGCCGGTCGCGCCGGTGGCGCCGGTCGCGCCTGTGGCGCCGGTCGCGCCCGTGGCTCCGGTCTCGCCGGTGGCGCCGGTCGCGCCCGTGGCTCCGGTCTCGCCAGTGGCGCCGGTCGCACCCGTGGCTCCGGTCTCGCCGGTGGCGCCTGTGGCTCCGGTCTCGCCGGTTGCGCCGGTCGCACCTGTAGCGCCGGTTTCGCCCGTTGCGCCGGTGTCACCGGTTGCGCCCGTCGCGCCCGTCTGCCCGGTCGCACCCGTTGCGCCGGTCGCACCCGTCGCGCCGGTGGCGCCGGTCTGCGCCGGTTGCACCCGTCGCGCCGGTCGCGCCGGTCGCACCTGTCGCGCCCGTGGCGCCGGTCTCGCCGGTGGCGCCGGTCGCACCCGTCGCGCCGGTCTCGCCGGTCGCGCCGGTCGCACCGGTGGCGCCGGTCCGCCCGTTGCGCCGGTCTCACCCGTGGCGCCGGTCGCACCGGTGGCTCCGGTCTCGCCGGTGGCGCCGGTCGCGCCGGTGGCGCCGGTCTGCGCCGGTGGCTCCGGTCGCGCCCGTTGCGCCGGTCGCACCGGTCGCGCCGGTCGCACCGGTGGCGCCGGTTTCGCCCGTCGCGCCGGTCGCACCTGTGGCTCCGGTTTCGCCGGTCGCGCCTGTGGCGCCGGTTGCGCCGGTCGCACCTGTCGCTCCGGTTGCGCCCGTTGCGCCGGTCTCGCCGGTTGCACCCGTGGCGCCCGTCTGCCCAGTCGCACCCGTTGCGCCGGTTGCACCTGTCGCGCCGGTCGCTCCGGTCTGCGCCGGTGTCGCCCGTCGCACCGGTGGCGCCAGTCGCACCCGTTGCGCCGGTTGCACCCGTTGCGCCGGTCGCACCGGTGGCGCCGGTCTCACCTGTGGCGCCGGTCGCACCGGTGGCGCCGGTCTCGCCGGTGGCGCCGGTCGCACCGGTGGCTCCGGTTTCACCCGTTGCGCCGGTCGCACCCGTGTCGCGCCGGTCTCGCCGGTGGCGCCGGTCGCACCCGTGGCTCCGGTCGCGCCCGTTGCGCCGGTCGCACCTGTGGCTCCGGTCTCGCCGGTTGCGCCGGTCGCACCCGTGGCTCCGGTTCGCCCGTTGCGCCGGTCGCGCCCGTGGCTCCGGTCTCGCCCGTTGCGCCGGTCGCACCCGTGGCTCCGGTCTCGCCCGTTGCGCCGGTGGCACCCGTGGCTCCGGTCTCACCCGTCGCGCCGGTCGCACCCGTGGCTCCGGTTGCACCCGTTGCGCCGGTCGCACCCGTAGCTCCGGTTTCGCCCGTGGCGCCGGTCGCACCTGTGGCGCCGGTCGCGCCGGTGGCTCCGGTCTCGCCCGTGGCGCCGGTCGCACCCGTGGCTCCGGTCTCGCCCGTTGCGCCTGTAGCTCCGGTCGCGCCGGTTGCGCCCGTCGCACCTGTAGCCCCGGTTTCGCCCGTCGCGCCGGTTGCACCCGTCGCGCCGGTCTGCCCCGTGGCGCCGGTCTCACCTGTCGCGCCGGTGGCTCCGGTCTCGCCGGTCGCACCCGTCGCACCGGTGGCGCCGTCGCACCCGTCGCGCCGGTCGGCGCCGGTCGCACCGGTGGCGCCGGTCTCGCCTGTGGCGCCAGTCGCACCGGTCGCTCCGGTCTCGCCCGTGGCGCCGGTCGCACCGGTGGCTCCGGTCTCGCCGGTTGCTCCGGTCGCGCCCGTGGCTCCGGTCTCGCCGGTCGCACCGGTGGCGCCGGTTTCGCCCGTTGCGCCGGTCGCGCCTGTGGCTCCGGTCTCGCCTGTCGCGCCGGTTGCACCCGTGGCGCCGGTCTCGCCAGTCGCTGCGCCGGTCGCACCTGTTGCGCCGGTTGCACCCGTCGCGCCGGTCGCGCCCGTCGCACCCGTCGCTCCGGTTTCGCCGGTGGCGCCTGTCGCTCCGGTCTCGCCGGTTGCGCCAGTCGCACCTGTGGCCCCGGTTGTCGCCCGTTGCGCCGGTTTCACCGGTTGCACCCGTGGCGCCCGTCTGCCCGGTAGCACCCGTTGCGCCGGTTTCACCTGTCGCGCCGGTCGCACCGGTGGCTCCGGTCTCGCCGGTTGCGCCCGTCGCACCGGTCGCGCCGGTCTCTCCGGTTGCGCCGGTCTGCGCCGGTCGCACCCGTGGCGCCGGTCGCGCCGGTGGCGCCCGTCGCACCCGTCGCGCCGGTCGCGCCCGTTGCGCCGGTCGCACCCGTGGCTCCGGTTTCGCCCGTTGCGCCGGTCTGCACCGGTCGGCGCCGGTCGCGCCTGTGGCGCCGGTTTCGCCTGTTGCGCCGGTCGCACCCGTGGCGCCGGTCTCACCCGTGGCGCCGGTCGCGCCGGTGGCTCCGGTCTCGCCCGTCGCACCGGTCGCGCCGGTGGCTCCGGTCTCGCCGGTGGCGCCGGTCGCACCCGTGGCTCCGGTCTCACCCGTCGCGCCGGTCGCACCGGTGGCCCGGTCTCACCCGTTGCGCCGGTCGCACCGGTGGCTCCGGTCTCGCCGGTCGCGCCGGTCGCACCTGTGGCTCCGGTCTGCGCCGGTCGCACCGGTGGCCCGGTCTCGCCCGTTGCACCGGTCGCACCTGTGGCTCCGGTCTCACCGGTGGCGCCGGTCGCGCCCGTGGCGCCGGTCTCGCCGGTCGCGCCGGTCGCGCCGGTGGCTCCGGTCGCGCCCGTCGCGCCGGTCGCGCCGGTGGCTCCGGTCTGCGCCGGTCGCACCGGTGGCGCCGGTCGGCGCCGGTCTGCACCTGTGGCGCCTGTCGCACCGGTCGGCCGTCGCACCGGTGGCGCCGGTCTGGCCTGTCGCGCCGGTCGCGCCGGTGGCGCCGGTCTGGCCTGTCGCACCGGTGGCGCCGGTAGCGCCGGTCTGGCCTGTCGCACCGTGTGCCGGTCGCCTGTGGCGCCGGTCTGGCCCGTGGCGCCGGTTGCGCCGGTGGCGCCGGTCGGCTCCGGTTGCGCCGGTCGCGCCGGTCGCACCGGTCGCGCCGGTCTGCGCCCGGTGGCGCCGGTCGCACCGGTCGGGCCGGTCGCTCCGGTGGCGCCGGTTGCACCAGTGGCGCCGGTCTGGCCCGTCGCTCCGGTGGCGCCGGTGGCGCCGGTCTGGCCTGTCGCTCCGGTGGCGCCGGTGGCGCCGGTCGGGCCCGTCGCTCCGGTGGCGCCAGTCGGGCCGGTCGCACCGGTGGCGCCGGTCGGCCCGGTTGCTCCGGTGGCGCCGGTCGGGCCGGTTGCTCCGGTGGCGCCGGTCGGGCCTGTCGCTCCGGTGGCGCCGGTGGCGCCGGTCTGGCCTGTCGCACCGGTGGCGCCAGTCGCGCCGTCGCACCGGTGGCGCCGGTCTGGCCTGTCGCACCGGTGGCGCCGGTGGCGCCGGTCTGGCCTGTCGCGCCGGTGGCGCCGGTCTGGCCTGTCGCACCGGTGGCGCCGGTCTGGCCTGTCGCACCGGTGGCGCCGGTAGCGCCGGTCTGGCCTGTCGCACCGGTGGCGCCGGTCTGGCCTGTCGCTCCGGTGGCGCCGGTAGTGCCGGTTTGGCCTGTCGCTCCGGTGGCGCCCGTCGGACCCGTCGGACCGGCGCCGCCCGCGGTGGTAGCCGAAATATTGCTGACGGTCGCCGTTCCGGTTGCTCCGGAATAGTCATTTTCATTGATGAACGAGATATCGCCGGCCGCCCCAGCCGACCCTATGTTGTAGGTTCCTGACGGGAGGACTACGGTATCGGTGAAATTGTCTCCGTTGGCACCAGTGAACGAAGCGACCGTTGTAGATCCGATAATGTTATAGGCGGTCGCACTGGTCCACTCGACTATGAATACCGTGTTGACGGTAGTTGTGTAATTGGTGCCGCCGAATAAACCACCACTAATAGTATAGCTGATTGGGTTCGTGTCGTCGCCAGAGATCGAGACCACGCTCGATGCAGTCAACACGATTTGCGGGTCCGCGCTCAGGAAGATGTCGGTCCCGGTCTGGCCGTCACTGATCCAGTCGACGTAAGTATTAGCAGCGGGAGCGGTGCTGAGGGCCAGGTTGAAGGACCCGCCGGTCGTGTTTACCGTGATGGTCGACCCGCTCAGGCTCGTCGAGGTAATGCTCGAGGTCGCTATGGTGTCGAGATCGACTTGATTGATCGGCGTACTGGCGCTGTTAGCGACAGTTAAGCCCGCGATGGTGCCGGCAAAACCGCCGAGCTGATTATTCGAGATCGTCGTGCCGGCGAGATCCACAGTCGTGCCAGCGCCAGTGCCGAGTGTCACCACATCGCCGGAAGCGACGGCGCCGTCGAGTTGCAGCGTCGCCCCGTTGGCGACCTGCAGGTGGCCGGTGCCCGGGCCGATATTGCTTTGAAGCTCGAGCATTCCGCCGGACGCGGTAATTGTGCCGGTCCCCGAGATCGTGTTCGTCCCGGCATTAACCGTGCCGGCGCCGTTCAGGACCCCGCCGGCACCTATCGTAAGGCCAGCCGCGTCGGTCAGCGTGCTGCCGGCGAGCATCTGGATGGCACCGTTGGTGGTGCTCTCTGCCGCACTGATCGTAAGATTGCCGGCGCCGGCGACCTCTAATGTCTGGTTGGCGTTGTTGATGTTTATCGCGGCGGCCGAGGTCGCGGTGTTGGAGATTTCGAGGGTCGAGGCTGCGGTGTTGTTGATCGCCAGGGTCAGGCCGCTGCTGACCACGCCCGACAGGTTGAGGACCCCGTTGTTGGCGGTGACCGTTCCGTTACCCGCGCCGTTTCCGCTCAAGCTGGCGTTGACGTTGCCGGCGCCGGTCAGGTTTGCGCCGCTGCTGAGCGTCATGCCGGAGGCGTCGGACAGCGTCGCGGCGCCGCCGTCGAGCAGCACCTTGCCGCTTGCGACGGTCTCGGCGCCGGTGATCGTCAGATTGCCGCCGGTATTGATCTCCAACGTCTGGTTGGCGCTGTTGATCGCGATGTTGCTTGGCGCGGTTGTCGTGCCGTCGACCCTCAAGTCGGAGACCGAAGCGTTCGCGATGGTGAGCGACGCCCCGCTGATCGTGCCGACCAGGTCCAGGGTTCCGCCCGAGGCGGTGATCGTCCCCGCCCCGGTGACATTGTTGACCGTTCCGCTTCCGGTGATGCTGTTAACGGTCAGGGTGGCGGCCGTCTGGTTGACGATCCCCGACACCAAAGTCACGTTGGCATTGACGTTGCCGGAGCCGCTCAAATCGGCGCCCGCGCCGATCGTGATGCCGGCGCTATCGGTCAACTTTGCGCCGGTGCCGTCGAGCTGGATCGTGCCGTTGGTGCTGCTCTCGGCGGCGGTGATTGTCAGATTGCCGGTATTGGCGATCTCCAGAGTTTGGTTCGAGCTGTTGATCGCGATCGCGGCGGCCGAGGTCGCGGCGCCGGCAATGTTGAGGTCGGAATTGCTGGCATTGGATATCGCCAGCACCACGCCACTATTGATTGTCGGGGCGATTGTCAGTGTGCCGCCCGAGGCGTTGATCGTGCCGGCGTTGTTGATATTGCCGCTGCCGCTGACCGTGCCGAAGCCCTGAATTGCACCGAGGTTGGCGGTACCACCGAAAGTCAGGTTGTTGATCGAGAGCGTACCGCCCTGCATCGCGATCTGGCTGGGAGTGGCGCTGCCGCTGTTCTGGATCGTCGTCAGCCCGGTGACCCGCACCGTAGCTGCGCTGCCGATCGTCAGTGTCTGCGGCGTCCCGGCGGCAGCGCCCACATTCAGCGTGTTTGCCGCATTAAAAGAACCGTTGATCGTGTCGGTGCCGCCGGTGAAGCTGGCGGCGTTGACATTGACCGTGCCGCCCGATTGGTTGAACGTGCCGCCCGTGACCGACAGGTTGTTGGCGCCGGTGTTGAAGGTGCCGCCGGCGACGTTGAAATTGCCGCCGCTGACGGTTGCGGCCCCGGCATTTGCCGTCCCCGCCGACTGGTTGAATGTACCGCTGCTGACGCTCACGGCGCCGACGTTGAGCCCGGCGCCGGACAGCGTCAGCGTGCCGCCGGTCACGTTGAGAGCGCCGCCGCCGTTGAGATTGCCGCCCGACAGGGTCGCGGTGCCGGCGTTGAAATTCGTCGTGCCGCCGACGTTCAGCGTGCCGGCGCTCATGTTGAAGGAGCCGGACGTGGCCACGGTCAGGTTGTTGGTGCCGGTGTTGAAGGTCCCGCCGGCGAGGTTGAAATTGCCGCTGCCGTTGACGTTCGTCGCGCCGACGTTTGCCGTGTTTGCCGACTGGTTGAAATTGCCGCTGCTGACGGTCACGGCGCCGGCGCTGAGCCCGGCGCCGGACAGGGTCAGCGTGCCTCCGGACACATTTAAGTTGGAGCCGGTATCAGTAAAGGCGCCGCCCGACAAGGTCGCGGTGCCGGCGTTGAAATTCGCGGTGCCGCCGCTGTTCACCGTAAACGTGCCGGTGTTCATAAGGAACGTGCCGCCGGTCTCGTTGAAGTTGTTCGCGGTCAGCACGGCGCTGCTGGCGTTGATGTTGAGGACGCCGGACGAGAGGTTGAGGTTAGTGTTTACGTTGAGGTTGTTCGCTGTGTTTAGGTCAAGAGTGCCGCCGCCGATGGTCAGGTTGCCGATGAAATTGGAAGAGTTGCCCAGGGTGACGGTGCCCCCATTGATGAAGGCGTTGTTTGATGCATTATTGGGGATGGTGCCGTTTGCGCTGTTGAGATTGTTGGTCCAATCTCCGGCACTCCAGTTGGCGCTCGAATTGTTCCAGATCCAGTTCCCCGTCACCGGCCCCCCCAGCACCGCCCCATAGCCGGCGATGCCGGAAGCGGTCAGCGGCGGCCGGGCGGCGGCGGTCAATGCCCATGAGCCGCCGAGAGCGGCCGAGCCGACGAGCCCGGAGGCGGCGGCGACGCGCGCGCCGGCCGCCTGCGCCAGACTTGCGAGGAAGGCCGCACCAGCCGGGCCGGCGCCGGTCGCGCAGCTCCACAGGCGAATTTCGCCGTGCGGGCCGAGCGCGCGGCCGATCGCGGCGAGATCCTCGGCATCGTCGTCGACGGTCGCGGCCGACCAGTCGCCGGCCGTGAAGCTGATCCGGCCGGGGGCGCCGTGGGCGATCACGTGCACCGCGTCGAGACCTCGGCGCCCGTCGAGCGCGGCGGCGATCTGGCGCGCCGCCGGCCGGGCGAAATCGAGCACGATCGGCTCGACCCCCGGGCGCAGATTGCCGAGGATCGTGCCGCGGTCGGCGACTCCAGGGTCGATGAAAAGAAGCTCAAAGGTGCGGTCTCATCGGGAAGGTGCCTTCGTAGCGGGAGCGGCAGCGGTCATGGCGACAGCCGGGGTGAAACGGCGGCGATCGGCGGCAACCCTGAGGGGGGCACGCCGATCGCGGCGGTGTTGGGTTGGCGGGCGGGCGCGGCGCGGCGGAGTTTGGGTTGGGCGGCAGCCGGACTTGGAGCGGGCGGCTCTGCGAGAAGCTCGGCGGGGCGGCGCGCGGCGCGGCACAGAAAGTCTTCAAGCCCGGAAATGGCTTCCGTGTCGCGGTAGACCCGGTGCTTGCCTTCGGACATTCGCTCTTTGAGCGCGGTTCGCCACGGCAGGTCGCGGGCCAGCCGAGCGGCGATCGACACGTAGTCGTCGACGGTGCCGGCGATCGTTTCGGTCACCCCGATCCGGTTCAGGATCGCCATCGTGTGGCGGCTGCGCATCAGCGGCCCAGGCATCGTCACGATCGGCGGTGTCGTGGGCCAGGCCTTCCAGGGTCGAGTTGCCGCCCGACCAGCCGATGCTGTCGAGCACGGCGTCGCACTGGCCGATCGCGGCGACAAATTGTTCGAGGCCGAGACGCGGCAGGAAAACGCAGTGGCGATTGGCGTCGAGGCCGAAGACGGCGAAGGCGCGGACGAGCCGCCGGTGCATCCGCTCGGTCACCTCGTTGCTGTTCATCGACTGGATGAAGACGAACTGGCAATCGCCGGCTTCGCGCGCGATGCGCGCGAAGACGTGGTCGTATTGCGGCAGGTATTTGAACAGCGACTGGCCGCACCAATAGGCGACGGAGGCGGGACGCAGACCGAGCTGCTCGCGGCCGATCGGCAGCGTCGGCAAATCGAGCGGCTCGTAATAGATCGACAAATTGGGCAGGCGGACCAGGCGCTCGGTGTAGTGAAGCTCGGCGTCGGGCGGCTCCATCAGCGCGCTCGACAGGAAATAGTCGATCGTCGGATATCCGGTCGTATTGGGGTGGCCCCAGGAAACGCATTGGGTCGGGGCCAGCCGGTGCGCCGCGATCCAGGCCGCACCGGGGTCCATCCCGATATCGGGGTAGACCAGGATGTGCGGACGGTCGGCGAGGATCTCTTCGCGCCAGCGGGGGCCCGGCAAGGGTCCCTGCACGAAGCGGTCGCACTGGATCGCGGCAATCTCGGTCTGGCCGTCCCGGTCGGCCCCTGTGTGATAGCCGAACAGCTGAAACTTCTCGCGATCGAGCTGGCTCAGCCAGCCTCTGATCATCAGTTTCCAGACCGTGTGATGGCGGAACAGGCCGCTGACGATGCCGACCCGCACCTTCTCGTCCGCCGCCGGCGGCGGGGGCAGTGGTGCAGCGGGGTATTTGTCGGCGATGATCCGGCAGACGAGCTTGCCGTAGAGGCTCTGCAGATCGCGGTCGTTCTGCCCTTGATAAGGCAGAAAGAACGGCTGGTTGGAGCCGACCGCCGCGGCGAGATCGCAAAGGGCGCGGCCGGCCTCGACATCCTCGCACAGATGCTGCAATTGCCGGCGATAAGCGGCGCGCCGGCCTTCGATCTCGGCCTCGTCCTGGTAAAGGATCGGCAATTGCGCGGTGCACAGACGAAACCGCAGATCGGCGAGATCGGGCCTGAGGGTCAGGGCTCGCTGGTAATGCGCGGTCGCCTCGCCGGTGTTGCCTTGCTGCTCGAGCACGCCGGCGACCCCGATTTGCGCCCCGACATGGTCGGGCGCAAGGGCCAGCGCCTGCTGGTAACAGGCGACGGCATCGGCGAGCCGGCCCGCGTTCCGCAGCGCCCCGGCGAAACTGCAATGCAGCTCGACATGGCCGGGCTGCAGCGCCAATGCCCGCTGGTAATGCGCCATCGCCTCGTCGAACCGGTTCGCTCGCTGCAAGGCGCCGGCAAACTCGCCGAGTGCCTGGGCATGGTCGGGCTGCAGCGCTACCGCCCGCTGCCAGCAGGCCAGCGCCAATCCGGGCTTGCCCAATTCGGCCAATGCCCGGCCGAGATTGGTGTAGGCATCGACGTAGTCGGGCTTCAGCGTCGCCGCTTTTTCCCAGTGCGGCACCGCCTGCTCGGTTTCGCCGCGGTTCCGCAGCGCCACCCCGAGGTTGTTGTGCGCCTCGGCAAAGTCGGGGTTGAGGTCGAGGGCCTGCTGCAACAGCTGGATGGCGTCGTCGGTACGCCCGAATTGCAGCCAGACCACCCCCAACAGATGCAGGCAATCGATATGCTTGGAATTGCCCGCGAGGATCTTCTGGTAAATCGCCTCGGCCTCCGCGAGCCGCCCGGCCTGGTGATGTTCCAGGGCGACCCGAAAATCGGATTGCGGGTCGGTTGTTGGCGTTGCGATACCGGAGACGCCGGGGTCGAAGAAGGCGATCTCCCGAGGGTCTGTCCCCAGGGCGGGGATTTCGCAGCTATGGGCCATTGCGGGGTCCTTCATGGCCCGCTTCCGCTCGGGCTCATCGGGCGAGGGTTTGGTGCCGCCAAGTGCCGCGGGGGTGTGGGTCTTGGCCGGCATTCAGTTCTCCGGGTGGGTCGTGATGCCGGGGCGATGCTCGGCTCCGCGAGAGCGCGGGGCCGGGGCAGTGGCGGCGGCGTTGGGGCGATGGGTTCCCGCTTTCGAGCAGGGCTGTCCTTTACCCTCGCCCCCGCCGGCCGGACGGAGAGGGCAAGGTGAGGGGGACCGGCTCGCGGCGGCTCCAAATTACGCCCCAATTTCGCCATATTTACGCTCGTCTTCCAAACACAAGAGGTGCGCACTACGTCCTCAGGTTGAGATTGCGCAGACCACGCTACCGTTTGATTGCCCCTCGCGCAGGGAACCACGGCCCCGGAAAGGTGTCAATTGAGGATATTATGAATAAAATGCCTCAAACCTAGTAATCGTAGTTAATGGAATGTGAATGAAATGTGTCATATAAGATTAACAACGATTAATTACTGTTAACAAAGGGAAACGAGCCTCGATTGCGGTGTGCATTCTTGAGTGGCGAGGAGAGGATCGGGAGCCAGGAATTATTCGGAAAATTCCATTTGAGAGCGGATCTTCCGCCGTTCGGCTCGACCTAGGGTTAACGGCAAATCGCAGGGGTTGTCGAACGCCGCGCCGGGGTAAGACCGCGCGGCGGTGCGACAATCAGCCGCCACTGCGGGTCAGAGTACACAAGAGGTGTTCTATCACGCTAAAATTTTCGCTTTTTGCCGTGCATGATTGCGGCGTTTACATATTTCGGGGCGAGTGGAGGGTGCAACTTTCGAGAGAGGCTGTGCTGCAGATTTGCTGCAGGCGCAGCGGGATGAAATGTCCCGTTCAATTTTTGATTGTGATCGGGCGAGACCGGCGCGTGGACGCGCGGTGAGCGAGTTAAATTTACCCTTTATTTGGTTCTCCTTTTAACGGTTCTTCGGCATATTGGCGGTCGCCGCGTTTTTTTAGGGACCGGATGTGGATATTATTGGCGACGGAGCTTTTGCCGGCCGGCTGGAGGGGCCCGCCCCTGCAGAGACGGTAGAGGCCGCCGCGCCGACCTCGCTCGGCACGGCCTCTATCGGTACCGTCGGGGGGCTGGCGCTCGATCCGCGACTGCAGGCGATGGTCCAGGCCGGGCGCTATCACGGCGTCGAGCTCGACCCGAACGAGTTCCGCCGGCCGGCCGGCGAGACCACCCCCTCGGCGGCGGCACTGTCGCAATGGGCGCAGAGCGCGGGCATGTGGTCGCGGGCGGTGCGCATCCGCTGGCGCCACCTGTTCCGCTTTCAGGAGACGGGGCCCGTCGTCCTGCTGTTCGAGGACGGCACGGCGGGGTTGTTGTCCGGCGCCAATGCCGAGCAGCACGCCGTCTATATCAAGGACCCGTTCGCGGCGGCCGGCACCGCGCCGATCGCGGTCGACGAGTTGCGGTTGTCGGAGGCGTGGGCCGGCGAGGCGGTATTGCTGCGGGCCAATCGCGGCTATGTCGCGACCGACGCGCCCTTCAATTTCCGCTGGCTCGTCGATCTGGTATTGCAGGAGCGGCGGTCGATGCGCGACATCGCCCTCGCCTCGTTGACTGTCAGCATATTGACGATCTTTCCGCCGATCCTCGTCATGACCATGGTCAACAAGGTCATGCAGTTCCACAGCGTCTCGACCTTGATCCTGCTGTCGTCGATCATGGTCGTCGTCTGGGTCTACGAGACGTTTCTGGGCTATGCCCGCCGCGCCATCATTGCGGTGGTCGGGGCGCGGCTCGACACCAAGCTCAACCTGCATCTGTTCAGCCGGCTGTTGCGGTTGCCGCTCGATTATTTCGAGCGCCACCCGGCCGGCGAGACGATGTACCAGGTGGCCCAGGTCTACCGGGTCCGCGAGTTCCTCACCGGGCAATTGCTGGCGACGTTTCTCGATCTGTTGACCCTGGCGGTGTTGCTGCCGTTCCTGTTTTGGCTCAATGCGCCGTTGGCGTGGGTCGTCTTGCTGTGCGCCGGAGTGATTTCGGTCATCATCCTGGCCTATCTGAAGCCGCTGCGGGAGATGTACAGCCGGGTCGTCGGCGCCGAGACCTGGAAGGCGGCGACATTGGGCGAGACGATCGTCGGCATCAAGACCGTGAAGGCATTGGCACTGGAGCCGCAGCGCCGCGCCCAGTGGGACGAGCGGGTCGCCGAGACCGGCAAATGGCGGCTCGAATTCGCTCGATTGTCGAACTGGCCGCAGACGTTGGTCACGCCGATCGAGCGCTTCATGACGATGGGCACATTGATGCTCGGCGCCTATTGGGCGATGGACGACAATTCCGGCTACATGGTCGGCGGATTGTTTGCGTTCATGATGCTGAGCGGGCGGGTGGCGCAGCCATTGGTCGGCATGGCGCGGCTGGTGCAGGAATACGAGGAGGTCAACGCGGCGATCGGCGAGGCCGGGGCGGTACTGAACCGGCCCTTGGAGATCGACGCCGCGTCGGGCGGGTTGCGGCCGAAATTCGCCGGCGCGATCAGCTTTCAGGATGTCACGTTCACCTATGGCGGCACCAAGATCCCGGCCTTGTCGGGGGTCAGCTTCTCGATCCCGGCCGGGACGATGCTCGGCATTGTCGGCAAGAGCGGCTCCGGCAAATCGACGATCGCGCGATTGCTGCAGGGGATCAACCGCGACTACAGCGGGTTCCTCAAGATCGACGGGGCCGATTTGCGCGAAATCAATCTGCGGCATCTGCGCCAGAGCCTCGGGGTCGTGTTGCAGGACAATTTTCTGTTCCGCGGCTCGATCCGCGACAACATCATCGCGGGACGGCCGGGGCTGACATTGCCCGATGCGGTCAATGCGGCGCGGTTGGCGGGGGCCGAGGAGTTCATCGAGCGCATGCCGAACGGCTACGAGACCTATGTCGAGGAGGGCTCGCCGAACCTGTCCGGCGGGCAGAAGCAGCGGATCGCGATCGCCCGCGCCTTGATCCACGACCCGCGGATCCTGATCCTCGACGAGGCGACGAGCGCGCTCGACCCGGAGAGCGAGGCGGTGGTCAGTGCCAACCTGTCGCGCATCGCCGCGGGGCGGACGATGGTCATCGTCTCGCACCGGCTGGCGTCATTGACCGAATGCGACCAGATCCTCGTCATGGAGCAGGGCAAGATGATTGACATCGCGCCGCACCAGGTCTTGCTCGAGCGCTGCGCAATGTACCGCCAATTGTGGGCGCAGCAGCACCGCCATATGGACGGCCGCGGCCCGCGCAATGTTGTGACACCCAGGCTGGTGCATGGCGATTAGCAGATGGAAACACGGAGACACGGAGGTCACGGAGTGACGATGCCTGATCCCCTCGTCATTCCCGCGAAAGCGGGAATCCAGGAGTTGCCGGGCTCTGCACGCGGCCCCTGGACCCCCGCTTTCGCGGGCGTGACGGGTGGGTTATTGGGCGAGTTCGTCGTAAAGATCGCGCCAGGTCGGGTTGGCTGTTTCGATCAATTTGAGCTCCCAAGCCCGCCGCCATTTCTTGATGCGCTTTTCGCGCAAGATTGCATCCGCCATGCTGGCGTGAAATTCGGCATAGACGAGCTTATGCACGCCATACCTCTTGGTGAACCCCTCGACAATAGCCGTTCTGTGGACCCAAGCTCGTCGGCTCAGGTCGGCCGTCACTTCGACGTACAGCGTTCCGTTGCGCTGGCTGGCAAGGATCTAAAGGCACGGTCGCATCTCTCCATAATGCCGTGGCAATGATGAGCAAATCTTCGTCCCATGCGGTGGCGGTGAGGCGGCGGGGTGCGGCTGACCCGACATTGCCGGCGATCCTCGAATTCCAATGGCCGTCGACGGCGATCATCAATGCGCCGATCCCGCGTTCGGCGCGCGGCACGGTGTGGGTCATCACCAGCCTCGTCGTCGTGATGATCGCGACGATGGGATTGATCCCGGTCGACCAGGTCGTGAGCGTGCATGGCATCGCCATTTCGAAGGCAGCGACGATCTTGGTGCAGCCATTGGAGACCGCGATCGTGCGCTCGATCGACGTGCGCGAAGGCCAGCAGGTCAAGGCCGGCGAAATATTGGCGAAGCTCGACCCGACCTTTGCCGCGGCCGATCTCGGCGCCTTGACGGCGCAGGTGTCGAGCCTGGAAGCCGAGGTGGCGCGCATCCAGGCCGAGGCCGAGAACAAGCCCTTCGACTATTCCGGGGCCGATCCCGACATGGCATTGCAGGGCGCGATCTATGCCCACCGCAAGGCCGAGTACACCGCCAAAGTCGAGGGCTACGCGCGCAAATTCGACGAGCTCGCCGCGGTCATCTCGCGCTCACAATCCGATGCGGCGGGCTACCGCGACCGGCTCGGGCTGGCGCAGACCGTCGAGCAGATGCGTTCGCAGCTCGAATCGCGGCAGGTCGGCAGCAAGCTGAATACGTTGGCGGCGATGGACAGCCGCACCGAGATGGCGCGGTCATTGGCCAATGCGCAGCAGACGGCCGAGGGCGCCCGGCGCAACCTCGCGGCGATGACCGCTGAGCGCGACGCCTATATCCAAGGCTGGCGCGCCGAGGTGTCGCAAAAATTGTCGGAAGCGACGCGCAAGTTGAGCGACACGCGCGAGCAGCTCAACAAGGCCAAATTGCGCCGCGAGCTCGTCGAATTGCGCGCCGAGGCCGACGCCACCGTGCAGTCGGTCGCCAAGGTGTCGGTCGGCTCGGTGATGCAGTCGGGGCAGCACTTCATCACTTTGGTGCCGGCCGACGCGCCGCTCGAGATCGAGGCCAACATCTTTGGCCGCGAGAACGGTTTTGTCCATGTCGGCGACCCGGTGGCGATCAAGTTCGACACCTTCCCCTATTCGCAATTCGGCATGGCCGAGGGCACGGTGCGGATCGTCAGCCCGGACAGCTTCACCGCGCAGGACGAGGCGCGCAACCCGACGAGCGCCGTGCCGGTGCCGCAGACCAGCACCGAGCCGTTCTACCGGACCCGCATCGCGATCGTCAAAGTGGGATTGCACGATGTGCCGGAGGGGTTTCGGGTGATCCCAGGCATGCCGGTCACCGCCGACATCAAGGTCGGTAAGCGCACCGTGCTCAGCTACTTGCTCGGCCGCATGATGCCGCTCGCCCAGGAGGGCATGCGCGAGCCGTGAGGCCGGACACCTGATGCTCGTTCTCGACCGCCTGATCGGTCTCGCCTCGCCCGATGCGGCCTTGCGCCGGGCGGTCCGCCTCAGCGAGCAGGGCAAGGTTGCCGAGGCCTTCCGATTGCTGACGCGCTCGGCCAAGGCCGGGATCGCCGATGCAGAATACCGCGTCGCCTGTTGCTATCTCGAAGGCGCCGGTGTGCCGGCCAGCCGGATCGAAGGCGCCCGCTGGCTGCAGCGCGCCGCCGGCCACGGGCATGTCGAGGCGCAAGCCCTGCTCGGCGGGCTGTGCGTCCACGGTCTCGCCGGCGGTGTGAACGGCGCTCGACCCGAACGCCTGTTTGCCGAAGCGGAGCCGAGTGAACCGGATTTCGCCTCCGCCTTCAAATGGGCGCGGCAGGCCGCCGAGGCGGGGTCCGCCAAAGCCCAGGCGGTGCTCGCCTATGTATTGACCTGCGGCCCGGAAGAGATGCGCGACCTCGATGAGGCGCATCGCTGGTACCAGCTGCTCGGCCGCGGCGGGTTGCGCCGAGGGCTGCCTCGGCTACGCGCTGTCGCTGGCGCCGCGGACGCAGGACGAAACCGGCAGAAATGAGGTCGCCGAGCATTTGCGGCGTGCCGCCGAGGCCGAATTGCCGACTGCGCTCTATCTGCTGGCGCTATTGACCGAGCAGGGGGTCGGGGTCGAGCGCGATCCCGCCGTGGCGGCGCAGCTTTATTGCCACGCGGCCGAGCGCGGCCAGCGCTCGGCGCAATTGCGCTGGGGGCTGGCGCTGATGGAGGGGCGTGACGTCGAGCAGGACGTGGTGCTCGGCGAATCCTGGCTGCGCCGCGCCGCACTGGCCGGCGAGCCGGACGCGGCGGCATTGGTCGGCGATCTCTACGTCCGTAACGGGCGGCTGCCGCCCAATTATGCCGAGGCGGCGGGCTGGTACCGCCGCGCTGCAGAGGCCGGGCATACCGCCGCGGCCCGCGCGCTCGGCTCATTATATTTGACCGGTGCCGGGGTGGCGGCCGATCCCGACGAGGCGGCCCGCTGGCTGCGGGTCTCGGGCGAAGCCGGCGACCCTGCCTCGCAAGTCGATCTCGCCAATCTCGTGCTCCAGGGCGCGGGCAGTTCGGAGGACCCGGGTAGGGTCGCGCATTGGTTCGAGCAGGCTGCCGCCTCCGGCGATCTCGTCGCCGCGTTCAACCTCGGGCTCTGTCTTGACAAGGGCATCGGGGTCGAGCCCGACGCGCGGCAGGCGGCGCACTGGCTGCGCCGCGCCGCCGAGGGCGTGCCGGAGGCGCAGCACATGTATGGCCGGATGCTGGCCGATGGGCACGGCATCCTGGCGGATCCGGAAGCGGCGCGCGCCTGGATCGCGCGCGCCGCCGCAGCGGGTCTGCGTGAAGCGCAGGTGGCGCTCGCCGAGATGATGGTCAACGGCCGTGGCGGCCCGCGCGACATGGCCGCGGCGCTGGAACTATTCGAGCAAGCCGCCGTTGCGCGTCACAGCGGCGCGATGTTCGCGTTGGGCGCGCTCCACGCCGGCGGTCACGACCTGCCCGAGGACCGGGCGGCCGCGCAACGCTGGTTCCGCGCCGCCGCGGAGCTGGGCCACGGCCAGGCTCAATTGATGCTCGGGCGCTATCTCGCCGCAGGCATTACTGCCGAGCCGGATCCGATGGAGGCACGGTTGTGGTTAGAGCAGGCGGCCGCCCAAGGCATCGAAGAAGCGCAAGCCGATCTGGCCGCACTGCACGCGCCGGCGCTGTAGTAGAGCGGAGCGGCTGATCTCCCGGCCGGCCACGGCACCCTCGTCGCACGCAACAGGCTCGCGCCTGGGTGTCAGCCGAGGCTTTTCTCCAGGAGATCGAGGGCGGCGATGGAGAAGACGCGCATGTTGTCGACCCGCTCGCTGTTGCCAGTTTCGACGGTGATCGAGCGCTCGCCATTGGGACCGATGACGGCGATGCACGAATGGCCGGCGGCGTGGCCATAGCGGCTGCCGGTCGGCCCGGCGGTTCCGGTCTCGCCGACCGACCATGTCGTGGCGAGCTTGCCGCGGATCTTGCGGGCGAACAGCAAGGCATAAGCCTCGGTCGAGGGAGTGATGCCGGCCAATTCCTCCTCGGTCACTTCGAGCAATGCGGCCCGCGACTGCCTCGTGTAAACGACGGCGCCCCCCATAAAATAGGCCGACGCGCCGGCAATCGCCAGCAATGCCGCCGAGATCAGCCCCGCGGTCGAGGATTCGGCGATGCTGATCGTCTCGCCGCGCGCCTTCAGCCGGGCTGCGATCCGTTCCGCCTGCGGCAACAATTCGTCGATCATGGCTCGGTTCTCCTCATACCGGCACATTTACAGTAGGGTAGGGCGGCCGGTGCAGGCCGGCCGGCGATATCGTGAAGATCTCGTAGCCGGTCGCGGTCACTCCGACCGTATGCTCGAACTGCGCCGACAACGAGCGGTCCTTGGTGACCGCGGTCCAGCCGTCGCTGAGGATCTTCACCTCGTACCGGCCGGCGTTGATCATCGGCTCGACCGTGAAGAACATGCCTTCGCGCAATGCCGGTCCATCACCGGGCCGGCCGTAATGCAGGACCGAGGGGGCGTCGTGAAAGACCCGCCCGACGCCGTGACCGCAGAAATCGCGGACCACCGAATAACGGTGGCTCTCGGCATAGCGCTGGATCGCGTCGCCGATCGCGCCGAGGTGGATGCCGGGCCGCACCACGGCAATGCCGCGCATCATCGCTTCGTAGGTGACGTCGACGAGCCGTCTCGCTTTCAGCGGGATGCGCTCGCCGACAAAGAACATCCGGCTCGTATCGCCGTGCCAGCCGTCGAGGATCACGGTCACGTCGATGTTGAGGATGTCGCCCTCCATCAGCCGCCGGTCGCCGGGGATGCCGTGGCAGACGACGTGGTTGATCGAGGTGCAGATCGACTTCGGAAAACCGCGGTAGTTGAGCGGCGCCGGGATCGCGTCGTGATCGACAATGAAACCGTGGCACAGCCGATCGAGTTCGCCGGTGGTGATCCCGGGCCGGACATAAGGCGTGATGAAGTCGAGCGCCTCAGCGGCGAGAATTCCGGCCCGCCGCATGCCTTCGAAGGCTTCCGCGCCGTGTATCTTGATCCGGCCGTCGCGCGCCTCGGCGGGCGCGAGCCCCATCATCACATCCTGTTGCATGCCACTGTCGTTCGCATCGTATCCTGAAGAGGGCACCGCATCCGTGATAATCCGATAATGGGAGTCGGGCAATAACCGCGGAAGCCTCGGCGCTGCAACTCGCAGGTAAGCATGCAGTCGGCCGGTGGCAATCCTCGGGGACGGCGGTGATTGTGCCGCCGCAGGCAATTGCCTATGAAGGGCCCGGTCCAGCGATACCGAGGAGATAATGCCGAGCAGCGACACGGCGCCCAAGATCGTCACCGCTTGCGTCCTGATCATCGGGAACGAGATCCTGTCCGGCCGCACTCAGGACGCCAATTTGGCCTTTCTCGCCCAGGGGCTGGGCGAGGCCGGCATCCGGCTGCGCGAGGCGCGGGTCATCCCGGACGACCACGACTTAATCGTATCAACGGTCAACGAGGTGCGGCGCGGGTTCGATCATGTCTTTACGACCGGCGGGATCGGCCCGACCCATGACGACATCACCGCCCAATCCATCGCCGACGCCTTTGGCGTGATGCTGGTCGTGCACCCCGAGGCGAGGCGCCTCCTCGAAAGCCATTACCCGCGGGGCCATCTGAACGAGGCGCGGCTGCGCATGGCGATGGTGCCCGAGGGAGCAGCGCTGCTGCCCAACCCGATCTCGCGCGCCCCGGGTTTCCAGATAGGCAACGTCTATGTTCTGCCCGGCGTGCCGAGCATCATGCAGGGCATATTCGAACAGCTGAAATACCGCCTCGTCGGCGGCGACAAGGTGCTGAGCCGCAGCGTCAGCTGCCATCTCGCCGAAGGCACGATCGCCAAGGATCTCGCGGGGTTGCAGGACCGCTATCCCGATGTCGAGATCGGCTCTTACCCCTATTTCCGCCGCGGCGATTTCGGTGTGACCTTGGTCTTGCGCGGCACCGACCGGGAGCGGCTCGCCGCGGCGACCGACGAGCTCAAGGAATTGGTTCGCAACCTCGGCGGCGATCCGCAGGAGGGCCTCAGCGAAGGATAGAGGCGCTGGTCGCGGAAACGGCGCGGGCGGTATAGACTGCCCGATGAATCGCGCTCAGATCCGAGGATCGCATGACCCCAGCCGATGGAGCCGCCGGATATTCGCTAGAAACCGCCGTTGCCGGGCGCAGATGGCCCGATGCCGGACCCTCGCATATCCCGAATTGGGTCTACACCGATCGCGAGATCTTCGCGCGCGAGCAGGAACGCATCTTTGCGGGTGCGGGCTGGCTCTACGTCTGTCTCGAGGCCGAGATCGCCAATCCCGGAGCTTTCACGCGCCGCCGGCTCGGAACAAGGGAGGTCGTCGCCGTACGCGACCCTTCCGGCGAGGTCAACGTCCTCGTCAATCGTTGCGCCCACCGCAGCGCGCAGTTCTGCTCGGCTACCCGCGGCACGGCCAAGGAGTTTGTCTGCCCCTATCACCAATGGACCTATGATCTCGGCGGCAAATTGCTCGGCGTGCCGTTCCGCCGCGGTTATCACGGCCAAGGCGGCATGCCGGCCGATTTTCGCCCGGAAGAGCACGGGCTGCAGCGGCTCGCGGTGACACGCCGCCACGGCGTCGTGTTCGCCAGCTTCTCGGACGACACCGAGCCGCTCGAGCGCTATTTCGGAACAACGATGCTCGGCTATTTCGACCGCGTGTTCGACGGCCGAGAGCTCGTCGTGCTCGGCTACTTGCGGCAGCGGATCCCGAGCAATTGGAAGCTGATGTTCGAGAACATCAAGGATCCCTACCACGCCAGCCTGTTGCACGTTTTCCTGGTGACTTTCGGGCTGTTCCGTCTCGACCAGAAATCGGCGATCGAGATGGACACGACAGGGCGCCATGCGGTCCTCGTCAGCCGCCGGGGCGAGCAGCAGGAGAACGAAGCGACACGGCAGATGCGCGCCTTCAAGGCGAATTTCGCACTGCGCGATCCGCGCCTCTTGGAGCCGGTGCGCGAATTTGCCGGCGACGCCACAGTGGTGATGCAAACCCTGTGGCCTAACATGATCGTGCAGCAGCAATCGAACACCTTGGCGACACGCCAGATCCTGCCGATCGACCCCGGCAACTTCGATCTCGCCTGGACTTTTTTCGGCTATGCCGACGACACCCCGGAGATGCGGCTGCGCCGGCTGCGCCAAGCCAATCTGATGGGGCCGGCCGGACTGGTCTCCCTCGACGACAGCGAGGCGATGCTGCTCTCGCAAGCCGGGATCGAGGGCAACGAGGCGGCCGAATGCATCGCCGAGATGGGCGGCCGCGCCGTCCATGACGAACCGCACATGGTGACCGAGACCGCGATCCGCGGCTTCTACCAGCACTACCGCCGGGTTATGGGCCTTTGACGATCCGATCCGAAATGAATGCATCTAGGCTAATCGTCGTCCCCGCAAAAGCGGAGGTCCAGGACATCCGGCACCGGATTGCCGGGCCTGGATTTCCGCTTTTCGCGGGAATGACGATTGAGGTCCAGGTGAGATGATTGCAGCACCCGGTCTCGATGTGCCACTGGAGCTGCGCGCGCGTCTCGCCGATCTCTATTGCGCTTACGGTGACGCCCTCGACGAGGGCGACCTCGAGGGCTGGCCCGATTTCTTCACGGAGGACTGCCTCTACAAGGTGATGCCACGCGATAATTTCGATCAAGGGCTGCCGATCGCGCTGATCTACTGCGAGAGCCGGAACATGCTCGCCGACCGCGTCGTCGCGTTGCGCGAGACGGCGCTTTTCGTGCCCCGGACGGTGCGTCATTTCACCGGCAACATCCGGCTGCGGGCAGTGGAGCCGGAGGGTCTGCGTTTGACGGCAAATTTCGCGCTGTTCCAGACCATGACCGACCAGCCGTCCGAGGTATTCCTGTGCGGCCGATACCATGATCGCGTGGTCGATGATGGTGGCCGTCTGCGCTTTGCCGAGAGAATCTGCGTTTATGATTCGACGATTGTTCCGACCTCGCTTGTTTATCCCGTATAGGAAGATGAAAGGAGGCTTGGCATGGTGAAACCAATCCCCGAGGGCTACCACAGCGTGACGCCCTACCTGATCCTGAACGCCGCCAGCGATGCGATCGCCTTTTACAAAAAAGCGCTCGGTGCCGCCGAGGTGATGCGCATGGCTGATCCCAGCGGCAAAATCCATCATGCCGAGATGAGCATCGGCGGCTCCCGCATCATGATGGCCGACGAGCACCCTGACATCCAGGCGCTCAGCCCCAAGACGATCGGCGGTTCGCCGGTTTCGATTCATCTCTATGTCGATGATGTCGACGCTGCGGTCGAGCGCGCCGTCGCCGCCGGGGCAAAGCTGATCCGACCGGTGGCGGATCAATTCTACGGCGACCGCGTCGGCGGGGTCGAGGACCCGTTCGGCTACCGTTGGTTCATCGCGACCCACAAGGAGGATCTGACGATGGACGAGATCCGCCGGCGCGCTGCGGCGCAGGCGAGCTGACGCTAAAATCTTGGACCCCGACCAACCCGAGGAGATCGCAATGGACGACAAGACCCGCACCGAGCTCGAGGCCGCTACGTTCCGCCGGCTCGTGCACCATTTGCGCGAGCGGACCGATGTGCAGAACATCGATCTGATGAACCTGGCGGGCTTCTGCCGCAACTGCCTGTCGAAATGGTATCGCGCCGAAGCCGAAGACCGCGGCTTCGCGCTGTCCGATCCCGAATCGCGCGAGATCGTCTATGGCATGCCCTACGACGAATGGCGGGCGAAATATCAGAGGGAGGCCAGCGCCGACCAAAAGGCCGCCTTCGCCGCCTCGCAGAAGCATTGATCCCTGATTGGGGCGCCGCTATCGTCGGCGCCGCCGCCGGGGGGCGGCCTGCAAGGGGATAAGGGGGATTTATGGCCGATTTCGGCGGCATCGCGGGCGAACAGCTCAAATCATTGATCGAGCGCATCGAGCGGCTCGAGGACGAAAAGCGCGCGCTCGGCGAAGACATCAAGGAAGTCTACGCCGAGGCCAAAGGCACCGGCTTCGAGCCGAAAATCATGCGCCAGCTCATCAAGATCCGCAAAATGGACAAGGATGAGCACGACGAGCAGGAGAGCCTTCTCGACCTCTACAAGCGCGCGATCGGGATGTTGCCGGAGGCGGCTTCGCGCGCTCAGGCGGCAGAGTGACCGCGGCGCCTTACAGCTGGTCGGCGACTGCGGAGTGGTAGCGCCGCAGCGCCGCGAGGTGATCGGCCATTGTGTGGCCGGGAATACGGCGGTGATGGCGGCGGTTGAAGGTCGTCGTCAGGCATAGATGCGAGGCGCCGGACCGCTTCCAAAACTGCGCTTCTTTCGCCCAGTCCGCTTCTGTTCCACTGCCCATCGACACCCAGACCTCGATCCCGACCTTGGCGGGATCGCGGCCCGCCTGTTCGGTCATCCGGCGCAATTGGCCGAAGACGTCGAGCGCGCTCTGGTCGGGCGGATAGGCGTTCGGCATCCAGCCGTCGCCCCATTTGGCGATACGCGGCAGGGTTCGCTCGTGGTGCCCGCCGAACCACACCGGCACCCTGCCCGAGGCGGGCCGCGGGTTGATGCCGGCATCCTCAATTGTGTGCCACTTGCCCTTGAAATTCACATGCGGCTCGGCCCACAGCGCCTGCATCACCTGCACCTGCTCCTCGGAGCGGCGGCCGCGGTTGTGAAAATTCTCGTTGAGGCCGGTGAACTCGACCTCGTTCCAGCCGACACCGATGCCGAGCCGGAACCGGCCGGCGCACAGCACGTCGAGCGAAGCCGCCTGCTTGGCGACGAGGACGGTCTGCCGCTGCGGCAGGATCAGGACCCCAGTTGAAAATCCGAGTTTGCGGGTGCAGCCGGCCAGGTAGCCGAACAGCACGAACGGGTCATGATACAGCCCGCCCCCGGTGCGACCGGCCTCCGATGCGCTGGCCTCGCTGGCGCCGAGCACGTGGTCGGGCGCCTCGACAAAACCGTAGCCGATCGCCTCCGCAGTCTGCGCGTATTCGCGCACCGTCGCCGGATCGCCACCGATATCGCCTAATGGCAATAATGTGCCCAATTCCATCTTTCAGCTCCCTAAAGCTCTACCCGCTGCAGCCTACATCGCGGGGGCGCGGCCGACCACGGCTGTCATCGGGTCGCTGACGTCCTCGACCCATTCCGCCAGCTGGCGGGTCTCGATCCGTTCGAACCCGGCGTTTCTGAGATAGAGCTCGACAAGCCGCGCGTGACCCGGATCGTCCAGTGCCCGCCAGATCGCGACGGCTTTTGTCCAGAAGCAACGGTTGGAGAAACTTATGACGAGCGGCGCGCCCGGCCGCAGCACACGGGCAAGCTCGCGCAGTACCCCCACGGGCTGCTCCAGATACTGGATCGATACGCAGATCATCGCCGCATCGATACTCGCATTTGTCAGCGGCAGCCCAGTGTCGCGATTAAGGTTCTGGACAAACCAGCGGGTGAGCCGCGGGTTGGCTGCCAGCTCGGTCGCGTTCATGCCATGGCCGATCACCGCGGTATAATCGATTTGGGGCGGCAGGTGGCTGACCCAGCTGCTCATCAAGTCGAGCAATACGCCGCCCGCAGGTAGTGCAATACGATAGAAATCGGTCAGCGCGGCGATCGCGCCCTCGTCGATGTGGCAGACCAGCCGCGGCGGCTCGTAGAAGAGCTCGTCCTCGTCAGCGTCGATCTTCGCAAAGGCCCCCTGCGGCAGCCCGAGCCGGTCGTCCATGTCAATCTCGCCTGCACTCACTTGCCGCGAACTCGGCGCATGTTGGCGGGAAACTATGGTAAAGTCGAGCTGCCGAGCCCCCCGGCAGCCCGAATTGACGTGGCCAGATGATCAGCTCCTATCCGCCGGAGATGCGGCGCCAGCTGCTGTCGAAGCATTTTCTGATTTCGACCATGCCGGAAGGAGCGCTCGACTACCTCATCAAATTCACGACGGTCGCGCGGTTCGAACCGCACCGGGTGATCTTCAGCAAGGGCGATAAGGGCGATTGTCTTTCATGGCATCCTGTCGGGCCGCGTTCGGATTTACTCCAACTCGGCCGAAGGGGCCGAGATCATGCTAAACGTGCTGGAGCAAGGCGATCCGTTCGGTGAGATCGCCTTGCTCGACGGCAGCACGCGGACGGCGAGTGCGGGTCAGCCGCCATAGAAGACATTGTCGCCGAGATCCTTCATTTCGAGGATCGCCGCGTCGGGGCGGCCGGATATCGGCTTTGGCAGGTGAGCCTCGACGACCTCGCCGACGACGATGTGATGATCGCCCTGCTCAATGATGCCGGTGACGCGGCATTCGACCGCCGCCGGCGCGGCGTCGAGGATCGGGACCCCGGTTGTGCCCTTGTGAACGGCCTGCCCGCTCAGCTTGCCGTCCTCTAGCTTGGTCGGCTTGAAGAAGGTAAAGGCGGCACCCTTCTGGTCCTTGCCGAGCATGTTCAGCGCGAACGTCTTCTGGTTCTTGATGATCTGGTAGGCGCCGGAGTCGGTCTTCACCCCGACGACCACGAGCGGCGGCGCAAAGGCAGTTTGAGTCACCCAATTGACCGTCGCGGCGGCGACATTGCCCTTGCCGTCATCCGCGGTCAGCACATAGATCCCGTAAGGGATCATGCGCAGCACGGTCTTCTTGGCGTCCTGATCCATCCCGTCCTCCTCGGTGATCGATTTGGCTGGGCGGATAATTGGGAAGCGTCCTGCCGGCCGGCAAGCCGGTCTCGGCGCGGGCTCACGCCCGCCGCACACCGTAGAATTGCGGCCAGCCGTCGCGCACGTCTTGGAGGTTGGCGCGGAAGCCGGTCGGCTGGTACCACAGGCCGAGCGGCACATAGGACGGGTTCAACCAGAACTCCTCCTGCATCCTGCGGCATATCTTCTGCCGGGCTTGCTGGTCCGGCGCCTCGAACCAAGCCTTGCGCAGCGCCTCCATCTTCGGATCATCGGGCCACCCGAACCAGGCAGCTGCACCACTGGCCCGCAGGGGGAGATTAGGTCCGGGTGAGATGTTCCCCATCCCGCCGAGGCTTGTGTAGAAGATGCTCCACCCGCCCTTCTCCAGCGGCTCGCGGCTGGCGCGTCGGGCGATCACGCTGCCCCATTCGAGCAGCTGCATATCGATGTTCATGCCGATACGCTGCAGCACATCGGTTGCGACCTGCGACATGGCATGGATACTTGGAATAGTCGAGCAGGCCAGGACGACCACCCGCTCGCCCCGGTATCCCGCGGCAACCAGTTCCTTCTTGACTTTTTCATAATCGTCGGGCCGTCGGGTGATCTCGACGCCCGCATCGCTCGCCATCGGCGTTCCCGGCGCAAACAGCCCGACATCGATCTTGGCGAGGCTCGGTTCGGCACCGGCAACGGCGGCCATCACCGTCTCCTGGTCGACCGCATCCAGCACGACACGACGCACCGCCGCATTGTCGAATGGCGGGAACAATTGGTTGAAGCGCAGACAGCCGATCCTGCCGGTGCGGTCCTTGACCGTGACGACCAGCTTCCTGTTGCGCTGGAGGTACGGCACGAGGTCGATTGGCGGGTTTTCCCACCAGTCGACCTCGCCCTGAGCCAATGCGGCGGCCGCGGTCGCTGGGTCTTGCACGTAGTTCCACACTACCCGCTCGATATGCGCCACCTTGGGACCTGCGCTGAAGCTCGGTTTGCCGCCGGCCCGCGGGACGTAGTCGGGGTTCCTCTCGAAGGTGGCGCGCTGGCCGGGTATCCGCTCGGAGACGACGAATTTGAACGGTCCCGAACCGACCGCTTCCTTGATCTGCTCAAAGGCATCGGTCTTGGCCAGCCGCTCGGGCATGATCGAGCAGTAGGGCTCGGCCAGAGCTTCCGGCAAGAGCGGAAACGGCTCTTTCAGGCGGAAGCGGATCGTCTTGTCGGAGATTGGCGCAAGCTCGTCCGTGCGGTCCATCAGCGCCTGACCCATCGGGTAGCGCTTGGCCCACCTCGTTATCGTGGCGACGCAGTCCGGCGCCCGGACCGGGGAACCGTCGTGGAACGTCAGTCCGTCCCGCAGCTGCAGGTCCCATTGCAAGCCGTCATTTTCTATCGCATGGCCCTCGACCATTTGCGGCTGAGGCTTGAATTCTGCGTCGTAGCCGTAGAGCGTGTCGTAAACTGCCAGAGCAAAGTTGCGGGTAACGTCGGCGGTGGTCCAAACCGGGTCGAAGGAGGCGAGGTCGGCGTGCGGCACAAAGGTAATGGTTTTCTGCGCTTCCGTGCGCCCGATTTGTGGAATGGCGAGAGCTGCCGCACCGGCAAATGTCGATTTCAGAAAACTTCGTCGTCGCATTCGCAAGGTTCTCCGCTCAGCGCGCGGAGCCGTGTTTACCACATTTTATTAAAATTTCTAAGTGTTTACATCAAATCTGACCGGTTCGTGCACGCGAAGCCCGTCACAGCTGGGCCGTCCAACGATTCGCGAAATCTCATCCCGCCATTGCTGACTTGTGAACCGGTATTGCGACCACCGCTCCCGCTGTCACCGACCGAACCCTTCCAGGTATTTCGGGTTTGTCGCATGATCGGCGGGCGCATCCCTGGCGATGCCGCAACAACCCTGCATCAGGTCATGGACCGAGGGCCCCGCTGGTCGCTGTGCCAACGTCTCGGGTTCGGGGACCCGAAGTACTCGCCGGAGCCCCTCCTCGACGAGATCTTTGAATTTGCGGCCGCGCAGCGCTGCCTCCGCCTTGGCCCGGCGATACAATTCATCGGGAAGATCGACTGTCGTTCTCATCATGACAGCTATACAATTTATGCTTTTAAGCAAGCGCTCGCAGCATCGCTTGAGAGCCATCGCAAGCCGCCCCCGTGATGCACCGAGGTAGGAGGAACCCCGCATGAAATTCGGCAATTTCCTGTTTCCGGATTGTCGCGACCCGGCGCGCGACGGCGCGGTGATCGACGAGACCTTGCGCGAGGCTTGGCTGTCGGACGAGCTGGGCGTGGATGTGATCTGGCTCGCCGAGCATCACTTCGACGGGATCTGTGCGTATGTCGACCCGATCAGCTTCGCCGGCGCGCTGGCCACTTCGACGCGGCGCAGCAGCATCGGGTTCGCGGTGGTGCAGACGGCACTGCATCACCCGATCCGCCTCGCCGAGCAACTGGCGATCCTGGACAACATCACCAAGGGGCGGCTCGTCGTCGGTCTCGGTCGCGGCTCCTCCTACAACATTTACGATTACCAGGGCTTCGGCATCGACCATCATGAGGCGCAGGATCGCCTGGAGGAGGCGGAGGAGATCCTGGTTACCGCGTGGACCGGCAAAGCATTCAGCCACCATGGCAAGTTCTGGCATCTCGATGTCCCGATGCTGCGGCCGCGGCCCTATACAAAGCCCCATCCGGTGCTGATCCGCGCCGCCTCCGGCGAAGCCTCGATGCTCGAACTCGCCCGCCAGGGCCGGCCGTTTCTGATGAACGTGCAGTCGATGGCAGTGACGCGCCGGCGCGTCGATCTCTACCGCAGGGCGATGCGCGAGGCGGGCTTCGGCGAGGAGAGGATCGCGCGCACCGTTGCGGAGTGCTGGGTGTGGCGGAATGTGTTTGTCGCCGAGACCGACGTCGAAGCCGAGCGGATCGGGGTCCCGGTTTTTCAGGCTATGGTCGAGGCGCGGGCGGCGCTCCGCAATCGCATCTTTCGCGAGACCGGTATGCGCATCGCGGTGCCTGAGAGCGATCTGCCCTCCGCCCGCGCGACGGTCGAGCACGGTTTTATCCACGGCTCCCCGGCGCGGGTCGCCGCAGCGATGGCGGATATCGACCAGCTCGGCATCGGCGGCGTCATCGCATCCTTCCGCCTCGGCCCGATGCCGCACGAGACGGCGACCGGCAGTCTCAGGCTGTTCATGGCGCAGGTCGCACCCGAAATTCGCCGCAAGGATCCCGCGCCGACGCGGAACTAACCGGCCAGAATCCGCGGCCTCTCGGTGTCTTCCCCGTCCTGGAGATGCGACGCCCGGGCGTCGATGAGGTGCGCTTCGAGGATGGCGGTGAGATCCTGGTGCATGTGAAAATACTGAGGACTAGGCGGCTCGGCCGCCGGCAGAGGTTCGGGCATTCTGCCGCCGGCGACCAATTCGACAATATCGCCGAGCAGCGCCAGCTGAGCTCGGTCGACGGCGGCGCGAAGTGCCGCGATCGAGCCGCACCCGGCGATGTTCACCTCCTGCGTCGCCAGTATCGGGCCGGTGTCGATGCCGCTGTCGATCAGGTGCACCGTGCAACCGACCGGGGCTCCTTCGAACGCCGCCCATTCCGCGACATTCATTCCGCGATAGGCCGGCAGCAGGCCCATATGCGCGTTGAGGACGCCGAGCCGAAAGGCATCGATCAGCGGCCGGCGCAACAGGCCGGCGCCGGCGTGAATACCGAGGACGGGGTCGAGAGCTTTGATCGCCGCGATCGCGTCGGCGCTGTCGAGCGGGCCTGTTTCGAGAAACGCGATGCCGCGTGATCGGCAAAAGGCCGGCACGTCCGCCGGCGGCTCGTCCTGAGCCGCTGGTTCCACTGCGCTGTCGTTTGCCGCGCTAAGGCGGGCAGCGATCCAGCTCAGTCCTTCATTCCGTAAGCGGCGGCGCAGCCTCGCCGCTGCCGGTTCTGGTGCGCGATGCTCGACGACCACCGTCAGGTTGCCGATGTCGCGTCCGCGCCACGCTCTCAGCATCTGCGGGACTTTTTGCGAGCGGTCGGTCGTGAGCATCATAGTATTGAGCCGACGCCGCGGAGCTGATGCTGGTCCCGAAACAATCGGTCCCGTTGGGGCTTCTCCAGTGGCAGCGAGCTTTGCCGACCCGGTCCGCAGCTCCGACAATACGCGTCGTTTCTCGAGCAATGCGTCGATGAAATATTTCGCCGCCCAGTTTGGTACCGCCCCTTCGATATAGGAGCCGTGGACCGGATCGGAACCGGGGATCCCGCCGAGCAGACCGGAATTTGGATTGCGCATGGGCTGGGCGAGCTTGACCAGGTCGATCGCTTTCAATGCCGCATTGACGAGCCGCAGATTGCGCGACAGGCTGTGCAGGCGAAACCAGATCAGCGCCATCTGGCAATTGCCGGTCAGACAGGCATAACGGCTGCGCCCCCGCCAGTCGCTGCCGATCAGTCCCGGCAGAAACCGCGACAGCTCCAGGCGGCGCGCCAGCCGTTCAGCCGCCGCAGCTGGCGGCAGCAATACCGTCGCGGCGGCCCAAAGTTTCGGCAGTCGATAGAATGCCGGCGATCGTGTAGGCAATCGTATGCGAAAATGCCTCGTCGGCTCGATGCTGATTCTCATCGAAGCCGGCAAGAGCAATCCAGTCGTTGGTCCGCCGGTGAGCGAGCGTCCAGTCGAGGTGCCGGTTGGCTGCAGCCAACGCCGCGCGATCGCCGGCGTAATCGCCCCATTCGGCAAGCCGGCATGCCAGATACGCTGAGTAAGTGCTGGCGCGATCCTCATAAGCATAACGGCGGAACGCCCCATCCGGGTCTTGCAAGCCTAACAGCCATTGCACTGCGCGCCGGGCAGCATTACGGACCACCTCGTCGCCGGTCTCACGATGCCATGCCGTCAGTCCATGCAATATCTGTGCGGTGTTGAAGGGTGACGGAGCGGTGCGATTATCGGCGATTTCGAGCCCCGGAAACCCGCCCTCCGGCAACTGCACGGACAACAGGAATTGCACTGCCCGTTCGGCGCGTTCCCGGAAGCCGGCTTGCGGTAGAGCTTGGCTCAAAGCGAGAAATGTCGGTACGATATAGCCCGTTGTTTCGGGATACGACGAGGTCCATCCGAGACTGAGCTGATAGCGTCCGGCGATACCGCCGTCTGACTGTGAATCCTGCGCCGCCGCCAGCCACTGTGCCGCCGCGCGCAGGTGGTCTTCGTCGGTAAACCCGCGCCGCGCATTACGCTCGTGATCGAACGACTGGCTCAGCAGAAATGCCGGGTGCCCCCTGACCCAGGGGCGGTGACGCACGGCACGTTTCAATTCCACCAGCATGGGCCAGCCGATTGCAACAACAGACGGTAAGCGATAGGAACAGATGCGACCAGCGCTTGTCGAGCACGGCGTACCATCACTAGAGTAAACGGACCGTTAGCACGGCTCGGCAAAGTGACAAGAGGAGGACTGCGCCCTGATCACCACTGCTGTCCGCAACGCCGATTGGGCCATTATTTGGGACCAGGCGGGCGGCCACCACGCCTATCGCCGAGATGTCGACATCGCCTTTGCCGACGACCGGATCACCTTTGTCGGACGCAATTACGCCGGGCCGGCGGACCGGGTGATCGACGGCAGGGATCGGCTGGTATTGCCCGGCCTTATCGACATCCACTCGCATCCCGAGCACGAGCCGCTCTATCGCGGCGTGCGCGAGGAGCACGGGGTGCGCAACATGCACATGACCGGGCTCTACGAGCGCTCGCAGGCGTTTTCGGCGCCGGACGACGAGGCCCGCGCAGCGAGCGCCGAATTCGCCTATTGCGAACTGCTGCTGAGCGGCGTCACCTCGCTCGTCGACATCTCGCCCGCCTGGGACGGCTGGATCGAGCTCTTCGCGAAGAGCGGCATGCGCGGCTTTGTCGCGCCCGGCTTCGCCTCGGCGCGCTGGCGGCTCGACAATGATTTCGAGCTGAAATTCGCCTGGGACGAAGCGCGCGGCCGCGCCGGCCTCGCAACGGCGCTGGACGTGATCGAGCGCGCCACCCGGCACCCGAGCGGCCGGCTCTCCGGCGTCGTCTCGCCGATGCAGATCGAAAATTGCACTGCGGAGCTGCTGCGCGACAGCCGCGATGCGGCCCGCGAACGCGGCATTCCGTTCACGGTGCATATCGCGCAGAGCGTCCTCGAGGTGCAGGAGATGATCCGGCGCCACGGCAAGACCCCGGTCCAGTGGGCGCACGAAATCGGCATCCTCGGTCCCGACACCATTCTCGGCCACGCATTGTTTCTCGACACGCATTCCTGGATCCGCTGGTGGACGCGGACCGACTTGGCGCTGATCGCCGACAATGGCTGCTCGGTCGCGCATTGCCCGACGCCGTTCGCCCGCTATGGCCAGGTCATGGAGAATTTCGGCGATTATCTGAGGGCCGGCGTCAATATGGGTCTCGGGGACCGACACGACGCCGCACAATTTGGTCGAGGAGATGCGCAAGGCGGCGGTGCTCGCCCGCATTGCCGCGCGCGACATCGCGACGGTCACGACATCCGATCTGCTGCACGCGGCGACAATCGGCGGCGCCAGGGCGTTGATGCGCGACGATCTCGGCCGGATCGCACCCAACGCCAAGGCGGACCTCGTCCTCGTCGATTTGACGGTGCCGCAGATGCGGCCGGTGCGCGACCCGCTGCGCTCCTTCATCTACCATGCGGCAGACCGCGCCGTGCGCGATGTCTTTGTCGACGGGCGGCAGGTCGTGGCCGACCGCAAGGTTCTGACCATGAACCAGGACGACGCAGCCGACCGCCTCGCCGGGGCGCAGCGCCGCATGTTGGATGCGGCCGCGCGGCGGGATTATCGCGGCCGCAGCGCCGAGCAGATCTCTCCGCTCAGCCTGCCCATGGCCGATTGAAGGTCGGCCGGCCGATTATTCCTGCGGGTAGCGCCAAACTTGGCGGGCTGCGGCGCGGTCTCGTCGATCGTCCATTGTGGGAGCGCGAGGCCGGGGGCCACGTCGCTGAACACCATGCGCACGCGGGTCCCGATGCCGACCCGGCGCACCTGATCGGCCGGCGCCAACCGGCCATCGGGCGTGCAAAGATTGCCCGACGACGCGCAACGCTTCGTCGGGGGTCGGTTCGCCCTTCTGCGTGTCGAGGTCGACGAGCAGGATCAAATACGGCGTGTGCCCGCGGAAGGCAGGTTGGATCGCGTGGTGCACTTCGCTGTAGGAATGCACCGTACCCTTGCCTTCGACCTTCTTCCACGTCGATTCCAGCGCCGCACACCATGGGCAGGCGGTGGTCGGCGGATAGCGTAGCCGGCCGCACTGCGCGCAAGCCTGCAGGTGGAAATCGTGCTCCGCGCAATGGCGGAAATATTCGAGGTTCTCGATATCGAGATCATCGAGGGTGAGCGTCATGCCGAGATATTCGCCGCGAATAGCCATGCTCTTTCTCCCTTGTCAGCCGCGGCGCATGACCATCGACGAGGCGGTCGACGGGTTGGCCCAGCCGAGATTGGCGCTGACCTCGACGTTCCTCACCTGCCGGCAGCCGCCTTCGCGGTAGTCGTAGGTATGCTGGCGTTTGCCGTCGGCCCCGATCGGGCAGGAATCGTCAGCGTCGTGGCGCAATTGGCGGGTGTTCTCGATGACCATGTTCATGCCGTGGGTATAGCCCTCGCACAGATGCCCGCCGCTGGTGTTGTTGGGCCGCCGCCCGCCGAGCTGGATCGCGCCGCTGCTGACGTATTCGCCGCCCTCGCCTTTCTTGCAGAAGCCGTAATCCTCGAGCTGCAGCATCGTCGTGAAGGTGAAGGCGTCGTAGGAGCCGGTGACGTCGATGTCCTCCGGCCCCACACCGGCGTTCGGCCACAGGATCTGGCGCGCGTAATAGCCGGCAACGGTCGAGATCGGACCGTGCTGGTAGTGCATGTCGAGCCGCGGTTTGTTGCAGCGGCCGACGACGCCGCGGATCAGCACCAAGGGATGCTTGCAGTCGCGGGCGCGCTCGGCCGAGGTGACGATGATGGCGGTCGCATTATCGGTCTCAACGCAGCAGTCCAGTAAGTGCAGCGGCTTGCAGATGATGCGGCTGTTGAGCACGTCCTCGATCGTGAACCGCCTCTTGTAATAGGCCTTCGGGTTATTGGACGCATGGTGGCTGTGCGCCACTTTAACCGCTGCGACCTGCTCGGGTTTGGTGCCGTAATCGTACATGTGGCGCATAAAGGTCGGCGCGAAATTCTGCCCGGCACTCTGCCACCCATAGGCGCGGTTGTGCAGCATGTCGCCCACCACCGGTGCGGCGGAGCGCGCCCCGGTGCCGCCGATCCGCACTTGCGAAAAGCCGTTCATCGACCGGAAAATCGCGACGACCTTGCAGCATCCGGCCTCGATCAGGCCGATCGCGATACCGACCAAGGCCTCGGTCGACGACCCGCCGCCGAACACGTCCATGTAGAAGTTGAGGCGCATGCCGAGGTCGCCGGAGATAAAGGTCCCCGACGTCGAGTCGCCGCCCTGATACGACAGCATGCCGTCGATGTCGCTCGGCTTCAGCCCAGCATCGAGCATCGCGTTCCTAACGGCCCAACTCCCCAAGGCCCGCGTCGTCCTTCCCGAGCCGCGCGTGTAAGTCGTCTCCCCGACGCCGACGATCGCGTATTTGTCGCGCAGGTATTTGGGTGTGGTGGCATCCACCTCTTGTCGTGGCAGTGGCATTATTTCCCTCTATGGGTCGAGTTCGTGGGGACAGAATAGTCCATGAAGTTCCTCAATCGGCGACGGCACGAGTGCAACGCTATCACTGGTCGGCCTTGTTTGCGACCAGCGCCCGCAACTTTGGCAGGAGACGCGGCAACTCTTCGGTAGCCGTTTGCCAGACGACTTCATGATCGACATCAAAATAAGCGTGGACCAACCGATTGCGCATCGAGACGATCAATGACCAGGGAATGTCGGAAGCGGCTTGCCGCGTCGGCGTGCTCACTTTGCTGCCGGCCTCTCCGACAATCTCGATCGCCCGCACCAGGGCAAAGACCAGCATACGGTCGGCATCTAAGTCGCCCCGCGCTTTGCTCAAGACGAAGCCGCACGCCGTTTCTGCCGCCTCGATCATGTGGAGGAGGCGGATTCGATCGTCAGGCGGCAAACTGGACCTCGGCCGCGCGTTCGACGGCCTGGCGGAAATGCGGACTGAGTTCGTTTGCGGTCCGCAAGTCCACCGGCCGGCCTAGGAGCGCTGACAACTCGGCCTCGATCTCGGCCATTCCGAGAAGGCCCGGGACGGCATCCCGCTCGAACTCCACCAAGAAATCAACGTCGCTGTCGGGCCGGTCGCTGCCTTTGAGCACCGAGCCGAAGAGCGCGAGACGGCGAATACGGTGGCTGCGGCATAGACGCGCCAAGGCCTCCGTGTCATAGGAGAGAATACTCATTGGGCCAGGTCCTGTCGGCCGCCTAGGTTTCCTCCGCTGCAGGCGCCGTCACAGCGGCAAGTGATAGGCCTTCTTCGCAGCACCGCTGAACAACGCGGTCTTTTCGTCGGCGGAGCAGCCGGCGGCGATGCGCTTGAAGGCGTTCCACATCACCGGGTAGCTGCACATTCCTTTATCGACCGGAAAATTGCTCTCGAACATCGAGCGCTGCGGGCCGAAGGCGCTGATGCAGGTCTCGATATAGGGGCGCCACGCCTTTTCGAGGTCTTCCGAGGAGGGCGGCATGTCGTTTTCGAAAAATGTGAAGCCGGTCAATTTCATGCCGAGCCCGCCGAGCTTGACGTAAGTGTTGGGGAAGCTCGCGACCTCGCGGATCCCGGCGCGCCATTCCGCAAACGCCTCCTCGCCCTTGCCTGCGTAGGGGCCGATCGCGAGTGCCCCGCCCACATGGTTGAGCACGATCGTCGCCTGCGGAAAGGCGCGCGCCAAATCCGCGACATCGCTCAGTTGCGTATGAAACAGCCAGGCGTCGAAGGCGAGGCCGAGCGAGGCGAGCCCGGCGAACCCCTCGCGGAAATTGCGGTCGCGGTAGAGCCCCTGAGGGGCGCCGGAGCAGTAGATCGAAAGGCTCGGCTCCTCGTGCCACGTCGCACCGTTGCGGATGCCTTTGAACCGGCCGCCCGAGACCGCGACGTGATGCTCGAGGATGCCTTTGGCGCGGCTGCCGATGCGCAGATCGACATTGCCGATGATTCCGGCGCAACAGCGCGCCGGCCCGTATTTGCCCGACGCGCTCATCGCCGCGACGCCGTTGACGAATTCGGTCTCGCCGAGCGATTTCTGATCCTGCGGCCCGTCGGCCCGGTACATTTCACGACATTCCTCGAAGCAGGTCGCGACGATGTTGTGTCCGCTGCCGACATCTTCGAGAAGATCCTGGAACAGGTAGCGGTTGCCGGGCCGGTCCCACAGATGATGGTGCGGATCGACGATCGGCAGATCCGGTTCGAGGATCTCTTCCCGGCGCTTGTTCAGCCACTCCGGCCGAACCGGCGCATGGCGTCCCGGCGGGTATCGCGGATTGTGGCATTGCTTGGCTCCTCCCAAAGTTGGCGCTTGGCTCTCCTCAACTCTGCCGCGGCGCGGCCCTGATGCCCAGCTTTTTGATCGCTGCGCTCCGTTTGCCGGTGGCCATTGTAGAGCTAGCGTCCCAGCGGAGGGAACCGATAGACAAGGTGAGGATAAACCTGCTCGGCAAACAGCCCTTCTTTCTGGACCAAATCCTGTTCCACAGGCTTCAGCGCCCCCAGGCAGTTACTGGTGAGCGGGTCATCGAAGATGATGTAAGCTCCCGGGACCGTGTGCTCCTTAGTAAAAGCAATAGAAAATCTGACGGACGTATAAATGTCGCAATCGACATGTGAAAGATAGAACCGTCGCTCTTCGGCCGGGATCTGTTGAACGCCATCCTGGAACAGCCCCTTGATCAAGATCAGGTTGTCGAGCTGCAGCTCCGATTTTAGCAGCTGCAGCTCGTCGAAATTTGCGGGGAAGTCACCAGCCCCGTGCATATCCAGCAACGGATCAGAATCCGGCATGCCCGTGAAAGTGTCGAGGGCGAATACCTTGGAAGCCTTGCCGAGCCGCTTGCTCAGGGCGGCCATAAATATGGCGGAACCACCGGTGTAAGCCCCGAATTCGATGATGTTCCCGGGCATTTCGGAGTATTTGATAATCACAAAAAGGTTCATAAGGCGGTGCGGCGCAACTATGCTTCTGCCGCGGGACGCGGCGATCGCAGCAATCCAGTCGGGATCGTGCTCGATGAACGGGACGAGCTTTCCGTACTCCAACCCGGTTCCCCTGAGGTAGCCAGCGCCAATATTGCGACCTGCTTCTATCCCGGGGTTCTCGTCCACTCGGGCCGTTTGCAAATACTGGAGCTTCTGCAGTTCAGGAGGCATCGCCGTGGCAGGCGGCGGGTCTTGCGGACGCTGGTGCTTCCGGATCTCGGGAAGCCCCCCGGCGTCGACCGTAGACCCCACCAGACCGCGATATAGCCCGCGAAACAATGATCCCGGTTTGCGCCCACGTCCCCTTGGTGTCGAGCCCACCAAGTGCTGAAATCGCTTGCGAAATTCGCTCGACATGAGGAACGCGAGACGCAGCTGGTCGATAGTCCCATACGCACGGTGTCCATCGATCACTCGCTCGCTCTCCGGCGCACGTCCGAGGATAAACTTGTAGGCGTTTATTACGTCCTCGCGCGAAAGACGCTGGTTGTGGCTCATCCCCCAATTCCGCTCGTTCTCTTAAATTTAAAATTTCACAGGGTTCGCAGGGTGTGCATGATTCTGTGACCGATTATGCGATATGCCCGATAGCATCGCGATGGCTTGGTCGGCGATGGTTTCCGGCGCGATCTGCTTCATGCACAAATGGTCGTTCGGGCATTCCTCGAGCTTGTCGTAACCGCAGGGCGAGCAGGGCACCAGCGCCATGATGGCGTGGATTCGATCGCCGCGCGGCCCCCATTCCTGGGGTTGGTGACTGCCGGAATAGATGGCGAGGGTCGGCGTGCCGCAAGCCGCCGCGAGGTGGGCGACCCCCGAATTATTGGCAATCACCAGATCCGCCGCTCGGACGATTTCAGCGGTTTCAAACCAGTCGCTGGCGCCAGCAACATTGGTGATGCGGGGGTCCCGTCCGTTCTCCTCCGTAATCCGCTCGAGTTGGCGATGCTGCGCGGCGGAGCCGACGAGGACGATCCGGCATTCCGCCCTGTCGAGCAGCAGCGCGATCAGTCGAGCGTAATTCGCCATTCCCCAGTCGCGCAATTCCGAATTGCTGACTGGTGAAATGACGACCTGCTTCGCCGAGGCGCCCGCTCCCGGACTCTCGAATTTGGGGAGCCTTCCGGCGAACAGGTCGCGTGGATACAGATTGCGCGTTCGCTGTTCGACCAAATCTACGAGCAACGAGAGTTGTTCGCCGATATGCAGTTCCGCGCGCTTGAACCGCGCGCTGGACCCCGCGATCAACTCGATCCGGACCCCGAAAAACCGCAAACGGGAGCGAATGGGACGCCCCCGCGCGTGTATGCGGAATTCGTAGAGGGCGCCGGGGTCGTCATTGGCGAATTCGAGCACCGCGTCACGCGGCTCTCCGCTATGCAACCACGAGACTCGTCCGGTCGCGACCGTCTCGGAACCCGCGTTCCGGGTCGCATCGATCACCAACCTAACCCGTGAAACGCGCGGCAGCGCCGTCAGCAGGCATAGTCCAAAATGTGCTCGAAATCTGCCTCGCGGCAGGAGGATGTATGGTCCGAAGACGAGATGCGTGTTGGTGACCGAGAAATCGTTCTCGTGGAAGAATGGCGTCCGTCTCGGCATGCACGATTCGAACCGGTCAGGCTCGATCGAGATCCAGCGGCCCTCACTCTCGCGCCGCTCGAATTGCGGCGGCAGCACGATGTCCAGAAACGGGTAGCGGGCTCGCAGGCCTATCCCGCACCGCGTCCCGGCCTCGACATGTTCGAGCAGGAAACGGGTGTCCTCATCCACCCGCAAGTCGATCGCGATGTCGAAACCGCCGCTGCAGACTTCGCGGAACCGCGGCAAGTCCTCGAAAGGCTGCCCGGCCCACAAGGCTCCGTTTTCGGGGAAGAAATCGTAGGCACGAACCTCGTTTGCAACGCCGAGCCGCCGCGCGAGCTCGGCGTTCCATGATCCGCAAACCAGCGTGATGTGATCCGTCGGGAAGACTTGGCGGAGCCTTTTCAGGGCGGGCAACCCGATCAGGAAGTCGCCGTAATGGTCGAGCTTCAAGACGAGCAGCCGCCGGCCGCCCCGCGCCTCGAATGCGAATTGATAGACCGCGAGGGGTCCTCTGGGACCGGCGACGACCTCGGCTGAATAATTGCCGGCCCGCAGCGGCGGTACCGGGAAATCGGGAGGGCTTGCGGGTAGTGACATCATTGCGACCGGGCGGATGAAGTTATGGACGATCTCTGCAGAGCGGGCAAATAGGCGCCCGCAATTCCCGCATGCGCTTGGCGTCGCACTGTGGCTAAATAGAATAGCGTTATCGGCCCGGGGATACCTTCATGCCGAAAGTCGAACCACATCGTCTTTCCGCCACCAGCTTGGTTCGCCTGGTCGAGGGCGGCGAGTTGAAGAGCGAGGCCATAGTCCGCAGCTGCCTCGAGCGGATCGCCGAACGCGAGCCGGTGGTGCGCGCGTGGAGCCACTTGGCCGCGGAATCGGCGTTGGCCAGGGCGCGCGAGCTCGACAAAACACGGCGAAACACTCTGCTCAAGGGTGTGCCGTTCGGCATCAAGGATATTTTTGATACCGCCGACATGCCGACGACTTACGGCTCGCCGATTTATGTCGGCAGCCGGCCCGGGAGTGATGCGAGCGCGGCGGCATTGCCGCGCGCCGCCGGCGGCATCCTGCTCGGCAAGACGGTCACGACCGAATTCGCCAATCGTCATCCCGGCCCGACGACGAACCCGCACGATCCCGATTTTACCCCGGGCGGTTCGTCGAGCGGCTCGGCGGCGGCGGTTGCCGACTTCATGGTGCCGCTCGCGATCGGCACGCAGACCGGCGGCTCCGTGATCCGGCCCGCGGCCTATTGCGGCGTCGTCGGGTTCAAGCCGAGTTTCGGGCTGTTTCCGCCGGCCGGCATGCGGATCAACACCGAAACGCTCGATACGGTCGGCATCATGGCGCGGTCGGTCGGCGACATTGCGCTATTCCGCGCGGCGATGATGGCGATCCCCTATACGGCGCCAACGATCCCGCAAACTGCGCCAAGGCTGGGCCTATGCCGCGGCCCGCACTGGAACGACGCCCAGCCGGAGGGCAGGGCCGTGCTCGAGGGCGCGGCCGAACGTCTCGCTGCCACGGGTGCTGCTCTCGACGAGACGGAGCTGCCGGCGGAATGCGTCCAAGCGGACGAGTGGCAGCGCGTCCTCGGGTCGTTTGAGGGCTTGCGCAACCACATGCCCGAACTCTACCGGCACGAGGCCCTGCTGAGCCCGGAGCTGCGCAACGAGAAAATCGCACTCGGCCGCGAGCTTACGCTCGACGCCTTTCGTGCGGCCTGCCGCGGAGCCGAAAAGGCGCGCAGGGCCGCGCAAGGCTGGGCCTCGGGCTTCGATGCGATCCTGACACTGCCGGCTCCCGGCCAAGCCCCGCGCGGGCTCGCCGGTACCGGCTCGGCAGTTTTCAATGCTCTGTGGACGCAGCTTTACATGCCGTGTTTGACGTTGCCGGCCGGAAGCGGCCCGAACGGCTTGCCGGTCGGTATCCAGCTGGTTACCCGCAGGCATGCCGACGAGCTTCTGCTCCAGGTCGCGCTCTGGGTCGAAGAGCGGCTCGGCGGGGGAGAACGCCAATGAACAGCCCCGAGCATCTGACGGCCAGCGAGGCGGTCGCCCAGCTGACGGCTGGCACCCTGACCGCCGAGGCGCTGACCCGCGCCTGCCTCGAGCAGGTCCGCGCCGGCGCCGAGATCAAGGCCTGGGCGTGGCTCGACCCGGAGCAGGCGATCGCGCAAGCTCGCGCGGTCGACCGCGCCGGACGCAAGGGCCGGCTGGCCGGCGTTCCGGTCGGGATCAAGGACATCATCGACACCGTCGATATGCCGACCGGACATGGCTCACCGATCTATCCCCGCCATCGGCCCTTTGCCGATGCCGCCTGCGTCGCGCTGATCCGCGCGGCCTCGGGCATCATCCTCGGCAAGACGGTGACGACCGAGTTCGCCAATCGGCACCCGGGACCGACCGTCCATCCGCACAATGCCGAGCACACGCCCGGCGGCTCGTCCAGCGGCTCGGCCGCAGCGGTAGCCGATTTCCAAGTGCCGCTGGCGCTCGGCACCCAGACGGGCGGGTCGGTGATCCGCCCGGCGGCGTTCTGCGGCGTCATCGGCTACAAACCTAGCTTTGGCGAGTTCAGCCGGGTCGGCGTCAAGATGCAATGCCACAATCTCGACACCCTGGGGATCATCTGCCGCAGCCTGGAGGACGTCGCATTGCTCCGCGGCGTGCTGCTGGCACAGGAGCCGCATCGGGTCGACCGCGCCTCCGCTGCCCCGCGGATCGGTTTTTGCCGCACTCCCGCCTGGGAGCACGCCGATGGGGATACCCATGCGCTGCTCCAGCGCACCGCCGAAGTGCTGAGAGCCGCAGGTGCCAAGGTGCGAGAGATCGCGGTCACCCCGGCGGACATCCTCGACCACCATCGGCGTATCTTCGAGTTCGAAGCGGCGCGCAATTATGCCTACGAGTACGAAGTGCACGGCGAGAAGTTGAGCCCGGCGCTGCGTGAAGGTCTCTTGGCGCCCGGCCGCGCGCTGCCGCTCGCCGCCTATGTCGAGGCAATCGAGACGGCGGAGGCGTTTCGCCGCAACCTCGACGATATCTTCACCGAGGTTGACCTGCTGCTCGCCCCGAGCGCCCCCGGTGAAGCTCCCAAGGGCCTCGGATCGACCGGCGACGCCCGTTTCAATGCGATCTGGACCTTGGCGTGGACGCCGTGCGTGACCTTGCCGGCCGGCAACGGCCGCAGCGGTTTGCCGCTCGGCATTCAGCTGGTCGGTCAGCGCTTCCGCGACGAGGCGCTGCTCGACGCAGCCGCGTGGGTCGAAGCGCGACTGCACTGAAACTTTCCTGAAACCACCCAAAGGAGGAAGAGAGATGATCTACGAGCTGCGGGTTTATCACTGCGTGCCGGGCCGCCTTCCGGACCTCATAAAGCGATTCGACACGCTCACCTTGCCGCTTTGGAAAAAGCACGGCATCCAGCAGGCCGGGTTCTGGACCGTGGCGATCGGACCCTCAAACCAGGACCTTTATTACATGCTCAAATGGGAATCGCTTGATGATAGGGCTAAGCGATTCGCCGGGTTCCAGGCCGACCCGGAATGGGTTGCGGGACGAGCCGAGACCGAAAAGAACGGTCAGATCGTCGCCTCGATTACCAACACGATCCTGCAGCCCACTACCTTCTCGTCGGTAAAGTAAAGGAAAAGATATGCTTTACGAACTGCGCATCTACCACTGTGTGCCGGGCCGCCTTCCGGATCTGTTGAAGCGGTTCGACACGATCACCTTAGGAATCTGGCAGCGCCATGGCATCCAGCAGGCCGGCTTCTGGACCACGGCGATTGGCGATTCGAACCAGGCTCTTTACTACTTGCTCCAATGGGAGTCGCTCGCCGACCGCGAAAAGAAATGGAACGCGTTCCAGGCCGACCCGGAATGGCACACCAAGCGCGCCGAGACCGAGAAGAACGGCGCGATCGTGGCGCGTGTCGAGAATTCTATCCTGCAGCCAACCAGTTTCTCGGCGGTAAAATAATCCTCTCCACAGAGGCGGAGGCGGCAAGACGAGACCTCGTCATACCGGCGAAAGCCGGTCTCCATCGCGGCAATGGGTCCCGGCTTTCGAGGCTGTCACGAAATCCGCCGGTGCCGCGCAGATCTCTCGTTTCGTCGTTCCCGCGAAAGCGGGAACCCAGGGATTTCAGTTACTTGCCCCTGGGTCCCCGCTTTCGCGGGGACGACGATTGGAGAATGCTGCCGATTTTAATTACAGCCTCTTTTCGCCGGGACGACGGAAAACTGCCGCTCCGTGCCTCGGTGAAGATTATCCGCGAAACAGCTTCTCAAACCCGGACCAGCACGAGTCGTAATCGCGCTGCAACGCATCGGTTTCGAGCGCGAAGCGGGTCGGACGGATCACGAGGCGCGTCTCGAACATGAAGGCGAGCGTGTCCTCGATCTTCTGCGGCGCGAGATGGGCCGCAACCGCCTTCTCGAAGGTGGCGCGATCGGGGCCGTGAGCGGACATGCAATTATGCAGCGAGGCGCCGCCTGGGGCGAACCCCTCGGCCTTGGCGTCATAAACGCCGTGCACGAGGCCCATGAACTCGTTCATGTAGTTGCGGTGGAACCAGGGCGGGCGGAAGGTGTGTTCCGCCACCAGCCAGCGCGGCGGAAAAATCACAAAATCGCAATTGGCGGTGCCGGGCACTTCGCTCGGTGAGGTCAGGACGGTGAAGATCGACGGGTCCGGGTGGTCGAAGCTGACCGTGCCGATCGTATTGAAGAGCGCGAGATCGTAGACATAGGGCGCGTAGTTGCCGTGCCAGGCGACGACATCGAGCGGCGAGTGGTCGAGTTCGGTCGCCCACAAATTGCCCTCGAATTTGGCGACCACCTCGCAAGGCTCGTCGGGGTCTTCGAAGGCCGCGGCCGGCGAGCGGAAATCGCGCGGGTTGGCGAGGCCGTTGGCGCCGATCGGACCCAATTCGGGCAGCCGGAAGAGGGCGCCGTAATTTTCGCAGACATAGCCTCGTGCGCGCCCATCCGGCAGATCGACGCGGAATTTGATGCCGCGCGGAACGACCGCGATTTCACCAGGTCTTACCGCGATCACGCCGAGCTCGGTGGCAAGCCGTAGCCTCCCCAGCTGTGGGACGATCAGCAACTCGCCGTCGGCGTTGTAAAAAACGCGGTGCTGCATCGGCTTGGTTGCGCGGTAGATGTGGATCGCAACGCCGCACCGCACGCTCGCATCGCCGTTGCCGCCCATCGTGACGAGCCCGTCAATGAAATCCGCCGGTTCCTCCGCGAAAGGTAGCGGGTTCCACCGCAGCCGGTTCGGCGGTGGCAACGCGTCGTCGATCGGCGCGCTGCGGATGAGACCGTTATCGATCCGGCGAAACGGCGGGTGCATCGCCGAAGGCCGGATGCGATAGAGCCAAGATCGCCGGTTTTCGCCGCGCGGCGCGGTGAACGGGGTGCCCGAGATCTGCTCGGTATAAAGACCCAGGGGCGGCCGTTGCGGCGCATTCTGCTTCTCGGGGAGCGCACCCGGTAGGGCCTCTGTCGCGTGCTCGTTGCCAAAGCCGGTCAGGTAGCGGAGGTCTTTTTCAGTCATTGTCATTCCCGTGAGAGTGCCCTTAAGATAAAATCAACCAGATATTGTGGCAACCCGGCGAATTTCGGGCCAAAGAAAACGATCCCCAGGTGACGTGATCGCTGATTACTGCCTATTCAGATGTACTGTGATCAAGGGATAGGAACGCAGCGAAACGGCGACCCGCAACAGAAGGCTGATCGCAATTAGACGCGAGAGGTTATTGCCAAGAATAGAAAGCGATATTAGTGCACAAATTCATTCAGTTGATGCAGCTCGACGTCCCCTCCGCGCTTTCCCGGCGAAGGAGGGTGTAACGCCATTGGCTGCATATCACGCCTTCCCGGCGCAGGCCGGGATCCATATCGGGAGCCGGCCTCCCCCACCTCACCGCGACCCTCTCCGCCCGCAGGGGCGGAGAGGGAGAAGCCTCTTCACTCCCGCGGGATGATCACCTTCTCCTCGGTCATGAAGCTTTTTATCCGGCCGATGAAGAGGGCGCCGTCGGCATGCAGCGCCTTGCCTTCGGGAGAGGCACTGGCGCGCTCCATGGCGGGCAGATCGTCGTACCAGGTTTCGGCAACTCCATCGACTTCGACATCCGTCGCCGGAATGTCGGGCCGGGTCCGCTCGCCGACAATGTGCGACTGCACATAACGGCGCAGTCCCGGTACCGCATGAGCCAGCGGCGCGTGCACCTCCAGCCAGTGCGTGACGAATTGCTCGTGCGACAGCCCCGCCTTGCGGGTCAGCAGCGAGACGCTCTTGATCATCGGCTAAGCCCTTCCGTTGCTGTGTTCAGGAGCGCATGCTGCGCCGCACGACCCCGAGGAGGAAGCATGAAGATCGATATTGCCGGCAAGCGCGCCATTGTCGCCGGAGGCAGCCGGGGCATCGGGCGCGCGATCGCACTCGCCTTTGCCGAGGCCGGCGCCGGCGTGTCGATTTGCGCGCGCGGCGCCGAGGCGCTCGCCGCCACCCGCGACGAGATCGCCCGGCATGGCGGCGCCGCGCATGCCGCGGTCTGCGACCTCTCGCATGCCGAGGCAGTTCCGCGTTATATCGCAGAAGCGGCCGATGCGCTCGGCGGGATCGACATACTCGTCAACAATGCCTCGGGTTTCGGGACCAGCGACGACGAAGCCGGATGGGCAGCCAGCATCTCGGTCGATCTGCTGGCAACGGTGCGGGCGACGCGGGCGGCGCTGCCCTACCTCGAAAAATCCGAGGCAGGCTCGATCCTCAACATCTCCTCTATCTCGGGGTTTCGAGCTTCGGTCCGCACGCCACCCTACGGCGCCGTCAAGGCCGCGATCCTGGAATACACCTTGACCCAGGCCGCCTCGCTCGCGCGCAAGCGGATCCGGGTCAACTGCATCGCCCCCGGCTCGATCGAATTCCCCGGCGGCACCTGGGCACGGGCCAAGGCCAACAATCCGACCCTTTACGCCGGCATTCTCAGGAGCATCCCGTTCGGCCGGCTAGGCCGGCCGGAGGAAATCGCGCAGGTCGCGCTGTTCCTGAGCTCGCCGCTCGCCAGCTGGGTGACCGGCCAGAATATCGCCGTCGATGGCGGGCAAATGCTCTGAGCCCGATGCCATCGTCGTCCTTGGCTGCCCTGGTTCGACGGCGCTAAAGCGACGGTTGGCGGTTGGCATCCGGCTCTTCGAGGCAGGCGCGGCCCCGCTGCTCGTGCTCTCGGGCGGCGGTAGCGGACCGCTGCCCGAAGCGGAAATCATGCGGCGCGCGGCGATTGCTCACGGGGTTTCCGAGGCCGCAATGCTGGTCGACCCCGTTTCCCGCGATACCTTCGAGAATGCGCGCGAGACCGCGCGGCTGCTGGGCGCGCGGGGGCTAGGCTCTGTGCTGCTCGTCAGTGACCGCGTTCACCTGCCGCGCGCGGCGCTCTTGTTCCGGCTCGCTGGGCTGCGGGTCGCGGGGCGGGCCGCAGTGCCGGCACGCTCGCTTCGGCAGACCGCCGGCGCGGCCCTTCGCGAGATTGTGGCACTGCCCTGGAGCCTATTGCGCGCTGCGTCAAGTAGACTGGGCCACGGTGAGCCGGGGCAGCATGCGCCAAAACTGCACCGCGACGGCGAGCGTCGCGGCTCCGGTCAGCAAAAACAGCCCGGGGATGCCGACGCCGATGGCGATCAGCGCCATCGTTGCGGCCGAGGAGATCACCATCGCGGCGGCATTGACGATGTTGTTCGCCGCGATCGCCCGGGCGCGGTGCTCGCGTTCGGTCATGGCCTGCAGCAGTGCGTAGAGCGGCACGACAAAAACCCCGCCCGAGGCGGCGATGCCGAACAGATCGGCGAGAATTCGCCAATTCAGGGGGTTGCCGAGAAACGCCGCAAAGGTCATGAGCTCTCCGGCTCCTGAGGGCGGCGGGTTGGCGAGCCACAGATCGATCGAGAACAGACCGATCCCGAGTGCTCCCCAGGGGACGCAGCGCGCGCTCAGCCTGCCGGCGAGCAGGCGATTGCACAACAGCGAGCCAAACGCGATCCCGACCGAAAATAACGTCAGGAACAGGGTCACGACCGACGCTTGCGCTCCGAGGATGAAGCGGACATAGGCCGGGAATTGGGACAGATAAGTTGCACCGGCCAGCCAGAACCATGAGATGCCGAGGATCGAGCGGAACGGTCCGGGTTCCTGCGCAGCCTGCCGGGTCACCCGAACCGTCGCCGCGAACAAGTCCCAGCGCGCCGCGCCTCGGCAGGCTGCGGGTGTCGTGCGCGGTATCTTCCAGCTGGCCACCCAGGCGGCGAGCGCCACTGTGACGATCAGCCCCGCGACAGCCACCGAGCCATGCCGGGTGGCAATCAGCATGCCGGCGATCGTGCCGAGGAGGATCGCGATATAGGTTCCGGCTTCGACCAGCGCATTGCCGGGCAGCAGCTCTTCGGGGGCGAGGAGATCCGGCAGGATCGCGTATTTGAGCGGCCCAAAGAACGCCGCGACGATCCCCATCGTGAACAGCAGCGCCAGCAGCACCGCCGCGCTGCCGGCGAGGACCCCTCCGGCGGCCATCAGCATCACCGGGATCTCGATCAATTTGATCAGTCGGATCATCGATGCCTTGTCCAACTCGTCGGCGATCTGGCCGGCGGTCGCCGAGCACAGGAAGAACGGCAGCATGAAGAGCCCAGCGGCGAGCGGGATCATGATTTGCGCCGAGGTTTGCGCCGCCACATCCGCCCGGTAGGCGATCATCAGCACCAGCGCATTGCGCAAGGCATTGTCGTTGAACGCCGACAGGAACTGGGTCGCGAACAGCGGTCCAAAGCGCCACGAGACGAGCAGCCCAAATGCGCCGGGAGGCGAGCTCGGTGCTGTGCTTTCGTCGCCGCGTTGCGAAGCTGCAGCTATCGCATCAGCCGTTTCTTCCACTCGTCGCACGTGCCCCGGTCACGTTTCGCCGACCGCAGACGCTGCCGAAGGTTCCGGAGAAGGCTTCGGGAGCAGTTCCGACCCGTTGCCCATCGAACTGCCCGCCCGCGTGGCTGGCCATGCTCGTTCCGAGAATGTTGATGGCTGCAACAACGGCGAGCCCATCAACGAGCGGTGGTTCAGGAGCTTTTCCGCTCCCAATACCCCGCCGCCGCGGGAAAGACGGTCTGGCAGCGCGTCGCCTCGGGCGCACCGTCCAAGGTGTCTGCGGCGGCGCGCCAGACCGCGTAGTGGGGCGCCGCCCGATGCGCGTCCAGCGCCGCCTCGTCCCGGTAGACCTCGTAGAAATAATAGACGTTCTGGTCCTGCGCGTCCTGAAGGACGTTGAAACGCATGCAGCCCGGTTCGTCCCGCTCGGAGCCGAGGGCATCCACCTCGATCGCCTTCAGAAAGCGTTCGCGCCCATCGGGTTTCACCCGAACCTTCACCCACATCGCCAGCATGCCGCCTCCTTATCTGTTGGCAATCCAACCCGCCGTCACCCCGCGCTCCGGCGCGAGCCTGACCCGAACGCGGATCTTACCCGAACAGCGAGGCCGGCGTCATCCGCAGATACCCTGCGTCATGAGTTTGAAGTCAGCACCAATCTGGTCCATCAATCACGCCGCGCTCTGGATCGCGCTCGCGGCCGCGACCGGCTGAGGCGCCGATCAGCCGAACTTGACCGTGGCGCCAAACTCCGCCTCGCTGAGCGCGGCGAACCCATATCTCGGATAGACCTCGCGAGCGACCCCCAAGAAGAACTCCGAGAAGGCCTTGGCGGCTTGCGCGCGCAATGGTGCGAGCGAAGAGACCATCGCGATCTGCGAAGAGAATTTATCCGCTCCCGGCACGGCGACCATTGTGCACAGCTGCGGGTAGGCTCCCGCAAAATAGCGCGCGAGGTGGTGAAAGATGATGCCGACATCGGCGCAACGGGTCGCTATCGCCTGCGGCACATCGCGGTGCTGGATGCCCAGGCGACCCGGAAAGGTGACGAGTTCACGGGCGAGAATGGATCTCGCAGCGTCTTCGCCGACCAGGGCATCCAGCGCGGAGATGTATTGGCGGCGCGCCCCAGGCTCGCTTTCGCTTGCTAAGACGACACGCATCCCCGGCTGTGCAAGATCATCGAGTGTCCGAACCGCGAGCGGGTTGCCGGCCGCGACCACCAATGAGAACCCGCGATTTTGGGCAAAAACGCGCGCCGCGGGCCCGACGATCGACGCCCTATGCAGCTGCGCCAGCGGCGCGGCGCCGCCCATGACGATATCTGGATAAAATCCGCTGGCCCGGCTCACCTCCAGCGTTAGATTGCCGAGCGAGATGCCGCCTCCGAGGAGAATGCCGACGATCATCGGCTGCGGCAATGTGACGACCACGATGTTGTCGAGCGCGAGCGCGGCATATTCTGCCTGCGCCGGCGCCCAGGTACGGAACGGCTCGATGATCTCGCCGCCCAGCAGGGCCGGGAAATGATTGCCTTCAGTGAAAATCGCGAGATCGATTGGCGTGCCGAGTCGCCCAACAATGTCGGGAACCGTATCAGTGTGGCCATTGAGCGATGGAACACCGGGATGCGGCGGGACCATTGTCCTCCAGACGACCACACCGCCGCGCCCTTCGGCTGGATCGTGCGGCGCCAGATCACCGGCCTCACCAGCCGCCATCGGACTAGGTAGGGCCGCAGCTGCTGCGGCGGTGATGAAGGTGCGGCGGCGCAGCACTCAATAGGACCGCGGCATGCCGAGGACGTGCTGGCCGAGATAGGCGAGGATCAGGTTGGTCGAGATCGGCGCGGTCTGGTAGAGGCGGGCTTCGCGCCATTTGCGCTCGATGTCGTATTCCTTGGCGAAGGCGAAGCCGCCGAAAGTCGCGAAGGTCGCCTCGGCGGCGTGCCAGGTGGCCTCGGACGCGAGCAATTTGGCCATGTTGGCGTCGGCGCCGCATTCCTTGCCGTCATCGAAGAGGGCGGCGGCGCGGCGGCAGATCATGTCGGCCGCCTCGAGCTCGGCATAGGCGTGGGCCAGCGGGAACTGCACCCCTTGATTCTGGCCGATCGGCCGGTCGAAGACGATGCGCTCCTTGGCGTAATCGATGCCCTTCTTTAAGAGCCAGCGGCCGTCACCGATGCATTCCTGCGCGACCAGAATGCGCTCGGCGTTCATCCCGTCGAGAATGTAGCGGAAGCCCTGGCCTTCCTCGCCGATCAGGTTCTCGGGCGGCACTTCGAGATTGTCGAAGAACACCTCGGTCGTGTTGTGGTTGATCATCGCCTCGATCGGGCGGATCTCCACGCCGTTCCCAAGGTTCTCGCGCAGATCGACGAGAAAGACGGACAAGCCGTCGGTGCGGCGCTTCACTTCGTCGACCGGGGTGGTGCGCGCCAAGAGCAGCATCAGGTCGGAATGCCGGGCGCGCGACGTCCACACCTTTTGCCCATTGATGACGTAGTGGTTGCCTTGGCGGACCGCCCGGGTCTTGAGCTTCGTCGTATCGGAGCCGGTAGTCGGCTCGGTCACCCCGAACGCCTGCAGCCGCAATTCGCCGGACGCGATCTTCGGCAGATAGCGCTGTTTCTGCTCCTCGCTGCCGTGCCGCAACACGGTGCCCATGATGTACATCTGGGCGTGGCCTTGGCTCGCGGTGCAGCCCGAGGCATTGATCTCCTCGAGGATCACAGCGGCGGCGCGCAACGGCAGCCCCGAGCCGCCATATTCCTCGGGGATCAGCGAAGCGAGAAACCCGCCCTGCGTCAATTCGGTGATGAACTCGGTCGGATAGGCCTGTTCCGCCTCCAATTTGCGCCAATACTCCCCGGGGAAGCGCTCGCAGATCTTGCGCACGGAATCGCGCAGCTCGGGATAATCCTCGCCAAGGGCTACCGTCGCCGTGTCGGTCATCGCGCGCTCCTCTCAGTCGCTTTATCGAAAATAGCGCAGGGCGGCGGCGAATTCACCCAGTGCGGACCGCGCGGTATTCGCGGCGGACGATCTCCAACAGCTCTTCGGCCGAGGTCGCCGCGGCCTGGCTTTCGAAGGTGACTTCGCCGTGCTGCATGAGGATCACCCGGTCGCAGATCTCCAAGGTCTGCGCGTAATTGTGCGCGATCATCACGATGGCGATGTCGCCGCGCGCGCGGAGCCTCTCGATCAGCCCGATGATCAGCCGCGCCTCGCGCGCGCCCATCGCCGCGAGCGGCTCGTCGAGCAGCAAGATGCGCGCCTTCGAATAGACCGCGCGCGCCACCGCGATCGCCTGGCGCTGGCCGCCCGAGAGCGCGCCGACCGCGAGCTCGACCGAGGGCACGTCGACGCCGATTTCCGCCAATGCCTCGGCCGCGCGCCGCCGCATCTCGCGATGGTTCAGGAGCCGCAGCGGCCCTCTCCGCAGCAATTCGCGGTTCAAAAACATGTTGTGGTAGATGCTGAGCCCGTTGACCAGCGCCAGATCCTGATAGACGCACTCGATGCCGAGCGCGCGGGCCTGATCGACCGAGGCGAGCTCTACCTGCCTTCCGTCTACGAACATTTGCCCCGAATCCGGCTGGTGATAGCCGGTCAGGATCTTGATCAGGGTCGATTTGCCGGCGCCGTTGTCGCCGAGGATGCCGAGCGTCTCGCCCCAACTCACATTTAGCGACACGCCGGCGAGCGCGGTGACCTTGCCGAAAGCCTTCACCAGCTTCTCGGCGCGGATCGCTTCATTCGACCCGGTCATGGAAAGGGCTGCCCGGGGGAAATCGAGCGGTCAGTCTCGCCGTGACGGTCTAGTCTTAGTTCCTCTCCCCCCGCTGGCCGCGGGGAGAGGGAGGGGTGAGGGGGGCCGAGGAGGCAAGTTGCGGCGGCTCCCACCTCACCCTCCCCGGCGCTCGCGCGCCGGGGCCCCTCCCTCTCCCCCCTAGAGGGCGGAGAGGGGCTGTTTTCTTGGCCGCAAGGCTCATTTCTCGTTGAGCGGGACAGCAGCGTCGCAACGGGTTCCAATCGCCCGGACAGCCCTTCGGTCATGCGGGGCCGCCGCCGCGCAATCGCGCGAGATGGATGTTGGCGATCATCGCGATCAGGATCGCGGCGCCGATCACGATGTCAAAGGTGAAGGCGTTGATGCCCTGCAACGTAAAGCCGTCCTGCAACACGCCGAGCATGATGCCGCCGACGAGCCCGCCGACGATCGTGCCGGCCCCGCCGGCGATCGCGGTGCCGCCGATGACCCCCGAGGCGACGCCGAGAAACATGATGTTGCTGCCGCCGGCCAGCGGGTCGATCGAGCCAACGCGGAACGCCTCCAACAGGCCGGTGAACCCGCCCAAGGTGCTGGTCAATACGAAATTGGCGATCTTGATGCGGTTGATCGCGATGCCAGCCTCGGCAGCCGCGATGATGTTGCCGCCAATCGCGATCGTGTGCAGGCCCCAGCGCGTGTGGCGCAGCACAACATGCATGATCGCGACGATCACGAACGCCCAGATGATTTCGGAATAGCCCAGACCCCCATGATCCCGGTCAGCAGCGGACCGCCTGCCGTATTCGCCGGGTAGCCGCGCGAGATCGTCAGGGTCAGCCCGGTGATCAGGAACAGCATGCCGAGCGTCGTGATGAACGACGGTACGCGAAGCCCGATCGTGATCAGCCCGATCGTCAGCCCGATCAGCGCGCAGGCCGCCAGCGCCGCGACGATGGCCAGCGGCTCCGGCACGCCGACATCGTTGATGTTCTCCATCAGGAACGGCGCCAGCGCGAACACCTGGCCGACCGACAAATCGATCTCGCGGCAAATCAGCAGCATGATCTCGCCGCAGGCGATGATGACCGGCGCGGCAACGAACTGCGACAGCGTCTGGACGTTGGCGGGGGTGACGAAATTGGCGTTGGCGATTTCAAAATAAGCAACGAGCGCCACCGAGACGAGGATGACGCTCGCCTCCGGCCGCAGCAGCAGCGCGTACACCCGCTGGGCGAGGCTGCGCGGCGAGCCGGTCGCCTGCAGCGCTTGGCTGGACAATGGCTCAGCCGCCGATCGCGCCGGTGTGCGGCACGATCTGAGCCTCCTTGCCGCTGCCCTCGTACCGCGTCTTGGTGTTGAGATAGGGGTCGATGATGTCCTTGGTGACGAATTTGAGGCCGGTGTCGATGTCGGCCGGGCCGACGAGGCCGCCCGACACCTTCCACGCGAACATCTCCATGACCGTGTAAAAGCCCTGCAGGTAAGGCTGTTGGTCGATCACGAAATCGAGAAAGCCGTCATGCACCGCCTCCAGCGAGCGGGGCAGCATGTCGTAGCCGCCGGCGCGAACACCTTTGGCCGCGAGATTGTATTTGCGGCTGACGAGGCCGCAATTCATCGTGTCGCCGCCGCCGGTGCCGAACATCCCCTTCACGTCCTGATTGCCAATGTAATAGGCGTCGATCTTCGACAGCAACTCATTAGCGGCCGGAGCGGTGGCGATCATTGTCGCCTGGATATCGGCGCCCGATTTCTTGATCGAATCCATTGCGCCGTCAAAGCGGGGCTGCAAATTCAGTTGTCCCGGTGTCGCGATGAAGATCGCGACCTTGCCTTTGCCGACCAGCTTGACGATGCGTTCGCCCATCATCTGGCCGGACAAAAACAGATCCTGGCCGATATAGGCGAGCCGCTTGGAGGTCTTCGAGTCAGCGTTATAGCTGAAGACCGGTATGCCGGCCGCGAGCGCGCTTTCGACCGGCCGGTCGAAACCTCTGGGATCGACGAGGCACACCGCGATCGCGTCTGCCTTGCCGGCAACCGCCGTGTTCATCGCGTTGACCATCTGCGCCACGTCGGACGTCTCCGAGCCGGTCCATTGATAATCGCAGCCGAGCAGCGCGCAGGCGTCCTGGATGCCGTATTGGCACGGCACGAAAAACGGGTTCGCCGTCACATGATTGACGAACACGAATTTCCACCGCGGATGCGGCGGAAACGGTCCCGCCTCCGCTGCCTCCCCTGGTCCGGCCGCTCCCGCCAGATACGCGGCGACCGAACCCGCGGTGATGCCGCGCATCACCGCGCGGCGCGGCAACGCTCCCGTGGTCTCGCGCGGGCGTCTTTTCATATCGCATCCTCCCGTCAGTGCCTCGTGACGCGTCCCGCGCGCAGGGCGCGGATCAAGCGAACCATAGCCCGCCGCGTCCGAGCGGTCACGAGGACACCATCGCGGCGATGACTTCGGCCGGAAAGGGGCGGGAGTCGAGCCTTCGCCTGGGTGCCGGCCGTGGAGCCGCGCGCAATGAAGATCGCTGCTTTTCTTTTGTCGGGAGTTCTGAAAAAAAATGGGGAGTGGTGTGAAGCAGTTCACATTCAACAGGCTCGGCAGACCCTAATTAGCCGCATGCGGCGGCCGAATTTTTGACGATCCGCGGGGCAAACGCTGGAGAGCAGGATGCTTAACGTTTCAAATACGGTGGTAGCCGTATCGCTGCTCTTCCTGTTTCAGGGCGCGGCAGGGACCCCCGCCAGTAGCGACGAGCGGCGTGTCGTTCTTACCAACAATACGCGTCAACCGATCGCGGAAATTTATGTTTCGGACGACGACGGCGTTGACAGTTGGCGAGAGGATCTGCTGCGTTCAGAGCTTCTGCTCCCCGGTAGGTCCGTGATTGTCGATGTCGACGATCGCAACGGCAATTGCAGGGTCAACATAAAGACGGTTCTCGACGACGGGTCAGACCTGATCAACCGGAGCGTCAATGCTTGCCACCACGCAGTTTTAATTCGATAACCAGCAAACGAAACACGGAAAAGCGCAGCGCATTTCGCCGCTTTGCCGTCCTTCGTTCGGCAATTTCCATTGGCTCGGCGCTGTCCCTTCACGTCATGGTGTTCGGCGGGGTCGAGGACTTGAAGGCGCTGCGCGGAATGGTCAGCAAGGACCATTTTCGCGCAGTGCTGGCGCATGCCCGGGCCCGCGTTTTCGACGCGCGGTCGTGGGCGTACTCGAATTTGGTTTGCGACCGGCAACCCACACCCCCTTTTGCCGATGCGCACATTGCCTCCGCCGCCCCCAATGCCGCGGTAGACCCGATCGTATATCCTTTGGACTTATGCACGGAGTGTCGGCCGGGCGGGTTTGCACCGAGGATGCGTGGCGACCTCGCGTCGGCAGCGAGCCTGTTGGGAAATTAGCAGCGCTAAAATCGCCATAATGTTCGGGTCTCATGGAGCTTCGGGGAGGGCTGATCCCCGGCGCCCGAAACCGAATGGGTGGAGCGAATGGCTGATGTTTCGCTGCAAAAAACAGCAAAAACAGCGAGCACCGGCTGGGGGCGACGGCTTGCGAAGAGCGGTCCGGCGATCCTGCCGCCTGGCGGCCTCGGCTCCAAAACCACGGACCTTGTTTGGGTTCGGAGCACGGGGCAAGTTTCCGCCATCAGACGACTGCATCAACCGATCCGGAGCGCAGACGATGCCGATCTATACCGAAGACCTCGAATACCATCGCCCGACAGGCGTTCCGCTGCTCGCCCGGTTTTACCGCCCGCAAGGGCAGGCGCCGTTTCCGGCGGTGCTGGAAGTGCATGGCGGCGCCTGGACGTCGGGCGACCGGTTCAACAATGTTTCGATCGCCGAACACCTGGCGGCCCACGGCATCGCCGTGCTGTCGATCGACTTTCGCATGCCGCCGGCGGCGTGCTACCCCGATACGGTGGCGGACGTGAATTTCGGCATCCGCTTTCTGAAGGCGAATGCCGAGCGGTTCGCCACGCGCCCGGAGCGGGTCGGCGGGCTCGGCACGTCTTCCGGCGGGCACCTCCTGCTGCTCAACGCGCTGCGGCCGCGCGACCACCGCTATGCCTCGGCCCCGCTGCCGGGGGGCGACGCGCGTCTTGCATTTGCTGTCGCCTGCTGGCCGGTGGCCGATCCGCTCGCCCGCTATCGCGCAGTCATCGAGCGCGGCAACGACCGGCTGGTCGAAGCCCACCACCAGTTCTGGCCGTCCGAAGAAGCGATGTCGGAAGGGAGCCCGCAGCTGATCCTGGAACGCGGCGAGACGGTCGATAAGCCGCCCGCGCTGATCATGCAGGGCACCGCCGACGATAATCTGACCCCCGACATGGCCGCCAATTTCGCGGCCGCCTATAGCAAAGCCGGCGGCTCGATCGCGCTCCACAAATTCAACGGCCAGCCGCACGCCTTTATCCCGCGCGACCCCGCTTCACCGGACGCGCAGCGAGCCCTCGCGCTGATTACCGACTTCATCCACCACCAGACGCGCTAAAGCCGGCGGTCAGTTTCTTGTCAGGGGCTTGTAGCGGATGCGGTGCGGCTGATCGGCCGCGGCGCCGAGGCGGCGATGCCGGTCGGCCTCGTAATCGGCGTAGTTGCCCTCGAACCAGACCACCTGGCTGTCGCCTTCAAAGGCGAGGATGTGGGTGGCGACGCGGTCGAGAAACCAGCGGTCGTGCGTGATGATGACGGCGCAGCCGGGATAGTCGAGCAACGCCTCCTCAAGAGCGCGCAAGGTATCGACGTCGAGATCGTTGGTCGGCTCGTCGAGCAGCAACGCATTGGCGCCGGTCTTCAGCATCTTGGCGATGTGCACGCGATTGCGCTCGCCGCCGGACAGCTGGCCTACCTTTTTTTGCTGGTCCGTCCCGCGAAAGTTGAAGAGCGCGCAATAGGCGCGGCTGGCCATCTTGCGGCGGCCGAGATCGATCTCGTCCTGTCCGTCCGAGATCTCCTGCCACACCGTGTTGGCCCCGGCGAGGGTGTCGCGGGATTGGTCGACATAGCCGAGCTTGACGGTGTCGCCGACCCGGAACGATCCGCCATCCGGCGTTTCCTGCCCGGTGATCATGCGAAAGAGCGTCGTTTTGCCGGCGCCGTTCGGGCCGATCACCCCGACGATGCCGCCCGGAGGCAGGCGGAAATCGAGCGCCTCGATCAGCAGCCGGTCGCCAAAAGCTTTCGAGACGTGCTGCGCCTCGATCACCAGGTCGCCGAGTCTCGGGCCCGGCGGCAAGACGATCTGCGCCGTCTCGGGGGCCTTCTCGCGGCTCTGCGCGACCAGCGCATCATACGCGGAAAGCCGTGCCTTGCTTTTTGCCTGGCGTGCCCGCGGGCTCTGCCGCACCCATTCGAGCTCGCGCTCGAGCGTGCGGCGGCGCGCCGCCTCCTGTCGCCCCTCCTGCTCGAGACGCTGCTGCTTCTGGTCGAGCCACCCCGAATAATTGCCCTCATACGGGATGCCGCGGCCGCGATCGAGCTCGAGGATCCACCCCGCGACCTCGTCGAGGAAATAGCGGTCGTGCGTCACGGTCACGACAGTGCCGGGGTAGTCTTCGAGAAAGCGCTGCAGCCAGGCGACCAATTCGGCGTCGAGGTGGTTGGTCGGCTCGTCGAGCAGCAGCAGGTCGGGCCGCTGCAGCAGAAGCCGGCACAATGCGATGCGCCGCTGCTCGCCGCCCGACAGATTGGCGACCTCGGCGTCGCCCGGCGGGCAGCGCAGCGCGTCCATCGCGATCTCGACGGTGCGGTCGAGGTCCCAGGCCCCTGCTTGGTCGATCTTTTCTTGCAATTCGCCCTGCTCGGCGATCAGCGCATCCATTTCGGCTTCCGAGAGGTCTTCGGCAAAGCGCGCGCTGACCGCCTCGAACCGGTCGAGCAATGCCTTGGTCTCGGCGAGGCCCTCGATGACATTGCCGAACACGTCCTTCGTCGGATCGAGCGCCGGCTCCTGCGGCAGATAGCCGACCCGCGCGCCCTCCGCCGACCAAGCCTCGCCGGCAAAATCGCGCTCGTCGCCCGCCATGATGCGCAGCAAGGTCGACTTGCCGGCGCCGTTCGCTCCCAGCACCCCGATCTTGGCCCCCGGCAGAAACGACAGCCAGATGTCCTTCAGCACCTCGCGCCCGCCGGCATAGGTCTTGCTCAAGCCCTTCATTACGTAGATGTATTGATACGCCGCCATTACAGATCCATCTGATCAACTGTGCTAATATTGACCGCGGGGCTCGAGGCCGAAGGCGTGCTGGCCGTACATCGTGCCGACCGCGTCCCAATTGAGGCTGACATGGCGGGCGACGGCGTTGACGTCACGCCAGGCGCGCTGCACCGGATTGCTGAGCATCAGGCCATAGCCGCCGGTGGAGGCGTTGAGCGCCTCCACGGCCTGGAGGGCGAGCTTGGTCGCATAGGCTTGGTTGCGGCGGCAGCGGATGCGGTCAGCAACCGTGATTTCCTCGCCGGCCCGCAATTTCTCCATCGCGGTGCGCAGATCCGCCAGAAGGATCATCTCCGCCGCCTCGATCGCGGCGGAGGCTTCTGCGACGCGCAATTGCACGGTAGCGAATTCGGCCATTGCGAGCCCGCCGCCGGCCAGCGCGCCGCGGGTCTCGCGCCCGGTCGTCATCGCGAGATAGGCCTGGAGTGCCCCCTTTGCGGCGCCGACCGCGGTCGATGCCAGCATCGAGGCGCCGAGCACCAACAGCGGCAGCCGGTAGAGCGGATTCGCATGATGTTGCGCGCCGGGGGTGCGGCCCGAGCGCGTATCGGCGAACAGCAGCACGCGATGCTGCGGCACGAAAACCTCGTGCACGATGATGTTCTTGCTGCCGGTCCCCGACAGTCCGCAGACGAACCAATTGTCCTCGATCTCGACATCGCCGATCGGCAACAGAAAAAACGCGCCTTCATAGGGCGGTGCGCCGCCCGGCGGCGTGATCAGGCCGCCGAGCCTGATCCAGCTCGAATGATCGCAGCCGCTGGCGAACGACCACTTGCCGCTCAGCACATAGCCGTCCTCCGTCGGAATCGCAGCGCCGGTCGGGGCGAAACAGGCGCAGGTGAAGGGGTCGTCACCGCCGCCCCACAATTCGCGCTGCGTCTCGATCGGGTAATGGCCGAACGAAATGCCGTTGGAGAGGGCTCCGTTGAGCGCCCATCCGGTCGACGCGCAAGCCGCCGATACCACCAGCGCGATTTCGAGCGCCACCGGGGCGTCGTATTCGAAGCCGCCGAACTCCTTTGGCCGGCAGGTCCGCAGCAGTTCCGCGTCGCGGATCTTGGCGATTATGTGCGGCGCGATCGTGCGGTTGCGCTCGGTCTCTTCGGCCAACTCGCGGATCTCGGGCAGCATCGCCTTGGCGCGGGCGATGAGTTCCTCCGGGCCGGACGGTGCGATAAGGCGAACGGCAGCACTCGTCATGGGCCTCTCCGGGGATCTCCTCGAGCGCGCCCAGGATGCCCCCGCCCAGAAATGGCGACAAGCGGAAACCAGCCACGACCCAAGAGGGTATTTGACGTTGACGGCGGAGCGAAGAAGGCTGACAGTCCGAAGATGATCCTGTTGCCAGGGTAAGGCCCCGTAAATCACCCTTGAACCCGTCGTTCGATAGACCAAAGGATCAGGCAGCGCGCGGCGGAGATCGATCACGACCAGGAGGGGAATCATATGCCTAACGACCCAACACCCGGCGCCGCCGACCAGACCAGCACGGCGCAGCGTGGCGCATTGCATGGTGTGCGGGTGGTGGACCTGACCCAGTTCGAGGCCGGGACATCCTTGACCCAGACCTTGGCCTGGCTCGGCGCCGAGGTGATCAAGGTCGAGGAGCCGACCAAGGGGGAGCAGGGCCGCGGCGCCTCGACTGACAAAAAAGGCGTCAACTCGCATTACTTCATGTTGCTCAACGCCAACAAGCGCAGCGTCACCGCCAATCTGAAGACCGACAAGGGCCGCGCCTTGTTGCGCGGGCTGATCGAGAAGGCCGATGTCTTTGCCGAGAATTTCGCCCCGGGCGTCATCGAGCGCCTCGGCTTTAGCTATGAGGTGGTGCGCGAGATCAACCCGCGGATCATCTATGCCCAGGTCAAGGGCTTTGGCCAGGACGGCCCCTATAAGAGCTTCCTCGCCTTCGACATGATCGCCCAGGCGACTGGAGGCGCGATGTCGATTACCGGCGAGCCGGATGGCCGCCCGATCAAGCCCGGGCTGACGATCGGCGATACCGGCACCGGACTGCACGGCGCGATCGGCGTTCTCGCCGCGCTCTACCAGCGCCAGTTCACCGGCGAAGGCCAGCGCATCCAGCTGGCGATGCAGGAATGCGTGATCAATTATGGCCGCATCTCCTATGCCGCGCAGGCGCTGTGGGGCAAGGCCGCGCCGCGGATGGGCAATCAGAGCATCATGGGCACCAATTCGCCGAGCGAGACCTACAAGTGCAAAGGTGATGGCCCGAACGACTACTGCTACATCTATACTTCGCGCGCCAACCCGCAGCATTGGGAGCGCCTCTTGAAGATCATGGGTCGCGAAGACCTGATCGGCGACCCGCGGTTCGACAGCCCACAAGAGCGGTTCAAGAATCGTCATGTAGTCGACGAGATGATCGCCGAGTGGACGATCCACCATGACAAGATGGAAGTCATGCAGCGGCTCGGCGAACAGGGCATACCGGCCGGTGCGATCATGGATACGATGGAACTGTCGAACGATCCCGACCTCAACCGCCGGGATATCTTCGTCACCGTCAAGCACCCGGTGCGCGGCGATTTCAAGATGCCGGGCTGGCCCGTCAAGATGAGCGGCTCCAAGGTGCCGATTACCGCCGCCCCGTTGCTCGGCGCCGATTCCGACGCCGTTTATGGCGAGCTGCTCGGCCTCTCAGCGAAAGAGCTCGCTGCACTGCGCGAGGAAAAGATCATCTAAATCCGTGCCCTTTCCGCCCCCAAAGACGGAGAGGGCGTTTCGCGAGAGACGGCGGGGATGAACGCAAATACGGCTCCAACACTCGGGGTGGCGACGCCGCTTGCGCCGACACCGCGGTGGGAACCGGCCGAGAGCTACCCGGACCCTGCTATTCGCACGCTCGACCCGCGCTTTGAGAGCATCAGGCCGCCGTTCAATGCGGCGGTCGAGCGCCTGGCGACCGGGTTTCGCTGGGCCGAAGGCCCGGTGTGGTTCGGCGACGGCCGCTACCTCTTGTGGAGCGACATCCCGAACAACCGCATCATGCGGTGGGACGAGGAAACCGGCGCGGCGAGTGTCTTCCGCAAACCCTCGAACCACGCCAACGGCAACACCCGCGACCGCCAGGGACGGCTCGTCACCTGCGAGCACGAGGGGCGGCGGGTCACCCGCACCGAATATGACGGCTCGATCACGGTCATTCTCGACCGGTTCGAGGGCAAGCGGCTCAACTCGCCGAACGACGTGGTCGTCAAATCGGACGGCTCGATCTGGTTCACCGATCCGCCCTTCGGGATCCTCGGCAATTACGAGGGCGAGCAGGCGGCACCGGAATTGCCGACCAACGTCTATCGCGTGGACGGCAGGACCGCCGCCGCCACCGTCGTGACCGGCGACATCAACGGCCCAAACGGTCTTTGTTTTTCGCCCGACGAGGGCAAGCTCTACATCGTCGAATCCCGCGCCAGGCCGCGTCTCATCAGCGTTTTCGACGTTATCGAGGACGGCACCCGGCTCGCCAATAGGCGCGTCTTCATCAATGCAGGCGAGGGAACACCTGACGGTTTTCGCTGCGATCTCGAAGGCAATTTGTGGTGCGGCTGGGGCATGACCCCGGGCCTCAATGGCGTCGCCGTCTTCGCCCCCGACGCGACAATGATCGGCCATATCGCACTGCCCGAACGCTGCGCCAATCTGTGCTTTGGCGGGCGCAAGCGAAACCGCTTGTTCATGGCTGCCAGCCAATCGGTCTATTCGGTCTATGTGAACACCGACGGCGTGGCGGGCGGCTAGCAGTCTTTAATCTAGCGCGATTGGCGATTTCATCCTAACCTGCAGTGTTCAACTGCAGGAGGAGGAATCGATGAAGCGCTTTTTCCTGGTCTGCTCGTTGGTCGCGATAGCCGCGTGTGCCCAGCAGCCTCCGCCGCCGCCGGTGGCCGCGAACCCCCCACCTCCACCCCCTCCGCCGCCGCCGATGACCTATACCGTGTATTTCGACTATAACAGCTCGCAGCTTGGGCCCCGCCGGGAGGGAGGTCGTCAAGTTGGCGGCCGACGCCTACAAGGCGGGAACACCCTCATCCGTTCAGGTCACCGGGTATACCGATCCGTCGGGCTCCGCTGGGTATAACCAGCGCCTATCCCTGCGGCGGGCCAATGCCGTGGGCGCCCAACTGCAGAGTGACGGTGTGCCTCAGAGCGCTCTCGTGGTCAGCGGACAAGGCGAGAGCAGCAATGAGCCGACACCGGGCCAAGACCGCCGCGTCGATGTGACCCTCGGCGGGCCCCCGCCGGCCTCGTAAGGCGAAACGCAAGAGGGCGCCGAAGACGCCCTTTTTGTCTTTCCAAATCAGCGCCGCAGCTACACGGGTTCGTAGGGGAAGCGGCGGATCTTGTCGACGTTCCGGCCCTCGATGCGGATCAGCCGGGTCGGCCCCTCACGGCGCGGCGAGTGCAGATCGCCCTCGTTGTAGAGGTGGGCATCACCCGGGGCCAGCGCGTACTCCTTGACGAGGCGCACCTTGCCGGGCTTGTCCTCGGAGGCGGGCTCGAGCATCGACCAGTCGCTCATGATCGTCTTGCCGCGTGCCTGGCCATAGATTGCCCACGTCGGACCGTGATCGTGCGGCTTGCTCTCCCGCGCGCCTTGATTGACGTGGCCGAGGATGCAGAACCCGAGTTCCGGATCCTCGTAGAGGATCTTCCGCTCCGGCACTCCGTCGTGGAGATGCGTGCTGACGAAATCCTCGTCCTTCAGTACATCCTGGACGAGCGCGCACACCTTCTTGCGGCCCTCCACCCCCGGATCCGCCGCAAGGATGCGGTGACACTCCGTGGAAAACCGTTCGAGCGTATAGCCCATCAAATCACCTCCTCAGTCTAGGCCTTCAACAACGTATAGCGGCAGATGTGCCAGGGACAAGAAATCGTTCCGCGCTAGGCCCTATGAGCAGCGAGGCGTCCGGCGCCTTCGATGACCTCGTCCCAGTCATCGATTTCGCGATTGACCGGCGCCACCATGATGTGTTGCACCCCGATCGCCTCATAAGCGGCGACCCGCTCGCGCAGTTCGCCTTCGTCCTTGCCGTTCCAGTGGGTCCGCATCGAGATCGTGAATTCCGGCTCGGGCCGCTCGCGGCGCAGCCGGGCGACGATCGGCGCGGCTTCTTGCGGCGTCAGCTGGCTGCCGTGCCACCCGTCGCCGATCCGCACCGTGCGCTTGTAGGCGGCCTCCGAGCGCCCGCCGAACCAGATCGGGATCGGCCGCACTGGCAATGGCTGCATCGTCATCTCGGTGATTTCGGCCGGGATGTATCTGCTGCGGAAGCTCACCGGGTCCTGCGTCCACACCGCCCGCATCATCGCGATGCCTTCGTCGGTGCGCCGCCCGCGTTCGTGGAACGGCGACCCGAGAGCAGCGAATTCGGCCTCCAGCCAACCGACCCCGGCGCCGAGGATCAGCCGCCCCTCGGAGAAGTTCTGCAGTGTCGCCAACTCCTTGGCGAGCGGCAGCGGGTGGCGCATCGGTAATACCAGGACGCTGGTGCCGAGCCGCACCCGCTTGGTTACCGCCGCGGCCCAGGTTAGGCTCAGCACCGGGTCGAAAAACAACGGCGAGCGCGGGAAGCTGGCGCGCGGAACGATGATGTGCTCGCTGACCCAGACATCGTCGAGGCCGAGATCCTCGGCGCGCATCGCGGCACGGCGGATCTTGTCCGGCGTCGCCTGCTCGCCGGCATGCGGCAGATGAATCCCGAGTTGCATTGGCTGTTCTCCCGTGCTCGTCTCTCCTCAGAGAATGCGTCGGCAATAGCAGAGACGAAAGGGGGGAGCCATGCGGTTCACCGATAAGGTCGCGGTCATCACCGCTTTCGCCAACGGCATCGGGCGCGCGACCGCCGAGATCATGGCGCGGGAAGGCGCCATTGTCGTCGGCGCGGATAACCACCCGGACCGGCTCGAGACCGCCGTCGCAGCATTGCGCGGCGGTGGCGGGCGGGCGCACGGCCGGCTGTGCGACGCCCTCGACCAGGGGCAGGTCGAAGCGACTATTGCGTCGGTCGAAAAGGAGTTCGGCTCCGTCGACATCCTGGTCAATGCCGTCGGCGGCAGCACGATCATCGGCAACTCCGGCGCCAATGTCGACGAGCTGACCTTTGCCGAATGGCAACGGCTGATCGACTTCAATCTCAGCGGGACATTTCTATTCACCCACGCGGTCGTGCCGATCATGAAGCGGCGGCGGAGCGGCAAAATCGTCAACCTCGCCTCGATCGCCGGCCGCGGTTTGAGCCCGACGAGCAGCAGCGCCTATGCCGCGGCGAAGGGAGGCATCATCGCCTTCACCCGCAAGCTGGCGTTCGAGTTGGGTCCATACGGCGTCACGATCAACGCGATCGCACCGAGCCTCACCCTGACCGAACGCATCCGCCCGCATTGGGAGAAGCGCTCGCAGGAGGCGCAGGCGGCCGAAATTGTCCGCACCCCGCTGCGCCGTGTGGCCGAAGCCGCCGACCAGGCGAAGGTCATCTGTTTTCTTGCCTCGAGCGACGCCGATTTTGTGACGGGCGTCACGATCGACGTCACGGGCGGTAACTGAGGAATTCAGGTAGACCCATGGAGTACCCGCTTTCGCGGGTATGACGAAAAAAGCGGGCATGACAAAAAGAAAAGAGGAAATGACGAAATGACGACATTCGTTCTGATCCACGGGTCGTACCAGGGCGGCTGGATTTGGCAGCCGGTGGCGAACCGGTTGCGGGCCGCCGGTCATACGGTCTACGCCCCGTCATTGGACGGTTGCGCCGAGCGAAAGCACTCTCTGCGCCCGGGGATCACCACCGAAACCCATGCGGCCGAAATTGCCGATCTCCTATTCTACGAAGATTTGCGCGACATCGTGATGGTCGGCACGAGCTCGGGCGGCATGGTCGTGTGCCGCGCCGCGGAGATGCGCCGCGACCGGATCTCGCGTCTGGTTTTGGTCGATGCGCTGGCGTTGCTCGACGGCGAGCGGATCCGCGACATCGTACGACGCTCGACCGCGGTGCCGAGCGGGCTCGCCGCCGGCCCGACGCGCGAGGATGCGGAAAATCGACTTTTCGCCGACCTCGACCCGCAGACGCGGGCTTCGGCGCTGGAGCGCTATACCCTGCATCCGATCGGGATTTACGAGAACCCGGTCAAACTTGACAATTTCTGGGACCAGCAATGGCCGGCGACTGTGATTTGGTGCCGCCGTGCCGCCAATCCGGGCGAAGCGCACCAGCGCCGCACCGCCGAAAAGCTCGATGCCCACTGGCACGAGCTCGACACCGGCCACTACCCGATGCTGAGCATGCCCGACGAGCTTACCGCGCTGTTGACCGAAAAAGGCTAGGCCGCGCTCAGGTTATTGCTCTCCCGGCCATGAGGCCCAACACGAGAAAGATCACGCAGATCACGATGAAGATAAAGAACAGGATCTTTGCGATTCCCGCGGCTGCCGCCGCGATGCCGGTGAACCCGAAGATCGCGGCGATGATCGAGATGATGAAGAAAACTAGTGCCCATTTGAGCATATCGGTGGTCCCGGGAAAGTCGCTGCTGAAGGAATAATGTCGGGCCGGGCATTGTCGTTCCAAACCGTACCACGCATCGGTCTCTTTCACTCCCCCTGTCGGCTGCCTTATCCTGATGACCGCAGGAGGGGCCCATGGTCGAGTGGACGGGCGGCGCGCTGCCGACATTCGTGACGCATCTTGAATGCAGCCTGACCGGGGAGCGGTACCCGGCGGACGCTTTGCAGACGCTCTCGAAGGCAGGCCGGCCGCTATTGGTGCGCTACGATCTCGATGGTGTTCGCCAGGCGCTGCCTCGCGAGGCGCTCGCCGACCGGCCGCAGACCCTCTGGCGATATCGCGAGCTGTTGCCGGTGCGCCGGCCGGGCGATGTGGTTTCGCTCGGTGAGGTGGTGACCCCGTTGATCGCGCTGCCGCGGATTGCCGCGCGGCTCGGCGGCGGCGAGATCCTGGTCAAGGACGAAGGGCGCCTGCCGACCGGGTCGTTCAAGGCGCGCGGCTTGGCGCTCGCCGTTTCGATGGCCAAGGAGCTCGGGGTTGCGACAATGGCCATGCCGACCAACGGCAATGCCGGGGCGGCGATGGCCGCCTACTGCTCACGCGCCGGCATCAAGGCCTATGTCTTCTGTCCCGACGATACGCCGGCGGTCAATGTCCGCGAGATCGCGATGCAGGGCGCCGCAGTGTTTCTCGTCGACGGGCTGATCGACGATTGCGGCAAACTGGTCAGCGAAGGCGAACGGGAAGTCGGCTGGTTCAACTGCTCGACCTTGCGAGAGCCCTACCGGATCGAGGGCAAGAAGACGATGGGCATCGAGCTCGCCGAACAGCTCGGCTGGGAGTTACCGGACGTGATCTTCTACCCGACCGGCGGCGGTACGGGGATCATCGGCATGTGGAAGGCCTTCGTCGAGCTCGAGGCAATCGGCTGGATCGGGCCGAAACGGCCGCGGATGGTCGTGGTCCAGGCGACCGGCTGCGCGCCGATGGTGAAGGCATGGGAGGAAGGTGCGGAACACGCGCCGCGATGGGAGAACGCGCACACCTTCGCCGCCGGCATTCGCGTGCCGCAAGCGATCGGCGATTTTCTGATTTTGCGCGCGGTGCGAGACAGCGGCGGGTTTGCCAGCGCCGTCAGTGACGACGCGATCGCCGCGGCATGGCGCGAGGTTGCCGCCGAGGAGGGCTTGCTGTTGTGCCCCGAGGGCGCTGCGACCTATGCCGCCTACAAGCAGGCGCTCGCCGAGGGACGGGTTCGTCCCGACGAGCGGGTCGTACTGTTCAACTGCGCGAGCGGTCTCAAATACCCGATGCCGGAAGCCGGGACGCCATTGAAGCGGGGCAGCGCGATCGATTGGCAAAAGCTGACCGGAGCCGCTCCGGCCGCATGCGGCCGGTCCCAATCGCGGTGATGCGGTCGATGCCGAAATCCGCGCTCCAAGCCCTAGGGATCGTGATCATTTGCCTTACTGCGTGCAGCGGGCCGCCTTGGACGCTCGACCAATCGCCCGATGGGATAACCCTGCGGTGGTATCCCGACAACACACCCGATGCGGTGGCGAATTCGGTCGCCCAGGTTCATTGCCAATCTTGGGGCAAAAACGCCGAGCTGATCTCGTATGACCAGGACGGCAGCGCCCAATCGGCAGATATCGATGCCGATGACACAAAAGGAAACCGGGACATGAGGATCGAGCAGCGGCTGAAAGAGTTGAGGCTGACACTGCCGCAAGTCGGCGGCCCGCTCGGCAACTATGTCCACGCCAAGCGCGTCGGCAATCTGCTCTATCTTTCCGGGAAGGGCCCGCCCGACGGCACCGACGGCAAAATGCCGAAAGGCAAGCTCGGCGCGGGCATGTCGATCGACGAGGGATATCGTCACGCGCGCGGTGTGGGGCTCGTGCTGATCGCGGCGATCAAGGATGCGCTCGGCGGCGATCTCGACCGCGTGGAGGACATCGTCAAGGTGCTCGGGATGGTCAATGCCGCCCCCGATTACGAGGATCATCCGAAGGTAGTCAACGGCTGCTCCGATCTCTTCCTCGAGGTGTTCGGCGAACGCGGTCGGCATGCGCGCTCGGCTGTCGGTATGAGCTCGCTGCCCGGCGGGATACCGGTCGAGATCGAGGTCATCGTCGCGGTCAGATAAACCGCGCAAAGGTCGGCCGCGACGCCCTGTACCCCCGCTCGTCATGACAAGAGCCGGCAGATCAGCCGGCTCATGGTGTTTTTCGCGCTGGTCTATGTCGTCGAAGGGATTGGGCAGACCGGCGGGCTGATCGCCCAGCCGCTCAATTATTTTCTGAAACAGACCTACGGGTGGACGCCGGTTCAGGTCACCGCCTATCTGACGATCCTCAACCTTCCCTGGATCATCAAGCCGGTCTACGGGATCGTTTCGGATTTCCTGCCGCTCCTCGGCTATCGCCGAAAATCGTACCTCGTTCTCGCCAATTTGATGGCGGCCGGCGCCTATTGCTGGGTTACGCAGATCACCTCGCCGGGCGAAATCATCGTCGCCCTGCTGCTATCCGCCTACGGGATGGCGATATCGAGTACGGTATGCGGCGCTATCCTCGTCGAGAACGGCCAAAAATTCAGCGCCAGCGATGCCTTCGTCAATCAGCAGTGGTTGTGGTTCAACATCGCCGCGATGGCCTGCGGCTTTATCGGCGGTCAGCTGATCGAAAGGCTGACGGCGGCCAGGGCGTTGCACAGCGCCGCCGCAATCATCGCCGTCGCCCCCCTGATCGTCGTCTTTGCCGGCGCGTTTCTGATCACCGAGCCGCAGAGCCGCGTCAATCTCCCCGAGATGAAACGGACCTTCGCGAGCCTGCTGGCCGCCTTCACCCTGCGCGACCTTTGGATAATCGCGCTCTTTCTGTTTGTCTATTACCTCAATCCGGGGCTCGGCACGCCGCTCTATTATTACATGACCGACGATCTTAAATTCTCGCAGGAGTACATCGGCATTCTCGGCTCGATTAATTCGGCGGGCTGGATCGCCGGCGCGCTGCTGTACCGCCGGTTCCTGAAAGGCATAACGGCAAAAGCACTGCTCAATTTGAGTATTGCCCTCGGCATCGTGACGACCGCAGCTTTCCTGCTGCTGTGGAGCGAGGCTCTGGCTGCGGCGATCAACTTCTTCAGCGGGGTCGCTACGATGGTGGCGTTTGTCGCGACCTTGAGCCTGGCTGCGGATTATTGCCCGCCTCGGGCGGAAGGCTTCGCATTCGCGGCTTTGATGTCGGTCACAAACTTTACGGCGGCGTTATCCGAAAATCTCGGTTCCTTTTTGTATGAACATCTGTTTCAGCGCCAACTCGATCCCCTGATCCTGGTGTCCGCGGCATTTACCGGCCTGGCGTTCGCTTTTGTGCCGCTGCTGCGCCTCGACGATAAGCAACCGGGCGAACCCCTGCTTGCGGGCCATGACTGACATTAAGACCTCCTTTTTCTCATAGCGCCGACAGTTGATTAACTGTACCGTTGGCCTTGTTGCCTCTGCTCAGGTCAAAGACACGCATATATGAGGGTCCCATGCACAAGTTGCTGCCAGTGCTCTTGTTTCTTGCGACTGCATCGGCCTTCCCTCAGGGCATATTTGCCGCTGAGGTTTCCGGCGCCGGCAATGCCGTCGTGCTCGCCGGCGGCATGGGCGGCGGAGCCGGAGCTGGTATGGGTGGCATGACGGGGGGTGGCATGGGCGGCATGACCGGCGGAGGCATGAGCGGTGGAATGGGTGGAATGTCCGGCGGCATGAGTGGGTTTGGCGGCACGCCGGGCAACAGTTTGGGCAGCGCTTATGGTGGAGCGGATCCGAGCAGCGGAGGCGCGCAGCCGGCGCAATATTACCTGTGCGTCACGCCTTACGACCGATGCTCGCTTGCGTCTTCCCCCGGCTCGCTTCGCAGCGGCTCATCATGCACGTGTTCCACCGGACATCGTGGCACGATCAAATAGGCGCCGTGCCGGAATTAGCTGATAACCCCGGCGGTAGACCGGCCTTGGCCGCGGAGAATGTCGCATCGGCGTTGTGAAGGGTGCGAGGCTCGAAACACTCGGTCGCCGTGTAAAACTCGTTTTCGCGACCCCTCTTGTCGCTTCCGCCACGGTCCCCATTCTCTAGACGGAAGCAAATTGCCCCGCTTCGGAGCGTTCGAATCCCTCTCTCCCGCCGGACCGGCACCGCTCCGCCCGAATCCGGAGAAACGCTTCCGCGTCGATCCGTGTTTACGACTCGGCCTCTTTGTCAGTAGAGAGGCGAGCGCTCTCAGGCGGTCTGGCCGAGGTGTCGGCTATCTTCCGCTCGGGCGGTCCCGGTTTGATGAAGGTCAGAGCGGTAGGCTTTAGTGAGGCAGCAAGATGTCCGGTACACAGCGATTGCCAGGCGGCCAGCCACGCAAGGCAAGTCAACGGCGCACTCGGCCCGCGGCACCTCTGCAACCCCGGATAAGCCGCCTGTGGCATCCCGGGGACCAGGTGCGCTGGCGAGACCGCACCGGTATCTTCCATCGCGATCTTGGTGACGGTGAACACGCCGAGATTGTGATTGCAGATCGCACCTACCGGGTGCGTCTCGGAGACCTCACCTGACGCAAGTGGAGTAAGTTCCGTTGGACGCTTGGCGCACCCAGCCTAACTCCGCCAATTGCGGCGACGCGGGACGGTCCGATACCACTCGTAAGTTTGGCGTACTCCCGCCTCGAGGCTGATGCGCGGGCGCCAGCCGAGCGCGGCCAATTTGGAGACGTCGAGAAGTTTGCGGGGGGGCCCGTCCGGCCTTGAGACATCGTAGACAAACCGTCCCCTAAAGCCGACAACGTCGGCGATAAGCTTGGCGAGTTCGGCGATCGTGACATCTGTGCCGGTCCCAATGTTGATCGGCTCCTCGTCCGACCAGGATTTCATCAAAAACATCACCGCGTCGGCCAAGTCGTCGACATGCAGAAACTCGCGACGAGGCCGGCCGCTGCCCCAGATCTCAACCGTGTCCCGGCCTTCCCGGACGGCTGCATCGATCTTGGCGAGCAGGGCCGGCAAGACATGGCCGGAGAGCAGGTCGAAATTGTCATTGGGGCCATAGAGATTCGTCGGCATTACCGATGCGAAATCGCAGCCGTGCTGGCGGCGATAGGCCTGGCACAGTTTGAGCCCGGCGATTTTGGCAATCGCATACCATTCGTTGGTTGGCTCGAGCGAGCCAGTAAGCAAGCAGCTTTCCGGCATTGGCTGCGGCGCGCGCCGCGGATAAATGCAGGAGGAGCCGAGAAACAACAATTTTGCGACGCCGGTGCGCCGAGACGCTTCGATCACGTTTACCGCGATTGCCAAGTTGTCGTAGAGGAAATCGCCGGGATGGGTGTCGTTGACATGAATGCCGCCCACCCGCGCCGCGGCGAGCAACACCGCGTCCGGGCGATGCTCGTCGAACCAGCGGTTGACTGCCGGCTGGTCGCGAAGATCGACCGCATCGCGGCCGACGGTCAAAATTTGGCATTCCTCCTGCCTCAGTCGGCGGATCAGCGCCGAACCGACCATCCCGCGATGGCCGGCGACAAATATGCGCCGTGCGCTAAGAGGAAAGAGCGTCGGCGACGTCATGTCTCTAGTCCCTTCCCGCCACCGCGGCGCCTCGGGCGGTGTCGGCAAACCCAGCCTGGTGCACGGTCCGCTCGCGGCGCGCGAGTTCGATATCGTGCTCAACCATCATCTTGACCAGCTCCGGAAAGCTAACCCGCGGCCTCCAGCCGAGAACATCGCGCGCCTTGGTTGGATCGCCACACAACGCATCGACCTCGGTCGGCCGGAAATAGCGGCGGTCGACCTCGACATGGCGCCGCCAGTCGAGGCCAGCCGCCGCGAAGGCCAGTTCGACCAGATCGCGCACGCAGTGCGCCTTCCCGGTCGCTATGACGTAGTCGTCGGGGTTTTGCTGCTGCAGCATCAGCCACATCGCCTCGACATAGTCGCCGGTAAAGCCCCAATCGCGCTCCGCTTCCAGATTCCCAAGATAGAGCTTGTCCTGAAGACCCTCAGTGATTCGGCCGACCGCGCGGGTAATCTTTCGCGTGACAAAGGTCTCGCCACGGCGCGGGCTCTCATGATTGAATAAAATACCGTTGCAGATGAAAAGGCCGTGGGCTTCGCGGTAGTTGACTGCAAACCAGTGTGCCGCCACCTTGCTCACGCCATAGGGACTCCGCGGGTAAAACGGGGTCGTTTCGCTTTGCGGCGGCGGGGCGGCCCCGAACATCTCGGACGAGCCGGCCTGATAATAACGCACCGGGCGGCCACCATGCAGAACATGGTCGCGCACCGCTTCGACGAGCCGCAGAGTTCCGACAGCGACGACCTCGGCAGTATATTCAGGGATATCGAAGGACACCTTGACGTGGCTCTGGGCGCCGAGGTTGTAGACCTCGTCGGGGTTCACTGTTTCGAGCACCCGTCGCAGTCCCGTGCCGTCGGTGAGGTCGCCGTAATGCAAGGTCAGCCTGGGGCCGGTGAGATGCGGATCGTGGTAAAGGTGATCGATGCGGTCGGTATTGAAGAGGCTGGCTCGCCGCATCAGGCCGTGCACTACGTAGCCTTTCGCGAGGAGGAACTCGGTAAGGTAGGAACCGTCCTGCCCGGTGATGCCGGTGATCAATGCGCGCGCTGCCATGGTTTGCAGTCTACCGCGCTTCTGTCGCTCGGTCATTCCCAAACCGGGGTGGGGCTCACAGTCAAATGACTGTTGCAGCCGCGGCATTGGGTGGCGCGAATATTGGCCGGATCGCACGGCCACACAACTGGCCGGCATGATGCGGGTCCGATCAGCTCCGAAGGGGACGGTTGAAGACCACGCCGAACCGAGCCTATTGTCGGTTTTGCAACCGGCCACCGGCTCCAGGCGAGTCGCGGCAGACAAGCTGCAAAAATGCCGCCCGCTGGGTCCGGCCGCGCGTGACGGCTCCGCTTCCTGCCGGAGAATAGGCATGAACGCTTCGGCACCGGCGGTCGACACGCTCCTCTATCTCGACGGGGTCACGGTCAGCTTCGACGGCTTCAAGGCATTGAACGGGCTCTCGCTCGTCGTCGAGGAGGGCGAATTGCGCACCATCATCGGTCCGAACGGCGCCGGCAAGACGACTATGATCGACGTCATGACCGGCAAGACACGGCCCGATGCCGGCGAGGTGTTCTTCCGGGGCACGACGGATTTGAGCCGCCTCGACGAGGCCGAGATCGCCAATCTCGGCATCGGCCGCAAATTTCAGCGGCCGACGGTATTCGAAAACCTGACCGTGCTGGAGAACCTTGAATTTTCGCTGGATGACAGCCGCGGGATCTTCCGGAACTTGTTTGCCCGCCTGACCCCGGATCGCCGCGACCGCATCGATAAGACCCTGGCCCGGATCGGGTTGACCGTGCAGAGCGCTCAATCAGCCGGCGCGGTCAGCCATGGCCAGAAACAATGGCTCGAGATCGGCATGCTGTTGATCCACGACCGCTCGCTATTGCTCCTCGACGAGCCGGTGGCTGGCTTGACCGAGCGGGAAACCGAGCAGACGGCCGAACTGATTCTCGATCTTGCCACGGACCGAACGATCGTCGTCGTCGAACACGACATGGCGTTTGTCCGCAGTCTCGGGGCCAAGGTGACAGTCCTCCACGAAGGATCGGTCCTGGCCGAGGGCTCGATCGACCATGTTCAGAACGACCCCCGCGTCATCGAAGTCTACCTCGGCCGTTGAACGATGCTGTCGGTCGAGGCGATCAATCTCTACTACGGCGCGAGCCACACTCTGCGCCGCGTCAGCCTGACCGCCAAAAAAGCCGAGGTGACCTGTATTCTCGGCCGTAACGGCGTCCGTAAAACCAGCCTCTTGCGGGCGATTTTCGGTGTGCAACCGATACATTTCGGCCGCATCCGGTGGGAGGACCGGAACTTGAACGATCTTCCGCCACACCAACGCGCGCGGGCCGGGCTGGCGCTGGTACCGCAAGGCCGCGAAATCTTTCCCGGCTGACGGTACTCGAAAACCTCCAAACCGGCTTTGCGCCGCTGCCCCGCAGCGAGCGCACCATCCCGGACGAATTTTCACCCTCTTTCCTGTTCTAAGGGAGATGCTGCACCGCCGCGGCGGTGACCTCTCTGGCGGTCAGCAACAGCAGCTGGCGATCGGCCGCGCCCTCGTCACCCGCCCGCGCCTGTTGATCCTCGACGAGCCGACAGAGGGCGTCCAACCCTCGATCATCAAAGACATGGAACGCGTCATCCGCTCGCTTGCCGCGCGCGGCAACATGGCCATCCTGCTGGTCGAGCAATATTTCGAATTCGCCCGCGACCTCGCCGCCTCGTATTTGGTCATGCAGCGCGGCGAGGTGGTGCTGTCCGGCCGCCGCGAAGAAATGGACGAGGTGGCGGTGCGCAGCTATCTGACGGTCTGATCGGCTAGGTCACTTCGACCGGCGGCGTAAAGATATAACCGGTGCCGCGCACCGTTTTGATCATCATCGGCCTTTGCGGGTCGTCCTCCAGCTTGCGCCGCAGCCGTCCTACCTGGACGTCGATCGTCCGGTCGAAGGGTCCGGCCTCACGATTGCGCGCGAGGTCCAACAGCCGATCCCGGGTCAGCACCTGATTGGCGTTGTTGACAAACGCTGCGAGCAGATCGAACTCTCCGGTGGTAAGTCTGACCTCCTTGCCCGAAGGCGAATAGAGCTCGCGGCTCGACAAATCGAGGTTCCAGCCGGCAAATCGGGCCTTTGAGCGCGTCGGGGCCGTCTGGCTGTCGCTATTGCGCGACGAAGCACGGCGGAGCACGCTTTTCACTCGTGCCAGCAGCTCGCGCAAGTGGAACGGCTTTGGCAGGTAGTCGTCCGCGCCCATCTCGAGACCGATGATGCGGTCGACAATCTCGCCTCGCCCGGTCAAGATGATGATCCCGACACTCAATTCCTGACGCAGCGAGCGGGCCAAAGTCAGTCCGTCCTCGCCGGGCAGCATCAGATCCAGAATGACGAGATCGACCGGGGATTGCGCCATGGCCCTACGCATCTCGGCGCCGTCCTGAGCGGTAGAAACCCGGTAACCCTCGCCGGACAGATACTCCTGGACCAGGTCGCAGATTTCGCGCTGGTCGTCGACAATTAGGATGTGACCGTTGTCAGTCATGCCGGCGAGCTTTCATTACCTCTCTACGTGGTACTACCCCGCCGACAATAACGCGGTCGGGGGAACCGGGGTCACGCTTCGAGCAGCATACATATAGTTACAAAATCTTACAGAAAACCGGTTCCTGTGACATCATCGGATTACGGCCTGCTCCTAGACTCGGTCGCGTTCGGATCGGCTGTCCGGCCGATCGTGAAAGCCGGAGGAGCACCTGTGGCCGACGCTCACCATGACATCGAAGCCGAAATCCCGCGCTTGAGGCGTTATGCACGGGCACTAACGCGCGACGTTGTCTGCGCCGATGATCTCGTACAGGACTGCCTGACCCGCGCTCTTGGCAAGTTGCATCTTTGGCAGGAGGGATCGGATCTTCGCGCCTGGTTGTTCACCATCCTGCACAATCAATATGTAAATCATATCAGGCGCGCCGTACGGGAAGGCGCGACGGTGGCGCTAAGCGAAACCGAGCCGATGCTGAGCCGCGCGCCGCAGCAAGCAAAGCGGCTCGAGCTGCGCGACCTGGAGCGCGCGATCGCCCAGCTCCCGGAGGAGCAGCGCTCGGTCATCTTGCTCGTCGCATTGGAGGGGATGCGCTACGAGGAGGTAGCCGCGATTCTGGATGTGCCGGTCGGGACGATTCGCTCGCGATTGTCGCGCGGCAGGGAAGCCCTGCGGAGGCTAACGGGCGTGCCAGACGAGAAGGCCGAAGCCGTCGTCGGCGAAATCGGTCAACAGCGCACGTCTGCCGCGGCGGCCGCGCCCCGGCCTTGCGGAAACTGCGCATATCGCAGGCTCGGCGTAGTTCTCTCGGGCCTTGCTGTGCATCACCAAATTTCCCAAGCATCGCTTGGAACGTTTTTGGGAAGAGGGAGTTAGAACGCTAGGCGAGGCGCCGGACCCTCGCCCATTTTTCCCAGTCCGGCTTGGCAAAGTCTCCCTGTCGCGGGTTTGCCACCCGCAACCTTGCCGGTGTCGGCTGTCGTCGACACCGGTTTTTTTTCGGAGAAGACTTGCGGATCTCTGCTAAGGAACACCCCGCCCAGCCCCGCTGTTGGCGGGAGGATTCGGTACAACGCAGGGAAAGTGACGATGTTGGGACGCCACGTTTATCGTGTTCATCCGACCGAGCAGGGTTGGACCGTGACAAAGGAAGGAGAAGATTGCCCACGGAGTGGATTTCCGGGCCGCGAGGAGGCGATCGCCGAGGCTGTTCGGCTGGCCGGATCCGACGAGCCCGCCAAAGTGACCGTCGACAACGGCGACGGCACGATCGCCGAAGAATGGCTCTTCGGCAGCGACCCCGTCGCGGAGCTGGGGGCCTGAGCGTTTTCTGCCCGATGAAACTCACGACTATTCGCAAGGCGCGGCTTCGTCAAAGGCGGGACGCGGCAGTCTGAGACACAACCGGTCGTGGTCGCCATACCCGATGTTAAACAGAAGTTTGTGCGCCACCGTCCATCGGGAATTAATGCGGCAGCGGCGTCGAACCCGGACGAACAAGTGTTCCAGAGTCCAGCTCACGCCTGCCCCTCATATGCCGTCTACCGAGGGCACTTACTGTCGCGCGCCGCTTCCCGGACCAAGGCGCGGATGATGTATGCTCCGCTGAACGGAACCGATGCGAACAACGGCAGGAGAGCACGATGCCCGCTTTCGAAAAGCGAAGGATTGGACGGAGTTCGGTCGAAGTGACGGAGCTGGGTCTCGGCTGCGCGACCCTCGGCGGCAGCCGCATCGAGGTCTCCCGGCAACAGGCCGAAGCGATCATCGGGGCCGCTTGGGCGGCTGGAGTTTCCTACATAGATACGGCCCCTTATTACGGTGTCGGCCAGGCCGAACGTTGCGTCGGCGATGCCATGCGCTGGGTCCCGCGCGATGAATGGGTGCTCTCGACAAAGGTCGGGCGCCTGCTTCGCCCTCGCCGGACCGCAGTCGAGGACACCGACCGGCGCCATCCCCTGCCGTTCGACCCCGTCTTCGACTACTCCTATGACGGGGTCATGCGCTCGTTCGAGGATAGCTTGCAGCGGCTCGGGCTGGCGAGGATCGACATCCTCTATGTGCACGACGTCGGCGCGATGCAGCACGGCGGGGAAGCCCATCCCGGACTGATGCGCAGTCTGCGCGACGGCGGCTATCGAGCGCTCGAAAAACTGCGAGCGGCCGGCACGGTGTGGGCGATCGGCATCGGCGTCAACGAGCGGGAGGTGTTGCTCGAGGCTTTGGATTGGGGCGACTGGGACGTCTTCCTGCTCGCCGGCCGCTACACCCTGCTCGAGCAGGCGCCGCTCGATGATCTCCTGCCCAAATGCGAGAAGGCCGGCACGTCGATCGTGGTCGGCGGCCCGTTGAATTCCGGCATCCTCGCCGGCCGGGACACCTGGAATTACAAGACGGCGCCGCCCGAGATTGTCGCTCGGGTCAATGCCATCGAGGCCGTCTGCGACAGCCATCGGGTGCCGCTGGCGGCGGCGGCATTGCAGTTCCCGCTCGCGCATCCGGCGGTGGCGGCGGTCATTCCCGGCCCGCGCAACGTCGAAGAGTTCGACGCCAATGTGAGGCTGCTGCGTCATCCGATCCCGGCTGCGCTGTGGGCCGATCTTCGCGCCGCCGGCTTGCTTCACCCACACGCGCCGACACCAGCCAGCTGATCGGGAACTCGAACAGATGATGCGGAAGGCGCGGATTGCCCATTTGGCCGGCCCCAACGCCACCATTCAGAACACCCCGCCTCTGGTTACCGCCAACAAGGCGAGGACTAAGCACGGGCTGCCTCCCTTGACCAACCCCGACGGCACGCCGGCGCGGTTCGACGTATTGCGCGCACAGCGCCTGGCCACGCCGGTCACGCTATATGTCGAACAGTTCAGCGCGCATCCGCTCGAAGCCGACGCGGCCGAGCTTTACGGTCCGCCGGACGGCTACATCGACGGCGCCGGGCACGTCCACAAGCAGCGGCAGAGCGCCGGCGACAAGCCGGTATACGAGATCGAGCTGTGTCCGGAAGACGGGCTCTACCCGCTCCCCTACATGGCGATGCAGGCGGACGGAGCGGCCTGGGAGGAGGAATGCGCATTCCCCGATGCTCCCGAGCCAAAAGCGCGGCAGGGGTTCTTCCCCGACGGCTCGCGCAGCTTCGAGGAGATCGACCGGCTGCAGATCGGCGAGCACGGCGCCGGAAACCTGATCTCCGGCAAGGCCGAGATCGACTTCTATCGCATCCTGCCGCCGTCCGGCTACACGAAGGGCCTCTCGGCCGACCATCGCACCGACACCGGCTCAGGCGACATTCCGCCCGAGCGGCGCGGCGTCGATTTCTTCCCCTACAAGCCTCCGCACCTCGCCGCCTCGGCACCGCGTGCCGCCTTGGCGCGCGCGACCAATGCCGTCCAACAGATCCTCGCCAGCGGCAAATATGACGGCGCGATCTGGACCGAGGGCAGCCCGCGGATCGAGGAGACGATCTACTGGCTCAACCTCTTGATCGGCACGACAGTGCCGATTTGCGGCAATGCCGCCCAACGCCCGCACGGCATGATCAGCAATGACGGGCCGAAGAACATTGTCGATTCCGTCGAATACATCGCCTCTCGGGTCTGGCAGGACGAGCACGGCCGCAACCAGGCCGGCGCAGTTCTGATCCAGGAGCAGCAGGTCTTCGCCGCCCGCGCCGTGCAAAAGGCCGATGCGCGGCCAGGCGGTTATGTGGCGACTGGCGGTCACGGCGGGATTCTCGGCGCAGCCGGCCATGACGGCGCGCCCCTCCTCCATTATCTGCCGACCGCGCGCCACACCTGGCGGTCTGAGGTGAACCTCACCTCGCTACCGCCGCAGGTTGCCGGGGTGCGCCGCGAGGGCTCGCGCATCGCGACCGTTCCCGTCGCGATCAAAGGGCCGGACGGGGCGCTGCTCGACACCGCGATCCCCAAGGTGGCGATCGCCAAGGACGCCAGCTATTGGGACGACGACAACCCGCCCGATCCCGAGGCGGAAGTCGATCTTGTCGCATTGATGGGCCACATGCTGAAATCGGCGCCGCTGGCCGGCTTTGTCGTCGAGGGGTTCACCCCTTACGGCCGGCCAGCCTCGACCGCCCGGCACCGGCTGATGCTTCGCGCCGTGCACAGCGGGCTTCCGGTCGTCCGCGTCGGGCGCGGCAACACCGCGGGCTTCGTGCCACTGCACGACCCCTACTTCATCGGCGGTTCGAACCTGACCGCGACAAAGGCCCGCCTCTTACTGATGGCCTGCCTGATGAAATTCGGCAGCTTGCCTCCGGCGTCCGACCCGGATCATCCCACCCGCGCGGAAGCCGCCGCCGTTGGCGAGAAGGTCGCCGCATATCAAGCGATCTTCGACACTCATTGACCCGTGGCATTGAGCTGTCGGCGGCGTCCCGCTACATTAATGGCGCGACAGCCGGATCGGCGAGATCGCTTGAGAAAATGGGAGGTTCATCATGCCATTGTTTGTTACGCAAGGCCGTTTTACGCGCGAATACATCAAAGGCGGATTGGCCAAGCCGGAAGACCGGCACACCGCCATTTCGCGGCTCTGCGAGCAGGCGGGCGGTAAGCTCGTCTCGCTCTACTTCACGCTCGGCCAGTACGACTTCATGGTCATCTCGGAAATGCCCGACGCCAAGGCCGCCAGCGTGCTGGCGTTCGTCGCAGCCGGCGGCGGCGGCATAGAGGGCTCGGTCACCACGCAAGCCTTCACCACGGCCGAGGCCAGAGACATGCTCGCCGCGGCAGGAAAAATCGCCGGCCAATACAAGCCGATGGGAGCATCCTGACCGCAGACCGGCCGCAACCGGCTTATCTCGGGCGGGTCCAAGGCGGAAACAATTCGTCGGGGTCGTTGACCCACACGAACGGAATGCCGTGCTGATCGGCGCAGTCCACGGCGAACCGAAAATCCGCCTCTATCGTGTTGCCGAGCCTGCTCTGGTCGATTGCTGTTCCGCTTTCGGGAAAGCGCCAACTCGCGACGGCACGATCGGGCTCGGTCGGGCTCCGGGTCACTTTGAACTCGATATACCGCGCGCCCGCCGCCTCTTCCTTCCCTTCGATGACTGCAACCACAGCCAACTCTCCATACCGATGCTGGGGGAATCGGGCGGGGAACGTGCTGGTCGGAGTGAGAGGATTTGAACCTCCGGCCCCTGCCCACGAAATGCAGCGCGGCGACGGCCGCGAGAACCACGACGGTCGACCGAACATCCATTTGAGGAATACCGGCGTGCAACCGCGCCATATCGGCGCGCAATTCCCTTACGAGCGCGGCTATATCAGCCTTGGTGGCGCGCGGAGCCAGCGCCTCGGCAAACGCCTCGGACACTTCGCCCGCCTGCCTGCGCTACCCGCTGGTGCTTTCGTCGACCAGATCGAGCCGCTGCGCGATGCGCGCGACGCGCCGATCGAGATTGTCGAGCCGACTTCGCGAGGGTGACGTAATCCTCGTGCAAGCCGAGGATATCGCGGCGGAGGTCGACGACCTCACGCTCGACCCGGGCGAGCCGGGTGACGATCTCGTCCTGCTTTTCGCGGATCTGGCCCAGCTCGCCGAGGATCCGCTGCCCCTGGCGAAAGATCAGCTCCAAGGTGATCTCGCGCGGGTGTTGGGCGGCATCCTCGCTCATCTCACCAAATCCACAGGTGCATCACTACCAGGATCGGTATCGCAAGAAGCCACAGACCCGGCCGGTTTCCGCGCAACACACCCCAAACCAGCACCGGGATGTAGAATGCGATGGCGACATTGAACAACAGGGCGACGGTGATTACCGGAGCTCCCCAGGCGACGTTTTTTATTGCTCAATACCACGCCAGAATTAGGCCTACGACGATTGATGCGCCGGTCAGTAGAAAGGCCCCGGTTGCGGTGCCGGCCGACAGTAAGGCAGATTTGATTTCGGCTCTGAGCATAGGGTGCGTCCTGTGCTTGGGGTCAGGCCGGGCGTGGTGGTGCGCACCACCATGCCCGGCCGCCGCTTTTTGGGCGGCGCCGGCATTGTTGCGCCGCCGGCTTGCTTGATTGCAACCAAAATTGGTGAGCGGCGTCGGCGCCGCCATCGCTCAGCGCTGGATCGCGACCAGGATCCCGTCATCGAAATAGAGGTAGGCGTCAGCGCCGTATTTGTTCGCGCTGCGGTCCTCCTTGCATGCGGGGCCCCCGCGGTAGACCCACTGCTCGCGTTTGCCGGCGGCGGTTTCGGTCGTGTGGTGCGTGTTAAGGCATTCCCCATTTGCTGGCGAGCGCCTGGCTCTCGGTCATGCCGAGCTTTATCGACGGTTTGCCCTGGCAGAATTTGCGCCCTTCTTCGGCCTCGCGCGCTTCTTTTCCGTCCGCTCGGCGAGCCAGCGCGCTGCCTCGCGCTTGGCGGCTTCCTCGCGGCTCGCGAACGCGTCCGGCATCTGCGCCGGCGCGGCGGCGGCGAGCGCGGTTGCGGCGCAGGCCGCCAGTAAGCCAGTTTTGATTTTAGCTCTGAGGATAGGGCTCCTATCCCGTCCTGTGCTTGGGGTCAGGCCGGCGAGGGGTGACTCCACGAACCCCGCGCCGTCCGCTTTTTTAGGCCGCGAATTGTGGCGCCGGCGGCTTGGTTAAACGCAACGGATTTTCAGCGTTACGGAATTGAATGGCCGATAATGTCATGATCTCGGTGACCGCCGACGTCACGTCGCTGACCGCGCAATTGGCGCGGCGAAAACCGACGTCTCGGCCTATGGCGCCGAGGTCAGGAAGAATATCACGGGGAAGGAATCGGCGACGCTTTATTCCAAAATCGGGCCGGCGCGATTTCGGCATCGGGGCAAACCGACCGCGCGGCTCCCCGCCGTCTGTTGGGATCGACCATCGCCCGCACGAACCGCTCGACATCTCGAGTGCGAACAGACGAAGGCGGGTCTCGTTTACGTCCGCGATTTCCGGGCCATTTTCCGGGCTACGGCCCGAATTTCCGGACCTTTTTCCGGACCCCCAGCCCTAGGGTTTCCGAGCAATGGCGCTCTGATCCTTTGAAATCTTTGGTCGGAGTGAGAGGATTTGAACCTCCGGCCCCTGCCTCCCGAAAGCAGTGCTCTACCAGGCTGAGCTACACTCCGCCGACCGGGGCGAGATATAGCGAGGCCGCCGCCGCGAGGCAAGGTCGCGGCTTTTCCCTGCCGCGCGGGAAAACACGGGAAAAATTCCATCCGCCGCTCCGCAAGCCGTTGCTGTCGATAACCTTCTGCGCCGCAATGGCGCCGTCCGGCAGGGAAGACATTTTCCCTGCCGGGTAGTCCGGCAGGGAAACGGCAGGGAAAATCTTCATCGCGCGTACATATATTATCAAATTGACAATAACACCTGCTGGTGATATAAGCGCAAATTCGGGCTCAGCTATCGCTAATTGGCGGCATTGCATGGATGTAATCGACGGTGGGTACAAGGTCGGCCGCGGCAAGCCGCCATTGCACAGCCGGTTCAAGAAGGGCCGGTCCGGCAACCCGCGCGGCCCGCGCCCGAAAAACCTGCCGGCATTGCTCGTGCGCGCGCTCGACGAGCCGGTTGTCGTCACGACCGACGGTCACAGCCGGCAGATCACCAAGCGCGAGGCGGTCATCGCGCAGCTCGTCGACAAATCGACCGGCGCCGATTTGCGCGCGACAAAAATGCTGATCGACATGCTGAAGGACATCGAGAAGCGCACCGGCGCCGCGCCGCCGCCGGAAGCGCCGCAATTCACGCCGGCCGACGAAGAGGTCCTGGAAAATTTGCTGGCCCGCCTGCGCCGCATGGGATCGGCAACAAATCACCGCGGGAGTGAGCCCCTCTCCGCCCTTCAGGGGGGAGAGGGAGGGACCCGGCGCGCAGGATCGGGAGGGTGAGGTGGGTCGCGCCACAAGCTCGAACGCTCGTGCCCCCCTCACCCTGCCCTCTCCCCCGGCCGGCGGGGGGAGAGGAGAAAATTTCCGTGGTGAAACCTATAGTCCGGCAGACGCTGAGCCTCGCCGAATACCGCGCGCTGCTGCGGCGCGATCTGGTCAGCTTTGCGCAATGCTGTTTCCGCGAATTGAACCCGCGGACGCGCTTTGCGATGAATTGGCACATCGAGATCATCGCCGCGAAACTCATGGCCGTGCGCGACGGCGGCATCCGCCGCCTCGTCGTCAACCTGCCGCCGCGCCACCTGAAGTCGCTGCTCGCCTCGGTCGCGTTTCCGGCGTGGTGTCTCGGGCACGACCCGTCGGCGCAGATCCTCTGCGTCAGCTATGCGCAGGACCTCGCCGACAAATTGTCGCGCGATTGCCGGCAGATCCTCGCCAGCGACTGGTACCAGCAGCGTCTTCCCGACCCGCCTCTCGCCGCAGCGCGCCGCGATGCCCGAATTCGACACGACCGCGCAGGGCTGCCGGCTCGCCACCTCGGTCGGCGGCGTATTGACCGGGCGCGGCGCCGACCTCATCGTCATCGACGACCCGCTGAAGCCCGAGGAGGCATTGTCGCAAACCCAGCGCCAGGCGGCGAACGACTGGTTCGACCACACCCTCTACAGCCGCCTCAACGACAAGCTCACGGGCGCGATCGTCCTCATCATGCACCGATTGCACGAGGACGACCTCACCGGCCATGTGCTGGCGCAGGAGGCGTGGGAGACCGTGCGCTTCCCGGCGATCGCCGAGGAGGACGAGGCGCTGCTCGTCGACACGGTGCTGGGGCCGCAACATTTCGCGCGCCGCCGCGGCGAGGCGTTGCACCCGGAGCGCGAGCCCTTGGCGGTGCTCGCGCATATCCGCCGCACGATCGGCGAATACAATTTCGCCGGCCAATACCAGCAGGCGCCCGCGCCATTGGGCGGCGGCCTCGTCAAGGCGGCCTGGTTCCGGCGCTACGGGCCCGACGAGGCGCCGCCGCGCTTCGAGCGCATCGTGCAGAGCTGGGACACCGCCAACAAGGCGACCGAGCTCAGCGATTTCAGCGTGTGCACGAGCTGGGGCGTCGCGGGCAAGAACCTCTATTTGATCGACGTCTTGCGCCGGCGCATGGAATACCCCGAATTGAAGCGCGCGGTGCGCGAGCAATACGAGCGGTTCGAGCCCTCGGTCGTGCTGATCGAGGACAAGGCCTCGGGCACGCAATTGATCCAGGAACTGATCGCCGACGGCCTCCACGCCGTCACCCGCTACCGCCCGCAGTCGGACAAAATCATGCGCCTGCACGCGCAGACCGCAATGATCGAGAACGGCTTCGTGCACCTGCCCGAAGAGGCGCCGTGGCTCGCCCCCTACCTCGCCGAGCTGACCGCCTTCCCCAACGCCAAGCACGACGACCAGGTCGACTCGACCGCCCAAATGCTCGACTGGTTCAAGGGGGCCGGCCGCGAGCCGGGCGGGTTCTACCGATATTACAAGGCGCTCGCCCAAGAGCCGCAGACCCAGCTGCCCGAGCCGCTATCGGTGACGGCGAAGCGGCTGGGCCTCCTCCCGCGGTGACCCGGCAACTTGCGAGGTGTACGCTTTAAGCGCAGCATGCCCATATGGAATTCGAGTGGGATGAGGCCAAGCATGCCAAGACGCTACGCGACCGCGGTATCGGCTTTGACGATGGCGCCCGAATTTTCGCCGGGCCGGTTTTGATCTGGGAGGATGCCCGCCGCGAGTACGGCGAGGGTCGCTTTCGGGCGGTAGGCGAAACCAACGGCGACATTCTCCATGTCGTGTTCACGTGGCGCGGGGACGCGGTGCGCATCATCTCGGTTCGGCGAGCTAATAGAAGGGAAACCGAGGTATGGTTACGAGTAAAATGACGCTTGATGCGATCAAGGCGCGTCCATCGAAACGTAATCGTTCCAAGATCGAGGCGACAACCGAAGACGATATTCGCCGGCATATGATTGAAGACGGCGAAAACCCGGACGAGGCGCTGTCCGACAAGGACGTCATATCGCCGTGGTACATTCGCAAGCGATTGGGAATGTCACAGAGAGACTTCGCCAATACGCTGGGCATTCCGGTCGCGACGTTGCGGAATTGGGAACAGAATCGAGTCGCGATGGAGCCCGCGACAATGGCGCTCATGCGCATCTTGGCGCGGGAGCCGGAAGCGGCCCTCCGCGCGCTCGGTCGCCGCGCTGCGTAGGGGAAATTTTGAAGCTATCATGCGCGCCGCGGACGAGAGGCCGTCGCGTCGTCAATATCCGAGGGCTCTCGCGCATCACCGAGAATCCGCTGGGCATCGAATTGAAGCGCGCAGTGCGCGAGGAATACGAGTCGTTCAACGCCGCTCGGTCGTGCTGATCGAGGACAAGGCCTCGGGCACGCAATTGATCCAGGAACTGATCGCCGAAGGCCTCCACGCCGTCACCCGCTACCGCCCGCAGTCGGACAAAGTCATGCGCCTGCACGCGCAGACCGCAATGATCGAGAACGGCTTCGTGCACCTGCCCGAAGAGGCGCCGTGGCTCGCCCCATACCTCGCCGAGCTGACCGCCTTCCCCAACGCCAAGCACGACGACCAGGTCGAACTCGACCGCCCAGATGCTCGACTGGTTCAAGGGCGCCGGCCGTGGCGCGGGAAATTCGGATATTACCGAATGCTCGCGCAAATGCGCGACACCGCAGAGCCGAACTGAGCGCGCTGTCGATACCTATGCCGAAGTTCGCGTGATTCCGGCGCCCACATCTTATGTCCGGGTCTGCCAAGTAATTGGCAGATGGCAAAGTATTCGGAGCGGCCGGTGAGCTCCTTAAAAAAACCAGTTAACGCCGGCGGGTGCGCGCTCGAACACTTGAAAGTGACAGGAGACTTCAGGAGAATTTGCAGAAATTTTACATAATGTCTAGTTATGCGGCTCCTTGTTCGTGAGCGCGCGAAGACGCTGAGTGAGCTTCTCTTTCAAGTCGCGTAGGTTTTCGTACTCGGGGCGAATTATTACCCGGCCAGATCGAAGTGCAGCCCGGTGCCTGCTTTTCGAAACAGGATCACACGACGAGGTAGAGCATGGGCAAAACCAACTTCGTAATACACGCTTGGTCGGCTGCCTGACAGGTCAGCAAAGCAAAACTCGGAGGTCTTCATTTCAGTCAAGATTCGCTCGGTAATCAACCCCTCGTGTTCGATATCATCAGCTCGTGCAGCACGAATATCGAATTGTGCAAAAACCGCCTTAACCGTATCGGAAACGTCGATTAGCTCCGGTTGTGAGGTGTCCATCCACATCATTATGAAAGCCGTGCCGGGCCGATACCTGACTGTCTCTGTAACCTCCTGTCCTCCGATTGGCCCGAGAGCAGTCGAAGCAGCTATTAAATCGAGAGTTGCGGTGATTTTCTCGGCCCAGCCAGCGAACACCTGTCCCGCCTCTGTGGGGCTTAACGGCTCGTCATCGGACTGACCGGCCGGGGTTACTCCCAACACGATATCTTCGTCGTTTAAAAATTTCGATGTCCCAAGAGCGAAAGCGGCGGAGAAGCAAAGCAGCACGCATTGTCTTGGTCCCGGTCATCACGTCCCGCTCGTCTGCTTCCGACGCTAGCGGTGCATTCCGCACGGTGCGGGCAACTTGCCCCATTAGGGAAACAAGCCGGTCGTATAGCCGTTTCGCTTCGCTGCGGATTTCTTCGGATAGTGCTCTCCAATACTGGTCACGTGCGGATAAACGCTCAATATCAGAGAGGTGTCGAAACGAGCGGTACTCGGAAATTTCTATACCATCAAGGGCTTCCTCAGCCTTTTTAAAGTACCCCTCGGCGTCCAATTTTAGCCCCTCAAGGAGGGTTCTAGGATCGATATTCTCAAGCTGGACGGTCATATGTCGGTCGCCTTTCCACAAGAGGGATTACTCGATTTCCGGCGATTTTCCCATCCACGACGTCTTCCCTCGTCGTCGGCCTTGCTGCAGAAATCAAGGCTCCCGAGCTGAAAAGATTGCGCTTTTTTTTGCATAATTCTGGGATGAACAAGGGCGTCAGCCCGCGTGTGGTCGATCAACGGCCAGCGTTGAACGAAACCAGTCGGCCAGCACCGGATCAGGCTCGACAAGATCTTGCAGTCTCAAGTAGCTGACCATTTGCGCAAAGGTGATCGACACCGTGTCCACGAAGCTGTCGATGATCGCCAGATTTTCGGCGTCTTTGGGTCCCGCCCATGCCGCGAAGATGAAAATGTGCCGGCGTGCCGCCATACAGATCCATGGTTTCCGGATATTTGCGAGGAACGTAATTCGAAAGCGACAGGTACACATTTGAAAAAGGTGCTCCGCTTTACTGTTATTGGAACGATCGCCTGCCCGAGCCAGGCTATCCAGCTCCGCTCCAGCTGTCGGTGCACCGAAATCTGTTTGACCTGAGCTCTCTTGAAATCCGTCGCGTCCTTGCGGGCGAAATCGGCGAAATAGTCCTGTACATACTTTTCGGCCGCCGGGTCCGGACTGACTGCGCCGACGCTACCCGAGAGTACGAATTCGATATGCGTCCTGCATTCGATCACCGTTCGGATCAGCACCGCGATTTCCTGCGCATAGCCGCAGCGGGCAAGCTCGATCGCCGCGTTGAGTGCACTCACTGCCCTCACCGCCTTCAATAAACAGAAGTGCCGCACGTCCGGCTTCCGTACCGAAATCCGTGATGTTCATTCCCGGAATGATACCGCAACGGCGTCTGCAGCCGTTCGGCCAATGCATGGACCAGCTTTTCCAGCGGATCGACCCTGGGCTTTAATGCCTGCAACCGCGCTGCCAGGTCTGTTTCCGACATCCGCACAAGCTTCTCCATCGTTTTGAATCTCCACAACACTCCCACAATCCCAAGGAAGCGATAAAAACCCGCGATTAATCCCGATTGCGCGACGCCAAGAGGCTGATCTTCGCTGCCGCCCCGTATCTACGTGATACCCGGTTTATCACGAAGCATGGTTCTGGTACGAAGGAGGGAACACGGGGCGGGGGAACCGATGACCCACGACACCAGCTTGCCGGCACCGAGGGATGGTCGAGGCCGCGGCGCGCTTGGTCTCGCGCATATAGCGTTCCCAGGCGATTACGGCCTTGTGGTCGGCCTGGCGCAGTCGGCGGGCGTCGTAATGCCGAGCGTCTTCATGAAGTGCTGCACGGTCGAGGCGATACGCGCGCCGGGTACTCGCGCTCTTTTGCTTTTGCAACCAGATTTGTTCCTTGGGGATCTCGACGAGCTGCTCCACGGTCGAGACGCGTCCACGGCCAGGGTCGATCTGAAGCGAACGCTGCTGCGTCGTCGCATCGCTTGCGACTCAGCTATAATGAGAGGTGTAGAAATGCCGGCTATTACTCTCCATAATCGCGATTGGCAGAATGGCGTTAATGTTCAGGCCCGACGAGGTCCACATTTAGATCCAGATCAAAACACGGATCTGGGAGAACAACAACTCCAGTACAATGCTGATTGGATCATAGACTCTGGCACGGATGATGTTCAGTACCGTAGAGACAATGATCCAGACCACCCTGATGGGACCATGACGCCATGGACAAACCTTAGCAGTGCAAACGGCGATCAAATTGCTAATGTGTAGAAGAGACGAACCGTAATGACCAAATATATCGTTAGGCTGGTCGCGGGCATGGCGAGTGCAAGCCTGTTGATTCTCTGCTTGTCAGAAAATGCGCGGGCCGATACATGTGACATGCTAGCAACAAACCTGAAACAGGATACCCTACAACAAGGCAGTTCGCAGGAGAGATTTCAACAGCTACAACAACTGATTGCGAATGAGGAATTCAAAGACTTCGGTAACGCATCTACGACAACATTCTCAAGCGGTGGGTCTTATGTGGATATGGTAGATGGGTTCTTGAGTGGTACCTCCACCAGCACCAACTGGGAGCAACGTCGATCGCAGTTTTTATCACTTACTTATTTGCAGGTATCTTCTAAAGATACTTTTTCTTTAGCTATTGCCAAAGCATCGGTAGATGCAATACAAGCGATAGCTAATTGTGAGAGAAATTAGCGACTGCTGAGGGGTTTTTCGCAGAACTTACTCATGTAAATGATGACCGCAGCGCTTTTGCGATATTTATTAGACGAAGGACCGCTGGCAGCCCGAACTGGACTCTAACGAACCTGACTGCCAATCCACCCGATTCTGCTTTTGTATGCAACGGCGACGATCATCTGGAGCGCGCCAGATCTGGCCGACCTATTGATATTCCTGAACAGACGCTAAATATCAACTGTAGTAAATCACCAGATAAGGACGTCGTTGTAACAATAAATACATCGGCGGGGGCCAAGTCAGCAACATTTGATATTCAATCACACGACAGAGTGATGGCGGACTTGGTTGACCGTATCGGACGGCTCGAACAAGCCGTAGCGCGGTCTGCTTTTCGGCCCGGCGATGTCGTCATCTCTGTTTTGCCTGTGGGCACGTTTCTGGCACAGCACGGTCCTGGGTGGGCATTATGCGAGGAAAGACAGAACGTCGCAGGCACAGGTTGGGCTACCACGGTCGGCAGCACGCGGCTACCGGAGTTTAAAGGGAAATACCCGCGAGGCTTTAGCGATAGCTTAGAGGGCAACCCACAATTGGGGAAAAACATGGCGCAGTGCGTGGGTCACATCATACACGACTAGAAACATGAGTCGTCAGAATACGGAGTGGCCATGGCACCGGATGGACGACCGGGTATGCCAAAGGGTGGAGGCTTCCAGAATGTAATGGAAATCCACAACAGTGGTGGAGGGGCTTTCCAAACGGATCCTGGATCAGGAAAAGAAACGAGGCCCGATACTGTTGTTGTAAATTTCTATTGCCGCCTGGAATAGCAGATAAAGGACATTATCTATATTTATATATACATATCCTACTTTCAGCACACCTGTTGACACTAGTCAACCACGCCAATTGGGGGTCGTTACGGTGACAGTTTACTAGATGACGGCTCGCTCAGGCTTCGGTGATCACTCCCCAGGACCGTGGATTAATCGGCGGTACCGGCATTGATGCGGTTACGGGGCGCATTAAGGCTTACGGGGACAAAATACGGAATTGGCAGCGCGAGCATGCCTTTGACATAGGCGATCCTTACCACTGACGAAAGCGGGGTGTGACGATCGGGATTTGGCGGAACGGATCGAGCGCGAGCAGATCGCCTCCGGGCACGATCAGGTCCGCGTGGCCGTTGACTCCCACTCGAGGAATTTGTCGTCTGTCGGATCACGGCGCGCGGCGATCCGGTCTATCATCGTGACCAGCTCGGCCGCCCTCAGCAGCTGCTTCAGCCAAGCGCGCGCATCGCGATCAATTAGCAGATCGAAGCAAGGGCGGGCCAGGACCCTCGATGAGCTGTTGTTCTGTTACCTGAAATTTAAGGAGTTCCGCCGCTCCGTTCGACCAGATGGACAGCCCTTCCCGGCATGGAGTTTCGTTTTAGCGCCGCGCTGACGAGGACATTGGTGTCGAGGAACGATCCTCATCCAAGCAGCGGCTCGACTTCCTCCTGCGCCTGCTTGATCAACCGGTCGATGTCGTCATCAGTCAGGCCGGCAGCGATGACCCGCGCCCGTGACGCGCGCCGGCCGGGGATCAACTCGTCCGGCCCGATCGTGATCGTGACGCGATCATCCGGGTCGAGGCCGCGGCTCGCCAGCTCGGCAGCTGCGGGCTGGATTACGCTAGGCCTCCTCCTGCAGTGACAAGAGGGTGGCGTTGCCGCCGGCGGCGGTGGTGTCGGTCGAGACGGTGCGCTCGGTCGCGAAGCGGTAGAGGTAGCGCGGGCCGCCGGCTTTGGGGCCGGTGCCGGAGAGGGCCTCGCCGCCGAAGGGCTGCACGCCGACGACAGCGCCGATCATGCTGCGGTTGACGTAGCTGTTGCCGACCCTGAGGCGCGCGAGGATGTGGCGCACGGTCTCGTCGATGCGGCTGTGGATGCCGAGGGTCAGGCCATAGCCGGTCGCGGCGATCTCGTCGATGACCGCGTCGAGACGGTCGGCATGCCACCGCACGACATGGAGGATCGGCCCGAATACTTCCCCGGTGAGCCGCGCCGCGCTGTCGATCTCGAAGGCTTGCGGCGCAAAATAGGTGCCGTGGTCGGTGCCGCGGCGGCAGGGTGCAGCGATAGATCAGCCGCCCCTCGCGCTCCATCCGCGCCGCGTGCTGCTCCAGCGCCTCCTTTGCCGCGGCATCGATGACCGGGCCGACATCGGTGGCGATCAATGCCGGGTCGCCGATCACCAGCTCCGCCATCGCGCCCGCCAGCATCGCCAACAGCCGGTCGGCGATATCGGCCTGCACATAAAGCAGGCGGGCGGCCGAGCAGCGCTGCCCGGCGCTGTCGAAGGCCGAGGCCAGGACATCGGCAACGACCTGCTCGGCGAGCGCCGAGGAATCGACGATCATCGCATTCTGCCCGCCGGTCTCGGCGATGAACGGCACGATCGGCCCGGGGCGGCGCGCCAGTTCGAGGTTGATATGGCGGGCGGTCTCGGTCGAGCCGGTAAAGGCGATCCCGGCGATGCGCGGGTCGGCGGCGAGCGGCGCGCCGACCGCCTCGCCGGTCCCCGGCAGCAGATGGAGAACCTCGCCGGGGATCCCGGCCTCGAGCAGGAGCCGCACCGCGGCGGCGGCGATCAGCGGCGTCTGCTCGGCGGGCTTGGCGACGACGGCGTTGCCGGCGGCGAGCGCCGCGGCGATCTGGCCGGTGAAGATCGCCAGCGGAAAATTCCACGGCGAGATGCAGGCGAAGACGCCGCGCCCGCGCAACTCGATCTCGTTGCGCTCGCCGGCAGGGCCGGGCAAGGATGCGGGTCCGGCGAAATCCGCACGTGCGCGCACCGCGTAATAGCGCAGGTAGTCGACCGCCTCGCGCACCTCGGATAGCGCATCCGGTATCGTGCGGCCGCCTTCCCGCACGATCAGCGCCATCAGTTCCGCCGTGCGCCCCTCGTAGAGATCGGCCGCGGCTTCGAGCAGCGCTGCCCGCTCGCCTGCCGGGGTGCGGTCCCACACGGGGGCGCTGCACACCGCTCGCGCCAATGCCCGGTCGACATCCGCCGGGCCGGCCATGACCATCTCGCCGATCCGGCGTCGGCGATCGCTCGTGTCGAATACGGCCTCGACGGCGCCGGCCTGCTCGACGCCGCCGATGATCGGCGCCGCTCGCCACGGCCGCCGCAGCGCTGCGGCGAGCCCCTCGCGCAACGCCATCAAGGCCGTCGGATCGTTGAGGTCGAGCCCGGCTGCATTCTCGCGCTCCGGCCCGTAAAGATCGCGCGGCAGCGGGATGCGGGGATGCGGCTTGACCGACAATTGCCCGAGGCGCGCGACCGGATCGGCGATGATCTCGTCGATCGGCTGCCGGTCGTCGACGATGCGGTTGACAAACGACGTGTTGGCGCCGTTTTCGAGCAGCCGCCGCACCAGATACGGGAGCAAATCCTCGTGATTGCCTACCGGCGCATAGATCCGGCACGGCCGGTCGAGATGCCCGGGGGCGAGATGGTCGGGCCCGACGATCTGCTCGTAAAGCGCCTCCCCCATGCCGTGCAGACGCTGAAACTCCCAATCCCGGCGATTGCCGGCCATTTCGAGAACCGCCGCCACGGTATGCGCGTTGTGCGTCGCGAATTGCGGATAGAGGGCGGCGCCGTGCGCGAGCAGCCGGCTGGCGCAGGCGAGATAGGAGACGTCGGTCGCGACTTTGCGCGTATAGACCGGGTAGCCGTCGAGACCGCGCTCCTGCGCGCGCTTGATCTCGCTGTCCCAATAAGCGCCCTTGACGAGCCGGACCATCAGCCGCCGCCCGCCGCGTCCGGCCAAATCGGCGAGCCAACCGATGAGCGGCAGCGCGCGCTTCTGGTACGCCTGGACGGCGACGCCGAGCCCATCCCAGCCGGCGAGGTCCGAGGCGAGCGCCAGCTCCTCGACGAGGTCGAGCGAGAGGTCGAGGCGATCGGCTTCTTCGGCGTCGATCGTGAAGCCGATGCCTGCCCGCCGCGCATGACGCGCGAGGTCGAGCAGGCGCGGCGACATTTCGCGCAATACCCGATCGCGCTGCGCCATCTCATAGCGCGGGTGCAACGCCGACAGCTTTACCGAGATGCCTGGTGCCTCGGCGATGTCCCGGTTTGCGGCCGACCGGCCGATCGCCGCGATCGCGTGATCGTAGGCCGTAAAGTAGCGCGCAGCGTCGGCCGCGGTGCGCGCCGCTTCGCCGAGCATGTCGTAGGAATGGCGGTAGCCGTGCCGCTCGGCCTGGCGGGCGTGCTCGATCGCCTCTTCGATCGTGCGCCCGATGACGAACTGGCGGCCGAGGATGCGCATCGCGGCGGTCACCGCCTGGCGCACCACCGGCTCGCCGGAGCGGGCGGCGAGACGGCGCAGCGCGCCGCGCAAGAAGGGCTCCGCCGGTTCGGTGTGCAGCAGGCGGCCGGTCAGCATCAACGCCCAGGTCGAAGCGTTGACAAAAATCAATTCGGACCGGCCGAGGTGGCCTTCCCAATTCGCTTCGCCAATCTTGTCGCGGATCAAGCGGTCGACCGTCTCCGCATCAGGCACCCGCAGCAGAGCCTCGGCGAGGCATAAGAGGGCGACCCCTTCGGGCGAGGACAGCGCGTATTCGTGGAGAAACGCGTCGATGCCGCCTTTGCCGAGGCGTTCGCGGCGCACCGCCGCGACGAATTCCCGCGCCCGGTCGGCGATGCGATCGCGCATTTCCGCCGGAAGCGCGGCCGCGGCGAGAATGCGCGCCACCGCCTCGCTCTCGTCGATTCGGCCGCTGGCGCGGATCGCCGCACGCAGCAGCGGCGCTGGCGGGAATGGTGTCGCAGTGACAATCTCCATGCGGAAGATATTGGCATGGCGCCGGCAGAATGCTCTTTATCGGGCCTTCTCCTATGACCATGCGAAGGTAAATGTCGTCTGTAGGTGCCGAGGCCACGATCGGCGCAATCGGTTCAGAGGAAGACCCGCCGCCACGGTGGCATGTGCTCGAGCGCCTCGAAAAGACCGCGATCGGAATCCGCGGTGCCGGCGGGGTTACTTCAGTGCGTCGCAGAGAGCCGGCCGGCTGCCTCCTCTTTGGGCCTTATTGGCAATTGCGCGCCGGCTCCTACCGGTTGAGCTTTCGCTGCCGGGCGGGCAAACCGCGGCTGCCGAGCCAGCCGGTGCTCGGGGTCGAAGTCATCGCAATGAACCGGGTTCAGCTGGCCTGGTGCGATCTGACTGCCGCGGAGCTGGAGAGCGAAACCACCTCGCTCGGTTTTACCGTGCCGCCCATTCTGGGTCTTGGCGCGGGCGACGAAGCACGGCTCGAGTTTCGGTTTTTCCATCTGGGCAATGCCGATCTGACGATCACTGCGGTCGATCTGCAGGACATCGAGAATGTGGAGACGCGTCCGCCTCCGATAAGAATATGGCGGGTGCTCGGGCGGCTCGACGGCGGCCGGTCTTTTGTGCAATTGCCGGCGGGGCATTACCGGCTCGAAATCCGCGGCGAGGCAGGAACTCCGCGAATGGCAGGCCAGCCCGTGCTGGGGGTAGAAATCACCGCCCGGCGCCGCTGGCAAGACGGCCGCTGGTGGAGCTGGAATTCCCTCTTCGGCCTGCCGCCATCGGGCGGGGTTCAGCTGGCCTGGCGTGATTTAACCTCCGCGGAATTGTGCTGTGGAGCGGCATTGTTCGACTTCGAGGTGCCGACGGAGATGGCGCTCGAGGGGGGCCAGGACATCGTCATCGGCCTCCGCCTCCTCCGTTTGGGCAATGCCGCTCTGACCATAAAGGCCGTCGACCTACGGCAGATAACAAAGGCTGAGGCCGCGCTTGCGCCACGGGAATGGCGGCTGCTCGCCCGTCTCTCGAAGGGCTGGATCGGGGCTCGTAAAGCCGATAGCGTGACAGTCCGGCATTCCGACCCGGCGGGGCCTTTTCTCTACGGCAGCCGGCCCCGGCTGCGCCTCCCTACAGGCCGATACCGGCTGCGCTTTTGCTGCCGGGCGGGGCAGCCGCAAATAGCGTCGCAGCCGGTCCTCGGGGTCGAGGTGATCGTCAGGAACCGGTCGCTTCGCATTCCCGCCTTGAACCTCGCAAGAACCGGAGAGGCGGGGGGGCTGCGCGCAAAGTGCGAGTTCACCTCGGAATCGCTGGCGACGGAGTGGGCCTCGCTCGATTTCGATGTGCCGCCGGAGTTGAGCTGCGAAAGCAAAGACGAGGTCGGCTTCGAGTTCAGATTCCTGCATCTGGGCAATGCCGACCTCGCCGTCAGCGCGGTCAACCTGCACGAGATCGGCAGAGATGACCTGTCGTCGAAGCCGCCGCGCTTCCTAATTTCGGCTGCAAGAACGAGAGTTCTGATCGTCGGCAACTGCCAGGCCCAAACGGTTCACGAAGCACTGGCGCGGGCGGGCGAGTTGGATGACCGCCTGGATGTGAAATATCATTTTGTCGCGCTGCAGCAAAACTTGCACGAGGTTGGTATAACCGAGCTGGAAAGGAGCGACGTCCTGTTGGTACAAGACATTAGGGATTGGGAGAATTATCCTCTTCGGCCCTATATTCAGGACGGCGTCCAGATCATCAAATTTCCCCTGTTGCATTTCGCCTCGTTGTGGCCGTTCGACCATTACAACGGGCCAGGCGACAAGGAGGCCTATGAACGTGAGTGGCCGAACCTGACCTTTCTCTATCATGACGGTCTCCTCGCGCGGCTGCGCAAGGAGATCCCCGACAGGGAAGCGCGCCTGCTCGCCTACCGCACCCTCTCGGTCGACGGCATCATCAATTTTGCCAGACTGCACGATTTCGAAAAGCGGCGCCTCACCGCGATGGACAAGCAATTCGGCTGCGAGATTGGTCAGTTCATCTTGGACCACTTCCAGAAACGAAGATTATTTTACACGACAAACCACCCGAACGGGCAAATTCTCGGCATGCTGATGCAATATCTGCTCAGAGCATTAGAGATGGATCAAGACTACCGGCCGAGCTCCACTCTAGACCATTTGCGCCGGCTGCAGGTGCCCGTGCATCCGAAAGTCGCGCAAGCGCTCGGCGTCACCTGGGCCACAGAGGGCACCAAGTACCTCTACGGCGGCGAGCAGATTACCTGGGAAACCTACGTACGGCGCTACATCGACCATTACGGATAGGACATTTGGATGGAGATCGCCCGTTTCACCGAGAGGTTTGCCCGCGACGCGCCGGATGCGATCATCTATGCGGACGCGCAGGGCCTCATTCAGTTCTGGAATCGCAGTGCGGAACGGATTTTCGGATTTTCCGAAGCAGAGGCGCTCGGGCAAACCCTCGATATCATCATTCCCGAGAGCTTGCGCGGCCGGCACTGGCAGGGCTACCGCGCCACCATGCAGACCGGCAATACGCGTTATGGTGTGGGCGAGACTCTCGCGGTGCCAGCAATGCGAAAAGACGGGCGGCGTATCTCGATCGAGTTCACGATCCTGCCATTCCGGGACGATACGGGCCGGATGGAAGGGATCGCGGCGATCCTGCGCGACGTGACGGTCCGTTTCGAAGAAACGCGGGAGTTACGCCGCCAGCTGGCCGCTCTATCTATGCCGCAGCCTGCGTCCGGGTGAACTCCAGCCCGCGCTGCGCGACGGCAGCGGGCGCGGACTCGCCTTCGCCGCGACCTGCACAGTCGGAAACGCGAATTTGGGGCCGTTCTCGTAATGCCTTCTTGATCACCACATAGGCCTCCCGCCGGATGATCTACACTGCGCCAAATGGACGCCGCTCGCCTGTATTCAGCGGCCCGCCACAAGGTTGGGTGCAACCCAAATTTGGGTCTCGGTCGGCGGCCGTGGGACGTTATCGGGAGCGATCATCGGCGCGGCCCTGGTTAATCTCGCCAAGACTTGGTTGGCTGGAGCGGCACCCGAAACCTGGCTCTTCGTCTTCGGGCGCATTGTTTGTCGTGACGACCCTGGTCATTCCGCGCGGGATTGTCGGCCTGCTTCACACCATATGACGCAGTGAGGGTGGGGTGGCTTGGCGATCTCAGATTCCCTTGCGAGTAGCGGAGTTGTGCAGAACGGCGCGCCGCGACGTTAGGCAGGGCAGCCGCTCGGCTCGGCGTCCCCTGCCCGCCGGGGGACGTCTGGCGTGATGAGCCACCAGTGCTGCCGCTCGCGCGGGCAGCCGGCAACCCCCTTCATTGAAGCGAGAGGAACTCTTGGGAGAGCGGCTTATGACCGAAGTTCGTAGAGAGACTGATAGCCTGGGCGTGGTGGAGGTGCCCGCTGACAAGCTGTGGGGGGCGCAAACGCAGCGCTCGCTGGAGCATTTCAGCATTGGCCAGGACCTGATCCCGCGGGAAATGATCACCGCCTACGCAATACTGAAAACGGCGGCGGCCAACGCCAACCACACAGCTGGGCGGCTCGACGACCTAACTCACCGGCTCATCGTGCAGGCCTGCGACGAGCTTCTCGCCGGACAGCACCACGACATGTTCCCGCTGCATGTGTGGATGACCGGCAGCGGCACGCAGTTCAACATGAACGTCAACGAGGTCATCTCAAACCGCTGTTGCCAACTTGCGGGTACCCCGCTCGGCAGCAAGACGCCGGTGCACCCCAATGACCACGTGAATATGTCGCAATCGTCGAACGACACGTTTCCCTCGGCGATGTACATCGCCGCCGCGGTCAACGTGACGGGCCGGATGGTGCCGGCCGTCACTGGCCTGCGCGACGCGATCGCGGCAAAGGCCGAGGGATGGAAGGACATCGTGAAGATCGGCCGCACCCACATGCAGGATGCGACGCCGATCACATTGGGCCAGGAATGGTCCGGCTACGCCGGAATGCTCAGCGACAACATCGAGCGGATAGAGGATGCATTGAAGGGCGTCTATCGGCTGGCGCTCGGCGGCACCGCAGTGGGCACCGGCATTAATGCCGCGGCCGGTTTCGCCGAAGCGGCGGCGGCGGAGATCGCGAAGCTCACCGGGTTGCCGTTCGTCAGCGCGCCGAACAAGTTCGCAGTGCAAGGAGCGCATGATGCGCTGGTGCAGCTGTCCGGAACATTCCGCACCTTGGCAGTATCGCTCTACAAGATCGCCAATGACATTCGCCTGATGTCCTGCGGCCCGCGCGCCGGTTTTGCGGAATTGGAGATCCCCGAGAACGAGCCCGGCTCCTCGATCATGCCGGGCAAGGTGAACCCCACCCAGGCCGAGGCATTGACCATGATCGCCGTGCAGGTTATGGCCAACGACGTGGCGGTCGGCTTTGGCGGCGCTGGCGGCTATCTGGAGATGAACGTCTACAAGCCGCTGATGATCTTCAACGTTACGCACTCGATCACGGTTCTCAGCGACGGCTGCACAAATTTTTGCAAGTTCCTGATCGAGGGGACCAAGCCGAACCTAAAGAAGATCAAGGAATATGTCGACCGCTCGCTGATGCTCGTGACGGCCCTGTCGCCGGTCATTGGCTACGACAAAGCATCAAAAATTGCGCACTACGCAATGGACAAAGATCTGACGCTAAAGGCCGCCGCGCTGAAATTGGGCTTCGTGACGGAGGAGCTGTTCGACCGCGTCGTCGATCCAGCAAAAATGGTCAAACCCTACCTGGCCCCCAGCGCCTAGCCGCCCTGGCCCCCCGCTTTCGCGGAGGCGATGACCGCGTTTCGTAAGCGAGAGAACCACCATGGCCCCACTGCAAACCGTTGCCGTCTACACCGACTACAAGAGCCCCTACGCTTATTTGGCGAAGGACCTCGTCTATGAATTGGAGCGGAAATTTCCGGTGCGAATCGATTGGCTGCCCTATAGGCTCGACATCCCGAGCTTTCTCGGCTCAGCCAGGCTCGACGACAGCGGCCGCGTCATCGAAGCACAGCGCAACGCCCATCAATGGCGCCGGGTGCGCTACAGCTACATGGACTGCCGCCGCCAAGCGCGCAAGCGCGGACTGGTGATCCGCGGCCCGCAGAAGATCTGGGATTCGACCCTCGCCCTATGCGGCATGCTGTACGCAAAGCGCCGGGGTGACGCGGTGTTCCGGCATTATCACGATACGATCTTCGAACGCTTCTGGAAGCGCGATCTCGACATCGAGGATGACGGCGTGATCTGGGGGGTGTTGGCGGAAGCCGGCGCCGCCGATCCTGCGGAATACCGAGCTTATTCGGCGGGCCCGGGGCGTGCCGAGATTGACGGCATCTGCCGTGCCGCCGAGGCAATCGGGGTGTTCGGTGTGCCGAGCTTTGTACTCGACGGCGAGCTGTTCTGGGGCCGCGAGCACCTGCCCGAAATCCGCGAGATGCTCGGCGCCACGGCTTAGCAAAGGTTCCCTATCGCGAGGTCCGGCCGGAACCGCACAGATAGACAATGGCGGCAGCGGTACCGAGCAGTATGAAGGCCTGAGCCCCGACCTCCGGCACCGCGAAACTCATGATCAGACAAAATATGCCGTATCCACCGAGGACTGCCGAAAGTAACCGCAACGCCAGCTGCGACAGCATGAAACCCAACATCAATCGCCGCCTTCCGGCGAACCGGATGTGGCGGCCGTCGCGAAGGCGACGGAGAACGAAGCACGCATCTCCCTATAGCTGCGGATGACGAGCAGTCCGACCGCAGCATCCAGCGCCAGAAACAATAGCAGCGGCGCGGTGCTCACGCCAAATACCGTAATCAATGCATCGACCACGACGAACCACCCGAAAAGCCGCCAGAGCCGCCGCAACTGCCTCTCCTCAGCCGAACCGTTTAATTCTAATTAAATTCGAAGCGCCTTGCTCGGAAATTGATAGTTAAGTCGGTCGAGAAAGCGAAAACGTCGACCAAGCAGCCCGGGGCGGCGGACGAAAGTACCCGGCCGGATCGGCTTTGAAGATGCGCAGGCGGACTTTCGGGGATCAGAGTCGCGCGATAACTCCCTCGCCCCGCGAGCGGGGAGAGGGTAGGGGTGAAGGGGTCTTGGCGACCGCACGGAGCACCCACTGGTGGGCAGAAAGGTTGCCCCTCACCCGGATCCGCGCTGCGCGCGGCTTCCGACCTCTCCCCGCAAGCGGGACGAGGTGATTGGCTGCATTTTCGCTTCTTTTGCCTACCTCAATTATTCCATTGGGTCCGAAGCCCACGAGAACTTCAGGCGGGATTGCCCGCCACGATTGCATGATAAAACGCCAGCGCACTCTCCCGCGCATCGCGGACCGGCTGAAACCATGACGGCGCTGACGCGGCTCGACAGTAGAAGTTCTCGGACGACGACGCCCGGCCCAGATTCAACCGAAGTAGGAGCCGCCGTTTACATGCAAGGTCTGGCCGGTCACAAAGCCGGCGTCGTCCGAGGCCAGAAAAACCGCCGCGCGCGCGATTTCCTCCGGTCGGGCCATACGCCCGAACGGAATCACCCGCGCCGCCTCGGCGAGCTCTGCCTCACTGCTGCCGTAGCGCGGCTGGGCGGTATCGGTCAGGCCGGGCGCGACGGCATTGACCCTGATCCGGTATGGAGCCAGCTCGAGCGCCATTGCGCGTGTCATCGACAAGACGCCGCCTTTGCTCGCGACGTAATGCACACCGCGGGGCGAACTGCGGAATGCCGCGCTCGAGGTCAGATTGACGACGGCACCGGGCCGCCCAGCCGCAACCATCGCTCTGGCGACAGCCTGCGCGCAGAAGCACGCGCCTTTCAGATTGACGTCGAGAACGTAATCCCAATCGCTCGCCGTCATCTCCATGAACGGGACGCGCGGGAACACTCCGGCATTGTTGATCAAAACGTCGATCGCCCCGAGCCCTTGCTCGGCCGTCACCATCGCTTGCGACTGTGCGATATCCGCGACGTCTGCCTTGATCGTCAGCGCGCGCCTTCCGTAACCGCGCACGTGATCGGCGATGCTCCCTGCAGCGCTCTCGTCATCGAGCCAGTTGATTGCGACATCGGCGCCGGCAATGGCAAATTCGATCGCCATCGCGCGGCCGATCCCCTGCTGCGCCCCGGTGACCAAGACCACCTTGCCGGCGCATTGCATGTTCAGATCTCCCAGCGGGAGGGCGCGAGCATGCTCCGGCGGCGCTTCACCTAGTCCCAGATCTTGTCGGTCAGCGGCAGGCCCCGGATGTCGTCGCGGCCGAGCGGACGATCGGGGACGATGCCGGCCTGCTCCAGGAGCGAGGCGATCTGCCTTGTATGCTGAGTTGAGTGCCAGACGGTGCGCTCGAACATCTCGTGCCGTGAGGTCTCGCCGAAATAGGTCGGCACCGGGCGCGCGAAATCCTCGTCTTTCACCCGATCCCACCATAACTTGAAGCGCGCCCGCACGCTCTCACCGAACGCCGCAATCGCCGCGCTCGTCCGCATCTCCGCGGGCGGTGGAACCACGAGGCTCTCATAGGTCAGGGTTGCGCCCGTGGCCTCCATTTCGAGATAGGCCGTCGGGGTCTGGAAGATGTGGTGCATCAGCATGCGGTACGAGCGAGGCCGGTGCGGCAGCTGGTCCTCGATCTTGTCGTCCGGCATCTGCCGCACCAGCCGGATCGCCGTCTCGAGCAGATGATTGCAGCGGGCATGCAGCTCAGCCGGCGACAGCGCCGCGCCGGTCTTCTCGTCGAGGCCCAAAAACTCGACGACGTCGCCGATGACCTGGGCAAATACGAACCGGTCGCCGCGCGACACGACGGGCACCGAGCGCGCACCAAGCCGCCGCAGCTCCTCTAGGCCGCCCTCATCCGCCAACACATTGATCGATTGGAACTCGATCCGACGGACCGAGAGGTACTCCTTAACCCTGAGACAGCTCGTTCAATGCGGCTGCCAAAACACCTTAATCGGCTCGTTCATCCCTCGCCCTCTCGGCAATGTCGAACCGACCCTAGGGCGGGATTTCTGGCTTTGCAACTCTACTAAGCCAAGTATGTTATCGCGCGGTCGAGGCAACCGAGCTCGAGTGGGGCTTGCGCGCGCTGGACGCGGCCGATGCCGAGCCCGCCCGATACCCGGCTCCGGAGACCGGGCAGGTTACTTGCCGATGCAGAAATCGAGGAAGATCACGTCGAGCAGGTCTTCGACGTCGACGGCGCCGGTGATGCGGCCGAGGCTGCGCAGCGCGAGGCGCAGGTCTTCGGCGCGCAGTTCGGATAACGCGGCGCAGAACGATCGCCGCAATGATGCCGCGGCTTCTTCAAGAGCTTGGCGGTGACGCGCCCGGGTCAGCACCGGGGCTTCGATGCGGTAGGTTTGAGCAACCCGCTCTCCCAGCACCGTCAACAATCGATCGATACCTTCGCCGGTCAGCGCCGAAACCGGCAGAGCCGACGGCGACAGGTCGGTACCCGCCGCCGGAACGAGATCGATTTTGTTGGCGACCAGGATCGTGTCGGCTCCGGGCCAAGTCATGGCGCCGAAGGCATCTGCGGGATGGGCAATATCGAAAACGAAGAGCCGGATTTCGGCTTGCTCGGCTCGCTGCACGGCTCGACGGTTGCCTTCCTGCTCGATCGCATCCACACTGTCCCGCAGCCCGGCGGTGTCGGCGAGCACGACGGGGTAACCGCCGAGATCGATCGCGACTTCGATCACGTCCCGCGTCGTGCCGGGGATCGGCGAGGTGATGGCCACGTCGCGACGAGCAATCCGATTCAGAAGACTGGACTTTCCGGCGTTGGGGGGGCCGACGATCGCGACATCGATGCCGTCGCGCAGTCTTTCGCCGCGATGCCGGTCGGCCAGGTGGCGTTCGATCTCGGCGACCAGCGCTTCGGTCTCACCAAGGATCCGGCCCTCGATCTCCGGGGGAAGGTCCTCGTCAGGAAAATCGATGGCTGCCTCGAGGTGGGCGAGGGTGCGGGTCAGACGATCGCGCCAGCCACGATAAACCTCACCCAATTCGCCGCCGAGCTGCCGCAACGCTTGGCGGCGCTGCGCCTCCGTCTCGGCCGCCGCGAGATCGGCGATTGCCTCGGCCTGCAACAGGTCGAGCTTGCCGTTGAGGAAGGCGCGGCGGGTGAATTCGCCGGGCTCGGCGAGCCGCAGTCCAAGGCGCGACAGCACCTGCATTACGGCCGCGAGCACGGCGCGGCTGCCGTGCAGATGGAGTTCTGCCACATCCTCGCCGGTCGCACTCCGCGGCGCCGGGAACCACAGAACGAGCCCGTCATCGAGCGCCTCTCCGCTCTGCGGATCGACGACGCGCCGCCGCTGCGCGACCCGCGGTGGCGGCATACCGCCGGCAAGCTGCGCCAGCGCCCTGCCGGCATCCGGCCCGGAGAGGCGCAGCACCGCGACAGCAGCGCGTCCCGCCGCCGTGGCCGGCGCGAAAATCGTCTCTGCGGCCGGGTTGTTCAGCAGGATCGACAGCCCGCTGCGAACTCAGACATTGGCGGCCGGAGGATTGAGAATGCTCATGGCGGTCTGCACATTCTCGCGCACCGCCTGGTGAAGATCGCCAACGACGACCACCGCCTTCACCGCTCCTGCGGCCGGCTGTTCCGTCGGCAATGGCGGCCGGATCACAGTGACGGCGGATCCCTTGATCCACACCGGCGACGCATCGGGTCGCGTCAGCTTCGCCAATGACGGAACGACCCCCAGCCGCGCGACCAGCGCCGCCGCATTCTCGGCCGTCACCAGCACCCCGCGATCGACGCCGTGCACATACGTGTGAGGCCCGAGATCGTGCGGGTAGGGGCCGGCAACCAAGGTGATGGCATCCTCATTGACGACGACCTCGGTTCCGTCGAGGGCGCGAATGGCGATCATGCAGGCCTCTCCTCGAACATGGACACGGAGCGCACTGCACCCCGCCGACTAAGTCAAGCGGGATCACGTCCGAGTTGACCGGCCCCGGTCTTAGTCGTTTGATCGAGCCCGAATCGCCGAAAATCATCGCGGGGAGAAGCAGGCATGGCCGGCATGTTGGAAGGCAAAATCGCCGTTGTCACCGGTGCCGGCGGCGGCATCGGGCGAGAGATCGCAATCGCAATGGCGCGGGCCGGCGCCAAGGTCGTGATCAACGATGTCGGTGCTTCGCTGTCCGGCGAGGGCCAGTCCGCAACGCCTGCGGAGGAAACCAAGCGGCTGATCGAGCAGGATGGCGGCGCAGCCGCCATCAGCATCGATTCCGTCGCCGAATGGAGTTCAGCGCAAAAGATCGTGCAGGCCGCACTCGACCATTTCGGCGGGCTCGATGTCGTCGTCAACAACGCCGGCGTGCTGCGCGATCAGATCTTTCACCGGATGACGGCCGAGGACTGGCTCGCGGTGATCTCGGTCCACCTCAACGGCAGCTTCTTTGTCAGCCGTGCAGCCGCCGACCAGTACCGCAAGCAGGAAAGCGGCGCCTACGTTCACATCACGAGCACCTCGGGGCTGATCGGCAATATGGGTCAGGCGAACTATGCCTCGGCGAAGCTCGGCATCACCGCCCTGTCGAAAGCGATCGCGATCGACATGAAGCGGTTCAATGTGCGGTCGAATTGCCTGTCGCCCTGGGCGTGGAGCCGCATGACCCAGTCGATCCCGGCCCGCACCGAAGAGGAGCGGGCGCGCGTCGCCAAAATTCAGCAGATGACGCCGGACAAAAACGCGCCGATGGCGGTGTTTCTCGCTTCCGACGCGGCGCGGGACGTGACCGGTCAGGTGTTCGGCACACGGATGAACGAAATTTATCTGTTCAGCTCGCCGCGGCCGATCCGCAGTCTGCATCGAACCGACGGCTGGACCCCGGAGGCCATTGCCGAGCATGCCCTGCCGGCACTGCAACCCTCGTTCATGCCGTTAGATCGCTCGGGCGATGTCTTCTCCTGGGACCCGCTCTGATTCCTCTGGCCCGTATATTGAGAGGCCTCCGGTACGGGGTGCTGGCGGCCCTTGCTCTCGGCCTGTGCGGAACGGCAAGCGGCCAGCAGGCGCCGCCGCCGATTGCCGGACAAGTCCTCGTGATGTCGGATCTGCATTTCGACCCGATGGCGGATCCGCGGCTGGTCGACCAATTGGCCGCCGCGGAGGCCGAACAATGGAGCACTGTTCTCGACAGCTCCAGTGACCGCAGCCTCGGCCGATACGGGCGGGACAGCAATTGGGTGCTGCTCCGCTCTGCCCTGCAGCACATGGCGCAGACACTGCCGAAGCCGGCCTTCGTGCTGATATCCGGTGATTTCCTCGCGCACCGGTTCCGCCAGGAATTCGATGCCGCGGCGAAGGACCATTCGGATGCCGCCTATCGCATGTTCGTGCGGAAGACGATGCAGTTCCTCGGGCAACAGCTCGAGCAGACGTTTCCGGCCACCCCGATCCTTCCGGCGCTCGGCAACAACGACGAGGAGTGCGGCGATTATCAGCTGCAGCCCGGCGGGCCGTTTCTCGTCGACACCCTGCCAATTCTGCGCCGGCTCGTCGGCAGCGCCGGCGGGCCGGGTTTCGACCGGGACTGGCAGGGCTATGGCAATTACAGCGCTCGCGCCGACGGCATCCGGGTGCTGTCGACCAATACCAATTTCCTGTCGACCCATTACCGCAACGCTTGCGGTTCACCGGCCGACGGCGACCCCGGGAAGGCGACGCTGGCATGGCTCGAAGCCGAGCTCGCGGCGGCAAAGGAGGCTCAGGAGCGGGTCTGGCTTCTTTATCACATCCCGCCGGGTATCGACGGCTATGCGACGCTGCGGCAAGGCGCTTGCCCGCGCAAGATGATCCCGATGTGGGATCAGACCTACGCCGGGGCTTTTCTCGCTCTTTTGAGGCGCTATGCGGATACCGTCGCCGCCAGCTTCGCCGGCCACACTCACATGGACGATTTCCGCCTGATCGGCGACGCCGAGGGCCGCTATGGGTTTGCTCTGATAACGCCGGCGGTGAGCCCGATCTTTGGCCAGAACCCTGCTTTTCGGACCGTCAACTACGATGCCGCGGGCGGGATTACTCGATCAGACGACCTATGATCTGACGAATTTGCCGCAGGCGACCGCCGCCACCGGGGGCATATCGCCGGAGTGGCGGGCCGAGTACACCTTTACTCGGCAATGGAGCCTGCCGCGGGTCGATCTGCCGAGCCTCGACCACCTCTATTCGCTGATCACGGACGTTCCGGCAGAGCGCGAGCAATGGCACAGGATCTTCCCGGTATCGAGCCCGGTTTACTGGGCTCCGTTCTCGGGCGGGAGCGAGCAACTGGCGCAGGCGGTCCGCGCGTTCCGTTGCGCATCGGGAAACCTCGCCCCATCGGATTACGGGCAATGCTACTGTAGCGCCCAAAACTAGCGCAGGCTGCCGGGGCATCGCCAATGCAGTTGAGGGACCGCTTCGATCTTCCGATCACCGCAGCCTCCACCGAGGCTGTCGACGATTATGTGGCGGGGATCGACCTGCTGCTGTCGGCAAACCCCGGCGCCGAGCAGTGCCTGGCACGCGCCGTTGCAAATGACCCCGATTTTGCGCTCGCGCACATCGCGAATGCCCGCTTGCTGCAGCTGCAGGCGCAATGCCCGAGGCGAGGGCGGCAGCGGCGCGGGCCGAAGCATTTCGCGACCGTGTCTCGCTCGCGAAAGGCACATCGATGCAATCGCCGCCGCGATCCGAGGCTCCGCGACGGAAGCTCTGGCTCTGGTCCGATCGCATGCAGCGGTGTATCGCGCGACGCGCCGCCCCTGTCACTCGCGCTCGGCGTGTTCGGTCTTCTGGGCTTCAGCGGACGGCTCGATCATCACGAAGCCCAATTGGCGCTGCTCGAGGAATTGGCGCCGTCCCATGGGTTCTTCGAATCCGGTGACGCAGCGGGTGGCGCCGGCTTTCTCGAAGCCTGGTTGCCGGATTATGATCGGGCCGGGCAGTTGCATTGCCATCTCTCCTGGCATCTGGCGCTGTTCGAGCTGGCGCGCGGCAATTCGGATCGTGCCCGAGCGATCTATCTCGACAGCATCCGGCCATCGGTCGCCCAGTCGGCGCCGATGCTGTCGCTTGCCGAACTCGGCGTCATTCCTGTGGCGCTGGTGGCTCTATGACACGACCCCGCCGGTCGCGCAGGAATGGGACGAGGTCGCCGCACATGCGCGCCGACATTTTCCTCTTGCCAGCCTTGCTTTCGCCGACCTTCATGCCGGCCTTGCCGAAGCCGCGACCAGTGACAGTGACGCCGCCGAGACGCGCATTGCCGGCCTGCACAGCCTCGCCGAGGAGGGTCGCCTGCCGCCGGGAAAGGTGGCGCCCGCCTTGTGCGCGGCCGCCGCCGCCCTCGCCCGCGGCGACTACGCCGGGGCCGCAACAGTGCTCGAAGCGGTACTCGCCGACTTACCGCGGATCGGCGGCAGTCACGCTCAGCGCGAGGTCTTCGAGGATGCGCTGATCGTCGCATATCTGCGCTCCGGACAAACAACGCAGGCCGCGCAGTGGTTGCGGGCACGGCTCAATCGCCGGCCATCATGTCGAGACGAAGCTTGGCTCACCCACTGCTCGGCTGGCCGAGCGCCGCGTTAGGGTTGCAGCATTCTCGTCCGTTGAATGTTTGCGCCTGGACGGTGAAGGATCTCGCCAATCGCCCGAAGGCTGCTAGAGAGAACGGAATGAGGGTTGGCCCAAGGGCGTCGTCATGACGAACCGATTGATTCGGATCGCGACCGTTTGGCTGTTGCTGTTGGCGACCGCCTGGATAGTCGAGCCCTATGTCGTTGCATACTGGACCTCCGCCGCCTCGCCGCGCGCGGTCACGCCGCGCGCCGATCTGACCGAGGCCGAACGAACGACAATCAAGGTATTTCAGACTGCCTCACCCTCGGTGGTGCATGTTTTCGCACGCGCCAGTCGAGGGTTTTCGCTGTTCCAGCCTGAGCAGACGGTTGTGCAATCCGGCTCCGGGATCATTTGGGATGCCGCCGGTCACGTTATCACCAACAATCACGTGATCAGCGGCACCGACGAGGTCGGCGCGCGCTTTCCTTCGGGTGAATTGGTTGGCGCGCGGATCGTAGGGGCGGCACCGAACTACGATATCGCCGTATTGCAGCTGGAGCGAACGCGGTCCGAGCTGCGGCCGATCGCGGTCGGCAGGTCGGCCGACCTGCAGGTCGGGCAGGCGGCCTTCGCCATCGGCAATCCCTATAATCTTGACCAGACGCTGACCTCCGGGATCATCAGCGCCCTGAACCGCCGACTGCCGACCTCGACGCCATACGACATCGCCGGAGTGATCCAAACCGACGCCGCCGTCAATCCCGGCAACTCTGGCGGTCCGTTGCTCGATGACGCCGCCCGGCTGATCGGCATCAATACCGCCATTCTGTCGGGCTCCGGAGCTTTTGCCGGGATCAGCTTTGCGATCCCGGTCGACATAGTCAATCGGATCGCCACACAGCTGATCAGGGAAGGTCATGTTCCGACCCCAGGGATCGGTGTCGTTGCGGCGAACGAAGCCACCGCCGCGCGACTCGGCGTCGACGGCGTCATTATCTTACGTACCTTGCCGGGTTCCCCGGCCGCCAAGGCCGGGCTCGAAGGTGCTGCAAGCGCGGCTGGAACGCTCGCCGATGTGATCACGGCGGTCAACGGCGAGCCGGTTCACAACATTTCGGATCTCGCAACGATTTTCGAGCAAGTTGGCGTCGGCGGCACTTTGCGCCTTCTGGTTACGAGAGACGGCCAGTCACGCACGCTCGAGGTCCCAGTGGTGGACGTCTCCGGGCTGATGCAGGGGTGAGATGCCAGGAAGTAATAGCCCCCGCCGCGTAGGCCCGTGTTACGCTCCGCAACCGCTCTATTGAAAAGGAGGAAACCATGGCGCAATCGCAACCATCAGCTGCCCGCGACCAGGTTCGCAATATCGTGCCGGGGCTGATCGACCTCAGCGAAAGGGTGCTGTTCGGCGAAGTCTGGGAGCGGCCGGGGCTCTCGAAACGCGACCGCAGTCTGATCACCTGCGCGACCTTGATCGCGCTCGGCCGCGAGAAGCAGCTCGTTGGTCATCTGCAGCGGGCGCTCGACAACGGGCTCACCAAAAACGAGCTCAGCGAAGTGATTACCCATCTCGCCTTTTACGCCGGCTGGCCGGCGGCGATGACCGCCGCACTGGTCGCCAAGGACGTGTTCGAGAAGAAATAGCGCCGGCCGATATCGGCATCTGACCACGGGAGGGCGAGATGAAGATAGGGTTTATCGGGTTGGGCATGATGGGTTCCGGCATGGCGGCCAATTTACAAAAGGCCGGGCATGACCTCGTCGTCCACGATCTGCGGCGTGCCGCCGCCGAACCCTATCTCGCTGCCGGCGCCGTTTGGGCGGACAGTCCGCGCGCGGTCGCCGAGGCGGCCGAGGTCGTGTTCACCTCGTTGCCGGGACCGCCGGAGGTCGAGGCCGTGGCGCTCGGCGATAACGGTCTGCTTTCGGGGATGAGCCGCGGCAAAGCGTATTTCGACCTGTCGACAAATTCGCCGACCATGGTGCGCAAGATCAATGCCGCGTTTGCCGAGCGCGACGTTTATATGCTCAATTCACCGGTCAGCGGTGGGCCGCGCGGCGCTCGGACCGGGAAGCTCGCGTTGTGGGTCGGCGGCGACGAGCAGATCTTCAACCGCCACAAGCCCGTGCTCGACGCGATGGGCGACAAGGCGCGCTATGTAGGCCCGATCGGCGCAGGCTCGGTCGCCAAGCTCGTCCACAACGGCGCCGGCTACTGCATCCAGACGGCACTCGCCGAGATGTTCACGGTCGGCGTCAAGGCCGGGGTCGAGCCTCTGGCCTTGTGGGAAGCGGTGCGCGAGGGCGCCAGCGGTCGCCGGCGTACGTTCGATGGACTGATCGATCAGTTCCTGCCCGGCAAATACGAACCGGCGGCTTTCGCGTTGCGTTTGGCGCACAAGGACATGTCGCTCGCCACGCAACTGGGCCGCGACTTCAACGTACCGATGCGCGTTGCCAACCTGGCGCTTGCCGAGCTCAGCGAGGCCTTGAACCGCGGCTGGGGCGACCGTGACTCGCGCTCTCCGATGCTGCTGCAGGAGGAGCGCGCCGGCGTCGAGATCCGCGTCGATCCAAAACGCCTCCAGGAGGCGCTCGATCGCGACCCGCCGGCCTCGGGCGACCCGAAGCACGGCTGAGCATCCCGACCCGCGTGGCGGCTAATTTGCTGAATCAGCATTTGATATGTTGACAATCGCCCCCAGAGCTAGTAACGTGGGTGGTTATGGCTTCTGCCGCGAGGCTGCTTTCGGATAACCGGATCAGCCAGCCGGAACAGCGAAAAACAGCGGAGGAACAGCCAAAGCCTTCGCTGTTTCTTAGCCTCCGGATGGTTGCCGTCCCTGCATTTCCGCCAAAAATCCGGATCTGGCTGACTGATACCTTTTTTGTTGGACGCCGAAAACAGCCAGAAATGTTCGGTTCGAGTCCCAAAGGTGCTCGATTACAGGATAGCGTGCCCGCCTCGCTCGGGTTTCCTCGATAGCGGATCGGGCGCTATAGTCGGTTAGAGGGCGGTCGACCGCCGGCATCGGGAGGAGTGACAAGAGATGGATGCGATGGGCGTGGAGCTGGATTGTCTCGAGGGTGTGCGGATCGTTGACTTTACGCAATTCGAGGCGGGTCCTTCCTGCACCGAGGCGCTCGCCTGGCTCGGCGCCGAGGTGGTCAAGATCGAGAACCCGGGGCTTGGCGATCCCGGCAGGCGGTTGCGGCGCGGACAACCCGACGACGATCCCTGGTATTTTCACCAGTTCAACGCGAACAAGAAATCCGTCACACTCAATCTCAAATCGCCCCGCGGTCTCGAGATCGTCAAGGAGCTGCTGAAGAAGGCCGACGTCACGGTCGAGAACATGGCGCCCGGCACGATCGAGCGGCTGGGTCTCGGCTATGACGTCGTCAAGGCGCTGAACCCGGGGATCGTCTATTGCCAGGTCAAGGGCTTTGGCGCCGGCAGCCCGTACGAGAAGAACCTCGCCTTCGACATGATCGCGCAGGCGGCGGGCGGCCCGACCAGCGTCACCGGCTATGGCGACCGGGCACCGGTCAAGCCCGGCCCGTCATTCGGCGACACCGGCACCGGCATGCTGATGGCGATCAGCATCCTCGCCGCGCTGCGCAAGCGGGACCGCACCGGCAAGGGACAGCGGCTTCAGGTCGCGATGCAGGACGCGATGATCCATTACATGCGAGTGCCGTTTTCGCGCACCCAGCTGAGCGGCCAGGCCCAGCTGCGCGGCGGCAGCGACCGGTCCCAGCCCGGCGGGCTCGTGCCTTCGGCCTTGTACCCGTGCAAGCCCGGCGGGCCCAACGACTACGTCTATGTCTTTACCAGCCGCGCCAATCCGGAGCATTGGACCCGGCTCCTCAAGGCGATCGGCCGCGAGGACCTGGCCGGCGACCCGCGCTATGACACCAATCAGGCCCGCAGCACACGCGCGGCCGAGGTCGACGAAATCATCGCCCAATGGACGCGCCAGCACAGCAAGGAAGAGGCGATGAAGATCATCGGCGAGGCCGGCGTGCCGGCCGGTGCCGTGTTCGATACGCTCGAACTGATGAACGATCCTTCGCTCGCCGAACGCGGGATCATGCAGGTCACGTCGAGCACCCGACGACCGGCAAGGTGACAGATGCCGGCTTGGCCGGTGCGCTTCGACGGGGCGCCGGCGCAAGGTCAAGCCGTCGCCGCTGCTCGGCCAGCACAACGCCGAAGTCCTCGGCGGCTGGCTCGGCATCGGTGCTGTCGGAAGTCGAGGCGCTGCGAGCCGAAGGGATTATCTGACGAGGCGGCGGCTCAGCGCCCGCTGCTCGCCCGATAGCACGGGGCGACGTTGATCTTGTCCATCATGGTGCCGATCGCCGTTGCCGTCGGTGTCGCTGAAAATCACGCAATGGCCGCCTTCGCTGGGCGATCCGAGCAACCGGGAACGCGTATTCCTTGGGACTGCTGCCGAATGTGACCGTGATCGTGTCGCCGACCGCGATCCGTGGTGGCAAGGTGATGTGGTGATACCTTTTGCAGGAGCTGGCAACGAGCCAGTCGCGGCATTTGGTCAGTACACCCGGGCCGCCCGGCTCGACGGCCTCGACGCTATCGGGCTCTTCGAGCCGTGCTTGGTCCGACCGCTAGCTGCGGCGAGCAACAGGCCCGCAATCCAGGCTCGCAATAGCATCAGCCTTCGCCGATCGCATCCCACGTGGTAAATTTGCCCCTCCCATCACGGCCTTTCAACCAGACGAGGAATCCGCGATGAAGCTCTATTATGCCCCCGGCGCCTGCTCGATCGGCATCCACGTTCTGCTCGAGGAGATCGGCAAACCCTACCAGACCGAGCAGGTGAACCTGCGCGACGGCGCGCAATTCAAGCCGCCTTTCACGGGGGTCAACGCAAAAGCAAAGGTTCCGACCCTCGAGCGCGACGATGGCTCGATCCTCACCGAGTTCCCGGTCATCGCCCGGTGGCTCGCTCGCCAAAATCCGCAAGCAAATTTGATCCCGAAGGACGAGGAAGCCGACACGCGGGCGATGGAGGCGATGGAATATATCGTCGGCACCATTCATTCCCAGGGCTTTACGCGGCTTTTTCGCACAGACCGTTTCGCTCCATCTCAATCGGATCACGAGGCGGTGAAGGCGACCGGCCGCGAGAACGCCGAGAAGGGGTTCGCGTTGATCGACAAGCAGCTCGAAGGAAAGCAATATCTCGCGGGCGAGTTTTCGATCGCCGACGCCGCGTTGTTTTATGTGGAATATTGGGCGGCCAAGCGGGCCGGCATTCAATTGCCGAAAAATTGCGCCGCTCATTTCGACCGCATGATGTCGCGTCCGGCAGTGCAGCGCGCGCTGCAGCAGGAAGGGATGAACTGAAGTCGCACGACTAAGCCTCCGGCAATTCCCTCCCCGCGCGCGGGGGAGGGAAGGGTGAGGGTCTTTCTTCATTGGGAGTATCCAGAATGGACGGAAACGCCGTATCACCGAACTGCCTCGCCGGCATCGAGGTCCTCGATCTGACCCAGTTCGAGGCCGGGACGAGCTGCACCGAGGCGCTCGCCTGGATGGGCGCCGAAGTCGTCAAGGTGGAGCCCCCGAAGGGCGGTGAAGCCGGCCGCCGCGGCGTCGCAGACCCGTATTATTTCATGGCGTACAACGCCAACAAGAAGTCGATCACCGTCAACCTCAAATCCGAGCGCGGCTTGGCGCTGGTCAAGGACATGGCTCGCAAAGCCGATGTCTTCACCGAGAATTTTGCGCCCGGCGCGGTCGAGCGGCTGGGCCTCGGCTATGACGTCGTCAGCGCACTCAACCCGCGCATCATCTATGCGCAAGTCAAGGGTTTCGGCGAGGGCAGCCCTTACGAGAAGGGGCTGTGCTTCGACCCGATCGCGCAGGCTTGCGGCGGCGCGATGAGCATAACCGGCGAGCGCGACGGCAAGCCGATCAAGCCGGGGCCGACGATCGGCGACACCGGCACCGGCATGCTGCTCGCATTCAGCATCGTCAGCGCGCTCTATCAGCGGGCCTCAACGGGCAAGGGCCGGCGGCTGCAGGCGGCAATGCAGGATTCGGTCATGCATTACAGCCGCGGCATGTTCATCAGGCAGGCACAGACCGGGAAGCCGGCGCAACGGCAGCCGGCCGGCGGCAACCCTCCTCACGGTATCTTTCCGTGCAAGCCGGGCGGCCCCAACGATTACGTCTATCTTCTCACCAGCCGGGCCAATCCCGAGCATTGGCCGCGCCTGTTAAAGCTGATCGGACGCGAAGACCTGATCGGCGATCCGCGTTACGACACCGCCGCGGCCCGGGTCGAGCACGAGGCGGAGGTCGACGAGATCATCGCCACCTGGACGCGCGAGCGCACCAAGCAGGAGGCGATGGCGCAGATCAGCGGCGCCGGTGTGCCGGCAGGCGCGGTCTTCGATTCGATGGAGCTGACGAACGAGCCGAGCTTCGCAAAACGCGGTATTCTGCAAACCGTGCAGCACGGCGATTGGCAGATGACGATGCCGACCTGGCCGGTGCGGTTCGACGGCGCCCCGCCGCCGATCAAACCGGCGCCACTGCTGGGCGAGCACACTGCCGAGGTGTTCGACGAATGGCTCGGATTGGACGCCGCGGAGGTCGAGGCGCTGCGCAAGCAAGGGGTCGTCTAAGCGCGCCCCTTCGGTTCCCTCCCTCGCCAGCCGGAACGCGGGAGGGAATTCAGCCGATGATGCCGGAGGCTCGACACTCTCGACATCGAGGGTCGCCGGCGGCAACTCCGAGGCGGCATCGGCTCGACCGCCGAAGCGTTCGGCGAAAGCGATGGCCTGATAAGCGATCTTGAACTCGAGAGAAACGAGCACCCCATCATCAACGTCGCGGCATGAAAAACCGGAAGGCTCAAAGCGGTGCTGATCCAGCCACACCCGCATCGCGCCCATCTCCCGTGGCAGGTCGCTCGGGCTGAGGCGGAGTTCTACGGCGCTCATATTCAATAGCTCGGTTATTAATGCGAGCCGTCAAGGATACCATTACGCGCAGGCTCGGCACAGACCGCCCGCCTTGATCTCACATCTTTGTCACAACCGAGATCGCGGCCGGTTCGCGCCGGTAATGATAGCGGTAGAGTTCCCTCTTCAATCCGATGGCATCGTATAGGGCCCGCGCCGGCGCATTGTGGGCCTCCACTTCGAGGCACGCGCCGACTGCCCCCTGGTCCCTGGCCCAGGCCGCCAGTGCGTTGACGATCCGACGGCCCCAACCTTGCCTGCGCCGACGACTGTCGGTGATCACCGAACTCATAGCAAAGTAGGCCGTTGTGCAATGCGCCATAGGCGAGGGCGACGGTACCTCCCTCATCGGACAGCGCAGCGAAGGCAGCCGGAATGGCGAGCCGACCGACGATCCTCCGATAAGTTGCGGCCTGCTCGCTCGAATGGTTCTGCAGCGCTGCCATCGCAGCGAACCACTCCTCGGGTCGGCTCGTCCAGCAGTCTTACATCCGGGTCTCGTGCCGCCTCGATGTCCTCTATCGGACCATAGAGCACACAACTTTCGCCCTCTCCGGTGTAGCCGGCTTCCGCGAGGCGGTCGTCGACCACAGGATCGATCAGCGACACCACTCGAACGATCGTCGGCAGGCCCAACCTCCGATACAGCGCCTCGCAAGCCCGCAGATCGACGTGCGAGACCGGCCGCAGCGGATTTGCCGAATTGGCGCGACGGCGTCAGGCCTGCGCTGAAGCGCAGCACCCAACCATCGAGCAGCACTTCTCGAAGCGCCGGCCACGCATTGAGGCAGGTTTCCTCGACGCGCCATTCCAGTGCCGGCTCCGCCATCTATCGAGCGCTGATTTCGCGGTTTCCTATCTCGGGGCCGGAGCGTAGCGCGGCGAGCTGGACCCGGTCGCTCCGGTTTCATCATTGTTGTTTTGCCGGCGGCCTGGTGAGTTTTGTTGCGAACCGATTGGCTCTGGTCGTCGTACCGCGTTCCGCTGGTGCTTCGTCTCGAGCGGGCCGGCCTGCGGCGATCTCATGCTCGTCGGCGAGCCCGCCGCCGGGCCCGATACGACGCCTTGAGCCGGGCCTGGGCTGTTCTGGTTGGTTTGCGCCTGGACTTGGGTCGAGAGGAGAACGGCCACCGCCACCGCAAGCGTCCTTCCAATCATGCGTTTTCTCCTAGCAAGTGTCTTTGACGGGACACTCTCGCAAACAGGGGTCTGCCGAGCCGGTTCCGGATCTACTCGGCACTGCAGGCTTGCTCCGGCCGCACTCGCCTCTCACGGGCGACCACTCGCTGATGTTGAGGCTCAGCCGATCGACAGGACACGCAGCAGTCGTCGCAAGCATCCGGCGCGATGGCTGAGGCAGATAGGTCACGCGACGATGATTCACCCGACGACAGTACGAGCCGTAAACACTACTCCGGCAATCAGACGAGCTCGGGCAATCGGCGCGACGCGGCGGAATGCTGGCGATAGATAAAATCAGGCGCGGTTTCGTCCGCATCCGCGCGGGCCCCGACGAGCAGCTCGCGGTCCGGAGACAATGCGCAAGCCGGGTCGGTGCGCGCGGCATCGCCGGTCAGCGCAAAAGCCTGGCAGCGGCAGCCGCCCCAGTCGATCTCGCGCCGTTCGCAGGAGCGGCAGGGCTCCGGCATCCAATCCGTCCCGCGGAACCGTTCGAACGCGGAGCGAGCGATACCAGATGTCGGAAAGGCTCGCTTCCGCTACGGTCGGAAAATCGAGGCCTGTCAATGTCTCCGCCGCGTGGCACGGCAGCACCTTGCCCGCCGGGGTCACGTTCAGGAAACGCCGGCCCCAGCCGCCCATGCAGGCCTTTGGGCGATGGGCGTAGTAGTCAGGGAGCACGTAATCGATCACCAGGACTCCGGCGAGGCGCTTGCGGGCGGCTTCGACAGCGGCGGTAGCGGCGTCCAGCTGGTCGCGGCTCGGCAGCAACGCCGCCCGATTGCGCAAGGCCCATCCGTAATATTGTACGTGAGCGACTTCGAGCCGATCGGCGCCGAGCGCCACGGCCAGTTCGATGATCTCGCCGAGGCGGTCGAGGTTTTGCCGGTGCACGACCGCGTTCACCGTCAGCGGCAACTCGGCCTCGCGAACCAGGCGCGCGGCCCGACGTTTGGCCTCCTGAGACCCGATGAGCCCGGCGATGCGGTCGCCGGACACCATGTCGGCATCCTGAACACTGAGCTGGACGTGCTCGAGCCCGGCCTCGACCAGCTCCGCCAGCCGACCGGCATCGAGATTAATGCCGGACGTGATCAGATTGCCGTAGAGCCCCACCTCGGCGGCATGGCGCACGAGTTCGGCGAGGTCGCGCCGGACGAGCGGCTCACCGCCGGAGAAATGCACCTGCAGAACGCCGAGCGCCGCGGCTTCGCCGAGCACCCGTTTCCAGCTCCCGGTGTCGAGTTCGGCGCTGGCGCGCGAGAGTTCGAGCGGGTTCGAGCAATAGGGGCAGCGCAACGGGCAGCGATGCGTAAGCTCGGCCAGCAGGGCCAGCGGCGGCTCAACCGCGGTCATCGACGCAAGCACCTTCTTGTCGGCGAGGTCCTGCAGCATCTTGATGACATCGCCGGCGATGACGTCGCGCGGCGCCTCGTAACGCCGGACGAGTTCGTCGATGACGCCGTCGACAGTGCGCTCGCCGTCGATCAGCTGGAGGATTTCGACCGCCTGTTCGTCGGGCAGCAGAAGCCGCTCGGGCGCGAGCACGATCCAGGCCTGCCGCACCTCGTCGAAGCGGAACTTTACATGCGGCGCCAAGCGCAGAACGGCATCGCCTTCGACCGATAGACGCGGCTCACCGGTCATTACGCCGTCCGGCCGGGGACAAAAGCGCCCGGCGGGGTCAGCGCCGGCTCGACATAGGCGAAGTAGAGCGCATCGAGCTGCGCCCACAGCACGTCGCATTTGAACCGCAGGGTGTCGAGAACGAGCGCCTGCTTCTCGGGCGTGTCGGCGTGCTCTTTGACATAGGCTATGGCAAAGGCGACGTCGGTCGGGGCCTGGGTCAGCCGCGGCGTGAAATAGGCAAGCGTGTCGCGGCTGATGAAATCGTAGTTCTTTAAGAGGCCCTCGACCCGCTCGGCGATGATCTCGGGCGAGAACATCTCGGTCAGGCACGAGGCGACGGCTTCGAGCAGCGACCGGTCGCGGACAAAATTGACATAGGCGTCGACCGCGAAACGCGTCGCCGGCAACAGCCCTTTGGTCGAGATCACATATTCGCGATCGAGGCCGAGCCCGTCGGTCAGCCTGAGCCAGCGCGCGATCCCGCCGGTGTCTTCGCTCTCGCCGTCATGGTCGATGATGCGCCGGCGCCATTCCCGGCGCAGTGCCGGCGTCGGCAGCCGGGCGACCAGATAGGCGTCCTTCGCCGGAATGCGGGCCTGATAGTAATAACGGTTGAGCGCCCAGGCCTGGACCTGACCGCGGTCGAGCTTGCCGTCGCGCATCAGATGATGAAACGGATGGCGATGATGGTAGCGCTCTTCGCCGATCTGCCGCAGGGCATTCTCGAGCTCCGCGCCGGAAAGCAGAGCCGCGGTCACAGCCTCACCTCCATTCCGTCATAGGCGATCTCCCAGCCGGCCGCTTCGGCGGCTTGCCGCTCGGCCAAGTCATCGAGCAGCACCGGGTTCGAGTTGTTGATATGGATGAAGATCCGGCGCTTAACGTCCAGATCGCCGAACGCGGCTATCGCGCCGTCCTCGCCGCTCATGCTCATATGCCCCATCCGCCGGCCGGTTTTGTCGCCGACGCCGAGCCGGATCATCTCGTCGTCGCGCCACAGGGTTCCGTCGAAAAACACCAGCTCGCTTCCGGTCAGCCGTCGGCGCAGCCGCTCGGTCATGGCCGCACAGCCAGGGATAAAAAAGAAGCATCTTCCGGTCTCGGTGTCGATGATCTGCAGACCGACTGTATCTCCTTCTTCTGCGATTCCCGGATCTCGCCCGGCCGTTTCGAGATAGAGCGGGACTTTTCCCGGCACGGCAAACGCGATCGACCGCCATTCCCGAAGAACCCGCGGCCCCCGCAAGCTCGATCCGCCGATCGAGAGGCAATTCGACGCGCTCCACGCAATCCGGAGCGAGGACCTGGAAAATCGGGTTTGCGGCGATAACCGCAAGAACCCGCGACGGCGCATAAACTGAAAAGTGATGCCGCTCGCGCAAATGCAGCAGCCCTGCGATTGCGTCGACATCGCCACCAGGGACTAGCACGCCGGCTATCGGCGAGGATCGGAGTCCTTCGCGGGGATGTAGTGGTGCGGTCGCCTCGATCTGCAACCGCAACTCGGGCGAGGCGTTCAGAACAAACCAATCGCGCCGATTAGCCGAGACCGCAAGCGACGCCTGCGTCCGCGGAGTCGCTGCGACGTCGCCCCTTCGCGCCCGGCGACATGCCGGCGCGTTTGAATTCCACTGCGGGAAACCCCCGCCGGCGGCGGACCCGAGGACAACCGCTTCGATCATCGGTCGTCTCGCCGGATCCGGCCGGCGTCAGAATAATTTGAAGCCTACTTGACCTCGGCGCAGGCGTAAGCGTTGATCTCCAGCCCGACCGCGATTTCGATGATGACCGGTGTCTTCCACTTCATGGCTAATTCCTTCGCGCTGAATTCTTGCCGGTCGCAAAGTAGGATCGCAGCCGAACGCTGTCAACCAAGAGCCTCGGCGATTGCTGCCTTGCGGCTTCGCAGTCATTCTTGCTCTGGCTGCAATCCTCGGTGTATCGCTGCATGCCAGCGTCGCAGCGGAGAGCGGCGATCCTCGGTTCAACGTGCTCGTCTTCTCAAAGACCGCCGGCTTTCGCCACGATTCGATCCCGCAGGGGATTGCGGCGATCGAGGCGCTGGGGGCCGAGCACCGGTTCGCGGTGGACAGCACGGAGGACGCCTCGCGCTTCAGCGACGCGGCCCTGCCTCGATACCAGGTCATCGTATTTCTCAACACGACCGGAGACATTTTCGATGCCGGCGAGAAGGCCGCCTTTGAGCGATACATCCGATCCGGCGGCGGCTTTGTCGGCATCCACTCGGCGAGTGACACGGAGTATGGATGGCCGTGGTACGGCCGGCTCGTCGGCACCTGGTTCGCGAGCCATCCTCAGATTCAGCGGGCGACGGTCCATATCGGAAACCCCGACCATCCGTCGACGAAAGGCGTACCCGCCGCATGGGAGCGCACTGACGAATGGTATAATTTCCGCAGCAATCCGCGCGGCAAGGTGCAAGTCCTGGCGACGCTCGACGAGGCGTCCTATTCCGGCGGAGCAATGGGCGGCGATCACCCGATCGCCTGGTGTCAAACGATCGACGGTGGCCGCAGCTGGTATACTGCGATGGGCCACACCAAGGAATCCTATGACGAGCCGCTGTTTCGCCTTCACCTATTGGGCGGGATCGAAAGCGTCGCGGGTGTCGCCGGTTCCTGCGGGGGTTGACCGGCGGGGGAGGATCAGCGGACGGGCGAAGAGCCGGCATCGCGATCGGCGAGACCGTGCTGAATGGCGATGCGGATCAGATCGGCAGTGCTAGCCGCCCGCAACTTCGCTTTGATGTGGCTGCAGTTGTTCGCAGCGGTTTTGTAGCCGATACCGAGCGCGTCGGCGATTTGGGCCAGGTTGCGGCCTTGCGCCAGCAAACGCAGGATTTCGAGATCGCGCGAGGAGAGGTCTTCGAGCGGGTGCGGCGGCGAGGTTCGGATGTTCGAGAACACGAGCTCTTCGGCAATTTCGTGTTCGACATAGGTGCGACCGCCGGCGACGCGCTTGATTGCTTCGAGAAGCTCTTCCGGAGGGATGGTCTTGCTGACGTAGCCCGCTGCCCCGGCCTGCAGCGCGCGCGTCACATGGATATGATCGTCGTGCATGCTGAGGACCAGAATACGTGCTTCGGGATCAACGATCTTCAGACGCGCGATGATCTCGAGACCGCCGATATCGGGCAAGTTCAGATCGAGGATGACGAGGTCGGGCCGTTGTGCCCGGAAAGCGCTCAGCGCCTCTTTTCCGCTCACCGCCTCCCGAACCGCCATTACCGGCTCGGCGGCGAGCAATCGTCGCAATCCGGCCCGAACTATCGGGTGATCGTCGACGATCAGGATCTTCACAGCTCGGCCCTCTGGACCGCGGAGGATACCGGCTCAGGCGCCTGCGGGTAGGGTAGCGCCGCGACCATTGCGAAGCCTTCGCCGGACCTATTCGAAATGCTCAAGCGCCCGCCGACCGCGCCGACTCGCTCGCTTATGCCAACGAGGCCGTAACCCAATTTGTCCAGGTCGCGCATTCCCCCGCCGTCATCCGCGACCGAGAGCCTGATCTCGTCGCGTCCCCGCTCGAGGTCGCGATCGCGCTCGATCGAGATGGCAACGCGCTTCGGCTCGGCGTGGCGCAGGGCGTTGCTCAGAGCCTCCTGGACGATACGGCAGATCGCCGTTCCGACGACGTCCACGAGATCCTCGCAATCCACTGAGATCGCCACCTCGTAACGGATCTCGGGGCGGCGGCGGCGCCAGAACGCGACCAAATTCTCGATCGCCTCGCGCAAGCCGAATTCGGCGAGCCCGATCGGGCGCAACCGGCCGAGCATGCGCCGGACATGCCGTTGCATATGTCGGACGGCGTCGGAGATCGACTGAACATGCGCGGAAGCATCGCTCGCGCGACCGTTCTCGATCAGCCGTGAGGCGGTGGCCGCGTCGGCGTTGATCGCGAACAGATAGGGGCTCACCTCATCGTGCAGGTCGCGGGCAAGCTCGCCGCGCTCCTCCTCCTGCAATTTCAGCAGCCGCTCGTTTAGACGGCGGTTCTCGGCGGCGGTATCCGCCAGCCGCGCCGCCATTCGATTGAAATTGTCGCGCAATCGCGAGAGCTCCGGCGCCGGCCGGCCGCCGATTCGGACGCGGTAACGGCCGTCGCCGACCTCCTCCAGCGCCGCGGCCAGCCGGTCGAGCGGCCGCAAGGTGCGGCCGATAAAAACATAAATGAGCAGGATCGTGAGGCTCCCGAACACGGCGAGTGTCGCAAGGCTCTCGGCGAACTCGTTCCAGACTTCGAGGGTCTCGTTGTAGGGATCGGTCTCGATGACGATCGTGCCGTAATCGCGGCCGCCGATGGCAATTGGGATTTGCTCGATCTCGGGCGAAACTCCGATGAGGTGTACAAACCATGCAGGCGGGCGGCCGAATTCCGACTTCTCCATGGAGGGTGCGGTGAAGGCCGGCATTTCCCCGGCGTGCCGTAGCCGTAGGTGACGATTACCCTGGAAGGACGCCACCAAATCGTCGAGATCGCGCGACGGGTCTCTGGCGTTCTGCAGGCGGTCGATCGCGGTTTCGACCGTCTGCTGGCCGACCAACAGAGCCGCGCGCATTTCGGTACGAACCGAGCGCGAGGCGTTGGAATACGCGATGTAGCCAGCCAGCGAGAGGCTGATCAGCAGCACGAGACAGACCAAGCTGATCAGACGGAACCGCAGTGACATTGGCGTCCATGGGGGCGAGGGCATCTGCGATCGCTGCAGCATGCCACGCCACAGATACCCAGGTCGCGGGGAATTCTGCCGGCGCCGACCCCCAAGATCGCGGATCAGATCAGAATGTCGCCTCCGGTTTCTTTATCTCATTGCCCGTTTGCGGGAGGATATTGTCGGCAGGTTGTTGCCGAGAATCGGTGCGCGCCGGCGCGAGCACTAAGACGATACCGTGGAGATCTGGGTTATGTGCTAAAAGGTGACGCGTACGCCGGCATAGGCAACGCGGCCGGGCGACGGACTTAATGTCATTGGATTGGTCAGATTGACACCCGGCGGCAGGTTGTCGAGCTGGGTAAAGGTGCCGTAAGTGTAGTAGGTTCGGTTGAAAAGATTGTCGACGTTGACGAAGGCCGTGGCCCATTGGTTGAGCTTCAGGGAGCTGTGCAGATTGACGACGCCGTAGGCCGGCAGTTCAGGCTCCTGGTTCGATGCGTCGCCGACGAGAAATTGACTGCTGACGAATTTGGCATCGGCGCCGAGAGTCCAGTAGGGCGTGACCTCGTATTCGACATCGAGAACGACACGATTTCGCGGCATCAGAGGTATAGTGTCGCCCGGATGGACGAAAATATTGCCGTTGGCATCGGCGGCAGGACTGTTCGACGACAGGGTCAGATTCTCGAGAAAGGTGGCGTCGAGAAAGCTGTAATTGAGGCTGGCGCTCCATTTTTCCCATTTATAAGCCAATCCGGCCTCGATACCTTGGCGTCGCGTCTCTCCGACATTGGAGAAAAAGCCGAAACCATTGATCTGCGTCGCGAGCAGGAGAATATCGTTGAAGGCGTTGGTGCGAAAAACGCCGACGTTCCATAGGAATTGGCCCGGGATCGCCTCGCGGGGTGAAGTTGCCGCGGAAGCCGGCCTCGAATGTGTGTGACACGACTTGTTTCAAAGGCGGTTCGGACACCAGGAACGTCGAGAATGCAGGGCGACGCCGGGTTCGAGCAGGCCAGCTCTCCCGGCGTCGGCGCACGATTGCCTTCCGACCATCCGGCATAGGCCGTCGCATTGTCGGTGATCTTGTAGGTCAGCCCGACGCCCGGGTTGAAATGAGTGAAAAGGTTGTTGCCATTTATGTCGGGAGAGGTACCGGTCTGATCCGTCAGCCCGATCAGAGCAAGATTGAACCGACCGCTCAGGGTCGCAGCAAGGCTAGGCGTGATGTTGAAGGTATCGGTGGCATACGCGCCGAAATAGCTGTTGGTGCCGATGACACCCGCCGGCGCTTCGATCGGCGGCGATGCGGTCGGGCTGAGAGCCTGATCGATGGTCACGCCGGAGCCGAGGACATTGAGGCTCGGCAGCAGCGTCCCGAGTTCGCCGTGAGCCGAATAGCTGGTAACGCTATGGTCTCCGGTGAGACCGACTACCAGATTGTTTTCCCGGTCGAGAACCGGATTGGTGAATTTCGCCTGAAGGCCGGCCCCGACAGTATTCGTGTTGGTCGTCGTGATGTCGATTTCGCCGGGCGTCGCCCCGGAGGGCAACACGCTGGTCGGCACCTGGTTGCCGTTCGAATCGAACAGCACATCGGCAGGATAGAGGTTGTTTCCTTCGAGGCAGAAAAAGTCGCCGTTGTTGGTGCAGGGCGTCACGTCGGTCAGGTTGCCGTCGACCAGATGCTGGTTAAAATGCCGATAGTAGATGTCGCCGGTGAACAGCTGCAAAGCGGTCGGCTGGTAGGTCCCGGTGAGCTGTACCAACTCCGCCTCGTTATGGATCGACTGCGGAATAGTAAACGTGCTTCTTATATCTTGGGCGAGCAGCTCGACCGGTGTCGGCCCGGTGGCGCCGATGACATTGTCTGCGGCTGCGACCGAAAGATGGGCGGTGAACGGGTTGCTCTCCCAGCCTAAATCCATGTAGCCCTGGGCGAGATTGGTCGGCGAGTTAAAGCGGAAGCCGTCATCGTGTGTGCCGCCGATCGCAGCGTAGAACCCGAAATTCCCGAACTGGGCGCCTTCCTGTGCGAAGCCGTTGACGTTGCCGAAAGAGCCGCCGGAGAGCTGGCCATTGAAACCGTGGAAGTTGAAGCCGTTTTTCATCTCCAGGGCTACCGCCCCGCCGAGCGCGTTCAAGCCGAAGACTGGGTTATTGCTTTGCAAGGTCATCCGATCGACGGCAAATTGCGGGATCAAATCCCAATTGACGGTGTCGCCGAAAGCCTCGTTGATCCGCACGCCGTTCTGATAGACCGCGATGCCTTGCGGAATGCCGGAGATCGGCGATGCCTCGAAGCCGCGATAGACGAAATCGGGCTGAAACTGGCTGCCCTGCTGATTATTCAAATTGACTTGGGAGAGGCGCCGAGCCGCCGCGGTCGGTACCAGGTCGTTCTGACCGTCGGGCCACAATTGTCCCGCGCTCAAAGTCTGGACATTGGCCGGTACCTTGTCGATATCGATGCCGCTGCCCGGCAGGGGTGTGACGCCGACGACCTGTACGGTCGGCAAAGTGACAGTGGGAGTCGTAGAGGAACTTTCCGGCGCCGGGCTTTGCGCAGAACGCAGCGGAGCGGAAAAACAAGGGTCAGACCGGCCGCTATCAAACGTATGCCTCTGATGCCGAACAGGCCGCGCCCCATGGACGTTATCGCGATCGACGATTGACTGATCCATAGAAACACAACCATGCCGTTATGGGGATGGTCGGTTTTCCCGATCTGGGAGGATATTTTCCTGATTTGGCCAGGAAATTTTCCCGGTCTGCTCGGGAGCGGAGGCGGCCTTGCCGGGACGAGTGATCCGCCGCCGCCCGACCCCGAACTCTCGGCAAATCGACTTGAGGATACTGAGATAATGTACCTGGCGGCGATAATCCCTTACCAAAGGACGCGGAGGGAACCGGTCCGAGGAGAACCACGAGTTCCACATGCATCAGCTCCACGTTCTGGTGATCGAGCGGAACGGCGTGCCGGTGCCCCCGGAGCAAAGCCACTACCTGGACATGATCCAGGTCCCTTACTGGAGCGGCACGGGGCCCTACCCCAGCGTTAAGGGTGCGCACGGATTTTGGGGCATGGATGTCGGGGACTTTGTCTATCGCTGCCACATCCTCGGCCACGAGGACGCCGGCATGATGGCGACGATCCGCGTGCTTCCGCGATAAACCGCCAGAGGCGGTGATGAGCCGAACGGGGTTCGCTGCCTTCATAGCAGCGGCCCTCGGCCTGTTCTCATTCGGCGCAGCACTGGCCCTCCATGCGCCGGGGGCCGGAGGCGCGCATTTCGCCGATGCCGATGATGCCGCGACCGTGAAGCACGGAAAGAGTGTCTACATGGCACGCTGCGCATCCTGCCACGGCCGAAATCTGCAGGGTCAGCCGCTCTGGCAACTGAAGGACGAATTTGCCGGCAGGCGGGCGCCGGCCCATGACGAGACCGGCCGCACCTGCGGCACTCGGACGAAGACATCTTTCACATGATCAAGTACGGGAGGTTCCCTTCGATGCCGGTCGGCGCCGTCTCGTTCATGCCAGCCTTCAGGGACGTCCGCGACGATCGCGAAATCATCGCCGCCGCGGCTTTTATCCAGGCCCGCTGGCCGACCGCCTTGCGCGTTTCTCAGGCGATGCTCAATCCCGGGCATTCGGGAATGCCGCAACGGGCAGGCCAGACCGAATGGAGATTTCCCCGTGTCTCCTGCACCGCGGCGCGGCGTCGACAAGCCGCTACGGGCGCCATCTCGGCGACCCCGCAGAAGTGACAAAGAGCCTCTGCGCCACCGCCCCGCCGATCAACCATGTTGCCGGGTCCGCTCCTTCGGGGATAGAATCCCTGCGATCGGCACCACACGGGGAGGCACGCCATGGTCAAGTTGCGCGTCAACGGCCAGGAGCAGTCGTTCGACGGTGATCCGTCGATGCCGCTGCTCTGGTATCTGCGGGACGAATTAGGGCTCACCGGGACAAAGTACGGCTGCGGCGTCGCGCTGTGCGGGGCGTGCACCGTTCACGTCGACGGCCAGGCCACCCGGGCCTGCATCACCGCCGTGAACGACGTTTCGGGCCGCTCGGTGACAACGATCGAGGGGCTCGACCCGCAAGGCATGCACCCGGTGCAGAAGGCGTGGCGCGCCTTCAATGTCCCGCAATGCGGGTATTGCCAGGCGGGCCAGATCATGCAGGCCGCCGCGCTGCTCGCGACCAACAAGAACCCGTCCGAGGACCAGATCAACAGCGAGATGAGCGGCAACATCTGCCGCTGCGGCTGCTATCAGCGCATCACCGCCGCCATCAAGGCGGCCGCCACAGGAGCGTGACATGACCCAGGCTCACGCACATCATCGAGAACGTCAGCCGCCGCGGATTTCTGAAAGGGCTGCTGGCCACCGGCGGGCTCGTCGTCGCCGCCGAGTTTGCACCCGCCCGCGCCGGGTGCGCCGCCTACGCCACCGGTGCGGCGAAGATGCCGGGCGGCGTCGTCAGCGATCCGCACGTCTTTGTCTCGATCGACCCCAGCGGCCTCGTGACGATCGTCGCGCACCGCGCCGAGATGGGCACCGGCTCGCGCACCAGTCTGCCAATGGTCGTCGCCGACGAGCTCGAAGCCGACTGGTCGCGCGTCAAGGTCGTGCAATCGCCCGGCGACGAGAAGAAATACGGCAACCAGAACACTGACGGCTCGCGCAGCATGCGCCATTTCATTCAGCCGATGCGCGAATGCGGCGCGGCGATGCGGCAGATGCTGGAAACCGCCGCGGCGCAGACGCTGGGGTGTCCCGGTCGGCGAAGTGCAGGCGCAGAACCACGAGGTCGATCCACAAGCCCTCGGGGCGCAAGCTCGGTTATGGCGAGCTCGCCGCCGCCGCGAGCGCGTTGCCGATGCCGCCGGCCGACCAGATCAAGCTCAAGGACGAAGCCCAGTTCCGCTATCTCGGCAAGGGCAAGATCCAGATCGTCGATCTGTTCGACATCACGACCGGGCGCGCCGTCTACGGCATCGACACGAAGCTCGCCGGCCTGAAATACGCCGTCATTGCGCGCCCGCCGGTCATGGGCGGCAAGCTCGCGTCCTACGACGGCAACGCGGCGATGAAGGTGCCCGGTGTCGAGAAGATCGTCGTCATCGAGGGCACGCCGCCGCCGTCGAAGTTTCAGCCGATCGGCGGCGTCGCGGTCATCGCGCGCAACACCTGGGCGGCGATCAAGGGGCGGGAGGCGCTGGTCGTCAAATGGGATGACGGGCCGCACGCCAGCTACGATTCAGCCGCGTACAAAGCCCAGCTGGAGGAAACTGCGCGCAAGCCGGGCAAGGTCGTGCGCGACGAAGGCGATGCCGACAAGGCGCTCGGGTCGGCCGCGAAGACGGTGTTCGCGGAATACTACGCGCCGCATCTCGCCCATGCCCCGATGGAGCCGACTTGCGCGACGGCGCGCGTCGCCGGCGGCAAATGCGAGGTGTGGGCGGCGGTGCAGAGCCCGGGCGGCACGCAAAACGAGCTGGCGGAGAAGCTCGGCCTCAAGCCCGAGGATGTGACGGTCAACGTCACCTTGCTCGGCGGCGGCTTTGGCCGCAAGTCGAAGCCCGATTTCGTGCTCGAAGCGGCATTGCTGTCGCGCGAAATGGGCGGCGCGCCGGTCAAGGTGACGTGGACGCGCGAGGACGACCTCCACAACGATTATCTGCACACGGTCTCGGCCGAGCGCATCGACGCCGGGCTCGATGCACAAGGCAAAGTCGTCGCGTGGCGCCACCGCACCGTCGCGCCGACGATCCGGGCTACCTTTGTTCCGGATCCGAAATTGGAGCAGCCGGGAGAGCTCAGTCAGGGTGTCCTGGACGTGCCGTTCAATATCGCCAACCTGCGCTGCGAGGTGGGCGAAGCCGAAGCGCACACGCGCATCGGCTGGTTCCGCTCGGTGTCGAACATCCCGCATGCTTTTGCGATTCAGTCGTTTGTCGCCGAGCTTGCCCACGCGGCGGGGCGTGACCCCAAGGACATGTTGATCGAGCTTCTCGGGCCGCCGCGGCTCGTCAAACCACCCGCCGATTACACCAATTACGGCGACCCGCTCGAAACCTACCCGATCGACACGGCGCGGTTGCGGCGCGTCGTCGAGCTTGTTGCCGACAAGGCGGAGTGGGGCAAGAAATTGCCGCCGCGGCACGGTCAGGGCATCGCCGTGCATCGCAGCTTCCTGAGCTATGTCGCGACCGTCGTCGAGGTTGCGGTGGACGACAAGGGAAATCTGACGGTGCCGCGCGTCGACAGCGCGATCGATTGCGGGTTTGCCGCCAACCCGGAACGCATCTACTCGCAGATCGAGGGGGCGGCGGTGATGGGGCTGAGCCTCGCCAAATATGGCGAGATCAGCTTCAAGAACGGGCGCGTCGAGCAGAACAATTTCGACGGCTTCCAGGTCGCCCGCATCGACAAATCGCCGCCGATCACGCATGTGTGGATCGTGCCCAACGGCATCGACGTGCCGTCGAGCGGCGTCGGCGAGCCGGGTCTGCCGCCCTTCGCGCCGGCCTTGTGCAACGCGATCTTCGCCGCCACCGGCAAGCGCATCCGCCGCTTGCCGATCGGCGACCAGCTGGCGACCTGACGAAAAGTGCCCGGGCGAGGCGCTCTCGCCCGGGCGTCGGCGCGCACAACAATTGAGGAAGCGTGGATCGCCATTTCCACTGCGGTGTCCACCGGATCGGGCGGCGAATGGCGTTCGAGCTGGGCTTGTGCTTCGCACTGGCGCCGCGCCTGGCCCTCGCGCAAACCGACGCGGCGCGCGAGCGGCCGCGCGAAGGCGATCTGCTGGTCGCGGTGAGCGCTACGAGCCCCGAGCCGTTGAAGCCCGACGACTTGCCGCCCGATGGCAAGCAGATCTTCGCTTGGCCAATGGATGCAGAGAGCGAAGACGCTGCGCAACGGCTCGCGACTGAATAAGGTGCTGTTGCTGCGCCTTGATCCCGAAGGGCTCGACCCCGCGACCAAGGAGCGCGCCGCGGGAGGCGCCGTCGCGTATTCGGCAATATGCCCGCATACCGGCTGCGACGTGACCAACTGGGACCCGCATCGCCAGTTGCTGGAATGCCCGTGCCATTACTCGATTTATGATCCGAAGGAAGGGGCCAAGGTGGTCAGCGGACCAGCCCCGCGCCGTTGCCGGCATTGCCGCTGAAAATCGTCGACGGCCGGCTCGCCGTCGCCAAGCCCTTTGTCGGACGGGCCGGTTTCCAACAGATGTGACCGCAAGAAAAGCGAGGAGAGACGCCATGCAGAAAAAACGTCATCGCCAGTACGCCCTCGCGGCGAGCGGGTTGGCATTGGTATTGGCCGCGGCAACAGCTTCGGCGCAACAGCCGCAGCCACCCCTGCCGACACCGGAAACCCCACCGCCGGTACCGCCGATATTGCAGAGCTACAAGCCGGTGACGCAGGACGAGCTCAAGCAGCCGGCGGACGGCGACTGGCTGATGTACCGCCGCACCTATAATGGCTGGGGCTACAGCCCGCTGTCGCAGATCACGGCGGAAAACGTCGGCAAGCTGAAGCCGGTGTGGACCTTGGCAACCGGGCAGATCGAAGGCCATCAGGCGCCGCCGATCGTCAACAACGGGGTCATGTTCGTCGCAACCCCGGGCAATCAGGTGCTGGCGATCGACGCCAAGGCGGGCGACTTGCTGTGGCGCTTCAAACGTCCGATCCCGGACGACATGCTCTTGCTGCACCCGACGAGCCGCGGTGTCGGGCTGCTCGGGGACAAGGTTTACTTCGCCGCGGCCGATACCGTGCTCGTCGCGCTCGACGCCAAGACCGGCAAGGAGGTTTGGAAGGCTCCGGTCGAGGACTACACGCACGGATATTACATGACGCTGGCGCCGCTCGTCGCGGACGGGAAAGTGATGGTCGGCGTCTCGGGCGGCGAACTCGGCGTCCGCGGCTTTGTCGCTGCGTTCGACGCCGAGACCGGCAAACCGCTCTGGAAAACCTACACCGTACCGGCGCCGGGGGAACCGGGAAGCGAGACCTGGCCGAAAGGCGACCAGTGGAAGACCGGCGGCGGCTCGGTGTGGATCACCGGCGACTACGATCCCGAGACCAATCTTAGCCTTTTGGGGCACCGGCAATGGCGGGCCGTGGATGGGGGATCAGCGGCCGGGGGACAACCTCTACACGGCATCGGTGATGGCGCTCGACACCGCGACCGGCAAGATGAAGGGCTACCACCAGTATCACCCCAACAATTCATGGGATTGGGACGAGGTCTCGCCGCCGATCCTCGTCGATTACCAGCACAACGGTAAAACCATAAAAGGTCTCGTCGACGTCGCGCGCGACGGCTATTTGTGGATGCTGGAGCGCACTCCGGACAAGATCAACTTCATCGACGGCAAGCCCTTTGTGAAGCAAAACGTCTTCCTTAGTCTCGATCCCGAGACCGGACGGCCGGAGGTGGACCCCACTCGCCAACCGGCGACCGGGAAGAAGGCCGATTTCTGCCCGTCGCTGTGGGGCGGCAAGGATTGGCCGCCGGTAGCTTACAGCCCGAAGACGCGGCTATTGTATATCCCGGCCAATGAAAATCTGTGCGGCACGTCGATTGGCGAACCGGTCACCTACACCCCGGGGCAACGTTATGTCGGGGCGACGACGACCCTCTATATCGCGCCGGGCGCCGATCACATCGGCGAGCTGCAAGCCTGGAATCTCGATACCGGACAGAAGGCCTGGAGCCATCCCTTTGCCAACTCGCAGCTCTGGGGCCCGGTGCTCGCGACGGCCGGCGGGATCGTGTTTGCGGGCGGTACTAACGACCGCTATTTCCGCGCCTTCGACGCCTCGAACGGCAAGACCTTGTGGGAATTCCGCACCAGCTCGGGGGTGAATGGCGTGCCGGTCTCGTTCCAGATCGACGGCAAGCAATACATTGCCGTGCAGTCGGGCTGGGGCGTCGACGCGGCCCGCATGCAGGCGCGCCTCAACCTGGTGCGGCCGTGGGAGTTCCCCGATGTGCCGCAAGGCGGCTCGGTCTGGGTGTTCGCCGTCGATTAGCTTCCGCAAGCGCTGAGGTGCGGCAGGTACTATCCCGCCGCCCGCTGCGGTGCATGCGCGAAGGCTTGCGCAATCGCCTCGAAGGCGGGCTTGGGCTTCAAATCGGCATCAAAAGGCAACGGCCGCGACGGCAGGCCATCGGTACGCCACTTAAATTCGTGGGTCTCTTTCCGAACGATCCAGCTGTGCCGATCCGACAATCCCCAGGTCATCACCATCTTGACCGCCGGTTCGTCGAGCGCGGTGTCCAGGAAGCGGCTGTAGGCATCGGCAACCAGCCGGTCGCGAACGGCTTCATCGGCCGGCGCGTTTTCGTCGGTGACGTCGAGCTCGGTGATCTGGATCGTCAGACCGAGACCCGCCGCATCCGCGAGAAACCGGCGTAGCCGGGCTGCGGAAAAAGGCGGTCCGCCGGCGCAGGAAAGATGGGCTTGGATCCCGACGGCGTCGACCGGGGTCCCGGACCGCCGCATCCGCTCGAGCAGGTTGAGCAGCGCCGTGCGGCGCGCTTCCTGCTCCGGGGTGTCGAGCTCGACATCGTATTCGTTGACGACGAGGCGGGCGGCAGGATCGGCCTCCCGTGCGGTCCGATAGGCGAGGTCGAGATAGTCCGGTCCGAACATCTCGAGGAAAACCTCGGTGCGCAGACCGTCCGGCCTGCCGTTCTTGGGCTCGATCGGTTCGTTGACGACATCCCAACTGTGCACCCTTCCGCGGTAGCGGCCGGCTAGCCGCCGTATGCGCTCGACGATTGCGCTTTCGATCTCCTGCCGGCTGGTCAAGTCAAAGAACCAGTTTGGGGTTCGGTAGTACCAAAGCAGATTGTGCCCGCGCAGCGCGAGATCGTTTTCAAGGGCGAAAGCGGCGACCGTGTCGGCAGGACCGTAGTCGTCATCGCCGCGCGCGCCGCGGTTCATGACCTGCCATTTCATGTCGTTCTCGGCGACGACCAGCCCTGTCTGCTGCAGCACGAGATCGACAAAACGGGAATCTCCGGTAATCTGTCTGGCCGAAATCGTGGTTCCGTAGAGCAGCCCCTTTTCCGCCGCCAGCTTGCGCAGTGCCAAGACCTCTTCAGCATGGCTGGACAACGGCATGGCCAACACGATGCCACCCCCCACAGTCGCAAGGCCTCCAGCAATAAAATGCCGCCGGCTTGGATGATCAAATTTGCAGCAACTCATGGGTTACTTGAATTGAATTGAGCCGATTGTTCGGGTCCCCAGGCTGTCGGCAGAGTCTGCCTCCGCCCCTCCGATATTGCCATTGCGATCGGGTGCTTTTCGAGATGATTCGGCGCTCGGCCTGCGCTACGGCGACGCACAGCGCGCCTCCAAAGGCCACCCTACGCCTCTCTCCGCATCGCGGTCAGCTGGTCGCCCTTCAGACTCAGTGTCGAGTCGGTATCCGGGACGAAATCGCCGGGCCTCGCCGGATAAGTCATCACTCCCACCGCTACCGGCTCCGCTGAAAGAACCCTCGACGGCGGCAGGATCACTGTTGCCGTCGTGCCGCGCCCCGCTTCGCTCTGTAGCGTCAGCGAGCCGCCGTGGAGCTCGGCCAGCTTTCGAGCGAGCGGCAGTCCCAGACCGGAGCCTTCATTGTGACGGGCAAGTCCTCCATCGACCTGGCCGAACCGCTCGAGAGCTATTTCGACCTCGGCCTCTGTCATCCCACGGCCGTTATCCCGCACGATGAACGCAGCGCCGCCCGCTTCTGTACGCCGCACGAGCACGTTGATCGCCCCGCCAAACTCGGTAAATTTGATCGCGTTCGACAGCAGGTTGAGCAGGATCTCCGTCAGCCGGGTCCGGTCGGCCCTTAGCGCGGGCATGTCTTCTTCCACGTCGACGGCCAATTTCAGCAAGCCGGCGGCAGCACGATCCTTGACGAGGGCTATGGCGCTGTCGACCAGCTTGCGCGGCTCAAACATTTCTTCACGCAGATCCAGCTTACCGGCGTCGATCCGCGCCAGATCGAGAATCTCGTTGATCAGGTGCAGAAGATGCTCGCCGCTCTGGCGGATGAGACCGACATATTCGGCTTGCCGCGACTGGAGCGGTCCCGCAATCCCGTTCTCCAGCACCTCGGAGAAGCCGAGGATCGCGTTGAGGGGCGTGCGCAGCTCATGGCTCATATTGGCGAGGAACTGCGATTTGGCGATGTTGGCGGCCTCAGCGGCGGCTTTTGCTTCATGCACGGCTCGTTCGGCCAGAACCTTCTCAGTGACGTCGCGAGCTGTTCCCCGATAGCCGAGAAACCGGCGCGCCTCATCAAAGAACGGGTTGCCGCCGACGGAAATCACGCGTTCGGGGTCGTCGCCGACCTTACGTTTATAGACGAAGTCACGGAAGGGTTCGTGCCGGTCCAGAAACGGCCAGATGTTCCTGCCATTTGGCCGGGTCGCTGACGACATCGACTGCCAGCTCGGTGCGGGTTCGGCCGATGCGGGTTCGCGGATCCTGACCAAACGCGCGAATGTGATCCGACAGATAACGGAACCGATGCTTCTCATCGGTCTCCCAGAACCAGTCGGATGAGGTAAGAGCGAAATCGCGACACCTAGCTTCGCTCTCGCGCAAATTCGCCTCGGAGCGCTCGAGCGAGCGGGAGCGCGCCACCAGTGCCCGAAACAACAAGGCAAAAGCAATCGCCGCGCAAAACGTGCCAAAAGCGATGAACAGCGATTGGCGCCGCCAGTTCGCGATCACTGCTTCTTCCGCCGCCGAGACCGTGGCGACGAGGGGGAAATCGCGCAGGGGATGGAACGAGACGACGCGCGCAAATCCGTCGACGTAGCCTCCACCCCCTTCTTCGGGTCGATCCAAAACGGCTAAGCTCACTGTGGCGACGATAATGACGAGCAGACCGATCCCAGCAAACCACAGATGTCGGCCGGCGCGAAAACGTTCCCTCCGCAGGTGGTTGTGTTTCACCATGCGCGCGACATTAGGGGAAGATGCTTATCAACTAATAAAGGGAAGTTTCATCAAAGATTACGTCATTTAACCGGCTCTACATCCCGGCTTGATTGAAGGTGTTGGATGTTCGCCTTGGCAGCCACGTCTGCCTGGCTGCCGGGGGCCAACTTGCCGACCCGCTCCCAATCCCGGCGGGCGCCCTCGTTGTCGCCCTTCAGGCGGCGGATGTTGCCGCGTTCCAGCAGCGCCGGAGCGGAATTTGGCAGCCGCGCAATTGCCTTCTCGACATCGGCGAGCGCGGGGTCGAGCCGATCGAGGGCGCGGTTTGCCGAGGCGCGGTAGATCAGCGCGTCGACGCGCGACGGGTCGGCCTTCAAGACATGGTCGAGATCGGCTATCGCCTTGTCGTAATACCCGACCCCGGCGGCCGCCTGCGCCCGGTCGATCAGCAGGTCGGGATCGCTCGGCTCCAGGGCAACCGCCGCTCCGGCCGCCGCATAAGCCCGCACCGGATCGCCGGCGAGGCCCCAGGCCTGCCCAGCCTGGTCGAGCACCTCGGCGCGCAACCCGGCCGGCGCCGTCGTCATCGCCTGCGCCAGCGCTTCGAGGCGAATCGCCGCCTCCTTGTATTGCTTCAGGCCGATCAGGGCGACGGCAGCGCAATGATCGGCCGGATGCGCGCCGCCACGCTCGTGCCAGCTCTGCGCCAAGCTGCGGGCCTCCCCGGGTTTTGCCGTGCCAGCTTCATGCAGCGCTCATACGTCGCCGCCTCGACCGCCGCGTCGCGCGGCGCAGCGGATTGCACGGGCGGCTCGGCGGTCGCGGCTCTCCCGCCCACCACGATCAAGAGGCAGCATAAACCGCGAAAAGATGAACGCCAGCCAGCCAGTCGACATTGCTGAGGAGGGCTGCGCTGGCTGGCCAGTCGCGTGCGACGCATCGGTGTGGCCTAGGAAAAGAAGAGGATTGCGCCGCTCGCTTCGCGTGCCGGCACGACGAGGCTGCCGTCCGGTAGCTCTTCAAACGAGACCTGCCGCCGGGTCAGGTAATCGGCCGTATCTTCCCGTCGGACGACGCCAAATTCGACCGAGACGATCCCGGGCAGCGGGAAATCCGATGCGATATCGAGCGCCGGATACATCGTCGAGAAGTCGTCCGGCGTGCTGAACACGATCCGGTGCGGCCCGACATGAACGCAGGCGACCGCATCGGTGGTGGTCACCTGCTGTATGCCGAACAATCGGTCATAAGGCTCCAGCAGCGCAGCCGTACTCTCGACCAGCACATGGATGCCCTTCAAACCGACGGCGCCGTTCGGATGATGCAACCATTCGGGACGCCGCATCAGCTCCGGCGTCAGATGAGTGCAGATGAAGCAGTCGAGGCCCGGTGTCTCGTCCGCCGGCAGGGACATCAAGCTGAAGCGCGGCACGACGGTACGCTCCTGCAGCTCCAGCTGGCGGCCGAGCGGCCGCGGCTCGGAGGGGTGAAGCTCGCGGCCGAGCAGCGCTGCGCGAACATCTTCGGGGGCGCCGGCTGGCGCAAACGCCGCCGCCATCAACCCCTCGCGTTGCGCCAAAAAGGTGTCGAGCCGCTGAACAAAATCGTTCGGATCGATGATGCCGAGGAGTTCGACATAGTCGGACGGAAACATGATGCAATAATTCGCCGTTCCTTGTCCGATATGCCGGCCGCGGGGTGACAAGGTAAAGCCGAGCCGGCTCCATGCCAGCCGCGCCCGTTCTAGATCGCGAAGCCCGACAATGACGTGGTCGATACCCGCGATGCCGTTGTCCATGGTTGCCGTATCGATGGTCGCACCTGGGTGCCGTCGCCGGTAAGCTTAACTGCTCCTCGGCTGGCGGGCCAGGGGGCCGACAAGGGATAGATCGATGCTTTTTGCCACACTGCGACGGCTGTTCCGCCACGAGGCGGCGAGCGGGATCGTACTGATGCTGGCGTCGGCACTCGCACTCGTACTCGCCAATTCGCCGATGGCCGGCTTTTACGACTTGCTGCTGAGCCTGCGCGGCTCGGTGCGCATCGGCAGTTTTGGCATCGAGAAGCCGCTGCTGCTGTGGGTCGACGACGGGCTGATGGCAATCTTTTTTCTGCTCGTCGGACTAGAGATCAAACGCGAGGTCCTGGCTGGGCAGCTCTCTGACCGAAGCCGGGCAATCCTGCCCGCCGCGGCGGCGATCGGCGGCATGGTCGTGCCGGCTGTGATCTACCTCGGCATCACCTGGCACGCCCCCGGCGCCGCATCCGGCTGGGCGATCCCGGCGAGCACCGACATCGCATTCTCGCTCGGCGTCATGGCGCTGCTCGGCAGCCGAGTGCCGAACTCGCTCAAACTCTTCCTGACCGCGCTCGCGATCATCGACGATCTGGGGGCCATCGTGGTCATCGCCATTTTCTATACCGAGGAGCTCTCCTGGGTATCGCTGGCGGTCGCCGCGGCGGCACTGGCGGTCCTCGTCGTGCTGAACCTCGCCGGGGTTCGGCGGGTTGTCTGGTACGTGCTCGTCGGCCTTGTGCTCTGGGTGTTCGTGCTCAAGTCCGGCGTGCACGCCACCTTGGCCGGCGTAGCGTTGGCCCTGGCGATCCCGTTCAAGCCCAAGCCGGGCGACCAGTCCCCACTGATCCGTCTCGAGCATGAGCTGGCGCCCTGGGTGGCGTTCGGCATCCTGCCGGTGTTCGGGTTCGCCAATGCGGGGCTGTCCTTCGCGGGCTTGTCGTTTTCCTCCATTCTGGAGCCGGTGCCGCTCGCCATCGCCGCCGGCCTGTTTTTCGGCAAACAGATCGGCGTCTTTGCCACCGCCGCGCTGGTCATACGCGCCGGCTGGGCCGAGCTGCCCGCGAACGCCGGCTGGGTGGGGCTTTACGGCACGAGCATTCTCACCGGTATTGGTTTCACGATGAGCCTCTTCATCGGCACGCTCGCCTTTGGAGAATCCGATGTTGAAGCCGTCATGCGCCTGGGCGTCCTCGTCGGTTCCGCCCTTTCGGCGATTGTCGGCGCGGCAGTGCTCGGGTTTTCGCCTGGATGGGGCCGGAAGAGGCGATGATGCGCCCGCATTGGCAACCCTGCCTCCTATCCCGGCCAGCTTGCCGTGGCGCCGCCGAGCCTCGCCGCTCTCGCGAATCCAACCTACCTGTCCGCGGCTGGGATCACACGGGCGAGGCCGATGAACTTTTCGGGATCCTGCGGTTCGTCGTTGACCCGGACCTCATAGTGCACATGGGGCCCGGAACTGCGGCCGGAGCTGCCGAGAAAGCCGATCTGCTCATGCTCGGCGACCGTTTGCCCGAGCGAGACGATATAGCGGTGAAGATGGGCGTAAATGGTGGCGATGCCGTTTCCGTGATCGATCTCGACCACCTTGCCGTAGTCGCTGCGATAGCCGGCGTAGGTCACGATCCCCGCTGCGGTGGCATGAACCGGGGACATGTAGGGCGCCGACAGATCAATCCCGGTATGGAACGACGATCGGTGATTGAACGGATCGTGGCGCGGGCCGAACCGGCTCTCGAGCTGATAATAATCGAGCGGCACCGACAACGGCAGCGATTTCATCAAGCTGCGGAGCTCCTCCATCTTGTCCGGCGTCATCGCGTCCGGCGGATCGGCTTTCGGCGGCACCACAAAGGGACCGCCTCGGCCGCCGCGATCCTGGGCCAATTGCGGGAACAGGCGGTCGACGTTCAGACCTGTCGAAGCGAGCAAGCGCCGAACTTCCGCGACGGCTTGGCGAGCCAGCTGAGCCACGCTCGGCGATTTTTCTTCCGGTTCCGGGGGCGCATCGGAAACGAGCGTCTCGGCCCTTGGTAGACCGGCCGCCGATTGAGAGGGATCCGTCTCGATCAACTCCGCCAAACGGAAAACGCGCGTCCATTTCTGCCGCTGTCCGAGTTCGGCGATCGGGTTGACCTCCGCCGCGGAACGCAGCCCGCGCAACCTGTCGGGTTGGCCCGCCAATGCGGCCGGCTGGCGATCGCGGGCAGCGAAAGCAAGCTTATCGCGCAGGCTCGCCACTTCGTCCTGCAGACCGGCGTTCGCCGTTTCCGCGCGGGCCATGGCCGCTTCCTTGTCGGCCAGGGCGCGCTCATAGCCGGACCGGTTGACTATGAGATAACAAACCATGACGGCAAACGCGACGATCGCCGATGCTGCCGCGACTTGTGCCGCTGGCGGCAAAACGATCTGCGACGACCGACTACCGGTGCGCAAATTGATGCAAATGCCGGGGAAGCGCCTGCTTCCCCGGCTCGGTGTTTCGGCGACCATTTCCCCCTTCCCCCAAACCGCCGAACCGTGGATGTCCCCTGACTCAGGGAACCAGGTCTCGGCTATATCAAATCAAGCGCCCGTTTATGGCTTTGACAGCAATCACCCTATGGGGTCGATCATAGCATTGCAACAATCAATCGTTAATTTGGCGCACTGGAGCGCGGTTAACCTTACTCCGACAAGTCAAAGCGAAATGCTGCAGCTGAGTTCGCGCGGATTTGCCAGACCGGGAGTGATCACGCGAGCGTGCGCGCTGGTTTCGTACTGGAGATGTTTGACGCGGATAACGCGTTTGCTGCGCCTTCTTGCGGCGAATGCTCGGCTCGTCAGGCCTCGAGGCGCGTCTCGGCGTCGTGCCCCGCCTCGGGCGCGAATTGGGTGCGGTAATACTCCGAAAAGATGCCGTCCCGACGCAGCAGCTCGGGTAAAGTTCCCTCCTCGACGATGGCGCCGTCGCGCAACACGACGATGCGGTCGCAGCGCCGCACCGTCGACAGTCGGTGGGCGATGATAAAGGTCGTCCGCGCCGCCACGAGCCGCTCGATCCCGGCCATCACCAGCGCCTCGGTGGCGACATCGAGCGCCGAGGTCGGCTCGTCCAAAATCAGAATCGGGGCATCGCGCAGCAGCGCGCGGGCGATCGTGATCCGCTGCTTTTCCCCTTCGGAAAACGTCACTCCGGATTCGCCGATCACCGTGTCGTACCCGTCCGGCAACGAGGCGATGAAATCGTGGATCCGCGCCAGCCGAGCCGCCTTCTCGATCTCAGGATCGGGCGCGCCGGGCCGCCCGTATGCGATGTTGTCGCGCACGGAAAGCGGAAAGATCAGCGGCGGCTGCAGAACCATGGAGATCTGGCTGCGCAGCGATTTGAGCTTGTATTCGCGCAGATCGACGCCGTCGATCTCCACCACTCCGGAGGATGGATCGAAAAACCGCGGCAGCAGCCCGAGAAGGGTGGACTTGCCGGCGCCCGTCGGGCCGATCACGGCAATCTTGGCGCCGGCCGGCACGCGGATATCGATGCCGTTCAGCACCGGTGTTTCCGGACGGTAGCGAAAGGAAACATTGGACCAGGCGATGTCGCCGCGCGCTCCTTCCGCAGGAAAGCTGCGGCTCCCGTCCTTGAGATCGGCCTCGGTGTCGAGCACATCGAAAATTCGGCGCGCCCCGGCTCGGGCGCCGGCAATCAGCCCCCAGCTCTGGGTGATCTGGTTGATCGGCGCATAGAGCTGGGCGAGATAGGAGATGAACACGATCAACTGGCCGACCGAGAGCCTCCCCGACATAACGGCGCGCGCCCCGGCATAGACGACGAGCGCGGTGCCGCCCGCAATCACCAGGTTGACGGCTCCCGAATAGAGCGTCTGCCAGCTGTAGAGCCGCAGGGTTGCCCGCAGGCTCTCCCCACTGGCGCCCATAAAGCGCCGATGCTCCTCGTCCTCCTTGGTGAAGGCCTGAACCAGCTTGATCGACGACATCGCCCATTGCACGACGGAATAGACGCGGCTTTCGGTGTTTCGCACCTCCGTCGCGATATCGACGATCTTTCGGTTGAAGCCGAAAATCAGGCCAAACAATAAGGGAACGACCGTCAGCGACAACAGGGTCAGTGTCGGATCGAGCGGCAGCAGAACGACGAGCATGCCGCCGAGCAGCACGGCGGCCGACAGTATCGGCAGCGCGCCATTCATGATCATGGTCTGGACGGCAAAGCTGTCCGCGGTGATCCGATAGAGCAGATCGCCGACCCGTTGCCGGTTGTGAAAGGCGAGCGACAGCCGCTGCAGGTGAGCGTAGAGCGCGCCGCGCAAATCGTTGACCATCCTCTGCCCGACGCCGATCGTCGTGTAGTTGTGCAGCAGGGTCAGTGCCCCGGCGCCCAGATGCACGACGATAAGGCCGAGACAAGCCAGCAGCAGCAGTCCCGCCGGCGACGTCGAGGCCAGTGCGGCAATGGGAAACGGCTTGCCGCCTAGCACATTGTCGATGACCACCTGCAGCGGCCACGGCTTGAGGAGCTCGAAGCCGGCGATCAGGAAGATCTGCGCAAGCGCCCAGGCGACCCGCCACCAATAGGGCCGCAGATAAGGCAGAAGTTTCGTCAGCAAAATCAGACCGTGCGGGGAGCGCGGATCGGCAATGGGGCGCTTGCCACAGGCTCGACCGGGATCAGCGGCACCTGTTTGGCGACCGCCTCGACGATGCGGTGCATCAGTCTTCCAAAACCGATCGAGTTGCCAGGCCATCGCGGCGGAGCTGATCAGCCCGGCGGCGCCGATCGCGGCCGCCGTCAGCGGCCAGCCGAGGATCAGCGCGAAGGCCGTCAGCGCGGCGCAGCTGCGCAGCAGAAACGACGCGAAGCGGGAAAAGCGCATCGCGCAGCGCACCCGCAACAGCCGCTTTGCACCGCCGTGGTTCTCGGAGCAGACGAGGACCAATGCTCGGCTGCACAGGCCGCGCGAAATTTTTAGGTCCCAATTGCTCCAGCCGGTATCCGGCACGACGAAGTATTTCTGCGGCACGAGAAACTTCATCAAACCGCCGATCAGCGCCTCCTTCTCTGTTCCCGCTTCGCTCCAATAGGAGAGATGGAACGCGCGGGCGGCCCAACAGATGCGGGCGCGCTGCTCGGGCGCGACCGGGCCGATATGGTCATGCGTCCGCAATTCCTTGATGCGCCATTTTGTGCGCTCCCAGCCACGCAACAGAGGGCCGAGGTAAATCAATAGCGCAACCAAGGCTCGAGCTTTGAGCCCGGTAAACCGCTTGTCGATCGGCGCCTTGCGGGCGCCGTTGATGCACATGACCCAGGTGACAAGAAGGGGAACAGTCAGCAACCACCACCACCCGCCGCCGATGATTCCGCCCAAGGCGAGCGGGAGGGATGCTGCGCTCCATTCAAAGCTCAGCGGCAGGAACGCGGTCAAGGAAGAGGGGGGTTCGTAGAGGGTCTGAAACAGGCCGCGCCCGAACACCCCCGAATAGATGACCGGGTGACGCGACAGCAGCAACGAGGTGGAGAGGTCGCCATAGATACGGCCGAGCCACTTAGCCTGTCCGAACAGGTTGAAGCGGAACGGGTGCTTCGAATAGACGAGGGCCTCGGCTTTGCCGTAACCGCGCTGCTGGGCGCAATAGGCCGCCACCGTATTCCGGCGGAAGTGCCAAACGACGGCAGCGGGGCTGAACCCGATCGTGTAGCCCGCGTCCTGGAAACGCCAGCAGATGTCTACGTCGTCGCCGGCGGCGCGATAGACCGGGTCAAACCCGCCGAGTTGCTGGAGCACGTCGCGCCGGAACGCCATGTTGCATCCCGCGATGTGCTCGGCGCCTTCGTCGCTGATCAGCACATGTGTCGGACCGCCCGGGGCGACCGCGACAGCGGCAGGGACCAGATCGTCCTCGGGCGGCGGGAAATTAGGCCCGCCGCAGGCAACCAGATTGCCCGCTTCCATCTTGGCGACGAGATAGGTCAGCCAGTCGGGGTCGGCGACACAGTCGCTGTCCGTGTAAGCCACGATCTCGCCCGTAGCCGCATCGGCGCCGACATTGCGGGCGGCGCTCAATCCCTTATTGGCCTGACTGATGATGCGGCAATATCCGTAGCTCTCGGCAATCTCGAGGGTTCGGTCGCGCGAGCCGTCATTGACGACAATGACTTCATAGTCCGGGTAGTTGAGCACTGCGAGCGACGCCAAGCACTGATCCATCGTCCGCTCGGCATCGTAGGCGCAGACGACGACCGAAACTCGCGGGTAGCGCCGCAAAGGCGGCGGCAAATTACCGGTGTATTGGCGCACCACTTCGTCGAACGACGGTTTCGGCCGGCGGTCCCGGTCCACCAGACCGAAGGCCCAATTCTCGACCAAATGACCGCCGGTGAACCATTCGTCGGTCCAGGCGAAAATGAAGGTGCCGGCGACACCCAACTCGAAGGCGGTGTGCACCTGCCACGACAGGACTTGCCGCTGCCCCTCCTCTCCCTCGCCGAAGGAATCCACACCGAACTCGGTCAGCACGAGCGGCTGGTCGAGAGCGACATTGTGCAGCCTCGCTATGTATCGGCGGAATGCGGGCTGATCGTGCAGATAAACGTTGAAACAGACGAAATCGGTGAAATCGACCGTTAGATACTCAGTGGACGGATAATTGGCGTAACTGACGAGCGCGTCCGGATGCTCGGCTTTGGTGCAGGCAACGAGGCTTCTGAGAAAAGCGCGCGCCGGTTCGACGCCGTGCCAGCGCACCATATCGGGGGGTATCTCATTGCCGATCAGATAGGCGAAGACCGCCGGATGACGACAGCAAGCGCGGACGCCGGCCGCCACCGCCTCCGTGATCTGCTGCTGAATTGCCCGGCTGTCGAGAAAGGCGATGTGCTGCGACCACGGAAGTCCGACCAGGATCTTCAAACCTGCCTGCTGCGCGGCGTCGAGCAGCCAGAGCGGCGGCACCGTGAAGACCCTGACGGTGTTGATGCCGGCTTCGGCCATCAGCGCGAAATCGGTATCGGCGACCGCGTATTCGGGAAACTGCACCCCATGACTGCCCTTTGGGAACGGGCCGTAAGTGACGCCTTTGACGAAGCGCTTTTTGTCGCCGACAAAAAAGAATTTGCCCTGAACCCGGACCGGAGCGGAAGGGTCAAGCTTCGCTGCTGCCGCCGAAAGAGGCTGCGCCACAACCTCTTCGGTTTCGATCATTGTCATGACGAGAGCTCCAGGGATGCCGGCAGCCGCAGCCAACCCGGGATCGGGGCGGCGCTCGCATAACGGGCGATCATCAATTTTGTTCCGCGCGTTGCGATTGAGCTGAGCGACTCCTATGCCAAGCCAGAGCAGTGCGAATGATCGTGTCCAGATCCGAGACGCGGGCGCGCCAGCCGAGCAGCTCGGCTGCGAGACCAGGGTCGGCGACCAGTACCGGCGGATCGCCGGGCCTTCTTGCGGTTTCGCGGCACGGGATGGATTTGCCGCTGGCCGCCTCGGCAGTCCGGATCACCTCGCGCACCGAATGACCGCGGCCGGTGCCGAGGTTCAGTGCCACGCTCTGCCGCCCGGCGCGCGAGATGTTCCAGCGCGCGCAGATGCGCTTCGGCGAGGTCCTGGACATGAATGTAGTCGCGGATCGCCGTCCCGTCCGGGGTGGGGTAATCGGTTCCATAGATGTCGATTTGCGGCCGCTCTCCGAGCGCCGCCTCCAGAACGAGTGGGACGAGGTGCGTTTCCGGCTCGTGCCGTTCGCCGATCTCGCCTTCGGGATCAGCGCCGGCGGCATTGAAATAACGCAGCGACACCCACCGCAGCCCGTAGGCCTCGCCGTACCAGCGGAGCGCACGCTCGATCGCCAGCTTGGTCTCGCCGTAAGCGTTGACCGGCAACTGGGGCATGGTCTCGCGGATCGGAACTTGGGCGGGAGTGCCGTAGGTCGCGCAGGTCGACGAGAAGACGATTTTATCGACACCAACTTCGCGCATCGCTTCGAGCAATGACAAGGACCCGCCGAGGTTATTGGCGTAATACATTGCCGGGTCGGTGACGGATTCGCCGACATAGGCGTAAGCCGCGAAATGCATGACGACCGAGACGCGGTGCCGCTCGAGCGCTGCAGCGAGTTTGCCGCGTTCCGCAAGGTTGCCCTCGACCAAGGGCCCCCAGCGCACCGCCTCACGGTGACCGCGCGATAGGTTATCGAAAACCACCGGATGGTATCCGGCCCGCGCCAACACCTTGCAGGCGTGGCTGCCGATATAACCGGCCCCCCCGGTGACCAGAACCGCCTCTGACATGCTGGAGCTGCTTCGCCGACCCGTTGTGAAGCCACAACGTAGCACGTGCCGCCTTTCTTCCTGGAAGCGTATTTCGCAGCGGCGCGACGGCACTTCGGCTGACGCGGGCCTTGCTGTTCAGCGAGTAGGGCAAGGGGGGATTGGCCTACTCCCTCGCCCCGCTGCCGGGGAGAGGGCCGGGGTCAGGGGCCTTTTTGTCAGGGAGTGAAATGCTCAGCCAATTTGTCGAGCCGGATTTGGTATTGCTCGCAACGCCCGCTCCAAGCGATGAATTCGCCGGGCGTGGCGCGAAGCGACTTCTCGGTGTCCAGGAAGTAGGGAGTGGCGCACATCTGGTCGCTCACGACCGCATCGACCTGTGGGTCGTAACGGTTGAACTCGGCAAATTCCGGGGGAATGTTGCCGGTCGGGAGGACCGCGCTGGTGCCGAACGCGTCCTTGATCGGGATGAAGGGGGTGCAAGCGCTAGAGAACACCGCCGGAAGCACGAGCACAAAGAATAGCCGCATGTCAAATCGACCGCTGGTTCGACCTGCGGATTGTGCCCGCCTAGTGCCGGCAGCGCAAGACCGGGTCAAAGAGGCTGTTGGCCATTCCGACGACGTCCTGCTCTCCCGCGGCTTGCGGGCGGGACGTCGCCGTCCGGCACCCCGGCCGCTTTCAAGGCGGCGTGCTGGCGCGCAGTGAGTGTGCCCTCGTCGAAATCCTCGATCAGCTCGTGAAACAGCCGGTACCAGTTGACTTCCGCCTTCAGGTGGAGAAAGACCGAGCCGAGCCCGATAGCGGCGCGGTCCATGAACACGAATTCCCGCGGCGGCCGGACCCCGCCAAGCCGGCGGATGTCGCTATGCACACTCTCGGCCACCGCAGCGCCATAGACCCCGCTCGACTTTTCCTGGATCAGCCGCGCGCGGTCATCGAGCAGCGGGCCGTAGACGAACAACGCCCAGCGATTGAGCACATCGATAACTTCATTCGACAGATTGCCGAAGCCCCAGCTCCGATAGGCGTGCAGGGCAAGATCGCGGTCGCCGCGCTGCAGCGCGTGGTAAAGGTCGATGACGCCGCGGACGAACGAGGCACGAAAGACGCGGACGCAACCGAAATCGAGGAGATTGACCGTATTGTCCGGCGCAACCGTGTAATTACCGAGATGCGGGTCGCCGTGAATTACGCCGTAGTAGTAGAAAGGGACGTACCAGATCCGGAACATGCGCAATGCGATTGCGTTGCGCTCCTCGAGCCGGGCTTTGGCAATATCGAGGATCGGGACACCCTCGAGCCAGGTCATCGTCAGCAGCCGGCAAGTCGAGAGCTCGGGGATCGGCATGGGCAAGGCGACGCCGGGCTCGCCGCGCAGAATCTCGCCATAAAGCCGCATGTGCGCGGCCTCGCGCTCATAATCGAGCTCCTCGCGCAGCCGGTCCGCGATCTCGGCATGGATTTCGGCAGTGGCGACCGCGCGGTCATAGCGCTCGTAGACGCTCATCGCGAGCCTCAACTGGCGCAGATCGGCTTCCACCGCCGAGGCCATGTCGGGGTATTGCAATTTGCAGGCGAGCGGGGTTCCGTCGAGCGCGGTCGCTCGGTGGACCTGCCCAAGCGAAGCGGCGCGCGCTGCGGTTCTGTCAAACTCGCGAAACCGGCTGCGCCAGTTGGCGCCGAGCTCGCCGGCCATGCGCCTTCTGACGAACGGCCATCCCATCGCCGGCGCGTTCGCCTGCAGCTGAACCAGCTCCTGAACGTACTCCTTGGGCAGCGCCTCGGGTATCGTGGCGAGCAGCTGGGCCACCTTCATCAGCGGCCCCTTGATGCCGCCGAGCACCGCCTTCAGCTCGGCCGCGTGCCGGCCGCGATCGAGGTTAAGACCAAGATAGCGCTCGCCGGCGAGCCGGGCCGCGAGCCCGCCCATGGCGGTCGACACCTGGGCGTAGCGCCGCACGCGGCCGGTCAGCGAATTGTCGTCGGGCACGAGGGTAAGGTTTGCATCGGCCGCAGTGCGTTTATCGTCGCCCAACGAGTTAGGCGCTGCCGCCTTCGACGGCGTGCCCTTCGGCGCGCCAACGCAACATGCCGCCCGCAAGGTTGGCGACATCGCCGAAGCCTGCCTCCTTCAGGATGACGGTTGCCTGTGCGGAGCGGCTGCCGGCACGGCAGACGGCGACGATCGGGCGATCGCGCGCCAGCTGCCCGATGCGCTCGGCGAGGTCGCCCAGCGGGATAAGGACGGCGCCGCGAATGTGTCCGAGCGGGCCGGCGAACTCTTCGGGCTCCCGCACGTCGAGGATCTGGACCGCCGGCGCGTGCTCCTCGAGCCCGTGCGGATCGATCTCCCAGATCCCGGCAAACGAATATCTGAGCGCCGCCCATTTCGGCTCCGCCGTCATCCCGACGCCGCTTTCGGGCCGTCCGCATTTAAGGTTGGCGGGCACTGCCACATCGAGTTTCTTCGGATGAGCCAGGCGCAGGTTTTTCATGTACCCGGTAAAATCGCCTTCCCCGATTTCGCCCCCCAGGCGCGGGTTGAACCGCCTTTCCTCGCGCACGCTGGTGACCGTCAGTCCACGGTAATCGTGCGCCGGATAGAGCAGGCACGAATCCGGCAAGGTGAAAATCTGTTCGTGGATCGAGCGGTACATCGCGTGTGGGTCGCCTTGCTGGAAATCGGTTCGCCCGGTGCCTCTGACAAACAGACAGTCCCCGGTGAACGCCATGCTGCGGTCATCGAGCACATAGGTCAGGCAGCCATTGGTGTGGCCGGGGGTCTGGCGCACCTGGAGATTGCGATTGCCAAACGCGACCACGTCGTCCTGCACCAGATAACGGTCGGCGCCCTCGGCACCGCTATTGGCCGCCAGCGCGATACGGCATCCCGTCCGCTGTTTCAGCAGCCACCCGCCGGTCACGTGATCGGCATGGACGTGCGTTTCAAGGGCATAGGCGAGGCGCAGGCCGAGTTCTTCGATAAGCGCCGCGTCTCGCCGCACCTGCTCGAACACCGGGTCGATGATGATCGCCGCTCCGTTGGCGCCATCGGCAAGGAGATACGTGTACGTGGAGGACGGTGGATCGAACAGCTGCCGGAAAGCCAACATCGCGAAACTCCGATGATAATCGCAGCCTATGGTACTATCGCAGGCTGGGAAGCGGGAGAGCCGTCTTGGTCGAAATCGTCGTTAACCCGGTCACCCATCAGGATAGCGACCGCTGGGCCGAGCTGTGGCGCGGCTATCTCGATTTTTATGAAACCCGATTGCCACCAGAGATTTACGACCACACCTGGCGGCGGCTGATCGCCGCAGAAGGCCCGATCCGCGGTCTGGGAGCGCGGCTCGGCACCGCGACTGCGCCGCTCGCCGGGATCGCCCACTACCTCTTTCACCCGCATGCCTGGACTACCGAGCAGGTCTGCTACCTGCAGGATCTCTTTGTCGACCCAGCCTTCCGACGGGGCGGCATCGGCCGCCGGCTCATCGAAGCGGTCGCCGGGGCCGCCCGCGAGCGCGGCTGCTATCGGCTCTACTGGACGACCAAGGAGGACAACGCTGCGGCGCGGTCGCTCTACGACCGGATTGCCCGCTTCAACGGCTTTATCCGTTACGATTACCCGCTCGAGTAGCGTGGACATAGATGCTGGGGCCTGATAGCGGGCTCGAGTAATTCAAACGGAGTGACCAGCCACTGACGCTGGGGAAGAGAGCGCTGCATTGGGTGCCGTAGCCTTTGCGCCACCGTCGCTCCGAATTTCAGCACCCACCGGCGGACCGTTTCAGAGGAAACATCGAGCCCACGCTCGGCAAGGAGTTCCTCCACATCGCGGTAGCTCAGGGACGGCAACCGGCGCAACAGCGTTGGGTTCGCGCTTCAGATCCTTCAGCGCCGGCTGGCTTCCTCGTCAGCTCCGATCCATCGCTCGCTGGAGCGTCGTCGCAAGCGGCTCGAGGAGCGCCTCCGCGAGGAGCGGCTGTTCCGCGACGGAGCCTCGCGACTGGCGCCTTCGCCCCATTTTGCCAAGTTTCGACCCGGACGAGCTCGAGGAAGCACCCGGCGAAGGGCAGGAGGCGGCGGAAGAGCAGATTCTCGATTTGGCAACGGCAGCGCAGACGCCGGCCGAACTGGAAGCCGAGATCGCCATTCTGAAGGATCTAGAGGAGCGTGCGTTACGCCTGAAGCTGTCCGGCCGGGAGGTGAAATGGCGTGAGCTCGAATCGCCTCTGGACGACCCGACAATGCTCGATGCCACGACCGGGCTCAGGCGCAAAATCATCATCTTCACCGAGCCGAGGGACACGCTGGACTACCTCACCCAGAAATTCGAGGCGCGGATCGGCGAACCGGCGGCGATCGTCGGGATCCATGGCGGAATCGCACGTGAGGCCCGTCGGGCAGCGATTGCAGCATTCGACAGCGACCCGGTTGTGCGCGTCATGATCGCGAACGATGCCGCCGGCGAACGCGTGAACCTGCATCCCGGCGCGCATCTGATTGTCAACTACGACCTGCCCTGGAACCGAACCGGCTCGAGCAGCGGTTTTCACCGCAGCGGCCAGACTGAGGTTTGCCACCTTTGGAACCTGTGCGCTTCGAACACGCGCGAGGGCGAGGCCTATCGGCGCCGCTCGACAAGTGGAAGAGGCGCGCGCGCGGCGCTTCATGCTCTCGAGCAAGGAGGCAAGGAACGCGTGGGTCGAGCCGGTCATCGACCAGACTGCGCCTGACGGCTGCGACAAACACCGAAACGGAAACGCTCCAGCGAAGGCGCGCTGTATCACCTGCGCCGCGGCCTTGTCGAGGCGCGGATGAAAACGCGTCACGGCGCGCAATGGCTCGTTTACGCGAGCCGCGCCAGCGGAGGTGCCCCGCGCGGCGCGCTCGACGAATATGGCCTCCTGAAGACATCGTCGACAACTGGCGGGACGCGTTCGACGACGCCTTCCCGCGCGCGGAAACTATCGGGTGCGCAACTTCGTTTCGATCGCGCTGGAGGCGCGCACGCGACCTCAGATCTGTCGATACGCTAAGGGACAACGAGGCTCTGCGCTAGCTCGATGCCATCGACCAGATATGGCGCGCACTCATTGGGTCCGGCGCAGGCGATGGGGAGCCGGCCGGCGCAGGAACTGCCGCAGGGAGGGCAAGGCCGCTCTGCCGCTGTTCGTCATAAAGGCGCTTTGGTTCGGTGATTTTTGTCTGAGTGCTTTGAAACTACGGGCGGTTTTGGCCCCGTCTCCAGCTGTGGCATCGGACCGACCGGGCGCATTTGCGCTCATCGCAACCTCCGGCCCCACCAGTAGGGCGGCTTCAGGCATCGGCCCGATCGGCGCCTTTTGCCAAAGAAGCCCCGTGTATTCGCCCGAGGCTTCGTCGAACCCTTCGGCATACGCGAATTTCGCATCGAGCCTGGCGAGCGCGTCACGGAGAGCAGTCTCCAGCACCGACCGATCCAAAGAACCGCCGCGGTTGCTGGTTCGAGCTCGATCCCGGAGCGAGCGACGGAACGGGACCGCCGTCATACAACGCGCGCCAACTTAGGTTCAAGACCGAATTCACGGAGTTCGAGTAACCGCCCTCTCGCGTTCTTCCGGTGCGGAGGCTTACCCCACGCTTACCCGCTGGGCGGGACTTCGATTTAGCGGGATTGTAAGTTACTGAAATTATTGGTGAGCCCGTCGGGATTCGAACCCGAGACCTACTGATTAAAAGTCAGTTGCTCTACCGGCTGAGCTACGGGCTCGGTGCGGCGGAATAAGGATAAAGTGGCGAGGCCGGGCGGGTCAATCGCATGATTACCGCGTCGTCTCTCTTGGGTTTCGGGAAGACAGTTACAATTGAAAACAACATTTCACCGGCGTGCCATGGGGTGCCACGGAAGATTTACAGCGCGGCGCTATATTCACCCTCAATCCCAAGCGCCTCGGCCAGCCGAGGCTGAAGACCCGTAGGTGATGTCGATGAGCGATTTTTCCCGGCTTCTGCAAAATGAAATTCCTCGGCTGCGGCGATACGCTCGGGCTCTCACTCGGGACGCGGCGCGAGCCGACGATCTCGTGCAAAGCTGCCTCGTCCGCGCCATTGCCAAAGAGCATCTCTGGGAACCGGGGACCGATTTGCGCGCTTGGCTCTTCACGATCTTGCATAATCAACATGTAAACGAGATCCGCCGCTCGGTGCGCGAAGGCGTGGTGGTAGCGGTGGAGGACGTCGCCCCGTTGCTCACGGTGGCGCCGAGGGCGCGTGCCTCTTTGCAACTGCGCGACCTCGAGCGGGCGATTAGGCTGCTGCCGGAAGAGCAGAGGCAAGTCATCCTGCTCGTAGGTCTCGAGGGGATGCGCTACGAGGAGGTGGCCGCGGTGCTCGACATTCCGATCGGCACGGTCCGCTCGCGCTTGTCGCGCGGCCGTGAAATGTTGCGTCGCTTGATGGATATCAAAGACGAGGCGGACGTAACCTTCGAGCGTCCGCACGGACGTCAAAATTCCGATTACCCGCGCGAAGCGGCCTGACGGTTCGGCCATAAAACCGCTGAATTCAGCTCGCCGGCCTTCTCGAGCAGCAGCTCTTTCCCATCGATCGCCGGCGTCGCGATGCTCCACACATCGCCCGCCCGGCCAATCACCGCACGCAGATCCTCGAGCTCGATATTGACCGAACGGTTCGCAATTTGGCGCGGCGGCGCGCGGCATAGGTCGTCAGATCAGCGGCGATCAGTGCCGATAGCAGCACTTCTTTACCCAGACCTCGTTTTGCGTCTTGCACAACCAACCCCATTCGATGATGTCGTCTTTCGACGCCAGATGCTGCCCGTGCTCCAGCCGTTAGCGCGCCAGCGCCTGGGTCAGAGTCAGCTCCGGCTTCTTACCGGTCAGCTTGCCGAGGAGGGCGTCGGACCGGATTTTGGCGGCGAGGATTTCGGCGGTTTCTTTGTCGTCCGTCTCAAGGCTTCGTCGAAATCGATGACCCTTGACCGTGAAGTTCTCGTAGTAGGTCGACGCCCCGGGGCGCCGTCGACTGACAGACTTCGCTTCCGTCGCATCCGCGCCCCTGCCTTTCAATGTACGCCGCCAGATCACCCGGTTTGAATTTACGCCGTTTGCCTACCCGTACGTAGCGCAGCTTGCCGGCCTTGATCTCGGCAACCAGTGTGGAGGACGCGATCCCCAGCAGCATGCCTCCCCTTGTCGAATCAAAAGCGGATCGGCCATCGCTCACTTCGCCGCCGCGCTGTCCGGTCGGCGAGGCGTTTGCCGAGTTCGGGGTAGAATTCGTGCAGCAGGCTCAGCTGCCATTTTTCCAGAAAGATCCGCACTGCCGGCTTGGCGCTGTACGGGATCATCACTCTGCGATAACCGTTGCGGGCTCGAACGGGCGACCGCCTCATTCGGCGGTCGCGCGCCTGCCCGACGGCGGCGCAGATCCGCCCCCAGCGATATCGGGAAGATCTCCGCGGCATCGCTGAAGCCGAGCGATTGCATCGTAAAATGGCTCAGCAGGTCGCCGGGGATGTGATCGACGAAGATCAGAAAGAGGGCTACGCCACGGAAAAAACGAGCCGAACGCCGCGCGCCGTCGTGACGGGTCTGGTCAATGCCTCGCCGCGCCTGGCAGCGACAAAGAACCTGATAAGCTTCTCCGCCAGCTCGGCGGGCGGTCGAAGATAAGTGTCCGCGCGAGGGTAGGCGCCTTGAAGGAGGGGCATAACGTGGATCAGCAGCAGCGCAGCCAAACGCTTGTTATGGGCTGAGCTCTATCTGACCGGCTATCGACGGTTTCCAACGAGACAAGGAGCGCACCGGTGAAGGTGATTCACCAAGACGGAGAAGTCCTCGGATTTCGCATCCGGTCGGGCTATACTCGATCGGAAAGCTGCCGAGGTCGAAACGCGCTCCGTTGGACGAAAGCTGGTTGCGACCTTCGCAGCCGTCGAGGGGATGGCAATTGGTAGAGGCGGGCGCATTTCCTGAGTGTGCTGGTCTTACGCGAGGATGACGATCATGGCCAATGACAAGATGATGGCGCAAATGTCCGGGACGGGCGGCTTTATCGCCGCGCTCGACCAGAGCGGCGGATCGACGCCCGGGGCGCTGCGCCTCTACGGCATTCCGGACAACGCCTATAGCGGCGACGCCGAAATGTTCAGAATCATGCATGAGATGCGCGTGCGCATCATGACCGCGCGGGCCTTCACAGGAGCCAAGGTCATCGCGACGATCCTTTTCGAAGGCACGATGGACGGCGAGGTGCGGGGAAAGCCTACTCCGGCCTTCCTGTGGGAGGAACGGGGCGTCATCCCCTTTGTAAAGGTCGACAAGGGGCTCGAGAAAGAGAACGAGGGTGTCCAGCTGATGAGGCCGATGCCGGAACTCGATCCGCTTCTCACCCGGGCGGTGAAGCTCGGCGTCTTCGGCACGAAGATGCGCTCGGTCATCAACCTGGCCTCGAAAGGCGGTATTGCCGCCATAGTGGCGCAACAGTTCGACGTGGCCGCGCAGATTGCCGGGCATGGGCTCATGCCGATCATCGAGCCGGAAGTATCGATCAAGAGCCCCGAGAAAGCCGGTGCGGAGGCCATCCTTCTCGCGGAATTGACCAGGAACCTCGACGCCCAGCCGGATGGTCCGCGAGTGATGTTCAAGCTGACGCTCCCGGACACTCCGGATCTCTATTTACCGCTGACGAAACACCGGCGCGTGACCAGGGTAGTCGCGCTCTCCGGCGGCTATACGCGAGCCGAGGCTTGTAAACGCCTATCCACCAATCACGGCATGATCGCGAGCTTTTCGCGAGCTCTCGTCGAAGAGCTCAGGCACTCGATGAGCGATGCCGAGTTTGAGGCGGCCTTGGCAAGATCCATCGACGAGATTTACCGGGCTTCGACCGTGAAGGTTTGATGCCGGGCGGCGCGAGACGAGCCGACGGCTTTGGTTCGAAGACCGGGAGTGATGTCCGGGCATAGTGTCGGGCGAGCGCGGCGCAGGCCATCAGCTGCATCTGATGGAAGATCATCAGCGGCAAGACGATGGCGAGGACGAACACGGATCCCGGCTAGAACTCCCTGGTGATGCCAGCATAAAACGTGCGTCGCGGACCGAAGGCCGGCGAGAAGGCGCCGAGCGATGTGCTGCTGCGCAGCAGGTAGATCTCGTCAAAAAGGTTGATCACGTCGAACCGGAGTTTGAACGCGCCGACACCGGGCAGCTCGAATTTGTGCGAGACGCCGAGATTGGTCTGCGAGTAGGAAGGCAATGAACCGCCATTGAGCGGGCCGCCCGGACGCGTTGTCCGAGTCCCGGTTCCGGCCAGCAGGTCGGCGCTGAACCGCGTACCCTGCCACGTGTAAGACAGTCCGGCCGACGCCGTCATCAGCTGGCTGTGGTCGGTCACAATCTCGTGCGAATCGATATAGGCCAGGTCGTCCGGGGAAAAATTGAACTGAGCGGATTTGATGCCCTTCGCCTGCTGCTGCGCGATCGCCAGGTTTCCGTAATAGGAGAAGGGTCCGTTTTCGTAGGTCGTCGTCAGCTCGACCCCACGATTGGCAACGATGCGGTAGTTGAACGGGATGGTGATGATCGGCGCGCCGAACTGGCCGAAATCGACGCCGTTGCGCGCAAACTTATCAGAGAGGTCGACGCCGATTTTCACGCCGTCGAATAGATTTTGCGTCGCGCTGACATCAAATAGCTGGGCGCGTTCAATTTTCAACGGGTCGTTTACGGTTGCGGCGTGGCCCCCGAAGTGGTCAGCCCCGTGCCGTTGAAGTTGTTCAACTGCACCAAGTTTTCCGGCGGCCCGATCTGGAATGGTGGCGGCGTGAACAAATTCGCGTAGTCGGCATGCAGGACGGTTGTTGGTGTCGCCTGCCACACCGCGTTGAGGCGCGGACTGATCTGTTTGCCCATGGCGAATTGATTGACGACGTCGAGCCGGCCGCCATAGTTGACGGTGAGATCCGGGGTAACGGCCCACTCGTCCTGCAGTCAGCTGCTGTAGGACCAGCCGGTCCTGCCGATGCTGGCAAATACCTCGCTTGAAAACGAGGTTGCCGGTGTGCTGCCGAAGATAGGGTTACCAAACTCGTCGGTTCCATCCTGCACCAGCACCGACGAGATCGTCTCGGAGGTGAACCGTTCGCCGCTCACGAAGAGGCCGCTGCGCAGCGTCCGATCGGCGGCGATCTTACCGCTGGCATCGATCTGTATTCCGTTGGCGAAGCTCCTCAGCACGGCGTTCTGGGATATGCATTGAAGGCAATGTCGGCGAGCGACGGGTCGCGCCGGAAATGCAGCGTGCTGTATTTGGTGAAAGCCGAGATCCGGAAATCGACGGCTTCCCCGGAATACAGATAGGACAGGACGCCGAACTGGCTCGTCTCGTTTTGCCGCTCGTCGAGCTGCGCCGGGTTGAAGGCGGAGACCGGGATGCCGTTGAGGAAGGTTATCCCGGGGAATGTCGGCGTGGCGGGATTGTTCGGGATCCCGAACCGGCCGTTGAACACGCCGGCGATTGCGGTCATCCGGTTCTCGCCATCGATGATCTTGTCGAGATAAGCAAAGGCGTGCAGCTGTTCGGACTGATCGTGGATCTGCGTCAAAGCCGGCGTCACGCCGTCGATGCCGTGGTCGGTGCTGAGAAAATCTCCGGAGACGTAATAATTGTAGCCGTCGATCGAGCCGCCGTATTCGGCACTCGGCTGCAACGTGTGATAACCGCCGCCATACATCGAGACGAAGCCGCCGGGGGCGAACAGCCCGTTCTTCGTCTGAATGTCGATGACGCCCGAGGTGTTCAGGCCGTATTGCGCCGGCAGGGCGCCGGTAATCAGGGTGAAGGAGTTAACGAAGCGGGGGGTGAGGCCTTGGCCGAAGAAGCTCAGCCCCGTGGGAAGGGGGATCCCGTTGATCCGGAATTCCTCCGACTGCATCTCGTTGCGGAGATGAATGCCGCCGGCCGACTCGGCGTCTTGGCTCACACCGGGCGCCTGCAGCACGACCTGATTGAGCGTGTTGTTCGTGCCGCCGGGCTGCGCTTCGATCGCCTGGCGAGTTACCGTGTAGGTCGAGGCGCCGATTTGCGGCTCGATCGCGACTCTGGCCGCCTCGAGCCGCTTCGCCACGACTGCTATCTCATCGAGCTCGATTGGCGGCGGACTGCCAGGCGTTGGTGGTGCCGTTTCGGCGGCAGGAAGCGCGGCAGCCGCCTGACCGGGTGCGCCACCCGCAGCAGCAAGGGTGAGATCGACAGAGGCGTGCTCCCCGGCCCCAACCGCGACCGCACCCATCGCCGTCGCGAACCTCCTTTCACCGCAGAGATAGAGTAGTCGCCTTCGGCGATCCGGGCGAAGCGGTAACCGCCATCCGGCCGGCTCGTCGCCGTCTTGACAATCTGGCCGGTCGTCGCGCGCAAGGTCAGCTGCACCCTCGCCAGCGGCTGGCCCTGAGCGTTCTTGACGACGCCTTCGATCGTACCGGTAGGCAGCGCGGTCATCGCCGGGCGCGCAACGCCGAGCATTACCACGAGGAACAGATCGGCGACAATTCCCTGCAGTAGTCCGACTGCCGTCGGCATCCGACTAAAGAACGCCGGCTTTATCGATTTCAACGCGCCGTATCAATTCATATCAATTGGCGGATATTTCCGGAACACGTTGGCGGCGGTGACCAAGGCATGTTCAGTCACCGTGCGCGGCGGCAGCGTCTCACCGCCAAGCAGGCGCAAGGCGAGTGGCAGCACGTCATAGCCGTAGCGATCCATGTAGTAGGCGACGGAGCCGAGCACCACGCTGCTGCGGTTGTTGGGGTCGATCTCCTTTTTTTCGCTGACGCCGCCGTGGATGTTCGGATCGAGCCCCTGGCTGACGATGACGCAGTCGCTCTGGCGCCGGTTCATTTCGATGGCGCGCGCGGCGTAAACCGCGGCCAAATCGTCGAGGGTCGCGATCAGCACACGCCGGCCGGGCTGGGTCAGCAGGAGTTTCGTAAACAGCGCATCGGCGCGCAGCGACTGTCCTCCAGTGTCGAGGGAGGCGAACTGCATTGTGGGCAGCGACTCGTGCACGCCTTCGGTAATGCCCTGCGCACGATCCCTGATGGAAGCGCCGGGAGCGGCGAGGTCGCCGATCAGAACCCCCAGAACCCGCTCGCCCGGCCAGTTTTCTCGAGCGAAAGCAGCAAGCGCACGCCCGGCGATTTGTCCGGCGGCGTGGTTGTCCGGCCCGTAGAGCGGCGCGCCCGGCATCGGATCGACGAGCGCCAAGGCTGGAATGCTGGCGTCGGCGAGACGGCGGGCGATCTCGGCATTCGCGTCGGCATCGGCGTTATATTCGATCAGCAGGTCAACTTTCGCGGAGATTGCAGCCTCCGCATTGGCGACGGCGCGGGCGGGATCGCCGGCATTGTCAAAATAGAGCATGTCTGCCGGTCGGGTGCGCGCCGCCAGTTCGAAGCTGCGCCGCACGTCTGAGCCGGTGAAGCCGAGCCCCTCCAAGGTCACACCCGGCGTCTCGTCGAGATTGGCGAGCGCGATCTTGAAGCGCCGAGCCTCGGCCCTGGCGGCCCTTACGGCGCCCAGG